>JAPZUE010000037.1 GCA_027533385.1 Rhizobium sp. | reverse complement strand
ATCCTTGAAGGTTCTAGAAGCCGAGGATCATCAAGCGGTGATCGTCTGCCACATGGAGCGCAATCATCCCCATGTGCATGTGATCCTCAACCGGGTTCATCCTGAAACCGGGAAGATGCTGACGACCAGCAATGACCGCCTGAAATTGTCCGATTGGGCGAACGAATACGAACGCGAGCGAGGCAGGATCGTCACCCCGAAGCGCGAGGAAAAACGCCAGCTTCGGGAACAGTTCGACCAGGTGCAACGCCAGGCATACGCGCAGGAGAAGCGGGCACAGGCCGAACAGGCCAAACCCAAGACGAAGGCCGCGCAGTTGGCACAGGCCGGGCAAGACCAGAAAGCCCGGCACCGGACGGAATGGGACAATCTTTCGGCGTCCTACAAGGCCGCGAAGGATCAGGCATTCACCGCCCGGCGTCTTGAGATCGGGAAGGCGGTTGAACGCCATAAGGCCGACTGCAAGCCTATCTGGGGACAGTTTTTCGGGGAACAGTGCAAGGCGGAATGGGATTCCAAGAAAGCCCAGCACCGCGCAGAATGGGACAGCCTTTCGGCGTCCTATAAGGCCGCGAAAGGCCGGGCACTCGCCGCCCGGCGTCTTGAGATTGATCGGGCGGTTGCGCTCCACAAGGCCGAATGCAAGCCCATCTGGGCGCAGTATTTCCGGGAAAAGAGTAAAGCGGAAGCGGCTTTCAAACAGCGCGAGCAGACCTTGAGCGGGGTCATTGCCAACGCGCTTGACGCGACGACGCATCAGCGCATCAGCGGCCAGCTTGGCAACCGTGGCACGTTGTCGGCCACGTTCTCGAATGTGTTTTCGTCACAGGCACGCAAGGCCGCATTCGAGGCACGCCAGAGCATGACCCGGCAGGAGCTTGCCGAGCGTCTGAAATCGATCCTTGACCGGGAGATAACGGGCATCAAGGAACAGCGCACGGCGGGGCTTGCCGCCGCCCGTTCGAGTTTCGATCAGGCGCGGACTGCGCTGATCACCCGGCAGAATGCCGAGCGTCAGCATATTTTCGATCAGCAGAACAAGGCGCGGCAGGAGCTTGCCGGGCGCCTGAAATCTGTCCTTGATCGGGAGATAACGGGCATCAAGCAACGGAGCGCGGTTGACCTTGCCGCCGCCCGTTCGGGCTTCGATCAGGCGCGGATTGCGCTGATTGCCCGGCAAGACGCCGAGCGTCAGCAGATCCGCGATCAATGGCGGGATCTTTCCTTGCAGAAGATCCGCGCCCAATCCGGCAAGGAGGCCGTGGAGCCTGCACCTTCCCGGAAGCCGCCCGTTGACCGGACGCGCTACGAGATTGCGAACATCGAGGACATGCGGGAACGTCGCCGCGCAGAATACGCGGCACGCACCCAGCCACAGGAGAGCCATGCCATGTTGTCCAAGGACTGGAAGCAAGCCGCCGAACCGTCCAAGCCGCTCAAGGAAGCCCCCACGGCCAAGGAATTCGTTGCGCGGCCATCCCCTGCCCCGTCACCATCCGGCGACGCGCCACGCCCCCCGGAACGCCGCCTAGAGAATATCCCCGCGCCGGCGGCCGAGAAGCCGGCCGGCGAGCGCGTTGCCATCCAGCCCCGCAAGGACTGGACGCCAGCCGCCAAATCGCCCGAGGCGAAGCCTTTGCCGAAAACGGACTGGGAGAAGTTATCCGCGCCGCGTGAGGCGAAGCCCGTGCCCAAGACAGACTGGGAAAAGCTTGGCGCACCATCCGAGACAAAGCCCGAGGTCAAGAGGGACTTGAATAAGGCGGCAGACCCGGCGCGTGAGTTCAAGACCCTGCCCACGCGGGACAAGCCGCCCGAGCGCGACAGGTAATCACTTCATAGCCCGGTAGAGCGTCGAGCGATCCACAGACAGTGACGACGCGACCGAGGCCGGGCTTTCCCCCGCGTCGATCAGTTTCCGGGCATGTTTGATTTGCGCCGCCGTGAGACGACGAGGACGCCCCACCACGACGCCCCGTTTTTTTGCCGCCTGTAATCCGGCCTGTGTGCGTTCCACGATCAAGGCGCGTTCGAATTCGGCAAGCGCGGCCATGAGGTGAAACGTCAGCCGCCCTTGCGCCGTTGTCGTGTCGATTCCTTCGGTGAGGCTTTGCAGGTGTGCGCCCTTCCCTTCTAGATCGCGCACGACTTCGATCAGGTGCGGGAGTGACCGCCCGAGGCGATCCAGCCGCCAGACCGTGAGCACGTCCCCCGGCTTCAGATCGTCAAGGAGCTTGTCGAGCTTCGGGCGTTTCACCGCCGCCCCGGAAACCTGATCGACGATCACCCGAGCACACCCCGCCGCCGCCAGTGCGTCCCGTTGTGCATTGGCGTTTTGATCGACCGTGGAAACGCGAGCGTATCCGATTTTCATGCTGATATTTTGCAACAGGGTTTTGCGACAGCCAAGCCCCTGATTTCATTCATCCCCGGAAAGCGTTGCAAAAGGGATCGGTTTTGCGACTAGTCGTCGCTATCGTTCTGGTGCGATTGCACAATGCCATCTCGGCGTAGGCTTTGGATCAGAGCCGCACCATCACTTGTCAAAAAATTCCCATTGTTCTTCATTGTATCGGCGAAATGAGGGGCAGTGATGATATCAATCCCAGTCATTTCTTGAGCAAATAAAACAGCTTCCCGGGCTATGCCTTGGCGACGATAATCTTCGTTTACGTCTGCATCATAGAGATCGATGATATCTGGCATCCCATGATGGGCATCGCCTTCCTGTATATTGAAACCGATTTCGCCAATTTTATTTCCAGAGCTATCATGGGCAGTGATCGAACCGTCATTGAAAACTAATCGAACCGTTCTGCCATCTTTTATTGTTATCGTTTTATCATCATCCATTTAATTCCCCTTTCGCCCAGTGACACCGCCTGACCTGCCGCGTCCTCACCATCCTGCTTGCCGAGGAATGGTGAGAGCGAACCCCGCCGATATATGGGTCAAACGTTCCAGCCGCGCATTTCATTGGTGGCCGTCACAAAATCTGGGTTCGGCCTGTCGCGTCTATCAGGCGGTAGAATGAGCAAAGGTCTCAGATTTCCTCGGAACTGGTCGAGGCCACCATCATGCGAGGTTCTGCGAAACTCGGCTGCCATTTGCTCATTGATGTGCGTTCCATAACGGCTATCGAAAGTCACAAAGCCCTTGTCATAGGCTCGATGGTGCAGCGTGCAGAGGGAAATGCCGTTGCTTGTTTCGTCCGTGCTGTCCGCGTGAAAGACGGGCAGGATATGTGCAGCATCCAAAAGCTTGAGCTGAACGCCACACATTGCGCACCTGTGGCCGTAGGCGTTCAGGACGCGGTTACGGAAGCCGATATCCCGCAGAGCTTTTTTCGTTGATATCACGGCATACTGACGTTCCGGGGGGACTTCGCGCCTGATTTCGGCGTCATCAACATCGTCCGGGTTGTCACCTATTTCATCGAGAATGTGCGTTGCCTGCGGCGATTCTCCGCACTCGTGCAGGGCTTCTAAATTCTCGATATACGAACCAATAAAATCAGGCCGGAAAGCGATAGCCAGTTCGCCGTTGCCTTTGTTGTGAGGCGCGAACCCGCTCAGGTGTGCGGCGCGTAGCGTTTCCTCGTTGATTTGCATCGACGGAGACGCCCCCAATTCTCCGCTGTGCTTCGTATAATCGAAGCCCGCGAACACGCCGACATCGTCCCACCATCCGAGGATGAGGGTTTTCCCGCCAAGTTCCGGCACGAACTCCTGACGCCCTGCGGCGTTCGGAATACCTGTGATCTGAATTCGGTATTCATTCGCGGCGCGAGCTGCGCCGCCACCGTGAGAAATATTCCAGATATATATTTTCACACGATACCCGGTTTCATCTTTGTAGAGATGATATCGAGCAGGGTGTTCGCCGTTAGCAGGCAAGTGTAAAAAATTCCAGCCGCTACTATTGATTGAACTCTCAACAATCCGCAGCAACTGGCGTTTTGAAAGCCGAGCCATTTTTTATTTCGCCGCGGTCGCTGTGACGAGCACAGGTTCTTTTTTATTCATCCTTTCTTTTTTTAGAACGGGCGTAGCGGGGCTTGCCGCTTTTGGGAGCCGTGTCTTTCCGCCATCCTTTTGAAGAAGCTCACCACCTTCGCCGTTCCACAGGATGCCGGGACGTGGCAGGCGGTAATAATTTTTATCATCGTCGGGGTTTGCAAATGCCTTTGCGCTCATCTCGGAATCCCGAACGAAACGCCCCTTCGCAGCCTCGCAGTAGTCGCGCAGCATTTCGATGCACGTCCATTTACGCTTTAGCCGCTCGCACACTTCACCCGTCACGCAGCTGCCACCGAAGGGATCAATTACAACGTCACCGGGGTCTGTCAGCATACGAATGAAATATTCTGGCAGCTCGGATGGAAACCGTGCTGGGTGCGGCTTAAGGCCATGCTCTTCGCAGTATCGAAGGTAAAATGAGTTGCTCTCCGTGTTGGGGATGGCAATCAGATTCGGCGGGATGGCTGCGCCGTTATCGGTGCTGAACTTGTCGCTGATGTCGTGACCGGATGGTCGCTTCTTAGCCTTGTATCCGTTTTTGAGCAGGGTTTTCATCGCCGGGCTGTATGGCTGCAACACTTTCTTATTGCTCGCTTTCGGCCATGGAGTTTTTGAAAGCCACCATACGGTGTTGATAGCGTCCTTCACGCGCACACGTCGCACCGTCACCCATTCGGCAGGCGTCGGCAGGCGGGACGGATTCCACCAATAGAAATCCTGAGCGAGATGAAATCCCAGCTCCTCGCAGAGCATTATCAGCAACTTGAAATGATAGAGGCTGCGGGTTGGTTGCCCTTTGTTCCATGCGCCGCCGATGTCGATTACGAGGCTGCCGCTATCCTTCAAGACACGATGGAACTGGACGCCAAAGTCTCTGAACCATGCAAGATAGTCGTTTGCATCCACATTGCCGTAATCCTTCTGGCGAACCAATCCGAAGGGCGGGCTTGTCATTATCAGGTCAACAGAAGCCGCTTTATATCCTGCGAGGACATCGAGGCTGTCCCCATGGATGATTTTACCATGCCCGGCCTCGAAGTAAGGTTTTTCGGCTTGTAACTTCTTCACGCTGAACGTCCTTCGGGCACGGTTAAGCGGCCTGCTTCTCTTAAAGGCACAAAACCACAAAAGCGGTAATGTGTGTATGTGGTCACGCGCCGACCTGCTTTTCGAGCTCTGCTGCGCGACGCTCGACCCATGAGGTAACATCCGCCGACATCTTCAGTCCGGCGCGAACACAGGCGGCCTTGTAGCGACGATGAAGGCTCTCGGGGAGATCGACAGACATACGCGCCGTGGCTTCTTCTTCGGCTTTGTCCTTCCCTGCCCCACTCCGCACGTATGCGGCCATCTGATCAACGCTTGGCTGACCGGACGGGCGCGGGGCTGTCTTGAATGTCTTGGCCATGCATCCTCTCAATCTCTTGGGTTAGCTTTTTGATTTCCGCCGCACCGGGAGAGTCCGGCGCGTATTCAAAGATCGTTTGCCCAAGGGTCAGGCTTTCAGCGAAGGGCACGCGTTGCATGATTTCGCTCTTGAAGATCGGGAGTCCAGATTCGGCGGCGATATCGCGGATTTCACGCCCAATAACCGTTTTCCCTATTTTACGGGAAACCACAAAACCACATAATAGGGTTGGTTTAATCGTCTGCGCTTCCCGGACTTGATTGACCGTCTCATCTGCCGCCCACGTGGACAGGCCGGATGGCTCAATGGGGATGGCGACGATATCCGAGGCGATGATCACCGAACGGGCTACCGCGCGAGCACGCGGAGGCCCGTCTATCACTGTATGATCGAAACTTGCGGCGAGGCGCACAGCGTCTTGGAGCATGTTATCCCGCGCCATGCCGACCACCTGAAACGGTGCTGGGTTGTCCCCACGCACCGCCGCCCATGCAGACGCGCTTTTCTGTTCGTCAGCATCGATCAAAAGAACCCGAGCACCAGACGCGGCCAGAGCCGCCGCCGCGTTGATGGCGAGCGTCGTTTTCCCGACACCCCCCTTTTGATTGATGAACGACAGAATCATGAAGTCACATTACCTGATTCGCGCCTATGTGCAAAAGTGGAAATGTGGGTATTTGCCGAATCACAAACGTGATTTTTCACGTCGCGGCGAACTCGCCGGAATCGCTCGATGATTCAAAGCCTTGATTTCCTAGGCTTTCCAGATGGCCGTTGAAGCGAGGGGGATATTCAGGCACGCTTTGAAGTCATCCGGTGATTCATCGCCGGGACAGGAGATTATAGCGGCCTAAAACACAAAAACCCGCCAGTGGCGGGCTTCTGATAATCCGGTGAACCGGGGAAAATGTCTCTCGCAAATTCATTCTCCCCAAAATCCGGGTCGATTGCAAGAGGTTTCTTGCCACGGGGACGCTTGGCCTTTTTTCGGGTCATACCGTGCCTGTGAGGGGCTTTGCCTTGGCGGTTCAACCACTGAACCGAAAGGAAAACCCATGTTTCAATCACTGGCACTAGCACTCGAAGGCTTACCCGCTTGCGCGGCCACCCCGGACGGGAAAGGGGATCGGCCACGCTCCACGCCCGTTCGCAGACACTCCCGCATGGCCGGACGCTGTGAGGGCGTTTTCTGGCGGCGCACGGATCGTCAGGAGGTGCGCAAGATCGTGCTTGCCGCGAGGCGTTATGAACTCGCCACCCGCGCCCCCGGTTCGCGCAATGGCGACCTTGGCACCGTGGCGATCGAGGTGCTGGAACTTCTCGCCAATCTCGTGAGCTTCAAGACCGGGCGGCTCGATCCATCCCTTGAAACCCTCATGCGCAAGCTGAAGCGGTCACGGGATGCCGTGGTGCGTGCCCTGAAGGCACTTCGCACGCATGGCTTCTTGGACTGGCTTCGCCGCTACGTGCCCACGGGCAACGAGGGCAGGGGGGTGCAGGTGCAACAGACCAGCAATGCCTATCGCCTGTCCCTGCCAGCACGCGCCTTGCGGCTTCTGGGGCGCATGGGGCTACCCGTGCCGATGCCCGACGATCACGCGCACGCGCTCGAGGTTCAGAAGGCCACCCACGAGGCGCACCTTGCCAGCCTGTCCATGGCCGAATTGCCACTTGCGACGGTTGACGACAACGCGCTTGCGGCCAGCCTTTCCCGGCTTGGCGCATTGATCGAACAACGTGAGTCCGCCAGACGGACTGAATCCCAATCTAGGTTTATTTCTTAAGGGGGAAGAATGCGGAATCCGGCTTCGCCGGATGAAATCTTTTTGTTTTCGTCCCTGCCATTCAGCCTAGCACCATGCTTGGAGCCGAAAGGGCTTTGCCCTGCTTCGCTACCGCTACGCCCGCCGCTATGCGTCGGTTCTAGGCTCCTGCGCATGATGCAAGTCTATGGCTATCGGGACGGGGAACATCGTGCCGCCCTTCGGGCGGGTGTTCGTTCCGGCCTTCGGCCAGAATCGAACAGGGAACATGACTTAGGATTATGCAAAAAAACCCAGATCACGCCGAGCCTCTTTCCTTGGTGCAGAGGGTGAAGGCGCAAAGCGTCCTGAACCCCTGCCACGTGGCGAACGCGGGGGGCAGAGTGACAAAGGCGGCGTAAGCCGGGAAGCGGAGCAACCCGGAGCCACGCACAGCCCAACGGGCGAGCATGGCGAGGATTGCGAGAACCCACCCTTTGACACGGCGTAGGGGGTGGAACCCCCAGCCTCTTTTTTGCTTGGCGATAAGACGAATTCCACATAAAATTCAGTGCATTACGATTTTCAATTTTCACAGAAGGAAACATATGAGCGAGAAACCATTCAATATTCTGATAGCTGACACCTACACGACCAAAAACGGGGAAGAAAAGACAAGCTGGATACGGCTTGGCGTGGCCTTCCCGAACAAGAACGGCGAGGGCTTCACCTGCCAGCTTCCCGAGGGTGTGGCGTTGACCGGGAAATTCATGATCCTGCCCCGCACCGACAAGACCGAGGATGCCGCCTAAGCCGCGCAGGTTTCAGGGCTACGCCATCCTAGAGCGGCCAGACGGTGCGCTTGTCTGGGGCACCTTCAGGCCGACCGAGGCCGAAGCCCGAGCCGTCTTCGAAAAGTGGAATCCCCCATTTGTGGGAATGTTACCCGCTTATGTCGTGGCGCGTGTCCGGATCGAGGTGGAGGAAGTCCCGGCAGAACGACTATGATCAATAGATTTTGCTTATTTTGCCAGAAATAAGTAATAATCAGCTATGAATATTAGCAAGGAATTTTATATCGCGGCACAAGGCACATATTTCAGCGAAGTAGATTTTCTGAAAATGAGCGATTCTGAATTTGATGCCGTCATGAATTCGTTGAGTGAATTAGAAAAACTTGAATACGATAATTGGGCATTTCATTCAAACGTCCCATCTCGGCTTGCTTGTCTGCTACCAAAGGAAATCCGTGAGCATAACGCGAGGTGCGTTAAAGCGCATTTGGATCACTTCGGGCTTTGAGATGCTCCCAGAACACCCAGCCGAGCACTACCCAGCCCGAGGCTGATCCGAGATAGAGCAGAAGCAATCCCCCATCCGGCATAAAACAGCCCCTGCCATCCAAGCCGCACTGGTAGAGCCTGAAATGCGCCAGCACAGACACGATCAGGACGGCAAACAGCAAGAACGTGATCAGGATTTCGGAGGGCGTTGAGTTGCGCAGGAGGGCGCGGAATTCCTCGGCCTCGCGGGTCGTGGTTAGGGCATTGAGGGCTTGCGCTTTCGGGGAGTAGGGAGAGGGTGGAGCCTTCCACTCCTCTCGCCGCTTGAAGTGTGGGGCAAGGCCGAGATTGAGCGCCGCCCCCGTCCGGGTAAAGACGATCATGGATCGTGCGGGTTTCCCAGAGCCTTCCAAGGCGATGAGTTCCCGGATTTCATCAGGAGGAATCCGGTGAGTTCCGACCAGCCTCATCCCGTGGTCATATTCGCCGCGTTCGGTCGTGAAGCGTGATTCCTCTTTCGCCGCCTTGGAAGCCGCCCATTGTTGCTTGAAGCGTTCGAGACTGCGGCGCAGTCCGTGGATCGGGGCTTTGCCTGTGATCGTTTTTGGAATGTAGGGCGGGGTGTATCCGCGCTTCACGGGTTGCAAGCCCGTTTCCGCCGGGGTCAGTTTGCCGATCCTGTTTGCCACAAATTCGCAGGCCTTGTCCTCTCTGACACCCATGAAGATATCGGCGTCTGAGTTCTCGAAATAATTCCGCATGGCCTCTTGGCCGTAGAGTTCGACAATCTGGCTGTAGTTCTGGACGAACGGCCAGAGTTGGACGCCATAGCCACGCATCAGCCCCACGGATTCAGTGATATCGTCCAGTTTTCCAAGGCTGTAGAATTCATCGAGCATGAACAGACAACGGCGGTCACGTCTTGTCTTGTCGTCGTGGCTCGCCAGCTCTTCCGACATTGTGCGCAGGGCAGTTTTGACGAACAGGCGCAGGAATCCGGCGTAGTCCGCAATCTTGCCGGGCGGGAGCACGAGATAGAGTGAAAGTGCCCCGTTTTTCAGATCGGAAAGTTTGAACGACTGACCATCGAGCGCGGCTATGATCTTGGGTTCATCGAGCCACAGCGTCGCCGTCCGGGCGGTGCCGATTGCTGATTTTTCGAGACCTCTATCGGATTTTAGAGCGGTCGTGATCAAGACGCCTGCGTCCCTGATCATGCCTCCAAAGGCTTCGGATTGCGTCATTATCTGGGCGGTGTTGTAGAGTTCTTCTTCGGGTTGCATGAGAAGGCGACGAGCGGTCGCAAAATTGCGCTTTTCCGGCGGAGCTTCTGCGATCACATATGACAGCAACCCCGCCCACATTGCGCGGGAGGCTTTCGTGAACTCCATATGCTCGGAGTTGTAAGAGATGATCAGGCCATCGGCTATTGCCCTGATCATCGAGCGTGCCCATTCGGTGTCCCCGTCGATGTCCGCGAGCGGGTTGAAGCGTGCCCGGAGCCGATCCGGGATTTTGGCCACTTTGAAGGGATCGAGAATGGCGACCGTTTGCCCGAGGGCTTCGCGTTCCTGCCATGAGTTGGCGGCCACTTCGCCCTTGGGATCGATCACCAGCAGATTTTGAGTCCACCGTCTGGCATTCGGTATGAGCAGGGCGGCACCCTTCCCGGCTCCAGACCCGGCGACCGTCAGGGCGTGGCGTTGCGTCTCAATGCCGACTTCTTGACCGCGTTCGTCCACGCCGAGGAACAGCATTCCGGGGCGATAGCGGTAGCTTTCTGGACTGTTGAACGTGAAGCCCATCACAGAGCCTTAAGAGAGCCTTAACAGGGGGCAGATTATAGTTTACATAGGGGAGTAGCAAGCTATGTTTTTGGTTCCCAAAAACGCTTGTCCGGGGTGCCCCCGGAGGCTCCGAGCGGCGGGGTTGCATGAACAGCATCGGCCATAACAGCGACAAGCGCACCGGACGCCCACGGAAGGCCGTAGGCGAACGCCGGGACGCGCATTTGCCGAATGTCCGGGTGACCGCCGCCGAGCGTCGCCACATCGAGGCACAGGCCGCGCAAGCGGGTCTGCCTCTCGTGGAATATTGCCGCCGCGTGATCTTCTCTCACCGCGTCGCGCCGAAGGCATCGAGCGTGGATCAGCGGCTTGTCTTGGAGTTGAACCGGGTCGGCGTGAACCTCAATCAGATCGCCCGCATCGTGAACACGGACAATGCCGCCCCCCCGGAGTTCCCCGAGGTGTTGGCCGACCTTCGCGCCATCCTTGACCGGATCGCCGCCGATGGTTCCTGATATCGCCAAGGTCGGGCACAGCTTCAACGGAGCTTTCGCCTATTACCTGCACGACAAGCGGCAGGAGGGCGATCAGGAGCACCCCACGACCGCCGACCGGGTGGCATGGACGGAAACCCGCAACCTTGCGAGCGACAACACCACGACCGCAAAGCGGGTGATGATCGAGACGGCGCGGCAGGCTGACGAGTTGAAAGCCGCGAGCGGGGTCAAGAACACAGGCCGCAAGAGCACGGCGCATGTGTATGCCTACAGCCTCGCATGGCACCCGGACGAGGCCGAGGGTTTGACCCGCGCCGAGATGGTTCGAGCGGTGGATTCATCCTTGAAGGTTCTAGAAGCCGAGGATCATCAAGCGGTGATCGTCTGCCACATGGAGCGCAATCATCCCCATGTGCATGTGATCCTCAACCGGGTTCATCCTGAAACCGGGAAGATGCTGACGACCAGCAATGACCGCCT
>JAPZUE010000006.1 GCA_027533385.1 Rhizobium sp. | reverse complement strand
TCACCCACGATCAGATGGCGCAAGCTCTCAGCCTGTCACGCCAGTTGGTTACAAGGTTCATGAAGATGAGGAGTGATCAGATTGCCAATGCCAAGGCACTCCGAGAACGTCATCGGGAACCCACGGGGGACACCTCGCGGTGTGTTGCGCAGTAGACCTATACACAAGAAGGCAACACCCTGAAAAATGACCGCAGGAGCGGGAGACCGCTTAGGCCCTGTCGCTCCTGCCGATCCTTGCGCTGATCTCGCAGAGAACCCCGAGGGCAAGCCCGAGGAGCAGACCGACTACTGCCTCATCCATGGCCTCACCGCTTGTCGCTGCACTGAGATAACGCGCCGCAGCCGCTCGATTGCCTTCCATGTCGGTAGTGCTGAGCGCAACGAAGAGAGCCGTTGCCAGCCTAAACGCACTCCCCCAGAAGATGAAGTGCGCGACCACCTTGCCGATGCGAGTGAAGAACATGAACCGATACCCTCCAAAGTGGTCCCCGGCAGCGGCCTTAGCAGAGACCGAGCGCATGGGGCAAGGCAGGGTGTGGAGACAGGTGGAGCGCTGAACCCAGCGTTCCCCGAGAGGATCGCCGGGGGAACATCGGCCCCCGGCAGGTCCCTCCAGTGTCACGGCGAGAACACCGAGGGAACCCCGTGTTGCCTCAAGAGGGTCCGCAGCGACACCGTAAGGTCATGGGTCATCTGCCGCACCTCCAGCACCTCGTCAAACGCCTCGTACCTGACAGCCCCAAGGGGCATATGCCGGTAGGCGTAGAAGCCCACGTCCTCCGGCCCGTAGGCCTTCCGGGTTTCCGTGAGGACCACCTCCCCGGCCTCGTTATAGAAGACAACCGTGTATACCGTCCTTGGGTCATGCTTACGCCGTGGCATGGTGTAGGCCCTCCCCGGCGTTGAACCCTTCGAGAGCCGTCGCAACCCAAACGTTGAGAGCGTGGGAGAGTATGTGCGCATCCTTCGGCCCGTCAGTCGGCAGGAGAAAATCAACTCCTTCGATCAACTGGAACTCCATGCCGTCTGCCCCCGCTTGCGCCTTATCGGCAGCATCGAAGTATTCGGCAGCGTGGAGTAGCCTGACGCCCATCGGCTTGCCGTCATCATCGATGTAGACAGCGGCCCACAGATCAAGCGGCCCGACTCCCCGAAGCTTGGCAACGGCGGCAGTGTTAGAAGCGAGTACAGCAGTGTGTGTCATGTCCCTTGTTCTCCTCTTGGAACGCCGCAGGATCGCGGCAGGGACCTCCTAGAATTCACACGAAATGACTGGCTGCAACATTATAAACCCTACGGTATCGCAGGGATTTCAATAGCTTCGCTATCGCAGAGACAGCGAACAGTCTCTCAAACAATGGACCACCTGGGAAACATCGGCCCATTTCCTGCTGTCTCTGCGCTAGTGCAGCTTGGCTCTTTATTGGGCAACACCTTACACGTAAGCGTCAGCTGCCACGAGCCGAGGCAGCGATGCTCCTCTCGTCTTCGGCGTAGCTTTGAAGAAATTCGACTAGCAGCGCGTCAAGATCGTCGGTGCTCGCAGAGAAAACCTCGAACTGACCCAAGGTCCCCTCATTGATTGGTGACTTGTATCTGGCTGACACCGAGCCGTTTTCATCGGCCTCAAACGTCAATGAGTATGGCATCTCCAAGCGATTTCGAGTGAGTGTCAGAGTCGCCACATGCGGCCAGACTGACGTGCTGTCCCGGACGTCCAGCAAGATAGGAGGGTCTAGCTCAGTTGTGACTTGGTGGATTTTTCCTGCGGCAACATCAAGCGCTTCCACGAACCTAGGCCAGATCGCACCCACACCTTCCGCCCTATTCTTTCGAACCCGCTCCTCCCGCTCCCTCTGGCGCTCAATAGCCGCCTTCTCCTGATCGTTTCTCGCAATCTGGTCTTTGATAGCGCGAAGGCGCACACCGGTATCGGCTTTCATTGTCAACTCCTGCTGTCGGTATCGACTCTAGAGATAGCCAATTCAAGTGAGTCCACAAGGCTACAACTCTAGGCATCACCAAAAGACATACGGCTCCGCCAAACTCCGCGACCTTTTTTACAAAAGTTGTGTGAGCGGATTACGTATAATGCCTTCCGCTCAAAACCCCCCGGTGGTGGGGGTGGGGTCCCGCCCATGCCCTATCCCGGCCCCATCGAACCGAGACCCCGGCACCTCTTCATGATCCCGGCAGGGTCCCCCGGTTCCTCATGCCCCTCGCTGATACCTCAGCGCTGCCCCGGCAGTCCTCTTGGCCCCGGCAGGGGATCCCAGGGGGATATTACGGTGCCGTGCCGTAAACTCCGGAAGACGCCGAAAGTCATGACCCTGTCCACAATGTTTACAATCGGGACACTGCCCACTTGACTGTCCATTTAGCGTCCACTAAGTCTACGTCCACAACAGCTCTAAAGGAAAGTGGACGGCAGATGATCGTAGGATACGCGAGAGTGAGTTCAACCGGGCAGGATCACGCAACCCAGATTGACCGCCTCACGGCAGCGGGTGCGGAGAAGCTGTTCAGTGAGAAGCAATCGGGCTTGGACAAGGACCGCCCTGCCCTTGAGGAGTGCCTTCGGTTTGTCCGCGAAGGCGACGTGCTGATTGTAACCAAGCTGGACCGCCTTGCCCGTTCTGCCTCGCACCTTCACCAGATCGTTGAGGGATTGAACCAGAAGTGCGTAGGGTTCCGAGTGCTGGACGACGCCACGCTAGACACCACCACCCGTACCGGAAAGCTCGTCTTCGGCATCCTCGCAAGCATCGCAGAGTTTGAGACAGCGCTTCGGAAGGAGCGGCAGCTTGAAGGCATAGCCAAGGCAAAGGCCGAAGGCAGGACAGGCGGCAGACCTGCCCAGATCACCCCAGGCATCAAATCGGAAATCATTCAGTTGAGCGCTGAGGGTGTCAGTGTCCGCAAGATCGCGGCTGAGGTGGGGTTCAGCAAGTCAGCCGTGCAGAAGGTCTTGGACGAAGCGAAGGCCGCAAAGATACCCTGAGGGACCCGTGAGCAATCTCGCTCTCATCTGTCCTTCCACATTTTTCCACCTACCCGCCTGAACCCTCTCCTATCCCGCTGCGAACCCCGCAGATCACCCGCAAGGAACCCGCCATGACCACCACAGGAACCGTTATCGTCACCATCGCTTGCATCGTGGGCTATGGGACCCTATTCGGCCCTCCGATTATCGTTCTGCTGAATAAGCTACGGGAGAGCAAGGAGGGCGGGAAGTGAGCGCCTCTCCACTTCATTTGTTGTATACTGTCTACTAAATTCAGCCCTATCCTCCGGAGAATATCGACCTTCTCGACCAAATCTGCAGCGGCCGGGGTCTGGCGATCTCGGAAATGCCCTTCGGTTGGGAGCCAAGGGCGCGGGATTTTCCAAGGCGCAACCGATTGATTGCGGGGGTAGCGCTCGGAGTGGTCGTCATCGAAGCGGCAGCCCGCTCCGGCTCGCTGATCACGGCGCGACTGGCCGGCGAGTTCGGCCGCCTGGTGTTCGCGGTGCCCGGCTCACCGCTTGACCCGCGCTGCGAGGGGACAAATGGTCTTTTGAAGGACGGGGCGACGGTGACAACGAAGCCGCAGGATGTGCTGCAGGCGCTCGCCCCGATTTCGGAACTTGACCTCTTCAGTTCCAACGAGGCCGACGAGCCTGCCGAAGATGACACCGGAGGCCGGTCGCTGGCGCCGCCGCCGAATGAAGACGAACGGCTCGTCATCATTCAATCGCTCGGTCCCACCCCGGTGGAGATCGACGACATCATCCGCCACACGGGGCTTGCCGCCTCTTCCGTCTATCTCGTCTTGCTGGAACTCGATATTGCCGGTCGACTAGAGCGGCATGCGGGGGGCTTTGTCTCGCTGAGCATGATGGATTGAGAGGGCCCGACGACCGGCCTGAACATCGCCGGCCTCCACATAGGCCATCTCGATCAGGTAGCACAGCATTTCGGCGCCCTCGTTTTCCGCAACCATCCGCAACTCGGCGAGCATCTGGCGGATATAGGCGATGTTCTCCATGGTGCGGGTTCCGCGACCATTCATGTCGATTGTGTCTCGTGCCATCGCTCTCGTCCGTCGTCACCGGAGGTCGCCACAACCAGACCTCGCCATACCCTGCAAAATACAATAGATCATTTATCTAGGATTGCAATCTACCTATGATCTTCCTCCGGTTGTATTCGCTCCCTCGTCGGAAAATGGGCTTCACCTCTTGACCGCAGGCGTTTCGCCCTCCATGTCGGAAAACCGTGTTCCGAAGACGGTGGTGCGGTGCCGCTGATCGGATGCGTTGAAGGTACATTTGTCCAATGAACGTCGTAGTCGTAGAATCCCCGGCCAAGGCCAAGACGATCAACAAGTATCTGGGCTCCGGATACAAGGTGCTCGCCTCGTTCGGCCATGTGCGCGATCTGCCAGCCAAGGACGGCTCCGTTCTCCCGGACCAGGATTTCGAGATGTTCTGGGAGGTGGATACGGCCTCACAGAAGCGGATGAAGGACATTGCGGACGCCGTGAAGTCCTCCGATGGCCTGTTTCTGGCGACCGACCCGGATCGCGAAGGGGAAGCGATTTCCTGGCACGTGCTCGACCTTCTGAAGAAGAAGCGCGTCATTGGCGACAAGCCGGTCAAGCGCGTCGTCTTCAACGCGATCACCAAAAAGGCCGTGCTCGATGCCATGGCCAATCCGCGTGATATCGACACACCCCTGGTCGATGCCTATCTCGCCCGCCGTGCGCTCGATTATCTCGTCGGCTTCAATCTTTCTCCGGTTCTCTGGCGCAAGCTGCCGGGTGCGCGTTCGGCCGGCCGCGTGCAGTCGGTTGCGCTGCGCCTCGTCTGCGACCGCGAAAACGAGATCGAGCGTTTCGTCGCAGAGGAATACTGGAATATCTCCGCACTCCTGAAGACGCCGCGCGGCGACGAGTTCGAGGCAAAGCTCGTCTCGCATCTCGGCAAGCGCATCCAGCGCAATTCGCTCACCAATGGCGATCAGGCGGCGACCATCAAGGCGCTTTTGGAAGGCGCGCGCTACGGCGTCGAAAGCGTCGAGGCAAAGCCGGTCAAGCGCAATCCGGGCCCGCCCTTCACCACCTCGACCCTGCAGCAGGCAGCCTCGTCCAAGCTCGGCTTCTCGGCCTCGCGCACCATGCAGATCGCCCAGAAGCTTTACGAGGGTATCGATATCGGCGGCGAGACCGTCGGTCTGATCACCTATATGCGTACCGATGGCGTGCAGATGGCACCCGAAGCCATCGATGCCGCACGCGCTGCCGTGCTCGACCAGTTCGGCCCGCGCTATGTTCCGGAAAAGCCGCGCTTCTACTCCACCAAGGCGAAGAACGCCCAGGAAGCCCACGAAGCCATCCGCCCGACGGACTTCAACCGCTCGCCCGACAAGCTGCGCCGCTTCCTCGACAGCGACCAGATGCGGCTTTACGACCTGATCTGGAAACGCGGCATCGCCAGCCAGATGGCATCCGCCGAGATCGAGCGCACGACCGTTGAAATCCTCGCCGACAACAGTGGTGAGAAGGCCGGCCTGCGCGCCGTCGGTTCGGTCATCCGCTTCGACGGCTTCATCGCTGCCTATACCGACCAGCGCGAGGAAGGCGAAGCTCCCGAGGATGGTGACGACGAGGATGGTCGTCTGCCCGAGATCAATGCGCGCGAGGCGCTGGCCAAGCAGAAGGTCAGTGCCAGCCAGCATTTCACCGAGCCGCCGCCGCGCTATTCAGAGGCGTCGCTGATCAAGAAGATGGAAGAGCTCGGCATCGGTCGTCCGTCGACCTATGCGGCGACACTGAAGACGCTGAGCGACCGCGAATATGTGATCACCGACAAGCGCAAGCTGGTGCCGCATTCGAAGGGACGGCTGGTCACGGCGTTCCTGGAAAACTTCTTCACCAAATATGTCGAATACGATTTCACGGCCGATCTCGAAGAGAAGCTCGACAAGATCTCGGCGGGCGAGCTGAACTGGAAGGACGTGCTCCGCGCCTTCTGGCAGGACTTCTTCGCCCAGATCGAAGACACCAAGGAACTTCGCGTCACCAATGTGCTCGACGCGTTGAACGAGGCGCTGGCACCGCTCGTCTTCCCCAAGCGTGAAGACGGTTCTGATCCGCGCATCTGCCAGGTCTGCGGCACGGGCAACCTGTCGCTCAAGCTCGGCAAGTATGGCGCCTTTGTCGGCTGCTCGAACTATCCGGAATGCAATTTCACGCGCCAGCTGACCAATGACGGTGGCGCGGAAGCGGAGGCCGGCGGCAGCAACGAGCCGCGCGCGCTCGGCAAGGATCCGGTGACGGAAGAAGAGATCACACTGCGGTCGGGCCGGTTCGGGCCCTATATCCAGCGTGGTGACGGCAAGGAGGCCAAGCGCTCGTCGCTGCCGAAGGGGTGGACGCCTGCCTCGATCGACCTGGAAAAGGCCCTTTCGCTGCTGGCGCTGCCGCGCGATGTCGGTCCGCATCCGGAGACTGGCAAGATGATTTCGGCCGGTCTCGGCCGCTACGGCCCCTTCGTGCTTCATGACGGGACCTATGCCAACCTCGAAAGCATTGAGGATGTTCTGTCGATCGGCCTCAATCGCGCGGTCACCGTGCTGGCCGAAAAGCAGAGCAAGGGCCCTGGTGGCCGCGGGCGCACGACGGCTGCGGCGCTCAAGGAACTGGGCGATCATCCAGACGGCGGCGCGATTACCGTGCGCGACGGCCGTTATGGCCCCTATGTGAACTGGGGCAAGGTCAATGCTACCTTGCCGAAGGGCAAGGACCCGCAGGACATCACCGTCGAGGAAGCCCTCGTGCTGATCGCCGAGCGTGCGGCCAAGGACGGCGGCGGCAAGACCAAGGCGAAGAAGGCTCCGGCCAAGGCTGCCAAGGCAAAGTCGGGTGACGGTGCTGCCGAAAAGCCGAAGAAGGCTGCGGCCAAGCCGAAGGCGGCAGCATCCAAGAAGGCCCCCGCAAAGGCAAAGACAACAAAGAAGAGTGCGACTTGAGCAAGAGACACCGCGACCCCTCCGAGATCCCCGGCTCCGGCAACCGCAAGAGCCGGCGTGCGGAAGGCGCGGCCAAGGTGAAAGCCAGCAATCCCGCCGCGTTGATCCATGGCGAAGTTCCGCCGCGCGACGTGCTCATGCAGTTCATCACCGACAATCCCGACCGCGCCTCCAAGCGCGAAATCGCCAAGGCCTTCGGGTTGAAGGGCGAACAGAGGGTGGAACTCAAGCAGGCACTGAAGGATCTGGAAGATGACGGCCTGGTGCAGAAGAGCCGCAAGTCGCTGACGCGGCCCGGCGCGCTGCCGCCGGTCACCGTGCTCGACATCACCACCCGGGACAAGGATGGCGAACTGATCGGCCGTCCGGCAGAATGGCCCGAGGAAGCCGGTGCGGCACCGGCCGTGCTGATCCGGCAGTCGAGCTCAGACCGCTCCAAGGGCAAGGCGCCCGTCGGCGGGCTGGGCGATCGGGCTCTGGCCAAGATCTTCGCCAACAAGGATCGCTCGGGCCCAGCCTATACGGCGCGGGTGATCAAGATCCTCGACCGCCATGTCGGCTCGGTCATGGGTGTTGTCAGGCTGATGTCCGATGGTGGCGCCCGCCTGATGCCAATCGATCGTCGCGGCGAGGAAATGCAGATCGACGCGACCGATCTCGGAGAGGCCAAGGATGGCGATCTGGTCGAGGTCGAAGTCGGTCGTGCCGCCCGTTTCGGCCTGACCCGGGCCAAGGTGCTGACGGTTGTCGGCTCAGTCGCTTCGGAGAAGGCGATCTCGATGATTGCCATCCATGCGCATGGCATTCCGCATATCTTCCCGCAGTCGGTGATTTCGGAAGCAGAGGCTGCCAAGCCCGCCTCGATGTCGCATCGCGAGGACTGGCGCGACCTGCCGCTGATTACCATCGATCCGCATGACGCCAAGGACCATGACGACGCCGTCTATGCCGAACTCGATCCCTCGCCCGACAATCCGGATGGCGTGATCGTGACGGTGGCGATCGCCGATGTATCCTACTACATCCGGCCGAAATCGGCGCTCGACCGCGAGGCGCTGAAGCGCGGCAATTCCGTCTACTTCCCCGATCGCGTCGTGCCGATGCTACCGGAGCGGATCTCCAACGATCTCTGCTCGCTGCGCGAGGGCGTCGACCGTCCGGCGCTCGCCGTGCGGATGGTCTTCTCGCATGAGGGGCGCAAGGCAAGCCACACCTTCCATCGCATCATGATGAAGAGTGCGGCCAAGCTGTCTTACCAGCAGGCGCAGGCCGCGATCGACGGCAAGCCTGATGACAAGACCGGCCCGTTGCTGGAACCGATCCTGAAGCCTCTATGGCACGCCTATGGCGTGATGAAGCGTGGCCGTGACCGGCGCCAACCGCTCGAGCTCGACATGCCCGAGCGCAAGATCATCCTCAAGGAAGACGGCACGGTCGATCGCGTGCATGTGCCGGAACGGCTTGATGCGCACAAGCTGATCGAGGAGATGATGATCCAGGCCAACGTCTCTGCCGCCGAGACGCTGGAAAAGAAGCGGCAGCCGCTGATCTATCGCATCCATGACGCACCGTCGCTTGCCAAGCAGGAGGTGCTGCGCGAGTTCCTCGGCACGCTTGGCATGTCGCTCGTCAAGGGCGGCAACATGCGGTCGAACTCGTTCAACGGCATTCTCGCCAAGGCGGAAGGTACGCCGCACCAGACCATGGTCAACGAGATGGTGCTGCGCAGCCAGAGCCAGGCGATCTACAGTCCGGAGAATATCGGCCATTTCGGCCTCAACCTGATGAAGTACGCGCATTTCACGTCGCCGATCCGGCGCTATGCCGACCTGATCGTGCATCGGGCGCTGGTGGGATCGCTTGGCCTCGGTGAAGGCGGGATTACGCCCGATGAGGAAGCGAGCCTCGAGGACATCTCCGCCGAGATCTCGACCTTCGAGCGTCGCGCCATGGCGGCCGAGCGAGATACGATCAACCGGCTGATCGCCCATCACCTTGCGGGCCGCATTGGTGACGAATTCGACGGCCAGGTTTCTGGTGTCACGAAGTCGGGCCTGTTCATCAGCCTGCCGCAATTTGGCGCAGATGGCTTTATCCCGGTTTCCACGCTGGGCCGCGACTACTATATCTACGACGAAGCGCACCAGGCGCTCACCGGCGAGAAGTCCGGTCTTGGCTATCAGCTCGGCGATACCGTCGAGGTTCGTCTCGTGGAAGCTGTGCCGCTCGCCGGCGCGCTTCGCTTCGAGATGCTGAGTGAGGGACGCAAGATGCCCATGGGCACGCGTTCCTTCCACAAGGCGGGACGTCGCGGTCGGAAACAGCCCGGCACACGACCGCCGCGCTCGCGACGTTGACACTTTCGCCCCGGAGGCAGGACATGAGCGGCAATCAGAACCAGGCGACGATCCAGTATGGCGGCGGCGAAAAGGCCGATCGTCCCGTCGGTCGCTCGATCAAGCGTGGCATGCTGAACCAGTGCCCCGCCTGCGGTTCGGGCAAGCTCTTCCGCAGCTATCTCAAGGTCGCGGACAATTGTGCCTCCTGCGGCGAGGCCTATCATCACCACCGCGCGGACGATCTTCCCGCCTATCTCGTCATTCTCATCCTCGGCCACGTACTGGTCGGCGGCTTCATGGCGACCGATCTGGTCTTCGTGCTGCCATCCTGGGTCCATTTTGCGATCTGGGCGCCGATCGGGGTCATCACCTCCCTGCTCTGCCTGCAGCCGACCAAGGGCGGTGTCGTTGGACTGCAATGGGCACTGCGCATGCATGGCTTCGGTGGCCATGAGGATGAGCCTGAGACCTTCAGGGACGACCGCGACTAGGTCACTGATCCGTCACGCAGCTGTGGCGGTTTACCGATACATGTCCAAAAATGGCGCGCAGCCGATTCGCCGCGAGAGAGCAGAAGCGCTTGACAGGCGCGGCCTTTCCGGTCTGAACATGCCGCGCCGATCGATTATGCCGGGGAGCTGATAAGCGCCAATGCCATCACTGATTTCGACACCCGCCCGTCTGCCATGCGACCGCAGACAGGGACACGACATCAACGACCGGGTGTCCGATGTCTGAGGCAAATGGCGGCCTGGATGGGCATCGCGAAGAAATCCACTGGCCATCGCTGATTGCGGCCGTCTCGGCCATCTCGGCTGTCGGCATTGCGATCGGGCTTGGCCTGCCGCTGCTCAGCATCATTCTCGAGAAGCGCGGCATCTCGTCGACACTGATCGGGCTGAATTCGGCGATGGCCGGGATTGCCGCCATGGCGGCGGCACCCGTGACGACCAAACTCGCGCACCGCTTCGGGGTGGTGCCCACCATGCTGTGGGCGGTGGTGCTGTCAGCGATCAGCGCGGTAGGTTTCTACTATGCCGAACAGTTCTGGATGTGGTTTCCGCTGCGCATCGTCTTCCATGGCGCGACCACCACGCTCTTCATTCTCTCCGAATTCTGGATCAATGCGGCAGCCCCCTCGCGCAAGCGCGGGCTTGTCATGGGCATCTATGCCACCATGCTCGCCGTCGGCTTCGCCTGCGGCCCTCTGCTCTTCTCGGTGCTCGGCAGCGAGGGGCTGCTGCCGTTTGCGGTCGGTGCGGTCGCAATCCTGGCCGCCGCCATCCCGATCTACATCGCGCGCAACGAAAGCCCGGTGCTGAACGAGAAGCCGGAGATGCATTTCTTCCGCTACATCTTTCTGGTGCCGACAGCGACCGTTGCGGTTTTCGTCTTTGGCGCGGTGGAAGCCGGTGGCCTTTCCCTCTTCCCGATCTATGCGACCCGCAGCGGCTTCACAGAGACGCAGGCAGCGCTTCTGCTGACCGTCATGGGCATCGGCAACATGATCTTCCAGATCCCGCTGGGACTGCTCTCCGACCGAATGCGCGACCGGCGCCTGCTTCTCTCCATCCTCGCCATCGTCGGCCTTGCGGGCTCGCTGGCGCTGCCCTGGCTTTCCGGTCATTGGCAGCTGATGGCGATTGTCCTCCTGTTCTGGGGCGGCTGTGTGTCCGGCCTCTACACCGTGGGCTTGAGCCATCTGGGATCGCGACTCACCGGGGCTGACCTGGCGGCTGCCAATGCGGCCTTCATCTTCTGTTACGCCGTGGGCACGGTTGCCGGTCCACAGGCCATCGGGGCGGCGATCGATCTGACCGGCAATGACGGTTTTGCGTGGGCAATTGCGGGCTTCTTCGCCCTCTATGTCGTGCTTTCCCTGGGGCGCCTGCTTTTTAGCCCGAAACGCACTTGACTTTTCAGGCGCGATTTGTAGTTTCGCGCCAGATCTGCCGTGGGCCTCGTTCGGTCGTCCACGGCTTCGTTTATTAGAGGCAGGACGACCATGGCCAAGGCTACAACCATCAAGATCAAGCTTCTGTCGACGGCTGACACGGGTTTCTTCTACGTGACCACGAAGAACAGCCGCACGATGACGGAAAAGATGACGAAGACCAAGTACGACCCGGTTGCTAAGAAGCATGTCGAGTTCAAGGAAACCAAGATCAAGTAAGACTTGATCAAGGGCTTCTCAAAAAGGCGTGCCGCTGACTGCGGCGCGCCTTTTTCTTTTGGCGGTCTGAGGTCACTAGGATTGCCGATGCCCTTCCCTCACGCCACGTCGCCCAGAACGAAAAACACCGGCCTCCTTGCGGAAACCGGTGTCTTTACAATAGGGGGTCGGTCGGCACACAACACGGCACGAGGAACCGTTTTTGACGTTGCATACCAACCGACCGACCCCACGACCCAGGAGATGCGGCGGACCTGAGCATCATGGGGTATCTACGACCTCGCGTGGAGGTCTTGTCTGCTGGGTGCAAGTTCTCTCAACTAGAGACAAAAATCAACAGTTTCTTAACGCTGTACCCGATGAACGTCGCAGTATGGTTAAATTAGGCAGGGATGAACTTGCGATAACGTGGTGATAGTGAGTTCTACACACATTGAAACTTGAACAGACTGCAGTTGCATTCGAGTTCATCTGAAGCTTAGTTTTGTCAGCTGATAGAGCGTCCCTCGCCCGAGCGAGATCATCCGCCAGAAGCAGACCCTAATATTCGTTTAAGCATAAAGCCGATTAAGCACATTTGTCCCGGATGCACGTAGTGTAGAGGGAATCACCCTGAATACTATTCCGAGGATGAAAGATAAGCCGCTTTGTAACTGCTCAAAAAGTCGGCAAGAACTGAAATCCTGCGCATAATAAGGACGCATCAGAAAGCTGTGAAAATCTTTCCAGACTTCGGTCAATAATCGGCTTTTCCAGAGGACATTCGCACGACAAAAATCAGGCGGCGGCGGCAACCACACGATTGCGACCGGAATTCTTCGCCTCATAGAGCGCACGGTCGGCCTGCTTCAGCAGTTGCTCTGGCGTTTCGATGCCCGGTCCGAGCGTGGCAATGCCCATGGAGGCGGTCAGCATCAAGGGTGTTTCGCCGGAGCGGAGCTGGAAAGGCCGCGCCTCGATCATGCCGCGCAGGCGCTCGGCGACTGCGGCTGCGGCTTCTGCGGGCGTATCCGGCATCACCACGACAAACTCCTCACCGCCATAGCGGCAGGCAAGGTCAGCACCACGCACCGTCGAGCGGATGCGGCCCGCAAATTCCTTCAGCACTTCGTCACCGGCATCATGGCCGTAGACGTCGTTCACCTGCTTGAACCTATCGATATCGGTGATGCACAGCGTCAGCGGCCGGCCACGCACCTTGGCGCGGGCAAACAGCGTTCGCAGATGGGTGTCGAGATAGCGGCGATTGTGAAGCCCGGTCAGGCCGTCGGTCACGGCGAGCTCGATGGTCTGACGGACGCTGTTGCGCAGGCGGTCGTTGAAGCGCTTGCGGCGCACCTGGGTCAGCGTGCGGGCAATCAGCTCATTCGGATCAAGCGGACGCACGATGTAATCGTTGACGCCGAGATCGAACGACCGGATGATCATCTGCTCGTCCCCCTGCTCGGTGATCAGCAGGATCGGAATGAAGCGCGTGCGCTCGAGCGATCGGATCTGCGAGCAGAGCCGCAAGGGGTCGTAGTCTTCGAGATTGCTGTTGACGATGATCAGGTCGAGCGGGTTCTCGGCTGCCTCGAAGACGGCGGCCTGCGGATCGGACATGGCGATCACTTCGGCAATCGGCTTCAGCGACTTGATGATGCGCTCCTGGGAGGCGCCACGGCTGTCGACGAGCAGGACCTGTGCCTGGTCTTCCAGTCGACCGTCCTGCAGTCGCAGCATGTCGTCAATGCCGGCCTGGCGGGTTGAATCGTGACGGACGCGCAGTTCGTCGGTCAGCGTCTTGAGCCGGACCAAGCTCTTGACGCGGGAGATCAGTTGCAGGTCGTTGACCGGCTTTGTGAGGAAATCATCGGCACCGGCCTGCAGACCGCGAACGCGATCGGACGGCTGGTCGAGCGCGGTGACCATGACAACGGGTATATGCGCCGTGCGCGGATTGGACTTGAGCCGTTCGCAGACTTCGAAACCGTCCATTTCCGGCATCATGATGTCGAGCAGGATGACGTCGACCTGGGTGCGGTCGCAGATGTCGAGAGCGTCGCGGCCATTGCTCGCAGTCAGGACGTCGAAATACTCCGCCATCAGCCGCGCTTCGAGCAACTTCACATTGGCGGGGATATCATCGACGACCAGGATACGCGCAGTCATAACCGTTAATCCTCACGCGTCTCCGAGATAGGTTTTGATCGTCTCGATGAACTTGGGCACCGAAATCGGCTTGGAGACATAGGCTTCACAACCACCCTGACGGATGCGTTCCTCGTCGCCCTTCATGGCAAATGCGGTCACCGCGATGACGGGGATGACATGCAGATCGGGATCGTCCTTCAGCCATCTGGTGACTTCGAGACCGGAGACTTCGGGCAACTGGATGTCCATCAGGATCAGATCGGGATGATGACGCCGGGCAAGATCCATGGCTTCCATGCCGTTGCGGGTCTGCACAGTCTCATAGCCGGATGCCTCGATCAGATCGCGGAAGAGCTTCATGTTGAGCTCGTTGTCTTCGACAATCATCACCTTTTTCGGCATTCACCCGGTCCTTTGTCCCGCACATTCAGTCAGCCCGGATCATCGGGCCCGGCGCGAGTTGCGTCTTCCGTCATCGAGCATGCTAGTGCTATTTGGTTTCGAAATCGGTAATTTGCCAGTGTCAGAGGAAAAGACTTTATGAAAAACAGAGATATACCTGCCGATGCCGAAGCGACTGCGGTTGCCGTGCTCGGCTGGCTGGCAAACGAGCCGGAGATGCTGTCGCGTTTCCTTGCCTTGTCGGGGGTACAACCACAGGCATTGCGCCAGGCGGTCAACGATCCGTCCTTTCTCGCAGGCATGCTGGAATTCCTGATGCAGCACGAACCCACACTGATGGCATTCTGTGCCGCGACCGAGACGAAGCCGGAAACAGTTGTTAAGGCCTATCATCGCTATGCGGGACCAGGCTTCGATTCGGCTGACTTCTGATGCTGACGGATCTCGCCCATATCAAGCTCGGCGACCGCCCCCTGATCGTCTGCGATGTCGATGACGTGGTGTTGCAATTTGCGACACCGTTCCAGGCGTTTCTCCAAGCAACCGGCCATCGCCTCTTGCCGCGCTCGTTCAAGCTGACCGGCAATATCGTCAAGGGGACTGATGAAAGCGTGCTGGATGCACCGGCGGTCAGGGCGCTGATCCACGACTTCTTCGACGAGCAGGAGCGCTGGCAAACGCCCTTTGCCGATGCCGTCGACAGCCTGCATGCGTTGGGCGAGACGGCAGACCTGGTTTTCCTGACGGCGATGCCGCCGCAGCATGCCGAGGTGCGGCGCAGGCTGCTCGATCAGCTGACGCTCAACTACCCGATGATCGCGACCGAAGAGCCAAAGGGACCGATGGTGGCGGCCCTGCACGATGCGAGGCCCCTGCCCGTCGCCTTTGTCGACGACATGGTCCACAATCTTCACTCGGTCGGCGATCACGTGCCGGATTGCCTGCTGATCTATCTCCCCCCCCCTTGGACATCTTCCAGTTCGCAGCGACGCCGCAGCAGGGCGTGCGGCGGGTCGAGACCTGGCAGCAGGCCTCGGAGCTTATTCGAGCGCATTTCGGCGGCTGAAGAGGCTCATTCGCAGGGCTGACGAAGGAGGCACTTGTGCGGTCTCGCCTAGGCGCATATGGTGCCGATGTTCAACCTTTGTTCCTGTCATGACGCGCACCGCCCCAGATCATCCCGGCTTCTGTCGAGACTGCCTTGCCGGGCAGGTCGAAGGCGCACGCCGCTGCCGATCCTGTGGCAGCCCCAGGCTGGTCTATCATTCCGAACTCTACACTCTCTCGATCGCGCATATCGACTGCGATGCCTTCTACGCTTCCGTCGAAAAGCGGGACAATCCGGAGCTGATCGACAAACCTGTGATCATCGGCGGCGGCAAGCGCGGCGTGGTCTCCACCGCCTGTTACGTCGCACGCATTCATGGCGTACGCTCTGCCATGCCGATGTTCAAGGCGCTGGAGGCCTGCCCGCAGGCGGTCGTGATCAGGCCGGACATGGAAAAATACGTGCGGGTCGGACGCCAGGTCCGCGCGATGATGGAAGAACTGACGCCGCTGGTGCAGCCGATCTCGATCGACGAAGCCTTTCTCGACCTGAAGGGGACCGAACTCCTGCATCACGACCCGCCGGCACGGGTGCTCGCCCGGCTTGCCCGGCGGATCGAAGAGGAGATCGGGATTACCGTCTCCGTCGGGCTCTCCTACTGCAAGTTCCTCGCCAAGGTCGCCTCCGACCTGCAGAAGCCGCGCGGCTTCTCCGTCATTGGCGAGGCCGAGGCGCTCTCCTTCCTCGCCGACAAACCGGTGACGATGATCTGGGGTGTCGGCAAGGCCTTTGCCTCGACGCTGCAGGCGGACGGCATCCGCACGATCGGCCAGCTGCAGGTGATGGAGGAAACCGCCCTGATGCGCCGCTACGGCTCCATGGGACAGCGCCTGGCTCGGCTCGCCCGCGGAATTGACGACCGCACGGTGCATCCGAACGATCCTGCCAAGAGTGTGTCGGCCGAAACGACGTTCTTCGACGACATTCACAAGCTCGATGATCTCGTGGTTCATCTCAGGGCGCTTTCGGAAAAGGTGGCCTGGCGGCTGAAGCGACACGAGATCGCCGGCCAGACCGTGGTGCTGAAACTCAAGACTGCCGATTTCAAGCTCAGGACCCGAAACCGGCGGCTCGACGACCCGACACAGCTCGCCGACCGGATCTTCCGCACGGGCATGTCGCTTCTCGAAAAGGAAACGGACGGGACGAAATTCCGGCTGATCGGGATCGGCGTCAGTGATCTCCAGGATCCCGCGCTCGCCGATCCGCCCGATCTGGTCGACGCCCAGGCCGCGCGGCGAGCGGCGGCGGAAGCGGCAATGGACAAATTGCGCGACAAGTTCGGCAAGGGGACCGTCCAGACCGGCTATACGTTTCCCTCAAAGAGATAGGGGATGCGTCTCGGCATCAGTCTGCGCCGTTCGTGGCCCGGTTCGAGCTGGTTTGACTGCGTTTCTTGCGGAAGGCAGGGATGCCGGCGGGGGGCAGATCCATCACAGCCGTGTGAGAAGCCGAGCGGTGGTTTTGCCGCGAAACTTTTCTTAAACATCGCGGAATAGACTGCCCAGGATTGATGTCTCGCGTTCCAAGTGGTCGGCCATGTTCCAGCGTATCGCCCTCGCCTTCAGCCTCTCCCTCATGGCCAGTACCGCGCTTGCCGCCGATGGGCCGCTTCAGATCTATGTTTCGAAAGCAGACCAGACGCTGACCGTCTATGACGGCGACGAGGTCGTCGCGACATCCAAGGTTTCGACCGGAAAACCCGGCCATACGACGCCTTCGGGCATCTTTTCGATCCTGGAGAAGCGCAAATATCACGAGTCCAATCTCTATTCCAACGCGCCGATGCCCTTCATGCAGCGGCTGACCTGGTCCGGGATCGCACTGCATGAGGGGAAGCTGCCCGGCTACCCGGCCTCGCATGGCTGCGTGCGACTGCCCAACGGCTTTGCCAAGACGCTGTTCTCGATGACCGAACGCGGCGCACATGTGATCATCACCGATGATCCGGTCGCGCCGAAGACCATCCGCCACGCCAATCTCTTCACACCGCGCCTGCCGGTCGACGATGGTGGCCTTCTCTCCGATGTCGAACTCAGACCCAGCCGGGTCGAGGCGGCGCTGAAGCCCGTCGAAGTGGCGATGAACGCGGTTCCGCCGCGCAGCGGCGCGGAGACGAAACTCACCATCGAGGAGCCGCCGCCGCTGCGGATCCTAATCACCCGTCGCACGCAGCGCGATATCGCCTTCGACGTGCAACGGCTGTTGAACAAGCTCGGCTTCGAAGCCGGCATTCCCGACGGACTGCTGGGCACCCGAACGATATCGGCGATCCGCGCCTTCAAGGAAAAGAATACCATCGAAAAGGATGGCGAGATCCTCTCCAAACCCTTCCTCGCGGCACTCTATCAGCAGGCCGGCGAAGATCATCCGCCGATGGGCCAACTGATGATCCGACAGAAATTCTCGCCGCTCTTCTCCGCTCCCGTTGACATCAAGGAACCGGAAAAGGCGCTCGGCACGCATTTCATCGAAGCAACCGATGTCGACCGCTTCAAACGCACGGCAGACTGGCGCGGTGTGACGCTTGAAGACCACCTGACGTCATCGACCCAAACGCGTCTCGGGATCACGATCCCGGCAGACGATCCGGCGCTGTTCACAGCCGAGGCCGCACTTTCCCGCATCGTCATCCCCGACGATGTCAGGGCACGGATCGAGACGATGCTGAGCGAGGGATCGTCGATCACGATCTCCGATACCGGCATCGGCCCCGAAACCGGCGACGGAACCGACTTCATTACCGTGACCCGCGAGAAACCACGGGCCTGAGGGTCAAACCAGCTCGACGTCAAGCACACCAGGGGTCGAGCGCATGGCAGCGGCGATTTCCGGTGAGATGCGGAAGCGCTCTGTCAGCTCCACCTCGATCTCGCGCTTGCCGTCATCCTTGATGACGATGAAGGAGACGAGCCCATCGCCTCTTGCATTGAGATGGGCGGCGACGGCACGCAGTGGGCCGGAATCGCGCACGAAGACGCGCATCGCTTTCTGCATGCGGATCGACTGCTCCTCCAGCGACTGGGCCGTCTGGATGCGCAGGCCGATACCTTCGGGGCGTTCTTCGGCCTGAACCGTGAGCACCAGCGATTTGCCGGCCTCCAGCAGGTCGCGATACTGGTTCAGCCCTTCTGAAAAGAGGACGGCTTCGTATTGGCCAGAGGCATCCGAGAAGGTGATGATGCCCATCTTGTTGCCGGTGCGGGTCTTGCGCTCCTGACGCGAGATCACGGTGCCGGCGAGACGCCCGACGGTGGCACCCTGCTTCACGGCCACCGAGAAATCCGCGAAGTTCTGGACACGCAGCTTTTCCAAGAGGTCGCGATAGGCATCGAGCGGATGGGCAGAGAGATAGAAGCCGAGGACCTGGAATTCGCGCATCAGCTTTTCAGAGGAAAGCCAGGGGGTGTAGGGCGCGAAGGCGATGCGCTCGGGGCCGCTTGCGCCACCGGAACCGAACATGTCGGACTGGCCGCTGACGGCGTTTTCCTGGGCGCGCTGGGCGTAACCCATGATGCGGTCAATGCTGCCGACCAGTTCGGCACGGTCGCGGCCGAAGCAGTCGAATGCGCCGGCGGCAATCAGGCTTTCGAAGACGCGGCGGTTGATCTGCTTGGGATCAATCCGGAGGCAGAAATCCTCGATGCTGTCGAAAGGCTTGTCGCCTCTGACCTCGACGATGTGATCAACCGCGCCTTCGCCGACGCCCTTGATGGCGGCGAGCGCGTAATAGATGCGGTTCGGGCCGGTCTGGAAATGGCGATAGGAGGTCTGGACCGAAGGGGGCACGACCTCAATGCCGAGGCGACCGGCATCCTGGCGGAAGTCGACCAGCTTTTCGGTGTTCGACATATCGAGCGTCATCGAGGCGGCGAGGAACTCGACCGGGTAATGCGCCTTCATATAGGCCGTCTGGTAGGAGACGATGGCATAGGCCGCCGCGTGGCTCTTGTTGAAGCCGTAATTGGCGAACTTGGCGAGCAGGTCGAAGATGTTGTCGGCCTGGGGCTTCGACACGCCATTCTTCACCGCGCCTTCAACAAAACGGGCGCGCTGCTTGTCCATTTCCTCCTTGATCTTCTTACCCATGGCGCGGCGCAACAGATCGGCCTCACCGAGCGAATAGCCCGAGAGAACCTGCGCGATCTGCATGACCTGTTCCTGATAGACGATAACCCCTTGGGTTTCTTTCAGAAGATAGTCGATGGTCGGATGGATCGATTCGATCTCTTCGTCGCCGTGCTTGCGCGCATTGTAGACCGGGATGTTTTCCATCGGCCCCGGTCGGTAGAGCGCGACGAGGGCAATGATATCCTCGATGCAGTCTGGCCGCATGCCGATCAGCGCCTTGCGCATGCCGGCACTTTCCACCTGGAAGACCCCGACCGTCTCGCCCCGCGACAGCATTTCGTAGGTCTTGACGTCATCGAGCGCGATGGCTGCAAGATCGACCTTGATGCCACGCTGTTCCTCGACGAAGTCCACCGCCGTCTTGAGAACGGTCAGCGTCTTCAGACCGAGGAAGTCGAACTTCACCAGACCGGCCTGCTCGACCCATTTCATGTTGAACTGGGTGACCGGCATGTCGGAGCGCGGATCGCGATACATCGGCACCAGCTTCGACAGCGGCCGGTCGCCGATGACGATACCGGCGGCGTGGGTCGAGGCGTGGCGATAGAGACCTTCGATCTTCTGGGCGATCTCCAGCAGCCGCGCGACAACGGGCTCCTCCTCGGCGGCCTCGCGCAGCTTCGGCTCTTCCTCGATCGCCTTGTAGAGCGGTGTCGGATTGGCCGGGTTGTTGGGCACCAGCTTGCAGATCTTGTCGACCTGGCCATAGGGCATTTCGAGCACGCGACCGACGTCGCGGAGGGCCGCACGTGCCTGCAGCGATCCGAAGGTGATGATCTGGCCCACCTGCTCACGACCATATTTGCGCTGGACGTAGCGGATGACCTCTTCGCGGCGCTCCTGGCAGAAGTCGATGTCGAAGTCGGGCATCGAAACGCGTTCCGGATTGAGGAAGCGCTCGAACAGCAGCGAGAAGCGGAGCGGGTCGACATCGGTGATGGTCAGCGCATAGGCGACCAGCGAGCCCGCACCGGAACCACGACCGGGGCCGACCGGGATGTCATGCTGCTTGGCCCATTTGATGAAGTCCGAAACGATCAGGAAGTAGCCGGGGAACTTCATGCGCTCGATGACCGAGAGCTCGAATTCCAGCCGTTCGCGATAGTCCTTCTCCTGGTAACCCGGTGCCATGCCGAGGGCTGCCAGGCGCTGGTCGAGCCCCTCCTCCGCCTGGCGGCGCAGTTCGAGCGCCTCCTCGCGCTCGGCCTCTTCCGGATCGTCGCTGCCGCCGGTGAAGCGCGGCAGAATGGGCTTGCGGGTGTCGAGGATGAAGGAGCAGCGACGGGCGATCTCGACCGAGTTTTCGAGCGCCTCGGGCAGATCCGCAAACAGCTTCATCATGTCCGCCCGGCTCTTCAGATAATGATCCGGGGTCAGGCGAAAGCGATCGTCATTGGACACGATCGCATTGTGGGCAACGGCCATCAGGGCGTCATGGGCGTCGTAATCGTCCTTGGCCGGAAAGAAGGCCTCGTTTGTCGCGACCAGCGGGATGTCATGCTCATAGGCGAGCTGCACCATGCGCCGCTCATGGGTGCGGTCATAGTCACCATGGCGCTGCAATTCGACATAGAGCCTGTCACCGAAGAGATCCTTCAGGGCCAGCAGACGGCTTTCAGCCTGGGCGCGATGGCCATCCTTCAGCAACCTGTCGATCGGGCCACCCGAGGCACCCGTCAGCAAGATCATGCCTTCGGCGCCGCTTTCCCGGAACCAGGACAGTTTCACATGCACGGGCTGGCCGGCATCACCGCCGAGATAGGCGCGACTGACGAGATCGACCAGCCGCTCGTAACCATCGGCATCCGAGGCCAGGACAACGACCGAAGGCAGGTCCGGCATATGGCCGTTGCCGCCGCGCTTTTCGCCGGCGCCATCCTCCATGTCGATCGACAGCTGACAGCCGATGATCGGCTGAATGCCGTCGCCCAGCGCCTTCTGGGAGAATTCGAGCGCGACGAAGAGATTGTTGGTGTCGGTAATGGCAATTGCCGGCTGATTGTCGGCCACTGCCTTGCCGAGGATCTTTTTCAGCGGCAGCGCGCCTTCGAGAAGCGAATAGGCGGAATGCACGCGCAAGTGCACGAAACCCGGGCCGTCACCCAATCCACCGGACGCTTGCCCGCCGACGCTGTCCTCGCCCATACCGCTTCATTCCTCACTGCCTGAATCGGTCGGGATTTTCGGTCTTCGCGCCTGCGAAGTCCAGAAGGAAGTCGGGCGGCAAAGCCTTCCTCACCAGCTTTGCCGCCCGCAATTTTCAGAGAGCCATCATCAAAAGGGCCATGCTGGATACGAACACGGCCATCGAGGCAAATGCAGCAACGTCACGAAGTATTTCAGTCATGCGCGTCTCCTGTCTCTTTATGTTTTTATTTTGTTCTCATCCTGTTCCATTGTCAACCCAAAAAAACCTGTGAGCTCGGTGGAACAAATTTGACCGAGGCTCAACAGGTTCAACGATGAGATTAGGAGATAAGGAGGTCAGAGCTCGAGTTCGACGACCTTGCCGTCCACGAGGGTCACGCAGCGGTGCATGCGCCGGGCGATCTCATGGTTGTGAGTGGCGATCATCGCCGAAAGGCCGGACTGGCGGACCAGGGCCTCGAGGGCGGAGAAAACGTAGCTTGCCGTCTCAGGGTCGAGGTTGCCGGTCGGCTCGTCTGCGAGAAGAACCAGGGGCGCATTGGCCACAGCACGGGCGATCGCCACGCGCTGCTGCTCGCCGCCGGAGAGTTCGGCCGGGCGATGGTCGGCACGATGGCCGACCCGCATGTAGTCGAGAAGCTGCTTGGCACGTTCGGCTGCTTCGGCCTTGGAAAGCCCGGCGATGAGCTGCGGCATCATCACGTTTTCCAGCGCGGAGAATTCCGGCAGGAGGTGGTGAAACTGATAGACGAAGCCGATCGACTTTCGACGGATTGCGGTCCGCTGCTCGTCGCCGAGTTCCTGGCAGGCAACGCCGCCCACCGTCACTTCGCCGCCGTCGGGGTGCTCCAACAGGCCCGCGACATGGAGAAGCGTCGATTTGCCGGTTCCGGAGGGCGCCACCAGGGCGACCGTTTCACCGGTGCGCAGGGTGAAGTCGGCGCCTTTCAGGATGGAGAGCACGGTCTCGCCCTGGCCATAATGGCGATCAATGCCGGAAAGCGAGAGAACAACGTCTTTTGCCATTATCTCGGCATCCTCATTCGTAACGCAGGGCCTGGACGGGATCCAGACGCGAGGCCCGCCAGGCGGGGAAGATGGTCGCCATGAAGGACAGGCTGAGCGCCATGACGACAACGGAGATCGTCTCGCTCATGTTCATGTCGGCCGGCAGCTGGCTCAGGAAGTAAAGCTCGGGGTCAAACAGCACGGTACCGGAGATCCAGGAGAAGAACTGGCGGATGCTCTCGATGTTCAGACAGACGATAACGCCGAGGAAGACACCGGCGAGCGTGCCCGCCGTGCCGATCGCGGCGCCCGTCATGAAGAAGATGCGCATGATGGCGCCCGAGGTGGCCCCCATGGTGCGCAGGATGGCAATGTCGCTTGCCTTGTCCTTCACCAGCATGATCAGACCCGAGATGATGTTGAGCGCGGCAACGAGCACGATCAGCGTCAGGATCATGAACATCACGTTGCGCTCGACCTGAAGCGCCGAGAAGAAGGTCTGGTTGCGCTGGCGCCAGTCGGTGAGGAATATCTGCCGGCCGGCAGCTTCCTCGATCTGCGGGCGAAGCTCATCGACGGCATCGGGATCGGCGATGAAAAGCTCGATCGACTGGACGATGCCCTCGACATTGAAATAGAGCTGCGCCTCTTCCAGCGGCATGTAGATGATAGAGGCGTCATATTCCGACATCCCGATCTCGAAGATCGCCGAGACGGGATAGGACTTGACCCGCGGATTGACGCCAAGCGGCGTGATGTCGCCTTCCGGGGAGACCAGCGTGATCGTATCGCCGGCCGACAGGCCCAACTGGGCTGCCATGCGCGAGCCGACCAGCACGCCCTGCCCCGTGGCGAAGCCGACCATGTCGCCCTGACGGATGTTCGAGGACACGACGGTGAGCTTGGTCAGATCATCCGGGCGAATGCCGCGCACGAGTGCGCCGGTTCCAGCCCCTTCACGGCCCGAGGCGAGCGTCTGGCCCTCGACCAGCGGCAGGGCCATGGTCACGCCGGGAACGGCCGCGAAGCGTTCGGCAAGACCGGCATAATCGCTGAGCGGCTGATCCACGGCCTGAACGACCATGTGGCCGTTGATGCCGAGGATGCGTGAGACGAGCTCGGTGCGGAAGCCGTTCATCACCGCCATGACAATGATCAGCGTCGCCACACCGAGCATGATCCCGATGAAGGAAAAGCCCGCGATGACGGAAATGAAGGCTTCCTTGCGCCGGGCACGCAGATAGCGCCAGGCCACCATCCGCTCAAATCCGGAAAAGGGGCGCGCGGATGCGGCCTTGCCCGTGTCCACCGTCTCGTTGCCAGCGGCCGTCGTCGCCATGGTCTCTCCCTGCCTCGGGCTAGCTCATGGCGCGCCCAGTCTCGGTTCGGCTGAGGCTCTCTCGCCTCAGGCCGTCAGCTTGTTGATCGCCGCTTCGATCGTCAGCGTCTCGCGGGCGCCGGTCTTGCGGTCCTTGAGCTCGACTTCGCCGGCTGCGACGGCGCGGGGGCCGGCGATTACCTGGACGGGAACACCGATCAGATCGGCGGTCGCGAACTTCGTGCCGGCACGATCGTCGGTGTCGTCGTAGAGCACATCCTTACCGGCATTCTGCAGCGCGACGTAGAGGCGGTCACAGGTCGTGTCGCAGCCTTCGTCGCCGGGCTTCATGTTGATCACGACGGCATCGAAAGGCGCGACCGAGGCCGGCCAGATGATCCCGTTCTCGTCATGCGAGGCCTCGATGATGGCGGGAACAAGGCGCGTCGGGCCTATGCCATAAGAGCCCATGTGGACAAGGTGTTCCTTGCCGTCGGGGCCCTGCACCTTGGCGCCCATCGGTTCGGAATACTTGGTGCCGAAATAGAAGATGTGGCCAACTTCGATGCCACGCGCCGAGAGGCGTTCGCCTTCCGGAATGGCATCAAAAGCGGCCTCGTCATGCATTTCGGAGGTCGCGGCATAGACCGAGGTCCACTTGTCGAAGACCGACTGCAGGCCATCAACGCTGTCGAAATCGGTGTCGACGGCGGGAATGTCGAAATCGACGAAGCTCTTGTGGCAGAAGACTTCCGATTCACCGGTGTCGGCGAGAATGATGAATTCGTGGCTGTGGTTGCCGCCGATCGGGCCGGTGTCGGCGCGCATCGGGATGGCGCGCAGGCCAAGCCGGTCGAAGGTGCGCAGATAGGCAACGAACATCTTGTTGTAGGAATGGATGGCGTCTTCGCGCGTCAGATCGAAGGAATAGGCATCCTTCATCAGGAATTCGCGCGAGCGCATGGTGCCGAAACGCGGGCGGATCTCGTCACGGAACTTCAGCTGGATGTGGTAGAGGTTGAGGGGCAGGCTCTTGTAGGACTTCACGTAGGAACGGAAGATGTCCGTGACCATTTCCTCGTTGGTCGGACCGTAGAGCATCGGACGCTCCTGGCGGTCCTTGATGCGCAGCATTTCCTTGCCATAGGCCTCGTAACGGCCGCTTTCCTGCCAGAGCTCGGCCGACTGAAGCGTCGGCATCGACAGTTCGATGGCGCCGGCGCGGTTCTGCTCCTCGCGGATGATCGCGTTCACCTTGTCCAGCACGCGCTTGCCGAGCGGCAGCCAGGAATAGATGCCCTGGCTCTGCTGGCGGATCATGCCCGTCCGCAGCATCAGACGGTGGGACACGATCTCGGCTTCCTTGGGGTTTTCCTTCAGGATCGGCATGAAGTAGCGCGACAGACGCATAACGAATTCCAGATGGTTGTCGATGCCGCCCGAACAGGCGGAATCAGCGATTGAAACGGGATGTCAGGAAGCGTTCATAGCTGGTTGGTCTACAGAAGAAAACCCGCAAGCATGGATCGCGGTGGAAGCCCACAGGAGCTCTGCTCAGCCTGCCCGGCCGGCGGACGCCGGCACAAGAACCGCAGCACAGGGCACCAGAAATTCGGTCATTCCATGACCTCCATGCGACAAAAACATGCCTAAAATTTTTTTTGGATGACTGTAACAATTCTGCAAGATTCAGGGGTGACAACGATCACTGATTGGGCTAGGTTCAGCCCATAAAAGAGGCAGGGAGTACAAATCTTTGCCACACTCGCGGTCAAGTCTTGGGAGGATCAGATCTAGGCGCGCTCGTTCGCAGCCCCTTAATTGGTGAAGGATCACGCGAAGCTTCGAACAAGGTCTTTTGACCTTGTTTTTTTTTGCCTTCTTGACGCGGACAGGGATCCCACCCTGCCTTTTCAAGCCCGCGGCTCAAGCCCCGGGACGATGATAGGAAGGTCATTGAAGCCGATGCCGAAATAGGTGCCGGCCACATACCATGCACCATAGATCACCGCTGCAACGACACTCGTCATCAGGAAGATGCGTTTGGCGCGAAACCGCGCCGGAGCGCTTGCCACGGATCCCGGCACGACGCTCTGGTCTTCGTCCTGGGTGCGCAGTCCGATCGGCAGGACTGCAAACAGCACCAGCCACCAGATCACGAAATAGACCGCCAGTCCCGACAGGATCGCCATGATGTTTCGCTCCAGAGCTGTACGGCAGGTCCCCGCCTGCGTCGTTTGTTCCCTATAATCGCGGATGCCACGAGGCACAAAGGCCAAAGCGTCGCAGGCAAGGCCCGCTTTCGATCAACAACGCTTCATCCGCGCGTGAACGGGCGCTAGACCTGCTCCAGCTCGATCAACGTACCGAAAAAGTCCTTTGGATGCAAAAACAGGACCGGCTTGCCATGGGCACCGATCTTGGGTTCGCCGCTGCCGAGTACGCGGGCGCCGGAGGCCGAGAGCTGGTCACGTGCGGCGAGGATATCATTCACCTCGTAGCAGATATGGTGCATGCCGCCCGAGGGGTTTTTCTCCAGGAAGGCGGCGATCGGGGAGCCTTCGCCGAGCGGCTCCAGGAGTTCGACCTTGGTGTTCTCGAGTTCGACGAAAACAACGGTCACGCCATGTTCTGGCAGCGCCTGCGCCTGGGAGACCTTAGCCCCCAGCGTGTCGCGATAGCTCGCGGTCGCGAGGGCAAGATCCGGAACTGCGATGGCGATGTGATTGACGCGGCCGAGCATGTTTTCCTCCCGTCTTTGCGGACAAAGATTAGGTCATCCCTGCCCGCGCCGTCCCTCAGACTTTGGTCAGGAAGACCGTAACGACGGGCTTCTTGCCCCAGGCTTCGTTGGCCGTGGAGCGTACTGCGCGGCGAACCGCCTCGCGAACGGTCTCCAGATCCTTGCGGCGGCTGCGCGGGATGCTCTCGACAGCACCGAGGACGGCGTCATAGAGGGTATCCTCCATCGACTCGCCTTCGTCATCGAATTCCGGCAGGCCAAAGGGCACGACATCAGGGTCGCCGAGGAAGTCGTAGCGGCTGTCGAGAAGCACGCTGACGGCGACATGGCCGACATAGGCGAGCTTCTTGCGGTCGGCGATGCCCATTTCCTCGATGTCGCCCACCAGCTTGCCGTCCTTGTAGACGCGGCCGAAGGGGGCCTGGTCGATGACTTCGGCCGGGCCCGGGGCAATCCTCAGGATGTCACCATTGCGGACATGCGGGACCAGCGGAATGCCGGCCTGCAAGGCGAGATCCCGCTGCGCCACCAGATGGGCTGCTTCGCCATGGACGGGAACCAGCATCTGCGGGCGGACCCATTCATACATTTTCAGAAGCTCGTTGCGACGCGGGTGGCCGGAGACATGCACGAGCGCTTCACTGTCGGTGATGATGTGTACGCCCTGCTCGATCAGACCATTCTTGATCTCGAGAATGGCCTTTTCGTTGCCGGGAATGGCGCGCGAGGAGAAGACGACCGTATCGCCAGAGGTCAGCGCGACATTGCGCATCTCGTCGCGCGAGAGCTTGGCAAGCGCTGCGCGCGGCTCCCCCTGGGAGCCGGTCAGGATGACCACGATCTTGTCGCGCGGGATGAAGCCGTATTCGTCTTCGGCGATAAAGGGCTTGATGCCCTGCATGATGCCGATGTCGTCTGCGACCGCCGTCACACGCTTCAGCGAGCTGCCGAGCAGCAGGACCTCACGACCGGCCGCTTCGGCGGCCTGGGCAATGGAGCGGATACGGCCGACATTCGACGAAAAGGTGGTGATGGCGACGCGGCCTTCGGCGGCCTCGATGATCTTCTGCAGGCCCTTGGAAACTTCCTCTTCCGAGGGCGAGACGCCATCGCGCAGCGCATTGGTCGAGTCGCAGAGCAATGCCAGTACGCCCTCCTCCCCCACGGCGCGGAAACGGGCTTCGTCAGTCAGCGGTCCGAGCGAGGGATTGTGGTCGATCTTCCAGTCGCCGGTATGAACGACATTGCCAAGCGGTGTGCGGATGACGAGCGACATCGGCTCGGGGATCGAGTGGTTGACGCCAATCGCTTCGATCGCGAAGGGGCCGACATTGATACGGTCGCCCTGCTTGAAGGGCGTGATCGGGATCTCGGCGCGCGAACCTTCATAGTCACGCTTGGCCTCCAGCATGCCGGCGGTGAAGCGCGAGGCATAGACCGGAACGTTCAGGCCAGGCCAGAGATCGTTCAGGGCGCCATAATGGTCTTCATGGGCATGGGTGATGATGATGCCCTTGAGATTCTTTTTCTGCGACTTGATGAAGCGAATATCGGGCAGGACCAGATCAACACCCGGCAGATCGGGGCCGGCAAAGGTCACGCCGCAGTCGACCATGATCCACTGACGATTGGACGGCGGGCCATAGCCGTACAATGCGAGGTTCATGCCGATTTCACCCACGCCGCCCAGCGGCAGGAAAACCAGTTCGTCGTTCTTGGCCATTCTTACTTCCGATCCAGTCTACCCGAAAAACACATCTCCGGCCGCCACCGACATCATTCCGTCGGGGCCCCGGTCGAGCAACAAAATTCCCTTATCATCGATTCCGGAAAAGATACCGGAAATCGAGCGATCCGGCAGGTTCACCGTGATTTTCTCACCGATCCCGCAGGCGACGCGGCGCCAGCGCCGGACGATTTCGGCAATGCCCCTGCCCTGATCCCAGATGGCCAGGACATCTGCCATCTCGGCGAAGAGATGGGCGAAGAGCTCCTGAGCGGAAATCGCGGCGCCCTGATCGGCGAGCGAGGTCACCGGGTAAAGCGCCAGATCCGGGCGGGCCTTGATGTTGATCCCGATCCCGATGGCCAGTGCCATGCGACCATCGGCCAGACGCTCCGCCTCGATCAGGATACCGGAGGTCTTCTTGCGCCCGATCAGAACATCATTCGGCCACTTGATCTCGACCGGTTCTCCGCCGGCGGGAATGACCGTCTGAATGGCGGCATGCACCGCGACGGCCACGGCCAGTGGCAGTGACGCCAGGGTCTCGGTCGGTGCGGGATCAATCAAAAGCAGGGTCGAATAGAGATTGCCCCGCTCCGAGACCCATTGGCGACCGCGTCGGCCGCGACCACCGGTCTGGCGTTCCGCCGTGACCCATAGAAAACCGGAATCGCCCGCGCGAGCGCGGGCGAAGGCTTCCGTGTTGGTAGACGAAACATCGTCGAGGGCCTCGTGCCGGAAATCATCAAGCGAAATCCGGCGCGGTCTTCCGAAACTGGTCAATTAAACAACGTCTTTGCAGCAGCCTCTGCAGCCGTGCCAAGCGGGCCGCCGAAGAGGACATAACCGACCACGAAGAGACCGGAGAGACCGAAGACGAGGCGCAGCTCAATGGAGGTGCGGGCGAATTCGCCCTTGGCCTCGTCGAACCACATGACCTTGATGATGCGCAGGTAGTAGTAGGCGCCGATGACCGAGGCGAGCACACCGATGATGGCCAGCGCATAGAGCTTGGCTTCGATGGCAGCCACGAAGACGAAGTACTTGGCGAAGAAGCCAGCCAGCGGCGGGATGCCGGCGAGCGAGAACATCAGCGCAGTCAGCACGAAGGCCATGAAGGGGCGCGTGGTCGACAGGCCGGCGAGATCGTCGATATTCTCGACATTGCCGCCCTCCTTCTGGCGCATGGCCATGATGCAGGCGAAGGTGCCGAGCGTCATGACCAGATAGATCATCATGTAGAGCAGGACGCCGGCGACGCCGGTGTCATTGCCGGCGGCGAGGCCGACCAGCGCATAGCCCATGTGACCGATGGAGGAATAGGCCATCAGTCGCTTGATGTTCTTCTGACCGATTGCGGCGACCGAACCGAGAACCATCGAAGCAATCGCGATGAAGACGACGATCTGCTGCCATTCGGCGAAGATCGGCAGGAAAGCTTCGATGACGATACGGACGAAGATCGCCATGGCGCCGATCTTCGGGGCAGCGGCCAGGAAGGCGGTGACCGGGGTCGGTGCGCCTTCGTAAACATCCGGCGTCCACATGTGGAACGGCACGGCCGAGATCTTGAATGCCAGACCGGCCAGCACAAAGACGAGACCGAAGATCAGGCCGAGCGAGGGTTCGCCCTGCGACAGAACCGCTGCAATCTCGTCGAAGCCGGTGTTGCCGGTGAAGCCATAGACCAGCGACATGCCGTAAAGCAGCATGCCCGAGGACAGCGCGCCAAGGACGAAGTACTTGAGGCCGGCTTCGGTTGAGCGCAGGCTGTCGCGGTTGATTGCAGCGACGACGTAGAGGGCAAGCGACATCAGTTCGAGGCCGAGATAAAGGGCAATCAGGTCATTGGCCGAGATCAGCAGCATGACGCCGAGGGTCGCGAGCACGAGCAGAACCGGGAACTCGAACTTGTCGAGGTGGTCGTAGCGGGCGTGACCGACCGCCATGATCATCGCAGTGACCGAACCGATCAGGGCGAGCACCTTCATGAAGGTCGCATAGCCGTCGGCGAGGTAGGCGCCGTTGAAGGCTTCTCCTTCCGCACCGGAGAAGATGAGCCAGGCGCCCGAGAAGATCAGGAGTGCGATCGCAAGTCCGGTGACGACACTGTTCGACTTCTCGCCCGAAAACACGCCGATCATGAGCAGCACCATGGCGCCCACGGCCAGGATCAGTTCCGGCGTGACCAGGTGCAGGCTAGCAATGAGAGTTTCAACGGTCATGTCCAAAGGATCCTGTCGTCAGTTCGCAACCAGCGCCAGAGACTGGGCTGCTTGCAAGGCTGCGGAGTAGTTGTTCACCAGATTGTCGACGGAAGCGGCGGTCGCATCGAGGATGGGAGCCGGGTAGACGCCGAAGAAGATGGTGAGCACGATCAGCGGATAAAGCACGAGCTTTTCGCGGGCGGTCAGGTCGAGCATGCTCTTCAGGCTCTCTTTTTCGAGCGCACCGAAAATGACCCGACGATAGAGCCAGAGCGCATAGCCAGCCGAAAGGATGACGCCGGTGGCGGCGAAGAGTGCGACCCAGGTGTTGACGCGGAACACGCCGACGAGGGTCAGGAATTCGCCGATAAAGCCCGAGGTGCCCGGCAGGCCGACATTGGCCATGGTGAAGACCATGAAGGCCAGCGCATATTTCGGCATGTTGTTGACCAGGCCACCATAGGCCGCGATCTCGCGGGTATGGAGACGATCATAGATCACGCCGACGCAGAGGAAGAGCGCGCCGGAGACAAAGCCGTGGCTGATCATCTGGAAGATCGCACCCTGCACACCCTGCTGGTTGGCGGCAAAGATACCCATGGTCACGTAACCCATGTGGGCGACGGAGGAATAGGCGATCAGCTTCTTGATGTCTTCCTGCATCATCGCGACCAGCGAGGTGTAGATGATGGCAATGACCGACAGCGCGAAGACGAACGGCGCGAAAAAGTCGGAAGCGAGCGGGAACATCGGCAGCGAGAAGCGCAGGAAGCCGTAGCCGCCAAGCTTCAGGAGGATGCCCGCCAGGATGACGGAGCCAGCGGTCGGTGCCTGCACGTGCGCGTCCGGCAGCCAGGTATGAACCGGCCACATCGGCATCTTCACCGCAAAGGAGGTGAAGAAGGCAAGCCAGAGCCAGGTCTGCATCTGCGGCGGGAAGTCATACTGCAGCAGCAGTGCGATATCCGTCGTGCCGGCTTCCCAATACATGGCCATGATGGCGAGCAGCATCAGCACCGAGCCGAGCAGCGTGTAGAGGAAGAACTTGTACGACGCGTAGACGCGGTCCTTGCCACCCCAGACGCCGATGATGATGAACATCGGGATGAGGCCGGCTTCGAAGAAGACGTAGAACAGAACGATGTCGAGCGACACGAAGACGCCGATCATCAGGGTCTCGAGCACCAGGAAGGCGATCATGTATTCCTTCAGGCGCTTCTCGACCGAGTTCCAGCTCGCGAGAATGCAGAAGGGCATGAGCAGCGTCGTCAGGATGACGAAGAGCATCGAGATGCCGTCGACGCCGACATGGTAGGAGATCCCGGTTCCGAGCCAGGCATGCTTCTCCACCATCTGGAAGCCGGTGTTCGAATTGTCGAAGTTGATCCAGATGAAGAGCGACACGACGAAGGTGAAGACCGTCGTCAGCAGCGACACGTTCAGGATGTTGCGGCGACCCTGCACCGTGTCACCCCGGGTCAGCAGCAGCAGGGCCACGCCGACCAGAGGAAGGAAGGTGACCGTCGAGAGAATGGGCCAATCGGTCATCAGAGGGAGCTCCCGAGCATCATCCAGGTAACGAGGGCCGCAATGCCGATGAGCATCGCGAACGCATAGTGGTAAAGGTAACCCGACTGCAGGCGGACGACCTTCTGGGTCAGACCGCTGACGGCCGAGGCAACGCCGTTCGGGCCATAGGCGTCGATGGTGGCAACGTCACCCTTCTTCCAGAGGAAGCGGCCGAGCGCCTTGGAGGACCGAACGAAGAGGAAGTCGTAGAGCTCGTCGAAGTACCACTTGTTGAGCAGGAACTGGTAGAGCATCCACTGCTGTTCGGCGAGCTTCTTCGGGGCCGAAGGGTTCTTGATATACATGTACCAGGCGGTGACGAAGCCGATCGACATGGCGATGAACGGGCTCCACTTCACCCACTTCGGCACTTCATGGAACTCTTCCAGGACCGTGTTGGTCGGCAGCGTGAAGAGCGCTCCCTTCCAGAATTCGGCATAGTGATGACCGAAGAAGTAGTCGTGGAAGATGAAGCCGGCAAAGAGCGCGCCGAAACCGAGCAGGTAGAACGGGATCAGCATGACCTGCGGGCTTTCATGCACATGATGCATGACATCCGCCGATGCGCGCGGCTTGCCGAAGAAGGTCAGGAAGGCGAGACGCCACGAGTAGAAGCTCGTGAACAGCGCCGCGATGACCAGCAGCGTGAAGGCAAAGCCACCGACAGCCGAATGCGAGGCAAAGGCCGACTCGATGATGTAGTCCTTCGAGAAGAAGCCGGCCGTACCGATGACCGTTCCGGGGATACCAACGCCGGTCAGCGCGATCGTACCGATCGTCATGGCCCAGAAGGTGACCGGGATATGCTTCCGGAGGCCACCCATGTAGCGCATGTCTTGTTCGCCATCGACGGCGTGGATGACCGAGCCAGCTCCAAGGAACAGAAGCGCCTTGAAGAAGGCGTGCGTGAAGAGGTGGAAGACGGCTGCGCCATAAGCGCCGACGCCGAGTGCCACGAACATGTAGCCGAGCTGCGAGCAGGTCGAATAGGCGATGACGCGCTTGATGTCGTTCTGCACGAGGCCGACGGTCGCGGCGAAGAAGGCCGTGATCGCACCGACGATGGTGACGACCATCAAAGCATCCGGCGACAGTTCGAAGACCGGCGACATGCGGGCGACGAGGAAGACGCCGGCGGTGACCATGGTTGCGGCGTGAATGAGGGCCGAAACCGGGGTCGGGCCTTCCATGGCGTCCGGCAGCCAGGTGTGCAGCAGGAACTGCGCCGACTTGCCCATCGCGCCCATGAAGAGCAGCAGGCAGGCGCCGGTCAGTGCATGGCTGCGGTCGAGCTCGAGGCCGAAGAGGTTGAGAACCACTTCCGGCGCGGCGTTTGGATCGGTCGGGAGATAGGTCTGGGCCGAGGCGAAGATCGTCTCGAAGTTGATCGAGCCGAACATCACGAAGATGGCACCGATGCCGAGGATGAAGCCGAAGTCACCGACACGGTTGACGATGAAGGCCTTCATGGCGGCAGCCGAGGCTGACGGCTTCTTGTACCAGAAGCCGATCAGCAGGTAGGACGCGAGACCCACGCCTTCCCAGCCGAAGAACATCTGCAGCAGGTTGTCCGACGTGATGAGCATGAGCATCGCGAAGGTGAAGAGCGACAGATAGGCGAAGAAGCGCGGCCGATGCGGATCATGATGCATGTAGCCGATCGAGTAGAGGTGCACGAGGCACGACACCGAGTTGACGACCACGAACATGACGGCGGTCAGCGTGTCGACGCGGAATGCCCATTCAACATCAATGCCGCCGGACTGGATCCAGCGCAGCACCGGAACCTTGATGACCTCATGGGCCTCGTGGTTCATGGCGATATTGAAGAACACGATCCACGACAGGACCGCCACGATGATCATCAGACCGGTGGTGATGTATTCCGAAGCCTTGGCGCCGATCTGGCGGCCGAAAAGGCCGGCGATCAGAAAGCCGATCAGGGGGAGAAAGACGATAGCCTTGTAGATCATGACCCGATCAGCCCTTCATCATGTTGACGTCTTCGACGGCGATGGAGCCGCGATTACGGTAGAAGACCACCAGGATCGCGAGACCGATGGCCGCTTCTGCGGCGGCGACCGTCAGGATAAACAGCGCGAAGATCTGGCCGACCAGATCGCCGAGGAAATGCGAGAAGGCAATCATGTTGATGTTGACCGCGAGCAGGATCAGTTCGACCGACATCAGGATGACGATGACGTTCTTGCGGTTCAGGAAGATGCCGAAGACCCCGAAGGTGAAGAGGATGGCACTGACCGTGAGGTAGTGGGAAAGACCGATTTCCATTTTTCTGTTCCTTGACCTCGTACTCGGCTCAGACGCCCTGGCCCGGCTTGACCTTGACCACCTTGACGGCCGTCTCGGGCGTGCGTGCGACCTGGGCAGAGATGTCCTGGCGCTTGATATTGGTGCGGTGGCGCAGCGTCAGCACGATCGCGCCGATCATGGCGACGAACAGGACAAGGCCCGCGATCTGGAAGAAGAAGACGTAGTCCGTGTAGAGCACGTCGCCGATCGCCTGGGTGTTCTGCCGCTCGGAAATCGCCGGGATCGGCTGGGTGATGGCCAGCTTGGCCTCCGGGCTGATCGCACTACCGCCAATGACGACAATCAGCTCGACGGCGACAATCAGACCAATCAATGCTGCGATCGGGGCGTGCTTGGCCGCTCCGGCGCGCAGTTCGGTGAAGTCGATGTCGAGCATCATGACGACGAAGAGGAAGAGAACCGCCACCGCGCCGACATAGACGACCAGCAGGATCATCGCCAGGAACTCAGCGCCCGTGAGGAGCAGCAAGCCGGCAGCGTTAATGAAGGTCAGAATGAGGAACAGGACCGAATGGACCGGATTCCGAGCCGATATCACCATGAAGGCCGAAGCCACCGCGACAAAGGCGAAGAGATAGAAAAAGAGAGCCTGAAGACCCATGTTGGTGCCTTTTCATCTTCCCCCGGACGAGGGCCCTGCCCCGCCGCCCGATTAGGCGTGACCGATATCCCCATCGGCACGCCCGTTACAAATTTCATCATGTGCCCCGGCGAAGCCCCGCGCTCCGCCTTGGGCGATTGCCCCCGAAGGGATCAACGGTAGGGAGCGTCCAAAGCGATGTTGCGCGCGATTTCACGTTCCCAGCGGTCGCCATTGTCAAGCAGGCGTGCCTTGTCGAAATAGAGCTCTTCGCGCGTCTCGGTGGCGAACTCGAAGTTCGGACCTTCGACGATCGCGTCGACCGGGCAGGCTTCCTGGCAGAAACCGCAATAGATGCACTTCACCATGTCGATGTCGTAACGCACCGTGCGGCGGGTACCGTCGTTGCGGCGCGGCCCGGCCTCGATGGTGATGGCCTGGGCAGGACAGATCGCCTCGCAGAGTTTGCAGGCGATGCAACGCTCTTCGCCGTTCGGATAGCGGCGCAGCGCATGTTCGCCCCGGAAGCGCGGCGAAACCGGGCCCTTTTCGAACGGGTAGTTGATCGTCGCCTTCTGCTTGAAGAAGTAGCGCATCGACAGGAAGAATGCGCCGACGAACTCCTTCAGGAAGAGCGAATTGATAGCCTGGGTCAGCGAAGCCATCTTGTTCTCCTAATCAGCCGAGTGTCCGGGCGGGCGTCATTACGCCCAACCCATCAGCTTGAGCACGAATGCAGTAATGACGACCATGGCGAGCGAGATCGGAAGGAAGACCTTCCAGCCGAGACGCATCAGCTGGTCATAGCGGTAGCGCGGAACGAAGGCCTTCACCATGGCGAACATGAAGAAGACCATGGTTGCCTTGAGCATGAACCAGATGATGCCCGGGACCCAGTTCAGGAACCAGACGTCGACCGGCGGCAGCCAGCCTCCGAGGAAGAGGATCGTGGTCAGCGAGCACATCAGCACGATGGCGGCATATTCGCCGAGCATGAACATCATGTACGGGGTCGAGCCGTATTCGACCATGAAGCCGGCGACGAGTTCGGATTCAGCTTCCGGAAGGTCGAACGGCGGACGGTTGGTTTCTGCCAATGCCGAGATGAAGAAGATCACGAACATCGGGAAGAGCGCCAGCCAGTGCCAGTCGAGGAAGGAGGCCGGAAGACCCATCATCGTGCCAAGACCGGTGTTCTGGGCCAGAACGATGTCGGTGAGGTTCAGCGAGCCGACGCAAAGCAGGACGGTGACGATGACGAAGCCCATGGACACTTCGTAGGACACCATCTGTGCCGCCGAGCGGAGCGCGCCGAGGAACGGATACTTCGAGTTCGATGCCCAGCCACCCATGATGATGCCGTAGACTTCGAGCGAGGAGACCGCGAAGACGAAGAGGATGCCGACATTGATGTTGGCGATCACCCAGCCGGCATTGACCGGGATGACGGCCCAGGTTGCGAGCGCAAGCGTCACAGCAACCAGCGGCGCCAGCAGGAAGACGCCCTTGTTGGCGCCGGCCGGAATGATCGGCTCCTTGAAGACGAACTTCAGAAGGTCGGCGAAGGACTGGAACAGACCCCAGGGGCCGACAACGTTCGGGCCACGACGCAGCTGGACGGCGGCCCAGATCTTGCGGTCAGCGAGAAGGATGTAGGCGATGAACACCAGAAGGCAGGCGAGCAGCAGCAGGGACTGCCCGACGATGATGGCGCCCGGCCACACATAGGTGGAAACGAAATTATCCATGGTCCCCTGCCCTTACTCTGCCGCAGCCTTGAAGTTGTTGCGGGCCAATGCCGAGCACTCGGCCATGACGGCCGAAGCACGCGCGATCGGGTTCGTCAAATAGAAGTCTTTGACCGGCGACGCAAACAGAGACTTGCCCATCTTCCCGGGTTTTTTCGCCAGTGCAGCAATATCGGCCGAAGAGCCGGCTGCGATCTCGTCGATCTCGGCGAAATGCGGGTAGGCTTCATAGAGCTTGGCACGCAGCTGCGACAGCGAATCAAACGGCAGCTTCTTGCCGAGCACGTCGGAAAGGGCTCGCAGGATCGCCCAGTCTTCGCGAGCCTCGCCCGGCGCGAAGCCGGCGCGGTTGCCCATCTGGACGCGGCCTTCGGTGTTGACCCAGGTGCCCGACTTCTCGGTATAGGTCGCGCCCGGCAGAATGACGTCGGCATGGTGTGCGCCGTTGTCGCCATGGCTGCCGATATAGACGACGCACTTGGCGGTCTTGGCGGAGAAATCCAGTTCATCGGCGCCGAGCAGGAAGACGACGTCGAGCGAGGAGAGCATCTGACCGGCAGCGACGGCACCTTCGCCCGGCACAAAGCCAAGGTCGAGAGCGCCGACGCGGGCGGCTGCGGTGTGCAGAACACTGAAGCCGTTCCACTCGTCCGTGAGGGCGCCGACATCGGCTGCGAGCTTGGCGGCATTTGCGAGAACCGCCTTGCCTTCGGCACCGATCAGAGCGCCCTGGCCGATAATGATCAGCGGGTTCTTGGCGGCCTTCAGCGTTTCGGCGAAGTTGTTCTTGCCGGAAACGAGGTCGGACAGGGTCTCGGTACCAGCACCAAGATATTCGTAAGGATAGCGCAGTTCGCCACCTTCACCGATCACGCCGATCGGCAGGCCGCCACGGCGCCAGCGCTTGCGAATGCGGGCGTTCAAGACGGCCGCCTCATAGCGCGGGTTGGCGCCGACGATCAGGATTGCGTCTGCTGCTTCAATGCCTTCGATGCCAGCGTTGAAGAGGTAGGTCGAGCGACCGAGCGACGGATCAAGTGCCGTCCCATCCTGGCGACAGTCGGTATTCGCAGACCCGAGCGCATTGACGAGCGACTTCAGCGCGAAGATTTCTTCGACCGAAGCGAGGTCACCGGCGACCGCACCGATCTTGTCAGCAGAGGTCGAGGCGACCGCCGACTTGATCGCTGCGAATGCTTCCGCCCAGCTCGCGGGCTGCAGGCGACCGTCCTTCTTGACGTAGGGGCGATCGAGACGCTGGGTCTTCAGGCCATCCCAGACGAAGCGGCTCTTGTCGGAGATCCACTCTTCGTTGATCTGCTCGTTGACGCGCGGCATGATGCGCATGACTTCGCGGCCACGCGTATCGACGCGGATGGCCGAACCCAGCGCATCCATGACGTCAACCGATTCGGTCTTGTTCAATTCCCACGGGCGGGCGGTGAAGGCGAAGGGCTTGGAGGTGAGCGCGCCAACCGGGCAGAGGTCGACGACGTTGCCCTGGAGCTCCGACGTCATCGCCTGCTCGAGATAGGTGGTGATCTCGGCGTCCTCACCACGACCGATCAGGCCGAGCTCGGCGATACCGGCGACTTCGGTGGTGAAGCGGACGCAACGCGTGCAGTGAATGCAGCGGTTCATCACGGTCTTGACCAGCGGTCCGATATACTTGTCTTCGACGGCGCGCTTGTTTTCCGTGTAGCGCGACGAGTCGATACCAAACGCCATGGCCTGGTCCTGCAGATCGCATTCGCCGCCCTGGTCGCAGATCGGGCAATCCAGCGGGTGGTTGATCAGCAGGAATTCCATCACGCCTTCGCGGGCCTTCTTGACCATCGGCGTGTTTGTGAAGACTTCCGGCAGTTCGCCGTTCGGGCCGCCACGGATGTCGCGCACGCCCATGGCGCAGGAGGCTGCCGGCTTCGGCGGGCCACCCTTCACCTCGACAAGGCACATGCGGCAATTGCCGGCGACCGACAGCCGCTCATGGAAACAAAACCGCGGAACCTCGGCGCCAGCTTCCTCACACGCCTGCAACAGCGTGAAATGATCCGGAACCTCGACCTCTTTGCCGTCGATCTTCAGCTTAGCCATATTCGCCTTCCTGCCTCACGCTTCCGCGCATCCTGCCGTGGCATTCCTGCCGCGACTGACAGCCCTCGTCCGCACCGGATGAACGCTGCCGGTTTTATCCCTCAAGCCCGGCGCATCGCCCCCGCGCGGCCGGACCATAGTCTCACTTTCCTGACCGAGCCTTGCCGCCCACCAAACGGCGCGCCTGGCCTGCCCAGTCGTCTCGCAGCACGCGGCCGTCGAGACCCAATTCCGTGTCCAGCGCGTGCAGCGCCGTCTCGTCCATCTCAGCCAGATCCTGGAAGCGGGCGATCCCCCTGCCCTTCAGAACCTGTTCGACCTTCGGCCCGATGCCATCGATCCTCTTCAGATCGTCGGCCTTGCCGCCTGGCTTTTTCGGCTTCGGTGCCGGAGCGGCGACCTCGACCTTCGGCTCAGGCTTGGCCTTGACCTTCGGGGCCACCGCCGGCTTTTCCACCGCCTTGGCCTTCGGTACCGGCTTCGGCTTTTCAGCCTTGGCGACCGCCGGCTTTGCCGGGGTTGCAGCCTTAGCCTTCGGCGCCGCCGGCCTTTCCGACTTGACCTTCGCCGGGGCCGGCGCGGGTTCAACCTTCACGACCGGCGCCTCGGCCTTGACCTCGGGGTCGGCTGCCGGCTTGACCTCCGCCGCCTTTCGCTCCTCTTCCAGCTGTCGGGCGATCTGGCCGGTCACTTCCATGGCGCCCTGGATGGAGCCGAGGAAGAGCTTGCTCATCTGCGCCGCCATGCCGAAGCCGAAAGCGGTGGCGGCGGCCATGGCGGCCGCCGGGTTGGTCATCAGGTCATCGAGGCCTTCTGGACCGCGAGCGTCGGATGCCGGTTCGTCCGGCCCCTTCTTCCCGCCCTTGTCCGAAGAGCCTGTCATCCCCATCGTCCCTTATTCTGCCGCTTCCATGACCACCCCGTGGGCGATCGCGTTGCGGGTGTACTGGTCGATGCGCTTTTCCATCTCCGGACGGAAATGCTTGATCAGGCCCTGGATCGGCCAGGCGGCCGCGTCGCCGAGTGCACAGATCGTGTGGCCTTCGACCTGCTTCGTCACCTGGAAGAGCATGTCGATTTCACGCTTCTGGGCATTGCCCTTCACCATGCGCTCCATGACGCGCATCATCCAGCCGGTGCCTTCGCGGCACGGGGTGCACTGGCCGCAGCTCTCGTGCTTGTAGAAGGCCGAGAGGCGCCAGATCGCCTTCACGATGTCGGTCGACTTGTCCATGACGATGACGGCGGCGGTGCCAAGGCCGGAGCCCAGCTCGCGCAGACCGTCATAGTCCATGATCGCGTCCTTCATCTGGGCGCCCGGTACGCAAGGCACCGAGGAACCGCCCGGGATGACGGCGAGCAGGTTGTCCCAGCCGCCGCGGATACCGCCACAGTGCTTTTCGATCAGCTCCTGGAAGGTGATCGACATGGCTTCCTCGACCGTGCACGGCTTGTTGACGTGGCCCGAGATCGAGAACAGCTTGGTGCCGGCGTTGTTCGGGCGACCGAAGCTTGCATACCAGGACGCACCGCGACGCAGGATGGTCGGGGCAACAGCGATCGACTCGACGTTGTTGACCGTGGTCGGGCAGCCATAGAGGCCCATATTGGCCGGGAACGGCGGCTTCAGACGCGGCTGGCCCTTCTTGCCTTCGAGGCTTTCCAGAAGTGCGGTTTCTTCGCCGCAGATATAGGCCCCGGCGCCGTGATGCACGACGATGTCGATGTCGTAGCCAAGTTTGTTGTTCTTGCCGAGCAGCCCGTAGTCGTAGCACTCGTCGATCGCAGCCTGCAGGGCTTCGCGCTCGCGCATGAACTCGCCGCGGACATAGATGAAGGCATGATGCGCGCCCATGGCGAAGGAGGCGATGACGCAGCCTTCGATCAGGGTGTGCGGATCATGGCGCATGATCTCGCGGTCCTTGCAGGTGCCGGGTTCCGACTCATCCGCATTGACGACGAGGTAGTGCGGACGGCCATCCGATTCCTTCGGCATGAAGGACCACTTGAGACCGGTGGGGAAGCCTGCGCCGCCGCGACCGCGAAGGCCGGAGGCCTTCATCTCGTTGATGATCCAGTCCCGGCCCTTTTCGAGGATTTGCTTGGTGCCATCCCAGTGGCCACGGCTCATGGCGCCCTTCAGGGACTTGTCCTTGAGGCCGTAGATATTGGTAAAGATGCGATCCTGATCTCTCAACATAACCTAACCTCTCAGCGCGGCTTCTTGCCGAAGACCTTGATGTATTCCGCTTCGCCACCCTTGGCGAGCGCCTTGGCCTGCTTGACCCAGTCGTCCCGCTCGATGCGGCCGGAGAACTTGAGATAGGTGTCAACCCACTCGCGTTCCGCCTTCTTCCACTTGGCGATCTGATCGAACTTGTAGATGCCAAGTCCATTCAGCGTCGCTTCAATCTTCGGACCAACGCCGGAGATCATCTTCAGATCGTCAGGCGTTTCCGGGCGTTCGATGCCCGCCGGACGGTTCTTTTCGTCCATGACGGGAGCCGGCGCCGCAGCCTTTTCAACCGGGCGTGCCGTATCGGCGCTGTCGCCCTTCTGCTTTACGTTTTCGGCAGCCGCCTTCTTGGCAGTGGCCGGGGTCTTCAGCGACTTGTCCGTTTCCGGCGCATCCGTCACCGGCTTTGCAGCGTTTGCCGGGGGCACGGAAGCCTCGGCGGCCTTGGCCGGCGCCGGTGCATCGCTGAAGCGGATCGGCTGGATGTCGTCGGTGAGCGTGGTCGGGCCACCGACCGGTGCGGAATAGATACGGTCGATCTGCGGACCCGGCTTGACATCGGAGCCCTTGCCCGAGGCAAAACGATCGATGATGTGCTCAAGCTGGATCGGCGACAGGTCTTCATAGCTGTCCTTGAAGATCATCACCATCGGCGCGTTGACGCAGGCGCCCTGACACTCGACCTCTTCCCAGGAGAGCGTGCCGTCCGCATTGCGCTCGAAGGGCTCCGGATGGATCTTCGACTTGCAGACATGGATCAGATCTTCGGCGCCGCGCAGCATGCACGGCGTCGTGCCGCAGACCTGGATATGGGCGCGCGTGCCGACCGGCTTCAGCTGGAACTGGGTGTAGAAGGTCGCGACTTCCAGGACGCGGATATACGGCATGTCGAGCTTTTCAGCGACATACTCGATCGCAGCCTTGGTGACCCAGCCTTCCTGCTCCTGCGCCCGCATCAGAAGCGGGATCACAGCCGATTGCTGGCGGCCCGCCGGATATTTGCGGATGGTGGCCTCAGCCCAGGCGGCATTTTCCGCATTGAAGGAAAAGCCTGCCGGCTGGAATTGCTCTTCGGCTAGTCGACGAACGGACATACTTCCTCACGCCTTGTCTCAGTTTATGGAACCACACCGCGTATTCGTCACATTGGCGAATTCGCAGGCATAGGCCGAATTGTCTTTCTGAAGGAATACGAAGAGCTTCGAGCCGGTCCAGCTGGAGCTCTTGATCTCGTATCCATCCTGGATCAGTTGAGCCATGGACACCGTTGTCCTCGACGATACAGTGCTTTCTTCCTGGGCCACCGCCTGGGTGGCTCCGAGACAGATCAGCGCTGCGGCGAGGGCTCTCAGCATCAACGGTCAACTTCTCCAAACACGATGTCGAGCGAGCCGAGGATCGCCGAGACGTCGGCCAGCTGGTGGCCGCGGCACAGGAAATCCATGGCCTGCAGATGCGCATAACCCGGGGCGCGGATTTTGCAGCGATACGGCTTGTTGGTGCCGTCGGACACGAGGAAGACGCCGAACTCGCCCTTGGGGGCTTCGACAGCGGCGTAAACCTCACCGGCCGGCACGTGATAGCCTTCGGTGTAAAGCTTGAAGTGGTGGATCAGGCCTTCCATCGAGCGCTTCATCTCGCCACGCTTCGGCGGAACGACCTTGCCGTCCAGCGACGAGACCGGGCCGGTCTTGGCATCACTCAGCAGGCGGTTGACGCACTGCTTCATGATCTTCACCGACTCGCGCATTTCGAACATGCGGATCAGGTAACGGTCGTAGCAGTCGCCGTTCTTGCCGACCATGATGTCGAAGTCGAGATCGGCATAGCACTCGTAAGGCTGCGACTTGCGCAGGTCCCAGGCAGCGCCCGAGCCACGGACCATGACGCCGGAGAAGCCCCAGGCCCAGCAATCATCGAGGCTGACCACGCCGATATCGACGTTACGCTGCTTGAAGATGCGGTTGCCGGTCAGGAGGTCGTCGATGTCGTCGAGCTTTTCCGGGAACTGGTCGCACCACTTGCCGATATCCTCGACCAGCTGGTGCGGCAGATCCTGGTGGATGCCACCTGGACGGAAATAGGCGGCGTGCATGCGCGCACCGCAGGCGCGCTCATAGAACACCATCAGCTTTTCGCGCTCTTCGAAGCCCCAGAGCGGCGGCGTCAGCGCGCCGACGTCCATGGCCTGCGTCGTGACGTTCAGAAGATGCGAGAGGATGCGGCCGATTTCCGAATAGAGAACGCGGATCAGCTGGCCACGGATCGGGATCTGGATGTCGAGGAGCTTCTCGACGGCCAGCGAATAGGCATGCTCCTGGTTCATCGGCGCGACATAGTCGAGGCGATCGAAATAGGGCAGCGCCTGCAGATAGGTCTTGGTCTCGATCAGCTTCTCGGTGCCGCGATGCAGCAGGCCGATATGCGGATCGACGCGCTCGACGATTTCACCGTCAAGCTCGAGCACAAGGCGAAGAACGCCGTGTGCCGCCGGGTGCTGTGGGCCAAAGTTGATGTTGAAGTTGCGGACGTTGTGTTCGTTCATGGTCCCTGCCCTTCCGCTCACTTGGCCGCTTTTTCATCGCCGGGCAGCACGTAATCCGTGCCTTCCCAGGGCGAGAGGAAGTCGAAATTGCGGAATTCCTGCTTCAGTTCGACAGGCTCGTAGACGACGCGCTTGGCCGAGTCGTCATAGCGAACCTCGACGAAGCCCGTCGTCGGGAAGTCCTTGCGCAGCGGATGGCCCTCGAAACCGTAGTCGGTGAGGATGCGGCGCAGGTCCGGGTGATCGGTGAACAGGATGCCGTACATGTCCCAGGCTTCGCGCTCGAACCAGTCGGCGCCGGGGAAAACCTGGCAGGCCGATGGAACCGGCTTGAACTCACCGGTCGCGACCTTGATGCGGATGCGCAGGTTCTGGCGCGGCGACAGGAGGTGGTAGACCACGTCGAAGCGGTCTTCGCGCTTCGGGTAGTCGACGCCGCAGATGTCGATCAGGTTGACGAAGCCACACTGGACGTCGTCACGCAGGAAGGTCAGGAGCGGGATCAGGTTTTCCGACTTCGCCGTCAGGGTCAGTTCGCCAAAGCGGATCTCGCTCGAGGCGATCAACGCACCGCGGACCTCTGCGAGGTAGGAAGCGAGCTCGTTCAGGGCTTCACTCATGTTTTCAGTCCCTTCGCCTTACCGCTCGATCGTGCCCGTGCGCCGGATCTTCTTCTGCAGGAGCATCACGCCATACAGCAGAGCTTCTGCCGTGGGGGGACAGCCCGGCACGTAGATATCGACCGGCACGACGCGATCGCAGCCGCGCACGACGGAATAGGAATAATGGTAGTAGCCGCCGCCATTGGCGCAGGAGCCCATGGAGATGACGTAACGCGGCTCCGGCATCTGGTCATAGACCTTGCGCAGGGCGGGCGCCATCTTGTTGGTCAGCGTGCCGGCGACGATCATGACGTCCGACTGGCGCGGGCTGGCGCGCGGTGCAAAACCGAAGCGCTCGGCGTCGTAACGCGGCATGGAGAGCTGCATCATTTCGACTGCGCAGCAGGCCAGACCGAAGGTCATCCACATCAGCGAGCCGGTACGGGCCCAGTTGATGAGCTCGTCGGTCGAGGTGACCAGAAAGCCCTTGTCGGCGAGCTCGTTGTTGATCTCGCCGAAGAAGGCGTCGTCGCTGCCGATTGGCTTGCCGGTGTTGGGATCGATGATGCCCTTTGCCTGTGGCGCCACCAGCGTGGTGTTGGACTGGATCACTCCCATTCGAGCGCCCCCTTCTTCCATTCATAGATAAAGCCGACGGTGAGAACACCGAGGAAAACCATCATCGACCAGAAGCCGAACCAGCCGATCTCACCGAAAGAAACTGCCCAGGGGAACAGGAAGGCGACTTCGAGGTCGAAGATGATGAACAGGATCGACACCAGATAAAAGCGGATGTCGAACTTCATGCGCGCATCATCGAAGGCGTTGAAGCCGCACTCGTAGGCCGACAGCTTCTCCGAATCAGGCGCCTTGTAGGCCACGGCAAACGGCGCCACCAGGAGCGCAATACCGATGATCAAGGATATGCCGATAAAGATGGCGATCGGAAGGTAAGAACTGAGCAGATCAGTCATCATATCACCCTGCTTGTCTCGCATGCCAAGAGGCATCTAGGGCGGAGGCGACAAGCCGTAAAGAGAGTTGCAACGCGCCGTGGTTAGCGCAGGCAGCCACCCAGCGCAAGTCCAACCAAAGCCTTTTCACCGATACCGGACAGCACCTTACCAGCGGGTAAAATGCCTGTCTCGCGCAATCGCGCGTGCAACGCAAAAAGACACAGCAATAACGACCGCGGAAGCGTCGTGACAATTCGTTTCATGAGGAGGTTAAAAGAATAAGTGGCGCGAGTGACGGGGCTCGAACCCGCGACCTCCGGCGTGACAGGCCGGCACTCTAACCGACTGAGCTACACCCGCGCATTTCATGGGCAAACCCCATGTCTTCGCTGCCTAAGCAGCGTGGATAAGGCTTGGAATGGCGCGAGTGACGGGGCTCGAACCCGCGACCTCCGGCGTGACAGGCCGGCACTCTAACCGACTGAGCTACACCCGCGCATTTCCAAATCGGGGTTCAAGGCGATCCCCGTCGAGCGGCTTGCCGTTCGATGAGCGGCTCTCTACGGGGTTCATCCGGAGGTGTCAAGCAGCATCTAAGACAAAACCGTGACCGTCCGATTTTTTCCCACACCCCTCCCCCGAAGCGTTCCGGCGCGTGCTTCTCGCGACAACGCGCCGCAGCCGGAAAACAAGGAAACTGTTGGCTTTTCCACATGGCGAAGAACCGCTCATGACAAAAAAACAAAAAATCTGCACAAACGCTCTTGCAGATTTTTCGCGATCCGCATAGATCACGGCCACCGACGCGGCGGACATGATCCGCAAGGCGCACGGGCGATTAGCTCAGTTGGTAGAGCGCTTCGTTTACACCGAAGATGTCGGGAGTTCGAGTCTCTCATCGCCCACCATTCACTCTCAAAACTTGACGTTACGTGCGGCAGCCTCAGGGCTGAACCAGTAGCTTTTGCGTTTTCGCCCCTGGCTCAACGTCAAACGGGCGGAGCCTTTCGAATCCGCCCGTCTTCGTGTTTCGGCTTAACCAACGATTCGTCGGCCTCGCTTCGCCCTTATACCAAGTCTCGATGATAGGAACCTATAGGATGGCTTATGGCAGGTCGCTGGCTAGGCGCGGTGCGCCGGGCGATGCTGTCGCATCGACCAAGCGGCGTAACAACGCCAGAGGCCTGCCATAAGCCACCTTCGGTCGGCTTCTCGTCCCTTCTGGCGTCGTCGAGCTCCTCGACCGATGCGCAAGCATCGTCCTTCGGACCTCTCCTCGCCAGAAGGGACGATCTAGCCGATCCTATGGGTTCATATCATCGAGATTTGGTATTACTCCTGCGCGAGCACGATCACCATGTCCTTGTCGGTATAGGCCAGCATTTCCGAACGGTTCGGGTTGACGGTGACGCCGCCGAGATTGCGGTCGTCCGCGTCGCCTGCCCGCTGGCGGCGATGGCCGATGGCGATTTCGCCGCGGCGGAGCGCCGAGAGTGCGACGGTGAAGAAGTTCACCGGCTTGGAGATATCCACGTAGTCGCTGACCGGACGCATGTAGATTTCGGAGCCCTCGACATCCAGCAACTCGTCGAAGATGGCGGCCATGAACTCGTTTTCGGAGGCCTGGGCGAGCATCAAGCTGACCAGCTTGTTGCTGACGACGAAATCGTCGGCCCGGGTGACTTCGGCAAGCTCGCGATTGCGGACATCGGTCATCTCGCTCACGACATTGATGTGGATTCCCGCGCTTTCGGCGATCTTGCGGAGATGCAGAAGCGTGATCAGGGTGCGCGTGTCGGCCGACTGCATCGACATATGGTCGCTGTAACCCAGAACGAGAACGTGGTCATAGGAGGGAATATCGAGCGCCTCCAGCGCCGACCGGCTGCTCGTGTCGATGACGGAATGGGACACGGTCATGTTGTCGTTCGGCAGCGAAAGTGCGGCAATATCGGCTTCGAATTCCGGCGTATTGGCGGCAACTGTCAGGACCGAGCCGGGGGCGACGTAGCGACCCAGTTCGGTGGCGATGATCGGACCACGACGGTTCCAGCCAAGGATCAAGGTGCGCTCGGCCTTCACAGGCTGCGGTGCGGCCTGCAGGATGGCATTCTGGGCAATCTGCGGAGCGCCGGTCCAGGTCTGGATGGAGGCGTCGTCCTCGGCGATGATGACCAGACGCTCGCCGGGCGCGATGACGCGATTCGGCGACGGGTTGAGGTGGATCTGCCCCTCCGTATCGCAGATGCCGATCAGCGTGCTCGTCTCGTAGGACATGACGGCCGTGCCGAAGGGCTTGCCCTCGAGTGCCGGCTGGGGAAGCGTGTAGATCTCGCAGCCGTCGAAATCGAGGAGCTCGGTGTAGACAGCCGAGAGGCCAGATTGGCGGCTGGTGTGGACCACGATCCGGGAGATCAGGTCATCGGCCAGAACCAGCTGCAGCTCCTTGCCGCCAACGATTCGGGCGACCTCGGTGTTCTGTGCATCGCGAATCTCGGCCGCGATCATGTAGGGCTCGGGACGGCGCTGGGGGTCATTGACCAGAGCGAGAACCGACTTGATGACCTGCGAATCCGGGTCCTCGCCCTCGGGCGAGAGAACGATGATCGAGCGGGAGGTGTGGGGGTTGACGATCGACAGATCGAAGAGATCGGTCGGGTCGCCGCTGCGGCAGATGATCTTGGTGTTCTTCAGATCGCCCACCTTGTCGGCGATCTCCTCCTCCATCTCGACCTTGTCCTTGTTCGCCATGATGACGATTCGCGGACGATGGCGGCTCTGATTGGCGATCACGAGTTCGGAAATGACGTCGAAGATCGAGGTCGACCAGTTGAGGATGATCGTGTGGTCGCTTTCGAGCACGCGGGAGCGGCCCTTGCGCAACTCGTCGAGCTTGTTTTCCAGGCCCGAGCTGATGACACCGATCAAGGCGGAGAAAACGAAGATACCGGCGAGTGTCACCACCAGCGCCACCAGGCGGAAGCCCCAGCCCTGGTCGCCGCCCATGGTGCCAGCATCAAAGGTGCGCATCAGCGATTCCCAGGTGCCTTCGATGAAACTCACGGGCTCGCCACCCTCCGGCGCGATACCGGTGACGGCGAGGAAGGCGCCAGCCAGCGTGATCACCACCAGGGAAATGAGAGCCAGCCAGCCGATCAGGGCGATCGCTCCGCCGGCCATGCTCTTGTCGAACTCATAGCGCAACCGCGCGCGCCAGCCTGCACTTGTCTTATTCGTCATGTTTTGAACCATCTGTGACTGCGGAAAGCTTCGAATTCGCAGGAGGTTCGTTAAGGATCAATGAGAATGGTGGCTTTACTCGCCGATGGTCCCTGAAAAAGTCACGCCAGCGTGAGCGAAACGTCAATTGACGTGATCTGAGACCTCATTCGATGAAAAAGGCCCGCAACCTTTCGGCGGCGGGCCTTTCATGCAAGAGGCGTCTTTGACCGTTACTTGCCGCCGATCGGGCGGGTGGCGGCGGCCTTCTCAACCATCGCCGTCACCTCGGCGCGACGGGCGCCCTGAAGCGGCATGCGCGGCATGCGGACGCGCTCGGAACCCCGGCCCATAATCTGCTCGGCGAGCTTGATCGATTGGACGAGGTCGTGTTCGGCATCGAGATGCAACAGCGGCATGAACCAGCGGTAGATGCGGCGGGCTTCCATCCAGTCGCCACGGTCGGCGGCGGCGACCAGGGCTACCGATTCGGCCGGGAAGGCGCTGGTGAGGCCGGAGACCCAGCCCTTGGCGCCGAGCATCAGGCCTTCGAGTGCCACGTCATCGAGACCGGCAAAGATGTCGTAGCGGTCACCGAAGGCGTTGATCAGGTCGGTGAAGCGGCGCGGATCGGGGGCGCTTTCCTTCACCGCCTTGATGTTCTTCACACCGTCGAGCGCTTCCAGCACTTCCGCACCGATGTTGACGCGGTAGGCCGGCGGGTTGTTGTAGAGCATGATCGGCAGGCCGGTCGCCTCGGCCACCGTCTTGAAATGGGCGACCAGTTCATGCGGCTTCGGCACATAGACCATGGCCGGCAGGACCATCAGGCCATCTGCGCCGATCTGTTCGGCATCACGGGCGTAAGCGGCTGCACGGCGCGTATCGAACTCCGAAACGCCTGTTACAACAGGCACGCGACCATTCACCACCTCGACGGCGGCCTTCAGGATCGTGCGCTTTTCTTCCGGATCGAGGGAATTGTTCTCGCCGCAGGTGCCCATGACGATCAGGCCATTGACGCCATCGTTGACGAGGGCATCGAGGACGCGCTGCGTGGCGTCGATGTCGACCGAGAGATCTTCATGGAATTGAGTCGTTGCGGCGGGGAAAACGCCGTGCCAGCCGGTGGTCATGGGAAGCTCCTGTTGATGAGGTGAATTCACCGTATACAGTTTGTCGACAAATACAAGGGCCGCATGTGAGCGAGCGCTGATCGAGCCGTCCCAGTCAGGGATCGGGCAGTCCGGCAGCGGCCTTGATGTTGCGGGCGACGTAGTCCTGGATCTGGCGGACGATCTGGTCGGCATGGGCGACCGACAGCCTGTCCGCCTCTTCCACATCCCCCGCCCGGATCGCCTCGATGATCCTCTCGTGCTCCTCGACATAGCGGCGGGGCAGTCGATCATCGAAAGTGGAGTAGTAGAGCCTCAGGATCCGGCGGCCCTCGTCGAGCAGACGGGCGAAGAAGGCGGTGTAATAGGGATTGCCGGCCCTTTCGGCGATCGCGACATGAAACTCCCTGTTCGCCTCGATCATGGCGAAGGCGTCCTGCGCCTCCACGGCGCGGGCAAAGGCTTGCTGGTGCCTTGTGATCTCCGCCATCCAGGCATCGCCGGAGCGCTGCGCGGCCCCGCGGGTCGTGACGCGATACATGAGGCAAAGCGCCTCGAAATAGGTGGGCAGGCCGGAGAAATCGATGACCGCGACGATGGTGTTGCGGTTCGGAAGGCTGGTGACCAGCCCCTCCGACGTCAATCGCAGAAGCGCCTCGCGAATCGGGGTGCGGGACATGCCGAAATGTTCGGAGAGGCGCGTCTCATCCAGCGGGCTGCCGGGGGCGCGCTCCATGGTCAGGATCTCGTGGCGCAGCGCCTTGTAGACCGATTCGGTGCCGGAGCCCCGAGCACGCTGCCCCTCGCCTTTCGAGTTCTCAGTCTCGGCGCCCGTTCCGTCGTCCATGCCCATGCGTCTTCCTGCGTGCAGCTCTCGTCTCCCCTGCAGCACAGCGGCGAATGGCGGGCAAAGTCAAGGGCGGCGATGGGCGGCAGTCTTGCTCACCGCCCGTGCCGAGACGATCAGGCGAGCTGACCCTGCGGCGCCTCGTCGTTCCACAGAAGCGGGTTCCAGGCCAGTTCCGGTGGCACCGCATGCAGGAGCGTGCGGGCGGGATAGGCCGAGCGGGGACGCTTGCCGAGGGGTACCAGTGAGAAGCCGTGGCGCGTCATCTCGTCCTCGTCGAAGACGTTGCGCAGATCGACGACCACGGGGGTCTTCATGGCCTGCCGAAGCCTTGGCAGATCGAGCGAGCGGAACTGGTCCCATTCGGTCACCAGAACGATGGCATCGGCGCCCTCGGCCGCTTCATAGGCATTGAGGCGATATTTCACCGCGCCCAGCACCGATCGAGCGGCATCCATGCCGGCGGGGTCATAGACACGGACATCGGCGCCACCATCGAGAAGAGTGCGGACGATGGCGATGGAGGGCGCTTCCCGCATGTCGTCGGTATTGGGTTTGAAGGTCAGGCCAAGCACGCCGATCTTCTTGCCGAGCACGCTGCCGTCGCAGGCATTGATCACCCTGCGGCCCATGGCGCGCTTCCGGGCCTCGTTGATGGCGACGGTGGTTTCGACCAGTTTCAGAGGGCGGTCGTAGTCCTGGGCTGTCTTGACGAGGGCGAGCGTGTCCTTGGGAAAACACGAGCCGCCGAAGCCGGGGCCGGCCTGGAGGAATTTGTCGCCGATGCGGCGATCCATGCCCATGCCCCTGGCCACCTTCTGCACGTCGGCGCCGAGCTCCTCGCACAGGTCCGCCATCTCGTTGATGAAGGTGATCTTCATCGCCAGAAAGGCGTTGGAGGCGTATTTGATATGCTCGGCGGTGCGACGCTCACAGAAATAGAGAGGCGTCTCCTTCAGGTCGAGCGCTTCGTAGACGCTGCGCATCACATCGGTGGAGCGCTCGTCATCGGAGCCGACCACGATCCGGTCCGGGCGGCGGAAATCGGCAATCGCGGCCCCTTCCCTCAGGAACTCGGGATTGGAGACGACCGTCAGGTCCTTTTGCGGGAATTCTTCGCGGAAGATGCGCTCGATCTCGTCGCCCGTGCCGACGGGGACCGTCGACTTCGTGACCACGACGGTGAAGCCGCTGGCGGCAGCGGCGATTTCGCGGGCTGCGGCATAGACATGGCTGAGGTCGGCGTGACCATCCACGAGGCGGGAGGGTGTTCCCACCGCGATGAAGACCGCATCGGCCGCCGCGACGGGCCCCGCGAGATTGCCGGAGAAGCGCAGGCGACCGGCGGCGCGGTTCTCGGCGATGATCATCTCCAGGCCGGGCTCGTAGATCGGCACCTGGCCGGCCTCGAGCGCGTGGATCTTGTCGAGGTTCTTGTCGACGCAGACGACGTCGTGGCCAAGCGCTGAGAGGCAGGCTCCGGATACGAGCCCGACATATCCCGAACCGATCATGACAATGCGCATCCGTGATCCTTCCCGCAGAGAATCAAGCTTTCACTGAACGGGGTCACATTTGCTGAAACACACGACGTCCCGATGACAGGCACGATGGTGCATGCATTTAGACGTGGACCGATCGAGGACGAATCGGCGCTTTTTCAGGCAGTCAGGCTCTCGCGCAGCCTGCGATGCTCCGCCTCGTCGAGCGAGAAGTTCCACATGAGGGCGATGGCCGCGAGCTTGGGCAGGATGGGCAGGAAGGCGTAGAGCGCGGTGAGTGCCGTCAGTGCCTCGGGCGTCTGGGTCGCCGTCTGGTCGCCGACGAAGCCGGCAAGGTCGAGCAGCGGGAAGACGACACCGGCGGACAGCGCCACGGCAAGCTTGGTGATGAAGCTCCAGGCGGCGAAGTAGAGGCCGGAGCGCTGTTCACCTGAGGAGACGGTGTCGTTGTCGATGACATCGGCCTGGATGGCAGGCGGAAGGGTGAGATCGAAGCCGAGCAGCAGGCCGGTAACGATGCAGACGATCGTGAAGGCGAAGACATCACCCTCGCCCAGGAAGCCGGCGACCGAGAAGACCGCGCAGGCGAGCATCATGGCGAAGCACCAGGCGCGGTGCTTGCCGAGGCGTTTGGCGGTGGCAACGGCGAGCGGCACGCCGGCGATGGCGCAGAGGAAATAGGTGAAGAGCAGCGGCCCCTGCATGGCGGGCGCGTCCAGACGCTGGCCGACGAAATAGATGAAGAGCGAGGCCGGGATTGCGTTGGCGAAGCTGTTCAGCAGGAAGGCGGAGGCAAGCCGCAGGAAGGGACCATTTGCCTTCAGATGCTGGAAGCCCTCGCGCAAAGATAGCTTTCTCTGGGACAGATCCGTCGGCTCCGGCACCGCCCAGACGGCCAGCAGCCCCGCCAGAGGAAGTGCGACGGCGATGAAGACGGCAATCCAGGCCAGGCCGTGGAATCCGACGGCCGTGTCCAGCCCGCCGACGAACGGCAACGTGATGGCGATCAGCGAGCCAATCAGAGTCGCACCTTCCCGCCAGGCGGAGAGCTTCACCCGCGCCTGGTAGCCGGTCGCGAGTTCGGCGCCCCAGGCCGTGTAGGGTAGAAGCGACCAGGTGGCGCCGATGGAGAGTGTTATGCCCCAGAAGGCGAGGTAACCGACGCCGGCGTCCTGAGGCGGCCAGAAGAGCATGAAGGCCGCGAGCGCCGTCAGCGGCGTCGAGATGACGAAAAAGAAGCGACGGCGGCCGTAGCGCGAGCGGACACGGTCGGATAGCCAGCCGAACAGCGGGTCGGTGATCGCATCGATCAGGCGGATGCCGAGCAGGAGCGTGCCGATCGTCGCCAAGGACAGGGCGAAATGATCGGCATAGAAGGACGGCACCACGATGTAGAAGGGCAGCGCGATGGCCGCGAGCGGGATCGCCGGGAGCGCATAGAAGGCAAGGCGCGACGATGGCGGGGCCTGGTCTGTCATGGGTATCCGATCACTGAACTGTCTGAAGAGGTCTACGGCTTCCCGGCGCTTCCGGTTTTGCCGGTCCGGCGGCAGCGCTCCGAGCAGTAGATCACATTCTCCCAGTCCCGCTCCCATTTCTTGCGCCAGGTGAAGGGTTTGCGGCAGACGGGACAGGTCTTCTGGGGCAGATCGCCCTTGCGGATCATTTTGGGCATGCGAGGTTCTCGGCTGATTTCACCTCCCATTTCGCATCGACCGGGACAGTGGATCACTTGAAGCGATCAGAGCGGTTGAAGCTTGCCACCCCCTGCCCCACTTGCTAGCTCGAAACCGCAATCACGGGAGAGACATCACGATGCGAGAACATTCCTTCGGCCGGACGGAATTCACCGTCAGCGATATCGGCTTCGGCGCCTGGCAGATCGGCGGATCCTGGGGCGAAGTCTCCGAGGCAGACGGCCGGGCAGCGCTCAACGCGGCCCTCGATGCCGGCATGACCTTCATCGATACCGCTGACGTTTATGGCGACGGTCGGTCGGAAAAGATCATTGCCGAGGTGCTGAAGGCGCGCGGCGGCAAGCGGCCGATGGTGGCCTCCAAGGCCGGTCGGAGGCTCAACCCGCATGTGGCGGATAGTTACACCAAGGCCAATATCGAGGCTTTCATCGACCGCTCACTGAAGAACCTCGAAATCGACAGCCTCGATCTGGTGCAGCTGCACTGCCCGCCGACCGACGTTTATTATCGCCAGGAGATGTTCGAGGGGCTGGAAGACATCCGCAAGGCCGGCAAGATCAAGCATTACGGTGTGTCGGTCGAAAAGGTCGAGGAAGCGCTGAAGGCGATCGAATATCCGGGTGTCGTCTCGGTGCAGATCATCTTCAACATGTTCCGCCAGCGCCCCGCCGGCCTGTTCTTCCAGGAAGCCAAGCGCCGCAATGTGGCGGTCATCGCGCGCGTACCGCTGGCAAGCGGCCTCCTCTCCGGCAAGATCACCGCAGCCACGCAGTTTGCAGCCGAAGACCATCGCAACTTCAACCGCAATGGCGAGGCCTTCGATGTCGGCGAGACCTTTGCAGGCGTTCCCTTCGAGACGGGGCTCGCGGCAGTCGAGGAAGTGCGCAAGCTTGTGCCGGAAGGGGCCTCCATGGCGCAGTTCGCGCTGCGCTGGATCCTGATGCACGAGGCCGTCACGGTGGTCATCCCCGGCGCCCGCAATGGCGAGCAGGCCAAGGCAAACGCTGCGGCGTCCAATCTGGCCGCGCTCTCCGCCGATGTCATGGCGGCATCGCGCGAGGTCTATGAGCGGCTGATCGCGCCGCATGTCCATCATCGCTGGTAAGACGCTACAGCGTTCAATGAAAAAGGCCGGGTGAGCGATCACCCGGCCTCTGTTGTTTCAGGTGGCATGATCTTTCGATCAGTTGGTGCCCTGCAGGTTCACTTCCCAGAACAGGGTCTCACCGGAGCTATCATCCACGCCGTCATTGTCGGTCACGGCGAAAGCCTTGCCCGAGGCGTCGAAGGCAAAGCCTTCGAGCTTGTCGACGACGTAGCCATTGGTGGCGGCCTTGAGATCCGGGATGAAGTCATGGACCTCTTGCTTGACGACGGTCGGCAGTGCCTCGCCAATCTTGGCAGGCTTCAGGTCGGCGATGGCGACGCGGTAGAGCTTCTTCAGCTTGGCATTGTCGCCTACCTGGTTGTCGCGCTCGACGATGTAGACGTAGTCGCCATGGGCGGTGATTTCGGAGAGACCGACCCAGCCTTCGCCGGCCTTCTCAAGCGGGTAGCGCACGGCGCCCCATTCCTTGGACTTGGGGTTGTAGGAGAGGAGCTTGACCGTGCCCTTCTCGTCATCGCCCCATTCGCGCTGAACCGCCATCCACAGCGTCATGTCGTCGCCGGTGCCAACAGAGGTGATGCCTTCAAGACCAAAGCGTGCCTGGCCGGCCAGGAGTTCAGCCGGAAAGCCGATCTCGGCCTTGATCTCACCCTTGGCGTCGACGTTGTAAAGGCCGTGGCCGACGAGCTTGGCGGCATCGCCTTCGGAGGCCAGCCAGAAGCCGCCCTTGCCATCCAGCGTGATGCCTTCGAGGTCGAGCTTCTGGGCAGCGGCACCGGCGCGGGTGACCGGCAGGGCCGAGATGATGACAGCCGGCTTCTGCGTCGCATCGATCGTGTAGATGGTCGGCTGCATCGCATAGAAGCTGTCATTGACGGCGTAGAGCTGGCCTGCCTTTTCAGCGTCGCCAACCAGACCCGAGAGAGCGCCCCAACCGATCGGTGCGCCATCGACCATGGCGGATTCGAGCATCGGATAGGCGGGCGTACCTTCAGCGAGTTCGTAAAGCATCACATGCGAACGCGGGCCGCCATCTTCGCCGAGATCGACTTCGTTGGCGGTGACCAGCAGGTTGCGCGAGGGGATCGCGACAGCGCCTTCCGGCGAGACGCCCGACGGCAGAAGCTGGGTGAGTTCCGGCTCTGCGCCAGTGTCCTTGTAAACAGCGGCGACCGAGGAGCGCTCGGCGAGAACGAAGAAGTAGTTCTGATCGCCGAAGGTGGCAGCTTCCAGGCCTTCCGGCTCGACACCCTTGGAGCGGGCGCGCTTGTCGGGGAAGTGGCCGATCTGGGCGATCGCCATTTCGAGCGAAGCACCCGATTCATAGGCGACCTTGCCGGTCTTGTCGAAGATGGTGAAGCTGCGCGAGCCGCCATTCCAGTCGCCTTCATTGGCGACAACGAGACGATCGTCACCGAGCCACTTCACCGCGTCAGGCTCGCGCGGCACGCCTTCCTTGGTGCCGGAGAACTTCAGAGCACCGTCCGACTTGGTGTCGATGCCGGTGAGATCGACGGTGCCAGCAGAGAAGTGTGCCTTCACCTCGCCCGTCTTGCCGTCGACGATGGCGATGTGGTTGTTTTCCTGCAGCGTCACGGCGATTTCGCCAAGGCTGTTGATCGCGACGAATTCCGGCTCCGGATCATCAGGGGCAACGTCGGCGAGACCGGTCAGGGCGACACGCTTGATCGAGCCGCAATCGGCAGCGCCATCCTTCAGCGACACGATCACGAGGTCACCCGCCGGCATCTGCGGCAGGGCGCCGTCATTGACGTCTTCGTCGCGCTCGTTCTCGATGGCGATCGCGACGAAAGAGCCGTCCTTGGCGACAGCAACGGAATCAGGCTGACCACCGATATCGCAGGTCGCGTCGATTGCCTTGGAGGCGATGTCGACGACGGCGAGCTTGCCCGAAGGCTTGTCCTTGCTTTCCGACGTGTTGACGCCGACCATGACCTTGGATCCGGCGACCGCGACCGAAGTCGGTTCGCCGTCCATCATCAGCGCGCCGGCAGCCTTCGGGGCCTTGGCGTCGGTGATGTCGATGAAGCCGATGCCGCCGAGCGGGCTGTCGGAATAGATCAGCGTATTGCCGTCTTCCGAGGCGGTGACGATTTCGGCCGAGGTGGTGGAAAGCTTGTCCTTGTCAGCCGGCAGGTTTGCGGCGACCGGGAATGTGGCAATGCGGTTGAAGACCTGTTCGGCAGCGGCCGGCAGGGCCACGGATGCAAAGAGCGCCGCCGTCAGGGCGACGCGGGAGAGACCATGGGTCATCGGGAAACCTCCAGTATCCAGAAATGGAACAGGAGGTTTTTGGGCCAGTCCGGTGACAGTCGGATGACAGTTGGATGTCGATCCGACGAATCATCCGATCAGGACGTCGGCAAGGCTTCCTTGCCTGCCTCGCGCAGCATCAGGAAGAGCGAAGCACCGAGGATCAGAAGCGCGCCCAGCCAGAGATAGCCGCTCGGTGCATAACCGAAGACCAGCCAGCCGGCGAAGACGTTGAGCGGCAGCTTCAGGTCATCAAAAGGCTGCACATAGGCTGCGTCGGCGGCGTTGTAGGCGAGCGTCAGCAGATATTGGCCAAGGGCTGTCAGGAGACCCGCGCCCAGAAGCAGCCAGAGCGCCAGACCTTCGGGCATGACGAAGCCACCCGCCACGGCGAGCCCCGCGTTGATCGGCGTCAACAGCACAAGAAGCCAGACGGTCACCGTTTCCGGCGCCTCGTAGTGGGTGAGGTTCTTCATGATCAGCGACGAGCCGCCCCAGAGCAGAGCGGAGAGCACTGGCAGCAGGGCTGCGAGGGTGAAGCTGTCGGCCCATGGCTGCAGGATGATCATCGCACCGACGAAACCTGTCAGCGTGGCCAGCCAGCGGTCGCGCCCGACTGTCTCCCCGAGAAAAAGACGTGCGCCGATGATGATGAAGAAGGGCGAGGTCATGACAAGCGCAATCGCCTGCCAGATGGGCACGGTTGCAAGGCCCGTCACCCAGGCCTGGACGCCGAAGGCGGCGAGCAGCACCCGCAGGATGTGACGGACGGGATAGGCCGTCTTCATGGCCTTCAAACCGAGGCGGAACAGCAGCGGAAGCGAGAGGAGGAGAGCGAAGCCATATTGCCAGAAGGCCGTTGACGCTGGCGGAAAGCCGAGCGTCATCGAGAGCCACTGGGTGACGACGTTGAGTGCGGCAAAGGCAACGCCTGCCAACACCATGAAACCGGCGCCGAGAAAGGCCCGGGAACGCAAGAGCGAAACGGAGCTCTGATTCTTGTCATGTTTCCTTTTCCAAAGGACCAACACAAATCAGGACAGATGAGGACGACGAAAAACCGCGCCCGGACGGGCACGGACCTGCGCAGCAACGCCTTGGCCATCCGCACGACACGGAGGGAGAGCGCCACCTGACCTCATTCTCTTTCATCCGGACTTTAACCGTCGGCTCCGGAATCACACCGGATCTGCTGACCCTGCCCCTCCCCTTCAGGAAGGCCAGGCGCTCGCGGGCTTGGAGTTTCCTCCTTTACCGCCGGTGGGGAGTTTCACCCCGCCCTGAGAACGAATGCCGGACAATCCGGCTTCACAGAAATATGACAGCTCATGCTGCAGCGCAAGACGGACAAAAAGAAAGCCCGGCACAGAGGCCGGGCTAACCAGGGTGTCAGCTGACCATCGGCACCGAAGGGTGGCGACGGTCACGACGGATCAGCTGTTGACAGCGTCCTTCAGGCCCTTGCCGGCCGTGAACTTCGGAACGTTGCGAGCCGGGATATCGACTTCAGCGCCGGTGGACGGGTTGCGGCCCTTGGAGGCTTCGCGACGGGCAACGGTGAAGGCGCCGAAGCCGGCGAGGCGAACGTCGCCGCCGTTCTTCAGTTCAGCCTGAACCGTTTCAAAAACGGCGTCGACGGCAGAGGCCGCGTCAGCCTTGGTCAGGCCAGCCTTCTCGGCGACCGCGGATACGAGTTCGTTCTTGTTCATGTTTCCACCCTTTCTGATTGGTATGAAACGACTCAAAAGTTCAAGTCGGGCGGAGAATACGATTGCTTCTGCCCTTCGCAACTCAAAAGCACCCGAAAGCCCCGGAAAACAAGCCGTTTAAGGGAGTTTTCACAAAAAAGGCTGGCAAAAATGCCAGCCTTTTTGTCGGTTTTGGAGCTTTGTGGCTCACTTATGGCAAAACTGCCTCAGTGAGCGACCGTAGCGCCTGAATCATCGACCCCTTCGACAACGCCGATGGCCGGCGTTTCGACGGTTCCGTCCCATTCAATCGGTTCAGGCACGCGAACCAGCGCATGACGGATCACCTCGCCCATGCGGGACACAGGAATGATCTCCATGTTGTTCTTCACGTTGTCCGGAATGTCCGCCAGGTCCTTGGCGTTCTCTTCCGGAATCAGAACCTTCTTGATGCCACCACGGAGTGCTGCAAGCAGCTTTTCCTTGAGGCCGCCGATCGGCAGGACGCGGCCACGAAGCGTGACTTCGCCCGTCATCGCGACATCCTTGGAAACCGGGATGCCGGTCATAATCGAGACGATGGCCGTTGCCATGGCAATACCGGCGGACGGACCATCCTTCGGCGTTGCACCTTCCGGCACATGCACGTGAATGTCGGACTTGTCGAAGCGCGGCGGCTCTACGCCGAAATCGACGGCTCTGCTGCGGACATAGGATGCCGCCGCAGAAATCGATTCCTTCATCACGTCCTTCAGGTTGCCGGTCACCGTCATGCGGCCCTTGCCGGGCATCATGACGCCTTCGATCGTCAGCAGTTCGCCGCCGACCTCAGTCCAGGCGAGACCGGTGACGACACCGACCTGATCCTCGCCCTCGGCTTCGCCATGGCGGAAGCGCGGGACGCCGAGATAATCGGCAATGTTTTTCTCGGTCACTTCGACCGACTTGACCTTGCCCTTGATGATCTCGGTCACGGCCTTGCGGGCGAGCTTCATCAGTTCGCGCTCGAAGGAGCGGACACCGGCTTCGCGGGTATACTGCTGGATGACCGCCAGGATCGCCTTGTCGGATACGGAGAATTCCTCCGGACGCAGGGCGTGTTCCTTGATCGCCTTCGGCATCAGGTGCCGCTTGGCGATTTCGAGCTTCTCATCCTCGGTGTAGCCGGCGATCCGGATGATCTCCATGCGGTCCATCAGCGGACCCGGGATGTTCAGCGTGTTGGCGGTCGTGACGAACATGACGTTCGACAGGTCATATTCCACTTCGAGATAGTGGTCCATGAAGGTCGAGTTCTGTTCGGGATCCAGCACCTCGAGCAGAGCCGAAGACGGATCGCCACGGAAGTCCATGCCCATCTTGTCGATTTCATCGAGCAGGAAGAGCGGGTTGGACTTCTTGGCCTTCTTCATCGACTGCACGATCTTACCGGGCATCGAGCCGATATAGGTGCGGCGGTGACCGCGGATCTCGGCTTCGTCACGGACGCCACCGAGCGCCATGCGCACGTATTCGCGTCCGGTCGCCTTGGCGATCGACTTGGCGAGCGAGGTCTTGCCGACGCCCGGAGGGCCGACGAGGCAAAGGATCGGGCCCTTCAGCTTCGTCGCACGCGCCTGGACGGCGAGATATTCGACGATGCGCTCCTTGACCTTGTCGAGGCCGAAATGGTCTTCGTCGAGGGTCTTTTCAGCAGCGTTCAGGTCGATCTTGACCTTCGACTTCTTGCCCCAGGGCAGACCCAGCAGCCAGTCGAGATAATTGCGCACGACGGTGGCTTCCGCCGACATCGGGCTCATGTGGCGCAGCTTCTTCAGCTCGGCATCGGCCTTTTCCTTGGCTTCCTTGGAAAGCTTGGTCTTGGCGATGCGCTCTTCCAGTTCGGCCATCTCGTCACGGCCGTCTTCGCCGTCGCCGAGTTCCTTCTGGATCGCCTTCATCTGTTCGTTGAGGTAATACTCGCGCTGGGTCTTCTCCATCTGGCGCTTGACGCGCGAGCGGATGCGCTTTTCGACCTGGAGAACCGAGATCTCGCCTTCCATGAAGCCGAGCGCCTTTTCAAGACGCGTCTTGACGCTCACCGTTTCCAGCATTTCCTGCTTTTCGGTGATCTTGATGGACAGGTGCGAGGCAACGGTATCGGCGAGCTTCGAGTAATCCTCGATCTGGCTCGCGGCGCCGACGACCTCGGGAGAGATCTTCTTGTTCAGCTTGACGTAGTTTTCGAACTCGGAAACCACCGAGCGAGACAGAGCCTCGATCTCCACCGCGTCCTCTGCCGGTTCGGCGAGAATACGGGCCTTGGCTTCGTAATAGTCCTCGCGGCCGGTATAGCTTTCGACCTTGGCGCGGGCGCGGCCTTCGATCAGCACCTTCACGGTGCCGTCGGGCAGCTTCAGGAGCTGCAGGACGTTTGCGACGGTGCCGACTTCGTAAATGGCATTGGGTGCAGGATCGTCGTCACTGGCATTGATCTGCGTGGCGAGCATGATCTGCTTGTCGGAGCCCATCACCTCTTCCAGGGCGCGAATGGACTTTTCACGGCCGACGAACAGCGGGACGATCATGTGCGGGAATACCACGATGTCGCGCAGAGGAAGCACCGGATAGGTGTTCACCTCGTTTGCTGCAGACGAATTCGTCATTTCACTTCCTTTCCAACGTCCCGTAACCGGGACTCCATGCCGACCCAAAAGAGGCGTCAGGCATATTTCTTGCTCCTCCAACAAGTGGAGTAGCGAAGTCGTCAATTCAAGCCTGCCGCCCTGTGGGGCGCCGAATCTGTGACACCAGCATGACAAATCTTGCCGGTTTTACCACTAGCTTCCGGACCTGATGCGAACCATGCGCGTCACTTCGTCGCCCGGTTGGCGCTCGTCGTTCGCATGGGGATCGGGGACACGGGTTACGCGGTAAAAGCAACGCAGCACAGAGGCGTTCATACCGTTTCCAGTTCTAGCCCAATCGACAGCCCTGACAACAGCAGTTGACAGCAAAAAAGTCTTCTTCCGTCGATAACCACAGATGCGAAACGAAAGAACCCGCCACGAGGGCGGGTTCGAAATCGGTCAGTCCTGCGCCCTTGATCAGGCCGAAGCGTTGGCCTTCTCTTCCTGACGGTCGGCATAGATGTAGAGCGGGCGGGAATTGCCGTTGACGACATCGTCGGAGATGACGACTTCGCGAACGCCTTCCAGTTCCGGCAACTCGAACATCGTGTCGAGCAGGATCTTTTCCATGATCGAGCGCAGGCCGCGGGCACCGGTCTTGCGGGTGATCGCTTTGCGGGCGATCTCGCGCAGTGCGTCCTCGTGGAAGGTCAGCTCGACGTCTTCCATCTCAAACAGGCGCTGATACTGCTTGACGAGCGCGTTCTTCGGCTCAGACAGGATCTGGATCAGGGCATCCTCGTCCAGATCCTCGAGCGTTGCCAGAACCGGCAGACGACCGATGAATTCCGGAATGAGGCCGAACTTCACCAGATCTTCCGGCTCCAGCTCGCGCAGGACTTCGCCGACGCGGCGATCGTCTTCTGCCTTCACGGTTGCACCGAAGCCGATCGACGTCTTCTCGCCACGGGCAGAGATGATCTTGTCGAGGCCGGCAAAAGCGCCACCGCAGATGAACAGGATGTTCGTCGTATCGACCTGCAGGAATTCCTGCTGCGGATGCTTGCGACCGCCCTGCGGCGGAACCGAAGCGACCGTGCCTTCCATGATCTTCAGAAGCGCCTGCTGGACGCCCTCGCCCGACACGTCGCGGGTGATCGAGGGATTGTCCGACTTGCGGGAGATCTTGTCGACTTCGTCGATATAGACGATGCCGCGCTGGGCGCGCTCGACATTGTAGTCGGCAGCCTGGAGCAGCTTCAGGATGATGTTTTCGACATCTTCACCGACGTAACCGGCTTCGGTCAGGGTCGTGGCGTCGGCCATGGTGAAGGGTACGTCGATGATGCGGGCCAGCGTCTGGGCAAGATAGGTCTTGCCGCAGCCGGTCGGACCAACAAGCATGATGTTCGACTTCGCCAGCTCCACATCGCCGCCCTTCGAGGCATGCGACAGACGCTTGTAGTGGTTGTGCACGGCCACCGACAGGATCTTCTTCGCCTGCTTCTGGCCGATGACGTATTCATCGAGAATCTTGATGATGTCCTGCGGCGTGGGAACGCCGTCGCGAGACTTGACCATCGAAGACTTGTTCTCTTCGCGGATGATGTCCATGCAGAGTTCGACGCATTCATCGCAGATGAACACCGTCGGTCCAGCAATCAGCTTGCGGACCTCGTGCTGGCTCTTGCCGCAGAAGGAACAATAAAGGGTATTCTTGGAGTCACCGCCGTTGCTTCCGCTGACTTTGCTCATGTCTTTATCCTTCCAGCACGCCGCGCCACCGCAGTCACGGCAGGGCGGTCACTCACACTGTCCGGTTACCACCGCCGCCTTTGGTGGCAACCTCTTCCGATCCGGAGCTACTAGCCGTCCCGACCCATGTCGGAGCGGCGGCAACGAAAACTCCCAGTCTCGGCAGACTATGTCACAAAGCTTCAACATAGCCTTAATCTTACTATTAGCGCTTTTGCGCCGAGATTAAACCCCGCCCCGGATCACGTCTGCCATGTCCGGCAAACATCCCCGGGCGGGGATATTGCATCATGCCGAAGGTGCTGCACCTTCGATTTCGGCGCGCGAGGTCAGGATACGGTCGATCAGACCCCAGTCCTTGGCTTCGCTCGATTCCATGAAGTGGTCGCGATCAAGCGTCGACTCGACTTCTTCATAGGTGCGGCCCGTGTGCTTCACATAGACCTCATTGAGACGACGCTTCATCTTAATGATGTCACGAGCATGGCGCTCGATGTCGGAAGCCTGACCCTGGAAGCCGCCGGAGGGCTGGTGAACCATGATACGCGAGTTCGGCGTCGCAAAGCGCATGCCCTTCTCGCCGGCTGCGAGCAGCAGCGAACCCATCGATGCGGCCTGACCGATGCAGAGCGTCGACACGGCCGGGCGGATGAACTGCATGGTGTCGTAGATCGCCATGCCTGAGGTGACGACGCCGCCGGGCGAATTGATGTAAAGCGCGATTTCCTTCTTCGGGTTTTCGGCTTCGAGGAAGAGAAGCTGGGCGCAGACCAGCGAGGCCATGGTGTCTTCTACCGGGCCCGTCAGGAAGATGATCCGCTCCTTCAGCAGTCGGGAGAAGATATCGTAGGAGCGCTCGCCACGATTGGTCTGTTCGACGACCATCGGCACCAGAGCGAGAGCGGTATCAACGGGATTTCTCATGTCGGTCCTTTTCAAGCCTCTCCCCGGCACATCCGGTGGCGGGAATCACGTAATCTCTATCAATCCCTACATAGAGTGTCCGCACCCAGACATTCAAGACATGAGGACGGGATATCCTTAATGGTCGGAACGGCGTCTTCGCCCGGAGAAGCGGCAGATTAGGGCCCTTCGGCGCGCCATGACCGCAAGCGCCGCCCCTCCATTCACAAGAAGATCCTAACATGGTGAAGTTTCGGTAAGCTTCGCCGACGGGCCGGTATCACGGGCCAGTTCGCACCTGTTTCGTAGTGACTGGTTAACCGCTGTCAGCCATGTTGGTTTGATATTCATTCACTTTGTTTCAGGAATTTACACCGTGATCGACGTAAAGACAGCGTTTTTGCTGTGGGTGATCCAGGCGGGCACCCTGGCGATTCTGCTGATGGCAATCTGGCTCCACGCCCGAGACCAGCGCTATTTCCTCTGGTTCGGCATCGGCTTCGGGCTGCAGGCGGTCGGGCTTGGCATGGTCGGCTTGCGCGACCAGATCCCGGACTTCATCTCGATCCAGGTCGGCAATGTCCTGTCGCTCGTCGGCTTCATCTGCTGGGGCAAGGCGCTCTGTGCCTTCGATGACCGGAAGACACCTCTCTATGTGGCACTGCCGGCAGCAATCTGGATCGCAGGCAATCTGGTGCCGGAATTCAGGGCGGAATTCGGCTATCGCATGGCAATCTACGATGTCGCGGCAGCGGCGGGCCTGGCGGTGCTCGGCGTTATTGCCCTCAACGGCCGCTTCAGCACCCGGCGCTACCGTGTCATGCTGGCCGCCGTGTGGTTCGTGCAGGCTGGCGCCTGTCTGGTGTTCGCCTATATTGCGACACGCATCATGCCACAGAGCTTCAATCAAGTGACCCTTGCCGCTGCAGTCAGCATCGTCGGACTGATCTCGTTCGTGACGGCGCTGACGTTAATCGCGAAAATGATGATGGATCGATCAGAGGAACGGTTGAAGGCGCTGGTGCGCAGCGACCCGTTGACCGGAGCCCTCAACCGCCGCGGCTTCATGGAGGCCTATCAGGATATTCTGGACACGGCGCCCTCCGGCGCCCTTGCCCTTGTTATCTTCGATCTCGATCACTTCAAGCAGGTGAACGATGTCTACGGCCATCAGGTCGGAGACCGGGTGCTCGTGGAATTTGCGTCGATCTGCAATTCACTCCTGCCGCAGCGCGCCGCCTTTGGACGAACGGGCGGCGAGGAATTCGCAGCCGTGCTCGTGGTCAACGAGGCCAGGGATGCCGCGCTTTTTGCCGAGACCGTGCGAATGGCGCTGGCCGAGCGAGAGATCGAGACAAGCCGCCACCCCATCCAGGTGACCACCAGCATCGGCATCGCGCTTTCGGCGCTCGCGAATGCGGATCTCGACCGGATGATGGCCCAAGCCGATTCGGCTCTTTATGCCGCCAAGGCACAGGGACGCAATCGGACATCGGTCAAGTCCGGAACCACCATCGTGACTGTTCCACCCGCCCGCACCGAAACGATCGACGATCAGGCTGACCGGCAGGTTGCGATCCTGAAGCGGATTGCCGCCGTCGGCAACGATCTCCACGACTGAAGCCGTCCCCTCCCCTTGCGGATCCATGACGAGGGGATAAACAGAAGCCATGACACAGCCATTGCCCTTTCTCTCCATCGACCCCGCCACACGACGGGTCTCCCTTGATGCCCGCGATCCCGCCTTTTTTGGCGATCCGAACCGCGCCTATGCGGCCCTGCATGCGAGCTGTCCGACCTTCTACTGGGAGGAGCAGAAGCAGTGGTTCTTTACAGGCTATGACCATGTGAATGCCCTGCTGCGCGATCGCCGCTTCGGCCGGCAGATCCTGCATGTCGCGACGCGCGAGGAACTCGGCCTGCCGGAACCGGCAGCCCATACGCGTCATTTCGACAAGGCCGAGGAGCATTCGCTGCTTGAAATCGAGCCGCCGGAGCACACGCGGCTTCGCACGCTCGTCAACCGCGCCTTCGTTTCCCGCCATGTCGAGAAGATGACGGGCGAGATCGAAGACCTCGCGAACCGGTTGATCGATGGCTTCGAGAAGGACGGCAAGACCGAGCTTCTCTCGACATTTGCGGACATCATCCCGGTGACGATGATTGCCCGGATGATCGGCATCCCCGAGGAGATGGGACCGCAGCTGCTCAAATGGAGCCACGACTATGTCGGCATGTACATGTTCAAGCGGACGCGCGCCGATGAAGAGGCCGCTGACCGCTCGGCGAAGGAATTTGCGGACTATGTGCGGACGGTGATCGCCGAGCGTCGCGCCGAGCCGCGCGACGATCTCTTGAGCCACATGATCCATACCGAACACAAGGGCCAGTTCCTCACCGAGGACGAGCTGATCTCGACGACGATCGTGCTGCTCAATGCCGGGCATGAGGCCACCGTGCACCAGATCGGCAATTCGGTTCGGGTCATCCTCGACAGCGGGATCGACCCGGCGACGCTGTTTACCGACGAGAAGACGACCGAGCGCACCGTCGAGGAGACGCTCAGGATCTGCGCGCCGGTGCATATCTTCCAGCGCTGGTGCCTGGAGCCCTGCGAGATCGATGGCGTGTCCTTCAAGCGCGGCGACAAGGTGAGCATGATCCTGGCGGCTGCCAATCTCGATCCGCAAAAGTTCCCGGACCCGCTGACCTTCAAGCCGGGTCGCGACGAAGGGGCAAACCTTTCCTTCGGCGCCGGCATCCATTTCTGCATCGGGGCACCGCTCGCCAGGCTCGAGCTCAACATCGTGCTGCCGCTGCTCTTCAAGCGCTTGCCGGGCCTGAAGATCGCGGAGACGCCCAAGGTCAAGGACGTCTATCACTTCCACGGGCTGGAGCGGCTCGACCTTACCTGGTGATGTCGGGCGTTTCGCCATAGCGCCCCATCAGGGTTTCGATCGCCCGCCGCATGGCGAGCCGCAGTTGCGGCGGGTCGATCACCTCGACCTCCGTGCCGAGCTTCAGCATCTCGGACACGGCCATGTGCTCATGCGCCACGGGCAGCCGCATCACCCGCCAGCCGTTTTCGTCGGGTTCGCCGATGACTTCGAGATGGGCGCGGACATAGGGCGGCGCCATGTGTTCGATCTCCTTCAGGCCCCAAGGCGAGAGCCGAATGGTCGCCCAGTTCGGATAGAGCTCAAGTTCGAGCCGACGCGTGTTTTCGTTCCAGTAGTCTGCGAGATCAAAATCTTTCGGCCAGTCGAAGCGCTCTTCGGTGACAACAAGGTCGAGGACACGGGAAATGCGATAGGTGCGCGGCGTGTCGTTGACCCGCGCCACGAGATACCAGGCGCCGCCTTTCATCACGATGCCGAGCGGTTCCACAATCCTGCTCTTCTCCGCCGTCCAAGAGCGATAACGCATGCGGATGCGCTTGGAGTTCCACACTGCGTCGGCAATGGCCTGGAGGTAGACGGGCTGCTCCCCTTCGGCGAGCCAGGCGGGCGCATCGAGATGGAACTTCTGCTGCATGCGCCGGGCGCTTTCGCGCAGATCTTCCGGCAGGGCGGCCGTCAGCTTCTTCTGGGCGCCGGCCATCAGGGAGCCCAGGCCGAGATCGGCAGCGGCACCGGGAATGCCGGATAGGAACATAGCCTCGGCCTCGGCGGGGGTGAGACCATTCAGGCGCACGCGATAGCCATCCAGCAGCCGGTAGCCACCATCGGAGCCGCGTTCGCTGTAGACGGGGATGCCCGAAAGCGTGAGCGCATCGATATCGCGATAGATGGTGCGCACCGAGACGTCGTTTTCGTCGGCCAAGGCCTCGGCGGTCACCAGCCCCTTCGCCTGCAGGGTCGTCAGGATGTTGATGAGCCGGCTCGCCCGCATCGGAAAATCTCCCTTTCGACCATCATGCTAAACCAACCTGACACAATCTGACAGGTATCCCGGCACATTCTCCCTTCGTCGCCACACGGCGTATCCAATTTGAAAATGGGAGACTTCCAATGAGCAAAGACCATAAGATCACCCTCTTCTACTCGCCCCAGACCCGCGCCAGCGGTGCGCGTGTACTGCTGGAGGAGTTGAAGGTGCCCTATGATCTGCACGTGCTGAACATGAAGACGGGCGAGCAGCGCCAACCGGCCTATCTGGCGATCAATCCGCTCGGCAAGGTGCCTGCGGTGCGCGTCGGAGAAACCTTGATCACCGAACAAGGCGCGATCTACCTCTATCTGGCCGATCTCTTTCCCGAAGCGGGTCTTGCCCCTGCACTGACCGATCCGGACCGCGGCGCTTATCTCCGCTGGCTTTTCATCTATGGCAGCTGCTTCGAACCGGCGGTCGTCGATCGCTTCATGAAGCGCGAGCCGGGATCGATGAACGAGACGCCCTATGCGAGCTACGAGTCGCTGATCGACATGCTGGAAGAAGTGCTCAAAACAGGCCCCTACCTGCTCGGCGAGCGCTTCACGGCAGCCGATCTGCTCTGGGGCATTGCGTTGCGCTGGACGACGATGTTCGGGCTCGTCGAGGCGCGCCCGGTCTTCCAGGCTTACATGGAGCGTATCGGCAATCGCGCGAGCATCCAGAAGGTCTCGGCGGAAGACGCGGCCATGATTGCCGAGCATGAGGCTATCGCGGCCCGAATGAAGGCTGCGAGCTAGAGCCTGATGACATAATCCTTTCGAGTCGTTTCAAGGACTTCCCAGGTTCCCTTGAAGCCGGGTCTGAGGATCAGGCGGTCGCCGGCCTTCAAATGAACAGGCTCGCCGCCATCCTCGGTGACGACAGAGTGGCCTTCGAGAATGTGGAAATATTCCCATTCATCGTAAGAGATCAGCCACTTGCCGGGTGTCGACTGCCAGATTCCGGCATAGATGCCGCCGTCTGCCTCCTCGATGTTCCAGGTGGTGAAGCGTGGATCGCCTGAAATCAGGCGGTCGGGTGCCGGCGCGCCCTCTTCCGGCATGACGGTGGAGGGATCGAATGGCAAGGACAGGATCATCATGGTCTCCAGGTGAAGGAGCGGCGGTGTTTCGCACCGCCGCTCAAAGGACAGATCAGGCCGAGGCCAGCGCCTGCTCGAGATCGGCGATGATGTCTTCGGCGTCCTCGATGCCGATGGACAGGCGCACGACGTCAGGTCCGGCACCGGCGGCGATCTGCTGGGCTTCGGAGAGCTGCGCATGGGTCGTGGACGCCGGATGGATGATCAGCGACCGGGTATCGCCGATATTGGCGAGATGCGAGAAGAGCTTCAAGCCACCGACCAGCGCCTTGCCGGCTTCAAGCCCGCCCTTGATGCCGAAGGTGAAGACAGAACCGGCGCCCTTCGGCGAATAGCGCTTCTGGAGCGCATTGTTCGGATCGTCGGCCAGACCGGCATAGTTGACCCAGGCGACCTTCGGATGGCTTTTCAGCCAGGTCGCGACCTTCATGGCATTGTCGCAATGGCGCTGCATGCGCAGAGGCAGGGTTTCGATGCCCGTCAGGAGCAGGAATGCGTTCATCGGGGCGATAGCCGGCCCAAGGTCACGCAGGCCGAAGACGCGGCAAGCGATGGCGAAGGCGAAATTGCCGAAGGTCTGGTGCAGGACGACGCCGCTATACTCCGGGCGCGGCTCCGACAGCATCGGATATTTGCCAGGCTTGGCCGACCAGTCGAAGGTGCCGCCATCAACGATGATGCCGCCCATGGAATTGCCGTGGCCGCCCAGGAACTTGGTGACCGAATGCACGATGATGTCGGCGCCGTGCTCCAGCGGGCGGATGAGGTAGGGGCTCGCCATGGTGTTGTCGACGATCAGCGGCAGACCGTGGCGGTGGGCGACCTCGGCGATGGCGGCGATATCGACGAAGGTGCCGCCGGGATTGGCCAGGCTCTCGATGTAGACCGCCTTGGTTTTGTCATCGATCTGGGCGGCAAAGCTCTCGGGATCGGCGGGGTCGGCCCAGCGGACCTGCCAGCCGAAATTCTTGAAGGCATGGCCAAACTGGTTGATCGAGCCGCCATAGAGCTTCTTTGCGGCGACGAAGTTGTCGCCCGGCTGCATCAGGGTGTGGAAGATCAGGAGCTGGGCGGCGTGGCCCGAGGCGACCGCAAGTGCTGCCGTGCCCCCTTCAAGGGCTGCGACCCGCTCTTCCAGAACGCCCTGGGTGGGGTTCATGATACGGGTGTAGATATTGCCGAACTCCTTGAGTGCAAAGAGATTTGCGGCATGGTCGCTGTCGTTGAACACGTAAGCCGTGGTCTGGTAGATCGGCGTGATGCGCGCGCCCGTCGTGGGGTCAGGCTGAGCGCCGGCATGGATGGCAAGCGTTGCGAAACCCGGATTTTTCTCCGACATTTTTCGTCCTCCCTTTATGTGATTTCGGTCGGATCATAGTCGGTCGGCGCGTGAAGTCAGCCCGCATTCTTCGAAACCGAGCCGTGCCCCCGAAGAAAACTGTGCTTGATCGAGGTCAATGCGGGATCATGTCGCGCTGGCATTCTTCTTCCCAGTCGAAGGAGAGACCCATGACACTGACGATCGCCGATCCGGTCCGCCACACCATGCAGCAAATTGTCTCCTGGTTCGCCCAGGGTTTCGAACACGCCACCGAAAGCGACAGGCTGGCTGGTCTTTCAGACGCCGACGTCGAGGCGCTGGCCGAGGATTGCGGCCTCAGCACCCATCAATTGATGGCTCTGGTGAAGGCCGGGCCGCATGCAGCCGATGAGATGCCGGCAATGATGCGGGCTTTGAACATCGATCCGGCCGAGGTCGAGTATCGCATGCGCCGCGTCTTCCGCGACATGCAGATCACCTGCGCGCAGTGTTCATCGAAGGACACCTGCCGGAACCATTTGCGGAACGGCCAAGCCGAGCAGAGTTTTGTCGATTATTGCGGCAATGCCGACACGCTGAACGCGCTGAGGGCCAATCCAGAGCTCCTGGTCGAGGCCTAAACCTTCAAAGGCCGAGGCGTGGGATCTCGATGGCTGGGCAGCGATCCATGACCACTTTGATGCCGGCTGCATCCGCCGGCTTCACGGCTTCGTCGTCACGAACAGAGAGCTGGCCCCAGATGACTTTGGGCCGATTCGGCAAAGCCAGCGCCTCCGCGACCACCTCGCCCAGATATTCCGGCGCACGGAAAACATCGACCATATCGATCGCCTCGGGGATATCGGCCATCGTGGCATAGACGGTCTGGCCGAGGATTTCCTTGCCGGCCTGCCCGGGATTGACCGGATAGACGCTGTACCCCTTCGACAGGAGAAAGCGCATGACGCCGAAACTGGGGCGATCCGGCTTTGGGGATGCGCCCAGCAATGCGATGGTTTTCACCTCGCCAAGGATACCCTTGAGATAGTCGGCGCTATAATGATCGTGATCAGCCATCTGCGTCTCCTCATTCGTCGCCGATAAGGATTAAATGGTGTGGCTCTCTGCGGCAACACGGCGAGGAACTGCGCAGCCCCGATAGACGTTGATCGCGCGTCAGAAGGAGGATCGAGATGCGCCCGACACACTTTGCCATCACGACAATCGCCACCATGCTGCTCGCTGAACCCGCCTTGGCGATTTCACGCTACAATTCCACCGCACTGACCTGCGATCAAGTGCGCCAGCGCGTGCTGAACGAAGGCGCGGTTATCCTGCGCTACCCCTCAACGCGGGTGAAGGGCATGACGCTCTACGATCGCTACGTCACCCGCAACGCGATGTGCGATCCGCATGAATATGCCGAACGCGCTTTTGTACCGACGCGGGATGCGGCCCGGTGCCCCGTACTCAGTTGCCAGGACTTCGACCCGGACATGCGCCCCTTCGGTTTTGGCAAACCGGTCGTGCGCTTCTGACGTTTGCCCTTGATCTCAGGCTGCGTGGCCCTGGACAGCGGAGGCATGCATCCGCTCGTAGACCAGTGGATATTCGCAGACGAGTGCGCGGTTCATCACCATCTTGATGCCGGCGGCTTCGGCTCTTTCTGCTGCGGCATCATTGCGGATACCGAGCTGACACCAGATGGCTGCGGGTCGTGGGGCCATCGCCAGAACCTCCTCGACGATCGCGTCAAGGTGCTCGGGGCGGCGGAAGACATCGACGAGGTGAATGGGTTCGGCAATTTCGCCAAGAGAACCGTAAACGCGCTGGCCGAGGATCAACTCGCCCCGATGCAGCGGATTGACGGGAAAGACGCGATAGCCTTTCCCGAGCAGAAATCCTGATATCCATTGACTTGGGCGCTTGTCGTCCGTCGATGCGCCCACCACGGCCACGTTCTTGGCCGTCGCAAGGATATCGGCGAGATAGCTGTTGAGGTAGGTGTCATGGTTCATGGACGTTCCTCCCGGCCTGCGAAGGCCTCTGGTTTACCCGTCCATCTTGTCCCAACTGCAGCCTAACGCACTCCGCTTAACGAGCGGATGCTTAAATCCGTCGAATTGAACGGATCAATCGGGCAGCACCACATGCCCATGCTCATCCTGCGGGAAGAAGGGATTGAAGGCGATTTCCCAGAGATGCCCATCGGGGTCCGCCACATAGCCGGAATAGCCACCCCAGAAGACCTTTTCCGGAGCCTTGACCAGTCGGGCGCCGCAGGAAACGACGAATTTCAGAACCGCGTCGACGCCGATTTCGCTTGCGACATTGTAGGCCAGCGTCACGCCGGAGAAGCCGGGGGGCGTGTCCTCCACATGCGCGTCTTCTGCCAGACTTGAACGCGAAAAGAGACCAAGCACGGTGCCTTTCAGCTGGATGAAGGTCACCTGGTCGTTGGAGGACGATGATTTTGCCCAGCCCCATCTGGCATAGAACTCGGTGCTGCGGGCGACGTCTTGGACGCCAAGAGTAACAATTGAAATCCGGCGTTCGAGCGACATGGCGATCTCCGTTGACCATCTGCCGTTACGTTCGGTTTATGTTTTCATTATGTTCAGGGGTATATTAGCGAAATCATAGGTTGCGATTTAATAATTGATACACCCGTTTCATTTGACGCTTCCGCTGGAATAATTCTATTCGGTAGCGCTTACATAACGATTCAGACCACGGCAAAGCGGCCAACTGCGTGCGGTAAAATAATACCCCATAACTAATCCATTGTATTCATTCATTTATTCCGCAGGCCTTCGGAGCCCGTCAATCTTGACGCGGCTGAAGCACAGGACTATACCCCTCCCCGGAATGCGGCCCTTCGGAACCGCTTTCTTTTTTGCGCCGGAAAGGCGCGAAACAAGCAACAAGAAACGCCTGCAGTTTCCGGTCCACCGGACTGCGGGATCACACGGAAAGAGACCTCAATGTCTACCTTCGTTCAGAAGCCTGCAGAGGTGGAGAAGAAGTGGATCCTCATCGACGCCGAAGGGCTCGTTGTCGGCCGCCTCGCCACCATCATCGCCACGCACCTGCGCGGCAAGCATAAGGCCACCTATACCCCCCATGTTGACGACGGCGACAACGTCATCGTCATCAACGCCGAAAAGGTCGTCTTCACCGGCAAGAAGTATGCCGACAAGAAGTACTACTGGCACACCGGTTATCCGGGCGGCATCAAGGAGCGTACGGCTCGCCAGATCATCGAAGGCCGCTTCCCGGAGCGCGTTCTCGAGAAGGCCGTCGAGCGCATGATCCCGCGCGGTCCGCTTGGCCGTCGCCAGATGAAGAACCTGCGCGTTTACGCCGGCGCCAACCACCCGCATGAAGCTCAGCAGCCCGTCGCTCTCGACGTTGCCAAGCTGAACGCCAAGAACACAAGGAGCGCCTAAGTATGGCCGATCTTTCTTCCCTGAAGGACCTTGCCCCGGCACAGGACGCAGCTCCGGCTCACGTCCGCAAGGTCGACTCGCTGGGTCGCTCCTACGCCACCGGCAAGCGCAAGAACGCCGTTGCCCGCGTATGGGTCAAGCCGGGCACCGGCAAGATCACCATCAACGGCCGCGAATTCCGCACCTACTTCGCCCGTCCGGTCCTGCAGATGATCCTGCAGCAGCCCATCGTCGCAGCTGCCCGTGATGGCCAGTTCGACATCGTCGCGACCGTTCACGGCGGTGGCCTCTCCGGCCAGGCTGGTGCAGTTCGTCACGGTCTCTCGAAGGCCCTCACCTACTTCGAACCGGGCCTGCGCTCGGTCCTGAAGAAGGGTGGCTTCCTGACCCGCGACAGCCGCGTCGTCGAGCGTAAGAAGTACGGCAAGGCCAAGGCCCGCCGTTCGTTCCAGTTCTCCAAGCGTTAATCGCTGGATTACCGGACACGGAAATCAGGCGGGGCTTCGGCTCCGCCTTTTTTTTATTCCTGATCCTCGTCCCGACATCAACGGCACCGTCATGGCATCCGAAATCGCAAGACTTCCCAAGCCTCCTTATTATGTCGTCTGCTTCTCCTCGCAGCGCACAGCGGGCGACCACGGCTATGGCGCCATGGCAGACGCCATGGTGGCACTTGCCGAACAGCAGCCCGGCTATCTCGGCATGGAGAGCGTGCGCGGGGCAGACGGTTTCGGGATTACCAACTCGTACTGGCTGGATGAAGCGAGCATCCTCGCCTGGAAAGCGGTCGTCTCTCACGCCGCAGCCCAGAGACTTGGGCGCGAACGGTGGTATGAAGACTATCGGGTGATCGTTGCAAAGGTCGAGCGGGCCTACGACATCAAGAGAGAAGACTGAAGGGGAAGAAGATGGCCAGCAAATCGATCGACAACGCCTTTACCGCCAAGGCCCTGCGTGGCGCAGCGACCGACCCGACCTATGCCGGCGTGCTCTCCTTCATGCGGCGCAAGTATTCCAAGGATCTCACCGACGTCCACGCGGTCGTGCTCGGCATTCCCTTTGACGCCGCCGTCTCCAACCGCCCCGGCGCCCGCTTCGGGCCGCAGGCGATCCGGCGTGCCTCGGCGATCTTCGACAACGATCCGCAATATCCCTTTGCGCGCGACCTCTTCGAGCAGATGGCGGTCATCGATTACGGCGATGTTCTTCTGGATTATGGCAACCATCAGAAGACCCCTGCCCTGATCGAGGAACAGGCCTCCGAAATCATCGCGTCGGGCGCCTACCTGCTGGGCCTCGGCGGCGACCATTTCGTCACCTGGCCACTCCTGAAAGCCCATGCAGCCAAGCATGGCCCGCTGGCGCTGGTGCATTTCGATGCGCATCAGGACACTTGGGACGATGACGGCCAGCGGATCGACCACGGCTCCTTCGTCTGCCGGGCGGTGCGCGAAGGCGTCATCGATCCCAAGAAATCGATCCAGATCGGCATCCGCACGGAAGCGCCGGAGGATTTCGGCATCAAGATCATCCCCGGCTACGAGGTCGAGGACATGGGCGCACAGGCGATTGCCGATGCGATCCTCGCGCATGTCGGGAGCGCTCCCACCTATCTGACCTTCGACATCGACTGCCTGGACCCGGCCTATGCGCCGGGAACCGGCACACCGGTCGCGGGCGGCCCTTCCTCGGCCAAGATGCTGTCGGTGCTGCGCAAGCTTGGATCGCTCGATATCCGTGGCTCCGACATCGTTGAGGTGGCGCCGGCCTATGACCATGCCGACATCACCGCAATTGCCGGTGCGACGGTTGCGATGTATATGCTCGGCCTGCGCGCCGAAAAGCTTTCGACACGCGCCTGACACATTGCGCATCCACATTCACAAACAGATTCCGCATTCTCATCCAAACCACTGACAGGACAAAAGAAATGGCAGCGAAGATCTTCATCGACGGCGAACACGGCACAACGGGTCTGCAGATCCGCACGCGCCTGGCCGATCGCCGTGATCTTGAACTGCTGTCGATCCCGGAAGCGGAGCGCAGGAACGAGAAGATGCGCGAGGACATGCTGAACAGCGCCGATATCGCCATCCTTTGCCTGCCCGACGATGCGTCGAAGCAGGCCTATGAGATGACGGCAGCGAACAACAATGTCCGTCTGCTGGATGCCTCCACCGCATTCCGGGTGCATCCGGACTGGGCCTATGGCTTTGCCGAGATGGACAAGGCGCAGAAGGCGAAGATCCGCTCCGCGCGCTATGTTTCCAATCCCGGCTGCTATCCGACGGGTGCGATCGGCCTCATCCGGCCGCTGCGCGCCGCCGGCATTCTGCCGGACGGCTATCCGGTCTCGGTCAATGCCGTCTCCGGCTATACCGGCGGTGGCAAGCAGTTGATTGCGCAGATGGAAGATGTGAACCATCCCGAGCATCTGGCCGCAAACAACTTCCTCTACGGCCTCACGATGAAGCACAAGCATGTGCCGGAAATGCAGACCCATGGCCTGCTCGACCGTGCGCCGCTCTTTGCCCCTTCCGTCGGACGTTTCCCGCAGGGCATGATCGTTCAGGTGCCACTCTTCCTCGAGGATCTCGGTGGCGGCGCGACGGTCGAGAGCATCCATGCGGCACTCGTCGCCCATTATGCCGGCCAGGACATCGTCAGCGTGGTCCCGCTTGCCGAAAGCGCCAAGCTGCCGCGCATTGATGCCGAGGAACTGGCGGGCCAGGATACGATGAAGCTCTTCGTCTTCGGCACACCGGGTGGCGCGCATGTCAATCTGGTGGCCCTGCTCGACAATCTCGGCAAGGGAGCGTCCGGGGCTGCCGTGCAGAACATGGACCTGATGCTGTCGGCCTGATCGGCCCCTGTGACTGGCTGCAAGGTCGGATGGCCGACCTTGCATCCTTCCTGTTCACAATTAGCGAACGAAATGTCGATCATCCGCCTGATTTTGGGCAACGATCGACGGTGCTAGGGTGCTTCAAAAGTGAGGCACGTCATGAGCAACCGTTTCCCCGTCTATTTCATCCCGCATGGCGGCGGCCCGTGGCCGTTCATGGACTTCCCGCGCGATGCTGAAGGCAAGGCGCCCTGGGACGATCTGCGCGCCTTCCTCGAAGGCCTCGATGCGGACATCGGGCGGCGACCGAAGGCTGTGCTTGTGGTCTCAGGCCATTGGGAGAAGGAGCCGGTGCCGACGGTGAGCACGGCCGCGAAGCCTGGCATGCTCTTCGACTACTATAATTTCCCGCCGCACACCTATGAGCTCTCCTACCCTGCCCCGGGCTCGCCGGATCTTGCAGCCCGCGCGCGGACGCTGCTGGCCGAGGCCGGAATCGAGAGCGCCGAGGATGACACGCGCGGTTACGACCATGGCGTGTTCATTCCATTCATGTTGCTCTATCCGGATGCGGATGTGCCGCTCACGATGATTTCGCTGAAGAATACGCTCGACGTCGAGAGCCATGTGGCGATCGGCAAGGCCTTGGCCCCGCTGCGCGACGAGGATGTGCTGATCATTGCGTCGGGCATGAGCTATCACAACATGCGGATGTTCCGTCAGGCAGAGCCGAACCATGTGCAGCAAGCAATCCGCTTCGACGACTGGCTGAGCAAGGCCGTCGCTGATCCAGACAGCGACGAGCGGGCGAAGGTGCTTTCTACTTGGGACCAGAACCCGGATGCGCTGGCCTGCCATGTGCCGGACCACGACCATCTCGTGCCGCTCTTTGTGGCATCGGGTGCTGCAGGTGGCGATGGCGGGCGGCAGGTGTTCCGGGGTGAGTTCCTCGGAAAGCCCTATTCCGCCTATCGCTTCGGCTGATTCCGATCAGTCACGGACCTCGACCGCAACCGGCTTCGGACGCTCGCCGTAGAAGGCCCGCAGATGGGCGACCGCAAAGGCGAGCACCACCAGTGCCATACCCTGGTGGATGACGCCGGCAGCCAGCGGCACCTGCATGACGAGTGTTGCGACACCGATCACCGCCTGGATGCTGACGAACGCAAAGAGCACAACGCTGCGGCGGGCATGGGTCGTCTGCGGCGCGGCTCGCAGGCTCTGGATCATATGTAGGAGTGCTGCCGCCCAGAGAATATAGGCGCCGATGCGGTGGATATACTGAACCGTCTTTGGGTTTTCGAACAGGTTGATCCAGGCAGGCACCTGCACGAAGAGGCCCTGCGGGATCCAGGCGCCATCCATCAACGGCCAGGTATTATAGCTGAAGCCAGCATCGAGGCCCGCAACGAGCGCGCCGAGATAGATCTGCACGAAGGTCATGATCAGCAGCACACCGGCAAAGAGACGACTCTTTTCCGTCTGCGCTGTATCTTCGGTATGCGGGTAAAGGCTGCGGAAGATCCAGACACAGCTTGCAAAAATGAAGCAGGCCATCATCAGGTGAACGGCCAGACGATACTGGCTGACATCGGTCCGCTCGCTCAAGCCCGAGGATACCATCCACCAGCCGATGAAACCCTGAAGGCCGCCCAGCGCCAAAAGGCCGACCAGCGGCGCGCGCAGGCTCGGCTCGATCTTGCCACGCAGCCAGAAATAGGCGAGCGGCACGGCGAAAAGCACGCCGATCAGGCGGGCGAGCAGGCGATGCGCCCATTCCCACCAGAAGATGAACTTGAACTCATCCAGGCTCATGCCCTTGTTGATCTGCTGGTATTCGGGGATCTGACGATAGAGTTCGAGCTCTTCCTCCCACTCTGCGGCGGTCAGCGGCGGGATAACGCCATGGATCGGCTCCCACTTGGTGATCGACAGGCCTGAGTCGGTCAGGCGCGTCGCGCCGCCGACCAGCACGAGACAGAAGAGCGCAAAGATCACCACGCCGAGCCAGATGCGGACCGCCTTGCGGTCGGCATCCACGCGAGCGATTTCCTTGCGCACCTGCAACTCGGTTCCGGTCAAAACTGCTGTCATTCGTCAATCCTCTTTTCGACCGTTGATTTGCATCAGTCAGCCGTGCAAAACAAGCCCGCCGGTTTGCGGCAAGCGGTCGCGTCGCAAGGGACGGCGACGTCGAGTAGGAATAAGGCATGACACGGCGCCCGAAATTCAGATCCTTTATCGGTACGATCCTGATCATCCTGATCGTGTCGATCTATGCCCTGCTTGCCACGACAATCGCGACGGCAACGCTCGCGACAGCGCCCTGGTGGGTGCATCTCCTCTACTTCCTGCTCACGGGCCTGCTCTGGGTCATTCCAGCCATGCTGGTCATCAAGTGGATGGCCGGCCCTTTCAAGAAGAAAGACACGGATTAACCTCGCCTTTACCCTGGCGTCGCGTTGCGGCGTTCAGAGGCCCATCCGATAACCGTTTGTTGGCAGTGTGTCCCTAAGCTCCGGCCCGTCTGATAACATGACGGGATAGGGTGCATGCGGGCCCAGATACGCCATGATGCCATGGCTTTTGCCGAAGATCTACCGCGCGAAGGTGTCGCTGCCGAGCCCTCCAAGGCGGTGCTCGACACGGGCGCCGGGCGTCTTTCGCTGACCGTTCATCATCGCATGGCTCCACTGGAGCGGGTCTGGCGGGAGCTCGAATCCGACCCGTGGAATTCGCTGCATCAGGGTTATGACTGGTGCCGGGCCTGGGTGGAAACACACGGGCATCCGCTTGCGATCGTCGAAGGGCGGCTGAACGGCGAGATTGCTTTCATTCTGCCGCTGGAGGTCGAACGGCATTTCCTGGTGCGCAACGCGCAGTTCATCGGCTCGGCTTTCACCAATTTCAACAGCGGCCTCTACAGCGCCGCGTTCCGCCGCAGCGCGGCAGAGGTCTCGGCAAAAGATCTGGAGACGCTTCTGGTCGAAGCGCTGCGCGATCACGCCGATCTGCTCAGCCTCACCCATATGCCCCTCGACTGGCGCGGTGAACGTCATCCGCTGGCGGGTCTTCCGCACATCCTCAATCAGAATGCCGCATTTCAGCTCCCCTTAAGCGCGACGATGGAAGAAACGATCGCGCCGCTCAATGCCAAGAGCCGCCGCAAGAAGTATCGCGCCCAGGTTCGCAAACTGGAAACCGCCGGCGGCTTCGAACACATCCGCCCTACCCACGTGAAGGAACAGAAGGCGCTCCTCGAACTGTTCTTTCAGCAAAAAGCGGCCCGGTTCGCCACGGTCGGGCTTCCGAACGTGTTTCAGGCCGCAGAAACGCAGGCCTTCTTTCACATGCTGCTCGAACGCAACCAGGGGGCATCGGACGTGCCGCTGGAACTGCATGGCATCAGGCTCAAGGGCGAACACGAGGGCAAGATCGCCGCGATCACCGGCCTGTCGCGCAAGGGCGATCACGTAATCTGCCAGTTCGGCTCGATCGACGACCGCCTGATGGCCGAGGCAAGCCCCGGCGAATTGTTGTTCTGGCTGGTGATCGAGCACAGCGCCCTTGATGGTGCCGCCCTGTTCGACTTCGGCATCGGCGATCAGGACTACAAGCGTCGCTGGTGCACGATGATCACCGATCACTACGATATCCTGCTTCCGCTGAGACCAGCCGGCCATCTGGCCGCACTCACCCACCGCAGCCTGACGCGCACCAAGACCTTCATCAAGGGCAATCCGCATCTCTATGCGCTGATCCAGCGGCTGCGCGCCCAAGGCACGCTCACAGCTCCGGTAAAATCCGAGGACTGACCTTTGTCACCTCCCCGGGCGCCTGCCATCAGGCGGCGTCGCGCTCACCGCGCACGGGTGGCGTCTTGACCGAGAGCAGGACCAGATCCTTGTAGCCGACATCCTCGAAAGCGACCATGATCTCGGCAAGCTCGTTGGCCTGCGGCTCCGGTGCCGAGAGGATGATCTCGTGACGGCCATTGCGGCTCAGACGGGCGACACCCTCGGCGTTGGCAGGCCCGCATTCGACCAGCACGATGTCGTAAACGTCGGCCAGAGCATCGACGATCATCGACAGCCTGTCGGCGCCACGCATGGCCTGGCGGATATCGGCATTGCCCTGCGGGATGATATCGGCCGCCGAGGAACGGTCCGGATGGATGCAATCGGCAAAGGCTGCATCACCGGTCAAGAGATCGGTGATGCCGGCGAGATCACGCCAGGATGCCATCAGTCTCGTTGGGCAGGCTGAGCCGGTCATATCGACCAGGACGACACGATTGCCACGATCGGAGAGTTCACGGGCGAGTGCCACGGTGCCAAGCGAGCCATCATCACCGGAGGGCGAGATGGCGAAGGCAATGCGCGTGTTCTGTTCGGCCAGATAGTCGGCGACGGAGGCGATGGAGAATTCGTCCTGTTCTTCCGGCGCGGCAGGTGCGGGCAATTCTGCCACGACGGCCTGCTCCAGCTCCTCGACCAGATCCTCATCGGGCTGGACGTTCAAAAGGCTTGCGGGCGCATCGCTTTGGCGGCGCGGCTGTGGGGGCTCGATTGCGATCTCTCCCACGGCGACCATGTCGTCCTCGCGGCGCGCGACGGATGAGGCTCCTGCCCCGGGCGCACGCAGGGCTCGGCCGCTGAACAGTTCCGCCAGCATGACGGCCACGGCCGCCAGGATCATCGTCGAGAGTGTCGCGACGATCGTGATCGGCAGGACCTTCGGGAAGTTCGGCTCCTGCGGCTCGATGGCCGTCGAGACCACACGCGCGTCGGCGGGGCTTGCACCTTCGGCGAGGCGCGAGGAGGCTTCACGGTAGCGGGCGAGATAGGTTTCGAGCAGCTGGCGCTGGGCCGTCGCTTCACGCTCGAGCGACTTCAGACCGACCTCGTCCTCGCCGGCGCGGGCGGTGTCTGCCTTTAACGTGTTCAACTGGGCAAGGAGCTGCGTTTCGCGTTCGCGGGCAACAGCAGCTTCGTTGTCGAGGCTGGCTGCGACCCTCAGCGATTCCGTCTGCACCTGCTCCCGTATGCCGACGAGCTGGGCGCGCAGGGCCTTCATCTGCGGATGGCCGTCGAGCAGGCGCGTCGACAGATCCGAGATCTGCGCGCGCAACTGCGATTCTGTCGCCTTCAAACGCTGGATGGATTCCGAGCGGGCAATTGCATCGACCGTTTCCGTCGGCTTGCCGGCCTTGATGCTCTCACGCAAATTCTCGGCGGTGGCTTCCGCGCTTGCGCGTTCGCTGCGTACCCGCGCCAGTTCGGTCGAGATATCGGAAAGCTGCTTGCTGCTGAACGAGCCCTGGTCGCCACCCACCGCCATCAGCCCTGCCGAGGAGCGGTATTCGGCGACCTTCTGCTCGGCCTCGCGCACCTTTTCGCGCAGGTTGGCAATCTCCGTTTCCAGCCAGCGCACGGCATCGGAATTGCTGTCGAGCTTAGCGCCGCTCTGAAGCGAACGGTAGACTTCCATCATCGTATTCGGGACGGCAGCGGCAAGCTTGGGATCCTGCGAGGTGAATTCGATGCCGATGACCCGCGATTTATCCACCTGATAGACGTTCAGCTTTTCCTTGAAGGCGTTGATCACGCGCTCTTCCGGCGGAAGATCGAGCGGATTGCTCTTCAGCCCGAACAGCACAAGGACGTCGGTGATGACGGAGGGGCTGGCATCTGGATCGAATTCGGTCCGCTCGTGCAGCTTGAGATCACGGGCCACCTGCTTGATCAGGTCGACCGACTGGAGCAGTTGCACCTGACTTGCAATGTTCAGCTCGTCCGGCATCGGCTCGACTGCGGCAGATGCGGTGCCCGAAGCGGAAAACGTGGGTTCACGCGGCTCGATCAGCAGCCTGGCGTCACTCTTGTAGGTGGGCGAAATGGCATTGGCGCCGACAAAGGCCAGCACACCAACGAGCGCGGTCGCAGCGAGTATCCGCCCCTTCCGCTCCCAAACGGCGCGGAAGAGCTGGGCCAGGTCGATATCGACATCATGTTGATCGCGGTCCACACTCGGCATCACAAAACTCCCGGAACATCTTTTTCGCGAAAGTAAAGGATCATAGTAACTCAAGGGTTAATCGGGACTTGCCCAGATTTGGCGCGAGCCTGCGGGAAAGTGCCGCCCAGCGTTTACGCTACGTTAACCCTAACCATTCGATAACAGGCTATCGAATACGGGTTCATTGGGAGCGCCGCAGCGCATGGCGATGGTCAACAAACAGGCGATGGTTCTGGTCGCGGGGGTGCTCCTGTCGCTCGGCCTGTCGAGCTGCGCAAGCTATCGCCCCGCCCCCAAGGTGTTCCATGAGGCAACGATCCAGCCCTATCGCCTTGATAGCGGTGACCGGCTGCGCGTCACGGTCTTCGAACAGCCCAGCCTGACCAATACCTATACCGTCGACCAGGCCGGCTACATCGCCTTCCCGCTCATCGGTCAGGTCGCCGCACGCGGCGCAACGCTCACCCAACTCGAGGGCGCGATCGCCCAGAAGTTGAAGCAGGGCTATCTCCGTGATCCCGATGTGTCGATCGAGGTCGATCGCTATCGCTCGATTTTCGTGATGGGTCAGGTCGGCCAGCCCGGCCAGTATGCCTATGTGCCCGGCATGACGATCATCAACGCCATCGCCGTTTCCGGCGGCTTCAACAGCCGGGCAAACCAGCGCGATGTCGATGTGACCCGCAAGATCAACGGACAGATCATCACCGGTCGCGTGCCGATCACGGATCCCATCCTCGCGGGGGATACCGTCTATGTGCGCGAGCGGCTGTTCTGATCGATGGCCGACACCCAAGCCTTACGCATCGTGCACTGCTTTCGGTCGCCGATTGGCGGGATCTTCCGCCATGTGCGCGATCTCGCAGAGCTGCACAGCGCAGCCGGCCATCAGGTCGGCATACTCTGCGACAGTTCGACGGGCGGAGCGCATGAGGACCGTCTGTTCGAGCAGATCATGCCGTTCCTGTCGCTGGGGGTCACCCGTTTTCCCATCGGACGCTCCGTCGGTCCGAAAGACCTGGCGGCACTGGTCGAAAGTTACAAGCTTATCAAAGAATTGCAGCCGGATGTTCTGCATGGTCACGGCGCCAAAGGCGGCGTGATCGCGCGGTTGATCGGCTCACTCCTGCGGGTTCGAAGGTATCGCGTCGCCCGCCTCTATTCGCCGCACGGCGGCAGCCTGCACTTCAAACGGGGCACCCTTTCGGGGCAGGCCGTGTTCATGGCCGAACGTATCCTGGAACGGATGACGGAATCGATCTCCTTCGTCTGCGACTACGAGCGGCAGACCTATGAAGCGAAGATCGGCAAGCCGCATTGCCAGGCAACGCGGGTCTATAACGGGATCAGCGAACGGGATTTCGGGCACATTCCCGTCACGGCCGAAGGCGCCGATTTCGCCTATATCGGCATGCTACGCGACCTGAAAGGGCCGGACGTCTTCATCAACGCCTTTGCCGAAGCGGAGCGCCTGGTCGGCCGCCCTCTCAGCGGGCTGATCATCGGCGACGGTCCGGACCTCGATCGCTATCGCCGCATGGTCGAACAGAAGGGCCTCGTTCGCCGGATCGCCTTCAGGCCCGCGATGCCGATTGCTGAGGCCTTTGCGCTCTCCGACATCGTCGTCGTGCCCTCCCGTGCGGAAGCGATGCCCTATATCGTTCTGGAAGCACTCGCTGCCGAGAAGATCATCATCGCCTCCCGCGTCGGCGGTATTCCCGAAATCCTGGGCCAGGACAGCGAGGCCTTGATTGAAGCGGGACGCGCCGACCTCTTTGGTGCCGCCATGGCGAAAGCGCTGACCGATGCGGACTGGGCGAGGCGGACCATGCCGAGCCCGGATGACTTTCGCTCCCGCTTTTCCGCAGTCGTCATGGCACGGGACATCGAGGACCTCTACCGGGTGCAACTCGCGCGCATTTGATGGCGTCCTGTCCCGGAACAGGACAAATTCACGCCATTTCTGAGGGGTTCCTAAAGCGTTTCTTAGGACCTTCGGCGTAGTCTCCACGCACACACGTGCGAGTACGAGCCATGAACAAGGTCGACAAACCCGAAGCATTCGATCTTGACGCTTTGCGTCGTGGTCAGACGACCGGCGATCAGTTCAACACCATCGACGGTGAACGCAAGGCCGAGATCAGTGCGCTTGCCCGCCAGATTGCCGCCCAGTATGCCGTTGCAAACTACTCACCGGCGATCGTCATCGGCCAGTTGCGCTTCCTTGAATTCTTCAGCCTTTTCGGCATTGCGCTGGGCGCGAACTACTTTCTCGCCGCCAATGCCGGTGCGCATTTTCTCACCGCCAGCGTCAGCGGCTTCGTCGGCGCCCTGCTTGCCATGCTCTTCATGCAGGCCAGCGATTGCTACCATGTCTCGATCCTGCGCGCACCGATGCGCTCCATGGCGCGCGTGCTTGGAAGCTGGATGGCGTCGCTCGGCCTTGTCTCTCTCACCAATTTCCTGTTCATCGACTTCGACCCGAATTATCGCAGCGTACTGGCGGCCTGGTTCATCCTTGGGGCGCTGTATCTGCTGATCGAGCGCAATCTGATCGGCTTCGGCATCCGCCGATGGGGACGCAACGGCGTCATGGAGCGCCGCGCGGTGATCGTCGGCGGTGGCAAGCCTGCCAAGGATCTGATACGCGCGCTGGAACAACAGCCGGACAACGACATCCGCATCTGCGGCATCTTCGACGACCGCGGTGCGGCTCGTTCGCCTGATGTCGTTGCCGGTTACCCCAAGCTCGGGACGGTCGCGGAACTGGTGGAATTTGCCCGGCTGGCACATATCGACATGATGATCATCGCGCTGCCGCTCAGCGCCGAGGCGCGGATCATGCAGCTCCTCAAGATGCTGTGGGTCCTGCCGGTCGACATTCGTCTGGCGGCCCATTCGAACAATCTGCGCTTCCGCCCCCGCGCCTATTCGCATGTCGGCGCCGTGCCGCTGCTCGACATCCTCGACAAGCCGATCCGGGACTGGGATTCGGTTGCCAAGCGCGCCTTCGACATCTTCTTCAGCCTGCTTGCGCTGGTGCTGCTCTGGCCTGTGTTCATCGCAACGGCGATCGCTGTGAAAACGACGTCCAAAGGCCCGATCTTCTTCATGCAGAAGCGTCACGGCTTCAACAACGAGGTCATCAAGGTCCTGAAGTTCCGCTCGATGTATACCGAGATGAGCGATCCGACGGCGAAGAATGCGGTGACCAAGAACGATCCGCGCGTCACACCCGTCGGCCGCTTCATTCGCAAGACCTCGATCGACGAACTGCCGCAGATCTTCAACGTGCTGCGCGGCGACCTGTCGCTCGTCGGCCCGCGTCCGCATGCCGTGCTTGGGCAGACACGCGACAAGACCTATGGCGAGATCGTCGAGGGCTATTTTGCCCGCCACCGGGTCAAGCCTGGCGTCACAGGTTGGGCGCAGATCAATGGCTGGCGCGGCGAGATCGATACGGACGACAAGATCAAGTTCCGCACGGCCTATGACCTCTACTACATCGAGAACTGGTCTCTCTGGTTCGACCTCAAGATCCTGTTCCTCACGCCGATCCGGCTACTCAACACGGAAAATGCGTATTGAGCGCGGTTGATATCCAGGTCCGGCCATTCAATCCGCAGGCGGCTGCCGTTCAACTGTTGATCTCCTGGATCATGGCCTTTGGCGTGTTCCTGTCCGGCTTCGTCATTTCCGAACCTGCGCCCTACGAGCTGCTGATGGTCGGCCAGGTCGCGCTCTGGTTTCTGTTTGGCCTCAAGATCTCGCGCATCGTGGCGCCACTGCTGGCCCTGCTCCTGATCTTCAATGTCGGCGGGCTGCTTGCGCTCACCATGCTGCGCGAGATCCTGACCGAACAGGTTCTGTATGTCGCGGTGTCGATCTTCCTGGCACTGACCGCCGTCTTCTACGCCGCGGTCATCGAGGATCGCCCCCAGCGGCTGAAACTCATCTTCCAGGCCTGGGTGGCCGCAGCCATCATCACCGGCATGTTGGGCATTCTCGGCTATTTCCACGCATTTCCCGGGGCCGAGATCTTCACCCGCTATGATCGCGCCATGGGCGCATTCCAGGACCCGAATGTGTTCGGTCCGTTCCTCGTCGCTCCGACGCTCTATCTCATGTATGGCATGCTGAAAGGTCGATTGCTGGGATCCCCGCTTCGGATCGTCGGCATTCTGATCCTGTCCCTCGCCGTCTTCCTTTCCTTCTCCCGCGCCGCCTGGGGTCTCTTTCTCTTCTGCACGGTCGCCCTCGTCTTCGTGATGCTGCTGAAGGAGCGGACCAACGCCTTTCGTCTCAAGATTCTCGTTCTGTCGCTGGCGGCGATCGTCGCCATGGTCACGGCACTTTCGATCGCGCTGCAGTTCGAGAAGGTGCAAGCGCTGTTCGAGACCCGCACCCAGCTTGTGCAAGAATATGACGGGGGGCATCTCGGCCGCTTCGACCGCCATCGGCTCGGCTTCGAAATGGCGATGGAAAAGCCGCTGGGCATCGGTCCGATGATGTTCGGCAAGATCTTTCCTGAAGACGAACACAATATCTGGCTGAAGTCGCTGATGGCCTATGGCTGGATCGGCTTCGTTTCCTATGTCGCCCTGATGATCTGGACCCTGTGGATCGGCTTCCGCTATCTGCTGCGGGACAGACCATGGCAGCCCTATCTGATGGTGGCCTGGATCGTTCTGGTCGGGCATGTCCTGATCGGCAATGTCATCGACACCGATCACTGGCGCCACTTCTACCTGCTGCTTGGCATCGTCTGGGGCTGCGGCGGGGCCGAATGGCGTCATCAACGCGCTCTGCGTCGCTAGCGCCGTTCATCGCCCCTGTCATTCTGCGGATTGATTTTCGCCGGGGCCGCTCCATACTTGATCTATGATCAGTTCCGCCCAAATTCGCGCGGCCCGCGCCATGCTCGACGTCACCATCGACAGGCTTTCAAAGGAAAGTGGCGTGTCCGCGCTGCTCATCCTGCAGATCGAGGCTGCCAACGGCTATGATGCGACCCCGCAGCATTACGCGGCTCTGCAAGATGCCCTGGAGCGCATGGGGGTGTCGTTCCTGAAGGCCGGAGATGCGGGGCCTGGCGGAGAAGGACTGCGTCTTTCCGCGCAAACCGGTGAGGCCGGCCTCAGGCCCGAAGAGCTGCATTCTGCCAACGACGATTGAGCTTCTTTCATACCTCGATGGAACAATATCGGCTTTTGAGACTTTCCCTGTCCGACATCACAAGACAGGAGAATTTCATGAGCCGGAACAATGGTCTCTACCTGATCATCGGAGCCCTGATGGTCGCCGTCATCGGCCTTGGCATCTATGTGTACCAGGAGGAATCGCAGCCGAATGGCGTTGAACTGAAGATCGGCCAGAACGGGGTCTCGATCGAGGAAAACTGAGCCATTGCCCTGATGGCCATTTTACCTTGGCCGGATGAAGGTCTCGTAGAACTCCTGGGGGGCGCCGATGGCGCCCTCAAGCATATAGGGCTGGCGGGTTGATCCTGTGCGTTTCACCGTCACCGGTAGACCGTGGTCCAGGCCTTCGATCAGCCGGTACTCGATGACAGGCTTGCCAGCTGCATCCCTCCAGACGACGACTTTTCCTTCGCTGCGCGTTTCAAGCGCGCCGGCTGCGTCCTCCAGCCCGTGAAGGTCAAGCCATTGGGCCAGCAGAGCATCCGCATTGGCAGGCACCACGACCCTGTCCGCCCGGCCCTGCCAGATCGACACGCAGGGCAAATTCTCTGCACCATCCCTCGCCGCTCCGCGCGCCAGATCGCCCCATTCCCCGCGGCTGCGCTTGCTGCCAGACTTCATCACCGACAGCGCCGTCATCGCATCCCTTGCCGCCCCGTAAGGCAAAGCACCGACCACCTGGCCGGCGGCAAAGAGGTGTGGATAGGTCACCAGAAGGGCATTGGCCATGGCGCCGCCCGCAGAAAGCCCCTGGATGAACACCCGGCCGCGATCGATGCCGTGCCGATCGATCGCATGATCGATCATCTGGCGGATCGACATCAGTTCACCGCGGTCGTGTGCCACCATGCTTGGTCTGAACCAGTTGAAACAGAGGTTCTGATTGTTTTCCTTGCGCTGCTCCGGATAGACCAGCACGAAACCCTTGTCCCGCGCCATCTGGCTCCAGCCGCTTCCCTGATCGAACTGCCGCGCGGTTTGCAGACAGCCATGCAGGACCACGACCAGGGTCGGAGGATCCCGTCTCTTCGGTGGTGCATATTCCAGCATGGTCAGGCGCCCGGGATTGCTGCCAAAGGCCTGCACCGGCACGAGGCCGGACCTCGGTATACGCGGCTTCGGCGTCTTGGCCGTCTTGGACGGCTCAACGAACCGGAATTTGGGCATCGCCTTCTCAAGGCTGCGTTTCCAACGCTTCTGGCTGCGAAGAATTGCCGAAAACGGTGACATCGAGAGTTTGAAGCGCATCGATCATCGGCTCCCTTCGAACCTCCATCCTATATAATGCTGCACTGCGGCAATGATAGGACAAGAGTGAAGAAAGACCCGGACATTCCGACATTGCACAAAGAAAGACCGGGCACCTTGCGATACCCGGCTCTCAAACCCGTCCGATCAGATCAACACATTGATCTTACGAAGGAAATGGTCGGAATGGCGGGATTCGAACCCACGACCCCTTGACCCCCAGTCAAGTGCGCTACCTGGCTGCGCTACATTCCGTCATCCGCTGATCGTGCATTTATCGTCACGAATGACCCCCCGACAGCCAGTTCCCTTTAGACAGTCAGCTATTTCTGCGCAAGGGGAAACTCCAGGGCAGGTAAAAAAATGAGCGGACAATCAGTTCAACCGCTGCATCAGCGCACGGACCTCCTCAAAGCGCCTGCGCTCCTCGGGCTGCTCGCTGTTGGCAGCATAGCAGGTCGAGTCCATGCAGAAGCGGGTCACCTGCACTGGCGCCGCGCCGCGCTCGAACTGGCATTCGATCTCGTCAGTGATGTCTTGCGGCTCTGAATCCATCCGGGTTGAATAAGTGAGCCGGGCACCGGGTGGATCGAGTTCCGGAAAGGCCTGGACGACGCCCACCTTCAGATCCTTCACCATCAGCATACCTTTCGCGACGAATATGCAGGCATCTTCGACCGTGGTCGGCCGGGCCTCAGCGCTGGCAGATGAAGCGGCACCTTCCTGCGCATGCACCGGCAATGCGGCGAAGAGCGGCAGAAGGGGGAGCGTGATCAATAAGCGTTTCATGGAACCTCGCGCGTTCAGTGTCAGCCTCTGAACGCAGGAGTCCCAAGCCATGTTCCAAGGACGGGAACGACGCCCGATCCGTCAGCGCACCTGGTCGAGCAGGCGCTTGCATTCCAGGAGGTCGAACAGGGCTTCCTGCAGGAGCGCGCGGTCTTCCTTGCCGACAGAGCCCTTGCCCACGGAAATTTCCGGGGCATCGTCATTGGCACTGCCGCCAAAGCCGAAGAAACGACCGCTCGTACGAACCTTCGGTCGACCGACGACCTGGTCCTCATCAAGATTGACCTTCGGTTCGTCCGCCTTCGAAGCGTTGGCTGCAACAAGTGCCTCCATGGTCGCGACATCGCCCGTGGCGACGGCCATGACGAACTTGTTGCCGTTGCTTTTCAGGAGCTTTTGCACGCCCTTGATCGTGTAGCCCTGATCATAGAGCAGATGGCGGATGCCCTTCAAAAGCTCGACATCGTCGGGACGGTAATAGCGGCGCCCCCCGCCCCGTTTCAGCGGCTTGATCTGTGGAAAGCGGGTTTCCCAGAAGCGCAGGACGTGCTGAGGCAGATCGAGATCATCAGCCACTTCGCTGATCGTACGGAAAGCATCCGGGCTCTTGTCCAACTGCATCACAGCGCTCCTCGAAGGTCACGCGGCTGCGCGCGACTCGCATCACATTTCAACGATTTGAGGATCGCTTTTCAAGCGCCAGCACACTTGTGGTGGAATGCTCCACCGGTTTTGGTCGCCTTTAGGCTGCCGGGTTGGACGGCTTCTGCTTTGCCTTGCGGGCAATATGGGCGCGAAGGATGCGCTGCTTCAGGACATTCGATGCCTTGAAGGTCATGACACGGCGCGGGGAGATCGGAACTTCCTCGCCGGTCTTCGGATTGCGGCCTATACGCTCGTTCTTGCTGCGGACCTGGAAGGTGGCAAAGGAGGAAAGCTTGACCGATTCGCCACGGACAATGGCGTTGCAGATCTCGTCGATCACGGTCTCGACCAGCTCGGCTGACTCGGTCCGCGAAAGACCGACCTTGCGAAACACTGATTCCGCCAGATCCGCACGCGTCACTGTCTTTCCGGCCATTGTTCTCGCCCGCCTAAATCAATGATCTTTTTGAGTTGGGCAGAGACTATTGTCCTTGGCCGCAGCGGTCAAGTGCTTGTCGATGCGCATTATTTGGGTTTCAAATGCTACCAGCGGAGCAGAACGGCACCCCAGGTGAAGCCGCCGCCCATTGCCTCCAGCATAACCAGATCGCCTTGCTTGATTCGACCGTCGCCAGCCGCGGTTGCCAGAGCGAGCGGGATTGAGGCGGCAGAGGTGTTGCCGTGCTTGTCGACGGTGATAACGACCTTTTCGTCGGGAATGCCGAGCTTCTTCGCCGAGCCGTCGATGATGCGCTTGTTGGCCTGATGCGGCACCAGCCAGTCGATATCATCAGCCGTCGTGCCAGTGGCCGTAAACGCTGCTTCGATGACATCGGTGATCATGCCGACGGCATGCTTGAAGACTTCGCGGCCTTCCATGCGCAGATGGCCGACCGTACCCGTGGTCGAGGGACCGCCGTCGACATAGAGCTTTTCGCGATGGGCGCCGTCCGAGCGCAGGTTCGAGGTGAGGACGCCGCGATCGGCAACCGTCCCCTCGCCTTCCGCAGCCTCAAGGATCAGCGCGCCGGCACCATCGCCGAAGAGCACGCAGGTGGTGCGATCGGTCCAGTCGAGGATGCGCGAGAAGGTCTCGGCACCAATGACCAGCACGCGCCGTGCCATGCCGCCCCGGATATAGAGGTCTGCCGTCGCCATGGCATAGACGAAGCCGGAGCAAACGGCCTGCACGTCGAAGCCGAAGCCGTGATGCATGCCGAGCCGGTTCTGGATGTTGACGGCGGTTGCCGGGAAGGTGTTGTCCGGCGTCGAGGTCGCACAGATGATCAGATCGATATCGGCAGCGGTCAGGCCGGCACGATCGAGCGCCTGCTGGGCTGCGGCAGCGCCGAGCGATGCGGTCGTTTCGCCTTCACCGGCGATGTAGCGCTGCTTGATGCCGGTGCGCTGGACGATCCATTCGTCCGATGTTTCGACCATGCTTTCGAGATCGCGATTGGTGACAACCCGTTTCGGGAGCGCCGCTCCGAAACCGCGAACTACAGAACGGATCATTGAAGTTTCCTACCTTTCACGCCGCTTCGGGGCCGGCCGGAGACGGATGCCGCGCGTGATATTTTTTCAAGTCATTTTCGATCTTCTGGGTGAGACCGTTTCGGGCCATGTCATAGCCCACATCAAGGGCGGCCGCAAAGCCTTCGGCATCCGTGCCGCCATGGCTCTTGATGACGATGCCATTCAGCCCGAGGAAGACGCCGCCATTGACCTTGCGCGGGTCCATCTTCTCGCGAAGACGATCGAAGGCACCCTTGGCAAGGATATAGCCAAGCTTGGCCATCCAGGTGCGCGACATGGCAGCGCGCAGATATTCGGCGATCTGCTTGGCGGTGCCTTCGGCCGTCTTCAAGGCGATGTTGCCGGTGAAGCCTTCGGTCACGACGACATCGACCGTGCCCTTGCCGAGATCATCGCCCTCGACGAAGCCGTAATAGTCGATCGTGTCGAGCCCCGCCTCACGAATGAGGCGGCCGGCTTCCTTGACCTCTTCCTGGCCCTTGATCTCTTCCACGCCGACATTGAGCAGGCCGACCATGGGCTTTTCGATCTCGAACAGTGCGCGCGCCATGGCGCCACCCATCACGGCGAAATCGAGCAGCTGCTGCGCATCCGCGCCAATGCCGGCGCCAACGTCCAACACGATGCTCTCGCCAGAGAGGGTCGGCCAGATAGCGGCGATCGCCGGGCGTTCGATGGTTGCCATAGTGCGCAGGCAGAACTTGGCCATGGCCATCAGGGCGCCGGTATTGCCGGCGGAGACGGCGACATCCGCCTGGCCTGTCTTCACCGCTTCGATGGAGCGCCACATGCTCGACACATAGCGACCGCGGCGCAGGGCCTGGCTCGGCTTCTCGTCCATGGTGACGGAGATATCGCAGTGATGGAAGGTGGACTTGTCCTTCAGCTTGGGAAACTGCGCCAGGATCGGCAGGCAGCGTTCCTGCTGGCCAAAAAGGAGAAAGGTTGCATCGGGATGACGCTCGAGAGCCTTGGCAACTCCGGGGATGACGACTTCGGGACCGAAGTCTCCACCCATGACGTCGACAGAAATTCTGATCACTTAGACCTGACCCTTCTTCATCGCTGGCCAGCGATATTTTCGGCCAAAATACCGCTTTTCCATCGGCACACAACCCACCCGAAAGCGCAGATGGGGGATGATCAATCCTTTTTCCAGTCCTTCAAGACAGCGAAGGGTGAGGGTTTCTTCTCCTCTTCAACCTTGCTTTCAAGATGTCCGGAAAAGGCGACACCCTCCTTCTTCGGATAGGGATCGATGTCCAGAGCCGCAAATTCGGCCACCAGAGCGCCGGCATCGATCGTGTCACCCGTAAAGGTCTCCGGCAGATCGGGGCCTTCCGGATCCAGTACCATTTCGCCAGCGCCATCGAGAACGATGCGGGCAAGCTTGGAGCCTTCCGGCACGAAGATCTGGTCGATCTCCTGATCGATGGTGGAGACCACCGGGTCGAGCGTCACCACGCAGGCCTGCACCAATTCACCTGTCACATGGCCCTTGATCCGCACGCCGTCCTTTTTCCAGCGGGCGATCTGCAGGTCGGCCGACAGGCGGTTGACCGCCTCGACCTTCCACAGCTCGGCAAGGCCCGCACGCTCGCGCTCGTCCGCCTCGACATGGACCTGCACGGGGTTAGCCGAAATATGGGCGACCTTCACCAGGTAGGTGAACTCGCGAGGATCCCTTGCATTGCTGCCTGTCATGTCATCAATCCTTGTTCGACCGTCCGGCCCGACCACCGCGCCTGGAGCGCTGCGGGGACTCAGGCACTAGGGACGGCCAGACGGGCCATGCCCGTCTCGATTTCGTTCTCATCGAGCGCTGCGAGCGCCCGCTCGGCCTCGAACATCCAGTCAGCCAGCGCCTGCATGGAAGGTGCCGCCTCCCCCTGCTCCGGGTGAATGTTGCGCTTCAGCGCGGCGGCAAGTGCCTCGCGATCATTGCGATCCAGAGCTCCGGCATAGGATTCCAGCCGCCCATAATACATGCTTGCAAGCTTCTTCATGCGCTTGGGCACGCCGGGATCGCCGACCCCGAGTTCGCGGATGGAATGATCGACGTCCTCAAAAAAGGCGTCGATGATGTTCTGGGCGATCTCCTGGCCGCTGCGCGGCGACTTGGCGGTCCGGCGGAAATAGAGAATCAGCATGATCGTCAGCATCTCGAAGCGACCGATCACGGTGTCGGGAACGTTCATGTCGAGATAGAAGGCAGGCGTGCGGGCAGCCGCCGTCAATGCGCCATACTGACGCTCGACGATCACCTGATTGTTTCTTTTCTGTCGAAAGAAGCCGAATACCATCCAATTCCACCAAAAAGAGGCGACCGAAGTGGTGAGCCCGGACGTGGTCGTGTTGCATGATTGCGAAAGCTGGTTTACCGAAGCAGGCGTGAATTGCAATGCCGATATCCGGCACGGATGCCGCATCTGACGGCAGATTGACCGGCAAATCGGCAGCGCAAGCGTTGCGGCAGCTTTCCCCGGAAAGGCCACAATGCTATGCGCAGAAGCAATCCGGCATCTTGAGGGTGCCTTCGACAGTCATGGGAGACGTTTGCGTGGACATTCGGAATTTCAAGTCGGACAGGAAGCTGCTGAGCACGACCGCACTTGCTCTTGCCGTCACACTTGGCCTCTCTGCCTGCCAGACCTCCGAGGTCTTCCATAATGGCTATGTCGTCGATCAGGCTGCGCTTGATCTGGTGCCGGTCGGCTCCAGCCGCGAGCAGGTGGTGCTGTCGCTCGGCACGCCCTCGACCACGGCCACCTTCGACGGCGAAGTGTTCTATTACATCTCACAGAAGCGGACGCGCTCGGTTGCTTTCATGAAGCCCCAACTCGTCGACCAGCAGATCCTGGCAATCTACTTCGACAAGGACGGCATCGTCACGCAGCGCGCCAACTACACCCTGCAGGACGGCAAGGTGTTCGACACCATTTCCCGCACGACACCGACCGGCGGACGCGACCTCACATTCCTGCAGCAGATGCTGTCTGGCGGCAGCAGCGCGGCCAATACGGTACGCAACATCTTCGGCAACCAGTAAGACCGGGCTTGGGGGACCAAACGGTCCTTTGGGTTACACGAGACATGACAAGACCGCGGAAGTTGCCTTCCGCGGTCTTTTTGTTTCGGTCGCGTGTCAGGCGGCGAGGACCGCCAGAAGCAGCAGAGCCACGATATTGGTGATCTTGATGGCCGGGTTGACGGCCGGACCGGCAGTGTCCTTGTAGGGATCGCCGACGGTATCACCTGTCACGGATGCCTTGTGCGCGTCCGATCCCTTGAGGTGCTTGACGCCATCCTTGTCGATGAAGCCATCCTCGAAGCTCTTCTTCGCATTGTCCCAGGCACCACCGCCCGAGGTCATGGAGATCGCCACGAAGAGGCCGTTGACGATCACACCGAGCAAGGATGCGCCAAGGGCCGCAAACGCCGAGGCCTTGGAACCGGAGATCAGGAGCACGCCGAAATAGACGACGAGCGGGGCAAGCACCGGCAACAGCGACGGAACAACCATCTCCTTGATGGCCGCCCGCGTCAGAATATCGACAGCACGGCCGTAATCCGGCTTGTCGGTGCCCTGCATGATGCCGGGCTTCTCGCGGAACTGCCGGCGAACCTCCTCGACGATCGAGCCGGCGGCGCGGCCAACCGCCGTCATGGCGATCCCGCCAAATAGATACGGGATGAGGCCGCCGAAGATCAGGCCGGCGACGACATAGGGGTTGGACAGATCAAAGGAGATCGGGCCCATATCCGCGAAATACGGATACTGCGCGCTGTTTGCGGCAAAGTAGGCGAGGTCATTGGCATAGGCGGCGAAGAGCACCAGCGCGCCGAGGCCGGCCGAGCCGATCGCGTAACCCTTTGTTACGGCCTTGGTTGTGTTGCCGACGGCATCGAGCGCGTCGGTCGACTTGCGCACTTCCGGCGGCAGATGGGACATTTCGGCAATACCGCCAGCATTGTCCGTAACCGGGCCGAAGGCGTCGAGTGCGACGATCATGCCAGCGAGGCCGAGCATGGTGGTGACCGCGATCGCGGTGCCGAAGAGGCCGGCGAAGATGTAGGTGGCAATGATACCGCCAACGATCACGATGGCCGGCAGCGCCGTCGATTCCAGCGATACAGCCAAGCCCTGAATGACATTGGTCCCGTGGCCGGTCACCGACGCCTGAGCAATCGAGTTGACAGGACGCTTGTTGGTGCCGGTGTAGTATTCGGTGATCACCACGATCAGCGCGGTAACGACAAGGCCGATGACCCCGCAGATGAAGAGGTTGACGCCCGTGATCTCCATTCCGTCAACCGTGCCGATCGAACCCCAACCGATGGTCAGTGAGGTCGCAAGCGCAAGACCGGCCACGGACAGAAGTCCGGTGACAATCAGGCCCTTGTACAGCGCGCCCATGATCGATCCGTTGGTGCCGAGCTTGACGAAGAAGGTGCCGATGATCGAGGTGATGATGCAGGCGCCGCAGATGGCCAGCGGATAGACCATGGCGATGTCGAGGGCCGCAGAACCGGCGAAGAAGATGGCTGCCAGAACCATGGTCGCAACGACCGATACCGCATAGGTCTCGAACAGGTCGGCTGCCATGCCGGCGCAGTCGCCGACATTGTCGCCGACGTTATCGGCGATGGTGGCCGGGTTGCGCGGATCGTCTTCCGGAATGCCTGCCTCAACCTTGCCGACGAGGTCCCCACCGACGTCGGCCCCCTTGGTGAAGATGCCGCCGCCGAGACGGGCAAAGATCGAGATCAGAGAGGCGCCGAAGCCGAGAGCGACGAGCGCATCAATGACAACGCGCGAACCGCTCGCATGGCCCAGGACCGCAGTCAGAACGTAGAAGTAGATGGCGACGCCGAGCAGTGCCAGACCGGCGACCAACATGCCGGTGATGGCACCGGACTTAAAGGCGATGTCGAGACCGGCAGCAAGGCTGTGCGATGCGGCCTGAGCCGTGCGCACGTTGGCGCGGACTGAGACATGCATGCCGATGAAGCCGGCCGCACCGGAGAGGACCGCGCCGATCAGGAAGCCGATGGCGGCAGAGCCGGAAAGAAGAAGCCAGGTTGCGACAAAAACGACAGCGCCGACGATCGCGATGTTCAGGTATTGCCGAGTGAGGTACGCCTGAGCACCCTCGCGAATATAGCCTGCAATTTCCTGCATTCGGGCATTGCCCTGATCCGCAGCAAGAACAGAGCGTGTCGCCCAGACTGCATAGACCACGGACAAAAGCCCGCATAAAATTACGCCTAGAAGAACCGTCATTCGCAATACCCTCCCGTATTGCCCGCGCCTCACTCATCGCGGGCGGTGACTCGCAGACTCAGGCCCCCTCCTCTGAGACCTCGTCGACGCGTGGCGAGATTGCGTCGCGCTTTTTACGGCGTCAAGTACGCATATTTCGCGCTGCGAAGGGAACTCAAGCGGGTTTGCGGGCCGCAGCGCGCAGTTGGAGAAGCACGAGCAACAGGCAGGTGATGGTAATCGGCCAGATCACCAGATTCATTACCGACCATCCGAAGGCCGTGAACACCTTTCCGGAGGAAAAGGAGGACAGTGCGACGGTCGAGAACAGGATGATGTCATGGAAGCCCTGAACCTTGTCGGCTTCGGCAGGCCGGTAGCTCGACGCGACAATTGCTGTTGCACCGATGAAGCCGAAGTTCCAGCCAATGCCGAGCAGCACGAGGGCTGCCCAGAAGTTCCACAGGGCGATGCCCATGTGGGCGACGACAGCGCAGGCCATCAGGATGAGCAAGCCAGCTGCCACGACCTTTTCCGGGCCAAAGCGGGTGATGAGCACACCGGTGAAGAAGCTCGGCGCGAACATGGCGATGACATGCCACTGGATGCCGAGGGTCGCGAGCTCTGACGAGAAGCCGCAACCGATGACCATGGCGAGAGGGGCGCCGGTCATCATGAAGGTCATCAGGGCGTAAGAACTGATGCCGCAGATCATACCCGTGAGAAAGCGCTGGGTCATGACGATCTCGCGCAGCGGCCTCGTCGGACCAGATGCCTCGGCCTTCCTCTCAGCGATTGTCGGCAGCTTCAGGAAGAACAGGACGGCGATCGCGCAGAGCAGCAGCGGGACCATGGCGAGGAAGGCGCCGGCGAAAGTGACGGGGGCCAGCGAATCCTTGAACCAGATTGCGATCTGGGGGCCGACAATCGCGGAGATGATGCCGGCCGCAAGGATCCAGGAAATCGCCTTGCCCTTGTAAAAGCTTGGCGATGCATCGGCGGCGGCAAAACGGATCTTCTGGGTGAAGCCGCCCGAGACACCCATCAACAGAAGGGCGAAGGCAAACAGCCAGAAGTTCGACTGGATGAGCGCAAAGGCTGCAAGCGCGCTGCCGAGTGCCCCCATCAGCGCGCCGACCATGAAGCTTTCGCGGCGACCGAGAACACGGGATGCGGCGGCGACGATGATGGCGCCAACGGCCACGCCGATGTTGAAGCCGGTCAGCGGTGCGGTCGAGAGCGACTTGTCGGCGCCGAGCATCTGAAAGCCAGCCAGACCGCCGACGGCGAAGGCGAGCGGCGGGGCAGAGCCCAGGATCGCCTGGGCCACAGCGAGCAGACCGACATTCCGCCGGGCTGTCGAGAATTGTCCGTCCAGCCCTGCCTCCGTCGCCATGCTCATCCGCCTATATCCTATTTTTGCGCCGGGGCGCGAACCTGCTTTGCAATGCGGTCGAGAACGGCGTTGACCAGCTTCGGCTCATCGTCCGGGAAGAAAGCCTGCGCGATCTCGACATATTCCGTTACAATGACCGGTACCGGTACATCCTTGCGCTCGATCAATTCGAAGGTGCCGGCGCGCAGGATTGCGCGGACCGTGCTGTCGATGCGCGACAGTGCCCAGTCGTCCTGGAGCGCATTGGCGATCATCGGATCGATCTTGGTCTGGTCGCGCACCACGCCTGCGACGATCGAGCGGAACCAGGAGGCGTCTGCCTTCAGATAGGTTTCGCCGTCGACTTCCTGGCCGAGACGATGGGCCTCGTATTCGGCGACCACTTCGAGGACACCGGAGCCGGCGATGTCCATCTGGTAGAGCGCCTGGACGGCTGCGAGGCGGGCGGCGCCACGCTGGTTTGCCGGTTTCACCGGATGCTTGCCTTCGCCGCTCATCGATCAGCCACCCAGTTTCTTCTTCAGTTCGATCATGGAAAGGGCCGCACGGGCTGCGAAACCGCCCTTGTCCTTCTCGCTGCGCTTGACGCGGGCCCAGGCCTGCTCGTCGTTCTCGACGGTCATGATGCCATTGCCGATCGCAAGCGACTCGGAGACCGCGAGGTCCATGAGGGCGCGCGAGGATTCGTTGGCGACGATGTCAAAGTGATAGGTCTCGCCGCGGATGACCATACCGAGCGCGATGAAACCGTCGTAATGCGTGCCCTCGTCGTCCATCGCATCGAGTGCCATGGCGATCGCCGGCGGAATTTCGAGTGCGCCCGGAACGGTGATCACGTCGAAGGTCGCACCTGCCTCGTTCAGCGCGTGTTTCGCACCATCGAGCAGTGCGTCCGACATGTCGTCATAGAAGCGTGCCTCAACGATCAGCAAATGCGGCGAAGCCGTCTTGTTTCCCATAGGTCCGATCCGATCTTGAATGGTATTGCGGCCCCTGGCCGAACAGAAACGCGGTCAAACCACGCCAAATCCCGGAAGGCAAGTGTTTTTGCGCGGGGGCGGATCGGCGTTGCGGACATGGCCTGCCGGGCTTGGGCCGAGACCACTGCCGATCGATTGTTCCAGCCTCGCTAATGGAGGCGAAAATCGGGCGAATTACGTGACAAATCTTTAATGCAAATCAGTCGGTTAGCATCTGGATTCGGCCACAAAGCGATCCCACCTTCTGTTTGCAAGCGAGCGACGGAATCCCCCGCCATCGCAAACATCCTCGAAAGGAACAGGACCATGAATCGCTTTGCAACCATCCTCAGTGCCTCAGCCCTCTCGGCGATTGCCTTTGGTGCCGAAAGCTTTGCCGCCATGCCGGCTCACGCGCAAATGCCCGAGACCAAGATCGAAACCACGATCCAGAAGATGTCGCCGACGGAGTTCGACGTCGTGCGCATCGACGAGCTGCAGTCGACTGATCCGGCCTATGAACGCTTCGGCAATCTGTCTTCCACCTCCCAGGAAGCCCGCCTCGTTCAGGCCGCCGTCATTGCCAACCGTCCGCTCGCCCAGAAGCTCGAGGGCCAGAATGTCGAGCTCATCAACATCGTCGGTGCCGAGCAGGCTGCCGATGGCGGCGTCGTCTTCTACGTCCGCTGATCTCCAGTCCCCGCCTCCCTCCATCCCCCAACTCAAACCCCGTGTCCCCGGACACGGGGCTTTTTTCGAACTTTGGAACCTTTGTCTGCTGCGGGGTGTTTCCGATGTCAAAGGCGCCCGGAGGAGGTCGCCTCGCAACACCGATTTGGAGGCACATCATGGGCCGCGGCATTCTTCTCTGGCTGATCGGCGTACCGATCCCGCTCATCCTGCTCATTCTGCTGTTCTGGCGTTAGAGCCATTGAGCTCTAAACCCAAGCAGACGCAGGCAGCCGCTCGAAAATCTGCAGCCGGTCGGCGCCGACCTGTCGTTCGTCCACCTTGACGAAGCCGGCAGGCAGGCGACCGGCTGTTATCGGAGAGGCGATACCGCCCTCACCGACGATCACCGATGAGTCGTACAGATGGATCCGGTCCACCAGTCCGCGCGCCAGAAGATCGGCAGCGACGCGTGCGCCGCCTTCGACCATCAGAGAGGAAATGCCGCGCTGGGCGAGCAAAGCGAGCAGTTCCTCGATCCCGCCGACCTCGACGACGTCCACACCCTTGTCTCCCAGCGCAGCGCGGTTTCCGGATGCCCCGGGCGACACGGCAACCAGCACAGGCACACTAGCGGCCGTCTTCACCAGTTTGGAGGTGACCGGCAGCTCTGCCTTCCGATCCAGCACGATACGCACTGGCGAAGCACTTTCGAGACCCGGCAGGCGCACCGTCAGCTCCGGATCATCGGCAAGTGCCGTCCCGATCCCGACGAGGATCGCATCGCTTTCCGCGCGCAGGCGGTGGACGGTCTCACGGGCTGCAGGCCCGGTGATCGCCACCTGCCCTGCGCCCACGCGTCCGAGCATGCCATCGGCAGAAACGGCAAGCTTCAGAGTCACTTGCGGGCGACCCTTCGTCTGGCGCGTGAGATAGCCGGACATGGCGCGGCGGGCTTCCTTCTGGAGGATGCCGATGGTCACCTCGATGTCGGCATCCGCGAGGATCTTCAGTCCGCGTCCCGACACGCGCGGATCGGGATCAGCGACGGCAACCACGACTCGCGCGATACCGGAGGCGACGATTGCATTGGCGCAGGGAGGGGTCTTGCCATGGTGCGAACAGGGTTCAAGGGTGACATAGGCCGTTGCGCCCCTCGCCTTCTCACCCGCCTCGGCGATCGCCTGCGGTTCGGCATGCGGCCGTCCGCCAAGCGCGGTCACGCCTCGGCCGACAACTTCGCCGTCCTTGACGATGACGCATCCGACGGAGGGGTTGGGACCGGTCTGACCCACATGGGCGAGCGAGAGCTCGATCGCCTCCCGCATATACCGTTCGTCGCGGGCGGTGATGGACACGTCGTCAGTCCGCCGTGCTGTCTCTGGAGATCTTGGCGTTGATCTCGGCAATGACGTTTTCGAAATCCTCGGCATGGCTGAAATCGCGATAGACCGAGGCGTAACGGACAAAGGCGACGTCATCGAGGGTCTTCAGGGCTTCGAGCACCTGCAGACCGATTTCTTCCGAGGATATCTCCGTCTCACCGGAGCTTTCGAGCCTGCGCACAATGCCGGACACGGCGCGCTCGATGCGCTCGGCATCCACCGGGCGCTTGCGCAGTGCGATCTGGAAAGACCGCACCAGCTTGTCGCGATCGAAGGGTGCCTTGCGGCCGGTCTTCTTCAGGACCATCAGCTCGCGCAGCTGCACACGTTCGAAAGTGGTGAAGCGCCCCCCGCAATCCGGACAGATGCGCCGCCGGCGGATGGAGGTGTTGTCCTCCGCCGGTCGCGAGTCCTTGACCTGGGTTTCATCCGATCCGCAGAAGGGGCAGCGCATCAGCCTTCAGCCTTACATGTAGGGATACATCGGGAAGCGGTCGGTCAGGGCCACGACCTTGTCACGAACGGCTGCCTCGACGGAAGCATTGCCTTCATCCGAATTGGCGACCTTCAGGCCGTCGAGAACTTCGACGATCAGATTGCCGATTTCGGTGAATTCGGCTTCCTTGAAGCCGCGGGTCGTGCCAGCCGGGGTGCCGAGACGGATACCGGAGGTGACGAAGGGCTTTTCCGGGTCGAAGGGGATGCCGTTCTTGTTGCAGGTGATGTAGGCGCGGCCGAGGCCGGCTTCTGCCCGCTTGCCGGTGGCGTTCTTCTTGCGCAGGTCGACCAGCATCAGGTGGTTGTCGGTACCGCCCGAAACAATGTCGAGATTGTGCTTGATCAGCGTGTCAGCCAGAACCTTGGCGTTCTTGACGACCTGAGCGGCATAGTCCTTGAATTCCGGCTTCAGCGCTTCGCCGAAGGCAACGGCCTTGGCGGCGATGACATGCATCAGCGGGCCGCCCTGGAGGCCCGGGAAGACGGCCGAGTTGAACTTCTTTGCCAGATCCTCGTCATTCGTGAGGATCATGCCGCCGCGCGGACCACGCAGCGACTTGTGGGTCGTGGAGGTCGCGACATGGCAGTGCGGGAACGGCGACGGATGCTGGCCACCGGCAACGAGACCGGCGATGTGGGCCATATCGACCATGAGGTAGGCGCCGACAGAATCGGCGATTTCGCGGAAGCGCTTCCAGTCCCAGGTGCGGGAATAGGCGGTGCCACCGGCGATGATCAGCTTCGGCTTGTGCTGCTCGGCCTTGCGGGCCACGTCTTCCATGTCGAGCTGATGGTCGTCTTCACGAACGCCATAGGAGACAACGTTGAACCACTTGCCGGACATGTTGACCGGCGACCCGTGGGTCAGGTGACCACCCGAGTTCAGGTCGAGACCCATGAAGGTGTCGCCCGGCTGCAGCAGCGCCAGAAATACGGCCTGGTTCATCTGAGAACCGGAATTCGGCTGGACGTTGGCGAAGTTGACGCCGAACAGCTTCTTGGCGCGCTCGATGGCGAGTTCTTCGGCGATATCGACGAACTGGCAGCCGCCGTAGTAGCGCTTGCCCGGATAGCCTTCCGCGTACTTGTTGGTCATGATCGAGCCCTGGGCTTCGAGCACGGCGCGCGAGACGATGTTTTCAGAAGCAATCAGCTCGATTTCGTGGCGTTGACGACCGAGTTCCTTCTCGATCGCACCGAAAATCTCCGGATCGGTATCGGCGAGAGAACGAGAAAAGAAGGCATCGTTGTTCGACATGATCGCTGGCTCCTCAAAAGCGTTTGATGCTGTGGGGTCTTAAACTTCCGCAGTCACGAGAGCAATACGGAGAACGACATTTGCGGATCAATTGGCGCGCAGGGGCGAATGGCCGCAGTGAATAAACGAGAAAGCCGCGCACGAGGCGCGGCTTTGGAAATCCATGCGACGTTCAGAAGGGGCTGATTATTGCAGCGGAACGAAATCTTCGTCCACAGAGCCGGCAAACTGCTCGACGCCGAGATTGGCCTGAAGCGCCAACTGGGCATCGCCGTCCTTCTGATAGATGTCGTCGCGGAACTGGACGATGTTGTCACGCGTCGACCAGGCGGTGATGTAGACGATATAAACAGGCACTTCCTCGGCCAGCTTGATCGGCGTGTTCTGGCGGGTGGTGATGACGCGCTCGATCTCCTGGCGCGACCAGCCCGGTGTATCGCGCAGCAGCCAGGTGACGAGGTCGCGCACGTTCTGCACGCGGATGCAGCCCGAGGACTCGAAGCGCATCAGCTTGTTGAACAGGCCCTGCTGGGGCGTATCGTGCATGTATTCGTTGTGCGGATTGTGGAAGTCGATCTTGGTCGAGGCCATGGCGTTGATCTTGCCCGGGTCCTGACGGAACATCAGGTTCGGTGCCTTCTCCGCATTCCAGTCGACCGTTTCCGGCGGCACTTCGTTGCCGTTGCCGTCGAACAGACGGATGGCGTTGCGCGTCAGATAGGTCGGATCCTTGCGCATCAGCGGCACGATGTCCTTCTCGATGATCGAGCGCGGCGCCGTCCAGTACGGGTTGAGGATGACCTGGTAGATCTTCGAGTTGATCATGTGGGTCGGGCGGTCGATACGACCGACGACGGCGGTGTTGCGGAGCGCGACACGGTCGTTCTCGACGGCTTCGACAGAGGCGCCCGGCACGTTGACCGTGACGTAACGGCGGCCGAGATCACCCGACATCGCCTGCAGACGGACGAGATTGGTGTTCAGCTGGTTCAGACGGACATCGGCTCCGACATTGAGCGCCTTGACGGTGAATTCGCCGAGCACGCCGTCTTCCGGCAGACCGTGACGCGCCTGGAAGCGCTTCACCGCGCCTTCGACGTAGGAATCGTAGGAGTTCGACATACCGGCTTCGCGCGGCAGATCGCCTGAGATCATCAGACGCTGGCGCAAGCTCTGGACCGCCGGGTCCATGGCGCCGATGCGCAGGGCCGCCGGCGCATTGACCGTCGGCCAGCCGCCATTGGAAACGATCATCTGGTGCTGACCGATCGCCTGCTGCATGTTGATCAGGTTGCTGGCGCTCAGCATCGGCGTGTTGGACGAGACTGCGGCGACCGTGCGCGATGCCTGAGCGTCGAACTGGTCATCCCAGTTCCCGCGGCGCGGCGCGTTGATGAGGTCATTGACTGCGTCTTGCGCCATGGCCTGCCCGGCGAAAGCGGCCGCACCTGCGGCAGCGGCCCCACGAAGCAGCGAGCGGCGCGAAAGAGCAACAATTCCTGACGTCTTGGACATATTTCCTACCGTTTCATCCTGAACCTAAACCAAACGCATAACGCGCCATGGTTAACAAAGCGCCGCCAGACAGGCTCAACTATGCGTTACGAGGTCGATCGGAGGCTGTCGAGACGCCTCCTCTACTCGTTCCGGCGGTCCCATATCAATATGGCCAATTCGTGTCACATTGCGGTTCCGTCACGGGAGTGTGTAGCCCGGACAACGCCTCGTGAGGACCAAACGCGAAAACCGGACGCTTCGCGGGAAGCATCCGGTTTCGAGCGGTGGATCGCTTTGGAGGTCGTCTCAGGGAGCCTCAGAGGCGATACAGGATCTGGTCGTTCCAGAAGCGGTCGAGGCGCTGCAGGAGCTTGTTCATCTGGGTGAACTCGTCGGTGCCGATACCGCCGACCTTCTGGATCGAGCCGATATGGCGCTCATAGAGCTTGGCGACGGTTTCGGCGATCTCCTGGCCGGCATCGGTCAGGCTGATGCGGACCGAGCGACGGTCGACACGCGAGCGCTGGTGGTTGATGAAGCCGAGGTCGACGAGCTTCTTGACGTTGTAGGAGACGTTCGAGCCCAGATAGTAACCGCGCGAGCGCAGTTCACCGGCGGTCAGTTCCGAATTGCCGATGTTGAAGAGCAGGAGCGCCTGGACGGCGTTGATGTCGGAGCGACCCTTGCGGTCGAACTCGTCCTTGATGACGTCGAGAAGACGGCGGTGAAGACGCTCGACGAGGTGCAGGGATTCGAGGTAAAGCGAACGGATCGCTTCTTCCTGCGGGTCGAGAGTGGCCGGCTGCGGCTTGAGCTTGGTGTTCATATCGGTCTGCCTCACTGTTTTGTTTGGCGGTGTTGGTTTTTTCTCCCGCCTTGGTGAGGACCGTATCCAATGCGCATAAAATTCTATTTAAAACGCAGGCTTAACAGAGGCTTACCAGAGCCTCTCATCGTATCAGGGTAAATCAACCGTTATACGCTCCTGCTTGTGTCTCCCTTCGAGCCACAACGCCAGGCGGAACAGGATGAAGACCACGAAGACCACGCCATGCATGGTGACAGCCAGTGGATTGCTGCCGAAGGTCTCCGGCCAGACAGTGAACATCAGCACCTGTCCGCCCGCTGCAAGCAGCCACATGACCGGCCCCCAGGAGCCGGCCAGCCACAGACCGAGGGCGGCGACGGGAAAGACGACGGCAAGGCCGGTGGCCGCGACGCGCCAGGGTGTCGACAGAAGATCGAAACGTCCGAGACCATCGTGGCTGTAGCCGACGAGGAGCGCCCAGTATTGCAGCCCGAACCAGAGGCAGGCGAGCGCCACCACACGCAGGAAGAGGACGAAGATGGTCTCCGTCAGGCTGCGAAGGGGCGTGTTGGACGAATCAGCTTCCATGCGAAAGAAGATAGGCGCGGGACAAGACCTTCGCCAGCATGGGCGGCCCTCCCTCCCCTGCTCATCTCGATCAAAGCGGTCTTGCCCCGTGTCGATGGAGAGGCCTGTGCGCTCTGTTGGCGCCTTCCGTTTTGCAAGCTCCTGGGGTCGTGCTAATCAGCAGCCGGATATAGTGCGAGGATCGGGATCATGACGGACAAGACACATCAGGTAGACGCAGTCACCGGCCATCGGCGCATGCGCCGGCTGCGCAAGGCCGACTGGCAGCGCCGCATGGTCCAGGAAAACCGGCTGACGGTGGATGATCTGATATGGCCGATCTTCGTTGTGCCCGGCTCAGGCATCATGGAACCGATCGCCGCCATGCCGGGGGTTTTCCGAATGAGCGTCGACAAGGCGGTTGAGGCCGCCAGGGAAGCTGCCGATCTCGGCATTCCGGCCCTTGCGACCTTCCCGAACATCGAGCTGTCATTGCGCGACGAGACCGGCTCGCAGATCCTCGAGGCGAACAATCTGATCAACCAGACGACGGCGGCGATCAAGAAGGCCGCACCCAATATCGGTATTATCACCGACGTCGCGCTCGACCCGTTCACCAGCCATGGCCATGACGGGATCCTGCGCGATGGCGAGATCGTCAATGACGAGACGGTCGACCAGATCGTCAAGGCGGCGATCGCCCAGGCCGATGCCGGGTCCGACATCATCGCGCCCTCGGACATGATGGATGGACGCATCGGCGCGATCCGCCGAGGCCTCGATGCCGCCGGGCATCAGGGGGTCGGGATCATGTCCTATGCGACCAAGTTTGCTTCCTGCCACTACGGGCCCTATCGCGAGGCCATCTCGACCAGCGGCCTCCTGAAGGGGGACAAGAAGACCTATTACATCGATCCGGCCAACGGCACCGAGGCGGTGCGCGATGCAGCGCTCGATGTCGAGGAAGGCGCTGACATGCTGATGGTCAAGCCCGGGCTTCCCTATCTCGACATCTGCTGGCGGATCAAGGAGGCCTTCGGGCTGCCGGTCTTTGCCTATCAGGTGTCGGGCGAATACAGCCAGATCAAGGCCGCCGCTGCCAATGGCTGGATCGACGGGGAACGCGCGATGCTGGAGACACTGCTCTGCTTCAAGCGGGCCGGCTGCGACGGAATCCTCACCTATTTCGCGCCCGAGGTGGCCCGCCTGCTCGCCAAGCGCAGCTGATCTTGCCGGATTATTGTATTCGGCAACGGGCTCCCCATATCTGAAGAAGAACCTCAAAGGAGCCCGCCATGAGCCTCGACAGCAACTCGTCCTATGCCGCCCCCGAAGACTGGCGCGCCTATAGCGGCGTGCTTTCGCGGCGCGTCTTTGCCTTCCTAGTCGACTATCTGTTCATCGGTCTCCTCTGGATACCGGCAGCGGTCGTCGTCTTCTTCCTCGGCATTCTGACGCTCGGCCTCGGCTGGCTGCTCTATCCAATCCTGTTCTTCGTTGTCGCCGCACTCTATTTCGGCATGTCCGTGGGTGGCGCATCACAGGCGACGCCTGGCATGCGGATGATGGGTATCGCGATGATCCGGCTCGACGGCCGCAAGATCGATTTTGTCACGGCCATCGCCCATCTGGCGCTGTTCTGGATCCTGAACTCGGTGCTGACACCGCTGGTCCTGCTGGCTGGCCTGTTCATCGAGCGTTCGCGCCTGGTGCACGACCTGCTGCTCGGCACGGCCGCAGTCCGGACCTACTAAACTCAAAATCATCGATCGTATCGACAAAGCACTCCGGCACGACGCCGGAGTGTTGACCTTTTTCATTCTTGCGCCATCCTACCTCTGACAGGTTACGCTAAAGGATTCTCTTGATCCGCATATGAACACGCAGACCAGCCCCTCCCCGCAATTCTATCTGACGGCGCCTGCGCCGTGCCCCTATCTGGCGGGAGAGATGGAGCGGAAGGTGTTCACACACCTTGTCGGGCAACGTGCAACCGAGATGAACGATCTTTTGACCCAGGGCGGGTTCCGTCGTTCACAGAACATCGCCTATCGCCCGGCTTGTGAGTCCTGCCGCGCCTGCGTTTCGGTCCGGGTTCTGGTCAACGAGTTCCAGATGAGCCGTGGCTTTCGCCGGGTGGAAGCCACCAATTCGGATCTGGTGTCCACCGTCTTCCCCGCCCAGCCTTCGACCGAACAGTTCTCCCTGTTCCGGCACTATCTCGACCATCGCCATCAGAATGGCGGCATGTCGGACATGTCGGCGCTCGACTATGCAATCATGGTCGAAGACAGCCATGTCCAGACGCGGGTCATCGAGTATCGCCTGCGCAGCCCCGGAGACGGGATTTCGGCGCAGCCGCGCGGAGAACTGATCGCCGTGGCGCTTTCGGACCTGATGAGCGACGGCCTGTCGATGGTCTACTCGTTCTACAATCCGGAAATGGAAAAGCGGTCACTCGGCACGATGATGGTGCTCGACCACATCCGCCGGGCCAAGGCGCTGGGTCTGCCGCATGTCTATCTCGGATATTGGGTGCAGGGCTCCAAGAAGATGGGCTACAAGACGCGTTTCCAGCCCCAGGAGCACCTCATGAGCCAGGGCTGGGCGAGGTTTACCCCCGAAATTGAGGGGTAACGCAAAATAAACTCACGATTTTCGTCCCATTCCGGGACATTTTCGGCCCTCTCCGGCACCATAGCCGGCGAGGGCTGTTTCATTTCAGGACAGCTTGCGGATGATCCCGTAGACGATGTTCTTGTTCTTGCCGAAACGCACTGTACCTTCGGCAGGCATATCACCGACGCTTCCGTTTATAATGCGCCACATGTCCGCTTCCGAGCGCAGAAGAAGCGCCCAGTTCATGAAGGTTTCCATGTAACCATCGACCTTTATGTCGGTGGCGAAGTTGGCAAACAGGAAGACACCATTCGGCTTCAACATGTTGAGGCAGCGCTGCGTCAACTTGATAGAGACCTTGTCGTTCAGATAGTCATAGAGACCAGCCGCATATACAAAATCGAACTTGCCGAAGTCGTGGCGTCCGCCAAGGATTCCCCTGACAGAACCGTCAACGGCCTCGATACACGTGCCATTGAAATCACGGCTGATCAGACCGACGCTCATCGGGTCCTGATCCAGGGCCACCCATCGTTTCAGGCGGCCTTCTTTCAAGGCGACCGAGCGGTTTGCCTCCCGCAGATGCCCTGCTGCAATCGTCAGGACCTCGGCCTCTCCGCCGCGAGAAGATGCAATTTCATCAACATGTTGCGTCAAGAGATCGCGACGCTCGCGCACAGCGACGGAAGAAGAGGCATCCTTGGTGTAATCGTATAGGGCCTTGCCTAACGGCGAGGCCCCGGCAATCTGGCCCGCTACCGAGGGGTGACCGTATATGAAGTCCAGAAGACCTGCATCACCCGAATATCCACGAGGCTTTTCGAACGACCAGCGCGTGAAAGGATCCTCAAGAAAGTACTGCGCGACGGGATGTTGCTGTGCGATCGGAATGAGCTGCTGCCAAACTGACGGCGAATAGCGCTGGCGCAGTTCATGCAGCGATCCGGCAATGCGATGGATAATCTGCTGCGGTTCGGCTCGCTGCTCGAACTGCTGCATTGCAATATTGAGAACGAGAGCCTGGGCCGTCCGCGCGGTCCGGAGCTCTTCCTTGCTGGCCGCGGCCCCAGGTGAAACCACATGGGCCGCGATCGATTCGGGAGTAATAAGGCTCTCGCCATCCATAGAAAATTCAAACTGTCTCATACGCCACACCACCGAGAAGAACGGCCACCTCGTTAATACTTCAGTTACCATATGTTCAGTTGTGAGTTTGTGCGACTCGATTTGGTAACTTTTGAGGAGTTTGGTTAACGTCGCAGATGGCCGGATTAGGAGCTGGTCGGGACATCGGCGTTGAGATTTGAAATTCGGAAGCGACAATATCTGTCGGGCTCTATCGCAGTGCGAAAGCACTCCCGGCGGTTTGGGAAAGCAAGTGGTTGACGATGTCTGAAAAACGGACCGATGAGCCGGTCAGGCACGCTTCCTCTCGTGACGCTGTGGAGACAGATGGAACCGATAATGTCGCACGCAGCGCTCAACGATCTTGAAGCGGCAGGCAAGACCTGCCCTACACAGGCGCCGTCATCGACGCTGCGCCGCATCTACCAGACCCACACCGGTCCGGCTCGCATTAAAGCGACGCGACAGGGCCTGTGGGTTGCGGTGCTGGTGTATCTGCTCTTCTCGATTAGCGACCTCATCCTGATTCCAGATGTCGCTTCGACAACGATACTCGCACGCTTCATGGTCGCGATCACCTCGATCGTCGTGCTGGAAGTTTGCTGCTGGGGCAAGGCTGGAGCCAAGATCATCGAGGCCATTTCCGCAGCCGCGATCGTTGCGGGCTATGTGTTCTGGTTGATACCAGCCCTACAGACTTCAGCCCTTGAGAGCATACGTCTCTATATGATTTTCGGCACCATTTTCATGATGGGTGCCAACCTCTTCTTCATTTTTCCGTTCGTTTTGTCGGTCGTAACTTCTGTCATCGTACTCGCGATCCTGCTGGTCAGCATGATCGCGATGTTCCCGAGCGATCCGATTTACATGATCAATTTCGGCCTGTTCTATGGATCCTGCTTCATCTTTACCTCGTACGTGAACTGGAAGCTGAATGGCGAGCGATACAACGTCTTCCTCAATGCACTGGAAGCCGCGCACCAGCATCGGGAAGCTGAGAGGCGCGGCGTGGCGCTTGAGCGCTTGTCGAATACGGATTATCTGACTGGTGTGGAAAACCGTCGTGCCGTCGACAAGCGTCTGCGGGACTACTGGAACGATTGGCAGACTGACGGCAAGGCGTTTGCGGCCATCCTCGTCGATGTCGACTTCTTCAAAAAGTACAACGATTTCTATGGTCACCAGGCAGGCGATCGTTGCTTGATCCTCGTGGCAAACGTGCTGAGCGATACGCTGAAGCCGCTCAATGCCTCCGTTGGCCGTTATGGCGGTGAAGAGTTCATCGTGCTGTCGCGGGTCACCGGACGCGATCAGGTGATGGCACTTTGCGAAATCATCCGCAGCGCCGTTGAGGGGCTGCATCTGGTGCATGACCAGCGGCGTGATGGCCAGGCCGTGGTCACGGTCAGCGTCGGCGCCTCCTACACGCGTCCCCAGAGCGGTCCGAAGCTCGAACGTGTCATCAACGAGGCGGACCGTGCGCTGTATTCGGCCAAGGCGAACGGCCGCAACTGCATCCGGTTGTTCAACCCGAATGACCCGCTGACCTCCGACGACAACGAAAACATCGCCGCGACGCTGCGCATGGCGATCAAGAATGATCTCGTGCATCTCGTCTATCAGCCGATCCAGAACCTGCGGACAGGCCGCATCGAGGCGGTCGAGTCGCTGATGCGCCTGAAGATGATCGATGGCACCCCGCTGTCGCCGGCCCAGTTCATTCCGGTTGCCGAACGCACCGGCGCCATTCTCGATCTCGGCCTCTGGGCGATCCGCCGCGCCTGCACGGAAGTGCTGGCCACCGGAGTTGCGCCGATGGCGAGTGTCAACGTCTCGGCCATCCAGCTCAAGTCCCGCGGCTTTGCGCTGGCCGTCTCGACCATTCTGGAAGAGACCGGCGTTTCCGGCTCCCAGCTTGCCTTTGAAATCACCGAAGGCATCGACATGGAAGGCCAGTCGGATGTCATCCGCTGCATCACCGACCTGCAGGCGCTCGGCATCCGCATCTGGCTCGACGATTTCGGCACCGGCTTTGCCGGCCTCTCCTGGCTGCGGCTCTTCCCCTTCGACACGGTCAAGATCGACCGTTCCTTCCTGCAGGATGCCCGGCGTCCCGCCGGCCGCGCGATGCTTGAAGACATCATCCGGCTTATCCGCAATCGCGGTCTGAAGATCCTGATCGAGGGTCTGGAGACCGCCGATCATGTGGAGCTGATGCACGAACTGGGCATCGAACTCGGCCAGGGCTATTATCTCGGTCGCCCCGTTCCGATCGACGAGGTTCGCATCAAGGCCTTTCCGCGACTGGCGAGTGTCTCGGGCCTTTGACAAAGGCTGGCGATTGATCCCAGAATTGGCCGACACGGCCCTCTGCGATTTCTGAACGAAATCAGTAGTATCCGCCCAAATTCAAACTGGGCGGATACATCATGAGCACGGTCGACGCTGTAGAACTGGCCGGACACCGGGAGTTTTCCGAAAAACTTCTCAAACACACCGCGATCAAGGTCAGCGACAGCTATCTCGCCGCCTTTCGCAGCCATGTCGATCCGGTCGATTATCCGGCGGGCACTGTGATGTTTCGCAAAGGCGACGACAGCAGCTTCGCGATCCTGATCGCCGAGGGCGAGGTCGAGGTCTATGACGACGCGAGCGGAAACGTGCTGGCAATCGCTGGCGATGGGTCGCTGATCGGAGAGCTTGGTCTGATCAGCGGTGATCCGCGCAGTGCCTCAGCCCGGACCTTGACCCCCGTTCGCGGCTGGAAGATCGATCGTTCGCAATATCGCGAGTTCCTCAGTGATCGGCCCGAGCTTGCAACCCTGTTCTTCCGCAAGATCTATGCGCAATTGTCTGCAAGCTACGGAAAGCTCCGGCAGCAGTTCGTGGCACTGGAAGAGGCCGATCGGCGCTACCACGCCCTCGCCTTCCTCTTCGTCACCATGGTTCTGATGATCAATATCTATGCCCTGGTGAACAGCATCATCCTGACCAATCTCCGGGAGACCCATCAGGCGCAGGTCATGTTCTGGACGTCGCGCATCATGGAAATCTGGGGCGCCTTCGTCATCTGGGGCCTGACGGTGCGATGCGGCCTGACGCGCCACGACATGGGCATCCGGATGGAAAACCTCTGGAAGTCGATCGGGATGGGGCTTGCGATCAGTGTCGTCGCGCTTGCCGCCATGGCCTATTTCCGGACGATCCTCTATCCGGAACTCGAGGGTACGCCACTTCTCGATCCGGAACTGGTGACGATCACCGTCTATACCTACATCCTGGTGGCGCCCCTGCAGGAATGGATCTGCCGCGGGGTGCTGCTGACGGCGATTGCCGATCTCATGCCCGGCAAGACACGCCCGATGTCGGCCATCGTGATCACCTCGCTGATCTTCTCGACCCTGCACCTGCACTACTCGCAATCGCTTGCCGTCGTCGCGCTCGTCTCCGGCATCGTCTGGGGCTGGCTGCACTTGAAGTATCGGAACCTCGCCGGCCCGATCGTCTCCCACTTCATCCTCGGCAATGCAGCGACGCTGATGGGTGTCTGGTCGATCTGGGAACGCGGCTGACGCAAAAAGCCGGCCGCATGGCGACCGGCTCCCTAACCTTGCTCGTTCTTAATCAGCCCGAGAACTTGCCGCTGCGTGGGAAGCCCTTGGGCACCAGACGGCCGGCCGAAGCGCGGTCCCCCTGCCATTCGACCAGTTCTTCCCTGGTCTTGGTAAAGGTGCGGCCAGCGCTGTCTTCCCAGGTCAGCCCTTCGGCGATGGTGAAGCACTTCACATCGGAAATGCCGCCGTCCTTGTAGCGCTGCAGGCGCACGCCCTTGCCACGGGTCATTTCCGGGATCTGGGTGGTCGGGAAGACGAGCAGCTTGCGGTTCTCGCCGACGACCGCCAGGTGGTCGCCGCTGACGGGCACGACGAGTTTCGCCTCATCCGGCATGCCGACATTCATCACCTGCTTGCCCTTGCGGGTGTTGGCGACGACTTCGCCTTCCGGCACGATGAAGCCGTTGCCGGCAGTCGAGACGAAGATCAGCTTGCGGCTTGCGTCATGGACGAAGGCGGTCAACACATCCTGATCGTTTTCCATGTCGACCATGATGCGCAGCGGTTCGCCATGGCCACGGCCACCGGGCAGCTTGTCGCCGCCAAGCGTGTAGACCTTGCCACCGGTGGTGACGAGCAGGATCTTGTCGGTCGTCTGGGCCGGGAAGGCCACCTTCAACCCGTCGCCTTCCTTGAAGGTCAGCGAGGAGGTGTCGGAGATGTGGCCCTTCAGCGCACGGATCCAGCCCTTTTCGGAGATGACGACGGTGATCGGTTCCTTTTCGATCATCGCCTGCTGGATCGCCTCGACATCGGCATCAGGCGCGTCTGAGAAGACGGTGCGGCGGCGGCCGAGCTCGGTGGCCTTCGCGTATTTCTTCTTCACCTCGCCGATTTCCCAGGCGACCGTCTGCCACTGCTTGTCGGTGGAGGCGAGCAAGGATTCGATCTCGGCCTTCTCGGCGGAGAGCGCCTCGTGCTCCTTGCGGATCTCGAATTCCTCGAGCTTGCGCAAATTGCGCAGGCGCATGTTGAGAATGGCTTCGGCCTGGTTGTCGGTCAGCGTGAAGCGCTCGATCAGGACCGGCTTCGGCTCGTCCTCCTCGCGGATGATGCGGATCACCTCGTCGAGGTTGAGATAGGCGATCAAAAGGCCGCCCAGAATTTCCAGGCGCCGGTCGATCGCGGCCAGGCGGAATTTCGAACGGCGGACGAGCACGTCCTTGCGGTGGTCGAGCCACTCGGTCAGCACCTCGTTGAGGGCCATGACCTTGGGGACCTTGCCCTGCGAGAGCACGTTCATGTTGAGCGGAATGCGGCTTTCGAGCTCGGTGAGCTTGAAGAGCGATTCCATCAGCAGCGTGGCATCGACCGTACGGCTTTTCGGCACCAGCACGATGCGCACGTCTTCGGCGCTTTCGTCCCGTATGTCTTCCAAGAGCGGCAGGCGACGGGCGACCAGAAGTTCGGCGATCTTCTCGATCAGGCGCGACTTCTGCACCTGGAACGGGATCTGGGTAACGATGATCTGGTAGCCGCCGCGACCGAGATCCTCGGTCTCCCACTTGGCACGCACGCGGAAACCACCACGACCGGTGCGGTAGGTCTCGAGCATCGATGCACGGCTCTCGACGATCACGCCACCGGTCGGGAAGTCGGGGCCTTCAATGCCGCCGCGCTCCGGATGGGCGGGATCGGCGAGCAGTTCCTCGACGGGCGCGCCGGGGTTCTTGATCAGATAAAGAGCGGCGTCACAAAGCTCATGGGCATTGTGCGGTGGGATCGAGGTCGCCATGCCGACCGCGATGCCCGAGGCGCCATTGGCCAAGAGGTTCGGGAAGGCGCCCGGCAGAACCGTCGGCTCGTCGTCTTCCTCGTTGTAAGTCGGACGAAAATCGACGGCGTCCTGATCGATGCCTTCGAGCAGCAGGGCTGCGACATCGGTCATACGGGCTTCGGTATAACGATAGGCAGCCGCACTGTCGCCGTCGATATTGCCGAAGTTCCCCTGCCCGTCCACGACTGGATAACGCTGGGAGAAGTCCTGCGCGAGGCGCACCAGCGCATCATAGACCGACTGGTCGCCATGCGGGTGGAACTTACCGATGACGTCACCGACGATACGGGCGCATTTCTTGAAGGCCGAGTTCGGGCGAATGCCCATCTCGCTCATCGCGTGGATGATGCGGCGATGCACCGGTTTCAGGCCGTCGCGGACATCCGGCAGCGCGCGGTGCATGATCGTCGACAAGGCATAGGCGAGATAGCGCTCTTCGAGCGCCGCCTTCAGGTCAACAGGAAGAATGTGATCGCCACCCTCATCGGGCGGAAGCTGATTTGTCCCCATGGGCACTGCCTAGCCGAGATGACCCGCAACGGCAAGGAATCCGGGGATTCAGCCTGTGGATTAAGGGCTGTGACCACCATCACGCCGCAATGGACGTGCAGGTCGTTCCGGCGAAAAGCGGTGGACGTTTTTCCAATCCCACTTATAAATATCGCCGATCAATTTTGCCCGCCTTGGACGCGGGACCAGCACGAAGGACCTCCTCATGACCTTGTACCGCTCCACCCGACTTCTGCTCGCGAGCGCCGCGCTCTGCGCTTTCACAGGTCCGGCTTTCGCGCTGGACGGCCAGGATTTGCTCAAGAAGATCAATGCTTCCTTCGCCAGCGGCGGCACGACCATCACCGCAGATGCCATCGAAGTGTCTGGCTCCGACGTGCTGCTCAAGGGCGTCAAGTTCGGCGTCGACGGCAATGCAGGCGACAAGCCGCTGACCATCGCCGAGCTGACGCTGCAGGGCGTGAGCGAAGAGGAAGCCGGCGCCTATTACATCGAGCGCATCGAGTTTCCCGAGGTCAACGTGACCGAGGAAAAGTCGAGCTTCAAGGTTCAGGATCTCTATCTCGCAGGCATCTATGTGCCGGGTGACGTCAATGCCGAGGGCATTGATTCGCTGATGTTCTACGAAGAGGCGCATAGCGGCCCGATCAATGTGACGATTGACGGGAAGTCGGTCTTCTCGATGACCGAAGCCGTCGGCACCATGGGCCTTTCCGAGGATGAGACCACGATCACCTTCGAAGGCAATGTCACCGGCGTGAAGGCAGATCTGAGCACCGTCGAGGATCCGCAGTCCAAGGCACAGATCGAAGCGCTCGGGCTGACCACCCTCGACGGCAACATGACGATGTCCGGCAGCTGGGAAGTCGAAAGCGGCACGATTGATATCGAAGACTATTCGATCGACTTCGCCAATGTCGGCAAGCTCAGCCTCGCCTTCTCGATGTCCGGCTACACGCTCGACCTCGTCAAGCAGATGCAGGAACAGGCTCGCATGATGCAGGCTGAGCCGCAGAACGAGCAGGCCCAGCAGGCTGCTGGCCTTGCCATGCTTGGCCTGGTGCAGCAGCTGTCGCTGGTCGATGCCCAGATCCGCTTCGAAGATGCCGGCATCACCAAGCGCGGCCTCGACTATGCCGGCAAGAGCCAGGGCACGGATGGCGCGCAGATGGCGCAGATGGTCAAGGGCATGGTGCCGATCCTGCTCGCCCAGGCCAAGCTTGGCGCGCTGCAGAACGAAGTCTCGGCTGCGGTCAACGCCTATATCGACAATCCGAAGGCGCTGACGATTGCGGCGGCGCCCGCAAACCCGGTCGCCTTCCCGATGATCATGGGGGCGGCCATGGGCGCGCCGGAAACCATTCCCGGCCTGATCGGTCTGAAGGTCACCGCCAACGACTGATCGTCTCGTCGGCCAAGAGCAAAGCCCGGTTGCGACAGCAGCCGGGCTTTTTTCATGAGATGAAAGCTTGGTCATCTGCCGTGTCCTGAAGCCTCGCCAGCCTTGGGAGAACGCAGGACTTCACTTCTTCTGACGCCGTTTTGCCTGCCCCCGAAATAGCCCGCAGGCTGTCGAGCAAAACGAAAAGGGCGCCGGATGGGCGCCCTTTAGATTGTCGCTCCCGGCAAGCCGATCAATCATGCGGCGTGATCGTGGTGTGCTTGTCGTCGAACAGCACCTTGATCGCCGTGTCGTGGTTCTGCAGCTCGACGACATCCTTCCAGACGCCCGGCTCGGCCTGGACGCTGACGGTCGTGTTGCCACCCTCGACGGTTGCCCGCAGATGCGTATCAACCGTGGCATCGGGCTGCTCGCCCAGCAGGCTGTCGAGCAGAGCCGTCACGTCGAGAACGTCACCCTCATCCGAGCTGAAGTCGGTGATGACATCGGCGACGTCGAGCTCGTCGAGCGCGGTCTCGTCGAAGACGAAGGTGTCGGCGCCGGCCGTGCCGGTCATGACCACCTCGCCCATACCGCCATGCAGCGTCACGCCTTCGGGCTCAGAGCCGAAGATCGTGTCGAAGCCGACTTCGACGAAGTTGCCGGTCGAACCATCGGCGAAGGTGAATTCACCCTCGGCGAAGATCACCTGATCGTCTTCCGAGCCACCCGACTGGTCGGCGGTCAGCGAGATGCTGGCAACACCATTGTCGGTGAGGCTCGACAGCTCGCCCTCATCGCTGATGCCGTCATTGTCGGCATCAAGCCAGATCTTCAGATCCTTGAAGGCCGCATCGACCGCATCGATCTTGCCGTCGCCATTCGAGTCCAACGAAGCAAGGGCTGCCACGCCGCTCGCAAACTTGCCGCCGTTGAAATCAGGCGTGAAGATTTCCGAACCGTCGTCGATGGTGCCGTTGCCGTTGGCATCGTAAGCGAGGATGCCATCGTCGCTGGTCCAGGCAATCTGGTCCTTGTGACCATCGGCATTGATGTCAAAGGTGACACCGGTGTCGAGGGACGAGAAGGCGAAGCCGTTCTTGTCGAGGTCGAGGATGATCGGGTCTGCGGGTGCCGTAGGCGAACTGCGGCCTGCCGTGTACTTGTAAAGAGTGCCGTTGACCCTAATCAGCACACTGTTGTCGCCCGACGCAGCTGTTCCTTGTAGCGTGAAGAGAGTGTTTGAGTTGAACCTAACCAGCAAGTCACTTCCGGATGTGGTCACGGTGACAGCATTTGGATTAAGGATGGTACTGCTTTGCAGTTCAATGATGTCACTCTGACTCCTACGAAAGTAGTCAGTTATAACGTCGGCATTGTTCGAGACGTTGCTGCTCAACGATTCAGTCCACACGAACGTATCTGCTCCACCGCCGCCGGTCAGTGTATCCCTGCCAGCTCCACCAGCCAATACATCGGTTCCAAGACCACCGTTCAACGTATTGGCCCCATCGTTACCAGTCAGCCTGTCATTGCCCAAACCGCCTGTCACATTTTCGACGTTGGTGATTGTTGAGAAGCCGGTCGCAGCACCAGTCGATGTCACACCGTTAAAAGTAGGAGTGAGGTTGACCACCACAGCCTGCTCAGTGTTTCCGTAGGACAAAGTGTCCGAGCCGCTGCCCAGATCGGCCGTGACCCTTTCGACATTGACAACCGTGCCGCCATTGAACTGCGTGATCACGCCGCCTGCAACGACGACGCTGAGCGTGTTGTTGTTGCTGTCGCCCAGAATAGACAAGGTGTCGGTGGCACCGCTGCCGCCATCCACTATGTCAGTGCCTTCCCCGACCACATAGGTGAACGTATCGTTGCCGGAGCCGCCGAGAAGCACATCATTGTCGGCTCCGCCAAAGATCCTGTCATCGCCGGCACCACCGTCGATGAAGTCGTTTCCAGTACCACCCTCAAGGATATCGTCGCCACCCATGCCGTAGATCGCATCGTTGCCAACACCACCCTGAATGGTATCGACCTTACTGCTGCCAACGACGGCATCATTTCCGCCGCCGGCATTCAAAGTCTGGTTCGCGGCCGCAGTCTCTAAGATCGTGATCAGATCACCGGACGACTGGTTTGCGTTCGAGAAGTTTGCCGCGCTCTGGACCGATCGGTTCCATGCAGCAGCGGACAAGGCGCTAAATGCAGCGTATGTATCAGCGGTTGATCCACCGAGATCCGTTGCAGTTACCTTGTAGATGTAAAGTCCAGCGTCCCATGTCGACGACGGGTCACCCGTTACCGAAGATCCGCGTGACATCCAGCGATCGTCAGGACCTGAAACCTTCTCAAAACGGTAGCTGATCGGCAGAATTCCTCCCGTGAAGAGAGTTGAGGTGTTGAAGTTAAAGCTGGAAGATTCGGAACTGAATACAGAACGGCCAGCCGCAGATGTTGACTCATTAACACTCAGGGGAACGATTTCATTCAGCCCGTTGATCGTGATGTTGATGACCTGCTGCGTGCCGTCCGCTGTCCTCACGGTAAAGCTATCGCTCAGTGTCTGCCCCGTGTTCAGATTTTGCACCGCCGGTTTTGTATTATCCAGCGTGTATGTCCAGGTGCCCCCGGCGTTGATGGACCAAGTGCCGTGGGTCGCGCTGCCGGAGGCGGCAGTTGCTCCGGACTGCCCGCTATCGGCATCGACGATGGTCAGCGTTCCAGTGGCCACCAGAGTGCCGTCTTCCGACACACTGCTGCTGGTGAGACCCGTGATCGTCGGCGCATCATTCACACCGTAGATCGTGATCGATGCGGTTGCCGTAGCGGTGCCGCCCTGGCCGTCGCTGATCGTATAGGTGAATGTGTCGACCAGATTTCCGCCCTGAGGCAATGCCTGAATCGTCGCCGAACCCGCAGGGTTGTAGGAGATCTCACCCGTCAGGGTGTTCAGCGTAACCGTCGCGCCACTTTTCGTGGTTGCGGTCAGCGCGCTTCCGACGCCGAGCCCGGTGACAACCAGCGCATTGCCATCCGGATCCGTATCATTGGCCAGCAGCAGGGCGGTGGAGAACCTGGTGACGGCATTTTCGGAAACGGCACCGCTCGCTCCCGGAGCCCCCCATTCGGCCACGTAGCCGGAATAGTCACCGACCTGGCCGTTAGGAGCTGCGGCGCCGGTGGCGTCGTTCCAGACCCCTCCGGCGACGAACAAGATCTGGGCGTAGTCCTCGTTCGAAGCCCAATCGTTGGGTTCGCCGCTGCCCCAGTTCTGATATCCGGCGCTGGTGCCACCCGAGGTCCCCGTCCAGAACTGCGTCCCGGATTCGGGGCCGTTGACCCATGTCCAGTTGCCTTCCAGAGACCTATCGGACGCGCCGATCCAGGCGCCCTGAGCGACATACCAATTCGGTCCAAGCGTCGCGAGCTGCTGGATGAAGTTCTGCTCGGTCTGGCTGGTGATGGTGGCCAGATAGGCACCTTCGGCGGTCACTGCGGCGGACGCCTGATCCCACGAGAAGTTGCCAGCAACGATCTTGTAGTAATGGCCGTTAGCGACGTTGTAGGTCCAGCCCGTCCCCATGGAGGGTGCACCGAAGGCGAGAACGTCGTTGTTCGCAACCGGCGGACGGTTCTCGACCACATCCGTCACAGTGATGGTCACCGGCTGGGTGGTGATGTTGTTGCCGGTTGCCTGGTCGTTGACCTCGACCGTCACGGACACCGTGCCGGCAGACTCGAAATCGAAGCTCTGGCCGGACTTCAGGCGGAGCTGATAGGTCCCCGGCTGCCCCAAAGTCGTGCCGTTTGCGGCCACAACCTCGAAGCGGCTGTCAACCACCCCACCCGTCGTCAGCACACGGAAGGCAAGACCCGAGGCGGTATCCGCGTCGCTGACCTGGAAGGTGTCGATCAGAACACCGGCCTGGTTTTCGGCAATCGAGACATTGTCCAGACCGGCAATGACCGGACGATCATTGGTGCCGGTGATGGTGATCGTGACCGTCTGGTCGTCGAATGCCGCACCGCTGCTGTTATCGGTCGCACGGACAACGTAGGTCAGCGTCAGGGTCTGGCCAGCTGCCAGGAAGTCGAAGGCCTGGCTGCCGGAATTGAAGTTCCAGGTCAGCTTGTCCGAGGTCTCGATATTGTCCAGCACCTGAGCGTTGGTGAAGCTGAGGTAGCCGAGCAACTGCTGCGTCGTCAGGCCGCCCGTCGGCCCCACGGATGCGACCGAGTGAGCGGTTGCAGTCACGATATCCGTGACATCGACGTCGGTGACGGTGAGCGTGCCACTGGTGGTCAGGCCAGCGTTTGCCTCGGCCAGGGCCGCATCAGCGCGATCACCTGTGCCGACGGTGATCACCGGCGTGTCGTTAACCGCTGCGACCAAGAACGGAATCGTTCGTATTTCGGTGGCCGTGTCGCCGTTCGAACCTTCCGTTGCCGTGACCGACAAGGTCAGATTGATCGTGCCATTGATGTTCAACGGCGGCCTGAGGAAGAGCTGTTGCGTATTCCACCTCGTGACGTCGGCGGTGGTAGAATCCGAAGTCGCGATGAACCGGTTGCCTCCGTCATCCGTTAAGACGGCACCCACCGGTATATCCGAAATGGTGATCTTGAGCGTTTCGGAGCCATCCCGGTCGGTCACACTGCCCTCGACCCTGAACCAGAGGTCCGTATCCTCGGGCCTCGGGTCGGTAAGATATGCAAAGCCGACAGAAGGCGTATCGGCGTCCGCTGCCACACGGATGGGCACGTCAACGATCACGCTTGCGGATTTGCCGTCGATCTCTGTGGATGTCGCCGTAAGCTTCAGGACGATATCACCTGCGAAGTCGCTCCTTGGCAGGAACTTCAGACGGCTCAGGTCCCAACCGTCGAGATTGACCGACGGCGCCGAGAAGGAGTTCATCAGGAAGGTACGAGTGCCATCGGACAACCAGGAGAATTCCGGCAGGTTCGAGAGCGAGTAACTCAGGGTCTCCGAAGGATCCGCCAGCGCGACCGTAAACCGCAGATCGATCCACTTGTCTTCCTCACCGCTCGCCGGTGTCACCGTCACGATTGGCGCATCAGCCACGGGCGTGACGACAACAGTGTGGAGCACCGAGGTCGAGTTGCTGTCCCCGCCCACCTGTTCGGTGGCTGTGGCCTTTATTTCCAGGATGAAACGACTATCGCTGTTCAGCGGCGGCTTCACCACCAGTCCGGAGCGGGACCACAAGGTCACGTCGACGCTGGACGTCTCAGCCGTGGCGACGAATACATTCGTGCCATCGGATATCGTCGCTCCAACGGGGATTCTCGACACTGTGATGGTCAGTTTTTCCGAGCCATCCAGGTCGGTCAGTTCCGCGCCGAATTTCAACGGAATTGCGGTGTCTTCCGCGCCGCTGCTAGATCCGAAAGTCCACATCGATACGCTGTCGGCAACCGGTGCGATGTCCATCGTCACCGTGGCTGGAAGTGTGCTCTCCGCTCCTTCATTGTCGACGGTCGCATAGGTAAAGCTGGCAGGACCGCTGTAGTTGGCGTTCGGGATAAAGACAACGAGATTGCCGGTGAAAACCTGGCCTAGGACAACCTTGTTCAAAACGCTGCCGCTGTTTCCGGCATAGAGCTGTCCATTTTCGGGTAGCGTCTTGATGACATAGCCGGTCACTGTGCCGTCTGGATCTGTGCCCGACAGCCTGATGGGCACGCTGCCGTCTTCCAGGCCTTCCGCGCTGACGGCATTTGCCGTCGGCGCGTCATTGACGGGCGTCACATTGACCATGAGCGTGTAGGATTCGGTGCTGAAGCCAATGCCGTCGCCGACCTGGAAACGTATCGTCGCGTAAGCCGTACCACTTTCGTTTTCGAGCGTAACAAGGCGCAGTTTTCCGGCGACGATGTCGTCACGCAAGATCACGTCATTGGTGGCAACCGGCTGCCAAGTCGAGCCATTGTAGAACTGGAGGGTTCCCTTGGAGGCAAGACTTGTGATCTTCACCGCCGCCAGCGACTGGCCCGCATCCTCATCGGTGAACGTGCCGAAGTCGTTGATCGTCAGCGGCGTTGCCGTGTCTTCGAGGATGGTGATGCTGTCATCGTTGGATGTCGGCAGATCGTTCAGGTTGTTTACGCTGAGCGTAAACGTCTGCGAGGCGTCCGGTGTGCCGCCAACGGTCGTGTCGTTGACCTGAACGGAGACGCTGTAGCTCGCCTTCGCTTCGTAGTTCACCTGGGTGCCGACGAAGTACAAGGCGTTACCGACGATCCGGAACGACGCGGCATCATCCCCGACGAGGCTGAGCTGGTTTGTGCCAAGCGCATCATCCGTCACCGTGATGTCGGCAACCTTGATGCCGTCGGAGTCAATGACGATGTTCTCATCGATCGCCGACATAACATTGGTGAAGCCAACAGCTGTTGGTGCTTCGTTGACGTCCGTCACGTTGATCGTGAACGTCTCGTCGATAAAGCCAAGCCTGCTGTCGGTGACGCGGATGGTGACGTCGATGGTCTTTTCGGTTTCGTAGTTGATGACAGCACCCGCGGCCACCGTGATGGCGCCGGTCGTCGCGTTGATGGTGAAGCGGCCATCAGGTGACGTCTGGGACGTGCCGTTGTTCGTCACGAAGGCGTAGGTGAGCGGGTCGATCGGGCCGTTGGCGTCAGTCGCGGAGACAGATCCAACCGGAGCGCCCTCGCCCGCATTTTCAGCGATCGTCAGACCCGTCGTGGCGATATCCGATGGCTTCTGCTGCATCAACTGCTGGGCCGTAACCGTGCCGTTTTGGAAGGTGAAGCTTTCGATCCCGCCAGCCTTGACGATGGTGTGGTTCGGCAGGTTCGGCAGGTTCAGAATGAACTGACCGTTCTCCTGCGTGACTGTCACGTCCTGCCAACGGACATTGGTGAGCTTCAGGGTGTCCGTGTCCTTGCCACCGGCATCGACGATCTGGACCGTGCTACCGACAAAGTTCGACAGGTCGATCGTATCGTTGCCCGTGCCGCCGTTGACGACGATCGTCGTCGGAAGGATGGCGGAATCGGTCACCGGGTTCAGGACCACGGTATCGCCGGAGGATCCGAGGTTGAAGGTGACACGCTCGATCTCGTCGGCTTGGACGGAGCCGCCGCTATAGGAGACCAGGATGTCCTTGCTCGCGGCATTGCCGATCTCTGGACGACCGCTTGCCAGACCCAGGGTGAAGGTACGGGCAGTCGCGTCACCGTTGATGACCAGTTCGTCATAATCCGGATAGGTCGTGCCGGTTTCCGTGCCGCCGTCGACGATGTCGTCTCCGTCGCCGACGTTGTGGCGGATCGTATCGTTGCCCGCACCGCCGACGATCGTGTCGTTGCCGGCATTGCCGTAGATCGTGTCGTTGCCGGCGCCACCGTCGATGACGTCGTTGCCCGCACCACCCCAGATCTCGTCATTGCCCTGGTTGCCATACAGCGTGTCGTCGCCGCCGAGACCGGAGACCAGGTCGTCGTCGTTGCCACCTGAGATAAGGTCCGAACCCGCGCCGCCGCCGAGCGTATCGTTGCCCGCGCCGCCGCTGATCTCGATGCCACCACCATTGGCATCGCTGAGATAGCTTTCGCTGACGATGATCACGTCACGACCGGAGGTGCCGTCGATTGCCTCCACACCGCTCATGTAGTTCGGCGCAGAGAAGGTGTCGTGGACATAGCCGTCAGCGGTGCCGCGATCGAGCACAATGCGGTCATTGCCAATACCGCCGGTGACGATGTCGTCCGTGCCGGCAAGACCGGCAATGGAGACGCTGCGGATCGAGCCATCGCCGAGCTTGACGTTGCGGCTGCCAGTGCCTGTCACATCGACATTCAGATTAAAGGTATCATTACCCTCGCCGCCGAAGAGCTTGTCGCTTCCGGCATTGCCATAAAGCGTGTCGTTGCCGTCACCGCCTTCGATAACGTCGTTGCCATCGCCACCCCAGAGCTGGTCATCACCTTCATTACCCTCGAGGGTGTCATTGCCACCAAGCCCGGAGATCTGGTCATTGCCGATGCCGCCGGTGATCTTGTCGGCCTGGGCACCCGATCCCTGCAGGATGTCGTTGCCCTTGCCGCCATCGATTTCGATGACCGATGCGTCATCCGTCGAGTAGGTCCGCGGCAGAAGGATGATGTCGTCACCATCCGTACCGATGAACTTTTCGACACCCGAGAGACCGAGCGAGGAATTGGCACGGTCGAAGACGAAGCCGTTCGACGCCGAGGCCGGGGTGAAGGTCACCGTATCGATGCCATTGCCGCCATCAAGCGTATCACCTTCGCCGGAACGTCCGGCGAGCGAGACCTGGCGAGTGCTGCCGTCGCCCAGCGTGAAGCTGCGCGGTCCGAAAGACGCTGCATCGTCGATATCAGCCGAAACGATGAGACTGTCGTTGCCCTCACCGCCTTCCAGCGTATCGTTGCCCGTCCCTCCTTCAAGGATATCGTCATCGTCGCCGCCGCGCAGCGTGTCGTTGCCGCCATCGCCCTGAAGCGTATCGTCGCCGACACCGCCATTCAGCGTGTCGTTGCCGTCACGGCCAACGAGCACATCCTCGCCATTGCCGCCGGTCAGAACGTTGGCCGCGTTGTTGCCAACGAGGATGTCGTTGCCGCTGCCACCCTCGGCATTGACGATCGCAGCACCCAGCGCATCACGACCGATAATCGTGCCGCCTGTGCGGTCGGTCGCCATGCGTCCGGCAACCTGCTGCAACCCGATGAGTTCGGCATTGTCGCTGAGGTTGGCGAAAACGCCGGTCGACACTGCACCATACGAGATGGTGTTGCCGTTGATCGTGCCGGCCGCATCCACCTTGACCGTAAAGGGGACGGAAAGAACGTCGTTGTCGCCGTCGGTGGCGACAGCCGTGAAGCCGAATGCCAGGTAATGGTCATTGCCATTCGGAGCGGTGTGATCGAGTGGCTGGAGCAGCGTGAACGTGTAGCTGCCGGTTGCTGCGTCGAGCGTCAGCGTGAAGACCTGGTTGGCGGCGACCGAGGCCGTCGTTCCGGCAAGATAGGCCACCAGAACGCCATTGATCGTCGTGAAGGCAACGGCCTGGTTATTCGAGTAAAGCGTGCCGATCCGATTGCCACCGGCATCGACGATGGACGGATTGCCGTTCAGCACCAGCGTCTTAGACGGACCATTGTCCGCATTCCAGTTGACCAGGGCACGGCCGCTGACCGACTTGATGCCGTCTTCGAAGACTTCGCCGTTGATGCCGGAGGCAATGGACGGGGTTGAGTCCGTGACCGTGATCTCCAGCTGTTTGGAGAGGGCAAGCGTGTCGCCATCGCCATCACGCACCGTGACCGCCGAGGAAAGGTCGAGTGTCAGGGAAGATCTGCCATCGATGAATTCGATCGCGCGTGTGCTGCGGTCGACCACCACGACATCGTTGGGCGCATTGTCGCCATCGAGATCGAACCGAACAGCCGAACCAGTGCCGACGTTGCCGACATTGATATAGGCGGTCTGCCGCGGGGCCAGATTGACGACGAGGTTGTCGCCAGTGACCGAGTTGTTGTCGAGCGTCCAGCTGACCGAGCTGTTGCCGTCATTGGTGACGCGGATGATCACATCGCCATTGGGCAGGCGACCGACAACCTCGATGTCGTCGCCGGCCACCTCCGGCACCTTGAGTTGGGTATTGGCCGCAGACAGGGCCGAAAGAGCATACCCCTGGCCATCGATGATGACCTTCTCGATGTGATCGATCGGGCCGAGCTGAGTGAAGCTGTAGGCGCCGGTCTGGGCGTTGACCGAGAAGGTGAAGACAGGCACTTCACCGGCACGGGCGGTGAGGACATTGCCGACGACCGTGAAGGTCAGCGCCACACCGTTCGAGGTGAGCGAGGTCAGAGAGGTAGACAGATTCCTGCTCTCGACGGTGTAGGCATCGGACGGATGGGCTCCATCGGCGCCGAAGGAGACCAGCGATGCAAGCGTGCCCGTGACTTCCGGCGTCGCCGGGTTGCCGTCTGCCACGAGCAGTTCATTGGCCGTGCCGGTGACAACGGCAGAGGTTGCGACCGGAACGTCGTCGATGATGTTGATGGCAAAGCCGCCGGAGATCTGGTCGCCGTCACCGTCGGTTACCGTGTAGCGGACACCGATCTGCAGCGTATCTTCGCCCTGCGCAGAATGCGCCAGCGTGTTGTCCAGCAGCGTGAACTTATAGGTCCCGTTGGCGGCAACCTCGATCTTCCACACGCCGCCGTTGTCGGTCAGCGTCCGGTTGTTTTCGGTCCAGGTGGCATTCGGCGCGCTCAGCACGAATGACCGCACGCCATCCGAGCCGAAGTCGACGTTCAGGCTACCGGTTGCGGAGAGCGACTCCTTCGGCAGGTTGTCATTGCCGCCTGCAAGATCGTCTTCGTTGCGGGTCAGCCCGGTCGTCGCAGCACCATCCTGCTCGGGCGTGTCATCGTTGACCGCCACATTCAGAGTACCCGATACAAGGTCGCCGTCGCCGTCGGTAACGGTGTAGCCGATCGAAAGCGTGGCATCCTCTTCACGGAGACCGGAAGTCCCGTGGGCGACGGGAGCGTCCAGATCGAGCACGTAAGCCCCGTTTGTCGCGATCACAAGCTTCGCGGCGCCATCTGGGAAATAGGTGCTGTTGGTTGCCTTAAACGTCACGGTGCCGTTCGGGCCTACGGTCCCTGCTCCCCAGGTGACCGTCACGACCTCTGAGAAGCCCTGGGCATTCTTGTAGATGACATCGAATGAGGTGTTGGCGATTGTAATCGTCTTTACGCCATCCGAACCGGCCGAGAACAAGCTGCCGCGCAGGCCCATGACCTCATCGGCGGACGGCGAGACGTCGTTCGATCCACCATAATTCGGGTCCGAAACGTCGCTCTGAGCCTCGTCATCGAGCCTCCAGGCGGCATTGACCACCTGCGGCGCGGTCGGGGTATCGTCGTTGACGGTGATGTTGAGCGTGCCGCTCTTGGCATCGCCGTCACCATCCGTGACGGTGTAGCCGAAGGACAACAGCTTGTCGTCTTCGCCATTGGCCGAATGCGCCACCGGAGCCTTCAGCTCGAAGCTATAGGAACCATCCGGGCGGATGATAAGGACAGCCGCGCCACTCGGATAGTTGGTGCTGGTTGCGGTGAAGGTCACGGAACCGTTGCTGCCGACGCGGCCAGTGCCCCAGGTCACGTCCTCGGTCTGCGCGAAGCCCGCACGGTTTTCATAGACAACCTGGAAGGCCGGTCCGGTGATCGTGATGGACGAGACGCCATCTGCACCAGCGCTGAACAACGCCCCCGCATCTCCCGAGACCGACGACCGCGACGGCGATGCATCGTTCTGTCCGCCCAGATTGCCGCTTCCAATCGCATCCTGACCTTCGTCGTCGAGACGATAGGCGGCATTGACGCTGGTCGGCGCCGTCGGAATGTCGTCGATGATCTTGACCGAGAACGAACCCGTCACGCTGTCGCCATCGGAATCGGTGGCCGTGAAGCCGAAGGTCAGGGTGAGCTGGTTCTCGCCTTGACCGTTGGCATGATCGAGCGGCCTTACCAGCGTGAAGCTGTAGCTGCCCTTCGGGTCGCCATCCGAGACCGTCGCAATGAACACGATCCGGTCGCTGCCGAGGCTGCCCGGGACACCGTTGCCGGTATAGCCAACCAGCGTTCCGTTGATGAAGCCTGTCTTCACGGTTTCGCCGAGCGAGGTGATGCCGTCACCATTGGCGTTGGCGACCTGGACGGTCGCATTCGTGAAGGCCACGGAGCGGTCGCCCGGCTGGCTGCCGTCATTGCCGTTGTCGGAGCCCCAGTTGATGTTCAGCGAACCATCGATCCGGTGCGTCGTGACGTCGAGGCTCTGTGCGGTGTCGCGATCGTCGGTGCCTTGATTTTCATCGTTGCCCCTGCCGGCAACTTCGCGCTGTTCTTCCTCGACAATGCCGACATCAGGCGTGCCGATCGTGAGAACGTCGTCCACGACCTTGACCGAGAAGGTCGACGAAGCCGTGTCGCCATCGGAGTCCTTGGCGGTAAAGTTGAAGGTCAGCGTCAGTTCATTCTCGCCGCTGCCTGCCGCATGATCGAGCGGCTTCACGAGGGTGAAATTGTACGAACCGGTGGCCGAGGAATCCGAGACCGTTGCGTAGAAGACAACGTTGGTCGGAAGGGCATTCGGATTGAAGCTCGTCGGGGGAGTCCCCGTGTAACCGACCAGAACACCGCCGATCAGCGTTGTGTTGACTGCAAGGCCGAGCGAGGTCAAGGCGCTGCCATAGGCACCGCTTACCTGGACGGTCGCGTTGGTGAACGCGACAGAGCGGTTGCCATCGCCGAGCAGAGTATTGTTGTTGGCGTCGTCCGCCCCCCAGGAGATGCCGAGCGAACCGTTGACCACCGTGTTGGTCAGGCCATCGGCCTCGTTGTTGCCGCCGTTGACGGCCTCGTCCTCGACCGTGCCGGTCGACGGAGAGACGATGATCGGGCTGTCATCGATGACGCCCACCGTGAAGTCGGTGGTGACGCGATCACCGTCGCTGTCACGTACGGTTGCCGTAAACCTGAGGCTCAGGACATCTTCGTTTTCGGCACCGGCTGCATTGGCCGGGTGATCAAGAACGCCGCGAAGGACGAAGTCGTACCGCCCGCTGCCACTGTCCGACAGGGTAACGGTGAAGACGACGGCGCCTTCGACGGAGCCTGCCCGTGCGGTCAGGACCGTGCCATTATCGGAAATGCTGAAGAACAGAGCCTGACCCGCCGAGGTCAGTTCCGACAGCGGGACCTCCGTGTTGCCACTGTAGACCTTCAGGTAGTCGGCCGGCTGGCCGGCGAAGATGACCGAGCGGTCGCCAGCAGTCTGGCCTCCGTTGAAGCCGCGGTCGACGAATCTGTTGCCGTCGTCACCACCCCAATTGATATTGAGCGAGGCACCCACGCTTTGGCCGACTGGGCCGCCATTGGCTCCCGATGCCGTTGTTTCGACGCTGCCAGCCGTCTCCTTGTTGCCGTTTGCGAAGGCCTCTTCCTCGACATAGCGGGTGGCCACGGTGCCAACGGTCGGCACATCGTCGATCAGCTTGACCGAGAAGATCGCGGGCTGGGTTACGTCGCCATCGGAATCCGTGGCGGTGTACTTGAAGTCCAGCTTCAGAACATCTTCACCCTGAACGGCGTTCTTGTGATCAACAGTGTTGTAGAGCGTGAAGGTATAGCGGCCGTTGTCGGCGTCCGACAAAGCGACGGTGAAGACGATCCCCGCCTGAGCCGGGTCAGAAGGAATCGTTTGCGGCTCGTTTCCGACGTAAGCGACCAGCGTCTGCTGCCCGTTGACGGTTAGAACCTTGTAGCGGATGCCGACGCCATCGGATGTCAGCCCGAGCGCCCTGAGATCCTCGGGGACGCTGTCGGCAAACTGCACCGAACGATTGCCCGGCTGGAAGCTACGATCATTGGCGTTGTCGGCTCCCCAGAAGATCCCGAGACCTCCCGTCGCGACATTGGTGGTCAAGTTGCTGTTGCCGGAGGTATCGAGGTCGATATTGATGGCCTCGGTCTCACCGTTGGCGGTCGTGTCATCATTTCCGACACCAACGACGGCTTCCTGCTCTTCCTCGACTACCCCTGCAGTTGCCGGCGGAACGATGATGGCCACGTCGTCGCGGACATTGACCGTGAACGAGTCGCGGGCAATGTCGCCATCGGAATCCGTGGCGGTGAAGAAGAAGGTCAGGGAGAGTTCATTCTCGTCGCCACCGGCGATATGGTCCAAAGGCTTGACGAGGTTAAATGTGTAGGAGCCGCTGTTCGAGACGTCGGAGAGCGTGACGTAGAAGACGACATTGCCGGGCAGAGACTGCGCATTGAAGCTCGCCGGGGCGGCATTCTGGCCACCGGTATAGGCCACGAGCACGCCGTCAACGATCTTCGTATAGACCTGCTGCCCGAGCGACGTCAGAACACGCGCGCTATCGCCGCGGACACCGACGCTGTCGGTGGAGAAGGCAACGGAACGGTCACCCTTTCCGCCGGATCCGTTGTTGCCATCGTCCGCACCCCAGGAAATGGCGAGCGAACCGGTGGCCGACTTGCTCAGCCCGTCGTCATTCTCATCATTACCATTGTTGACGCCTTCATCCTCGACGGTGACGCGCTCGGTCCGGCCAATGACCGGCGAGTCGTCGATCACATTGACCTGGAAGCCGTCACGCACAACGTCGCCATCGCCGTCGCGGGCGGTAAAGGTAAAGTTGAACGAGAGGACGTCTTCATCCGACGGCCTGTCGCCCCTCACCGGGTGGTCGAGAACGCCGCTGAGGTTGAAGCTGTAGCTACCGTCGTTGGCGTCGGAGAGGGTCACCGTGAAGACAACGGTATCACCGGCCTTGGCCGTCAGCACCGTGCCATTGTTCGACAGACTGTAGACGAGGCTCTGTCCTTCGGAGGTCAGCGATGCCAGCGAAACCGGGGTGTTGCCGCTGAATACCCTAAGGAAGGCGCCGACGTCCGTAGCCGAAACCGTCACCGGAGCGACGCTGTTGGACGTCGCAAAGACAACCGACCGATCACCGGCAAGCTGCGTGCCGGTGAAGCCGGCGTTGAGGGCCTTGTTGCCGTCGTCACCGCCCCAGGCGATGTTGAGCGATGCACCGATCGACTTGGTGATGAAGCCGAGATTGGCGATCACGCCGGTCATTTCGACACCGAACGGGCTCATGTCCTCGTTGCCGTTCGGCAGCGCTTCTTCTTCGACATAGCGCGCACCGGCTCCATCCGCCGTCGGCACGTCGTCAATGATCTTGATGTCGAACGAAGCCGGACGCGTGACGTCGCCGTCCGCATCGGTCGCGGTAAACTCAAAAGTCAGCGAAAGCGTATCTTCGCCGGAAGCCGAACCCTTGTGGTCGAGCGTGTTGAAAAGGGTGAAGACGTAGCTGCCATCCGCTGCGTCGCTGAGCGACACGGTGAAGACAATGCCGGCAGCAATGCCCGAAGCCTGGTCGGCCGGAGGTGCTACAGGCTCAGCTCCGGTATAGGCGATCAGCGTCGGCTGTCCGCTTACCATCACGACCTTGTATTTCAGCGCAGTGCCGTCCGAAGTCAGGGACTGCCCCTCCAGCGCGGCAATACCGGCTGCCGTGAACTGCACGGAGCGGTCGCCGGGCTGGCTGCCGCTGTTGCTGTTCGTGTCATCGGCACCCCAGCTGATGGCGAGCGATCCCTGCGCACGGTGGGACGTCACATCATCGGAACGACGGTTGTCCAGATCGAGATTGTCATTGCTGCCGCGATCTTCATTGCCGGATCCGGCAACCTCCCGCTGTTCTTCCTCGACGACACCGCCCTGGAAGGGCTGGCCGATCAAAGGCTGGTCGTCGGAAATCGTGACACTCGCCGTCGCGGATGCAGCGCTGTCTCCGTCGGCATCCGTGCCCTGGAACGCGAAGGAAAGCTTGATCAAGTCGGAATTTGCGGCGTGATCGAGCTCCTGGAAGATCTCCAGTGTGTAGGAGCCGGTGGTGCTGGTCGGGTCGAGAACGATCTCGAAGACCTTGGTGGCCGTGTCACCGATATAGGCCGTCAGGATCTGACCGCCATTGGCAAGATTGGTGACCTCAAAGCTCAGCGCGCGACCTCCGGAGGAGAAGCTGCCGCCCTCGATCGTCAGGCCAACGGCACGGGCATCCATGAACCGACCCGCGGACACCTGCGCGGAGGCCACGACCGATTGGCCGCCTTCGCCCTGGGTGACGGTCGTGCCGAAGAAGCGGACCGTTCGGCCGAACATATCGCCCTGGGTCTCGCCACGGACGTTATCGTCCGCACCCCAGGCAATTCCGAGCGTGCTGGAGGTCTTGGTTACGTCTGTCGTGGTGGGATCTGTTGCCGGATAGGTCGAAACGTCGTCTTCAGACAGCGGCTGGGCTACGCCGACCGCACCCTGTACGGGCTCGTCATCTCGAATACGGACGCTTGCTTGGCCGGGCGCGGCGGTGTCGCCGTCGGCATCCGTGCCCTGATACTGGAAGGAAATCCGCAGCGGATCATCGCCGACATTATGGTCGAGTTCGCGGAAGATCTCGACGGTGTAGGACCCATTTTCAGATGTCGGATCGAGAACGATCTCGAACACCTTCTGGGCCGGGTCACTGCCGTCGATATAGGCCGTCAGTGTCTGACCGCCGTTGATCAGATCCGCGACAACATAATTGAGCGACTTGCCGCCAGACGTGAAGGTACCGCCACGGATGGAAAGGCCAAGCTCGGCGGGATCCTTGTAATTGCCGGCCTCTACCTGAGAACCGCCCGGACCAAGTCTTGCCTCGACTTCACCCTCTGGGCGGCTCGGGCTGAAGAACTTCACGGTCCGGCCGAATTCATCACCTTCCGTCTCGCCGCGAATGTTGTCGTCGGCACCCCAGGCAATACCCAATGAAACATTGCCGGTCTTCGTGATATCGCGATTTGGAGTCGCATCGGTGAGGTCGTATTCCGAAACGTTGTCTTCGTTCAACGTCGGCCGATCGCCGGGCTCACCCTGCACGGGCTCGTCGTCACGGATCCGAACGCTTGCCTGGCCGGGAGCAGCTGCGTCGCCGTCGGCATCTGTGCCCTGATACTGGAAGGAAATCCGCAGCGCATTGCTGCCAACATTGTGGTCGAGCTCACGGAAGATTTCGACCGTATAGGACCCATTTTTCGACGTCGGATCGAGAACGATCTCGAACACCTTCTCGGCGGGCTCAGTGCCATCGATATAGGCCGTCAGCGCCTGACCGCCGTTGATCAGATCCGCGACAACATAATAGAGCGGCTTGCCGCCAGACGTGAACGTACCGCCACGGATGGAAAGGCCAAGCTCGGCGGGATCGTTGTAGTTTCGGGCTTCTACCTGAGAACCGCCCGGACCAAGTCTTGCCTCGACTTCGCTCTCTGGGCGGCTCGGGCTGAAGAACTTGACCGTTCGGCCGAATTCATCGCCTTCCGTCTCGCCCCGAATATTGTCGTCGGCACCCCAGGCAATACCCAGCGAGACATCGCCCGTTTTTCTCACATCGCGGTTTGGCGTTGCGTCGGTGAGGTCATATTCGGAGACATTGTCCTCGTTCAGTGTCGGTCGCCGGCCGGGCTCGCCCTGCACCGGAGCATCATCCGAAATGATCACGCTGGCCGAAGCTGACTCCGCGCTGTCACCGTCAGAGTCCGTCCCTTGGAAGCTGAAGTTCAGCGTGATGGCATCAGACTCGGCATCATGGTCGAGCGGCTTGAAGATCTCGACGGTGTAACTGCCATTGGTCGCCGTGGGATCAAGCGTGATCTCGAAGACGTCAACGCGGACAAGTTCCTCGCCCTCGCCGGCTTCTTCGTAGAACGCGATGATGGACTGCCCGCCGTTGTCGAGATCGACAACCTGGAATCGGAGCGTACGGTCGCCGGAGCTGAAGGAGCCACCATCGATCGAGAGACCCAGCATTCCCGCGTCGTCGTAGACGCCGGCAGATACCTGGCCCGAAACGGCAACGCGCTGCGCTATACCTTCGCCTTCGCCGTCCCCCTTGCCTTGACCTTCGCCGTCCGAAATCGTCGTGCCGAAGAAGCGCACGGTCCGGCCGAAGGTATCACCCTCGGTCTCGCCGCGGATATCGTTATCCGCGCCCCAGCGGATGCCAAGCGAGCCAGAGGCTGCGGCCTCCTCACCCTCAGTCGTATCGGTGGCCACATATTCGGACACATCGTCTTCGGAGATCCCGTCGTTGGGGCCTACTTCGCCCTGGACCGGCACATCATCGACGATGTTGACGACGAAACTGGACGTCACACTGTCGCCATCGCTGTCGGTCGCCGTATAGCCGAAGGTCAGAGACAGCGTGTTCTCATCCGATCCGGATGCATGATCCAGCGGCTGGACCAGCGTGAAGCTGTAGGAGCCGTTGGCGACATCCGACAGGGTGGCGAAGAAGACCACGTTCTCTGCCGTGGCTGCCTCCGGTACGCCTTCACCGACATAACCGACAAGTGTGCCGTCCGGCAGAACGATGGTGGTTACCGCCCGACCGAGCGAGGTCAGGCCCTCGGCGAAGCCTCCGGCCACGCCAACGGTTTCGGAGGTGAAGGCGACCGAGCGATCACCCAGGAGACCGTCGTTGTTGCTGTCCGCGCCCCAGTTGACGTTCAAAGAACCGGTCGCAACGGACGAAAGCTCGGGCACCTCGTCCTCGTCATTGCCGCCGACGACGGCCTCGTCTTCGACGGAGCCGGTCGCGCCAATCGAGGCGGTCGGGGCATCATCCGCGATGTCGATGGCAAAGGTGCCCTCGACCGTATCGCCATCATTGTCGGTGATCGTGACGTTGAAGGTCAGGCGCAGCAGGTCGCTGAGGCCGGTCTGGCCGATGCCGGGATTGTCGACGGCACCGGACAGCGTGAAGGTGAAGAAGCCTTCCACGACGTCGGTGACCGTCAGCGTGAAGATCGTCACGCCATTGGCCGTGCCCGTCAGCGTCAGGCCGTCGGCAGAGGGGGTAATCACAACGGGCACGCCGGCAGAGGTGAGCGCGACGGCGGCACCCGTGGCATCGGTCGCTTCCGTAACGTCGGCGGCCGCAACGAAGGCGATGTTGCGGATCGTGCCGAAATCGCTGCCCTGCGAGAAGATAATCTGCCCGTTGACCGTCTGATTGGCGGGATTGTCATCCACGAGCACGCTTTCGGCGATCGAGAAATCACCCTGCACGCCGAACAGCGGCTGGCCGTCGATGAAATCATCCGTGCCTTCGGCTGCGGCATCGCCCTGTTCGGTTCCGGCGAGCAAGTCGGCCAAAGCGAATTCTTCGAAACCGTCACCGATTTCCTGGTCATCGAAGTCGCGGCTGTTGCCTGGCGTCGACTGAGCCGAGAACGTACCATCCGGACCCGCTGCAACGTTGATGTTGGAGCCTTCGAGCGCCGCAAACAGGGCGACCTGCGGCAGTTCGACGTCTCCGATCACGAAGGTCGGAATGTTGGCAGCACCGCCGACAACCACGATCTCCGTGCCGTCAGCCAGGATGAGGACGAGGTTTGCACCGTCAACCTCGAACTCCAGGTTGTCGAGCTCAATGCCTGCCGGCAGAGTGACGACATTCTGGGCGTCCGGCGTCACTTCGCTCGGAATGGTGGCAGCCGCCGTCTGCACCGGGGGCTGGGCCGGCACGCGATCCGTGCGACCGCTTTCGGGCGTTTGAGCCTGAGCAACCTCGATGCCGTCAACGCCATCGCGGACGAAACCAAGATGTTCTTCGACCGCAGATTCAAAATCGTCAGCGGCGGACGTAGTGTCGATGCTGGACAGACGCGGATCTTCGATGGACATGGTAACTCACCCCTTAATACGTTGACCGTAGTTAGAGCGGGCCAGAGGGGGCAAGCAAGACTCTGTTAACTGCGAGCGTATAGCGGGTTATGCAATGAACGACCATTATTGAAAACTGCGTTGATTCCGGCCGGAAAAGCGTTGCATTTCCGTTGTTTAGAAAATCGTTATCGACCATTCAAAAGGCCGAAATAATCGCATTTGCTGCGGGGCCGATGCGCTGCCGAAACGGGCAAAAGTCCCCCGTATTCTTAAGGGTGATATTCACCAATCCGGGGCCGAATTCCACTGTTGTCGAGAGAAATCTGTGTCGCCGCATTCCGTCGCGCCCCATGGAAGGCACACAACCCCAGAGGCGTATTTCGATGAGTCGCCACCACCTTAGGCTGCGGGCGTCTGCTTAGGCCTTTTGGCATGGCGAAGCGCGCGATCTCGAGGCGCCGTCCCATCGGTTGAACGCGTGCCAATGACCACCGTGTGACGCTGACAAGCCGGACGGTGCGACAGGACCAATGCCCGCAGACCACAACCGGAGCGTCATAAACATAAAGGCCGGGATTGCTCCCGGCCTTCGATGATTTTTCCGATCCGATGTCAGGATCAGTCCTTCTTCGGCTGCGGCACGACGCGCAGCGCCAGTTCGCGCAGCTGGGTCGGGGTGGCCGGCGACGGGGCGTTCATCAGCAGGTCCTGGGCCTGCTGGTTCATCGGGAAGAGCGAGATCTCGCGCAGGTTCTTCGCACCGACCAAGAGCATGACCACGCGGTCGATACCGAAGGCGCAGCCGCCATGCGGAGGGGCGCCGTACTGGAAGGCCCGGTACATGCCGCCGAAGCGTTCCTCGACGTCGTCCTTCGACAGACCGACCAGTTCAAACGCCTTGACCATCAGTTCCGGCGACTGGTTACGGATCGAGCCCGAGGCGATCTCGAAGCCGTTGCAGACCGCGTCATACTGATAGGCCTTGAGCGACAGCGGATCCTGGCTTTCCAGCGCTTCCAGACCACCCTGCGGCATCGAGAAGGGGTTGTGGGCGAAGTCGATCTTCTTTTCGTCCTCGTTGTATTCGTAGAACGGGAAGTCGACGATCCAGCACATTTCGAAACGGTCGCGATCGACGAGGTTCAGCTCCTCGCCGGCCCGGGTGCGGGCTTCACCGGCGAATTTGTAGAACTTGGCCGGATCGCCGGCGACGAAGAAGGCGGCGTCGCCGGCTTCGAGACCGAGCTGGGTGCGGATCGCTTCGGTGCGCTCTTCGCCGATGTTCTTGGCAAGCGGGCCGGAGCCGCCGAGCTTGCCGTCCTCTTCCTTCCAGAAGATATAGCCGAGGCCCGGCTGGCCGGCGCTCTGTGCCCAGGCGTTCATGCGGTCGCAGAAAGCTCTGCTGCCACCGGTCTTGGCCGGGATTGCCCAGACTTCGACCTTCGGGTTCGAGGCGATCATGTTGGCAAAGATCTTGAAGCCGGAATCGCGGAAATGGTCGGTGACCGCTTCCATGACAATCGGGTTGCGCAGGTCCGGCTTGTCGGAGCCATACTTGCGGATCGCCTCGTCATAGGGGATGCGCTGCCATTGCTTGGTGACCGGCTTGCCTTCGGCGAACTGCTCGAAGACCTTCGTCATCATCGGCTCCATCGTGCCCCAGACATCTTCCTGGGTGACGAAGCTCATTTCGACGTCGAGCTGGTAGAACTCGCCCGGCAGACGGTCGGCGCGCGGGTCTTCATCGCGGAAGCAAGGCGCGATCTGGAAGTAGCGGTCGAAACCGGCGACCATCAAGAGCTGCTTGTACTGCTGCGGCGCCTGCGGCAGCGCGAAGAACTTGCCTTCATGGATGCGGCTCGGCACCAGGAAGTCGCGCGCGCCTTCCGGCGAAGAGGCCGTCAGGATCGGGGTCGTGTATTCGGCAAAGCCGGCTTCGGCCATGCCGGTGCGCATGGCGGAGATGATCTGGGTGCGCTTGACGATGTTCTTGTGCAGCGTGTCGCGGCGCAAATCGAGGAAGCGATACTTCAGGCGCACGTCTTCCGGATAGTCGGGCTCGCCGAAGACCGGCAGCGGCAGTTCCTTGGCGGCCGAGAGAACCTCGATTTCCTGCGCGTAAAGCTCGATCTCGCCGGTCGGCATGGTCTTGTTGACGGTGTCGTCCGTACGGGCCTTGACCAGGCCGTCGATGCGGATGACCCATTCGCCACGCACGGTCTCGGCCAGCTTGAAGGCCGGGCTATCCGGATCGGCGACGACCTGGGTGATGCCATAGTGATCGCGCAGGTCGATGAAGAGCACGCCGCCATGGTCACGAACGCGATGGACCCAGCCCGAGAGGCGGACGGTCTGACCGACGTCGGACTTGCGAAGAGCGGCACAGGTGTGGCTGCGGTAACGATGCATGATCAGGTATCCCGAATGTGACGGTCGAAAGGGCACCACCAGATGAGGCGCGCGACCGATAGAAAATCGGGCGGAAAAGCGCATGGTGCGCCTGATTTGTCAAGGCTGCGTGGTGTGGGGCGGGGAGAGCTGGGACAGTTTATCAGGATAGGTAGAGGGCCTAGCCTAATCGAGTCGACGTCAAGGGGTTGGATGCAATTTCAGGGCTAATGGCGAGCATTGCTCGAAATACTGGATCGTGTGAGCCTACCATGCGGTACTTCATGCATTCTCATAGTAGGAGATAAGTCCTCTACAGAAGGGCACGCTGGCATTTGGAAAGCCGCTGCCGATAAGATGCTTCTTGAAGTCTCGCGCCGTCTGCGTCGGGCGATCTGCCTTACAAACATGATACAAATGTATTATTTCGAAACATCCAATGTACTTCTCCATCAAGAATCGGTCAATCGCGCTGGCGGACTTCGAGAGAGTTCCCAAGTAGTTTAAAAGTGTGGCCTGAGAGATTTTGATGGATAGACGATCTACCAAGTCGGAAGGTTCCGGCACGTCAAGAGATCTACCAAAACCGTGAGCGAATTCGTTTCGAAGCTCCCTCATCTTTTCAAGTCTTGCGATTGGAAACATGACCGACGTGTCTGCAGCCTTAAAGATGCGCCTAAAGTTTGCAGCGCGTGTGCTCCACACATCCCGAGTGAGTGACTTCTGATCCGCTTCATAATCTATCTCAATCCCGCGCTTGAGGAGGATCGTCCCGTCCAACTCCCCTGAGGCTCCATAACGACACAATGGGTCTGACATCAAAGCGGTTCTGACAATCCGACTTATGTATGCCTCGTGGAAGGCGACCGCTGAGACCAAAGCTGACAGACGCAGCCAATTTCCTAAGGCGTCGTTCGCCTTCAACCACATGTCGACTGTGGGAGGCACTCGTGCGACGTCCGGACCACTTGCATGGAAGAGGCTGGCTGTCGATGTCTTTGGATTTGCCTTGCCGGCTTCGCGGGCCAGATATCGGGCATTTTCCGTCATCACGACAAATGACCAGAAATGCTCGTTTAGCTCCGTCTGACGATCGTTGAATTCGTTAATCGCAATACTTCTCGATCGAAGAGGAAGATATCTATCAAAATTCATAGTGCCCCCAAATCACAAACAATGCGCCATAGGCCCTGCCCATCTTGATCACGAAAACATCGCGCACGAGGGAGCCAGCCATCGATTGTATCAACGGTGGCCGGCGCAATCAGAGCAAGCCGCGCCACACAGTGAGCAGTCGGAGAAAGGCATCATGTGTGGTCACGAAAATTCAAAATCGATGCGCGAACGTATTGCGGGATACTTAAGTACGCAGACCAGGCTGCTTTTCCCAAGGTACCTCGCAGCTTGACTTGACTACTTAAAGGATTCTCCGCTGGGTTGCCGCAATCTGGGACGATGTGGATGGCGTGGATGATCTTGTTGCAAGCTTGCTCGAACGTAAGCGCCACCTCCTTATCGCTGTTAAGAACGTCCGGTTGGAGCGATCCACAGCGAAGAGTGATGGGCTGATGCCTCAACTCTGCTGGATCCGCGCGTAAGTGGCTCATGTGCTCTGCGTGAATACGATTAGCGACTGCGGTGCCGATCAGCAAATGGGTAATCTCGTCTGCGAAGTGATCGTCGCGCATTAACCTAAGGGGATCGTCCGGTGAAGGCGCAAGATCAAAAAGCTGGCCGTCTCCGCTAAACACCAGAAACAAGCGATATATGTCTCGGATGGCAATAGCTGAGTTGAGTTCGAAGTTATTCCGCCCATAAGTAGCCAAGAACTACACCCTCCTCGTACCTTTGGCTCAAGCCGCCTCGCCTGTGTAGACTTTATGTCCGCATTTAGCTCATATCAGGAAAACAGGGAATGTCCGGAATTACTGCGCAACCGCTTTCCCATCACTCCGGCAATAACACACTCGCCAGATCCAGCGGCGCCGTAAACGGCTCATGACCCGTTCCGCCCTCCCGCTGCAGCTTGCCGTCGATCATCAGATGGGCATGGCCGTGGAGGCACGAAACTATTTGAGAGAAATGACGCTACACCGTTGGTGCCTATCACCTAACGGCCTGTCGGATGCTGCGCGCATATGTCGGACGAGTAGACCGTGGAAATGGCAAGCCTGCCACCCGTGCTACTGAACTGCACAGCGATACTCAGGCCCTCCACCTCAGCGAAACGTGCATCTATGTTTGAAATCCGTGTTGATCCGGCCATGAACGACATGACCTGCAGTTTCGGCTTACCTCTTTCCATCTGTAGGTCGAAAACGATTTGAGCAAAGTCATCCAGACTACCCGGTGAGGTTTCAGTTATGCTGGCCACGATGTTGTTGCAGACGTGAATGCCTATGTTCTGATCCTTTGCAAGCCAGGTATCTGGCAATTCTGGTGAAAGGACAACGAGCTGCCAACCTCGGGAAGCCGCATGCTTCTTGGCTTCATCAAGTGAACCGCCGAGTTGAAAGCCGCCGGGGAGATCAATCTGCTGTGCCGCCGCCGGACCAGAAGCAAAAAGCAGCATCATAGCCGAAACGAGGTTGAGCAGTGCTGGTGGCGCAAGGGTATATCTAGTCATCATGCGACGATTGTAATCATCCCAAACCCGTATTCCAATGCTCGCCCCTCTAGAAGAAACGCAAACCGCCTCCCCATTGTAACTTAGATTTTGCCGTTTCTGGTATAGTGCCGGTTGCGGTGGCGGACGGGAGACCGGCCCCCCTCTGGGACGCCAAGCCCGCGAGTGAGCAAGGGTCCTCGTCCGCCGTTCCATCGACCCCGAACAGTCGCTTGGGCCGCTCGAAGCGAAGCCCGCTTGCGCAAGGATGGGATAGGATGGACGCTCTCTACATTGGTATCGACGTTTCGAAAGATCGTCTGGATGTCGCCGCAAACACCCCCTCGATAGCCCCTTTCCATGTTCCGCGCGATCATGGCGGGCTGGCCGATCTGGTCGAGCGATTGAAGTCGCTTCAGGCCGAACGGATTGCTATTGAGGCGACTGGTGGTTTTGAAACGGTTGTTACGGCGGCGCTGGCGGCAGCCGGGTTGCCGGTTGTCATCGTCAATCCGGCGCAAGTGCGGGCTTTTGCAAAGGCGCTTGGCAAAAGGGCCAAGACCGATCCAATCGATGCGGCAGTGATTGCCCGCTTCGCCGAAGCCACCAGGCCCGACCTGCGCCCCTTGCCGGACGCAGAGACGGAGGCGCTGGGTGACTTCGTCGCCCGTCGGAGGCAGATCGTCACCATGATTGGCGCAGAAAATCAACGGCTTAAACGGGCTTCGGCCCGCATGGCCAAGAGCATCAAGCGGCTCCTGAAGGCGCTGGAGAAGGAGCTTGCCGAAATCGATCAGGACATCGACGATGCCATCCGCCGATCGCCGAACTGGCTCGATAAAGTCGAGCTCATGAAGTCGGTCCCCGGCATTGGCGACCAGATCGCCCGCACGCTGATTGCCGAATTGCCGGAACTCGGCACGCTCGACCGGCGCCAGATCGCAGCACTGGTCGGCCTTGCTCCCTGGACGCGTCAATCCGGCCAATGGCGCGGCAAGAGCTTTATCGGCGGAGGCCGCGCCGCAGTCAGAACGGCGCTCTACATGGGCGCACTCGTTGCCGCGCGCCACAATCCAACCCTCAAAACCTTCCGTGACCGCCTCGTCGCTCAGGGAAAGCCAAAGCTCGTCGCCATCATCGCCATCGCTAGAAAGCTCATAACCATCCTCAACGCTCTCGTCAGGGACAATCAATCATGGCGCGAACAAAACGTTTGACTGGCAAGACAGTCGCTCACTCCGGCAATAATACACTCGCCAGATCCAGCGGCGCCGCAAACGGCTCATGACCCGTTCCGCCCTCCCGCTGCAGCTTGCCGTCGATCATCAGATGGGCATGGCCGTGGATCTGCGACCAGACGAGTTGTTCGACGGCGGCCCTGCCCTCCGGCGTGTCGCGCTTCAGGCGTTTCGCCACCGGCAACGAGATTTCCTCAAGCACGGCATGCGCCGCGTTTGAAGGGGGCCCGAGCGCCGGGTCGTCCCAGTCGAGGCGGTTGGCGGTGAACATCAGGCGAAAGAGATGCGGATGCGTGCTCGCAAAGGCGAGATAGCCACGCGAGGCGGCGCGGAGCTGGTCTGCCGGATCATTGGTTGCTTCCGCCATGGCGGAGCGCATCGAGGTGGCGAATAACCTGAAGCCCTCAACGGCAAAGGCGGTCAGTAGGTGCCTCAGGGTCGGAAAGTGATGTTCGGGGGCGGCATGGGAGACGCCGACGCGGGCGGCGAGCTTGCGCAGCGTCAGGCCTTCGAGGCCATGCTCCTCCAGCATATCAAGGCCATTGTCGATCAAGGCCTGGCGCAGGTCGCCGTGATGATAGGATTTCTGTCTTGCCATGACCCTTCATAACCGCTCGAACCCACGCCGTCAAAATCAATCTTGACATTGCCAAGTTTTGCCGCATGCTTATCTTGTCACCGTCAAGATGAGGTCGAGATGTCCGCCGCTTCAGTGTTTTCGCTCACCAGCAGCACCGCCATGGTCGGTTGGCTGCTGCTTATTCTCGCCCCGCGCTGGGGCGCGCTGATCGCCTTCATCCGGTTCGGTCTGATCGGAGCGCTGTCGCTGACTTACGCCGTTCTGGTCTTCGTCTATTTCTTCCGCGTCGAGGGCGGCGGCTTCGGCTCGATTGCGGAAGTCCGGGCGCTGTTCATGAGCGATCCGGTGCTGGTGGCTGGCTGGGTGCATTACCTCGCCTTCGACCTCTTCATCGGCACCTGGATTGCCGTCGAGGCCGACAAACGCGGCTGGAACCGCGTGCTGCAGGTGCCCCTGCTTGTCGCGACCTTCATGTTCGGGCCGCTGGGCCTCCTGCTCTTCTATCTCACCCGCGCGACGGAAACCGCGCTTAAGCCCCGAAAGGCCTGACCGATGACCATGCTCTTCAATGACAGCGTCACTCTCGCGCCATCGCCGGATCTCGCCGCTGCCGAACAAAACACCCGCCGTGTGCTGATCGTCGGCATCGGATTGTCGGCGGCCCTGGCCTTTCCGAGCCTGATTGCGCTCGGCCTCGATGACCGGTTGATCAACGGCATCAGCGTCTGGAGCAAGCCGCTGAAATTCCAGGCTTCGCTCGCGATCATGCTGGCGACAATGCTCCTTCTTCTGCCGCTGATCGAGGCGCGGACGCGGGCCGGGCGCGGCGTCTTTCTGGCGAGCCTGATGGCAGCGATCACGGCCAATGGCGAGGTTTTCTATATCACCCTGCAGGCCGCCCGGGGCCGGGCCTCGCATTTCAACGATAGCACGCCCTTCGAGGCCATGGCCTATAGCGTGATGGGCGCCGGTGCGGCGCTGCTCGTGCTGTTGAGCCTGGTGATCGGCGTTTACATCCTGCTGCGTCCACGCCCCGATGCGCCGGCCGGCCTGCGGCTCGGCGCTGGCTGGGGATTGATCCTTGGCAGCGTGGCGACGCTGATCACCGCCTTTGCGCTTGGCGGCGGCCAGATCGACGGTCCCGGCCATTGGGTCGGCGGCATCAAGACTGACATTGGCGGGTTGCCGCTGTTCGGTTGGTCGCGCACCGGCGGCGATCTACGCGTGCCGCATTTCTTTGCCACCCATATCATGCAGGCCCTGCCGATCCTGGGTCTTGGCCTCGACCGCTTTGCACCCCGTTTCGCCAGACCCGGCATTGCTCTCGGCGCCGTCCTCTCGATTGCCGTGGTCGTCGGCACCTTCGTCCAGGCCGTCCAGGGGCGCCCTTTCCTCTGACGGTCAAATCCGGGCGGATGGCGAGAAGGCCGCGATTTTGGCCTGTCGCCATCTGCCAAACAGGTCTAGGACTTCAGACCTGCCACGGCACCGACTCAAAAATCACCCGCCCCCGCCGTGGCCCGCAGGCCCGCTCATGCATGATATCCGCCCCCTCATCCCGCTCCTCATCACCGCCGGCATCCTGATCGGCGGCAACGGTTTGCAGGGCACGTTCATCGCGCTTCGCGGCATCGAGGAGGGGTTCAGCACCTCCGTTATCGGCATGGTCGGCACGGGTTATTTCATCGGCTTCGTGCTCGGCTGCGTCTACATCACCAAGGTCATGCGGGCGATCGGGCATATCCGCGCCTTCTCGGCGCTTGCCGCCATCGCGTCTGCCGCCTCGATCATGATGGTGCTGGTGATCGATCCGATCTCCTGGTTCCTGATGCGCCTCGTGCAGGGCATCTGCTTTGCCGGCCTGTTTGCAGTCGTCGAAAGCTGGCTCAACGCCCGCGTCACGAACGCCACGCGAGCGCGCACGCTTTCCGTCTATCGTTTCGTCGATCTCGGCTCGGTGACGGCGGCGCAATACATGATCCCACTCTTCGGCGTCTCCGGCTTCGATCTCTTCGCCATCATCGCCATGGCGCTTTCGCTGTCGCTCGTGCCGATCTCCTTTGCCGACAAATCGAGCCCCGAGCCGCCCCAGGATGTGAAGTTCGACATCAAGGTTCTCTGGTCGGTCTCGCCGCTCGCGACCGTCGGGTGCATCGTCATCGGGCTGACCAATTCCAGTTTCCGCTCGCTCGGGCCAATCTATGCCGATGGCATCGGCCTGTCGGTGACGTCGATCGCCACCTTCATGAGCATCGGCATCTTTGCCGGGATCGTGCTGCAATATCCGCTCGGGCATTATTCGGACAAGCTGGACCGCCGCGTCATCATCCTTGTCTCGACAATCGGGGCACTCATCGCCTCGGTCTACCTCGCCTTTCTGGCGGGTGATGGGGAGCTTGCCAATTTCATCGGCATCTTCGCCTTCGGGGCTTTTGCGCTGCCGCTCTATTCGCTGTGTTCGGCCCATGCCAATGACCATGCCGCGCCCGGCCAGCATGCGCTGGTTTCGGCGGGCACGCTGTTCTTCTGGTCGATCGGCGCGGTCGTCGGGCCGCTGATTGCCTCCTTCCTGATGGATGCCTTCGGCCCGCATGCGCTGTTTGCCTATACGATCGTGGTCTTGACCTTCTTCGTCGCCTATACGCTCGCCCGAATCCGGGCGCGCGATGCGGTGCCGACCGAGAAACGGCGGATGCGCTTCCGCAGCCTGCTGCGCACCTCGACCTACTTCAGCAAGCTTGCGACACCACCCAATGAGAAGGATGGCGGCTGAGATGACCATCGGCGGGCCTGCGACAGCATGGCCGACTGACGCTATTGCTGATCAAGCGCCTCAACTTTAAAAACAGGGCGACAAACGAGAGTTCCGACCGTGACCTTTGTTTCCCGCCGTACCCTTCTCAAATCCGCCGCCGTGCTCGGCGCCTATGGCGCGGGTCTTGCCGTCATGCCGCGCCTGAGCCAGGCACTCGCGGCGACAGACCCGATCGAGATCGAGGCGCTGACCGGCGATATCATGCTTGATGGCAAGCAGGCGACGCGTGGGGTGATGCGCTATGCACTCGGCGGACAGACCTCCACAGACCCCTCCCCGCCGATCCTGCGCACCAAGCGCGGCGAGCCCTTCAAGGCGCGGCTGATTAACCGGCTGGACGAGCCGACCACGATCCACTGGCACGGCATCCGGTTGCCGAACAATCAGGACGGCGTCCCCTTCGTCACCCAGCCTTACGTCTATACCGGCGACCGCTTCGACTATGCCTTCTCGCCGCCGGATGCCGGCACCTTCTGGTATCATCCCCATTGCAACACGCTGACGCAGATGGGCCGCGGGCTTGCGGGTGTGCTGGTGGTGGAAGACGACCGCGATCCCGTCTTCGATGGCGAGGTGGTGCTGAACCTCCGGGATTTCCGCCTCGGCGGCGACAGCCAGTTCATCGAGCAATTCAAGCCGCGCGATGCGGCCAAGACCGGGACCTTCGGGACACTGCGCACCGCCAACTGGCAGCAGGAGCCGCGCCATGATGTGCCGACAGGTGGTCTCGTGCGTGTCCGCATCCTCGCCGCCGACGTCACCCGCATTTACAATCTGCGCCTGTCAGGCGCGGAGGCGCAGATCATCGCCATCGACGGACATCCGGTGCCGGAGCGGATGCCGCTCGACATGGCCGTCGTCTCGCCGGGTCAGCGGCTCGATCTCGCGGTGCGTGTCGCCGACGGCGAAGGCGTGGAGATGGTGCTGGAGGATATCCGTCCATCGACGCCGAAGGTGGTTGCGCGGCTGAGAGCCGTCGGTTCATCGCTGAAACGCAATCTCGGTGATCTCGGCCCGCTTGCCGAAAATGCCGGCGTAGATGCGGATCTCTCCAACGCGACCGAGATCCCGCTCGTACTCAGCGCCACCGCCGAAACTGCGGCGCGCGAGTCGATCTGCGGGACGCTCGGCTATTCCTTCTGGGCGATCAACAAGGTGCCTTATCCCGGCGATACGCCCGATCCGACCGCGCCGATTGCGGAGCTGAAACTCGGCCAGACCTATCTGCTCAATGTCGAGAACGTCACGCCACACGCCCATCCCATCCATCTGCATGGGATGAACTTCAAGGCCATCAGCTCGAACAAGCGCGAGGTACAGTCGCTGGTCTCGGACACCTATCTTGTGCTGCCGGATGAAAAGGTCCAGCTTGCGCTGGTGGCCGACAATCCGGGCGACTGGGTGTTCCACTGCCACATCATCGAACACCAGAAGACCGGCATGACCGGCTATTTCCGGGTCACCTGAGCATGAACCTTGCCGAGACGCTGCGCATCCACCAGCCCTATCCTGATATCTTCGCCTATTACGACGGGCGCATCGAGGGGAAGCGGCTGCATTCGGATAAGCCCAATTGGCTGGATGATGGCGCCTACAGTCTCGGGGTTGCCAGCTATGCGATCGTTTCAGGGAGCCAAGCGCTTGTCTATGACACGCATATTTCGGTCGATCATGCCAAGGCGATCCGGGCGCATCTCGCAGGCCTCGGCGTGACCGCGATCAAGGTGGTGATGAGCCACTGGCATACGGACCACGTTGCCGGCAATGGCGGTTTTGCCGACTGCCCAATCCTTGCCAACCGGCTGACACTTGAGACGCTGCAGACCAAGCGTCCGGTCCTGGAAGCCAAGGATCCGCCGATCAATCCGGTCGTCATGCCGACGGAGACATTCGAGGGCGAGACGGTGCTTGAGGTCGGCGACATCACCGTCAGGCTGATCCAGTTCGACATTCACAGCGCCGACGGGACGGTTCTCCTGCTGCCGCATCTCGGCGTGCTGCTGGCCGGCGATACGCTTGAGGACAGCGTTACCTATATCTCTGAGCCCGACAACACGACACGGCACATCGCCGAACTCGATCGGTTGGCGGGGCTCGATTTCGTCAGGATCCTTCCCAATCACGGCGACGAGCAGGTGATTGCCTCCGGTGGTTATCCGCCATCGCTGATTACGGCGACCCGCGATTATCTCACGCGGCTGCTTGCCCGCCTCGACGATCCGGAGCTTGAGACAGAGAGCCTTCACAGCTTCATCGCACCGGAACTGGCCGCCGGAACGCTCACCTATTTCGCGCCCTACGAGGCCGTCCACAGCCAGAACATCGCCGCCTTGAAGACCGGAGAGGCTGACGAATAAGGCGCTTCGGGCCTTCCAATGCCCTCGTGGCCCTGCTTTCCGGGCCGTTCATATTGACATCGGGGTCCAGAAGGGAAACTAAGGTTGATCCTGTAGTTTCCATGACCGAGCCGAAATGATCGATACCACTGCCGCGCTCGAAGAGGCCTGCCGCCTCCTCGCCCAATCCGATTTCATCACGATCGACACGGAATTTCTCCGCGAAACGACCTTCTGGCCGGAACTCTGCCTGATCCAGATGGCGAGCCCGGAGCATGAATACATCGTCGATCCGATGGCCAAGGGTCTCGACCTCAAGCCCTTCTTCGAGCTGATGGCCAATCCCGCCGTCACGAAGGTCTTCCATGCGGCCCGCCAGGACATCGAAATCATCTTCCATCTCGGCGATCTCATCCCACATCCGATCTTCGACACGCAGGTTGCGGCCATGGTCTGCGGCTTCGGCGACAGCGTCTCCTATGACCAGCTCGTGCAGAAGGTGAAGAACGTCCATATCGACAAGACCTCGCGCTTCACCGACTGGAGCCGCCGTCCGCTGTCGGAAAAGCAGCTCGATTATGCGCTGGCCGATGTCACCCATCTGCGCGACGTCTATCTGAAGCTGAAGGGCCAGCTGGATGCGGAAGGCCGGGCGGAATGGCTCACCGAGGAAATGGCTATCCTCGAATCCCGCGAGACCTATGACCTGCCACCGGAACAGGCCTGGCAGCGGCTGAAGATGCGGCTGCGCAAGCCGACCGAACTCGCCGTCATGCAATATGTCGCCGCCTGGCGCGAGCGCGAGGCCCGCGCCCGCAACGTGCCGCGTTCGCGCGTTTTGAAGGACGACGCGATCTACGAAATCGCCCAGCAGCAGCCGAAGGATGTGGAGGCACTCGGGCGGCTGCGCACCATTCCGAAGGGCTGGGAGCGCTCGAGCTCGGGTACCGCGATCCTCGAACAGGTCAATACGGCGCTTGCGCTGCCGAAGTCGGAGATGCCGCATCTGGAGCGCCATACCCATGCGCCCGAAGGCACGCAATCGGCTGTCGAACTCTTGAAGGTGCTGCTGCGTCTCACCTCGGAAAAGCATGGCGTTGCCTCGAAAGTCATCGCCAACAGCGACGACCTGGAAAAGATCGCCGCCGAAGGCGAAAAGGCCGAAGTCGCAGCCCTTCAGGGCTGGCGCAAGGAGCTGTTCGGCGATCTCGCGCTGAAGCTGATTTCCGGCGGCGTCGGCCTGCGCTTCGTCGGCAAGCGCGTCGAAGCGGTGGAGTTCTGATCCGTGACGGCGCTATCCCTGCGCCGTGCAACGGAGGCCGATATCCCGTTCATCATGGAGACCGAGCGCAAGCCGGGCTATGACCAGTTCGTCGGCCGCTACAGCCTCGACGAACACCGGGCGCATCTGGCCAACTCGGCTTTTGCCTATCTGATCGGCGAAAATGCCGAAGGTTCAGCGCTCGGCTTCGTCATCCTGATGGATCTCAACCGGCGCGACGGCAATGCCTGCGTCAAGCGCATCGCGGTCTCCAGCCCGGAAAAGGGCGTGGGCACACCGCTGCTCGCCGGTGCTGTCGATTTTGCCTTCCTCGAAACCAATGCCCATCGCCTGTGGCTCGATGTGGTAGGCGGCAATCTCAGAGCGCAGACCGTCTATCGCAAGGTCGGCTTCATTCAGGAAGGCGTGCTGCGCGAGGCGGCACTGCTGCCGGATGGCAGCCGCTCGGATTTCTTTCTCATGTCCATCCTTCGCCCGGAATGGGCGGCGCGGCGCGGCTGAGGCACATCATGGAACTTCCCGCCCCCCTCCGCTCTGCCGTTGACCAGATGCTCCAGGGCGAGCCCTTGGAACGGCTTGCGAAGGCGAGCGCCATTCTGTCGGATCGCTACCGGCGCGAGGTGCGCGACGGTCGCTTTCATATCGATGATGCACTGGCCGCCAAGGCCTATCTGGCAACCCGCCTGCCCGCCACCTTTGCCGCCGTTCGTGCAGCCCTGGCGATGGTGGAGGATGCGGCACCGGATTTTCAACCGGAGACCCTGATCGATCTCGGCTGCGGCCCCGGCACCGCACTCTGGGCGGCGGCCGATACGTGGAACAGCCTCAGCGCCGCCGAGATGGTGGAAGCGAGCGGCGCGATCCGCAGCGTCGGTGAAAAACTCGCCGCCTCCGGTAGCGTGAATAGCCACTGGCAGGCGGGTGACGTGACGGGCAAGCTCCCGGCGCTGGGGCCCGCCGATCTCGTGACGCTCGCCTATGTGCTGGACGAGCTTCCGCCGGCAACCATTGGAACCGTCACGGAGAAACTCTGGGCGCTGACCAAGGGCATACTCGTCGTGATCGAGCCGGGCACACCGGCCGGCTGGCAGCGTATTCTCGCCGTTCGCGACAGACTGCGATCGCTCGGCGCCCATCTTATCGCCCCCTGCATGCATGCGGAAAACTGTCCGATCGTGGCACCGGACTGGTGCCACTTCTCCCGCCGTGTGGCGCGCTCACGGGTGCACCGAATGGCCAAGGGCGCCGAGGTGCCGTGGGAGGACGAGAAATACATCTTCATCGCCGCCTCTCGGGACCCTGTTGCCCTTGTCGGCGACCGGGTGCTGTCTCCCCCGCGCGTCAATGGCGGTGTCGGGCGGGTCAAGCTCTGTCGCACCGATGGCACGGCTGCCGAGCTGACACTCAGCAAGCGCGATGGCGACGCCTTCAAGGAAATCCGCCGGGCCGACTGGGGCGATAGGCTGGACTTGGGAGATAAGGGATGACCACGCGGCTGACATCCGAGCTTGCCTCCCGCTTTGCGACGATCGCGCTCGGGCATGTCACCCGCGAATATCCCAATCATATCCTGCATGGGCTCGAAGGGCCTGATGACGCGAAGACGCCATCCGAGCTTCATCCGGTCTTTTACGGCAGCTACGACTGGCATTCCTGCGTGCATGGCTACTGGATGCTGGCGCGACTCTTGCGCCTCCACCCCGAGATATCCGAGGCGCAGGCGATCCGCGATCTCTTCTCAACGATGCTGGTGCCGGAGAAGAGCGCTGGCGAATGTGCCTATTTCGACCGGCCAATGGCGCGCGGTTACGAGCGGCCCTATGGCTGGGGCTGGTTGCTGAAGCTTGCCGCCGAATTGCAGGGCCACGAGGACCCTGGCTGGGGCGCCGCGCTGTCACCGCTGACGGAGCGGATCGTCCAGCGCTTCCGCGACTTCCTGCCGCTTGCCACCTATCCGGTGCGAACTGGCACGCATTACAACACCGCCTTTGCGCTGAGGCTCGCCGCCGACTATGCCGACACCGTCGGAGACGACAGCCTCTTCGATCTGCTGCGGACCACGGCGCTGCGCTGGTACGGCTCTGATACCGCCTGCCCTGCCTGGGGCGAGCCCTCGGGCGACGACTTCCTCTCGCCAGCGCTGATCGAGGCGGAATGTTTGCGCCGACTCCTGCCCGCCACCGATTTCGCCCAATGGTTCGATGGTTTCCTGCCCGCCATCGCAGTCGGACAGCCGCGTACGCTGTTTGCTCCCGCCGCCGTGTCCGATCGCTCGGATGGCAAGATTGCCCATCTCGATGGCCTGAGCCTCAGCCGCGCCTGGTGCTGGGCCTCTCTGGCGCGCAGCCTGCCGGAGATGGACCCACGCCGAGTTGTGATGGACGAGGCCGCGCATGGGCATCTCGAAGCCGGGATAACGCATGTCTCGGGTGACTATATGGGCGAACACTGGCTGGCGAGTTTTGCGGTACTGGCCCTGACGGAGACGGGACGATGAGCAGCATGAACGAGACAGTCGACATCACGGGCCATGTCCTCGTCTCCGGCTCGGCCGAGGGCGAAGTGCTGTTCACCGACATGGCGCTCAGCTTCTGGGGCGGTGCGGACGCCGTGACCGGCGAGATCATCGACCGGCATCACCCGTTGAGCGGCGAACGGCTGACGGGCCGCGTGCTCGCCCTGCCCACCAGCCGAGGCTCATGCACCGGCAGCGGCGTGATCCTCGAACTGATCCTCAACGGACAAGGTCCCGCCGCGATCGTGCTCGAACATCCAGAAGCGATCATCACGCTCGGCGTCATCGTCGCGGAGGAAGTGTTCGGGCGGTCCATTCCGGTTGTTGCGGTCGGCAAGGAGAAGTTTGCCGCATTGAAGACAGCCAGGCGCATCCGGATCAGCGATGCCGTTGCAGGCATCGGTTCGGACATCACGCTCACGGATCAGGACCAGGCCACTCTTGCAGGAGAGCACGGCGAAGCGGCTGCTATTGCCATGCGGATCGTGCTGCGAATGGCGGCGCTGGAGGGCGCGACGGAGCTGATCGACATCACCCGCGCCCATATCGACGGCTGCATCTATACCGGTCCTGGCGGCCTCGCCTTTGCCGAAAAGCTGCGCGATCTCGGCGGCCGCGTCGTGGTGCCGACGACGCTGAATGCGATTTCGGTCGATCACCGGCGCTGGCAGGCGCAGGGTGTTCCGGAAGCGCTCGGGCGTCCGGCAGCAGCCGTGGCCGATGCCTATGTGGCGATGGGGGCACAAGCCACCTTTACCTGCGCGCCCTATCTGCTCGACGACCGGCCCGTGCGCGACGAGCAGATCGTCTGGGCGGAATCGAATGCCGTCGTCTATGCCAACAGCGTGCTCGGCGCCCGGACGATGAAATATCCTGACTATCTCGACATTGCGATCGCGCTGACGGGCCGGACACCCAAGGCGGGTTGTCATCTGCCGGAGGAACGTGCGCCGCAGGTGCGGGTCACCGTGCCAACGCTTGAGGGTGTCGATGACTGCCTCTGGCCGCTCATCGGCTATCTGATCGGGACGGTTTCGCCCGATGCCATTCCGCTCGTCGAAGGGGTGTCCGAACATCTACCGGACACGGACGCTCTCAAGGCCTTCGGGGCCGCGTTTGCGACCACCTCTGCCGCACCGATGTTCCACATCGCCGGTGTCACGCCGGAAGCCCTCGACCCCAATTCATTCGCAGCCCTCGATCTGCCGACCATCTCACTCACCCACCAGGATCTGCTGCGGGCCTGGCAAGAATTGAACGGCGCTGAAGCCGGCCCGGTACAGCTTGTATCGCTCGGCAATCCGCATTTCTCTGCCACAGAACTGGCAGCACTCGCGGTGCTCTGTCGAAACAAGACACGGGCTCCGCATGTGCCGCTCGTCGTCACCTGCGGGCGCGCGGAGATGGCCAAGGCGGAGGCCTCGGGTGATGTCGCCGTGCTGACCGCTTTCGGTGTCACCCTCGTCAACGACACCTGCTGGTGCATGGTGACCGAGCCTGTCATTCCCGTCGATGCCAAGGTCATCATGACCAATTCCGGCAAGTACGCCCATTACGGCCCCGGCCTCACCGGACGCACCATGCGTTTCGGCAGTCTCGCAGCCTGTGTCGAGGCTGCCGTGACGGGTGAAGATCGCGGTGTTCTGCCGGGATGGCTCGGGGCGCCTGTGGGTAACCGCTGACGTCATCGAAACTTCACCTGATCGCAATCGGTGCGACATGAAGCCTCACTAGCACTCTGGCGTTTCCTCCCTTCCAACAAGGTGACGCCATGACCAAAGCCCTTCTGACGTCTGCTGCTCTCTTCATCCTCTTCGTCTCCCAGGCTTCGGCCGAGGAGAAGGCCTTTCCGGCCAAGCTTGTGAACCAGGCCGTTCTGCCGGCCAACACCATCATCGCCGCTCCCGCCGATGCGCCTGCCTATCTCAAGACCTCCGGCAAGTTCTCGACCGCAGACCGCAAGCGTGCGGACGCGCTCGGCAGCGTGCCCGGCAAGGACGGCGTGCGCCTGACCGGCCTTTCGCTGCCCTTCGACGGTCAGCCGCTGCAGGGTTTCTCCGGCATCAAGGCCATGCCCGACGGCAGCTTCTGGAGCCTCTCGGACAACGGTTTCGGCTCGAAGACGAACTCCACCGACGCCATGCTGATGCTGCATCATCTGACCTTCGACTGGGATGCCGGTTCGGTAAAGGTCGAAAAGACCCTCTTCCTCACCGATCCCGACAAGAAGGCCCCCTTCCCGATCGCCATGGAAGGCTCTGACAAGCGCTATCTGACGGGTGCGGACTTCGACGTTGAATCCATCCAGCCGGTGGCAGATGGTTTCTGGGTCGGCGAAGAACTCGGTCCCTACATCCTGAAGTTCTCGACCGAGGGCGTGCTGACCGATGTCATCGCGACGAAGGCCGGCGAGATCGACGTGAAGTCGCCCGACAATCCGACCATCGTCGTGCCCGCCAATCCGGTCGCCAAGATGCCGACCTTCAACCTCAAGCGCTCCGGCGGCTATGAAGGCCTTGCCCTGTCGAAGGACGGCACGAAGCTCTACGGCATGCTCGAAGGCCCGCTCTATCTCGAAGACGGCTCCGTCGAAAAGGCGGATGGCCTCACCGCCCTGCGCATCATCGAGCTTGACGCCACCTCCAAGGCCTGGACCGGCAAGACCTGGCTTTATCCGCTGTCCGAAGGCGGCGAGGCGATCGGCGACTTCAACATGATCGACGCGACCACCGCTCTCGTGATCGAGCGCGACAATGGTGCGGGTGTGGCGGACAAAGCTTGCGCCGATCCGAAGGCTCCGGCTGCCGATTGCTTTGCCGTTCCGGCCAAGCACAAGCGGATCTACAAGATCGAGATGACGGACGAGATGGCCGGCAAGGCCGTGCGCAAGATCGGCTATATCGACCTGATGAAGATCGAAGACCCGGACAACAAGAAGCGCCAGGGCGGCGGCGAAGGTTTTTACGACATGCCTTTCGTCACCATCGAGAATGTCGATGTGGTCGATCCGACCCATATCGTCGTCGGCAATGACAACAACCTGCCGTTTTCAGCTGGCCGCGCCCTCGACAAGGCCGACGACAGCGAGTTCGTGCTTCTGGAAGTCGGTGATTTCCTCGCGGCGAAGTAAGAGCGACGTCTGAAACGCAGAGAGCGGGCCTCGGGGCCCGCTCAAAAACTGAATGTGGAACACCTTCAGTCCCTGACCTCAGGATGTCCCGGGCGAAACACCTCCCGGCGATGTACGCTCCCCGATGCCTTCGACAAGGATGCGGATGATGCGCCTGATTTCGTCTTGGCTGAACTGTCCTCTGCTGAGGGCAGAGAGCATCGCCTGTCCGTAGATCCCAAGCAGAACGAGCGCCATGAAATTCGGGTCATCGTCCTTCCGGATGACACCCTGCCGTTGGCCAAGCAGCAGAATGTCCCTGACAAGACGCTGGAAGGAGGGGCGGTCAGGCGGCGGCTCGAGCGATGGCCTTTCGGTTGGGGCAAGGGCCAGCCTTGCGAGCGAAGGATTTGCCAGACACCAGTGCGCGCTGTCGATAAAGACGGCTTCAAGGAGGGAAAATACGTCTTCACCGGCCCCTATTCGATCGCGATAGGGCGCGTCATTTGCTTCCACGCGGGCGATAAGCTGCAAGGCGATTTCGTCTTTTGTGGCGAACAGATTGTAGACCGTCTTGCGGGTCAAACCCGCCCGCATTGCGATTTCCTCCACGGAAGTAGCAGCGAAGCCCTTCTCCCGAAACGCCGCGTCGGCAGCATCAAGGATGAGGATTCGAGACCGTTCAGTTCGCTTCGGGATTGCCATTTCTACACAATGGTATAAATTTACACTCCTGTAAACAGTGGTGGAGCAATCGTTATGCTTCAGGAGTTTGGCCCTGAAATCTGGATCGCGGACGGGCCAACGGTCACGGCGGCGGCCGGTTTTCATTACCCCACGCGCATGGCCGTGATCAGATTGACCAACGGCGACCTGGTGCTCTGGTCACCGATCGCGGTTACGGAGGATCTTTGCGCCGAGATCGAGACTTTGGGGGCGGTGCGCTATCTCATCCCTCCCAACTCCTTCCACCACACATTCCTTGGCGACTGGCAGCGGGTATATCCTGACGCCGCAGTCTATGCGCCGCCCGGCCTGCGGCAGAAACGCGGGGATCTCAGGTTCGACGCAGATTTCAGTGATGGCCCGATCGCAGCATGGGCCGGGGAGATCGACCATGCGATCCTGTGGGGCAATCGGATCACGACGGAAGTCGTCTTCTTTCATCGCCAGAGCGGGACCGCCATTTTCACCGATCTCATTCAGCAATTCCCGCGCGGATGGTTTCGCGGCTGGCGGGCGCTTGTTGCGCGGCTGGACCTGATGACAGCTGCCGAACCTGAGGTGCCCCGAAAATTCCGGCTCGCCTTTACTGACCGGCGCGCCGCGCGTGAACCTCTTCGGCGTATTCTGGCATGGCCTACGGAAAAGGTGATCATGGCCCATGGCCCGCCGATCACCAGCGATGGACAAGTATGCCTGCGCCGTGCATTTCGCTGGTTCGCTGACGAGAGGTAAACGGCCCCAGGCACCCGTGCCACAAGAAGCTTGGGCATCGGGATCTAGCGGGACTGCACATCTCCGTTACAGGCTGGGGGCGCCCGCTCTCATTTCGTTTGGCAAAAGGTGTTCGCCCTATTCGAACACAAACGCCAGCCGCTTGCCCGTCAGCTTCGACAGCTGCATCAGGCGCCCGTCCAGACGCTCGCCGGCGAAGTCCTCGTAGGACTTCGGGACAACGAATTCGAGATCGAGATCGGGATTGGAGGAACGGCGGAATGTCAGGTTGTGCACCACGCCCGGCATGGAGGCCGAGAAGAGGTAAACGACGCGCAGCATGCCGCCGACGAGCTTCGCCCGGTCGAGCAGGCGCTCGGTGGCGATGGCCGCCAGCGGCCCGGTCTGGCCGTCGTCATGCAGGCCTTCGAAGCGGTAGTAATTGGTCAACGCGATGAAGGCGCGGCCCGGATGGGTGATGCCGACGAAGGAGGAGTGGGCAATGACGTTCAGCGCCTGCAGGCCGCGATAGTCGGGGTGAGCGCGCCAGCTGATATCGGCGAGCAGGCAGGCGGCCTGGCGATAGCGGCTTTCCTCTTCGGTTTCCTCGATATCGAAGAAGGGCATCATCTGGCCCGTCCAGTCGGCAAGCTCGCGCGCATGTTCGGGCGAGCGGGCACGCAGGATGGCGAGTTCATCGGCAGCCTCGATCAACGGATCGAGCGCCTGTTCTTCCTCCAGCAGCAGCGAATAGAGATAGCCTTCGCGCACGCCTTGCGCCGAGAAGCAGACGCTCTTCGGCTGCATGATCTCGATCACTTCCCGCATGGCGACGGCGCCGAAGGGGATCAGGTTGCGGCGGCTCTTGGAAATGGTCGACCAGGCGGGATCGCGGCTATTGGCGCCCGAGATGATCTCCTCCAGGAAGAAGGCAATCTCGTCATAGGGCAGCTCATAGCCCTGCATCATATGCAGCGGATATTTGCGGATTTCCATATGAAGCTTGGCAATGTTGCGCCAGGTTCCGCCAACGGCGTAGAAGGTGCGCCCCTGCCCGTTCTTCAGCAGCGATGCATCCCCGACCAGCTTCTTCGCCAGGGCTCTCGCCTTGATGAGCGAGCCCTCGACGCTTTCCGACAGGCGCAGGCCGCCGAGCGGCAGCGTGATGCCCTGACCGAAGCCCTTGCCCTTGATGTCGATGAGTTCCAGCGAACCGCCGCCGAGGTCACCGGCGATGCCGTCGGCATCGTGGAAGCCGCTGACCACGCCCAGGGCGGAATACTTCGCCTCTTCCTCGCCGGTGAGGACCTGGATTTCGTGTCCGAGGATTTCCTCGGCGCGGCGGATGAAGTCGGGGCCGTTGGAGGCTTCGCGGGCGGCAGCCGTCGCCAGCACATACATGCGCGTCGCCTGGGCCTGGTTGGACAGCGCGCGGAAGCGGCGCAGCGCTGCCAGTGCCCGCTCGACACCGTCTTCGTCCATCCGGCCGGTCGTCGCGACACCCCTGCCAAGGCCGCAGAGGACCTTCTCGTTGAAGAGCACTGTCGGTGCGCGGGACAGACCCTCATAGATCACGAGGCGGATCGAGTTGGAGCCGATGTCGACAACGGAGACAGGGGCGATACCGGGAAGGCGCCCCTGCGCTTCAGATCTTGTCATGAGGTACCAGTGTTATCGTTTCCTGCCGGAAATCAGACCGGCAATCAGTTTCGGTGCGCTTGATTTCAGGGCTTCCCCGCGACCGGACAGGCTCGGATTGGTCATGAAATAGTGCTGGGCGTTGAAAGGTTCCTCACCCTGTCGCACTTCAATTCGCCGTGATGTACCGTCGGGCAATATCTCGTAGCTCTGCTGATTGTCAATCAGGTTGCCCAGCATGATCTGGGACAGGACCTGCTCATGCACAGTGGGGTTAATGAGTGGGACCAGCGTCTCGACGCGGCGGTCGAGATTGCGCGGCATCATGTCGGCCGAGCCGATATAAACGAGCGCCTTGTCCGACGGGAGACGGTGGCCGTTGCCAAAGCAGAAGATGCGGCTGTGCTCGAGGAAACGACCGACGATCGACTTGACGCGGATATTGTCGGACAGACCCGGCACCTGCGGGCGCAGGCAGCAGATGCCGCGCACCACCAGATCGACATCGACACCCGCCCGGCTCGCTTCGTAGAGTGCATCGATGATCTCGGGGTCGACGAGCGAATTCATCTTCATCCAGATGCCCGCCGGCCGGCCGGCCTTGGCATGCTCGATCTCCTCGCGGATGTGCTTGAGGATGCGCGGGCGCAACGTATAGGGCGACACCGCAAGCTTCATCCCCTCTTCCGGCTCGCCATAGCCGGTGATGAAATTGAAGACATTCGCCATGTCATGGGCGATCTTCGGATTGCAGGTGAAAAAGGACAGGTCTGTGTAGATCTTCGCCGTGACCGGGTGGTAGTTGCCGGTGCCGAGGTGGCAGTAGGTGCGGAGCTTGCCGTCTTCGCGGCGCACGACCATCGACATCTTGGCATGAGTCTTGAGTTCGATGAAGCCGAAGACGACCTGGACGCCGGCGCGCTCGAGGTCGCGGGCCCAGCGAATGTTTGCCTCTTCGTCGAAGCGGGCCTTCAGTTCGACAAGCGCGGTCACGGATTTCCCGGCTTCCGCTGCGTCGATCAAGGCGCGGACGATCGGGCTGTCATTGGAGGTGCGGTAGAGCGTCTGCTTGATGGCGAGAACGTCCGGATCGCGGGCGGCCTGCAGCAAGAACTGCACGACGACGTCGAAGCTCTCATAGGGGTGGTGGACAACCATGTCCTTTTCGCGGATCGCGGCCAGACAGTCGCCGGCATGCTCGCGCACACGCTCCGGGAAGCGGGCATTGTACTGATCGAACCGCAGGTCGTCGCGCGGCGCCTTGGTGATTTCGGAGATGGTGTTCAGCGCCAGCAGTCCGGGAAGAACTGCAACGCGATTGTCGGGCACGCCGAGTTCATGAACGACGAACTGGCGCAAGGCCACCGGCATTTCCGAGTCGACTTCGATGCGGATGACGGAGCCGCGGCGGCGACGCTTCAGCGCCGTTTCGAAGAAGCGCACGAGATCTTCGGCCTCTTCTTCGACTTCGATATCGCTGTCTCTGATGATGCGGAAGGTACCGAAGCCCTTGACCTCGTAGCCCGGATAGAGCCGGTGAATGAACAGGCCAACAAGATCTTCCAGCGTAATGAAGCGGATCGTCACACCTTCATCCGGCAGGCGGATGAAACGGTCCAGCGTCGGCGGCAGGCGCAGGAGCGCGGTCATCGGCTCGCCGGTGCGGCTAGAGCAGAGCTGCAGGCCCATGGAGAAACCGAGATTGGGAATGAAGGGGAAGGGATGCGCCGGGTCGATCGAAAGCGGCGTGAGAACCGGGAAGATCGCTTCCTCGAACGTGGTTTCCAGCCAGTTGCGATCCGCTTCCGACAAGGCCGCCGGGCGGACAATGAGGATCTCTTCCTGGGCGAGATATTGCTGCAGGACGGCGAGCGAGGCCTGCTGCTCCATCTGCAGATTGTCGATTTCCTTCAGGATGTCGTCGAGCTGTTCGGCCGGCGTCTTGCCATCGGGGCTCTTGATGGCGATGCCCTGGCGCACCTGACCTTCGAGACCGGCAACGCGGACCATGAAGAATTCGTCGAGGTTGGCCGCCGAGATCGACAGGAAGCGGACACGCTCCAGAAGCGGATGGGCGGTGTTGAGCGTTTCCTCAAGCACGCGACGGTTAAACTGCAGCCAGGAGAATTCGCGATTGATGAAGCGCAGGGGGCTGGTCAGCAGATCCTCGGCGGGCGCGACCTCCACACCGGTTTCGCCATCCGTGCCCTGTACTGCGCTGTCCATGATTCGCCCCTTGGTTATCGTTGCTGCCGATTATAACAGTTTAGCGACAGATCTGTGACGGCTACTCGCGGATGTCTGCCGCCTCCAGCGTTTCGAGAACCTCTGCGGCCAGGCTGCGGCTGATCTTGGCGCGGCGCGCCAGCGCCAGCCTGTCCATGCGATCGACGACCACCTGGGCGGCCGCAAAGGAACGCTCCATGCGGCTGACGATATAACCGACGATCTTGTCATCGATGTAAAGCTGTCGGTCGGCAAAGAGCTTGGTGATCAGCTGGCCGAGCAGTTCCTCGTCGGGCGCGCCGATCTCGACGACCGTTGCCGCCTTCATCCGCGAATTGAGGTCCGGCAGCGCGACATTCCAGGACGGCGGGAAGCTGCGCGAGGTGATCAGCAAGGTCGTGCCGTGCTGGCGCACCGCATTGATGACGTGGAAAAGTTCAACCTCGTCAAAGCCCTTGCGATCGGCATCCTCGAAGAGGACAGGACCGATGGCCGCAGCCTGCGAGGCCCCCTCGCCCGGCTTCGGCACGATATCGGTTGCTCCGGCCGTATCGCGGAAGATCTGGGCCAGATGCGACTTGCCCGAGCCTTCCGGTCCGGTGAGGATGACGACCGGCGATGGCCAGTCGGGCCAGGCATCGACAATCGACACAGCTGCCGCCATGCGTTCGGAAACGAGGAGATCCTCGCGACCGGTTGCGGCGCCATGCTCGAAGGCGAGCGGCAATTGTTGGGCGGCCCCCCGTTTGTCGGAAGCCATCTTGGCGTCACTCATTCATGCCTCGGGCACGTCTCTGGAGCTTGGGGGCGCGATCTCGCCCACGGCGGGGGAAGACGGCGCGACCGCAGCCGGCGTTCCGTAATAGAGATCGCTCTGAAGGTAGCGCGAGATGGCGAAGCGAACAAGGACGCCGATCGCAGCGGCGGCGGGAACGGCGACGAGCACGCCCACGAAGCCGAACAGCGCACCGAAGGCGAAGAGGGCAAACATCAGCCATACCGGGTGCAAGCCAACACTCTTGCCGACGAGTTTTGGCTGCAGAATATTGCCTTCAATGAACTGGCCGAGGAAGAAGATCGCGGCGATCACACCGACCCAGATGAAATCCGGCCAGAACTGCACGATAGCCACGCCAAGGGACAGGAGCAGACCCACGGTCGAGCCGACATAGGGAATGAAGCTGATCATGCCGGTAAAGAAGCCGATCAAGAGGCCAAAATTGAGACCGGCCACCGACAGCGCGATGGCATAAAAAATGCCGAGGATCAGGCAGAGCGAACCCTGCCCGCGCACGAAGCCGGCGATCGTGTTGTCCAGTTCGGTTGCGAGCTGGCGGACGGTCGCGAGCTGGTGGCGGGGCACCCAGCTGTCGACCTTTTCGATCATGTGATCCCAATCGAGCAGCAGGTAAAAGGCGACGACGGGTGTAATGACGAGCAGCGAGGCGATGTCGAGCAGCGCCTTGCCGGAATTCCAGATCTGCTCGATCAGCGTACCGATGAAGCCGACGCCCTCGCCGAGATAGCGGGAGAAATTCTCCCGGATCGTGCCCATCTGGCCGTCGACCCAATCCGGCAGCCAGGAGGCATTCGAGGTCGCGATGAACGTCTGTAGTTGGGTCACATATCCGGGCACGCGCTCGATGAAGTCGTTGAGCTGACTGACGAGCACCGGGATGATGATCATCAGCGAGAGCACGAAGACGACCACGAAGGAAACGAGGATCAGGATGGTCGCCATCAGGCGGCTCAAACCGATCCGCTCCAGCCGGTCGGCGACCGGATCGAGGAAATAGGCGAGCGCCATGCCGGCGATGAAGGGCAGCAGCACCGAGGAGAAAAGCATCAGGAAGGCGATGAATGCCGCAAGCGTCAGGAGCCAGAAAATCACCTGGCGGCGGAGGCCAATTCCACTGATGTAGCGAGCCATGTCCCGTCTCCGATTTGAAGTTGTGCGCCTGGCGCGGCAATCTCTGCATGCTGCAACGCCGTAACAGGAGATAGGTTACCGCAGAAGCCTTGGTCAAGAACTGCAGCCGGTTCGGCAGCGAGAAGATGGGATCAGAGCCGAGAATGGCCGGGAAATCGCGCACTTCTCCGGCTCCCAGCTTGCATCAGACGCCTCTTCATGCCATGGCCAGCCGAAATTCTCGCAGGATCGGAGGCAGGCATGAGCCAGGCTGGCAAGAACGGGTTGACCTATAGCGATGCGGGCGTCGACATCGACGCGGGCAACCTGATGGTCGAGAAGATCAAGCCGGCCGTGAAGTCGACCCGCCGCCCGGGCGCGGATGGCGAGATCGGCGGTTTCGGCGGGCTCTTCGATCTGAAGGCCGCCGGCTTCAAGGATCCGATCCTGGTCGCCGCCAACGACGGCGTCGGCACCAAGCTGAAGATCGCCATCGACGCCGATATCCATGACACCGTCGGCATCGACCTTGTCGCCATGTGCGTCAACGATCTCGTCGTGCAGGGTGCCGAGCCGCTGCTCTTCCTCGACTATTTCGCCACCGGCAAGCTCGACCCCGACCAGGGCGCGGCGATCGTCCAAGGGATTGCTGCCGGCTGCCGCGAGGCGGGCTGTGCTTTGATCGGCGGCGAAACCGCTGAAATGCCGGGCATGTATTCCAAGGGCGACTATGACCTGGCGGGCTTTGCCGTCGGTGCCGCCGAGCGCGGCGAACTGCTGCCGGCAGGCGACATCGCCGAAGGCGACGTGATCCTCGGTCTTTCCTCCTCGGGCGTGCATTCCAACGGGTTTTCGCTGGTCCGCAAGATCGTCGAGCTTTCGGGTCTCGCCTGGGATGCGCCCGCCCCCTTCGCCGAAGGACAGTCTCTGGGCGCAGCGCTGCTGACGCCGACCCGCATCTATGTGAAGCCGCTCCTGAAGGCGATCAAGGAAACCAAGGCGCTGAAGGCGCTCGCCCATATCACCGGCGGCGGCTTCCCGGAAAACATCCCGCGCGTGCTGCCGAAGCATCTCGCCGCCGAGATCGATCTTTCGTCCTTCCAGGTTCCCGCCGTCTTCTCCTGGCTCGCCAAGACCGGCGGCGTTGCCCAGAACGAAATGCTGCGCACCTTCAACTGCGGCATCGGCATGATCGTCGTCGTCTCCGCCGACACGGTGGACGAGGTCACCAAGGTGCTGGAAGCCGAAGGTGAGACCGTTGCCCGTCTCGGCCGCATGATTGCCCGCGAAGAAGGCGCGCATGGCGTGACCTACAAGGGTACGCTCGCCCTATGAGCGGACCACGCAAACGCGTTGTCGCCTTCATCTCCGGCGGCGGGTCGAACATGCTGGCGCTGGCGAAAGCCTGCGAAGCGGCCGACTATCCGGCCGAAATCGTCGCCGTCTTTTCCGACAAGCCGGAGGCCGGTGGGCTGGCAAAAGCTGAGGCACTCGGCATTCCGACACGCATTTTCGAACGCAAGGCCTATGGTTCGAAGGACGAGCACGAGGCGGCCATCCTTGCCGCGCTTGCAGAGATCGGTCCGGACCTGATCTGCCTTGCCGGTTACATGCGCCTGCTGTCGGGTGACTTCATTCGCCCGCATGAGGGCCGGATCCTCAACATCCACCCTTCCCTTCTGCCGCTCTTCCCTGGCCTGCACACCCATCAGCGGGCGATCGACGCGGGCATGAAGGTCGCCGGCTGCACCGTGCATTTCGTCACCGAGGGCATGGATGAGGGCCCTGTGATCGCACAGTCCGTGGTGCCTGTGATGATCGACGACACCGCCGAGACGCTGGCCGCGCGGGTGCTCACCGTCGAGCATCAGACCTATGCGGCGGCACTGAAGCTGGTGGCATCGGGTCAGGTGACGATGCGGGCCGACGGGAGCGTCGAGCGGCTGGCTTCGGGGACGGATGCTGGCGCGCGGCTCATCAGCGCCTGACGAATTCGGCGCCCCTGCAGCGGTCGCCGCTATGATAGCAATCTCTTAACCATAAACGTGCAACCGTGACGATCATTCGATCATCGTTACGGTCAGTTCATGTTCCAGTTTCCGTTTGCCCCGGTTCTCCTTCTCGGGGGCGCCCTTTTCATTGCCCTTCCTGCACAGGGTCAGGATGCCTATGGCAGTTCGACCGCGGGCTCTGTCCGCTACTATGCCGGCGTCGGGATGGCCAATATCAAGGCCGGTGAATATGTCTATAGTGGCAACCGCAAAGTCAGCCAGCTGGACTGGGAGAGCAAGGGTGTCATCACCGGGACGATCGGCGGTGAAGTCGATATCGGTTATGCCTGGAAGCTGAAGGGACGGCTCGATGTCGGCTTCGGTGGCGACGGCTATATGGAAGACCGCGACTGGCTGAGCACATCCTATTCCGGCTGGACGCATCAGTCGCTGCATCCCGATACCGATCTTGACCGCTACATCAACGTGCTTCTGGAAGCCGAGAGGGCGCTCGTCGACACTGGTGCGACGCGCCTTGGTGTCGGTGGGGGCTTAGGCTTCACCAACGTCAAATGGACGGCCCGCGGCGGCAGCTACATTTACACCACGACGACGCTGCACGACACGGTCGGCAATTTTACCGACGGTGTCAGGGGCATCACCTACGAACAGCGCATCCCGACCCTATTCCTCACCGCCAATGCCGAGCAGAAGCTCGGTGCCTTCACGCTGTCAGGCGTTCTGCGCGGCGGTGCCGCCATCGGCTACAAGGGCCTGGACGATCACTGGCTGCGCAATCTGCGCTTCACGGACGAGATGGACTTGGCTCCTATGGTGGGCGCGACCGTAACCGCCGATTACCAGATCCTGCAGTCGGCGTCCGTCTATCTCGGCGGCGACTTCCAGCGGATCTTCGAGACGCGCGGCGATGCGCATGTGCGCAACACCGTGACCGGGGCCAGCGGCAATTTCGAAAACGGCGCAGCGGCAGACTTCCAGTCGATCACCGTCTCGGCCGGGCTCAAGGGGACGTTCTAGGCGTCCCCAGCGCTCCGCCGAAGTGCTGCCCATTGCAGCAGCATGATCGTCTTGGCGTCGATGATCTCGCCGGCCTCGACCATCTCCATAGCTTCGGCGAAGGCAAGCTCGACCACTTCGAGATCCTCCTGCTCGTCGTCGAGGCCGCCACCGGCCGTGATGCGATCGGCATCGGTGACGGCGGCATAGAAGCCGTGCAGTTTCTCCGTCACAGAACCGGGTGACATGAAGGCGGCAAAGGCCGGGGTGGCCTTTGCGATCTTGTAGCCGGTTTCTTCCTCAGCCTCGCGCAGCGCGGCCTGCAATGCGGTTTCACCATCGTCGATGAAGCCGGCCGGGGCTTCGAGCAGATAGGGATATTCGCCGCTCAGATGGGCGGCAATGCGCAGCTGCCGCACCAGGGTGACAGTGTCGCGCTCGATATTGTGCAACAGGATCGCTGCCGCATGACGGCGGTCGAAGACCTCCCAGGAGAGGCGGTGGGGTGCCCTGCCCTCGCGAAAGAAATCGAAGGTGATGCCGCGCAGGTGGCTCCAGCCCTTCCACAGCGTCTTGTCTTCCAGGATCGCGATCCGGGCCTTGTCGAAAATGCTCATATCTTCAGGCTTTTCTCATCCAGACCTTGTTGTCGTGGAAGGCGGCACCGCCATGGGGGGCAGCGGGATCCGCACCGGTCAGGACGTTGATGCCCTCTCCGTCGAGATGGCTCTTGTTCGGCCAGAGGCCCTCGGCCACCAGCACGCCCGGCTTCACGGCATCGGTGATCTTCGCATGGATGCGCAACTCGCCCCTGACATTGCCGAGCTGGACGACATCGCCATCGGCGAGGCCGAGGCTTGAGGCATCGGCGGGGTTCACCATGACCTCCGGACGCCCCTCCTTGTCGCGCGAGGTCTTGGTCTCGGCGAAGGTGGAATTTAGGAAGTTGCGCGCCGGAGAGGTCGCGAGCCGGAAGGGATGCTCGGCATCGGCCACTTCGATCAGTTCGACCTGATCGGGATAGACAGGAAGCTGCTTCACCGGCCCGAGTGAGCCAAGCCTTGCCGGCGGCTTGTTCGGGGCCGGTGTGTTCTCCCAGTCCGGCTTGAAGCGGAACTTGCCGTCCGGATGCGCGAAGCCGTTGAGGTAGTGCGCGTCCTCGAAGGCCGGCTGGCAGTCGAGCCACTTGTCCTTGAGAAGCGTGTCGAAATCCGGCTTGCCGCTGATGTAAAGCATGTGTTCGATATGCTCGCGTTCGGTTTTGCCGAAGCCCGGACGGTCGGCGACGCCGAGACGTTTGGCCAGTTCCTCGATGACGAAGAGATTGGTGCGCACCAGCGGCGGCGCATCGACGAGCTTCGGCCCGAGCAGGATGTGGCTCTGGCCGCCGCCGCGATAGATGTCGTCATGCTCGACAAACATGGTGGCCGGCACGACGATATCGGCAAGTTCCGCCGTCTCGGTCATGAACTGCTCGTGCACAGCGACGAATAGGTCGTTGCGCAGGAAGCCCTGTTTTACCAGTCGCTGTTCGGGCGCGACATTGACCGGATTGGTGTTCTGGATGATCAGCGCGTCGACTGGACCGCGATGGCGGAGGGCTTCGGCGTCCCCGGTCAGCACGCGACCGATCTGCGACTGGTCGAGCATGCGGATCTCAGGGTCGACCATACCAGTGCCCATCAGCTCGGCCTTGTTGAGCTGGAAGATGTCACTGTTCGAGTGAAAGGCTCCGCCGCCCTCGTATTGCCAGGCGCCGAGCACGGTTGCGAGCGACAGCGCCGCATGCATGGAGACGGCACCATTGCGGCTGCGGGTGAAGCCGTAGCCGAGGCGGAAATATGTCTTTTTCGTCTGGCCGACGAGGCGGGCGAAGGCCTCGATCTCCTCGACCGAGAGGCCTGTTATGGCAGACGCCCATTCCGGCGTCTTGTCCTTGAGATGCGCTTCGAGGCCTGCCGGATCATCTGAAAATTTCGCCATGTAGGTGCGATCGGCATAACCGTCGCGGAAGGCGACGTGCATGGCGGCGCAGGCAAGGGCTGCATCTGTGCCGGGCTTGAGGATCAAGGCCATGTCGGCCTGTTTCATCGTCGGATTTTCGTAGATGTCGACGACGACGATCTTTGCGCCGCGATCTTTCCGCGCCTTGATCGCATGGGTCATGACGTTGACCTGGGTCGCCACCGCATTGGTGCCCCAGATGACGACGCAATCGGAGACGGCCATTTCGCGCGGGTCCGGGCCGCGCAGCGTGCCGGTGCCCATGACATAGCCGGTCCAGGCCATGTTGGTGCAGATCGTGCCGAAGAAGCCGGAATATTTCTTGGCGTGGCGCAGGCGCTCGATCGAATCGCGCTGCACGAGACCCATGGTGCCGGCGTAGAAATAGGGCCAGACGGCTTCCGAACCGTGCCGCTGCTCGGCCTTGACGAAGGCGTCGGCAATCTCGTCGAGTGCGGCGTCCCAGGTGACATCCTGCCACTGCCCTGCCCCCTTGGCCCCGGCGCGGCGCACGGGCTTCACCAGGCGGTCTGGATGATAAAGCCGTTCGGCATAACGCGCGACCTTGGCGCAGATGACGCCAGCCGTATAGCTGTTGTCGGCAGCCCCGCGCACACGGCCGATCCGGCCGTCCTCGGTCAGGTCGACATCGAGGGCGCAGGTGGATGGACAGTCATGCGGACAGGCCGTATGACCGAGCGACCGGTTTCGGATGGGGCTCTGAATGTTCATGGGCCGGTTATAGGCCATGGCCGGAACGCTCAAAAGCCCCATTCGAACAAATCATCACGGCCATCGGAACCGCATATGAATTATCGCCACATCTATCACGCGGGCAATTTTGCCGATGTCTTGAAGCATCTCGTGCTCTCGCGGCTGATCGTCTACCTGCAGCAGAAGGACAAGGCGTTCCGCGTGCTCGACACCCATGCCGGGATCGGGCTCTACGACCTCTCCTCCGAGGAGGCGCAGAAAACAGGCGAATGGCTGGAGGGCATCGGCAAGGTGATCGATGCGGAGCTGCCGGAAAAGGTCGCGGACATCATGGCGCCCTATCTGGATGCGGTGAAGGCGCTCAATCCGGACCGGGAGGCGGGTGGCCCGCTGACGCGCTATCCGGGCTCACCAAAACTGGCCCGCGACCTCTTTCGCCCGCAGGATCGCCTCTCGGCGATGGAATTGCATCCGGACGATTCACGGGCCTTGTCGCGCCTGTTCGAAGGCGATTTTCAGGTCCGCGTGACCGAACTCGATGGCTGGCTGACGCTGAATGCGCATCTGCCGCCGAAGGAAAAGCGCGGCATCGTGCTGGTCGATCCGCCCTTCGAAAAGGAAGGCGAATATGAGCGGCTGGTGGATGGTCTCGCCAAGGCGCATCGGCGTTTCGGCAACGGCGTCTATTGCCTCTGGTATCCGATCAAGAAGGGCGCGCCGATCAAGGAATTCCACGAGGCACTGCAGGCGCTGGAGATCCCGAAGATGCTCTGCGCCGAACTCCATGTGAAGAGCGACCGCGAGCAGACCGGACTTTCCGGCACCGGCCTCATCATCGTCAATCCGCCGTTTACGCTGAAGGACGAGATGCATCTGGTGCTGCCCGAACTGAAACGACTGATGGCGCAAGATCGCTATGCCTCGCATCGCTGCTTCTGGCTGCGCGGCGAAGAGTGAGCGAGGCACTGGATGGGACGCTACACCGGTCTTTTTGCCTTTGCCCTTTTTCTGGCTGCCTCCGTTGTCTTCAGCTTTCTGCCGCCCGACAACGCGGCCGAGCGGTCAACAAACTCGGGCGCATCCGACACCTCGGCGACGAAGCCGAAAGCGGCTGACGCGCCGGCCTCCACGAGCACGCAAGGCAGCGGCTTCGACTTCTACGTTCTGGCACTCTCCTGGTCACCGACCTTCTGCGATAGCGAGGCGGCCGGTCGCAACCGCGACCAGTGCGGTGCGGGCAAGGACTTCGCCTGGGTCGTGCATGGCCTCTGGCCGCAAAACGAAAAGGGCTGGCCGGAGAATTGCCCGACACCGGAGGGCAGCCGTGTGCCCGAGCGGATCGGCCAGACCGTCATGGACATCATGCCCGGCATGGGACTGATCGGCCATCAATGGCGCAAGCATGGTTCCTGCTCCGGACTCGGCATGAGCGACTACTTCAAGCTCGTGCGCCAAGCCCATGATAAAGTTCGCATTCCCGACGAACTGGCCGAGGTCGATACCCAGAGCCGGACTTCACCCGAGGCGATCGAAGCCGCCTTCATCCGCAGCAATCCGGGGCTCACCCGCTCGGCAGTCGCGGTGACCTGTGATAGGGAGAGAGTCGACGAAGTCCGGATCTGCCTCGATACGAGCCTCGGTTTCCGGACCTGTCCGGAGGTCGACAGCCGGTCGTGCCGTCGCTCCGAGATCACGATCCCGCCCAACCGCTAATTCCGCAACGAGAGCCAGAGGAAACCGTCATGAAGCTGCTCTTCGCGCCCGCCTCGCCCTATTCGTCCAAGGTCCGCATGGCGGCCCGCCATCTCGGCATCGAACTGGAGGAAATCAGGGTCAACACGGCGGAAAACCCGCCGGAACTGCTGGATGCCAATCCGCTTGGCAAGATCCCGACGCTGATCACCGGAGATGGCTCCGCCATCTTCGACAGCCGCGCGATCATGCATTACCTGCACCGGGTTGCTGACAAGCGTCTCTATCCGAAGAAGAATGAGAAGCGGACCGAGGCCGAGGTCCTGGAGGCGCTGGCCGACGGGATCTGCGACAGCCTGCTGGCCATCGTCTATGAAAAGCGCTTCCGGCCACCGGAACTGGTGAGCCAGGATGCGATCGATCGGCAATGGGCCAAGGTCAATCGCAGCCTTGATTACCTCGACAAGCATCTGCCGAAGATTGGCAAAAAGCTGCATGGCGGCCATTTCGCACTGGCATCGACGCTCGGTTACCTGATGCTGCGCTTCCCCGGCGAATGGGAGAACGGGCGTACGGCGCTCACCGAATGGCCGGCCAAATTTGCCAAGGCCTTCGAGCCCTACCCGGCGCTTCGGCCCAAGGCCTGATCCGCTGCAGCTTTCGACAAAAAACAGAAAAGCCGGGACAACGCCCGGCTTTTCCGCATTCTGATGATCGTATCGATCAGAACTTGACGCCCATGCCGACCTTGACCGAGTGGTCGTCGAAGCCCTTGGTGACATTGGTGCCACCGAGGTTGAAGTCGCGCTTCTGGTAGTCGCTGTAGCGATACTCGACGCGGGCGGTGATGTTGTCGGTGACGAAGGTTTCAACACCGGCGCCAACCGTGTAACCGGCGGCCAGCTTCTCGTCGTCGGTGCCGTTGCCCGACAGCTCGTGGTTGGCAACAGCAACACCGGCCGTACCATAGACCAGGAAGGGGTTCAGGTCGTAACCGACGCGGCCGCGAACCGAGCCGTTGACGCCCTGGGTACCGGTGATGCCGCCGGCTACGCCAGCCTGGGTGCCAGCCGAACCTTCTTCGCCGTTGTAGCTGATGTCGGCTTCACCACCGTATACGATGGAGCCGCTCTGCATGTTGTAACCGCCGTAAACGGTGCCGCCGAGATCCTTGGCGTCGCGACCATCGGTCGAGCCGGTGAACTTGCCGAAGTCATAGGTCAGACCGCCACCGACATAGGCACCCGACCAGTTGCCGGCCGGCGCAGAGAAGGTATCGGCTGCAGCCGGGGCTTCCGGTGCCTGGTAGATGGCGTCGGCTGCCTGGGCGGCGAAAGCTGCGACGGAGGTGGCGGATGCCAGAAGCATGATCTTGAGGGTACGCATGTTAGTCTCCTTTCGGTTCCGGGCCGCACTTCACTAAGAACCAACGGCGGCCTGAACGTTAGTGGGTATTCCCTGTCCGTTCCGACTGTCTAAATGAATACAAATTGAGGAAATGGAAGAGCCGAAATGTGAATTGATTGTGGCACAGCGGTGACCAAATCGGGACGTTGCTTAAAAGACACAAACGATTCGTTAACCATAACAAATAGTTTACGTGAAATACTTAGATCATCCTGAAGTTATACTAAAATTGTACGATCCATGCGCCAAGCAACGAGCCGCAGAAGTTTTGGCGTTGCCCTGTTTAAATATCGAGCCGATGCCATATATGCAGCGCAACAGCAGTGGCAGGATAAGGTAAGACCGATGCAAAACGGTATTCCCAGAGTGGCTTTGGTCACGGGAGCAGCAAAACGACTTGGGCGGGCCATTGCAGAAGACTTGGCAGCGCATGGTTTTGCCGTGGCATTGCATGCGCATGGCTCTATCGAGGCGGCAGAGGCCGTCGCTGCGGGGCTGAGAGCAAACGGACATCGGGCCATCGCGCTGAAAGCCGATCTCGGTAACATTTCCGAGACTACATCGCTCGTAGCGCGTGCCGAAGCCGAGTTCGGCCCGGTCGGCCTGCTCATCAACAATGCGTCGGTCTTCGAAGACGACTCGGCGGTCGAATTCGATGCAGAAATCTTCGACCGCCATTTTCAGGTGCATGTCCGCGCCCCTGCCATTCTGAGCGGCGCGCTGGTGAAGGCGCTGCCGGAAGATCGGTCGGGCCTGATCGTCAACATCATCGACCAGCGTGTGCTGGCGCTGAAGCCGACCTTCTTTTCCTATACGCTGTCGAAATCCACCCTCTGGACGGCCACCCGAACCCTTGCCCAGGCCTTTGCCCCGAAGGTCCGGGTGAACGCGATCGGCCCGGGACCAACGCTGATTTCCGAGCGCCAGCAGCCGGAGGACTTTCAGGCGCAAATCGACAGTCTTCCCCTGAAACGGGGGCCATCGCTCGACGAATTCGGTCGGACCATCAGGTTTCTTTTTGACACGCCGTCGATCACCGGCCAAATGATCGCCTTGGATGGGGGCCAGCATCTGATTTGGCACGGCGCGGAGATCAATGAATGAATGGAGGAAAGCTGCCCGACGGCGGCATTCTCTATGACGGCACGGAAGAGGATGACGACGATGTCGTGGTCGAGGCGGATGCCACACGCCCCGGCATCGAGATCGACTGGCATGTCGACGGCCTGGACGAAACGGGGCTCACAGGTGCCGAGCTGATCGGCGAATTCGTCAAGCGCCTGCCGAATGCGCCCGGCGTCTACCGCATGCTGAACAAGGACGGCGACGTCATGTATGTCGGCAAGGCGCGCAGCCTGAAAAAGCGCGTCAGCAATTATGCACAAGGCCGGGTGCATTCGAACCGCCTGTCGCGCATGGTGCGCGAGACCGTGCATATGGAGTTCGTCACGACCCGCACTGAGGTCGAGGCGCTGCTGCTCGAAGCCAACCTGATCAAGCGTCTGCGGCCGCGCTACAACGTGCTTTTGCGCGACGACAAGAGCTTCCCTTATATCCTGATCACCGGCGATAGCCGCTCTCCGGCGATCTACAAGCATCGCGGCGCCCGCGCCCGCAAGGGCGATTATTTCGGCCCCTTCGCTTCGGCGAGTGCCGTCGGTCGCACGATCAATTCACTGCAGCGCGCATTTCTCCTGCGCACCTGCACCGACAGCGTCTTCGAAAGCCGCACGCGGCCCTGTCTGCTCTATCAGATCAAGCGCTGTTCCGGTCCCTGCACGCATGAGATCAGTGACCAGGACTATGCAGGCCTCGTCAACGAGGCGAAGGACTTCCTGTCGGGCAAGAGCCAGAACGTCAAGGAAGCCATGGCGCGCGCCATGAACGAAGCGGCGGAAGACCTCGATTTCGAGCGGGCCGCAGTCTTCCGCGACCGGCTTGCCGGCCTCAGCCATGTTCAGAGCCATCAGGGCATCAATCCGGCCGGTGTCGAAGAAGCCGACGTCTTCGCCATCCACCACGAGGGCGGGCTGTCCTGCATTCAGGTCTTCTTTTTCCGCGCCAGCCAGAACTGGGGCAACCAGGCCTATTTCCCCAAGGCCGATCCGCAGCTCAGCGCGGCGGAGGTGCTCAATTCCTTCCTGGCCCAGTTCTACGACGACAAACCCGTGCCGCGTCTCATCCTTTTGTCGGAAGAGGTCGAGGAGCAGGACCTGCTTGCCGCAGCGCTTTCCGAGAAGGCTGGGCATAAGGTGGCGATCAGCGTGCCGCAGCGTGGCGAGAAGAAGGATCTCGTCGACCACGTGAACGCCAATGCCCGCGAAGCCCATGGCCGCAAGCTCGCCGAAACCGCCTCGCAGTCGCGCCTTCTCGCCGGTCTCGCCGAGACCTTCCAGCTGCCTTACGTGCCGCGCCGCATCGAGATCTACGACAACTCCCATATCATGGGCACCAATGCGGTGGGCGGCATGGTGGTTGCGGGGCCGGAAGGCTTCGTGAAGGGCCAGTATCGCAAGTTCAACATCAAATCGACCGACATCACCCCGGGCGACGATTTTGGCATGATGCGGGAAGTGATGACCCGGCGTTTCTCGCGCCTGCTGAAGGAAGAGGGCAAGCCCGATCGCAGCGTCGTACCGGAGGACAGTGGCGATACCGCCTTCCCTGCCTGGCCGGATGTCATCCTGATCGACGGCGGTCAGGGCCAGATGACGGCGGTGCGCAAGATCCTCGACGAACTCGACATCACCGACAGCGTGATCGCGATCGGCGTGGCCAAGGGTGTGGACCGCGATGCAGGGCGCGAGCGCTTCTTCGTCGAGGGCAAGCCGGACTTCACGCTCCCGCCGCGCGATCCGGTGCTCTACTTCATCCAGCGCATGCGCGACGAGGCGCACCGCTTCGCGATCGGCTCGCACAGGGCGCGGCGCAAGAAAGAAATGGTCAAGAACCCGCTCGACGAGATCTCCGGCATTGGGCCTACGCGCAAGCGGGCGCTTCTCCAGCATTTCGGCACGGCGAAGGCCGTATCCCGGGCCGCCGTCAGCGATCTCATGGCTGTGGAGGGCATTTCGGAGGCTGTCGCACGCCTCATCTACAATCATTTTCACGAAAGCAGCGGCGATTGACATGGAAACGACGCAACCAGCGTCGAGAGGATCATAAAGGCTATTCAGAATTCTTGGGTTGACGGCCCCGACCGAAAACCATCACATCTGTTCACGCATCAGAATTCAAAGACAGGGCATCATGGCTTCGCGCGCATACAACATTCCCAATCTCCTGACCTACGCTCGCATTCTCGCTGTGCCGCTCATCGTCGTGTGCTTCTTTCTGGAAGGCCGGCTGCAGAGCTCGGATTTTGCGCGGTGGACGGCTCTGACGATCTTTGTCGTCGCCTCGATCACCGATTATCTCGACGGCTATCTGGCGCGCATCTGGAACCAGACGTCCAATATCGGCAAGATGCTGGACCCGATCGCAGACAAGCTGCTGATCGCCTCGGTGCTGCTGTTGATGGCGGCCGATGGCACGATTGCCGGCTGGTCGATCTGGGCAGCGATCACCATTCTCTGCCGTGAAATCCTCGTTTCGGGCCTGCGCGAGTATCTTGCCGCGCTGAAGGTCTCCGTGCCGGTGACCCGCATCGCCAAGTGGAAGACGACGGCGCAGATGTTCGCGCTCGCCTTCCTGCTCGCCGGCCCCGCTGGCGACAAGGTGCTGCCCTACACGACCGAAGCCGGCATCACGCTGCTCTGGATCGCCGCGATCCTCACCATCTATACCGGCTACGACTATTTCCGCGCCGGCGCCAAGCATATGGTGGATTGAGATGGTCAAGCTCGTCTACTTCGCCTGGGTTCGCGAGCGGATCGGCAAGGGCGAGGAAGAGTTGGAAATCCCGGCAGAGGTCAAGACTGCGGGCAATCTCGTGACATGGCTTGCAACGCTCGGCGAAGGCTACGAGGAGGCTCTGCGCTTCCCAAAGGCCATCCGTGTGGCGATCAATCAGGAGCATGTAGAGCATCACGAGCCGATCGCAGGGGCCCGCGAAATCGGTATCTTTCCACCGATGACGGGCGGGTGAGGCCCTTCACGCTGGAGGCAAAGTCGTGACGGAGAGGCCATCTCCTACCATCCGCGTCCAACGCGAGGATTTCGATGCGGCAGCCGAAGCGCAGGCTCTCACGGCGGCGCGGAAGGATATCGGCGCGCTCGTTTCCTTTGTCGGCCTCTGCCGTGACGAGGCCGGTGCGCTTTCTGCCCTGGAGCTCGAACACTATCCTGGCATGGCAGAAGCCGAGATGATGCGCATCGCGCAGCTGGCCATCGACCGCTTCTCGCTGATCGGCCTGACCGCCATCCATCGCTTCGGTCGGATCGAGGCGGGCGAGCAGATCGTGCTCGTCATCGCCGCAGCACCACATCGGCAAGCGGCCTTCGACGGCGCAAACTTCGTGATGGATTTCCTCAAGACTTCCGCGCCCTTCTGGAAGAAGGAACATGGCCAGGACGGGTCGAGCGGTGGCTGGGTTGCAGCCAAGGATGCCGACGACAGCGCGCGGGATCGGTGGATCAAGGAATGATCCGCTCGCGACGGCTGATCACCAGAAGCCAGACCAGAGCCGAAATGATCACGGCATCGCGCCAGATTATCGGGCCATAGGCGCTCCACAGGGATTCGGCAAAGGCGACAGCTGCAGCCCCCAGCGCCGCATGGAGCGGACGGGAATAGCCGCCGACGGCGGCGATCAAAACCACCTTCAACCCGAACATCAGACCTGCGCCAAAATCCATGGTGCCGTAGAGCACGGTGGCAGAAAGTCCGCCCAGCGCCGCGAAGAGTGATGCAGCCATCAGCGACAGGACGAACACTGCATCAGCATCGACCCCGACAAGACGGCTTGCCAGGGGATCCTGGCTGACGGCCTGCCAAAGCCGCCCTGCCCGGCTGGCAGAGAGCGCAGCCTGGCCAATCGCAACGAGCAGGACCATCAGGCCGACATGCAGGATCTGCAGCGTGCTGAGCCCGATCGGGCGGCCATCGACCTCCATGAGCGCGACGATCTGCTGGCCGATCGGCGGCAGCCAGAGGCTTCGCGTATCGAGCGCCAGGCGCGCAGCTTCGGAAAGCACGAGCACGACACCCAGCGAGGCGACGATCACCGCATTGGGTGAGCGCTTGTGCAGGGGCAGCATGACATGGCGCGCGTTCCACAGGCCCGCCAGCAGCGCATAGGCAAGGCCTGCGGCAAGCCCCAGGGAGATGGCGGCCGGCAGGACCAGGTAGAGGCGGTTCCAGCCAAAATCGGCAACCAGAAGACAGATCTGGCCGGCAAAGGCGACCAGTGCCCCAAAGATGATGTCGGGCCGCCTCGTCACGCCGAAAGCAAGCGCATAGCCGAAGGCGAGGCAGGCATAGAGGCCGGCCATGGGTAGCGCATTCAGAAGCTGCTGCAGCAGATAGGCCATTTATCCCTCCTATCGCATTTATAACTATCAAAAGTGCTTTTACCAGTTATATTGAGTCCATGAGCTTTTCCTGGACCCCTCACCGTTTTGCCGGTGGCGCGCTCGCCTTCGATGTGGCGAACAGCGTCATCCTCCGCCATGATCCTGACGGTCGGCGAGATCGTTTCGCCGTGCCCGAACAGCTCGAAGCCTTTGCGCAGGCGGCCTCCCGCCTTTCTGCGGAGCGAGAGCGCTTCGGCCCCTTGCGACCGGTCCTGCCCGAAAATCAGCCTCTGTTCCTCGCCCTGCGGGAGGCCATCGACGCCTATTTCCGGCGCCGCGTGCTGGGCGATGACGGCCGAGAACAGCTTGCCGATCTGCTGGAGGCGACTGCCGCCGCGTTGCGCGCTGCTCCAGACGACGAGAGCCTGGAGGCCGCCACGGCCCGCTCGGCGCTCGGCCTGATCTGCGAGCCGCAGCCGGAGCGGATGAAAATCTGCGGCAATTGCGGATGGCTCTTCCTCGACCGCAGCAAAAACCGCAGCCGGACCTGGTGCGACATGGCCGTCTGCGGCAATCGCGTGAAGGCGAACCGGCACTATCATCGAAAGAAGGAGAGTTCGCCATGAAGGCGATTGTGATCGGGGCTGCCCTGCTCGTGGGCATCACGAGTCTGTCCGGCTGTCAGCGTGAGGACACGAAGGAACCGCTCAAGGTCAGTGGCAAGGTCTTCATCTTCAACTACCGCGTGGCGGAGGCGACCTATGTGGTGACGCTTGCCCGCAACGGCCCTCTGCCAGACCCAAGTTTCGTTGAAGCCACGTTCGAGAACCCTGCGGGCGGTCCACCGCTCGTCACACGCTCGAAGATCTTTCCGTTCTGGGAAAAGGTGTCGCTGGAAAGCCCGCCTGTGCATTGCGTGGCGAAGGGCAAGACCTATGCGGTCGACATCCGCATTCTCGATGGCGAGGACAAGGTGATCCAGACGATCAAGACCAGCCTCACCTCGACGCTGGATCAGAGCATCATGCCGGGCAAGCCGCTGGTCGTCGGCCCCGTCTACACGCCCAATCCGGAGGTCTATGGTGCGGACGGCAAGGTCGACTACGCGCAGGAAAAGACCTGCCCGGCAGCATGATCATGACCTCACGCAACGAAAAACCGGAGCTTTTCGGCCCCGGTTCTTCAATTCATTCAGCCTCTTGAGGCGCAAGCCTCAGGACTTGATTCAGCCGACGATCTCGGTGTCGGCGAACCAGTACTTGATTTCCTGGGCAGCGGTTTCCGGAGCATCCGAACCGTGGACCGAGTTTTCGCCGATCGAGAGCGCAAACATCTTGCGGATGGTGCCTTCGTCAGCGTTGGCCGGGTTGGTGGCGCCCATGATCTCGCGGTTCTTCAGGATGGCGTTTTCGCCTTCGAGAACCTGAACGACGGTCGGGCCCGAGGTCATGCCTTCAACCAGTTCGCCGAAGAAGGGGCGATCCTTGTGAACCGCGTAGAAGCCTTCGGCTTCGCGCTTGCTCATCCATACGCGCTTGGAAGCGACGACGCGCAGGCCGTTGTCTTCGAAGACCTTCGTGATCGCACCGGTCAGGTTGCGCTTGGTGGCATCGGGCTTGATCATCGAGAAGGTGCGTTCAATCGCCATCTGTCTCATCCTTTTGTCTGTCAGGGAAAGTGGGCGGTATCTACCCGCCCCGAATCACGAAGACAAGAGGGGTTTTCGAATTTCACGATGACGTCACAATCGGTTCGCTTGCGGTGCTCACGCCACCTGGCGCGCCACGCCGTTGTAGAGACCGAGGCAGCGGTCGAACCAGAGGCTGACCGGGTCGTCGGACGGCAGATGCAGGGCACCGGTGGTGATCCTCAGCCACTGCAGCGCGCCGAACAGGATATAGTCGCCGAAGAGCGGCGTTGCGCCACCGACAAACGGCTGGAAGGCCAGCATGTGGCGGAGAGGCTGCAGGGCCGCAGGCAAGGCGGCGATTGCGGCCTCCCGCCCGGCCGCAATCTCCTCGAAGCTGCGGCCAAGGCGCTCTTCGCGGCTCTTGCGGAAATAGGCCTGGTCAGCGGGCGCCAGGATGTCGTGAATGTCGATCAGCGCGATGCGGGTAATAGCCGTATGGACGACATGCTGCGAATAGCCTTCGATCAGGCGGGCTGCGGCGACGCCACCCGGTCCGCCGAAGAGGCTCGGGGCATCGGGATAAGCGTCTTCAAGGTAGAGCGCGATGCGGAAACTGTCGGACACCAGTTCCTGACCATCCCGCAGGATCGGCACCGTCTTGGAGAAGCCGTTCTCGACCGAGGGGATCGCGGTGAAGGCGAGCGGCCGTTCCTCGAAGGCAAGGCCCTTGTGGTGCAGGGCCATGACCACTTTCCAGCAATGGGGCGAAAAGGGTCGGGCCGGATCAGTGCCGCAGAGCGTGTAAAGGGTCGTCGTCATCGGTTTCTCCTGGCGTCGCGCCAGAGAAGACCATCGCGGCCTGCGATGCAAATCAGCATTTTTCATGGGACCCATCACCCCCATTTGGGTGAAACGAGGCTAGTCTGTCCCGCAACGCCGAACGGAGAACAGCATGCAGAACTATCAGATGCTCGCCGAATACAATGCCTGGGCCAATCGCCTTCTCTATACCGCCGTCGCGGACCTGACAGACGAAGAGCTTCACCGGGAGACCGGTGCCTTCTTCGGATCCATCTTCGGCACGCTCAGCCACCTTGTCACGGCGGATCGCGTTTGGCTCAATCGTTTCACCGGTGAGGGACCGAAGCCGAAGGCGCTCGACGAACGTCCGTACGACAACTTTGCCGCTCTGAAAGCTGCACGGGAAGAAGAAGACGCCCGCATCATCCGCTACATCGGCAGCCTGACGTCGGAGGAGACCGAAAGCGTGTTCACATACACGCCCCTCACCTCGCCAGAGCTCGTCACCCACAAGCTCTGGCCGGCGCTGACGCACATGTTCAACCACCAGACCCATCACCGCGGACAGGTGCATGCCGGATTGACCGGACTGGGAAAACCAAGCCTGTCGCTCGACCTGATCTATTTCGTTCGCAGCGAGGGCAAGAAGTGGCTCTGAGGGCTTCGGTCTGACCCATAAAAAAAGGGGCGCGATAACCGCGCCCCTTGTCGTGAACTGATACGGATTTTCCGGGCGCTCTCAGGCTGCGCGGCGCCCTGTGACGCGCGCCGGCGCTCCGACTCGGAACTGCGCCATCAACTGGTCCAGGGTCATCGCCTCATGCACCAATTGCTGGATCGCGGCACTTGATTCCTCGACCATCGCGGCGTTCTGCTGGGTGTTTCTGTCGATCTGTCCAATCGCGGCGTCGATTTCAGCGAGGCCCTGCGCCTGGCTTCTTGCGCCGTCGATGATCTTGCAGATTTCGCTGCTGATCGCCTGGACTTCCGTCGAGATGGTGCTGAGCGCCTCGCCGGCCTGATCGACGAGTGAGACGCCGTGGCGGACTTCCTCGCCGGAGGTATTGATCAGCGCCTTGATCTCCTTGGCGGCATTGGCCGAGCGCTGGGCAAGCTCACGCACTTCCTGGGCTACGACTGCAAAGCCCTTGCCGGCTTCACCGGCGCGTGCGGCCTCGACACCGGCATTCAGTGCCAGCAGGTTCGTCTGGAAGGCGATCTCGTCGATCACGCCGATGATGTTGGAGATCGACTGTGAGGACTGTTCGATCCGGCTCATGGCGGAGACGGCATCGGTGACGATCGTGCCGGAGCGCTCGGCGCCCGAGCGTGCCTGATCGACAAGCTTGCCGACGGAATCGGCCACGGTCGCCGTCTGCTTGACGGTCGCGACGACGCTGGACAGCGCACTTGCGGTCTCCTCGACGGACGCAGCCTGGCGTTCGCTGCGCGCGGAGAGATCGTTGTTCGCCTGTCCGATCTGGCCCGTGCCGTTGCGGATCACGGCTGCGACCTGGCCGACCTGGGAAATGGCACCATCGAGCTTTTCCACCGATGCATTGAAGGACGTCCGCAGCTCATCCAGCGGACCGGCAAAGGCCTGATCGATACGGCAGGAGAGATCACCATTGGCGAGCTTCTGCAGGGATTTCGCCAGTTCGGAGACGGCATGATCAACGGCCGCCGCCTCGCGCTCCTTCTCGGCTTCGCGCTTGCGGCGCTCGGCTTCGGCAGCAGCGTCGGTCCGCTTTGCATGATCGGCCATGTCAACCGCCTCGCGGCCCGCGGCCACAGCATCAGCCACCGCCTTGTCGGATACGTCGAAGGCCCGGACGACAGCAGAGGTCAACGCAATCAGTACCGCGCTCTGCACGATGAGAACCACGGCATGCAGGACGACGCGGGAGAAATCGGACTCACCGGGGAACACCGCAAGCGGCATCGCCACGTAAAGCAGCAAATGGTGGACGGCGACCAGGGCGGCATAACCAATGATAGCGCGCCAATCGATCCAGGCCGCACAGATGGCAAGGCTCGCGAAGAAATACATATGCAGGTCGATCTGCAGCGGCGAACCATGGAATGCGTAGACGAGAACCGCAACCGTTGCAGCGGTCGCCATGGAGGTCACCATGCGGGTCGCCGGACCCGTCCGGTCGCGCGACCAGATGATGGTTGCCGGCACGAGCAGGACCAGCGTCATGACGATCATGCCCCAGTCAGCCCCCTCCTCCCGCACGAGATTGCGCAGCAAGATCAGTGCAAAGTTGACCCAAAGAAGACCGACGATGCCATAGGATACGCGGTCACGGAGCTTTTTCAGTTCATTCATGTGTTCAGTCCTTGAAGGCATCCGAGTGCCAGATCATGGTTGATGACGAGCAATGCCCCGGCATCGAGAAGTCGTTTCGGGAAGTTTGGGTCGTTCGAATAGGCAACGGACATCCAGGGCACCCGACCGGCCCAGACAAAGGCACCCTCTGCCTTTTCGAGAACGGCCATATTGCCGGTGGCGTTCAGGCCCGGTGACGTGACCACGAGCACGAAAGGTCCGGACGGCCTTGCGACGACCAGTGCGAGAGCAAGCAGAGAGAAAGAGAAATAGGCCGCCGGCAGAGTGATCTTCATGTGCAATCTCTGGGATCGTGCCGAGTTACCGAGCGCCAGCGCAGCCTGATCCAACACATCCAATAGGCCTAAAATACCCCTGAATTTATTAAATCTTTCTAACCCACCCTCAAAATTTCAGGGGTTCACGCGCATGTGTTCCCGACGGCAGACGCCGCCGCTGCATTAACGGTTTCGTATCGGCCGGGATGCTAGAGGGTTTGGCGTGACGTTTCCTGTCCTTGACGGGCGGAAACGTTCCTCAACCCGCCAAATGATCATCCGGACGGCTTTCATGAGCGCATCGGCAGACGATCTCCAGAAGATCACGGTCTTCATGCTGAAACAGCAGATCGCCGGGATTCCGCGAAACTTCGAGCTCGTCCATGACGCCTTTGCGGGCGGCAATCCCGAACTCGGAAGGGAGCTTGCAGCCTTGGGCAATCGGCCCTCGCAGGTAGCCCTTGATCAGCTCGGGCTCAAGCACCGTATCGCCGGCCATTGCGGCGTCTCTGCGGAGCGGTTGCAAGGTGAGACGCTGAAGACACTGACATCGCTCAACGACCATCTCGCGCACGGCCTCACCCAGAAACGCGCCTTCACAAACTCCGTCGAAGGGGTCATCCGTTCGATCCGCGAAGACGTTTCCGTCGGCATCGATCAGTTGCTGGGAGAACTGGAGCTGCTTGCCTCGATCGCCAAGGACATGGTCCGGGCGGAGACGGCTCTTTCAGCCCAGGTCCTGGAGGGACTTGAAAGCCTGAAGAGTGCCGATCGTGCCATCCGCGCAACGCAGGCGGCGATGAAGCGGGACCATCTGACGGGCCTCGCCAACCGCATCAGCCTGTTCCAGACGCTGGAGGAGGTGCATGCGGCAACGTCCCCGGCCAAACCGAGCGCGCTTGTGCTCATCGAGATCATCGATCTTCCCGGCCTGCAGCATCAGTATGGCGACGAAGCCGTCAGCAAACTGATCAAGGGGCTCGCCGGCATCTTTCGCAAGGCGATCAAGAAACAGGACGTCATCGCGCGGATCGAGGCAGATACCTTCGCCTTCGTCTTCGAGGGCATCAATGCGGACGACGCGCATATCATCGCCGAGCGCCTGTTCACGACGGCCGAGAACAATCTCGTCTTCGCATCCGAGACGTCTCCTGGAGTCGGCGGCTTGCCGCTCGCGATCGGCCATGCCACGGCACATGAAGCGGCCGATCCGACAAGCTGGCTGGCAATCGCCAAGACGGCGACCATCCTTGCCCGCCAGAACCCGCGCCAGCCGATCATCGGCTACAAGCCGGGGCATCGACAGGTCGCCTGGAGACCGAACGGAGCACTTTACGCCGACTTGCCTTTGGCCGTGACATCGGCCAAAAGCCAGAACCATGATCACGATCACCGACATTTCCGCCCGCGTCGCCGGACGCCTGCTTATCGACCATGCCAGCGTCTCGCTGCCGGCCGGGACCAAGGCCGGTCTCGTCGGCAAGAACGGCGCCGGCAAGTCGACGCTGTTTCGGATCATCACCGGTGATCTCGCCTCCGAAAGCGGCTCGATCTCGATCCCCAAGAATGCCCGCATAGGCCAGGTGGCCCAGGAAGCGCCGGGAACGGAAGAGTCGCTGATCTCGATCGTGCTTGCCGCAGACAAGGAACGGGCTGCCCTTCTCGCTGAAGCTGAGACGGCCACGGATCCGCTGCGGATTGCCGAAATCCAGACGCGGCTTGCCGATATCGGTGCGCATTCAGCCGAGGCGCGCGCGGCGACCATCCTTTCCGGCCTCGGCTTCGACCACGAGGCGCAGCTGCGCCCGGCCTCGTCCTTCTCTGGCGGCTGGCGCATGCGCGTGGCGCTTGCCTCGGTGCTGTTTGCCGAGCCGGACCTTCTGCTGCTCGACGAGCCGACCAACTATCTCGACCTCGAAGGCACGCTGTGGCTTGAAGACTATGTGCGGCGCTATCCGCATACCGTCATCATCATCAGCCATGACCGCGACCTTCTGAACACCGCCGTCAACTCGATCATCCATCTCGACCAGAAGAAGCTGACCTTCTATCGCGGCGGTTACGATAGCTTCGAGCGGCAGAAGGCCGAGAACGACGAATTGCAGATGAAGGCCAAGGCGAAGAACGACGCCGCGCGCAAGCATCTGCAGAGCTTCATCGACCGGTTCCGCGCCAAGGCGACCAAGGCCAAGCAGGCGCAGAGCCGCATCAAGGCGCTGGAGCGCATGGGCACGGTCGCCGCCGTGATCGAGGATCACGTCCATCCGATCACCTTCCCCGAACCCGAAAAGCAGCCCGCCTCCCCGATCGTCGCCATTTCCGGCGGCGTGGTCGGCTATGAGCCGGGCAAGCCGATCCTGAAGAACCTCAATCTCCGGATCGACAACGACGATCGCATCGCCCTGCTCGGCTCGAACGGCAACGGCAAGTCGACCTTCGCCAAGTTCATCTCCGGCCGCCTTGAAGCCCAGGGCGGACAGCTGAAGACGGCGCCAAGCCTGAAGATCGGCTTCTTCGCCCAGCATCAGCTTGATGACCTGATCCCGAACGAGAGCCCTGTCGATCATGTCCGCCGCCTGATGCCGCAGGAGCCGGAAGCCAAGGTGCGCGCCCGCGTCGCGCAGATGGGGCTTGCGACGGAAAAGATGGAGACAGCCGCCAAGGATCTCTCTGGCGGCGAGAAGGCACGTCTGCTGATGGGGCTTGCGGCCTTCCACGCGCCGAACCTCTTGATCCTCGACGAACCGACCAACCATCTCGACATCGACAGCCGCAAGGCGCTGATCGAGGCGCTCAACGACTACGAGGGCGCCGTCATCCTGATTTCCCACGATCGCCACCTGATCGAGGCGACGGTCGACCGGCTGTGGCTGGTCAACAACGGCACCGTGACGAGCTTCGACGGCGACATGGAAGAATATCGCTCGCTGATCATCGCGTCCGGCAAGAAGCCCCAGGAAAAGGACAGGGGCGACAGCGGCGCTGACACTGTCAACAAGGCAGAGCAGCGCAAGGCGGCTGCCGACAAGCGGGCGAGCCTCGCGCCGCTGAAGAAAAAGATCAACGAAGTCGAAGCCTTGACGAAGAAACTGGAGACTTTGATTCAGGCGCTCGACAAGGAACTGGCCGACCCCGCCCTCTACGAGAAGGCGCCGGCCAAGGCCGCCGAGAAGGCCAAGCAGCGCGGTGAAGCAGCAGCGAAGCTGTCAGCCGCGGAAGAGCAGTGGCTCGAACTGTCGAGCGAATACGAAGAGGCCATGGCAGGCTGATTCTCCTGCCTCACGAGGCTACGCGCGCCGCTCACGCAAACGTTTGCGTGCAACCATCAAAGCTCGCACCTAAAAAGTAACCTAGCGATAACTGTGGTACACCATACCGTGTACTCGCGATCAATCGATGACTAAAGCTAGAATTTTAGGAAATCTTTAAGCATCCCTCCCGATTATATGCACTAATTCGAATACCCTGTTTCAATCCTAGGTGTGCGGCCCGCCGCATACAGTTCCCCCTTCCGGCACCGCCATGGAGGATGGCGAAGCTTTGCACGCGAGAGGACGTGTGAAGGCGCCGTATGTCGCCGCAGCGATGTTGTCTGCGGTTGGTTCCGTTTCGCGAAATGTCATGATGGCGCTGGCGAGTTCGAGAAATGATAGCGAAAATGACGAAAACCACGCTCTCGATCAAAGCATCCCTCGTGGGAGCTCTGTCGCTTCTGCTGCTTTTGCTTGTCCTCCAAGGCGCCTTCGCACTGATGTCGATGAACGGCGTCTTTTCCAACGTCCAAAGGCTTGCCCAAGGGTCGGTGCCGGTCGTGGACATCACGAACCGTCTGAACATTTCCATCGCCAACCTGCGTGCCCTGCAGACCCGCCACATTCTCAGCACGACGCCGGACACTCTTGCTGCGGCCGACGCAGCCGTCGCCCGGGAAGTCGAAAAGCTTCGGGACCGAATGGCACGCTACGAAGCCATGATCAGCCTGCCGGAAGAACGGCCGGCCTTCGAAGGCTTCAAGGCGAGCGCCGAGCGCTATCTGGCCGCCGGCGAGCGCATGATCGAACTCTCCCGCGCCGGCGACAAACAGGCGGCAGCGGCGCTGCTGACCGGCGAAATGGTCGTCGCCTATGACGAGATGGACGGTCATGCGGATACGTTCCGCGACGCCAATGTCGCGGCAGCCGAAGCCATGTACCAGGAAAGCGCCAGCGAATTCCGCTTTGCGCTGATGAGCAATATCGCCGTCCTGATCGTCGGCGCTCTCGCAGGCATTGCCGCCATGGTGTTCGTCGGCCGGGATGTCACCAAGCCGATCGAGCGCATGACGCGGGTCATGGGGCGCCTCGCCCGCAGCGACTTCGATGTCGAGATCGCCTATCTCGAGCGGCAGAACGAGATCGGCGACATGGCGCGCGCGGTCGACGTGTTCAAGCAGAACGGTCTCAGGGTGCGGGAAATGAACGCTCAGGAGCACCGGATGAAGCAGCGCTGCGACGAATTGCAGGAAAGCATCGGCCAGGTTTGTGCCGCAGCCATTGCCGGCGACTTCACCCAGCGCATCGATCGCGACTTCGAATTCCCGGATCTCAATGCCTTCGCGACCTCGATGAACGACCTGGTGCGCTCGATCGACACCGGCCTTGCGGAAACGCGGCGCGTCATCGCCGGCCTTTCGGAAGGTGATCTGACCGATGCGATGCGTGGCGAGTTCCACGGTGCCTTCGCGGAACTGCAGGGCAATGTGAATGGCACGATGCAGGTTCTCAGAACCGTCGTCGCGGAAGTTCGCACTTCGATCGATCAGATCCGGTCCGGCTCCGGCGAATTGCGCTTCGCCTCGGACGATCTCGCCAAGCGGACCGAGCAACAGGCTGCCGCTCTCGAAGAGACCTCGTCCGCGCTGGAGGAAATCACCGCAGCCGTCCGGCAGTCGACCGATACTGCTCTTCTGGCGACACGCATGGTCGACGAGGCCCGCCGCAGTACCGAGGAATCAAGCTCGGTGGTCGGGGATGCGGTCGCGGCCATGGGCCGGATAGAGCAGGCCTCGGGCGAGATCGGCCAGATCATCAATGTGATCGACGAAATTGCCTTCCAGACCAATCTTCTCGCGCTGAATGCCGGCGTCGAGGCGGCGCGGGCGGGCGAGGCCGGCAAGGGCTTTGCCGTCGTCGCACAAGAGGTGCGTGAGCTCGCCCAGCGATCGGCGGGCGCGGCCAAGGATATCAAGGCGCTGATCACCAAATCCGGTGAGGAAGTGGGCATCGGTGTGCGTCTGGTAACGGCAACCGGGGATGCGCTGTCGCGTATCAGGGACCATGTCGTTCACATCAACCAATCGGTTCATCAGATTGCGTCAGCGGCCAAGGAACAGTCCCACAAGCTGCAGGAGGTGAACACCGCCGTCGGCCAGATGGACCAGTTCACCCAGCGCAATGCCGCCATGGTCGAGGAGACGACTGCCAGCACCAACAGGCTGGCCGACGATGCGGTCAACCTGTCGCGGCTGATCAGCCACTTCAAGCTTGATATCGCCTCGTCCCGGGCAAGGTCGCCGGCGCCAGCGGCCAACGACATTGGGGCCGGGCCGCGACGAGCTACGGGCACCCGTTGAACCACGACATCATACTGAACGACGAAGGGCCGCCCTGTGGCGGCCCTTCTGCATTCTCGCCACTTGAGGGTGTCAGGCCTTCTTTTCCCAACGCCCCTCCGAGGTTTGCTGCCAGTAGGTCAGCGAATGCCCCTCGCCCTTCAGGCGTTTCCACTGGGATCGGGCGCCATCGACCTGCTCTGCGTCGTAACCGTCGAAGACGAAGACGATACGGTCATAGGCCAGGTCCGCCGGTGGTTCGGCGCCATCGACGAGAAAGCGGACGCTTGCCTGGTTGACATTCTCCTGGCCGGTTGTCAGCAGCACCGGCTGGCGCTCCGGTGAAGCGCCGTCCTCCGTGCCATGGGGCAGAAAGCTCTCATCGCGATAGGTCCAGAGATGCGCATCGAGCCGGTCACGCCGGTCGACATCACGGGTCTGGACCGCAACGCGCCAGCCGCGTTCGACGCTTTTCTCCAGAAGCGGGGGCAATGCGTCTTCCAGCTTCGATTCCGTCAAATGGTAGAAGAGAACGTCGGCCACGGTTGCACTCGCCACCATCAGGATTCGTAGTGCGCGCGGACGAGTTCATCCAGCAAACGCACACCGTAACCGGAGGCCCAGGACTGGTTGATCTCATCGGTCGGCGAGCCGATCGCGGTGCCCGCAATGTCGAGATGCGCCCAGGGCGTGTCCTTGACGAAGCGCTTCAAGAACTGGGCGGCGGTGATCGAGCCGGCCTGCCGCCCACCGGTGTTCTTCATGTCGGCAAACTTCGAGTCGATGAGCTTGTCGTAGTCCTTGCCGAGCGGCATGCGCCACAGCCGTTCGTTGGTCGTCAGGCCTGCGGCGAGCAGCTTTTCCGACAGATCGTCGTCATTGGAAAACAGGCCGGCATGCAGATTGCCGAGCGCAACACCGATCGCACCCGTCAGCGTGGCGAGATTGATCATGAAAGCCGGCTGGAAGCGGTCATTGCAGTACCAGAGGGCATCACAGAGCACGAGACGGCCTTCGGCATCCGTGTTGATGACCTCGATCGTCTGACCCGACATCGAGGTCACGATATCGCCGGGACGCTGGGCGTTGCCGTCGGGCATGTTCTCGACGAGACCGAGGATGCCGATGGCATTCACCTTGGCCTTGCGGGCGGCCAGAACATGCATCAATCCCGTGACGGCAGCCGCACCGCCCATGTCGCCCTTCATGTCCTCCATGCCACCGGCGGGCTTAATCGAGATGCCGCCGGTATCGAAGACCACACCCTTGCCGATAAAGGCGATCGGCTTCTCCTTCGACTTGCCACCCTTCCACTGCATCACCACCAGACGAGGCGGACGGACCGAGCCTTGCGCCACGCCGAGAAGCGCGCCCATACCGAGCTTCTTCATCTCCTTCTCGGTCAGGATCTCAACCTCGACGCCAAGCTTCTCCAACTCCTTGGCCTTCGCGGCAAATTCCAGCGGGCCGAGCACATTGGCGGGCTCGTTCACCAGATCGCGGGCGAGAATGACGCCATCGGCAATCGCTTCGGTTTCGGCAAATGCCTTCTTGGCCGCGGACGCCTCGGCGGTGACGATGGTCACCTTGATCGTCTTGTCGGCCTTGTCCTCCTCGTCCTCCGACTTCTTCTTGGTCTTGTAGGTGTCGAACTTGTAGGCCCGCAGCAGCATGCCGAGTGCAAAGTCGGCGGCGGCCTTCGGCGAAACCTCAAGTCCGGGTACGTCAAGATAGATGGTGGCCGTCTCGGCCCCCTTCAGCGCTGCCGTGGCAACGCCTCCGGCTTTCAGCCAGTCATGGGCCGAGAGGTTTTCTCCCTTGCCAAGGCCGAGGACAACCAGCCGATCAAGGGGGGAACCATGCGGCGCGACGATATCCAGCGTGGCGAGCGACTTGCCGGAGAACTTGCCGGCCTTGGCAGCGCGCGCATAGACCTGACCCGGATCTGCTGCGGAAGCACCGGCAGGCGTCTCGGCACCAGAGGTCGTCAACAGGATGGCAAGCCCTCCGGTCGGCGCATGAGACTTGGCGAAGGAGACAGCGAGTTTCAACGACATAGGGTGCACCTTGCATTCGTGGGAAAAAGTCCTGAAGGGATCATGGTGTTTTCGCGAACGATGGCAAGAGTTTGGCCATCCGATTGCATCCCAATCCCCTGTTTGGCGCAGCGGTGGTGATGGCGTGTCCGATTTATCGCGGTGAGACAAAAAAGGATTTCACCAAGCGGGGGAAAATACCATTCGGCGGTCGCCAAATCGCCGCAACCATCGTAGAGAAAGCCAATCCTCGGCGCGGCGTGTGCGTGTCGCGCCTGCAAGGGAACCCTATGAAGATACTCGAACAATACATCCTGCGACGGGTCGTCCTGATGTTCCTCACGGCACTTTTGCCGGTGCTGGCGATCATCTGGACCACGCAGGTGTTGCGACGTATCAACCTCGTGACCGACAGTGGCCAGTCGGTGGGTTCTTTCATGTTGCTGGCGACGATGATCCTACCGACGATCATCTCAACCGTTCTGCCATTCGCGCTCGTCATCGGCATCACGTATACGCTGACCACGATGAACAACGATTCGGAGCTGGCGGTTATCGACGCTGCCGGTGCGCCGCGGCGGACGATCCAGCGCCCGCTGCTGATGCTGGCCGGAGGGCTCAGCATCTTTTCGCTCGTAATGATGGGCTTCGTCGAACCGGCGATGCGCGTCAATGTGCGCACGATGATCGCGACGGCCTATGCCGACCTTCTCTCCTCCGTGATCGAGGAGAAAACGTTCCGACAGGTGGAACCCGGTCTTTTCGTGCAGATTTCCGAGCGGCAAGCAGGCCGTAAGATGAAGGGACTGCTGGTTGCCGATTCTCGCGACCCTTCGTCCGAGCTGATTTATTATGCGCGGGAAGGTGCGGTCGAGGAATCCGGCAAGGCACTGATCATGCAGGATGGGGAAGTCCAGCGAAAGGCGCCGAACGGCGACGTCACCGTCATCCGCTTCGACCGATACGCCTTCGACCTGTCCGACCTATCTGAAGAACGTGGTCAGGCGCGGTTCGGCGCCAAGGACCGCGACCTCTTCTATCTCATGGATCCGGACCCGCTCGACGAGCGGTATGTCAGCAATCCGAACGACTTCTCGGCGGAACTGCATCGGCGCATCAGCGCCGCCTTCTTCCCGTTGGTCTTTGCCGTGATCAGCCTGATGATGTGCGGTGATGCGCGTTCGCACCGCGAGGCACGGCTGCATCCGATGGCGTCCACCCTGATCATGGCGCTCGCGCTCTTCTGGGCATCCAACTACGTGACGTCCCTCGCGGAAAAATCGACCGCCTTCGTCCCGCTGCAGTATCTCGTTCCGCTTGCCAGTGGAGCCGCGGCAACCTTCATGCTCGCGACCAACCGCAGCCCACGTTTGCCGAAGGCCATGTCTGCTCTGGTGAGCAAGGCGGTGGCCCTCACCCAGAACCGGTTCGGCCAGAATGCGGGAGGCACGGCATGATCTGGACTCTCGGCCTGTACTTCTTCCGCCGCTACATGATGACCACGCTGTGGTTCTTCCTCGGCGTCATCTCGATTACCTACCTGATCGACTTCACCGAAACCTCCGGGCGTTTCGACAATCTCCCGGGTTATTCGGTTACCGGCGTTCTCTACCTCACCGCGCTGCGCCTGCCGCTCATCCTGCAGCAAACGGTGCCGTTCATCGGACTTTTCGTCGGCATGGCTACGCTGATTGCGCTCAACCGCAAGTCCGAGCTGGTTGTCGCTCGCGCGGCCGGCATCTCGGTCTGGCAGTTCATGGCGCCATTCCTGATCGGCGCAACACTTGTCGGCCTCCTGACAACGCTCGTCATCAACCCGCTGGCGGCCTGGGGAGAGCGCCAGGGAACCGAGATCGAGGCGAAATGGCGTGAGACGGCGGGAAGCGCCAAGCCTGCGCCGATCCCGTGGCTTCGTCAGTCGAGCGGCGACAACGATGTTGCGCTCGGCGCGCGGGCTGTGCTCGAGGACGGCACCCTGCTCATCGATGCGGTCTTGCTGCATTTCGACAAGGACGGACGGATCGTCCTGCGACAGGATGCACGCACAGCTACCTTGAAAGATGGTTACTGGCAGCTTACCGACGTGCTGGAGACACGTCCGGGCGAAATCCAGGCTCGCCTTGCGGAAGCTCGCGTCCCCACCAATCTCAACGAGGAATTCGTTCAGCAACGCCTCGCCAAGCCTGAAAGCGTTGCTTTTTATGATCTTTTTCAGAAAATTGAAGTTGCCCGGTCGTTCGGGATAGCCCCGCACGCCCTGGAAACCCAGTTCCACTCGCTGCTTTCGCTGCCGTTTCTTATGATTGCAATGACGCTGATTGCGGCAACCGTGTCGCTGAAATTCAGCCGTATCAACCAATCGAGAACGTTGATTCTCGGTGGAATATTGTCAGGCTTCGTGCTTTATGTTGTCTCTGTGCTCGTCAGGGCATTCGGAAGCAGCGGCGTCATGCCGCCGTATGTTGCGGCCTGGGTCCCAGTTGTCGTAGCGATGGCATTGGGGGCAACGATTCTGCTTCACAAGGAGGATGGTTAGTGGCGGTAAAAGACCGCGGGAATATCAGGAGGCTCTCAGTAGCCCTGCTGACCAGTGTCGCTGTGTGCGCGATGGCGCCCACTGCGCCTCTCGTGCATGCGCAGAGCCTGTCCGACTCCGCGTCGGCGGCAGGTAACGTCCCTGATGACGCGAAGCTGCTTCTGGCAGCCAATGAACTCATTTATGACCGTGATGCCGAGCGCATTGTTGCGAACGGCGCGGTACAGATCAATTATGCCGGCTACCAGATGGTGGCCCGTCAGGTCGTGTATGACCAGAAGACGGGCCGCGTGACTGCAGCCGGCAATATCGAGCTCGTCGAACCGACCGGTAACCGCATCTATGCGGACTCGCTCGACGTCACCGACAACTTTTCAGACGGCTTCCTGCGCACTCTGCGTCTGGAATCGACGGACAATACCCGCCTCGTTGCCGAGAGTGCCGAGCGCGTGGGCGGCGACCAGATGATCCTGCACAAGGGTGTCTACACGGCGTGCCTTCCCTGCGCGGAAAATCCCTCTCGCCCGCCGCTCTGGCAGGTGAAGGCAGAGCGCGTCGTTCAGGACGGCAAGAAGAAAACGGTTCGCCTGGAGCGGGCCCGCTTCGAGCTGTTCGGCAAGTCGCTCGTCACGCTGCCGTTCATCGAAGTGCCGGACAATACCGTCAAGCGCAAGTCCGGCTTCCTGTTCCCAAGGTTCCGCTCGGGGGAAAATGTCGGCTTCGGCATTTCGGTGCCTTACTATATCGCGATCGCTCCTGATCGTGACGCGACGGTAACGGCGACCGGCTTCAGCGCGCAGGGCGTGCTGCTCGAAGCGGAGATCCGCCAGCGGTTCGAAAAAGGTCAGGCCAATCTCCGGTTCGCCGGAATCAGCCAGATGAACACCGACGAGTTCACGGTCGGCACGAGCGATGCATCGCGCGATACGCGCGGCCTCGTGGCGTCGAAGGGCGAGTTCAAGATCAATCCCCGCTGGACCTTCGGCTGGGATGTCATGGTGCAGAGCGACAACAACTTTGCCCGCACCTACGGCATTGATGGCCTGAATTCTTCGACAAACACCAACGTCGTCTATTTGACCGGCGTCGGCGAGCGCAACTTCTTCGACATGCGCGGCTACTATTTCGATGTTCAGGATGCCGATGTGAACAACACGTCGGAAAAGAAGCAGGCGACCGTCCTGCCGGTCATCGATTACAGCTATTACGCGCCAGAGCTCGTGGCCGGCGGACAGTTGTCCGGCACCATGAACCTGACGTCGCTATCCCGCTTCTCGAGCGAATTCGCCGATCTGAACAGCGATGGCACGTTTGATGTGTATCGCGGGCTGAAGGGTCACATGAACCGGTTGAGCGGCGAGCTCGCCTGGGAGAGGACCTTCGATGGTCCCGGCGGCGTGCAGATCACGCCGCTGCTTGCTGCGCGCGGCGATGTCTTCGGTCTCGCAATGGACGAACCCACGGGTTACGCCGGCGGCTACACCACCAACGATGCGCCGGCTCGGGCATTGCTGACGGCTGGTGTCGAGGTGCGGTATCCGTGGCTGATCACGACGGACAACAGCTCGCACATCATCGAACCGATCGCGCAGATTTATGCGCGCAACGACGAAGACTTTGCTGGGCAACTGCCGAATGAAGATGCCCAGAGCCTGGTGTTTGACGCGAGTAATCTGTTCTCTCGCAACAAGTTTTCCGGCTTTGATCGTGTCGAGGGCGGTACGCGTGCGAATCTCGGCATGCGCTATACCGGCAGCTTCGACAACGGTGTCGGGGTTCGGGCGGTCATCGGCCAGTCCTATCATCTCGCTGGCCTGAACTCCTACGCAACCGAGGATCTGCTGGCGGTCGGGTCTGACTCCGGTCTCGAAACCGACGTATCGGACTATGTCGCCTCGGCAGGTTTCGAGTTGCCGATGGGCTTGTCGCTGAGTGCCGGTGTTCGACTTGACGAGAAGTCGCTTGATGTTCGGCGCACCGACCTCAACGCGACCTATGCCCGGGATCGCTTCGAAACGAGCCTGACATTCACCCAGGTCGATGCACGTCCGGAATACTCGTACCGCAACGACAACCAGACGATCACGACGTCCTCGACAGTCAAGGTCACCGAGAACTGGTCGGTCTTCGGTTCGCTGAACTACGACATCGACGCCGACAAGTTCAACCGTCGCAGCGTCGGCCTTTCCTACGCCGACGAGTGCACGATCTTCTCGATCACGTATTCGGACAAGTACGATCCGAACGCGGAGACGGCGAACGACTGGACGATCGGCGGAAGGCTTGTGTTCCGCACCCTTGGCGAGATCAACCTCAGCGACACCTCGTTCTAACGAGTACGTGTCGCCGCGATGCAGGTCATTGTTTTGCCGCATGGATTGTGCAATCCGTGCGGCAGTTCTAAAATCCAGTACATGATTTACGTCCGGAGCAATCATGAATGCTCCGGAGAAAGGATGACAGATGGCTAATGCGAAGAAGGGCACCGGTCTGCTGCTTGCCGGCGTCATCGCGCTGTCCTTGAGCGTAAGCCCGACCCCGATTTTTGCGCCCGTGCCGGCGCAAGCCGCGACATCGGTGGTTGCCGTCGTCAACAAGACCGCGATCACGACCGGGGATGTCAACCGTCGCGTGGCCTTCCTCAGACTGCAGCGTCGCAGCGGCAATCTGCAGAAAATCGCGCGCGAAGAACTGGTCAACGAAGCGCTGAAGCGTGAGGAAATCGCTCGCGTCGGCATGTCCGTCAGCACGGCTGATGTCGACGCATCGTTCGAGCGTTTTGCGTCGTCGAACAAGCTCTCGGTTTCGCAGCTCAATTCGGTGCTCGATCAGGCCGGTGTCGGTGCGGCCCATTTCAAGGCCTTCATCGCGGTATCGATGAGCTGGCCGCGTCTGGTCAATGCCCGTTATGGCGCAGGATCCCGCGGACGCCTTTCCAACCAGGACCTCGTCACGCGTCTGCTCGAGAACAAGCAGAAGCCTGTGACGACGGAGTATTTCCTCAAGCAGGTCATCTTTGTTGTGCCTGCGTCGAAGAAGGGAATTGTCGGCAAGCGCAAGGCGGAGGCTGAAAAGTCACGCGCGTCCTTCCCCGGCTGCGACCAGGCGATGGAGTTCGCCAAGAACTACCTCGACGTCTCGATCCGCAATCTCGGTCGTGTTCTCGAACCGGAAATGCCGCCGGAGTGGAAGCCGCTGGTCGAGAAGGCCAAGGGTGGCACCACAGCAACCCGTGTTACCGAGCGTGGCGTCGAGTATCTTGCAATCTGCAACCAGCGCCAGGTATCCGACGACGTTGCGGCAGAAGTCGTGTTCCGCGCCGAGGATATCGGCAAGGAGCAGGAGGGCGAGAACCCCAACTCCGAGAAGTATCTGGAAGAACTGCGCTCTAAGGCCCAGATCGTAATGCAGTAAGCGGCGAAAGGCCGATCCATGACCGATGGTGTGCTTCCGCTGGCGCTCAGCCAGGGTGATCCGGCCGGTATAGGGCCGGACATTGCCATTCAGGCCTGGCTGAAGCGCCATGAACTCGGCCTTCCACCCTTCCTCTACCTGGGCGATCCAGCCGTGCTCCAGGTTCGGGCGCGGCAGCTCGAACTGGACGTGACCATCGCCGAATCGGATCCGGCGAATGCAAGTGCCCTCTTCGCGACCGCCCTGCCCGTGCTGCCGATCCCGACCGGCGTGGATGTGCTTGCGGGCAAGCCACATGTGGCAAATGCCCGGGGTACGATCCAAGCGATCGAGCAGGCGGTTTCTCTGTGCCTTGCAGGCGAGGTCGCCGCGGTGGTCACAAATCCGATTGCCAAGTCGGTTCTCTATGAGGCCGGTTTCGGCTTTCCGGGCCACACGGAATTTCTGGCCGACCTGACGGCGCGTGCCACCGGGCAAGCGTTAATGCCTGTAATGATGCTTGCGGGCCCGAAGCTCAAGGCTGTCCCTGTCACGATCCATATCCCGCTTAAAGATGTGCCCGGAGCGCTCAGCGAGGCTCTTATCGTGGAGACCTGCCGGATCGTCGCTCGCGACCTCAAGGCCCGTTTCGGCTTAGTATCGCCGCGTCTCGCCGTGGCCGGCCTCAACCCCCATGCGGGCGAAAACGGTGCGATCGGCCTTGAGGACGACGACATCATCGAACCGGCCATCCGTGTGCTCCGCGACGAGGGCATCGACGCCTTCGGGCCACTGCCTGCCGACACCATGTTCCACGACGATGCAAGGACACGTTACGACGTGGCAATCTGCATGTATCACGATCAGGCATTGATCCCCGCCAAGGCGCTTGGCTTCGACGATAGCGTCAATGTCACGCTCGGCCTGCCCTTCATCCGCACCTCGCCGGATCATGGGACGGCCTTTGGCCTTGCCGGCAGCGGATTTGCGAAGGAGACGAGCCTGGTTGCAGCCCTGCAGATGGCGGACCGGATGGTGCGCGCCGGGAGCGTATCCGTCTGATGGCTGCGCTTGACGGACTGCCGCCGCTGCGCGAAGTGATCGCGCGCCATGGTCTCGACGCCAAGAAGGCGCTGGGACAGAACTTTCTGCTCGACCTCAACCTGACCCAGAAGGTGGCTCGCAATGCCGGTTCGCTTGAAGGCGTGACGGTGATCGAAGTGGGCCCCGGCCCCGGCGGTCTGACCCGCGCCATCCTTGCGCTCGGAGCAAAGAAAGTGATCGCCATCGAGCGCGACCCGCGTTGCCTGCCGGCGCTGCAGGAGATAGCAGACCACTATCCAGGCCAGCTTGAGGTCATCGAAGGCGATGCGCTGAAGACCGATTTCGAGGACCTCGCCAAGGGCGAGCCGGTCAAGATCATCGCGAACCTGCCTTACAATGTCGGCACCCAGCTTCTTGTGAACTGGCTTCTGCCAGCGGCGTGGCCACCCTTCTGGCAATCGCTGACGCTGATGTTCCAGAAGGAAGTCGGTCAGCGCATCGTCGCGCGCGAAGACGACAATCACTACGGCCGGCTCGGCGTTCTTTGCGGCTGGAGAACGCAGGCCCACATGGCTTTCGACATTCCCCCGCAGGCCTTTACCCCGCCGCCGAAGGTCACCTCGACGGTCGTGCATCTCGTGCCGATCGAGAAGCCCCTGCCCTGTGATCCCGACAAGCTCGAGAAAGTCACGCTCGCCGCCTTTGGACAGCGGCGCAAGATGCTCAGGCAGAGCCTGAAGCCGATCGGCGGTGAGGCGTTGCTCGCCCGCGCCGAGATCGATCCTCAGCGCCGGGCAGAGACGCTCAGCGTCGAGGAATTCTGCAGGCTCGCCAATCTGCTTTGACCATCAGGCCGCCCTATCAGGCGGCCTGATGGTCACGACGGCGGTTTTCGTTTTCCGGAAGCTTGAACAGAGCGATCTGGCCGTTCAAACGGTCGGCTTCGGCAGCCACGCTCGATGTTGCCGCACTCGCCTCCTCAACCATCGCCGCATTCTGCTGGGTCACCTGATCCATCTGGCTGACAGCCTGGCTGATCTCGTTGAGAGCTGCGGATTGCTCCTTGGCAGCCGCTACGATTGCCGTGACGCGTTCATTGATCTTCATCACATGGTCTTCGATGCCTTTCAGCGTGTCGCCGGTTTCATGAACCAGACGCACACCTGCTTCGACTTCTTCCGTCGACCGGTTGATCAGGGCCTTGATCTCGCGGGCAGCTGTCGCCGAGCGCTGGGCAAGTTCACGCACTTCCTGGGCGACAACCGCAAACCCCTTGCCGGCCTCCCCGGCACGTGCCGCTTCCACACCGGCATTCAGTGCGAGCAGATTGGTCTGGAAGGCGATCTCATCGATCACCGAGATGATCTGGCTGATCTGGCCGGACGACTGCTCGATATGGTGCATCGCCTTGACCGTATCGGAGACCACGGCGCCAGATCTTTGCGCCGTCAGTGTCGCCTCACGCACCAGGTGACCGGCCTCCTCGGCGCGTTGAGTGGAACTGGTCATGGTGGCGGTAATCTCGGTGATCGAGGCTGCGGCCTCCTCGAGCGCTGCGGCCTGTCGCTCGGTACGCCGGGCAAGATCATCCGCCGCAAGCTGCAGTTCCTGCGAACCACCATGCAATTGGCCCGTGCTCTGCCGGATGGTCGAGATCACGCCGCACAGTCGCTCCATGGAGCCGTTGAAACTGATGCGGAGCGGATCGAGCGACGGTGCAAATGGTCTGGAGAGACGGAAGCCGATATCTCCAGACGACAGAGCGTCCAGCCCGCCTGCAAGCTCCTCCACCGCATGGGCGATCTCGGCGGCGCGCTCGGCGCGTTCGCGCTCGGCCTCCAGTTCGGCGGCACGCTTTGTGCGTTCGGCCGCTTCCTGCTCCTCGCGCTCCTTGACCATGCGGGCCTTGGCAAGCGCGATATACTCCGTCACGGCTCGGCCCATCTGGCCGATCTCGTCCTTGCTTTCCGATCGGATCAGATCGACTTCCACCTGGCCGGCGGCCAGATCGTTCATCGTCCGCGTCAGTCGACGCAGCGGCCGCACGACGGTCAGTGACAGCGAGACAGCAAAGAAACAGGCGAAGGTCAGCACTGTGCCCGTGATGCCGGCAACACGTAGAAGATGCTGATATTCCTCATCCGCCATCTTCTGGGCATCAACGACAATCGTAGCCAGCGTCTCGTTCTCCAGTTCCTTCAGGCGTTCGATCCGTCGGGCGGAGGTTTCGAGCCACTCGGCACTGTCGATGCTGCTGAGATCCGCCGACAGGCCGCCCACCATCATTTTCGAGCGGATGTCCTCGACAGCTTGAGAATCCGGGGTATGCAAGGACTGGCGGTAGTGTTCACGGTCCTCATCCGGGAGAAGCTCCAGATACTGATCGATCAGTGATTTCTGCGAGCCGAACATACCGATGAAGTCGATGTAATGGGCCGCGTCGAACTTGCCTTCCGAGATGAAGGCGTGACCGAGGTTACGCTCCTGGCCAGCCACTTCCTTGGCGTTCATCAGCAGGCTGTAGGCCATCATCTTGCCGACAACGCCGCGTGCTCCGGCTGCGAGCGAGAACTCGCGAGAGACATTCATCAGCCGGTGCACGAGATCGGTGTAGTAGACGAAAGCTGCGGTGGGAGCCAGGGCGAGCTGATCTGTCGTTGCCCGTATCTCCGGAAGCTTGGCCAGTATTGCAGCCAGCTCCGCTTCATGACGAAGAAGCGTCGGATCGCCTTCGGCCTTCATGTCCTTGAGGACCTGATCCATGCCGGCAAGGGCGGGGGCCGCCTTGTCGCGGGCCTGGTCCAATTGCGCCCGGTGCTCCGCGCCTTTCGAGGCCAGCAGACCCACCGCCTCGGCACGTTCAGCCTGAAGCGCATGGACGAAGTCGCCGATCACGCCGAGATCGGCGCTGACGACGCCCAGATGGCGTGCGTGTTGATAGGCCGTGAAGGTGGTGTTGATTTCGACATAGGCCAGCCCGGCCAGGGCCACGAGGGGTATCGCAAGCGCCAGAGCCAGGCGCCACGTCACAGAGACATCCGTCAGTCGCATTTGCATCTCTCCAGCATTTGACTTGCAGAAATCACTATTCTGCAACCATAGCGTCCGGAAGAGCATGCGCTCTAAAAGTTAAACATAAGTCATATATAACATAGCGAAATTGAACGACGGGCGGAATTTGCCCGGCAAAACTGGCTTACCAAGCAATCATGTCAGTGCTGCAATGTCGGCTTGCGAAAGCAGGCTTCCGCAGGTAGCGCAATCGACTGGAACGGATATTGACGGCACGTTCCCGATGCTGCGCGCTCGCCACTCAGGCGATCAGCCCCTCGACGAAATCGAAGAGCCCATGGCGGCGGTCGCGGCGCAGGCGCTCGGCCTTGACGATCGACTGCACGGCGTCGAAGGCCGAGTTGAGGTCGTCGTTGACGATGACATAGTCATATTCGCGCCAATGGGCGATCTCGGCGCGGGAATTGTTGAGGCGGGTCTGGATGACCTCCTCCGTATCTTCGGCCCGGCGATGCAAACGGGACTGCAGCTCGGCCATGGTTGGCGGCAGGATGAAGATCGATACGACATCTGCCGACATCTTCTCCTGCAGCTGCTGGGCACCCTGCCAGTCGATGTCGAAGAGCATGTCGCGCCCCTCGCCCATCGCAGTTTCAACGGCTTCTCGCGGCGTGCCATAATAGTTGCCGTGCACCTGCGCCCACTCGAGGAGCGAGTCGCTGTCGCGAAGCCGCTCGAATTCGCGCTGGGAGACGAAGTGGTAATGCACACCCTCAATCTCGCTCTGACGACGCGGGCGTGTGGTGACGCTGACCGACAGGCTGATCTGCTGGTCGCGGTCCATCAGGGTGCGTGCAATCGTCGACTTGCCGGCGCCCGAGGGCGAGGAGATGACGAGCATCAGGCCGCGCCTTGCGATCTTGACGGATGTGGGGGCGGCAGCGGCCATGGACTACTCCAGATTTTGAACCTGTTCGCGGAACTGGTCGATGACGACCTTCAATTCGATGCCTGCGGCAGTGACCGCGACCGAATTGGATTTGGAACAGATAGTATTTGATTCTCGGTTAAATTCCTGCGCCAGGAAATCGAGTTTGCGCCCGACCGGACCTCCGGAACAGAGCAATTCGCGGGCAGCATTCACATGCGCCTTCAGCCGGTCGATCTCTTCGCGCAGATCGGCCTTGGTGGCGATCATGGCGATTTCCTGATGGAGGCGGTCTCGGTCAAGGCCGCTTGTACCATCCATCAGGCTTGCAAGCTGGGCTTCCAGCCGGCGGGCAATCTCTTCGGGCGAACGCGAGGGATCGGCCTCAATCTGCAGGGCAAGCTCTTCGATCTTGGTGATATGCTCTTCGAGGATCCGGCGAAGTGCCGTGCCTTCCGTCATGCGCATATCGGCAAGCGCGCAGATGGCGCGCTCGAGGCCATCGAGGATGTCGGCGTCACGCTCCGCGATCGCGTCCGGATCATCGGTCGCTTCGCGCATGTCGACCAGTCCGCGGATCGACAAAAGCGTGTCGAGCCGCAGGGGAGCCGGATCGAGAACGTCAGGGCCCAGTTCGTCGCGCAGAGCGAGTACGGCTGCGAGTGCATCACGGTTGAGAACGGCCTCGACGCGATTTTCGCTCACCGTGACGCTCAGACCGATCTGCAGGTTGCCGCGGGTCAGCCGCTCGCCGGCGAGGCGCCTGATATCCGTCTCCAGCGCTTCGTGCCCCTGCGGCAGACGGGTGCGCAGATCAAGGCCCTTGCCGTTGACCGAGCGTAATTCCCAGGCCCAGCGATAACGACCGGACGAGCCCTCAACCCGGGCAAAACCGGTCATGGATTGCAGTGTCATATCCCCGCCCCTTAACGCCGGTCTCAATTGTTGGCCGTCGGATCGACTTCCGGCTCGACATCGAGGGTCGCAGGCGGCGTCTGGGCACGTTCTGCCTCGATCTTGCGCCAACGGCGTACATTCGCATTGTGCTCCTCGAGCGTCTTGGCGAAGGCATGGCCACCGGTTCCGTCGGCGACGAAGTAGAGGTCGTCCGTCTTCCACGGATGGGCGACCGCTTCTAGGGCCGCACGGCCAGGATTGGCAATCGGACCCGGCGGCAAGCCCTTGATCACATAGGTGTTGTAGGGCGTTTCCTTGCGGATGTCGGACTGATAAATCGGCCGGTCCGCCGGTTTGCCGTCGCCACCGAAAAGACCGTAGATGATCGTCGGATCGGACTGCAGGCGCATGCCCTTGTTCAGGCGGTTGATGAAGACCGAGGCGACATGGGCGCGCTCGTCGTCCTTGCCGGTTTCCTTTTCGACGATCGAGGCCAGCGTCACGAATTCTTCCTTGGTCGTGATCGGAAGGTCCGGATCGCGCTTCTCCCAGATCTGGTCGACCAGGCGCTCCTGGGCAGCGCGCATCTGGGCGACGATCTCGGCCCTGTTGGTGCCGCGCGTGAACTTGTAGGTATCCGGGCGCAGGCTGCCTTCCGGCGGCAATTCGGTCGGCAGGTCGCCTTCGAGCACCGAATCGGCGGCGAGCCGCTGGAACATCTGCTTGACCGTCAGGCCTTCCGGCAGAGACACCGAATAGAGGATCGACTTGCCGGACTCCAGCAGCGCCGTGATGTCCTTCATCGAAGCGCCGGCCTTGATCTCGTATTCGCCGGCCTTCAGCGTCTGACCATCCTGGAGATAGGTCGTGGTCACATAGCGGTAGACGCGCGCATCCGTGACAATGCCGTTGCGCTCGAGATTGTTGGCAATTTCGGCAAGGCCTGCCCCGCTGCGCACGACGAAATTCGTGTTGGCGGTCAGCGGTCCCGGCCTCTGATAGGCGTCCATGACATAGAAGAAGCCAGCCACGGCCACGACACAGACGAAGACCGCCATGGTCATGAGGAAATTCAGGAAGATGACGAGCTGGCTTCGCGCCTTGCGCGAACGGCGCGGCGGCTGCGGCACGCGTTCGGGACGCAGCGCCTCGGTCGGCGATTTCGGAATGAAGGGTCCCTTGCCCGGCTGGGGTTCGGCATCACGGCCGAAGGAGACACCGTTGTTCTGGCTACCGCCGTTCTGGCTGTTGTCGGTCACCGGCAATCCTTCTTTGTTTCGCACTAGCGGCTGTTTCATCCAGCAATGCGGCAAAAATCCGGGTCATCGTCCGGCGCAGCAGCGCCGGGCGTTGGGAAGATTTCTACCCGCAGACAGTGGCGGCGGGCAAGAGCAGTCCGCCGTCATCCCGTGCAATCAGGGGCGGCCGGTGCAATGACCGTCCGCCCGAGCCGATCAGGCCTCGTAGCGCTTCAGCACCAGCGAGGCATTGGTGCCGCCGAAGCCGAAGGAATTCGACAGGGCGACGTTGATCTCACGTTTGCGCGCCTTGTGCGGCACGAGATCGATCTTGGTCACGACATCGGGATTGTCGAGGTTGAGCGTCGGCGGCGCGATGTTGTCGCGGATCGCCAGCGTCGAGAAGATCGCTTCGACGGCACCGGCAGCCCCGAGCAGGTGACCGATCGCCGACTTGGTCGAGGACATCGAGACATTTTCGGCGTGGTCACCGAGCAGTCGCTCGACGGCACCGAGTTCGATCGTGTCGGCCATGGTCGAGGTACCATGGGCGTTGATGTAGTCGATGTCGGAAGGCTTCAGGCCGGCGCGCTTCAGCGCCATGGTCATGCAGCGGAAGGCACCATCGCCGTCCTCGGAGGGGGCGGTGATGTGGAAGGCGTCGCCCGAAAGACCGTAGCCGACGACCTCGGCATAGATCTTGGCACCGCGTGCCTTGGCGTGTTCCAGCTCTTCGAGCACCACGATGCCGGCGCCCTCGCCCATGACGAAACCGTCACGGTCCTTGTCATAGGGGCGCGAGGCAGCCGTCGGGTTGTCGTTGCGGGCGGTCGACAGCGCCTTGCAGGCGGCGAAACCGGCAAGCGAGATGCGGCTGATCGGCGATTCCGTGCCGCCGGCGACCATCACGTCTGCGTCGCCAAGCGCAACGAGACGGGCCGCATCACCAATGGCATGGGCGCCGGTCGAGCAGGCGGTAACGACGGAATGGTTCGGACCGCGAAGCTTGTGGCGGATCGAGACCTGGCCGGAAGCGAGGTTGATCAGGCGGCCGGGGATGAAGAAGGGCGACAGACGGCGCGGACCCTTGTCGCGCAGGATGTGGCCGGCTTCAACGATGCCTTCGATGCCACCGATACCGGAGCCGATCAGCACGCCGGTGGCGCATTGCTCGTCGTCCGTCTTCGGCTCCCAGCCTGCGTCCTTCAGCGCCATATCGGCGGCTGCAACGGCATAGATGATGAAATGGTCGACCTTGCGCTGCTCCTTGAGCTCCATCCAGTCGTCCGGATTCCAGGCGCCTTCACCTTCAGTCGGGATGCGGCAGGCGATCTTTGCCGGCAGATCCTCCACCTCGAATTCCGTGACCAGGCGGGCACCGCTTTGGCTCGCGAGAAGCCGCTGCCAGGTCAGTTCCGTACCAACTCCCAGAGGCGATACCATGCCGGTACCGGTGATGACGACACGTCTCATCGTGCGAAGCCCACCCCAAATTCGTTGACCGAAGTCACTGTAAAGAAAGGTCCAGATACAACAAGGCCCGCTCATCGCGGGCCCAAGCGGACAGGACGGGCGTGAACCCGCCTTCCGCAGCAGTGTGATCGATCAGGCCTGAGCCTTCTCGATGAACTTCACGGCGTCGCCGACCGTCAGGATCGAGTCAGCTGCGTCGTCCGGGATCTCAACGCCGAATTCTTCTTCGAAGGCCATGACGAGTTCGACGGTGTCGAGCGAGTCAGCGCCCAGATCATCGATGAAGCTCGCGCCTTCGACGACCTTTTCAGCGTCAACGCCGAGATGATCAACTACAATTTTCTTCACGCGTTCTGCGATATCGCTCATGTCGGTATCCTCGACCTTCTAAAATTCAGAGGGAGCCGTAATGGCGTCCCTGCCCTGCATTCAGCCAGTGACGCTTTCGTCCCCACCAGCAAACCCTTCGGCCCTGACCCAGAGCGGTTTATGCGAATAAAAGCATAAACTTCGGCCCATGAGACGGAGCGACTGCTCACAGTCATGGAGCGCTTAACACGGTTTAAGCGCGCCGCAAAGCCAGAAATTCGCCCCTTCGCCTCGGTCAACATCCTATTGCGCAAGGGCTCTTTCCAGCAATTCGCTCAGATCATCGCCATGCCGCCATTCACGTGCAGCGTCTGCCCGGTCATGTAGGCGGCTTCGTTGGAGGCGAGGTAGACGACGGCGGAGGCAACTTCGGCGCCGGTGCCCATGCGCTTCATGGGGATGGCCCCCATGATCGCTTCCTTCTGCTTGTCGTTCAGCTTGCCGGTCATCGCGCTTTCAATAAAGCCCGGGGCAACGCAGTTGACAGTGACGTTGCGGGTCGCGATTTCCTGACCGAGGGACTTGGTGAAGCCGATCATGCCAGCCTTGGAGGCGCAGTAGTTGGCCTGGCCCGGATTGCCGGTGACGCCGACGACGGAGGTGATGTTGATGATGCGGCCGAAACGGCGGCGCATCATCGGATGGGTCAGCTCGCGGGTCAGGCGGAAGACGGCGGTGAGGTTGACTTCCAGAACGGCATCCCAATCGGCATCCGACATGCGGACGAACAGGCCGTCCTTGGTGATGCCGGCATTGTTGACGAGGATGTCGACGCCTTCGAGTTCTGCCTCGGCCTTTTCGCCCAGTGCCTTGACCTCGTCGCGATCGGAGAGGTTCGCCGGGAAGATCTTGACGCGATCACCGAGCTCGGCGGCGAGCGCTTCCAGCTTTTCGACGCGGGTGCCGTGCAGGCCGACGATCGCGCCCTGGGCATGCAGCTGGCGAGCGATTTCTTCGCCGATGCCGCCTGTGGCACCGGTCACGAGAGCCTTGCGGCCGGTCAGATCGAACATGATCGTTTTCCTTGTTGTTCGTTGAGGCTATCAGCCGTTGAGGGCGGCAAGAGCCGCGTCGATATCGGCCGGGCCGTTGACGGCCACACCGTTGATGTTCTTGTCGATGCGGCGTGCGAGACCCGTCAGGACCTTGCCGGCGCCCACTTCGTAAAGCGTGGTCACGCCATTGGCGCCGAACCATTCGACCGTCTCGCGCCAACGAACCTGGCCGGTGACCTGCTCGACGAGCAGATCCGCGATTTCGGACGCGGAGGTCACTGGGGCAGCCCGCACATTGGCAATCAGCGGCACGATGGGGTCTTTCTTCTCGACCTTGGAAAGGGCCTGGCGCATGGCGTCAGCCGCCGGGCCCATCAGAGCCGAATGAAAGGGTGCTGAAACCGGCAACATGATGGCGCGCTTGGCGCCCTTTTCGGATGCGAGGGCCGCAGCCTTCTCAACCGCAGCCTTGCCGCCGGAGATCACCAACTGGCCGCCGCCATTGTCGTTGGCGATCTGGCAGGGACCGACGGAGGAGGCTTCCGCGCAGATCGCCTGCACGTCGCCATGCTCCAGACCGATGATCGCGGCCATGGCACCCTCGCCCACAGGAACGGCCGCCTGCATGGCATTGCCGCGAATGCGCAGGAGACGGGCGGTGTCGGCAATCGAGAAGGTGCCGGCAGCGCAGAGGGCCGAATACTCGCCGAGCGAATGGCCGGCGACATAGGCGACCTTTGACTTCACGTCGAGGCCCCTGGCTTCGAGCACGCGGATCACGGCCATGGAGACGGCCATCAGCGCCGGCTGGGCATTGGCGGTCAGTGTCAGCGTCTCTTCCGGACCGTTCCACATGATGTCCGACAGCTTCTGGCCGAGCGCTTCATCGACTTCTTCGAAAACGGCGCGGGCTTCGGCAAAATTGTCGGCAAGGTCCTTGCCCATTCCGACGGCCTGGCTGCCCTGACCCGGAAAGGTGAATGCGACTGACATGGGCGTATCTCCCTTGGTTTTTTGCCCTCCATTCACATCTTTGCCTTGGGAGTCAAGAGTTGGGGAGGCGCTCTCCCCGGTTGGCACAGTGTGCAAGGCCTGACTTTCAAGGGCTATCAGGGAAGGTTGATCGCAAATCTGATGGCCTTCCTGGCGAGCAGATAGAAGGCAAACCAAAGCACGATACCGACAAGAAAAAGGTGGTGGAACCCATACGCAGAGTCTTCCTGTATCAAAACCAGCGGCCGCGACCGGCTGGGGTCTGACTTGTCGTAGAGAATATCGATCTTCTCGGCCATCGGCACGGGCTCACGATCGAACCAACCCTTCATCTGGCATGGAAACTTCGATTGATGAAGGATCGGATCGCCACTGCTGGCGACAAAAGAGTAGCGGATTTGGTAGCTGCACGAACGATGGCGTCTGCGGAACTCAATCTCGACGTTCTCAACTACTGCGACAGCCGCCGTCCAATCAATTAGCTGATGCTCCGCAATACGCTTGTTTTGGATATGGTAAGGCAGCACGAGACCAATCAACAGGCCTGCCAAGATTAGCGCAAAAGCATGTGACGCAAGTTTTGCTCGCCTCTCGTATTGCATTTCCGTCTCCGGCATCTGGTGCTTGTTCGGACTTGCTATAGGCGAAGGGTGAAGGCTTCCTTGCAGCGCATAGGTGCGCCTTCAATTTAAACACGCTTCGAGAGCGCAATCCAAGCCAGCTTGGGCTGGAGTTCAATCATTGTGCGCTTGCGATATGGCAATTCCCCATTATCTTTGCCACGAATTCTCGGCCTGCATCTGGCCAACCTTCCGATAGAGGCTTCTCCCCCATGAAAATGAACCGGCTCGGCCGAACCGATATTCTTGTCTCAGAAATCTGCCTGGGCACCATGACCTGGGGCTCGCAGAACACGCGCGAGGAAGCCTATGCGCAGATGGACTATGCGCTCGACCACGGCGTCAACTTCTTTGATACGGCAGAGCTATACCCCACCACACCGCTCTCCGCCGAAACCTATACCGATACCGAGCGGCTGATCGGCGACTGGTTCGAGAAGACCGGGAAGCGTGACAAGGTGGTGCTGGCGACCAAGGTCGCCGGTCCGGGTCGCCCCTATATCCGCGAGGGCAAGCCAATCACGGGCGCGGTGGTAAAGGAAGCGCTCGACGCCAGCCTCAAGCGCCTGAAGACGGATTACGTCGATCTCTATCAGATCCACTGGCCCAACCGCGGGCATTTCCATTTCCGCGGCGCCTGGAACTACAACCCCTTCAAGCAGGATAGGGCCAAGGCTGCGGCTGACACTGCCGAAATTCTCGAGGCGCTCGGCGACTGCCAGAAGGCAGGCAAGCTCAAGGCTTTCGGGCTTTCCAACGAAACGACCTGGGGAACCCAAAACCATCTGACGCTCGCCGAAGCCAAGGGGCTGCCGCGCGTCGCCACGATCCAGAACGAATACAATCTGCTTTACCGGCACTTCGATCTCGACCTCGCCGAGCTTTCCCATCATGAGGATGTCGGCCTGCTCGCCTATTCTCCGCTCGCCGGCGGCATTCTCTCGGGCAAGTATCTCGACGGCAAGAAGCCTGCCGGTTCGCGCGGTTCGATCAATGGCGACATCGGTGGCCGGCTTGTTCCGCAGCAGGATGCAGCGACCCGCGCCTATGTGGAGCTTGCGCGCAAACACGGGCTTGATCCCTCGGCCATGGCGCTTGCCTTCTGCCTCACCCGCCCCTTCATGGCCTCGGTCATCATCGGCTCGACGACCATGGAGCAACTGAAGATCAATATCGGTGCGGCCGATCTCAAGCTCTCCGACGAGGTGCTCAAGGAGATCGCGCAGATCCATCGGCTCTATCCGATGCCCATCTGACCGGCTACGTCTTCTGCGACCGGTCGTTCCACAAGAACGTGAACGGCCGGGACCTACCGAGCGCTGCAGGGCATCACCACTTGCCGCAGCAATAGAATGGCGGCGCCTGGGCCGCGGATAAAGGGATGACCATGGATTACGTCTACGTACTTGGGGGGCTGGTCGCCCTCTACTTCGGGGCCGAATGGCTGCTTCGGGGCTCCATTTCGCTCGCCCACAAGATGGCCGTTCCCACGCTCCTGGTATCGCTGGTGATCGTTGGCTTCGGCACATCGATGCCGGAACTTCTCGTGTCCGTGCGCGCGGGCATTGCCGGCTCCTCCGATATTGCCCTTGGCAATGTCGTTGGCTCCAACACGGCCAATATCCTGCTGATCATCGCCATCTGCGCCTTGATCTTCCCGATCACGCATTGGGACAAAGCCGTCAAGCGCGACGCCTATGTCATGGTCGGCGCCGCAGTCCTGCTGCTCGGCCTCGTCCAGTTCCCCACGATCGGGCGCATCGCGGGCGTCCTCATGGTCATCCTGCTTCTTGCCTATGTGGCCTATTCCTACCACTCCGGTAAGCGAGCCCTGGAAACCGTGGACGACAAGGACATCAAGCACGAGGTCCTCAGCGGCCCGTTCATGGCGCTGCTGATCCTCGGCGGTCTCGCCACCCTGTTTGTTGGCGCCGAGTTCCTGGTTCGCGGCGCAACGAGCCTTGCCCGCGAATTCGGCGTCTCGGAAGCGGTCATCGGCTTGACGGTCGTCGCCGTCGGAACCTCGCTGCCTGAACTTGCCACGGGCATCATGTCGGCCATCAGAAAGCATTCCGACATCATGATCGGCAACATTGTCGGCTCGAACATCTTCAACATCCTGTTCATCCTCGGCGTGACCTCGGTCATCCAACCGATCGCGGTTTCGCCGCGTTTCGACACCTTCGATGTGCCGGTCATGCTGGGCGTCACGATCGGCTTTGCCTTCCTGCTTCTGACCCACATGGGGGTTCGCAGGCTGACCGCCGTCGGCATGCTCATTGCCTATGTGGGGTATACATCTGCACTGATTCAGATCTGAGACCGCCACGACTGCTGGAGACTGCAGCCTGGGCCGCCGGCAGAAAATGCCGTGCGGCCCTTGCTTTTGTGGGAAATGCGCGTATAAGCGCGCCGTTCACAACACCCGGTCCTCTGGCTGGTGGCTGAACGGAGGGCTGGCAGGCTGACAAGGCTTGCAGCAGGAACTATTAAGGGTTTCCGGCCTCCCGTGTCTCCGCTCTCGACCGTCTCGAACACACTACTTTTCTTGCCGCGGCTCATACCGCTCAGGAGCAGTCTGTGAGGCTTAGCGCCGGATACGGGTGACGACAACCGCAAGAAAAGGCAAAGCTTACATGGCTCTTTACGAACACGTATTCCTTGCCCGGCAGGATATGTCCGCTCAGCAGGTTGATGCCCTCGTCGAACAGTACAAGGGCGTCATCGAAGCTAACGGCGGCAAGGTCGGGCGCATCGAAAACTGGGGCCTCAAGTCCCTGACGTACCGCATCAAGAAGAACCGCAAGGCTCACTACGCCCTCATGGACATCGACGCTCCGGCGGCTGCCGTCCATGAAATGGAGCGCCAGATGCGCATCAACGAAGACGTTCTTCGTTACATGACCATCGCTGTTGAAGCCCACGAAGAAGGCCCGTCCGCGATGATGCAGAAGCGCGACCGTGACGACCGTCCGCGCCGCGAAGGCGACGATCGTGGCCCGCGCCGCGACTTCGGCGATCGTGGTCCGCGTCCGGACCGTGGCCCCCGTGAAGGTGGCTTCGAGCGCCGTCCGCGCGAAGACCGCGCGTAATTTCGAGCAATAGGAGAAAACACAATGGCTGATGCATCCTCTGCTCCGGCACGCCGCCCGTTCCATCGTCGTCGCAAGACCTGCCCCTTCTCGGGCGCGAATGCTCCGAAGATCGACTACAAGGACGTCCGTCTCCTGCAGCGCTACATTTCCGAGCGCGGCAAGATCGTTCCGTCCCGTATCACTGCAGTTTCGCAGAAGAAGCAGCGCGAACTGGCCCAGGCCATCAAGCGCGCCCGCTTCCTCGGCCTGCTGCCCTACGTAGTCGCCTAATCTGATCCGAAGCCTGCCGGTCCCTGACCGGCGGGCTTCATCCCTTCCGCGTTGGGCGCGGATCGGAACCGACTGCCCGATGGCGCGTGACCGCGACGTCAGGTGAAATCCCATGTTGGGGATGCTTCTGCGAAGCCGCTCGAAGCCCCTCCCCTAACTGCTAGAACCAGCAGGACAGCGACGTGCAAAAACTGGATGCCAAATTGCTGACCACCGGCTTCGTTGCCGGTATTACCGCCGCCCTGTTGGTCATGGGTGCTGCGGCACAGCCTTCGCTTGCCTCGCTTCTTTACGCCGCCTCCGCCCTGCCAGTGCTGATCGTCGGGCTGGGCTGGGGCAATGTCGCGTCCATCACCGCAATCGTCACCGCAGCGCTGCTCGGCACCATCAGCGTCTCGCCGATGTTTGCCTTTGGCATGTCGATCTTCACGCTGGCGCCTGCCGGCTGGCTCGCCCATCTGTCGAGCCTGGCGCGCCCGGCCTCCGAAATCGGTGGCCCGGACCACCTGATGGCCTGGTACCCGCTGTCGGACATCATCCTGCAGCTCTGCAGCTTCGTGACGATCGCCGTGGTCGTGCTCGGCGTCATCATCGGCTTCGGTCCGGAATTCACCGACCAGCTGATCGACGCCATGGTACAGGCGATGAGCACGCAGGATCCGGCAATGCTGCCCGATGCCGCGGCGCTTGAGCAGCTGAAGCGGACGATGGTCATCCTGCTGCCGATCATCCAGGGCGGCACCTGGGTGCTGCTGCTGACGATGATGTATTACATCGCCATGCGGATTGTGACGGCATCCGGTCGCAACAAGCGTCCGCGCGAGGATTTCCCCTCGGCGCTCCGGATGAACCGCAATACGGTTTTCATCTTTCTCGGCGGGATCGTCGCCTGCTTCCTGGGCGGCGTTCCGGCGATGATCGGCGCGACCGTCTGCGGCACCTTCGGCGCCGGCTTCCTGATGGCAGGCTTTGCCTCCATGCATCACAAGACGCGGGGCAAGGACTGGCGTCTGCCGGCCCTGGTGCTCGCCTATCTCTCTTCGATCATGCTCTTGCCGCTCATGATCCCCCTTATCATCGGCCTCTCCGATACCCGGCGGACCGTTGCCCTCACGCCGGCCCGCAAGGCCGACACCGAAAACTCCGAAACTGACTGAAACTGAAAGGAACACGACAATGCAGGTCATTCTTCTCGAACGCATCGCAAAGCTCGGCCAGATGGGCGAAACCGTGAAGGTTCGCGACGGCTTTGCCCGTAACTTCCTGCTGCCGCAGGGCAAGGCGCTGCGCGCCAACGAAGCCAACAAGAAGCGTTTCGAAGCCGAGCGCGCCACGCTCGAAGCCCGCAACCTGGAGCGCCGCTCGGAAGCCCAGAAGGTTGCCGACGCACTCGCCGGCAAGTCCTTCATCGTCGTCCGCTCGGCTGGCGAAACCGGCCAGCTCTACGGTTCGGTCGCTGCCCGTGACGTTGTCGAAATCCTGGCCGCAGAAGGCTTCAACATCGGCCGCAACCAGGTCGAGCTGAACACCCCGATCAAGTCGATCGGCCTGCACCAGGTCACCCTGCACCTGCATGCTGAAGTCGAACTGACCGTCGAGCTCAACGTTGCCCGTTCGGCCGAAGAAGCCGAGCGCCAGGCCAAGGGCGAAAGCCTGACCTCCGCCGACGCCATCTACGGCGTTGACGAAGATGCCCTGCGTCCGGAAGACTTCTTCGATCCGGAAGCTGATCGCGACGGCGACGACGCCTGATTTTTTCAGCCCCAAGCTGACGCGAAACGCCCGGATTTTTCCGGGCGTTTTTCGTATGTGCTCTGCTAAAATCTGACGTCCCAAGGCCGATTCGTTGAATGTCACAGTCAATCGAAAAGATCGGATCCTTGAGCTTTTTCTGAAGTCGCGATGAGGCGCCTGTGAATCAATGTGGGTTGCTGCGCGAGCCATTTCGCCGCCCTGCGTTCTCGCTATGGTGCAGCCACCGCCGACACATGGATTGGATGCGAACGAATGAACGATGCTGCGCGCAAACTGAGCCCGGTCCAGCCGACTGAGCCGCTCTACCGGGAGGCTCCGAACAACATCGAAGCCGAACAGGCTTTGCTCGGCGCCATTCTCGTCAACAACGATGCCTTCTACCGCGTTTCGGACTTCCTGAAGCCCGAGCATCTCTATGAGCCGCTGCACCGGAAGATCTTCGAGGTCGCCTCAGAGATCATCCGGATGGGCAAGACGGCGAACCCTGTTACCATCAAGACCTTCCTGCCGGCCGACCAGAAGGTCGGCGACCTGACGGTCGCGCAATATCTCGCGCGTCTGGCTTCCGAAGCCGTCACCATCATCAATGCGGAAGACTATGGTCGCGCTATCTATGACCTCGCGCTGCGCCGCTCGCTGATTCAGATCGGCGAGGATGTCGTCAACATCGCCTATGACGCGCCGCTTGACATGCCGCCGCAGGCGCAGATCGAAGACACCGAGCGCCGCCTCTTTGCGCTGGCTGAAAACGGTCGCTACGACGGCGGTTTCCAGTCCTTCTCCGATGCTGTCGCCCAGGCTGTCGACATGGCGGGGGCCGCCTTCGAACGCGACGGCAATCTCTCGGGTATTTCGACCGGGATCATGTCGCTCGATGCGAAGATGGGCGGATTGCAGCGCTCCGACTTGATCGTGCTTGCCGGTCGCCCGGGTATGGGCAAGACCTCGCTTGCCACCAACATCGCCTGGAACATCGCGGCCGCCTACGAACCGGAAGTGCTGCCCGATGGCTCCTTCAAGGCCAAGAACGGCGGCGTCGTCGGCTTCTACTCGCTCGAAATGTCGGCCGAACAGCTCGCCACGCGTATCATGTCCGAGCAGACGGAAGTCTCCTCGTCGAAGATCCGCCGCGGCGACATTACCGAGCACGAATTCGAAAAGCTCGTGGGCTTTTCCCAGACCATGCAGAAAGTGCCACTGTTCATCGACCAGACCGGGGGCATCTCGATCGCCCAGCTGGCGGCGCGCGCCCGCCGCCTGAAGCGTCAGCGCGGTCTCGACTTCCTTGTCGTGGACTATATCCAGCTGATGACGGGCGCCGGCAAGGCGGGCGAAAACCGCGTGCAGGAAATCACCCAGATCACCACGGGTCTGAAGTCGCTCGGCAAGGAGTTGAACGTTCCGATCGTCGCCCTTTCGCAGCTTTCGCGTCAGGTGGAAAGCCGCGAAGACAAGCGTCCGCAGCTCTCCGACCTTCGTGAATCGGGTTCGATCGAGCAGGACGCCGACGTGGTGCTCTTCGTGTTCCGCGAGGAATACTACGTGAAGAACCTGGAACCCCGCGATCCGGCCGATCCGAAATATCCGGAATGGGAAGCGCATATGGAAAAGGTCAAGGGCACGGCCGATGTCATCATCGCCAAGCAGCGTCATGGACCGACCGGGACCGTCAAGCTCGCCTTCCAGTCGGAATTCACCCGCTTTGCGGATTTGGCCGAGCCGAGTTTCGTTCAGTACGAAGAACCGTGAGATCAGAGGGCGCTGGGGGGCGCCCTTTCCACATACTGGCCAATGGCGGGCAACCACGACCGGACAAGCTGTGCATAGCAGCATAATATCCGGCCGCCGCATTTTCGTCTTGAAGAAAAGTGCTAGGGTCGGCCCACCGATCAACCGACCCGAAGCCTTCATGACAGACCGTTTCACCATCCTCGATGCGCCGGAGGAGTTTCTTTCGGCACCCCTGCGCCTGACTGTCGATCTCTCGGCGATCGCCGACAACTGGCGGGAGATGGCGCGGCGTTCGGCCAAGGCGCGTGCGGCAGCGGTCGTCAAGGCAGATGCCTATGGGCTCGGGATCGAGGATGTCGGTCAGGTGCTCTACCGCGCCGGTGTCCGCGACTTCTTCGTCGCCGTGCCATCGGAAGGCGCAACGCTTCGACCCTATGCGCCTGAGGCCCGGATCTTCGTTCTCTCCGGTATCTGGCCTGGCCAGGAAGAGATCTTCTTCGAGCATGACCTAGTGCCAGTGATCGCGTCTGAAGAACAGCTTGCCTTCTGGATGGCGGTGCTGACCGAGCGCGGCCCCTACCCTTGCGCGCTGCATGTCGACACCGGCTTCAACCGGCTCGGCCTGCCGATGGCGGAAGCCATCGCGCTTGTCGATGACGTCTCGCGGCCAGCAAGCCTCGATCCGGTGCTGGTCATGAGCCATCTTGCCTGTGGCGATGATCCATCCTCGCCGATGAACCGCCAGCAACTCGAGAAATTTCGGGAGGTTAGCGCGGCTTTCGAAGGTGTTGATTCCAGTCTCTCGGCATCGGCCGGCATCTTCCTCGGGTCCGATTATCACTTCGACCTGACCCGCCCGGGTATCGCGCTTTACGGCGGCGAGGCGGTGAACGGCGCGAAGAACCCGATGCAGCCGGTGGTCAAGGCCGAGGCGCGCATTCTGCAGATCCGCGAGGCCAAGGCCGGCGAAAGCGTCTCTTACGGCGCAACCCATGTGCTTTCCCGCGACAGCCGCCTTGCGGTCGCAAGTGTCGGTTACGCCGACGGCTATCTGCGCAATCTCTCCGGCTCGGGGATTCCGCTGCGCGATACCGGTCTCTCAGGCGCAGCGGGCGTCATCGGTGGTAAACGCGTGCCGGTCGTCGGGCGGGTGACCATGGACCTGACCATCTTCGACATCACCGATCTCCCCGCGGGTGCCGTGCGCAGCGGCGACTATGTCGAACTCCTCGGCCCCTACATGCCGCTCGATGAGGTCGCCCGCGCGGCGGGCACGATCGGCTATGAGATGCTGACCGGGCTTGGTCTACGCTACGAGCGCATGTATCTCGAAGGGGAGGACTGAGGTCTGGCGCGGGCGGATTTGTTCTGCTATTGTTCCAATCTTCTCGGTCAATTTCACGATGGAGTTCAGACGATGCAGCGCATTCAATTGAGCGCCAGAGACGCGGAGTTCGTGGCGGAGCAACTGAGTTCCGGCCTCTATGAGACAGTCGATGCGGTGGTTGCTGCTGGTCTGGAACTGCTGCGTGAACGGGAAGATGCCGAACTTCGTCAGTTCATTCAGGAGGGGCTTGATGATGTCGAGGCCGGTCGAGTTCACACCTACGAGAACGCGGAGGATCTGCTTGCGGACATCAAACGGGGTCTGATCGATGCCCACCAGCCGTAAGGTGAAGTGGACCACCGCCGCCAAAGACGATCTCCGTTCGATTTATTCCTACATAGCCCAATTCGATCATGCCTTGGCGGATGCATTCGTCATCGGACTCTATCAGAAGATCGAAGCATTGGCGCAACTCGGTCTTACTGGGATAAAAACGGACCATTTGCGTGACGATATTCGTGCCTTCACGTTCAAGGAGCGCCGGTTCTTCATTCGCGTCTCCGACAAGACGATAACCGTCCTTCGTGTGAAGCACGGCCGCCAGAACATCTCCCCCGACGATTTCCCCGAAAGCGATCCGTAATTCATGGCCAAAGCCAAGACCCAATTCGTCTGCCAGAACTGCGGCACCGTTCACACCCGCTGGGCGGGCAAATGTGATGGCTGCGGCGAGTGGAACACCATCGTCGAGGAAGATCCAATGGGCGGGATCGGGTCGGGGCCAGGAAAGGCACCGAAGAAGGGCCGGCCCGTCACCCTCACCTCGCTCTCCGGCGAGATCGAGGAGGCGCCGCGCATTCCGACCGGCATGGGAGAACTCGATCGGGCGACCGGCGGCGGCTTCGTGCGGGGTTCGGCCGTCCTGATCGGCGGCGATCCCGGCATCGGCAAGTCGACGCTTCTGATGCAGGCGGCCGCCGCGCTTTCCCGCAGGGGCCATCGCGTCATCTATGTCTCGGGCGAAGAAGCCGTGGCGCAGGTTCGGTTGCGGGCTCAGCGTCTGGGAGCCGCCGATACCGACGTGCTGCTGGCGGCCGAGACCAATGTCGAGGACATCCTGGCGACGCTTGCGGAAGGCAAACGCCCCGATCTCGTGATCATCGATTCGATCCAGACGCTGTGGAGCGATACGGCAGACAGTGCTCCGGGTACCGTCACCCAGGTGCGCACCGGCGTGCAGGCGATGATCCGCTATGCCAAGCAGACCGGGGCGACCATGGTGCTGGTCGGGCACGTCACCAAGGAAGGCCAGATCGCCGGCCCCCGCGTCGTCGAGCACATGGTCGACGCCGTCCTTTATTTCGAAGGCGATCGCGGCCATCACTACCGTATCCTGCGCACCGTCAAGAACCGCTTCGGGCCGACCGACGAAATCGGTGTCTTCGAGATGTCGGACAAGGGGCTGCGCGAGGTTGCCAATCCATCCGAACTTTTCCTCGGCGAACGCAATGAGAAAGCGCCGGGTGCGGCTGTCTTCGCGGGCATGGAGGGCACCCGCCCGGTGCTTGTCGAGGTGCAGGCTCTGGTAGCGGCCACGTCGCTCGGCACGCCCCGCCGTGCCGTCGTCGGCTGGGATTCGTCCCGGCTCGCCATGATTTTGGCGGTATTGGAGGCGCATTGCGGGGTCAGGCTCGGGCAGCACGACGTCTATCTGAACGTTGCCGGCGGCTACCGGATCAGCGAACCGGCGGCCGACATGGCGATTGCTTCGGCACTGGTTTCGTCGCTGGCCGGTCTTGCCCTTCCGGCCGATTGCGTCTATTTCGGCGAAGTCAGTCTGTCGGGGGCTGTGAGGCCGGTGGCCCACACGGCCCAAAGGCTGAAAGAGGCGGAAAAGCTCGGTTTCTCCGCTGCGGTCTTGCCGGCTGCTTCAGCGGACCTTCCCAAGGGTTCGAAGGGCAAATGGAGGGAAGTGGACAGCCTTCCCGATCTCGTGGCGCGGATCGCCGGTTCCCGGCTGAAAGCCCCCGCGGATCAGGAGGACGGTTGAACCGGTCCGACGCGTGACCCCACGCGTTCCGGCGGAATCGCGGTGACATCAATGCCGGCCTTCGCCGGCGGCCTTGGAGTTGGTATTTATGCCCATCACAATTTTTGACGGTATCGTCATCGGCGTCGTCTTGTTTTCGGCGGTGCTGGCGATGGTGCGCGGCTTCTCGCGCGAAGTGCTGTCCATCGCAAGCTGGGCGGGCTCGGTGGCTGCCGCCTATTACCTCTATCCCGTGCTCGTCCCCTATCTGATGAACTACACGAGCGACGAGCGCATCGCGATGGCCGGCTCGGCCGGCATCATCTTCCTGATCGCACTGATCGTGATCTCCTTCATCACCTCGCGCATTGCCGACTTCATCATCGACAGCCGGATCGGCGCACTCGACCGGACGCTGGGCTTCCTGTTCGGCGCTGCGCGTGGCCTTCTGCTGCTCGTCGTCGCTGTCGCCTTCTGGAACTGGTTGATTAACGAGCCGCAGCGTCCGGACTGGGTCAACAACTCCAAGTCCAAGCCGTTCCTCGACGCGCTCGTGGTCAAGCTGGAGGCCGTTCTTCCGCAGGACATCGAGCCGCAGATCCGCGAGCGTATCCTGGGTCGTGAGGCGAACGAAGCCGGCACCTCCGGCGAGACGGCTCCGGCCGAACAGGCCCCCGCCGATCAGGCCCCGGCCGCCGTTACGCCTGCACCGAGCAATTGATCGTCTCGCGGCCACCAGCCGCGCGACTTAAGACAAGACAGACGCCGCCGGATCGGGACAGACCGGCGGCTTACCTGTTCAAAGCGCAGCACCCAGCGTCTGTCCCCGGAGCAAAGGCCATCGCCATGAAGCAGATCAGCCCTTCTTACGTCGTCTATGGCAGCCAGGACGACAAGTTCCATGAAGAGTGCGGTGTGTTCGGCATTCTCGGTCATCCCGATGCTGCCACGCTGACGGCGCTCGGCCTGCATGCGCTGCAGCATCGCGGTCAGGAAGCTGCCGGTATCGTCTCTTTCGACGGACGGCAATTCTACACCGAAAAGCATATGGGCCTTGTCGGCGACCACTACACCAACCCGGCGACGCTGGCGAAGCTGCCGGGCCCGCAGGCGATCGGTCACACTCGTTACTCCACAACTGGCGAAGTCGCGCTGCGCAACGTGCAGCCGCTGTTTGCCGAACTGGAAGAAGGTGGCATTGCGATTGCCCACAACGGCAACTTCACCAACGGGCTGACACTGCGCCGCCAGATCATCGCCACCGGTGCGATCTGCCAGTCGACGTCCGATACGGAAGTGGTCCTGCACCTGATCGCCCGCTCGCGCCATTCCTCGACCACCGACCGCTTCATCGATGCTATCCGGCAGATGGAAGGCGGCTATGCGATGATCGCGCTGACCCGCACCAAGCTGATTGCCGCGCGCGATCCGATCGGTATCCGGCCGCTGGTCATGGGCGAACTGGACGGCAAGCCGATCTTCTGTTCGGAGACGTGCGCACTGGACATCATCGGCGCCAAGTTCGTGCGCGACGTGAAGAACGGCGAAGTGGTGATCTGCGAAACGCAGGCGGATGGTTCGGTGACGATCGAGTCCCGCATGCCGGCCCGGCCGCAACCGGAACGCGTCTGCATGTTCGAATATGTCTATTTCGCCCGCCCCGACTCGGTCGTAGCCGGTCGTAACGTCTACACGACCCGCAAGAATGCCGGCATGAACCTCGCCAAGGAGGCCCCTGTCGTGGCTGACGTCGTGGTCCCCGTGCCGGACGGCGGCACGCCTGCCGCGCTCGGCTATGCGCAGCAAAGCGGCATTCCCTTCGAATACGGTATCATCCGCAACCATTACGTCGGCCGCACCTTCATCGAGCCGACCCAGCAGATCCGCGCCTTCGGCGTAAAGCTCAAGCATTCGGCCAACCGGGCGATGATCGAGGGCAAGCGCGTGGTGCTGGTCGATGACTCCATCGTGCGTGGCACGACCTCGCTGAAGATCGTGCAGATGATCCGCGACGCAGGTGCCAAGGAAGTGCATATCCGCGTCGCCTCGCCGATGATCTTCCATCCGGACTTCTACGGGATCGACACGCCGCACAAGGACAAGCTGCTCGCCAACCAGTATGCCGACGAGGCAGCCATGGCGAAGTATATCGGCGCGGACTCGCTCGCCTTCCTGTCGATCGACGGGCTCTACATGGCCGTCGGCGGCAAACCGCGCGATCCGCAGAACCCTGAGTTCACCGATCACTACTTCACCGGCGACTATCCGACGCGCCTTGTCGACAAGGAAAGCGAGAAGCCCGGCCGCAAGGAAAGCATGCTCGCCGCCAACGGCTGAGCTCACGAGCAGGTCCAGCAAAAGTGCGCCAGCGGTTTTGCGTCCGGACTGCGTTAAAACAAGGAGATGGAGCATGTGATCCGCCTTAAGCCGGACATGCTCTAGGGATACAGGACAGACCATGACCATCGACCTCAAGGGACGGCTCGCGCTCGTCACCGGTGCCTCGCGCGGCATCGGATATTTCACAGCGATCGAACTCGCCAAGGCCGGCGCGCATGTGATCGCCTGCGCCCGCACCGTGGGCGGACTGGAAGAGCTCGACGACGCTATCAAGGCCGTTGGTGGCTCCGCCACGCTCGTGCCCTTCGACCTCTCGGACATGGCGGCGATCGACCAGCTCGGCGGCCATATCTTCGAGCGCTGGGGCAAGCTCGACATCGCTGTCTTGAATGCCGGCGTGCTCGGCGTCATCTCGCCGATCGGCCATGTCGAGGCGAAGGTCTTCGACAAGGTCATGACGGTCAACGTGACGGCAACCTGGCGGCTTATCCGCTCGCTGGAACCCTTGCTGATCAAATCCGACCAGGGCCGCGCGCTGATCCTGTCCTCGGGTGCCGCGCACAAGTGCCGTCCGTTCTGGGGCCCCTACTCCGCCTCCAAGGCTGCCGTCGAGGCGCTTGCCCGCACCTGGGCAGCCGAAACCCAGCGTCTGCCGCTGCGCGTTCTCTCCGTCGATCCGGGTGCGACCCGCACCGCCATGCGCGCCCAGGCCATGCCGGGCGAAGACCCCGCGACCCTGCCGCATCCGTCCGAAATCGCCGCCAAGCTCCTGCCGCTCGTCGGCCCGGAGCAGACGGAAACCGGCAAGCTCTACCAGGTACGCGAAGGCAAGATCGTCGATTATCGGATGCCTGAGTAAGGGCCACTGGCGGCATCAACGCGCTTCGACTATATTGAAGCGTGTTGGAGCGAGTGCAAACCATGGCAAAGTCGAAAGCACAGCATGTGGTGCCGCGATCGGGCAAGTGGGGCGTTCTGAGCGCAGGGGCGACCCGTGCAAGCAGCCTTCATCCGACACAAGGCGAAGCGATCGAGACCGCGCGGGAAATCGCGCGATCCCACCGGACCGAACTTTATATCCATGGGAAAGACGGTCGCATTCGCGAACGCAGCAGCTTCGGAAACGATCCCGTTGCACCCAAGGGCTGACGGGCGGGGCTATGTTCGAACGCTCGGTATTCATCAATTGCCCGTTCGATGACGATTATTCCCCCCTTCTCCAGGCAATCGCTTTCTGTGTGACGTTTCTCGGATTTATGCCTCGTCTGGCACCTCAGAATGGTGACAATGCACTCAATCGACTGAACCGGATTGACGAGATCATACGGACGTCGAGATTTGGTATCCACGATCTCAGTCGCAACAAGGCCAAGGCTAAGGGCGAATTTTCGCGGATGAATATGCCGTTCGAGCTTGGCATCGATTATGGTTGCAAGACCTTCGGTTCAGCGCCGCTCACCAGCAAATGCATCCTCGTTCTGGAAGAGCGGCGTTACGACTATCAGAAGTGTCTGTCCGATATTGCCGGCTGGGACATTGAGGCGCATGGCGCCGACTACCAGATGGCAATTCGCAAGGTGCGCGGATGGCTGGTCCGACAGGCGGGAGCGCCTGCAAAAGGCGCCAGTCTGATCGAGAGCCGGTACGCCGTGTTTCAGCAGTGGTATTGGGCTCGCGAACTCACGGCCGGCGCTTCGGAAGACGATATCCGGCAATACCCGACTGTGGATGTGGTGGACGCCATGCAGCAGTGGATGGATCTCGGGCAACCTGACTGAGCACTTTATGCCGCGAGAAACGAGGCGTATGAGGGCAAATCCGCTTTCCACTGGAATCGATTGCACCCCATGTCACCCAGAGATTTCGCCGCCTATGCCTATCTGTCTCTGGCATGGGGGCTGTCATTCCTCCTGCTGCTGCACGTAGTCGATGCCTTCGGCTGGATCGGCGCGGTGACATTTCGCTGCTTCATCGCGGGCGCCCTGCTCTATGCCATTGCCCGGTTGATGCGGCGACGGCTGGATTTTTCGGCCGGCTGGCTTCCCTTCACGATCGTTGGCGCCTCGACGGTGGCCGGGCAGCTTGTCGGCCTTTCCTATGCGACGCCGCTGATCGGCACGGCCATGGCCGCGATCTTCGTTGCTTCCATCCCCCTCTTCTCCATGGTCATTGCCCAGCTCTGGGGGCTTGAGCGGATCACGCCCGCCCGGGTGTTCGGGCTTGCTCTGGGGACCATCGGGATCATCATGCTCGTTGGTTTTCCGGCGGTGCCGGTCACGGGTGCCTTCCTGCTGGGCTGCGCCGCCATGGTCGGCTCGACCTTCTCGGCCGCCTTTGGCAGCAATTATGCCAGCCGGTATCTCTCCGGCACCGGGCCCTGGGAGGTCACGACCGGCTCGTTCATCGCCGGCGGTATCCTGACGCTGCCGCTTCTTTGGTTCGTGCCGGTGCCCGGAACGCCTGTTGCCCTGGACTATCTCTATCTCGTCGCGCTTGCCGCCCTGATGAGCGCGCTGACCTATGTGCTGTATTTCGGCCTGGTGAAAAGCATTGGCGCAACGGCAGCCATCAGCGTCGAATTCGTCGTGACCGTCGTCGCCGTACTGATCGGGGCGCTCGTTCTCGACGAGCCGCTGACGGTGCTGCAACTCTGCGGCGGCGTGGTGATCATCATCGGTTGCGCGCTGGTGCTCGGGCTTTTCAGACTGCGGCGCGCGACGACCTGATCACTTGCCTCTGCGGCGCAGCCGAGACACAGCGCTGCGCGGCTGACCGACCGCTCGGGCCAGCGTTTCGGCCGTTTCTTCCAGCAGGGTCGCGGGTTCGCAGAGACGGACGCAATTGCGCCCGTCCGCCTTGGCCCGGTACAGAGCGGCGTCGGCACGGGCAAGAAGGGTGTCGAGATCCACACCTTGAGCGCTCGCCTCGCTGACGCCGATGCTGACGGTGATCTGCAGCGGTGCCGAACCGGAAACGACCATTTCCGCCACGGCATGGCGGAGATTTTCGGCCACCGCGACAGCCTTCTGCGCACTGATGCGCGGCATCAGACAGGCGAATTCCTCGCCACCAAGGCGCGCGAAGAGCCAGCCCTTGGGCATGCGCTGCTCGATGGTGCGCGAGAAGGCCAGCAGGACCTGGTCGCCCGCAGCATGACCATGGGTATCGTTGACGACCTTGAAGTGGTCGATATCCAGGAGAAGCAGGCTCGTCTCGTCATCCCTCTCGAGAGCCGCCTTGGCTTCAGCCACGAAGGTGCGTCGATTGGCCAGATTGGTCAGCGGATCGCGTTCGGAGGCCAGGCGGTAACGCAGCTCGTCCCGTTCTTTCGCCAGCATCAGCAGGGCGACGAGCGTCAGCACGATCATCATAGAATTGGCGAGAACGACATAGGCGAACCACGGGGCCGTCGTACCATCCGGCGCATAGGCCGGCGCCACGAAGAGGGAGAGAGGTGCTGGCGAAAGCCAGACGACACCACGAATGATGTTGGCAAAGGCTGCAATGGAACGCGACGGCAGAGGCTCCGGTCGCATCTTTTTGAAGATTTCGCGCGCGGTCAGGAAGCAATAGCCCGCCACCAGCAGACCCAGCACGCTGGTGCGCACCTCCATCGACTGATGAACGATGGGAATGAACCAGAGGACAGTCCAGATGATCAGTCCGATCGACGCCTTGAAGACCGAAAGCCGCCCACCTTCAAAGACCACCACCGCCTGCCAATAGAAGCCCACGGCAAGCACACCGAGCCCCAGGCCAAGCCCCGAGGACACGACGAGCGGCAGCGTCTCGCGGGCGGAATGAAGCAACATGGCAGCACAGGCGGCTACGCCTGCGACGACCAGGATCGGCAGAATGCGGCTGCCCCGGATGCGCAACCACATGTAAATGGTCACCACTGTCGAAACAAAGGTGATCAGGGCATGGACGACCATGATGGTGGGCAAATGCAGGGTTTGGTCCATTGCCGAAGATCATCTCCGAGGGTGGGGGATTGCCTCGCTAGAATTGGGGGAGTTATCTTGAAAAAGACTTAAGGTTGATGGCGACTATCCACAGCCTTGGCCGCCGGGACGGTTCGTTTCGGGACGCAGCAAGCGCCCTTGACCAAATTCGCGACCCGCGCCATAACAGCGCCCATGAAAACGAGCCTCTGCATTATCTGCGGGATCATTATTCGCTAGCGCATTCGCTGGCCTGGCCGTTTTCGTCTCCTGCATAGACCCAGATGACAAACGACCCGGTCCAGCCGGGTCAATCATTCTGGGAGTTTCACATGGCCGGCGGCCTCAAGCTTTACAACACGCTCACACGCGAGAAGGTCGACTTCGAGCCGATCGATCCCGACAATGTGCGCATGTATGTCTGCGGCCCGACGGTCTATGACTTCGCCCATATCGGCAATGCGCGGCCCGTGATCGTGTTCGACGTGCTCTATCGCCTGCTCAAGCACCTCTATCCCGGTCCCGGAACCGGCATCGATGGTAACCGCGTAACCTATGTTCGCAACATCACCGACGTCGACGACAAGATCAACGCACGCGCCTTGCGCGACTTCGGTTCGCAGATCGCCGATGGTTCGATGAGCCTCAACGAGGCCATCCGCGCCGTGACCGGAAAGACGGAGAGCCAGTTCCACGAGGATGTGGCGACGCTGGGCTGCCTGAAGCCGACCCACGAGCCGCGCGCGACCGACAACATTCCCCAGATGATCACGATCATCCAGCGGCTGCTCGACATGGGCCATGCCTATGTGGCAACGGGCTCTGAAGGGCACGAGGTGTTGTTTTCGACCGCCTCCATGGCCGATTACGGCATGCTGTCGAAGCGCAAGCTGGAGGACCAGCAGGCAGGCGCGCGCGTCGCCGTCGAAGGCCACAAGATGAACCCGGCCGATTTCGTGCTGTGGAAGCAGTCGGCGGATACTGAGCCAGGCTGGCCGGCGCATTTCACCTTCGAGTCCAAGGCGCATGCGATCTTCGGCCGCCCCGGCTGGCATATCGAATGCTCTGCCATGTCCGACCGCTATCTCTGGGAAGAGATCAAGGATCGTCTCTCCCCCAAGGCAAAGACCAAGCCGCACCAGTTCGACATCCATGGCGGCGGGCTCGACCTGATCTTCCCGCACCACGAAAACGAAATCGCCCAGTCCTGCTGCGCCTTCGATAACGACCTGATGGCAAGCGTGTGGATGCATAACGGCTTCCTGCAGGTCGAGGGCCGCAAGATGTCGAAGTCGGAGGGCAATTTCGTCACGATCAACGAGCTCTTGGCGACGGAAAAGTTCGGCGGGCGGACGTGGCCGGGCGAAGTTCTGCGGCTTGCGATGCTGATGACGCACTACCGCGAGCCGATCGACTTTTCGGTGAAGCGGCTGGAGGAGGCGGAGGCCCGTCTGGCTGGCTGGCTTAGGATTATAGATGCAGCTGAGAATGTTCAATCCAAGGTGGACGAAAAGTTCCTCGGTCGTCTTGCAGATGATCTGAACTCGCCTGAGGCACTGATGAGACTGTCTGTATTGGCAAATTATGCAAAGGGGACAATTGCATATGAGCGGGGCGGCGAAACAGCGCCTGACAATCCTACGAAGGAGGAAGCCACTGCTTTGCTCAAAGGTTCGTTGGAGTTCCTCGGCGTAACAGTTAAGAAAGCGGAGGTGAGCGACGACCTCTCCGCGGCCGTCCAGGCGCTCGTCGATCTCAGGCTTGAAATGCTGAAGGCCAAGAACTTCGCCGAAGCCGACCGCATACGCGACGAGCTTGCGGAGAAGGGCATCCAGCTCAAGGACGGCAAGGACAAGGAGAGTGGCGAGCGGGTGACGACCTGGGAGGTCAAGCGGTAGGATGGTTTCGGCTGCGGTGCGTGTTACCCCCCTCTGTCACTTCGTGACATCTCCCCCACAAGGGGGGAGAGTGGGGACGCATGCGCTGCGGCACACGACCACAACCCGACAGCTGCGGAAACACAGATCTTGTTCGATCTTCCTGTGGCTTACCGCTGGTTCCGAGGTCGGCGGGTCCCCGCTCTCCCCCCCTGTGGGGGAGATGCCCGGCAGGGCAGAGGGGGGTAGCAACACCCACCACCTGAGGAGGTCCACCCCATGACCTCCGCCCTCACCCACACCGGCGGCTGCCAGTGTGGTGCCGTGCGCTTTCGGATGCGCGGCCTACCGAAGGACGTTTCCGTCTGTCACTGCCGCATGTGCCAGAAGGCCTTCGGGGCCTATTATGCGCCGCTTGTTGCCGTCGGCGATGCGGAGGTCAGCTGGACCAGGGGGCAGCCGAAGCGTTTTGCCTCGTCGAACTTCGTGAAACGCGGCTTCTGTGGTGATTGCGGCACGCCGCTGACCTATGAGGCGCCCGACGGGCTGTCGCTGGCGGCCGGCGCCTTTGACGACCCCTCGCAGCTGCCGCCGACGGTGCAGTTCGGGGTCGAGTGCAGGCTCGCCTTCGTCGACGCCATCCCTGCCCTGCCGGAGCGCGCGACGCTGGATGATCTCGAGGATGCGCCCTTCCTCACCGACGTCGTATCCTACCAGCATCCGGACCGGGACACGGAGCAATGGCCGGAGGCGAAGTCGTGACGCAGTCGAACCCGAATATGAAGATGCCGAAGTGGCTGCTTTATGGGCTGATCGCCAAGGGCGTTCTGGTCGCTGCGGTGATCATCGGCGTCACGGTCTATGTGACGATGCAATGAGGACGTCGAGATGAGTGAAATCGAAAGCGGCGGCTGCCAATGTGGCGCAATCCGGTTCCAGGCGTCGAAGCTTGGGCGGCCGTCGATCTGCCATTGCCGCATGTGCCAGAAGCAGTTCGGCTCGTTCTTCGGCGCCTTCGTCACGGCCGATCAGGCGCATCTGACCTGGACGCGCGGCCAGCCCATGCTCTATCGCTCGTCCGCCAAGGTCAAACGCGGGTTCTGTGCCAAATGCGGTACGCCGCTCTCCTATCACCACCCCAACGGGGTGGAACTTGCGATCGGCGCCTTCGACCATCCGGAGCGCTTCGAGCCCCAGGTTCAGGTGAACCATCACCAGCGGCTGCCCTGGATCGATCATCTCTTCGAAAAGCCAGCCTATTCCAGCCCCAAGATGGAGGAGTTCTTCGCCTCGGTCGAGAGCTTCCAGCACCCGGACCACGACACGGCCCAGTGGCCGCCGGAGGATGATCAATGACCCGTCAGGTCCATTCCGGCGGCTGCCAGTGCGGCGCGATCCGCTACAAGATCGCGGGCGAACTCGGCTATCCGCATATCTGCCATTGCCGCATGTGCCAGAAGGCGAGCGGCAATTTCTTCATGGCGCTTGCCGGCTCCCGCCAGGAGGATTTTCTCCTGATGCGCGGCGAGCCCGGCTGGTTCCAATCGTCTGATCCTTGCGGGCGCGGCTTCTGCAAGGATTGCGGCACGCCGCTCTTCTTCCGCACCAAGGGTTCGCCCTATATCAGCGTGACGATCGGCAGCCTCGACAGGCCTGACATGGCCGAGCCGATCTCGCAGGACGGTGTGGAAAGCCGCGTGCCTTACTTCGACAAACTCTTCGGACTGCCGGAAAAGGCGACAGACCGTTCGGACCTTCCGGCTGGCAATGCCGGGATCGCCGCCACCTCGCGGCAGCATCCCGATCACGATACGGTGGCCTGGCCACCGAAGAGGACATGACATGACGACGGAACTGCGCGGCTTTTATCCCGAAATCGAACCCTTCGAGACCGGCATGCTCGATGTCGGCGACGGGCATCAGATCTATTGGGAGCGTTTCGGCACGAAGGGCGCAAAACCCGCCGTTTTCCTGCATGGCGGTCCGGGTGGTGCAACCAGCCCGTCGCATCGCCGTCTCTTCGATCCCGCGCTTTACGACGTGATCCTGTTCGACCAGCGTGGTTGCGGCAAGTCCACGCCGCATGCCTCGATCGAGGCCAACACCACCTGGCACCTCGTCGCCGATATCGAGCGGCTGCGTCAGATGATCGGCGCCGAACAGTGGCTCGTCTTCGGCGGCTCCTGGGGCTCGACGCTGGCGCTTGCCTATGCCGAAACCCATCCGGAGCGCGTCTCCGAACTCGTGCTGCGCGGCATCTACACGCTGACCAGGGCCGAGCTTGACTGGTACTACCAGTTCGGCGTCTCCGAGATGTTTCCCGACAAGTGGGAGCGGTTTTGCGCACCGATCCCGGAAGACGAGCGCCACGAGATGATGGCCGCCTATCGCCGCCGGTTGACGGGGACGGATCGCGAGGAACAGCTGCGCTGCGCAGTGGCCTGGAGCTCCTGGGAAGGCGAGACGATCACGCTTTTGCCGAACCCGGATTATTCCGGCCATTTCTACGACGCGGACTTCGCGCTCGCCTTTGCCCGCATCGAAAACCACTTCTTCGTCCATGCCGGCTGGCTGGAGGAAGGTCAGCTCTTGCGCGATGCTTACAAGCTGAAGGATATCCCGGGCGTGATCATCCACGGCCGCTATGACATGCCCTGCCCGGCGAAATATGCTTGGGCTTTGCACAAGGCCTGGCCGAAGGCGGATTTCCACCTGATCGAGGGTGCGGGTCATGCCTATCTCGAGCCTGGTATCCTCGACCAGCTGATCCGTGCGACGGATCGGTTTGCGGGGAAGAACTAGATCATGCTCGCGCCCGTGATTACCCCCCTCTGCCCTGCCGGGCATCTCCCCCTCAAGGGGGGAGATCGGATTGTGGAAGCGGCGCGGCTTCACCCTCCCCTTGAGGGGGAGGGTCGGAGCGAAGCTCCGGGGTGGGGTGATGGGCTGAAGGTGATAGAGATCACGCAACGTCGAACTCGCCGCTTGCTTCACCCCCACCCGCCGCTTCGCGGCGACCTCCCCCCTCAAGGGGGAGGTGGAGACGGCAACCACTCTCCCCCCTTGAGGGGGAGATGTCACGCAGTGACAGAGGGGGGTAATTCCCCCGCAGCGAAAGTTTTCGTAAGGATTGCAGCATGACACGTGAAAAGATCACCCTGTTCGATACGACGCTCCGCGACGGCCAGCAGACGCCGGGGATTGATTTTTCCGTCGAGGACAAGATCGCGATCGCCACCATGCTGGACGAGTTCGGCATCGATTATGTCGAGGGCGGCTATCCCGGGGCGAACCCGACGGACACGACGTTCTTTTCCAGGAAGCGCACGCAAAAGGCCGGTTTCGTCGCCTTCGGCATGACCAAGCGCGCCGGCATCTCCGCCTCCAACGATCCGGGCCTCAGCCAGCTCATCCAGTCGAAGGCGGATGCCGTCTGTCTGGTGGCGAAGAGCTGGGATTATCATGTGAAGGTGGCGCTTGGCTGCACCAACGAGGAAAACCTCGAAAGCATCCGCGACAGCGTTCAGGCCGTGGTGGCTTCCGGCAAGCTTTCCATGGTCGACTGCGAACACTTCTTCGACGGCTACAAGGCCAATCCGGACTATGCCCTTGCCTGCGCCAAGGAAGCTTACGAGGCTGGCGCCCGCTGGGTGGTACTCTGCGACACCAATGGCGGCACGCAGCCGCCGGAGATCCGCGAGATCGTCTCGGCCGTGATCGCCTCCGGCATCCCCGGGTCCTCGCTCGGCATCCACGCGCATAACGACACCGGCCAGGCGGTCGCCAATTCGCTGGCCGCAGTCGAGGCCGGTGTGCGCCAGATCCAGGGCACGCTGAACGGCATCGGCGAGCGCTGCGGCAATGCCGATCTCGTCACGATCATCCCGACGCTCTGTCTCAAGGATACCTATGCCTCGCGCTTCGAGACGTCGATCGACCGGGAGAAGCTTGTTGGCCTCACCCGCCTTTCGCGCGCTTTCGACGAGCTGCTCAACCGCTCGCCCAACCACCAGTCGCCTTATGTCGGCGGCTCGGCCTTTGCCACCAAGGCTGGCATCCATGCCTCGGCGCTGCTGAAAGACCCGAAGACCTACGAGCATGTCGAGCCGGAAAGTGTGGGCAATTTCCGCAAGGTCATGGTGTCTGACCAGGGCGGCAAGGCGAATTTCCTCAACGAGTTGAAGCGTCGCGGCATCCGGGTCGCCAAGGACGATCCGAAACTCGATACGCTGATCTCGGTCGTCAAGGAACGCGAGGCCTCGGGCTATGCCTATGAAGGCGCGGATGCGAGCTTCGAGCTTCTGGCGCTGAAGACGCTCGGCACCGTGCCGGAATTCTTTGCCGTCGAAAGCTTTCGCGTCATGGTCGAGCGGCGCTTCGACAGCCATGGAAGGCTGAAAACCGTCTCGGAAGCCGTGGTCAAGGTTCTCGTCGATGGCGAGACCGTGATGTCGGTTGCCGAAGGCGATGGTCCCGTCAACGCGCTCGACATCGCGCTGCGCAAGGATCTCGGCAAGTATCAAGCCGAGATCCTCGATCTCGAACTGGCGGATTACAAGGTGCGTATCCTGAATGGCGGCACCGAGGCTATCACCCGCGTGCTGATCGAATCCACCGATGCGACGGGCGCCCGCTGGTGGACGGTCGGTGTCTCCGAAAACATCATCGACGCCTCCTTCCAGGCCCTGATGGACAGTATCGTCTATAAGCTGATGAAAAACCGCGAACTGGCCGGGCAGATCGCGGCGGAGTGATCAGACCTCGTGGACATTCATCGGCGTTCCTGAACGATGCTTCACAGAAATGAATTGGCGCCTGCAACCTTGCAGGCGTAATCCCGTTTCCAAGCACAACAAAAGTCAGGAAACACCATGGCCGACGTCTCCGCTCCTGCCGAGAACCGAGACAGCCTGAACGGCTTTCTCTTTGCGCTGTCCGCCTATCTGCTCTGGGGCTTCCTGCCGCTTTACATGAAGGCGATGGCACATATCTCGCCGGCCGAGGTCATCGCGCACCGCATCCTCTGGTCGATCCCGGTCGCCGGATTGCTGCTGCTCGTCATCCGGCAGACCGACGATCTGAAAAGGGCGATCCGCAATCCGCGCATGCTCGGCATGGCCGCCGTGACCGCGACGCTGATCAGCATCAACTGGGGCATCTATGTCTGGGCGATCGGGACGGGTCACGCGCTCGACACGGCGCTTGGTTACTTCATCAACCCGCTGTTCTCGATCCTGCTCGGCGCTGTGATCCTGAAGGAAAAGCTGAACCGGACGCAGATCGCGGCACTGGCTCTGGTCGTTGTCGCCGTCGTCATCCTGACCGTCGAGGCGGGGCGCCTGCCGGTAGTGGCACTGGCGCTGACCTTCTCCTGGGGCTTCTACGCCTTTTTCCGCAAGACACTGCCGATCGGGCCGAACCAGGGTTTTCTGCTGGAAGTTCTGCTGCTCTCGCCGATCGCCCTCGGCTATCTCGTCTATCTGAACCTGCAGGGCGGCGGGCATTTCCTGATGGGCAATGCAACCGACACCATTTTGTTGGCCTCGGCGGGGCTGGTCACAGCCATCCCGCTGATCCTCTATGCCAACGGTGCCAAGCTTCTCAGGCTTTCGACGATCGGGATCATGCAGTACATTGCGCCGTCGATGATCTTCATCACCGCCGTCTTCGTCTTCCACGAACCCTTCAGCATGGCGAAAGCGGTCGCCTTCCCGCTGATCTGGGCAGCACTGGTGATCTATACGCTGCCGATGCTTCGGCAGCGCTGATCGCTCTCTCAAAACTCAGAGCTTGGAAATCGTCTCCGGGTCGCCTTCCGGCGCTTCGGTCTCAGCCCATCGCTGATGGATTGCAGGCACGATATCCTCGATCCGGTCGATCACCAGCGGGCGCACCAGATGGGCCGTGTGGATGAAGCCGGAGGCCGACATGTGGTCGACGAGCTCCAGCATCGGCTTCCAGAAGTCGTTGATATTGGCAAAGACCATCGGCTTGGCATGGCGGCCGAGCTGGCCCCAGGTCATCACCTCGACGATCTCCTCCAGCGTGCCGATGCCACCAGGTAAGGTGACGAAGGCATCCGAGCGCTCGAACATCGCGTGTTTGCGCTCGTGCATGTCCTTGGTGATCATCAGCTCGTTCAGCTGACCGAGCGAATGGCGCGTCGCTTCCATGTCGACGAGGAATTCGGGTATGATGCCCGTCACGTGGCCGCCGGCCGAGAGCACGCCTGAGGCGACTGCGCCCATGATGCCCTTGGTGCCGCCACCATAGACCAGGCGGAGATTGTTTTCTGCCAGGGCGCGGCCGAATCTGCGGCCGGCGTCCATGAAGGCGGGATCGCGTCCGGGCTGGGAGCCACAATAGACGCAGACGGATCGAATCGGGGTTTTCTGTTCGCTCATGCGGGGCAAAAAACAGGCTCGCCCGCTTCAGGTCAACAAAATTGGCTGAAAACCCTTGTCCTGCCGGGCGGATTGATCCATCGCCGCTTGTCGATTCATCGGGTTGACGCTAGCAATTCCAAGGGAATGGCGGCTCATCCGCCGGGAGACTTGAGAAATGAAGAACCGTGCCCTCTGGGTGGTCCTGCTTGTGCTTGCCATCGTGACCTTGCTGATGGTGTTCGTCATCATGCCGCGACTGAATTCGTCGTCGGGTGACCTTCCGACCGTCAACGCGGCTGCGGATGCCGTGAAGTCGGCAGCCGAGGAAGCCCAGGCAACGGCTGAAAATGCCGTCGCCGATGTGGCAGCTGCCGCCACGCAGAAGATGGACAGGCTGAAGAGCGAAGCCGTCTCGGCGGTCGACGGCATCACGGCGCTGTTTGCCGATGGCCGCACCCCCGGCGTTGAAGCGTATACGGCAGCCAAGACGCTGGCCCAGGGTGCGCTTCAGGCCCTGTCGGCGATCGAGATCCCTGCGGGTCTCGACACTGCCGTCGCCGATGGCATCAAGGCCGTGCAGGCGGATGCGGCGCGCGCGCTCGAACTCGTGCAGCAGCTGCCGGCCGATCCGGCGCAGGCCGCGAGCATGGTCGCCTCGATCAAGGACGCACTGCTCGGCAAGCCGGTAGCGCCCGCGGCCCCGGCGGCAGCGGCCGAGGTTGCGCCGCGCTTCGACGTACTGCGCGTCGAGCCCGATGGCTCGACCGTCATTGCCGGCAATGCCGTGCCGGGTGCCAAGGTTGAAATCCTCAACGGCGACCAGGTGATCTCTTCGCAGACCGTCGATGGCAGCGGTGACTTCGCCGCCGTGCTCGACCAGCCACTGGCTCCGGGCGACCATTCGCTGCAGATCCGGGCAACCGGTCCCGACGGCAAGGTCGTCACCTCGGAAGAAGTCGCCACCATTTCCGTTCCCGAAGGTGGCAAGGGCGAGCTTCTCGCCATGGTTTCCAAGCCCGGCGAGGCAAGCCGTCTGATCACGCTGCCCGGCGCGGAGAATGCCGCTGCGGCGCAGGCCAATGCAGCCTCGGCAGCCGCATCCACGACGCCTGCAACCACGCCTGCTCCCGCCGGCTCCGTCACTCTGCCGGATCTCCCGGCTGCGGCAACGGAACTTGCGGGCACGGCGCCTACCCTTCCGGGCAGCAGTGAAAGCGCAGCGGCGCCGGTCGCAGAGCCGGTCGCCGAAGAGCCCGCAGCCCTTCCCGGCGCGACCGAAGTTCAGGTCACGGCCGTCGAAATCGAAGGCGACCGCATCTTCGTGGCCGGCAAGGCGCCCGCCGGTGCGACCGTTCGTGGCTTTGCCAACAAGACCACGATCGGCGAGGCCGTGAGCGACGGCAGCGGCAATTTCGTCATCGAAGGCGAAATCAAGCTCGAAGTCGGCAACCATATCATCGAGGTGGAGCTGCTCGATCCGACCGGCAAGGTGGTGGTGCGCGCCTCTGTTCCGTTCGAGCGCCCGGCCGGCGAACAGGTGTCGGTCGTCGCCCAGACCGCGCCGGCTGCGGCCTCCCCGGATGCAAGCCCGGAACAGGCCGAGTTCGAACGCCAGCGGATCGCGCTGACAAAGGCGATGACGATCCTCGAAAACCTCTTCGCCAATGGGCAAAAGCCGGCGCTCGAGCAGGCAGCCGCTGCCCGGTCGGCCACCGAGATCGGACTGCAGTCGATCGCAGGCTTCCGCCTCGGTGCCAATGCGGCGCCGGACTTTGCGGCAGCCGTCAATGCTCATTCCGCCAAGGCCAAGGAAGCGCTGGCTCTGCTTCAGTTGGTTCCGACCGGCGATGTCGACGCGCTGGGCGCGGCCTTGCCGAAGCTTGTGGCCCTGATCCGCGACCTTCTCGCCGAACCGACACCGGCACAGACGGCTGCAGCGCCGGCGACGGCAGCGGACACTGCACAAACGGCTCCGGCTGCATCCGACGCGACGGCCTCTGCCGAGCCAAAGACAATCCAGCAGGCGCCGCTCGCCCAGAGCGACGGCAGCGTGATCATCCGTCGCGGAGATACCCTGTGGCAGATCTCGCGGCGTGTTTACGGACAGGGCGTGCGCTACACGACGATCTATCTGGCGAATGCCAACCAGATCAACAATCCGGATCTGATCGAGCCCGGCCAGATCTTCACCGTGCCGCGGGACGCGCTTCCGAATGCGGAAGAGATCCACCGCAAGCGCCTGCAGGGCGAGCCGGTGAACTGAGCTTTCACAGTTCCGTTATTGTATTCGCGCCAGCGAAAACCTAATTGAGAGAAGGCGGCGATCCTTAAACGGGATCGCCGCTTTTTAATCTGCAGACAAGCGAGAGGTCGGGGATGGCAGAGGCGAAGAAGAAGACGGTATCGGCCGATGACGGGAACCCGATGCAGACCCTCGTCAATCTCTGGCCCTATATGTGGCCGGCCGATCGCTTCGACCTGAAGATGCGGGTCGTCTGGGCAACGGTCTTCCTGATCATCTCGAAATTCGTGCTGATCCTCGTGCCCTATTTCTTCAAATGGGCAACCGATGCGCTTGACGGCCGCATCGACATGGCCGGCCTTCTGCCGACCTTCCTCCTGGGTGCCGTGGCTCTCGTCATCTTCTACAATGTCACCCGCATCCTGCAGGTCGGCCTCAACCAGCTGCGCGACGCGCTGTTTGCGAGCGTCGGCCAGCATGCGGTGCGTCAGCTTGCCTACAAGACCTTCGTGCACATGCACCAGCTGTCGCTGCGCTTCCATCTGGAACGCAAGACCGGCGGCCTCTCGCGCATCATAGAACGCGGCACCAAGGGCATCGAAACGATCGTGCGCTTCACGATCCTCAACTCGATCCCGACGCTGATTGAATTCCTGCTGACGGCCGCGATCTTCTGGTGGACCTACGGTTTCTCCTATCTCGGCGTCACCGCCTTCACGGTCTGGGCCTATATCTGGTTCACCATCCGGGCATCGGACTGGCGCATCGGCATCCGCCGGGCGATGAATGACAGCGATACGGATGCCAATACCAAGGCGATCGATTCGCTCCTCAATTTCGAGACAGTCAAATATTTCGGCAATGAGGAGATGGAAGCGAAGCGCTTCGATGCCTCGATGGCGAAATACGAGAAATCGGCGACCCAGGTCTGGACCTCGCTCGGCTGGCTGAACTTCGGCCAGGGTCTGATCTTCGGCGTGGGCACGGCGATCATCATGGTGATGTCGGCGCTGGCTGTGCAGCGCGGCGAGCAGACGATCGGCGACTTCGTCTTCGTCAATGCGATGCTGATGCAGCTGTCGATCCCGCTCAACTTCATCGGCTTCGTCTACCGCGAAATCCGCCAGGGCCTGACGGATATCGAGCAGATGTTCGATCTGCTGGAGGTCGAGGCAGAGGTGGTGGACAAGCCGGGCGCGACGTCGCTCAGCATCGGCCAGGGTGCGATTGCCTTCAAGGATGTGCATTTCCACTATGATCCGGACCGCCCGATCCTGAAGGGCGTGTCCTTCGAGGTGCCGGCCGGGAAGACCGTCGCAGTGGTCGGCCCTTCGGGTGCGGGCAAGTCGACGATCTCCCGCCTGCTCTATCGTTTCTATGACGTGCAGAAGGGGTCTATCACCATCGATGGGCAGGACGTGCGCGACGTGACGCAGAAGTCGCTGAGAGCCGCCATCGGCATGGTCCCGCAGGACACAGTGCTGTTCAACGATACGATCGCCTACAACATCCGCTATGGCCGCCCCGGCGCCTCGGATGCCGAGATCGAACAGGCCGCCGACGTGGCGCAGATCTCGCGATTCATAAAGGAGCTTCCCGAAGGCTACGCCACCAAGGTCGGCGAGCGAGGCCTGAAACTCTCCGGCGGCGAAAAGCAGCGTGTGGCGATTGCCCGCACCGTGCTCAAGGCGCCGCCGATCCTGATCCTCGATGAGGCGACGTCAGCGCTCGACACGACGACGGAACACGAGATCCAGTCGGCGCTCGACATCGTCTCGAAGAACCGTACGACGCTGGTCATCGCGCATCGCCTGTCGACCGTCGTCGGCGCAGACGAGATCATCGTGCTCAAGGGTGGCGAGATTGCCGAACGCGGCAGCCATTCCGAGCTTCTCGAGCAGAACGGGCTTTATGCGTCGATGTGGAACCGGCAGCGCGAGGCGACCCAGGCGGAAGAGAAGCTGCGTCAGGTCCGTGAAAGCGACGAACTCGGCGTGGTGGTCCGCCGCGCGCCGGCGACCTGATCGTCGGCATGATGGGAGTAACCGGCGGTCTGCCGGTTACTCGGCGCGGCAAAGGCGGTTTCGTCCGCCACGCTTGGCGCGATACAAAGCGAGATCGGCACGCCGCAGCGCCTGATCGACCGTTTCCTGCTGCGGGTCGAAGTCGGCAAGGCCGATGCTGATCGTCCCGGCAGCCCCGATACCGGTCGTCACCTGGCAATAACGGGCGATATCGGCCCGCATCTGCTCCAGGATTTCCTCGGCCCGTTGGGCGTTTTCACCTGAGAACAGGGCGAAGAATTCCTCACCGCCAGCGCGGGCGACCAGAACGCCCTTGTCCTCATGAGAGCGCAGGGTGTCGACGATCGAGCAAAGTGTCAGATCCCCCTCACCGTGGCCCAGTTCGTCATTGATCGCCTTGAAGTGATCGATGTCGATCACCGCCACGGCAAACTGCCTGACGGTCTCCGAGACCTGCTCGATGGCGGAGGCGGCGACCTGGAAGAACTTGCGGCGATTGAAGGCATTGGTGAGCGGATCGCGCTCGGCCGCCACCGTCAGGCGCGCCTCTAACTCCTTGCGTTCGGTGATGTCGATCAGGACACCGGCTATGCCGCGCACGCCACCATTCGGCGTGGCGACGCAGGCCTTGTGCAACATGATGTGCCGCATGCCGGTATCCGGCACGCAGACATCCGTCTCGACCCTGATCACGCCTCCGTTGCGCATGACATGAAGATCGGATTCCCGGTGGGCCTCGGCAGCGTCATGGGGCAGAAAATCGGCGAGGGTCTGGCCTATGACACGGTGGCGTTCGGTTCCGACGAACTGGCTGAAAGCCGTGTTGCAGCCGATGTTTCGGCCGCCCACATCCTTGATGTAGATCGGCGTCGGCAGGTGGTCCAACCCGTCCTGCCAGGTGTCCAGCTTCTCCTTGAGCGCCTCCAGTTGGCGCTCATGCCCTTGCAGCATCGTAAGATGGCGTTTGGCGCGCAGGAGGCATCGCAACAGATGGGGAGAACTTTCCTCCATCAAGAGATCATCGATCCCCGCGTCGAACAGTTCGACCTGGAATTCGGGGCTTGCGCCGCGCGTGACCGCCACCAGAAACACGGCATCTCCGCAGATCGCGCGGACACGGCCCACATGCGACATCGCCGTGCTGTCAGCGCAATCAAGAAGGCAGACGGAAGAGGAAGCAAGGGCCTGCGGATCGGTGACATGCGCCGGAGAGAGAGAGGCAATCTGCGCGGGTGGCGGTAAGCCGCGGGGCGAATGCCAGGAAATCGTAGCAAGCGAGACCGCATCCGAAACCGGTTCATTTTTCCTGGCGAGCTGCAACGATCATTCCTTGCCGAAACCGGCCCTCAAGCGGTACCGCGATCCGGATTCCTGTTAAATCCAACACCCCTTTTTTAGGGTGAAATGATTTACAAAATCATTCTGACTTTTTTCCTGTCCCGTCTTTTTTTGAGACAGTCGGCGATTGTCACATCTGCTTTAGCCTGGCTTGATTTGATGGTCGGCATTGCCCATCTGCGGCTTTCAGAGTAGTCACGGGCGACAGAAAAACAAAGACCGAGGACCCCATGGATCTGTTCGAAACCATCCGCAAGACGATCGTGCCGGTGCACAAGGAAGGCTATCCCTTTGTCGCGGCCTTCTTCGTCGCATCGCTGGTGCTTGGCTGGATCTGGGATCCGCTGTTCTGGGTCGGCATGGTGCTCACCCTCTGGTGCGCTTACTTCTTCCGCGATCCCGAGCGCGTGACGCCGCAGGATGACGACCTCGTCATCAGCCCGGCGGACGGTCGCGTGTCCTCGGTCCAGATGGCCGTGCCGCCGCAGGAACTCGACCTCGGCACCGAGCCGCTGCTGCGCATCACGATCTTCATGAATGTCTTCAACTGCCATGTGAACCGGGCACCGGTGCGTGGTCGCGTGACGACGATCGCCTACAAGGAAGGCCAGTTCCTCAATGCCGAGCTTGACAAGGCTTCGACCGACAACGAGCGCAACGGCCTGGTCATCGAGAGCAAGCATGGCAGGATCGGCGTCGTTCAGATCGCCGGCCTGGTTGCCCGTCGCATCATCTGCTGGACAAACATGAACGAACCGCTGGATGCCGGCGAGCGCTTCGGCCTGATCCGCTTCGGTTCGCGCCTCGACGTGTTCCTGCCGGCCGGTGCCGAGCCGCGCGTCTCGCTCGGCCAGACCGCAATTGCCGGGGAAACCGTGATCGCCGAGTTCGGCTCGGCCAAGGGGCCGGTCATCAGCCGCCGCAGCTGAGGAAATCTTCGATGGACCAGCAGCCCAGCTCGATCGAAACTCGCGGCAGCGCCAAGGCCGATGGTGGCGCAAGGGGACCTCGCCTGCGCGAAATCCCGCTGCGCCTGATCATTCCCAATCTGATCACCGTCATGGCGATCTGCGCGGGCCTGACGGGCATTCGGCTCGCTTTTGAGAATCGCTACGAGTTGGCGGTGGCCATGGTGCTTGCCGCTGCCTTCCTCGACGGCATCGACGGGCGCATCGCGCGGATGATGAAGGCGACGTCGAAGTTCGGTGCCCAGATGGATTCGCTCGCCGACATCATCAATTTCGGCGTCGCGCCAGCCCTTGTGCTCTATGTCTTCGTGCTCGATCAGGCACGCTCGCTCGGCTGGATCGCTGCCTTGATCTACGCGATCGCCGCCGGGCTTCGCCTGGCGCGCTTCAACGTCATGGCCGATCGCGAAACCAAGGCACCCTGGCAGTCGGAATTCTTCGTCGGCGTGCCCGCACCTGCCGGTGCTGCCCTGGTGATGCTGCCCGTCTATCTCGGTTTTCTCGGTGTGGCACCGGTGGGCGTCTTCGCCTATGCCAGCACGGCCTATACGATCATCATCGCCTATCTTCTCGTCAGCCGCCTGCCGGTCTGGTCGGGCAAGTCGGAGACGAGCCATATCCGCCGTGATCTCGTGCTTCCGATGATTCTCGGCGTCGTGCTCTATGTCGCGCTTCTGATGAGCTTCACCTGGGAAGTGCTTGTTGTCAGTGTGCTTCTCTATCTCTGCTCGCTGCCCTTCGGGGCGAGAAACTGGCATCGGCGCTACGGCACGCTGACCATCGGCGAGGAATCAGCCGAAAAGGGACTTTCCGAGATCGATCGGGGCGTTTGACGCCGTTTTTCTCTCGAATTGAAGAATTTTCAGCCCCGCCAGGCCAAAAAGCTTGCGCGGGGCTCTCCATATCTACTCTTTTTCTCCAAATTTGATTTGAGTCAGAGCCCCGGCCACGCTTTTGTCATGATCTCCACAGAGAGAGCCGAAAACAAAAAAATGCACCGGTCAGGAAACACTCCAAGGAACATGACGATGACGACTGAGACCCAAGCCGAGCAGCAGAAGCCGGCAAATGAGAATCTGGCGCTGAACTACCGCCCGCTTGGCCTGAAGGCCGTGCTTGCGGCAGCCCTGATGCTGAAGCGCAAGCCGGCACCGAAGATCGCCTGAGGCGCAAATCTCCCCTAGAACAAGCTCATCTGCCCGTCGTCGGCTTTGCCTGCGGCGGGCTTTTGCTTTTTCGGAGCAAGGGCAACAGGGGTCTGCAGGTCCTGGCCGACATTTGCAACCTTGTTGACCAGATCGGAGACCGGGATCGCCTCGAAGAAGTCTTCCGGGGCGGGACGCATCAGGTCAACGATGTCCCGGGGTTCGCCGGCGCGGCAGTCGAGCCAGCGTGTGAAGTCTTCCGGTCCAATCACCACCGGCATGCGATCATGGATCTCGCCGATGGTTCTGTTGGCCCCGACCGTCAGGATGCAGCCCGTGTCGAGCTCGGAGCCGTCCTTCGACATATAGGTTTCCATCAGCCCGCCGAAGCAGACGATGCCGCCATGGCGCGGGCGGATCCAGTAGGCCTGCAGTTTCTCGCCGCTTTCCTTCGGCGGGCGGTGCCATTCGTAGAAGCCGGAGGCTGGAACGAGGATTCGACGATGACGCATGGCGGCGCGAAAGGAGGCCTTCTCGATCGCCGTTTCGGAACGGGCATTGATCAGCAGCGTGAATTCCTTGGGATCCTTGACCCAGGAGGGAATGAGCCCCCAGCGCACGAGGACGGCCATGCGATCCGGACGGTTCGAGCCAGGCTCGAGAGGCGGCGCCGCCACGGCGACCAGGATCGGTTGCGTCGGGGCAATGTTGTAGCGCGGCGGAAAACCCTCGAGCTCCATCACGCCGAGGATCTCCGCCACTTCTTCCGGGCTGGCTGTCAGGGCAAAACGTCCACACATGTTCTGTAGATGGCAGTCCCTCCCCCATGGGTCAAGACAAGACGCCACGCTTGCAGGGCCCGCCAAAGCCCGCGATAATCGCGCTTGCGCTGCTTCGCGACCTGCTGCGCGTCAAAGATCGGAGTTCCCGTTTCATGAGCATGCCCCGCCTCGCCTCTTCCGCCATCGTCGAACGGGCCGGGCGTTATCTTCTCGTCCGTCGTGGCAATCCGCCGGCGGCCGATCTCTATGCCTTCCCCGGCGGGCGGGCCGAACCGGGAGAAACACCGGAACAGACAGCCTTGCGAGAGCTTTTCGAAGAAACGGGCCTCATCGGCCGCAATCCGCGCCTGTTCGAAACCGTCGAACTTCTGCCGGAAGCCGGTGTGACCGGCAGCCATTTCCTGCTCTCGGTCTTCAAGGTCGAGGCCGATGACGGCGAACGGGCAGAGGCCCAGAGCGATGCACTCGAGGCAGGATGGTTCTTGCCGGAGGAGATTCTTGAACTTCCCATTCCGGAAAGCGTGCGCGCCTGCATCCTGCGCCTGTCTCCGGATCTCAATGTCGGGGCCGAAGCATGAGCCACCGGATGGATACCCTGCGCCTTGCCCCACTCCTGCTGCTGCTTGCCGGTCCGGTGGCCGCGCAGGACACAATCGAGGTGGTGCCACCGCCGGTGGTCGAAACCGAAAAGCCGACGCCCTATGACGATCGTCTGGCACGGCTTTCGGAGATCATCGGGGCGGTCCACTACCTCAGGAACCTCTGCAAGGCGGATGGGGAACCGGAATGGCGGCGGTCGCTTCAGGAACTGCTCGACGCCGAAACACAAACAGAGCCGAAGCGGCGGGCGCGGATGACGGCCGCCTACAACCGCGGCTACCGCTCCTTTGCCTCCGTTTACACCACTTGCACACCGGCTGCAGTTCGTGCAGAGCAGAATTACCGTAACGAAGGCGCAACACTTGCCACAGAAATTACCGCGCGCTTCGGAAATTAACGATTAATTCACCTCTTTTGGTCTGCCCCCGTGTCGTTTTGGCAAAAGGCTGATAGGGTCGTTAAGGACTGAGTAAGTGCTTTGAGGAATGCCTATGGAACCGCGCCGCAACGAAATCGATGAGATGATCGTGCACGAAAAGATGCAGGCTGCGCTGGAATACCAGAACGAGGCCTGGGCCGACGGCATGGCCGACGGAATCGAGCCCGAAATCATCGCCGACGCGGCCTTTGCGCTGGCCATGCGCGAGACCATTCGCATCCATGGCGAACATGGTGCCGAGGCCATTCTCGACGCGCTCAAGACCCGGCTGCTCGCCGGCGAATTCTCGCCCGAGCGCCAGCTCCAGTAAGACAGCAATCGAGGAACAGAATGATGATCTCGTCGCGGGTCAGGCTCCTTCGCTTGACGAGCGCGCTGACGCTCATGCTAGCCTCCCTGATGGCGGCACCATCCGCCGTCGCCCTGTCCGACATCAAGGACGTAACACCGCCAACTGCCGAGGACGGGGCCACACCATCCGAGCCCTTGCCCAGCGATGAGCCGGAGATCCTCGAGGATTCGATACCGGTCATCCCCGATCCGGATCCGCTCATCAAACAGGACGAGCCGGAAGAGCTGGACAGCGTCGAGCCACCCTCCCCGCCCGCAGAAGTCATCTATGACATCGAGAAGGCGCCCGAGCCGGTCCGCCGCATGCGCCAGCGGATCATGGAGGCGGCGGCGACAGGTGACATCTCGAAACTCAAACCGTTGATGAACCCGGGTCCGGATCAGACCGTGGTGCCGGTGCAGGAGCCGGAGCAGGATCCGATCGAGGCCCTCAAGGCGATTTCCGGCGACAGCGAAGGCATGGAAATTCTGGCCATCCTGCTCGACATCCTCTCGACCGGCTTCGTGCAGATCGACAAGGGCACGCCCGACGAGACCTATGTCTGGCCCTATTTCGCCGGCAAGTCGCTCGGGTTGCTGACACCGCAGGAAAAGGTCGAACTGCTGCGAATCGTCACTGCCGGTGACGTCGCGGGCATGCAGGAATACGGAAACTACAACTTCTTCCGCGTCGGTATCACGCCGGACGGACGATGGAAGTTCCTGTCGGTCGGCGACTGACGACACTTCAGAGCCTGGGCCAAACTGTGGGCTGTGATGGAGACTGCTTGTCGTCTAGACTGGCAGCCACTAACTCAGTCGGCATCACAACAGTCTGGTGACCTCCCATGCCTTCAGCCTTCCTGCCCGATCGCAGCTTCGTCAGAATTGCCGGTCCGGATGCGGAACACTTCCTGCAAAACCTCATCACAACGGATCTCGGCGCGCTTAGCGCTGACGAGCTGCGCCCCGGCGCGCTTTTGACCCCGCAAGGCAAGATCCTCTTCGATTTCCTCATCTCGCGCGAGGACGGCGGCTTCCTCGTCGATATTCGCAGCGATCAACGGGAAGCCTTCGTCAAGCGCATGACGATGTACAAGCTTCGCGCGGCTGTGACGATCGAGGCCCTTACCGAGAGGGGCACGACCGTCACCTGGGGTGAGCCTGGCCAGGGGGTTGCCGACCATCGATTCGCGCTCGGCGGCACGGAGGTTCGCCGCCAGCCTGGTCAGATCGGACAAGCCGGTGAACGCGGGGGATATGACGCGCTGCGTATCCTGCATGCGGTGCCGGAATCGGGCGCGGACTACCCCTTGTCAGACGCCTTTCCACACGACGTGTTGTTCGACAAATCCGGGGGTGTCTCCTTCCGCAAAGGCTGTTATGTCGGCCAGGAAGTGGTGTCGCGCATGCAGCACCGGTCAACGGCACGCCGCCGCGTGGTGATCATCTCGGCCGAGACGGCTCTGCCCGCATCCGGAACCGACATCTCCATCGGCGGCAAGTCGATCGGTACGCTTGGCACGGTGGCCGGGGAACGAGGGCTTGCGATCGTCAGGATCGACAAGGCAGGAGAAGCCATGGCGGCCGGCAACCCGATCGTTGCCGGCGAGGTGCCGGTCACCGTGGCACTTCCCGGCTGGAGCGGGCTGACATTCCCAAGCTCCGCCGAGGAGGCGTGACATGGGTTCGGCGACCCCTCTGCCGTCGGCCCGTGCCTGGCAGCGCATGCTCTCCGGGCGGCGACTTGACCTGCTCGATCCCTCGCCGCTCGATGTCGAGATCAGCGACATTGCCCATGGCCTTGCCCGCGTCGCTCGCTGGAACGGCCAGACCTCGGGCGACCACGCCTTTTCGGTCGCGCAGCACAGCCTGATCGTCGAGGACATCTTCCGGCGCTCAAATCCAAAGGCGACCGCCGACGAGTTGATGGTCGCGCTGTTGCACGACGCCCCGGAATACGTTATCGGCGATATGATCTCGCCGTTCAAGGCGGTCGTCGGCGGCGGCTACAAGGTGGTGGAAAAGCGGCTGGAAGCTGCGATCCATCTGCGCTTCGGCCTGCCGGCGCATCCGAAGGCAGCGCTCAAGGACCTGATCAAGAAGGCCGACATGATCTCCGCCTATTTCGAGGCAACGGTGCTGGCGGGCTTCGCCGAGGCCGAAGCGCGCAAGTTCTTCGGCCAGCCTAAGGGCTTTACCCGCGATACGATCCTGATCGAGCCACTGCCGGCCTATCAGGCGCAGGCGAAATTCCTCGAGCGCTTCGAAGAGATCGAGGCTGACAGGCAATCGACGACCTGGGCCCGCGCATGAGCCTGATCGTCGTATCGCCGCTTGCCCGGATCGCGGAGATGGCCGTGCGCCACAAGGCGCGCGAGATGATCAGCCTGCTCGCTGCCAACCAGGATTTTCATCGGCCGGCTGTCATCTCGGCCGAGCGCCATCTGAAGCTTGCCATGAACGACATCACCTTTGCCGGAACGGGAGACCTGATCGCGCCACAGGAGGTCCATGTCGCAAAGATCATCGAATTCGCCCGCGACTGGGACCAAAGCGCCCCGCTTGTCGTGCATTGCTGGATGGGCGTGTCACGCTCGCCGGCAGCCGCGATGATCGCGAGCCTTGCCGTGGCGCCCGAGGATGACGAGGAGGCGCTGGCGCAGCGTCTGCGCGCATCCTCCCCCTTTGCGACGCCGAACATGCGGCTTGTGGAGATCGGTGACGACCTGCTGGGGCGCGGCGGGCGCTTCGTCAAGGCGGTAAAGGCGCTGGGGCGCGGTGCCGACGCCGATGGCAACACGCCCTTTACGCTGCCGCTTCCGCTGCGCGAGCCGGCCGGCCCATGAGCGCACCGGCGGAGATCGAGATCGGCCTCAATGCCGCAATCGTCGCGATCAGCGCCCGCACGCCCCATCTGCTCGTTGTGGGTGAAGATGGCGATGCGCTCGATGCCCTGCCCTTCGGTCCTTTCGATCCGAACCGGCACCGGACCATGGAAATGTCGCTCAGAAACACCGTCGAAGCCCAGACGGCGCTCGAACTCGGCTATATCGAGCAGCTCTACACCTTCGGCGATCGTGGCCGGCACAAGATGCCTGATGATCAGGGCCCGCATGTGGTCTCGGTCGGCTATCTCGCGCTGACCCGTCTCGACCGCGATCGCGATGCGAAGCTGGAGCTTTCCGGCGCTCGATGGCGGGACTGGTACGGTTACCTGCCCTGGGAGGACTGGCGGCAGGGACGTCCGCCTCTGCTCGACGGCGCAATTCTTCCGGCACTGATGGCCTGGGCCGAGGAAGGTGCGTCTGCCGGAGATCGATCGCAGGGCGGATCGCGACGCTCCAGGCTCAAGCTCGCCTTCGGGCTCGATGACTTTCCCTTCGATGAAGAGCGCGTGCTCGAGCGCTACGAACTGCTCTACGAGGCAGGGCTTGTCGAAGAGGCCGTGCAGGACGGGCGGATCGAGCAATGCCGCACGACGGTCCCGCTTGGGCGACCGATGCGACACGACCATCGCCGGATCGCGGCGACGGCGCTTGCGCGGCTGCGCAGCAAGATCAAGTACCGTCCCGTAATCTTCGAATTGATGCCGCCGGAATTCACGCTCACCGATCTGCAGGGGACGGTCGAGGCGATCGCGGGTCGGCATGTGCACAAGCAGAATTTTCGCCGTCTCGTTGAAGGCGCGGAACTCGTCGAGCCGACCGGTTCGACCGAGTCGGCCACCGGCGGGAGGCCTGCTGCCCTCTTCCGCTTTCGCCGCCAGGTGCTGGAAGAACGTCCCGCTCCCGGGCTCAAGGTCGGCGGTCGCACAGGCAGCTGACGGGCCTGACCGGCGGCCTTGAAGGATCGCCATGAGCTGATCCTGTCTGGAGAGAGGTCCTTCGACGAGAACGGGATTTCCATCCCGTTCCCGCAGGTGACCAATCACGGCACGCCGCAGATGGTCGCCCTGCCCGAACGCTTCGTCGACGCCCGGGTGAATGAAGCCTGAGCGCCGACTGCCGCCACAGTCACCGCTCGGGTCTTACAAGGAAGCCGGAAAGATCAGCGGTCGAGGTCCTGCCGCTCGGTCTTTTCGAGATATCGGTCGATGATGTTCTGCATTTCCGCCAGCACTTCGAGAACACTGACGGTGTCTTCTTCCGTCATGCCGGAAGCAGGTTCAGGATCGAGAACGGCGCCAAGGAGGTCCGGCTCCTGGCCGGTCAAGACGCGGGGCTCCACGCGGCTTTGATCTGCCCGACAAACATGGCTCAAGATTGCGCTGTCAGGCTCAAGAAGTGTCGTCGTCATACGTGCCCCTTACACAAACATCCTGTCTGCTACCCCGCATGCAATGGACGTTGCATGATGTGAAAAGGGCTAGGGGATTCGAGTTGGTCGGTCAAAAACCAGGAATCACAGGTGATAACTAGCGAAGGAAATGCTGATATATCAGCAAGCCCCTGTGCCATATGGCTTTTTTAGAAAGACGCGTTTCGACCAATCTGTTGCAGCGCAAGATTGCAGGCAAAATTTGTCGTGAAATCATGTGACCGCGATGTCGAGCCCGATATCCAGGGTGGGGGCTGCCATGGTGATCTTCGATGTCGAGATGTAGTCCACACCCGTTTCGGCGATGGCGCGGATGGTCTGCAGGTTCACATTGCCGGAAGCCTCCAGCACGATGCGCCGCGTATCCGAGGCATAGGTCTCGGCGCTCAACTGATGATGTTCGCGATTGATCGCCACGGCCTCGCGCAACAGATCCGGCCCCATATTGTCGAGCAGGATCACGTCCGGCCGTGCCGTCAGTGCCTCGCGCAGCTGGTCGAGGCCGTCGACTTCCACCTCGATCTTGACGAGATGGCCGGCATAGGCGCGCGCCGCCCCGATTGCCGAGGCAACACTGCCGGAAACCGCGATGTGGTTGTCCTTGATGAGGATCGCATCGTCGAGCCCGTAACGGTGGTTGGAGCCACCGCCCAGCCGCACCGCGTATTTCTCGACGGCTCTCAGGCCCGGCAAGGTCTTGCGGGTGCAGGTGACGCGCGCCCTGGTATGGGCAATCTCGGTGGCGAAGCGGGCGGTGTAGCTCGCCACGCCCGAGAGGTGCATCAGGAAGTTCAGTGCGACGCGTTCCGCCGAGAGCACCGAGCGGGCATTGCCGGAGACGCGAGCGATGGCCTGACCGGGCGCCACTGTGTCGCCATCGACCACAAGCGCCTCAAAACGCACCGAGGGATCGATCAGGCGAAAGGCGGCTTCTGCCAGGGGAAGGCCCGCCACCACGCCGGTCTCGCGGCTGTTGAGTTCAGCCGTCGCCGTCTTCTCCGGGCCGATCGTGGCATAGGTGGTGATGTCGCCGGCGCGGCCGAGATCTTCCAGCAGGGCGTTGCGAACGAGATCCTCGATCATCAGCGGCGAAAGCTGCGGGCGCAGGCTCGGGGTCATCAGCTTCTTCTCCTCAGCCGGCCAGTTCGGCGGCGATGCGATTGGCATCCTTGAGCGTCAGATAGGTGCGGTGGCGCAATGCCTCCTCAGCTGTGGGATGATCGGCACGCGTATGGGCGCCCCGGCTTTCGGTACGCAGATAGGCGCCAACGGCAATCAGCTTGGCGGTCGCGACGATGTTGGAGAAGCGCACGCGCGGGCGCTTGCGCTCGAGCCCCACCAATTCGCGGATCAGGAGCTTCAGCCCCGCCTCATCTCTGACAACGCCGGCATGGCGGCTCATCAGGCCGCGCAGCACCTTGAGCTCGGGGCTGTCCTCCACCGTGACCAGGTCGTCGTTTTCGCCGGCTGTCTTCGGCCATTCGTAAAGGGCCGATTCCGGCAGCATGCCCTTGATCGATTCGGCAATTCGCCCGGCAAAGACGATCGCCTCGAGCAGCGAATTCGAGGCCAGGCGGTTTGCGCCATGGACGCCGCTGGAGGTGACCTCGCCAGCCGCCCAGAGACCGTCGAGCGAGGTGCGGCCATCGGCATCCACGGCCACGCCGCCCATGTGGTAGTGCACCGCCGGGACCACCGGAATGGCCTGCGTTGCCGGGTCGATTCCGGCTGCGATGCAGGAGGCATGAACCGTCGGGAAGCGTTTGGCAAAATCCTTGCCGATCGCCCTGGTGCAATCGAGGAAGGCACCGCGACCGGCGGCGACCTCGGCGAAGACGCCACGGGCGACGACATCACGCGGGGCAAGTTCCGCATCGGCATGCAGGTCGGTCATGAAGCGATGGCCGGCCTTGTTGACGAGGACGGCGCCCTCGCCGCGCAGCGCCTCGGTGGCGAGCGGGGCCGGGTCGTGGCCGATATCAATGGCGGTCGGGTGAAACTGGACAAATTCCGGATCGGCGATCACGGCTCCAGCCTTGGCGGCCATGCCGACACCGGTTCCGCGCGCTTCCGCCGGGTTGGTGGTCACCTGGTAGAGGTGACCGACACCGCCGGAGCAGAGCACGACGGCGCGGGCCGGAAAGGCGACGCGCGTCTTCGACTGGCCGGCATCGGGCCTTGCGATGACGCCGGAGACGAAACGGCCTTCGGCGATCAGCTCCTCGACGACATAACCTTCCATCACCCGGATCGAGGGCGTGCGGCGAACGGCGGAGATCAGCGCCTCCATGATCGCGCCACCGGCGCGGTCACCGGCGACGCGCACGATGCGCCGCTCGGAATGGGCCGCCTCGCGCGATAGAAGAAGATGCCCCTCCAGATCGCGATCGAAGGGCACGCCATAGCCGAGCAGATCATGCACACGGTCCGGCCCTTCCGAGATCATCAGCCGCGCCATCTTCTCCTCGACCAGCCCGGCACCGGCGGCAACCGTGTCGGCCAGATGCTTGTCGAAACTGTCACCGGGGCTCATGGCCGCAGCAATGCCGCCTTGCGCCCAAGCCGAGGACGCCCCCTGCCCGATCGGGGCGGCAGCCAGCACCGTGACGGGACGTGGCGCGAGCTTCAAGGCGCAGAAAAGGCCGGCCAGACCACCACCGACGATGACGATATCGTCGATGCCCTGCCAGGATTGCGGCCGCATGGAGTCTAGATTGGTTGGCATTCAGCCCTCCCCGGCTGGCTGCAATTTCAATTCTTCAGATTGATCATCCGCTCGACCGCCAGCCTTGCGCGGCCGGCAATCGTGGGATCAACCGTCACTTCCTCTGTCATGAAGAGCAGGCTGTCGAGGATCTTCGGCAGGGTGATGCGCTTCATGTGCGGACAGAGATTGCACGGCTTGACGAAATCGACCTCGGGCACTTCGACCTGGATGTTGGAGGCCATCGAGCATTCGGTGACCAGCAGAACACGGGCGGGCCGTCTCGTCTTGACGTAATCGATCATGCCCTTGGTCGAGCCGGCATAGTCCGAGACGGCGAGCACGCTCGGATGGCATTCCGGATGGGCGACGATTTCGATGCGCGGATCGGCACGCTTGTATTCGAGCAGTTCGTCCGCCGTGAACCGCTCATGCACCTCGCAATGGCCCTTCCAGGTCAGGATCTTCTTACTCGTCTGGTTGGCAACGTTCATCGCCAGATATTCGTCGGGGATGCAGAGCACGGTGTCGCTGTCGAAGCTGTTGACCACGTCAACGGCATTGGCCGAGGTGCAGCAGATGTCCGTCTCGGCCTTCACATCGGCTGAGGTGTTGACATAGGTGACGACCGGCACGCCGGGATAACGCTCGCGCAGCAGGCGGACATCGGCACCGGTGATCGATTCCGACAGCGAGCAGCCGGCGCGGCCATCGGGGATCAGCACCGTCTTGTCCGGGTTGAGCAGCTTCGAGGTCTCGGCCATGAAATGCACGCCGCACTGGACGATGATCTCGGCATCGACGCTGACGGCATCGCGGGCGAGCTGCAGCGAATCGCCCTTGATGTCGGCGACGCAGTGGAAGATCTCCGGCGTCTGGTAGTTATGCGCCAGGATGACGGCGCCGCGCTCCTTCTTCAGCCGGTTGATGGCATGGATGTAAGGCGCAAAGACCGGCCATTCGATCGCCGGAATGAAGTCGCGGACACGCGCGTAGAGGTGCTCCGTCTCCTTGGCCAAGGCAGGGGTATAGGTCAGATCCGGCCGTTCCCAGACGCCGAAACGCTCGGCTGCGGTGCGGATCGCGGGACGGTTTTGCGACAGGTGCTGCGCTTCCATGGCCAACTCCTCCATCAATTATGCTCAAACTGAGCATAACAAGCGCCAAAGAAAACCGGCGGCTGCCGGTACCGTCGATTTAGAAAGTTTCGGGTGGGATTGCAAGGGAGGTTTTCCATCCACCTTGCCTGTCAGAGCGCCGCCCCGTCCGCCGCGTGACACAGAGCGCTTTCCCTTGCCAAGAAAAGCGGTAGTTTGTCCCCTCCTTAAGCAAAGTGCTGCGAGGCTCAATGTTCGAATTGCTGCCGCTGATCCTGATTGGCGTTCTCTTCATTATCCACCGGGGCGCGGCGAAAAGGATCGACCGTCTTGAGAAGGAACTCGGAGATGTCAGGGAGCGGCTGCTGAAGCTGAGCGGTCCGACTGCTGCGCCCGCAATCAGCGAGGCTGAGAGCGCGCCGCAAGGCGTGGCCGCCCCGGCACCGTTGGCGGCGGAAACAATCGAGGCAGAAGAACCGCCGCTTGAAGACATGCCGCGCGAGAGCCGCCCTTCTCTTTCCTCCGATGAGGTCGACGAATCGGAGCCACTGCCCGCTGCAGCTCGAAGCGAGGTCAGTGCGGCTGCGCCCGCCGAAAGCCTTGAGAATCTGCTCGGCGCCCGCTGGGCGGTCTGGGCAGGGGGACTGGCGCTGGCGCTCGGCGGCGTCTTTCTCGTGCGCTACTCGATCGAAAGCGGCCTGCTCGGCCCCGGCGTGCGCCTGACGCTTGCCGCTCTCTTCGGTCTCGCTCTGGTGGCTGTCGGCGAACTCATACGCCGCAAGGCGCTGCCGAAGGCCGAAGCGCTCTACGCCAATGCCATGGTGCCGGGCATCCTGACGGCTGCCGGCGCGGTCTCCCTGTTCGGCGCAATCTATGCAGCACACGGGATCTACGGCTTCATCGGTCCGACGCTCGCCTTCATCCTGCTGGCGGTCACGGCCTTCGGTGTACTTGGCCTTTCGCTCCTGCATGGCCAGGCGCTGGCCGGGCTCGGGCTTGCCGGCTCGATGCTGACGCCGCTCCTCATCTCGACGACGTCGCCCAATCTCTGGACGCTGTTCCTCTATCTGACCGTTGCGCAGGTCGCGACGTCGCTGGCGTCGCGCCTCAAGGGCTGGTTGATCGTGCCGTCGATCGCCCAGGCCCTGCTCGGCATCTGGGCGCTGGTGGCGCTGATCGACACGGCCGAAATCACGCCGATTGCGCTCTCGCTGATCGCGATGATCGCCGCCTGGATGCTGATCTGGCCGGGCACGACGGGCGACGACCCGGCAGAACCCGGAGCGCCGCTGTCGCTCGAAGCGCTGGGCCGGCGCATGTCGTCGGGGCCCCTCGGTCTCGACATCACGCTGTCGCTCGCGGTCCTTTTGCCAGCGCTCATGATGCTCGAACGGGATATCACGGATGTCTTCCCGCTCTTCGGCCTTGCCGCCTTGATCGCAGCGCTTGCCGCCGCTGGCAGTGCGCGTCACGGCGCGTTCTGGCCGACAGCGATTGCTGCCGCTGGAGCCTTGCTCGCGGCCGTGGTTGAAACCGGGATGGTCGGGCAGGCTCAGGCCTTCCTGTTCGGCTGGGGCATTTATGACACTGAACTGCCGGCACTCGACATCACCGTCATGTATGTGCTGCTCGGCCTCGCCGCCGTCTTCCTGTTTATCGGGCTATCCCAGATCCGCAGACGGTTTGCCGAGGATCCGTTGTTCTCGACAGTCTGGGCGGTAATTGCAGCCGCTCTGCCTGTCCTGCTCGCCACGATCAGCTTCGTCTTCTACGGCATTTATGCCCGCGACTGGCTGCATGGTTTCTTCGCCCTGGGTCTCGGCGCGGTACTGCTCGGAGCTTGCGAGTTCCTCGACCGCAAGGGTGCGCTGCCCGGCTACCGGCGCGGCATCGATGTGCTGCTCACAGGCAGTTTCTTGGCCTTTGCGCTCGCGCTGCACACGCTGACCGATGGCGTGGTCACCACGATTCTCATCGCTCTGCTCGGCTTTGCCTATCTCATGGCGACGCGAAAACGCGGCTGGAGCGGCTTGCCATGGATCATGGTCATCGCGCTTGCCGGCGTCCTCTTCCGCATCGGCTGGGATCCGACGCTTGTGGGTGCAGAGGCGCTGTCTCGGACGCCCTTCCTCAACCAGTTGCTCCCTGGATACGGAATCCCGGCCCTGCTGGCGCTGCTTTCGGCCTATGAGGTCAGGAACTGGCCGGGACAGCGGGTGCGGAACGCACTGCAGGGGCTGGCCAGCCTGCTCGGTCTGCTCGCCATCGCGATCCTGGTGCGCCATGCGATGAACGGAGGCGTACTCGATTCGTCGACGCCGACGCTCGGCGAGCAGTCGATCTACACGCTGCTCGTCGTCGGCCTCTCGGGCATCCTGATGACGCTTGATCTGAAGTCGCCGAGCCCTGTCTTCCGTTACGGGTCGATGGTGGCCGGCGGCCTTGCCATCGCCCAGACGGTGAGCCTGCATCTCGGGGCGCTCAATCCCTATTTCACCGGCGAGAGCACCGGCAGCTGGCCGCTGATCAACCTGCTGTTGATCGGTTATCTGCTGCCCGGCCTCGCTTATGCGGGCCTTGCCCATTATGCGCGGGACAAGCGGCCTTTGCCCTATGTCGTCCTGCTGGCGCTGTCCGGCGCGGTGCTCGGCTTTGCCTGGGTGACGCTTTCGGTCCGGCGCTTCTGGCAGGGCGAGTTCATCGCCTATTGGAAGGGGTTCGAGCAGGCAGAGACCTACAGCTACTCGGTCGCCTGGCTTGCAATCGGCGTCGGCTTGCTCGCCCTCGGTTCACGCTTCGATGCGCGCAGCCTGCGCATCGCCTCGGCGGTCGTTGTGATCCTCACGGTCGCCAAGGTCTTCCTGATCGACATGGCCAATCTCGAAGGCGTACTGCGGGCGCTCTCCTTCATCGGCCTCGGCTTCGTGCTGATCGGCATCGGGCTCTTCTACCAGAAGATCCTTGGCGGCAAATCCAGCCGTGCTGTGGCAGCAAGCGAGGACGAGGCGCCGACGGGGATCTGATCGAGGGCGGTTGAACAGAGGGCGCTCGCAAGGCTAGATGCGGCCTCACCTCAACGGGGACTCTGCCTTGACCGCCCTTCTCACCGCCGCTGACTTCGCACCGCACGAGGCGCTTGCCGCCGAACTTTTTGATCACGCGACCGAAGGCGACGACGGCTCGCATGACCTTGCCCATATCCATCGTGTCTTCAAGAACGCCATGAAGATCCAGGCGGGCGAAGGCGGCGACGCCAAAATCCTCGCAGCCGCCGTGCTGCTGCATGATTGCGTCGCCGTCGAGAAGAGCTCGCCGCTCCGCTCGCAGGCCTCGCGGCTGGCGGCAGAGAAGGCGAGCGGCATTCTGGCGGGGCTCGGCTGGCCGGAGGAGAAGATTGCGGCGGTCGCGCACGCGATCCTCACCCACAGCTTTTCCGCCAATATCCCGCCGGGAACGCTGGAAGCGAAGATGCTGCAGGATGCCGACCGGCTGGATGCGATCGGCATGGTCGGCGTAGCGCGCTGCTTCTACATCGCCGGCCGCATGGGCTCCGGCCTCTATCACCCCGGCGACCCCGGCGCGGAGCATCGGCCGCTCGACGACCGTTCTTACGCGATCGACCACTTTCCGGCCAAGCTCTTGAGGCTCTCCGAGGGGTTCCAAACGGCGACGGGCGCCAGGCTCGCCCAGGAGCGGCACGAGCGGCTGACGCTGTTTCTCACCCTTTTCCGCGACGAAATCTGAAAAAGGCAAAGCATCATGCAGGTCACCGGGCTTTTCATCTATCCGTTCAAGAGCGCCCGGGGGATTGCCGTGCCCCAGGCGCCTATCGATGCCATGGGGCTTTCCGGCGACCGGCGGATGATGCTGGTCGATCCCTCCGGCCATTTCATCACCCAGCGGGAATTGCCGGCGCTTGCCCGGCTGATTGCGCTTCCGGCCGCCGCCTATCTGACGCTTCGATTGGATGACGGGCGCGAGATGATGGTCGCGCCACCGCAGCCGGACAACCGCATGGAAGTGGCAATCTGGCAATCGCCCGTCAGCGCTGCGGTCGCGCATGAGAGCGTCAATGACACGCTGTCCGAGTGGTTCGGACGGCCTGTGAAACTGGTCTTCATCGATGGCGACAGCCACCGCGAGGCGAGTGCGGACTGGGCAGGCGAAGGCTCGCCGATGGGCTTTGCCGACGGCTACCAGATCCTCGTCACCACGACGGGCTCGCTGCGCGCCCTGAACGAAGACATGGCGCGACATGGCGAAGGCGAAGTCGGCATGGACCGCTTCCGGCCCAACATCGTGCTCGATTGCGACAAACCCTGGGCGGAGGATGCCTGGACCGGCCTTGAGATCGGCGGCATCCGCTTCGACTTTGTGAAACCCTGCCCGCGCTGCATCATGACGACCCAGGACCAGCAGACCGGTTCCCGCGAGGGTGCCAGTCCGATGCCGGCCATGGGGCGGCTGAGGATGTCTGCAGACCGGCGCGTGCCGGGGCCGCTCTTCGGCTGGAATGCGGTGCCGCAGGGCGAAGGACTGGTGCGGGTCGGGGATGCGGTGACGGTGCTCGGCTGCCGGGAGCGCTGGGCGATCAAGCGGCGGTGACGGCCGCTGCCAAACGTGCGGCCGCCCATCTCCCCCTTGGTGGGGGAGAAAGCGATTTCGATGAGTTAGTCGTGGCGGAAGCCACGGCTAAACATCTGAAATCGCAAGAGAGGGGGATCGTTCGCCGTGCCAACAGAACCGCCCCCTCACCAACAAAATCTGAAGTTTAGGCGGCTTGCGCTCGCCTAAAGCTTCGATTTTGTATCCTCTCCCGCAGGGGGGGAGGTGGGTCCCCATCTAACATTCATCAAATCCCCTGATGGCCAGTTCATCAAAAGGCGTTTCTGTTCATCAATCGACTGCACTACTGTGTGATGGACAGAGGAGAAGCCCCGATGACCACCACAGTCCGTCCCGCCATGCCCTGGCTCATCATTCTTGCGGGATCGCTGATCGCCGTGATGACCTTCGGGCCGCGCTCGGCGATGGGCTTCTTCCAGCTGCCGATGCTGGCGGATCGGGGCTGGGACCGGCAGACCTTTGGTCTGGCGATGGCGTTCCAGAACCTGTTCTGGGGCTTGAGCCAGCCCTTTTTCGGGGCGCTCGCCGACAAATATGGGACGGGCCGCGTGCTCGTGTCCTCGGGCGTGCTCTATGCCGCGGGCCTCGTGATGATGGCCAATGCCTCGGCACCGATCTGGCTGCATATGGGCGGGGGCGTCTTGATCGGGCTTGCGATCGGTGCCGGCTCGTTCAGCGTCATCCTCTCGGCCTTTGCCCGGAACGTGACGCCCGAGCAGCGGTCGATGGCCTTCGGTATCGGGACGGCAGCCGGCTCGGCGGGCATGTTCCTATTTGCGCCGCTCAGCCAGGGTTTCATCTCGGCCTTCGGCTGGTCGGACAGCCTGGTGATCATCGCGGTCATGATGCTGGTCGTGCCGCTGCTTGCCTTTCCCTTGCGTGGCAATGCAATGTCGGGCTCGCAATCCGGCAACCAGTATCAGCAGACGATTGCCGAGGCGCTGCGCGAAGCCTTCGCGCACAAGAGCTACCTGCTTCTGACCACCGGCTTCTTCGTCTGCGGCTTCCAGGTCGCCTTCATTACCGCACATTTCCCGGCCTATCTCGGCGATATCGGCATCGAGGCCCGCTATGCCGTGATTGCCATGGCTCTGATCGGCTTCTTCAACATCATCGGCTCGCTGGCTGCCGGCTGGATCGGGCAGCGCTATTCGAAGCCCTATTTCCTCGCCTTCATCTATATCGGCCGTTCGATCACGGTGACGCTCTTCCTGCTTTTGCCCCAGACGCCGGCTTCGGTCGTGATCTTCGCAGCCGTCATGGGGCTGCTCTGGCTATCGACAGTGCCGCCGACCAATGGACTGGTGGCGATCATGTTCGGCACGCGCCATCTCGGTCTGCTCGGCGGCCTCGTTTTCCTGTCGCACCAGCTCGGCTCCTTCCTCGGCGTGTGGATGGGCGGCTATCTCTACGACCACTTCGGAACCTATGATCAGGTCTGGTGGCTGGGTGTGGCGCTCGGGATCTTCGCGGCTGTGGTGCATTGGCCGATCCGCGAACAGGCTGTCGAGCGGCCAGCCATGGGCATGGCGTAATTTTGCCCAAAGTGAGATCATATTTCGGCATTTCGCCTATGCCGGATCAAAATTCCTGTGTTTTTGCCTAGCGCGAACCATCACAGAAAATTATTTTATTTTTCTTGGTTCGCCCGTTGACGGATTCCGACCCAGCACCTACCTTGTGCGTGCTGGTTCGGACACTGACGACGAACCATGTTTGGCCTTCAACGAGAAGGCCCCAGCCAAAGAAGGAGGTCAGCGAAATGCAAGTTGTATTTCTTGATGCCATCCGATCCTGGCGGACCCCGCGCGTGGTGGTGGTGAAATGCCATTCCGCCTGCTCCTGTCGAATGTGACGCAGCACAAAGCCTGACATCCACAAACGACTCTTGAAACAGCGCCGTGCCATGCGTGCACGAGCGGGGATATTCGTTATGAAGAAGCAAGTCATTGAATATGCCGGGATCCCGGTTGGCATCACCATACCCGACGGTGACAGGGTCAAGTTCATCGCCGTCAAATATCCGGTCATCGATCTCGACGGCGGCGTCTATCGCAGCATCGGCGAATTGCAGAAGGCCATTCACCAGCACATGGCGAAATCCGCGCCGGAAGATCAGGCCGAGTTCTTCGGTGCCGCCAATGCGCCATTCGCGTCGAGCGAGCGCAAGGTCTTCAACGCTGCCTGACAAAATCCCTCGCGTGCCGCGCCGGGCTCAAGCCCCCGCGGCACGTAGACATGCCGATCGAGGAAATAGGCCGTGAGCCTGAAGGCTGCGGCAAGGGTCTCGGGATCGGCCGCGCGGTTCGTGCCGGGGGTGAGGAAATCCGGCAGCGCCAGCATCTTGTCCGCCCAGGGCGCCCCCGCCTCGCGGCTGACCGCCCTGCCCGACTTCGGCGAGACATAAGCGAGATCATAGCGCGCGCCCGTCGCCGCACATTCCTCCAGATCCAGCCCGAAACCGAGATCGTTGAGCAGCGCCAGCTCGAAGCGAACGAAGAGTTCGCCTGCGGTTGCCGGCTCCTCCAGATGATCGAGGATCACATCGAGTGCTTCAAAAAGATGCGGGTGGGGATCGCGCTCGGGGAGGAGACGCAGCAGCGCCGCCAGGGCCTGGACGCCGTAGACGGCGGTCGCACTTTCCATCAAGCGCCCTGCCCGCAGGACCAGCGGCTCGATCCGGTATTCGCCGAGATGTTCGTCGAGGCGGGCGCGCCAGGTGACTTCAAGCCGGTTTCCGGGCTGCAGCATGGGCTGCATCGCGCGGGAGCGCCCCGAGCGGACCATGCCGAGATGTCGGCCGCGGCTGCGCGTCATCATCTCGGCAATGACGCTCGATTCGCCATGCCGCCGCACCCCGAGAAGGATCGCCTCGTCCGTCCATTGCATGATCGGGTTTTATCGCAGAGGCGCCCGGAGGAACAGGAGTTTCCGCGTCCGGCTCAGATTTCGGTGAGGTAGCGCTGCACCCAGCCGCGCCAATGGGCGATCGCTTCGGCCTTGCCGGGATAACGTTTCTCTTCATGCAGTTGCACGAGGGATTTCATCGCCTGGAAGAGAACGACCGACATGGCCTGCGCCTGATCCTCGGCGAGTTCAGGACGCCAGAGCGTCAGGATCTCGGCGATACGCTTGCGCAGGCTTTCGCGCAGCACGCCGGGGCGCACGCCCGGCTGCTCCCAGCGGGCGTCAAGCAGGCTGAGCGCCAGGCTGCGCTCAGCGGCATGGGCAACGAGCACATCGAGCAGTCTGTCTGCGAGCTGGATACCGTCGAGCTCGGCGACCTGTGCCCTGATTCGATCGAGCGCTGCCTCGACATGCTCGGCATAGCGGGCGACAAGTGCGTCGGCGAGCACATCCTTGTTGGGAAAGAACTGGTAGAGTGAGCCGATCGGCGCACCGGCGCGTGCGGCGATCTCGGTCATGGTCGCGGCCTTGTAGCCCTGCTCGGCAAAGACGGAAGCACCGGCATCGAGGAGTTTGGCCACGCGCGCGATGCCGCGCTTGCGCTTCGGCTCCTTGGCCGTTGGCACTGCCACCTGCTGCACGGGCTCCGATGTTGCCGAACTTGACTTTTGCGAGGCCATTCTCATAAAACTTGTTTGTGAGTTACCCCTCATTTATTCGATGAAATGTCTCTTTCGTCCAGCCCTTTCCCGGGATTAAGGTTCAGACGAAGGACGGAGATGAACATGCCATCGGGCAAAGACCACGAGGACCTGCCGCAACCGGACCCGGACGCGCTCCCGGAGCCCGCTGTTGCAAAGGCTGCGGCCACCGATCCTCCGCCGCCGCCGGGCCTTCTCACCCCACTGCCGATCGCGCTTCGCTGGCTCATACTTCTGGTGCTATCGCTTGCGATCTCAAGCGGGCTTTATCTCGCGCATATCCCCGGCGCGCTTCTGCTCGGGCCCATGGTCGCGGCAATCCTGGTTGCGACGAATGGTGCGCGGCTCTCGGTCCATCGCTACCCTTACATCTTCGCCCATTCGCTGATTGGCTGCATCATTGCACGCTCTATCGATCTCGGCACGCTTTCAACGGTCGCCAAGGACTGGCCGGTCTTCCTGTCGATCGTGCTGGCCATCATCGGGGCGAGCAGTCTGCTTGGCTATCTCATGGCGAAAGCCGAGATCCTGCCGGGCACGACGGCGATCTGGGGCACCTCGGCCGGAGCGGCGTCGGCCATGGTGCTAATGGCGGAAGCGCATGGCGGGGATCCGCGCCTCGTCGCCTTCATGCAGTATCTGCGCGTCGCGTTTGTCGCCACGGGCGCCTCGCTGATGGCAGCCTTCGTCTTCAATATCGAGGGTGGCGCTGCCCATCCCGTCGTCTGGTTCCCGGAGACCGACTGGCTCGATCTCGGGCTGACGCTGGTTGCCGCACTCACTGCAGCCGCGATCGGCGCAAGGTTCAAGATCCCGGCCGGCACGATGCTGCTGCCGCTGGTTGCCACGACTGTCTTGCATGTGATGGGCTTCATCACGCTGCAGCTGCCCGAATGGCTGCTGGCGCTCGGTTACGGCGTGATCGGCTGGCGGATCGGCCTGTCCTTCACGCGGCGGATCCTGCGGCATGCGGCAGGCGCCCTGCCCCAGATCGTCGGCTCGATCCTGGTGTTGATGGCGTTCAGCGGCGGGCTTGCCTTCCTGCTCTGGTCGCTGCATGGCATCGACCCGCTGACCGCCTATCTCGCGACCAGCCCGGGCGGGCTTGATTCGATCGCGATCATCGCCGCGACCACGCCGGTGGACATGTCCTTCATCATGGCCCTTCAGACCATGCGGCTCATCCTGATCATCCTGATCGGGCCACCGATTTCGGACTTTGTCGCGAGGCGGGTGGCGAAGGGCTGACAGCCCTTCGCATTGTCTGATTTAGTCGCGCGGGAATTCGAGACCCATTTCCCGGAAGCGCTCGGGGTCGTTGCCCCAGTTCTCGCGCACCTTGACGAAGAGGAACAGGTGGACCGGCTGCTCGAGGATCTCGGTGAGTTCCTTGCGCGACGCGGTCGAGATCGACTTGATCGCCTCGCCGTTCTTGCCAAGGACGATCTTCTTCTGGCTGTCGCGCTCGACATAGATGACCTGCTCGATACGAACCGAGCCGTCCTTGCGCTCTTCCCACTTCTCCGTCTCGACATGCGAGGAATAGGGAAGCTCCTGATGCAGGCGCAGGAACAGCTTCTCGCGGGTGATTTCGGCGGCGAGCTGGCGCATCGGCAGATCCGAAATCTGGTCCTCCGGATAGTACCAGGGACCTTCCGGCAGTGCCGCCGCCAGATAATCCATGACATCGTCACAGCCGGAGCCGGTCGTGGCGGAGATCATGAAGGTGCGGTCAAACTTCACCGCTTCATTGGCGGTCTGCGCCAGCTTGAACAGATCCTCATGCTTGACGCGGTCGATCTTGTTGAGGACCAGGATCTTCGGCTGCGGCACATCCTTCAGCGCCTCGAGGATCGCCTCGGCATCGCCGCGCAGTCCGCGCTCGCTGTCGATCAGCAGCAGGATCACATCGGCGTCCTTGGCACCGCCCCAGGCCGAGGTGACCATGGCACGGTCCAGCTTGCGGCGCGGCTTGAAGATGCCGGGCGTGTCCATGAAGACGATCTGGGCGTTGTTGTGGATCGCGATGCCGCGCATCACGGCGCGGGTCGTCTGCACCTTGTGGCTGACGATCGACACCTTGGCACCGACAAAGCGGTTGACCAGCGTCGACTTGCCGGCATTGGTCGGACCAATCAGGGCCACGAAGCCGGATCGGGTGGGGGTGTTGCCGGTGGCTTCGCCGCCGTCATGGGTTTCGGTGTCGGTCATATCTTCCAATCAGTTCGCGTCGGAGGCCTTGGCCCAGACGCCTTCGCGTTCGAGAATCTTGGTCGCGGCCACCTGCTCGGCGGCACGCTTGGAACGATCGATGCCGATCTCCGGCTTCAGGCCCGGGATCTCGACGATCACCGTGAAGCGGGGATCATGATCCGGTCCGGAGCGATCGGCAACCTTGTATGTGGGCGGCCTGCCAAACTTGGCATGCGTCCATTCCTGCAATTCGGTCTTGGCATCCCGGCGGGCGCCGTCGGCACGGGCCGCGCGGTCCTTCCAGTATTTCAGGATGAAGCCGCGGGCGGCCTCCAATCCGGCTTCGATGTAGATCGCCGCAATCAGGCTTTCCACCACGTCGGCGCGCACATTCAGCATGTTCTTCGCCGTGATCTTCTTCACGTCTGCGCCGGTGCGGATGAAGCGGTACAGGGCCATTTCGTCCGCGACCGAGGCGCAGGCTTCCGCGCTGACCAGCTGGTTGAAGCGAACGGAAAGCTCGCCTTCGGTCGCATCACGAAAGGTGGTGAACAGCATTTCGGCGACGCAGAGGCCGAGCACCCGGTCGCCGAGAAATTCCAGTCGTTCGTAATCGCCCTTCTTGCCACGCGAGACCTGGGCGCTGGAATGGGTCAGCGCCCGCTTGAGGCGATCGCGGTCGGCGAATGTATGGCCGATCGCAGCTTCGAGCTGCTGCCAGTCCTTATCGCTGACCACGCCTTTTTCCGTCATTCGACCCCCTTGAACAGGCGATCCCAGCGCATGTTGGCCGGCCACTTCCAGACTTCGCGGAACGAGGTGTCGTTGCCCAGCGAGAAGAAGATCAGCGAGGCCTTGCCGATCAGGTTTTCGGCCGGCACGAAGCCGACGTCGAAACGGCTGTCGAGCGAGTTGTCGCGGTTGTCGCCCATGGCGAAATAGTGGCCCTCGGGCACGATGAATTCGCGCGTGTCGTCGCCGCGGGTATTCTGGGCCTGGTCAAGCGTGTCGAAGCTGACGCCGTTCGGCAGCGTTTCGCGGAAAACCGGAACGTCCGTGCCGGGATCCAGGCGGTAGTCGGAGGTGAAGACACCGTCCTGGACCTTCGGCACCGGCTGACCGTTGATATGCAGCACGCCGCCGATCATCTGGATGCGGTCGCCGGGCAGGCCGACGATGCGCTTGATGTAGTCGATGCTCGGGTTCGGCGGGAAGCGGAACACGGCGATGTCGCCACGCTCCGGCTCGCTCGCAAAGATGCGGCCTTCGAAGAGGTTGGGCGAGAAGGGCAGCGAATACTTCGAATAGCCATAGGAGAACTTGTTGACGAAGATGTAGTCGCCAACCAGCAATGTCGGCATCATGGAGCCGGACGGAATGGTGAAGGGCTGAAAGAACACGGTCCGGATCACCATGGCCAACAGCAGGGCCTGGATAATGACCTTGACGTTTTCCCAGAGGGCACTTTGCTTCTTGTCTTCGCTCACGCGGATCGGTTCCTTCTTCCGAAAATCCTGCTCTCTCTAGTCGGTTCGCGACCGCGCGGCAACCGCACAGGCGCATAGACCGGCGCGACCAGTTAACTCAGCGGCTTTCCGGCAGGGCTTCGACGATGACGAATGCCTGGGCATAGGGAAATTCGTCGGTGATGGTCAGATGGATCTGGGCAACATGTCCGGGTGGCAGGAGACGCTCCAGGCATTTCGCTGCCCCTCCCGTCAGTTCGAGACCGGGCTTGCCATTGGGCAGATTGACGACGCCCATTTCCTTCCAGAAAACGCCCTCCGCAATGCCGGTACCGAGCGCCTTGGCCATCGCCTCCTTGGCAGCGAAACGCTTGGCATAGGAAGCGGCGCTGTCCTTTCGGCCATTCGAACGCGCCTGCTCTTCATCCGTGAAGCAGCGGGCGGTGAATTTTTCGCCGAACCGGGTGATCGACTTCTCGATCCTTCTGATATCAACGAGGTCGCTGCCGATACCGATGATCATGTCAGATGCTCGATCCTTGGAGGGCTTCCGCAAGGCGAATTTTCGCTCGCTCGGCAAGGCGCTCGCGGCGTCGTGCCTGAAACTTCGATACCGCGATGTAGATGGCGGCGTAAACCAGCACGCCACTCACCGCAGCCAGCGGGATCGCCCCCACCAGCATCGGCTTGAGAATCGGCTGCCACATGCTTTCCAAGCCCATCAGCGAGTATTTCTTTTCCAGGTCGAGGCCGCGACTGACGGGATCACCGTTGCCGATCATCCGGTGACCGACCTCCCAGGTCGCGGCCCAGATGAAGGGAAAGGTCAGCGGATTGCCGAAGGCGGTTCCGAGTGCAGCGGCCACCATGTTTCCGGCCACAAGATAGGCAAGCGCCAGCGCAATGAGGATATGCACGCCGATAAACGGCGTCCAGGACGAGACAACTCCGGCGACCACACCCGCCGCTATCGCATGCGGCGTTGCCGAAAGGCGCAGGATGCGCTTGCTCAGGTAGCGTAACGATCGGGAGAAGCCACGACGCGGCCAGAACAGCTCACGCAGCTTTGTCAGTCTTGAAAGCGGTTGCCGGCGTCGAAACAGCATGCGGGATATGTAGTTGATCCTGGACGGTTTCGGCAAGGAAAAGCGGCTGACAAGGTCGCCAAAAAGCAAAGACGCCGGCAAGAACCGGCGTCGCAGCAAAACCCGAGAGGCTCAGGTCATTCTGTCGGCAGATCAGCCGCGGCGGAACATGCCACGGTCGATTTCGCGCTGGCGATATTCCAGATCAACCAGGTCACGAGCGCCGTTCAGGTAGTTCATTTCGCGCTCGGCGGCGGTCGGAACGCGAAGGGCGCGGGCGATTTTGCGGATCGGAGTAAACATCGTTTTGTCCTCAGTTCTTTCTCTTCATCTGTTGTCCCGAAGATAATGGTGCGCCGCACAATCCACCAGAGACAAGAACTGAAGTCAGCCATGCGCCGAGCGCATAACACTGGCGTCGAGGTTTACGATTTGGGCAGGATCGTGGTCAAAAGAAGGGCAGATTGCTCCAAGTACAGGCTCAAGGGCGGATGTTTTCCGCCCCTGCCCTGTCTTCGACGCCGGGTCTAGAGCATTTCCGGTGAAAACGGGATCACCTGAAATGCTCTATCTTTTTGATTTTACGCAGTCCGGACGCAAAACCGCTGACGCAGTTTTGCTGGACCTGCTCTAGGCCAGCCGGATCGGCGTGTCAGTCGTAGACGCGCTTCACCGTCGAAATGCAGTCGAGTTCCTTGAGCTCGCCGAGCAGCTGGCTGAGCTGACGCAGATCCCAGACCTCGAGGTCGATCGCCATCTCGGTGAAGTCGGTGGCGATGCGGATCATGTTGAGGACACGGATATTGATGTCGAGGCGGGCCACGCATTGCGCGACGGTTGCCAGCGTGCCGGGCTCATTCAGCGCATTGATCAGGATGCGGGCGACGAAGCGCGACTTGTTGGCCTCATCGAGATCCCAGCGCACGTCGATCCAGCGCTCGGGCTCGTTTTCGAAGCGCTGCAAGGCAGAGGCCTGGATCGGGTAGATGGTGATGCCCTTGCCATCTTCCATGATGCCGACGATCCGATCCCCGGGCACGGCGCCGGCCGGGGCGAAATGCACCTCGGCATTGCCGGACAGGCCGCGAATCGGCAGCGGATCCGGCCCGTCACCTGCGGTCGGCGCATCGCCCTTGCGCTGGGCGGGACCAGGGATCTTGAAGACCATGCCGTTGGCGCTGTTCATCGCGAACCAGCCCTCGTCCGAAGACGGTTTCACCGTGACGCGTTCGTCCTGATAGTCGGGATAGACGGCGCGCAAAACGTCGAGCGAGGAGGTCTCGCCGCGACCGACCGAGGCGATCGCGTCTTCCACGTCCCGCTGGCCAAGGCGATGCAGCGCCGGACGCAGCGTATCCTTGGAAAAGACCTTGCCGGCGCGCTCGAAGGTACGTTCCAGAATGCGCTGGCCAAGGCCTGCATATTGCTTGCGGATCGCCATGCGGGTGGCGCGGCGGATGGCGGCGCGCGCCTTGCCGGTGACGACGATCTCTTCCCAGGCGGCCGGGGGCACCTGGACGCCGGAGCGGATGATCTCGACCTCGTCGCCATTCGACAGGCGCGTGACGAGCGGCATGATCGAGCCGTTGATCTTGGCGCCGACGCAGGTATCGCCGACATTGGTGTGCACGGCATAGGCAAAATCGATCGGGGTCGCACCACGCGGAAGGGCAATCAGCTTGCCCTTGGGCGTGAAGCAGAAGACCTGGTCCTGGAAGAGTTCAAGCTTGGTGTGCTCCAGGAATTCTTCCGGATTGTCGCCTTCAGCCAGCGCCTCGATGGTGTGGCGTAGCCACGAATAGGCATTGCTCTCGCGCTTCAGCGGCTCGTTCGGATCGCCGTTTTCGCCATCCTTGTAGAGGCTGTGGGCGGCAATGCCGTATTCGGCGATGTCATGCATGCGCCGCGTGCGGATCTGCAGCTCGATGCGCTGGCGCGACGGGCCGACGATCGTGGTGTGGATCGAACGGTAGTCGTTCTGCTTCGGCGTCGAGATATAATCCTTGAAGCGGCCGGGCACGACGCGCCAGCGGGTGTGGACGATGCCGAGTGCGCGGTAGCAGCCGGGAATGTCGTCGACGAGAATGCGGAAGCCATAGACATCGGAAAGCTGCTCGAAGGAGAGCGACTTCGACTGCATCTTGCGGAAGACCGAATAGGGCTTCTTCTGCCGGCCCTTGACCGAGGTGTTGAGCAGGCCGTTTGCCACGAGGAGCTCGCGCAGCTCGTCCTCGATCTTGGTGATCAGGCCTTCGTTGCGGGTCGACAGCTCGGAGAGGCGATTGGTCACCGTCTCATAGGCTTCCGGGTTCATGTAGCGGAAGGAGAGATCCTCCAGCTCGTCGCGCATGTCCTGCATACCCATGCGGCCGGCGAGCGGCGCATAGATTTCCATCGTCTCTTCGGAAATGCGGGCGCGCTTGTCGTCGCGCATGTGCTCGAGCGTGCGCATGTTGTGCAGGCGGTCGGCGAGCTTGACCAAGAGAACGCGCACATCATCGGAAATGGCGAGCAGCAGCTTGCGCAGGTTTTCCGCCTGCTTGGCCTTCTTGGTGACGAGGTCGAGCTTCTTGATCTTGGTCAGGCCCTCGACCAGGCGGCCGATATCCTCGCCGAAGAGTTCGTCGATCTCGGCGCGGGTGGCCGAGGTGTCCTCGATCGTATCGTGCAGCAGGGCAACCGCAATCGTCGATTCGTCGAGATGCATGTCGGTGAGGATGGCGGCAACTTCGAGCGGGTGGGAGATATAGGGGTCCCCGCTGGCGCGTGTCTGCTTGCCGTGCTTCTGCATGGCATAGACATAGGCCTTGTTGAGCAGAGCTTCATTGGCATCGGGCTTGTATTTCTGCACCCGCTCCACGAGCTCGTATTGCCGCATCATTCCACTCGTCTCCACAAACGAAAAAGCGCGCCAGTCAAGGAGACTGGCGCACACTCATCCTACAGTCAGAAGCAGACTAAAGTCCGACAGGTTGACGATTAGTAATCGTCGCTCTTTTCCGGCGGAACCAGGCCTTCGATACCGGCGAGAAGCTCTTCTTCCGACATCTGGTCGAAAGTGAGCGTTTCCGGCAGTTCGTCCTCTTCGTCGCCCTTGCCGGCGGTGCCGGTGTTGGCGAGCATGGAGCTCGGCTCCTGCTCCGGCTCGTCGACTTCGACATGCTTCTGCAGCGAATGGATCAGATCTTCCTTCAGATCGTCCGGCGACAGCGTCTCGTCGGCGATTTCGCGGAGTGCGACAACCGGGTTCTTGTCCTTGTCGCGATCGACGGTGATCGGCGCGCCCTGGGAGATCTGGCGGGCGCGGTGGCTTGCGAGCAGAACGAGCTCGAAGCGGTTCTCGACTTTGTCGATGCAATCTTCAACGGTGACACGGGCCATTGCCTGTCCTTTGCGGTCTTGGATGCCTGGGATTGACGGCTGCGATACAGGCAATGGACGGCAAATTCAAGTTTTTCGTGTGGGAGCCCCCCGAAGCCCAAAAATGACATCCGCAAAATCCCCTATTACACCACATTTCAACCGCAGGCTGCTTGGATTGATCCTGGCAATGCCCTAGATAGATCGCTATATGATCATTTCATAATGTAAAGGCATGATCATATCTTGAGAGGCAAGGTATTGTTTTGATTGCCGATTGCCGTGACTGTTCATATTTGACGTAAGGATATCAGAATGTTCGATCCCCGCGAGAAAATTGCGCTCTTTATCGACGGCGCCAATCTCTACGCCGCGTCCAAAAGCCTCGGTTTCGACATCGACTATCGCAAGCTTCTGAAGGCGTTCCAGAAGCGCGGCTATCTGCTGCGCGCCTATTATTACACCGCCCTCATCGAGGACCAGGAATATTCCTCGATCCGCCCGCTGATCGACTGGCTGGATTACAACGGCTACAAGGTGATCACCAAGCCGGCGAAGGAATTCACCGACTCCATGGGCCGCCGCAAGGTCAAGGGCAACATGGATATCGAGCTTGCCATCGACGCGATGGAACAGTCCGAGACGGTCGACCATCTCGTGCTCTTCTCCGGCGACGGCGATTTCACCACGCTGGTCGAAGCGCTGCAGCGCAAGGGCCGCAAGGTTTCCGTCGTCTCGACCATGGCGACGCAACCGCCGATGATCGCCGACGACCTGCGCCGCCAGTCCGACCATTTCATCGACCTGATGACGCTGAAGCCCGAAATCGGCCGCGACCCCAGCGAACGCGGCGCGCCGCGTGCCCCGGAACCGGCAACGGCGAGCGAAGACGAGCACTGAGGGAATTGGGGCGGCACTGACCTAGATTATCGCTTCGCTGCACGGCACCCCCTCTGTCACTTCGTGACATCTCCCCCACAAGGGGGGAGAGTGAAGACCATTGGCGTCTCGGCCCCACCCTCCCCTTGAGCGACTGTGCAGGCGGTCAAGTGATTTTTGGTTGCCATGGCTGGTTCTCGCGGATCATTGCGTTGAGGATGGTGAGGAGTTTTCTGGCCATGGCGATGATGGCGACCTTGGGCGGTTTGCCAGCATCGAGAAGACGTT
>JAPZUE010000054.1 GCA_027533385.1 Rhizobium sp. | reverse complement strand
TAACAACCGACGCCTGCTCGCGCCCATCGGCAGTATCCCGCCTGCCGAGGCCGAAGAGCGCTACTACGCCATGCTGGACGACACGCCCATGGCAGCATAATTTGATGAAACTGGCCTCCGGCAATCCCGGGGCGGTTCAGTAGCGCGGGGCAAAGCACTCTGAAACAATGTTTCGCAGGCGCCGAGCGGTGACATTAGGAAAACGCCCTGAAGTCAGCGCAAGTTGATGCAACTGAGAAGCGGTCATACCCGCCACCCACAGATCTAAAAGCTCCTTGGTCTCGTCAACCAAGCCAAGACCAGCCTGCAATTGGGTTGTGTAAAGGATCGCCTCTGTCACGATCACCTCACCAGGTAGGGGAAAGATTGAGTGTTTAATTGAAATGCCGAACAGTACACTGCCGCCAAAGGCATCAGATGAGCATTCAGTTCTGCAATGTTACCAATCGACACGGGACCAACGCCTGATATTCGCTCTGATCCTGATAAGCTCGCAAGTGCACTCAGAGCTCCCTGCTGGTCTCCGTAAAGTGCTGAAGGCGAGAGCCCATCACCACTACTTTGTGCCATGTGGTGAAGATCCTGCTCAATCTCCTCCGGAAGCCGGAAAAGATGGTAAGTGCCGACGCTCAAATGTTCATCGTGCAGGCGGCGCGCAGCCTCAGTGACACCGTGATATTGGGCTAAGTTTTGAGATTTCGGAAAAATTGGCTCAAGGAATAAGCGGCCTGATGCATCATAAAAAGTTGTTGGCCACCAGCCAAATTGAGACCGTTCGCCGAGGAAACCGACGAGGACCCTAAGATTTAGAACTGCCGAGAGGGACGTATCCGTTTTCAAGCTCATAACGTCACCCCTCTTATTGCCTTGGTATTGATTAGAACAATCTGCTGATCCTGCGGCTTGCGGGCTGAAGGATCGGTGTCCAGCCCCAGGCGCTTCAGCGCATAGTAGAGCAGCGCTCTGCGGACCGGGATGGTCACGCTCCCATTCTCCATCCCATAATCCAGCTCAATTACCCGCCTCTGGTTAGGACTGAGATCAGGATGAGGTCCAACTTCAAGCTCCACCATCTCATCCCAAGCGACATCTGAGACTGCCGGTTTTTTGGCGGCCCTTGTTTGACGTGTCTCAAGGATGCGGGAGATTACGAAATCGCGGTACTCACCGCTTTTCTCGCAGAAGGATCTAGCGTGCCAGCGGAACCCATCAAATGCGAGGGCGTGCGGTGCAATCCAACGCCACTCTGGATCCGGTGCTGACATTGATTGATACAGAACTTCGATAGCCTCATACCGCTTGTTTGCGGTGACGATTGACCGCAGGACAACAGGATCAATCCCACGAGCTGGTGCAGGCGTCGCGTCAAAGGCCGGCAGATTTCCGATCCAGGCATTATCAGGTGTGATGATCCCCTCAGCCACGGAGCGGACCTGCGACAGATATTGGGTCGCGTCAGGCTTCAGAAACAGGGGTTTGAAAGCAGAAGAGCGAACATAGGTCTTGCCGCTCTTATCGTAGACCATGTTGTCCGGTGCGAGGGCAATGTAGCGGTTAAGGTCGCCTGAGGCCTGGTTGGGCGACACTCCAAATTTGTCGATCAGATCACTCCGGTTGACATGCCCCTCCCAGAACAAGCGGAATTCGATGAACTGGAGCTTTTGCTCCACTCCCCATCGTAAACTTGGCTTGCTGTCGCCCACGGTCACCCCCGAATCACTTTTCGGAACCTTCCAAAAAGTTGACAGGTGATGTCTAGTTGAGATTCACCTCGACAGGCAAGCGAGGACTGCGCCCTTCAACTGTCCATGGCAGGGAATCCGAAATGCCGCCGCTGAGCACCCCATTCCGTTGGGAATGGGGCCGCTAGAACGGTCAGATCAATCCCGTCCCCTTGGCGCCCCTCTAGGATCGCATTGATGATGTCGGGTGCAAGCAGTGTCATGCGCATCACGCGTGTGAGGTAGCTCATCCCGATCTTCTCCTGCTCGGCAAGCTCGGTGATTGAGGCATATGAGCCCTCTTCGAGCATCCGCTTCCAGCGAAATGCCCTGGCCAAAGCCTTGAGCACGGTGTTGTCATGCCGCGGCCTGCTCAGCTCGTTTGCGGGAGGAAGGATCATTTCCTTGCGGCCGCCCCGCTTGGTGAGTTTGAAGGGCACAAAGACGGAGACAGTTTTCGGCTCCTGGGGCGTTTTCATGCGGCCGCCTCCTGCACAGGAGCGCTTAACTCCCGGGCCAGGGCACCAATGCCTTCGGTGCGAAGCCGGACATCAAGCCCTTCGCTGCCGACGATTACTTTATCAACTATGAGCTGAACAATCCGGGCCTGCTCCGCCGGAAACAGTTCATCCCACATCGGGTCCAGATCCCTCAGAGCCTGTCGCGCTTGTGCTTCGGTCAAAGCCGGTGTGCTGCGCGTAGCCTTCTTCCACGCGCCAATGATGATTTCAGGTTGACGGAAAGCTGCCCGCAGCTGCTCGACAACGGCGGCTTCAACCTCCGCAGCCGGGACCCTGCCAACCTCACAAGCTCCTGCGCCGTTACGGAGCAATGTCTGGCTCACATAGTAGCGGTAGAGCTTCCCGTTCTTCAGCGTGTGCGTGGGAGAAAATGCCGCTCCATCTTGCCCCCAGATGAGCCCCTTAAGCATGGCAGGAGTGTTAGCGCGTGTCCGCCCCCCACGAACCCGAGGACTTTCCTTCAGGATAGAATGAACGGCATCCCAGAGCTCGGTGCTGATGATTGCCTCGTGCTCGCCGGGGTACCGGGTCCCCTTGTGGACTACGTCGCCAATGTAGATCCGGTTGTTTAGCACGCGATAAAGGAAACCCTTGGTGATGCGCTTGCCGTTACGGGTCGTGATCCCTCGCTCGGCGAGCTCACGCAGCAAGTGCGTGCCCGAGCCAATCTCCCGGAACCGCTCGAAGATGTATTGGATTTTGGCCGCGCCAGACTTGTTTACGACAAGCTTGCGAGCCTTCACGTCATAGCCCAACGGCGGCACACCGCCCATGTACATACCCTTAGCGCGGCTGGCTCGAAACTTGTCGCGGATCCGCTCTGCGGTCACCTCGCGCTCAAATTGAGCGAAGGACAGAAGAACGTTCAGCGTCAGCCGACCCATGCTGGTGGTTGTGTTGAACGACTGGGTGACGGACACGAAGGTGACGTTGTTGCGCTCGAACACCTCAACCAGCTTGGCGAAATCCATCAGCGAACGCGACAGGCGGTCAATTTTGTAGACCACCACCACATCGACCAGCCCATCTTCAATGTCGGACAATAAGCGCTGGATTGCTGGGCGATCGAGAGTGCCACCGGAGATGCCGCCATCATCATATTGGTCGCGAACCTGCACCCAGCCTTCAGATCGCTGGCTAGCAATGTAGGCCTCGCACGCCTCGCGTTGGGCATCGAGCGAGTTGAACTCCTGCTCGAGACCTTCCTCAGACGATTTGCGGGTGTAAATGGCGCAGCGAAGCTTTCGGACGATCTCGTTGCTCATGCCGCCCTCCGCTTGTTCTTGAGGCCAAAGAAGACCCAGCCGTTCCAGCGCGAACCGGTTATGGCTCGAGCGATGGCAGACAGTGATTGGTAGGGGCGCCCCTGCCACTCAAAACCGTTCAGGGTCACTGTGACGCTGTGCTCAACGCCTTGCCATTCACGGATCAGCCGGGTGCCTGCGATAGGCTTCAGGTCCGCGCGAACGCTGCGCAGGCCGATATTCCCGCCATCTAGATGCTCGCCCAGGTTTTCCAGACGTTTCACCGTATCAGGCTTCAGGCCCCCATAGGCGAGTTCCTGGATGCGGTAGGCCAGCCGGCTTTCCAAATATCGCCTGTTGAAGGGCGGTGGCTCACTACCAAAAAGGTCTCGCCACTGCTTCTTGAGCTCGCCGATGGTAGCCGCCTTGATGGCGGCCAGCCGGGCCAGGACGGGGTCATGTTTCATTGTGCGTTTCTCCAGTGAGTTGGAGCCGCACTACCGCTCTGTTCGGAGGCGAAGTGTAGCGGAAAACCTTCTATTTCGTCATATAGTTCAGGGAAATTTCGCCTGTGCAGGCGTGCTAGCCCCAACGCGAGAAGAGTGCACAATTCCTCGCGCCGCTGAGCTGGCGTCATACTGTCCGGCGGGATCGGATTTGGGCACCGCGGGGCTCCCCGGCCACGAGACCGAGTGCCTGAGGCTGTGGCGTCTAGGTTAAAATTCTGAGGGTCTTTGGCCATTGGAGTTCAGTCCGTAAAAGGGTCTGAACTCTCCTACTGGCGTAGTTATCGAACCGTCCCAACGGCTGAGTGCTATGAGTTTAGCCTTGCCTCGAGCGACGCGATCGAGGCCATCAAGGCATCGAACGTCGGCGGCTGGATCATGAACATGTCAGCCATGGCGTCATAGTCTGCATGCAGCCGGACGCGCAGATCGTCGGTCGGCACCAGGCGGAGCGAACCAAGGACAGCCGTACCGTATGATGCCTTGTTATCGGCAAACATCACGCTCTTGTTCAGGACGACTTTCGCCAACAAATCGGGGGTCGCCAAGGCCATGTCGGCGACACCTTTCTCGGCCAGCATCAGGGTGTCGTAATAGTGCCTCGACATTTCAGGCAGCAGTTTGCTGCCATGATGCAGCGCATGCAGGATCGTCACTTTTTCCCAGAAGGTGCGCTCGGCTGACAGCGTAGAAACAGTGACTGCGGCATCCGGCAGTTCGTCAGGAAACGCTGCCGCCAGGTACGACATGATCACGCGTTTTTCAGAAGGCTCAGTCTCTCCCCGAGCGCCAAATTCCAGCTTGATCCGCGGTTTGATATAGCCGCCACCAAAGGCACCTTCGCTGAAGCCTCCCATGCTGAACGCCCCATATTCGAGCAGTCTGGGGTATTCGAACAGAATAGTTTGCGCGTCCCGGTCATCGGGATCGAGAACCAGATTCCAACCAGCTCGAGTGCCAAGGGCTTTTGCTATGGCGGCCTCAAGCGCCGGCATGGCGGTATTATGCACGTATTCCTGGGCAGCACCCTTCAGCGCTTTGGCGCGCCGATCGCGCTCCTTGCCGCTGATGCCATCTTCCATAGGCGTTCTTGTCGGCTCAATCTGCGGAGCCGATCGCCCTATCGTCAGGTCGATGTCTTCAGAAAACCTCTCGATGATACCGTAGGCTTTGGAAAGCGAGGTGCCGCCTTTGAATGTCAGGTGCTCACCCAAGCCCGGCGTTTCCATTAGCCGGCGCAGGGTCCAGCAGACCCAGAAATCCTTCTCGATAATGATCGGCGTCACGTCGCGCCGAGCAGCAGCTTCGTTGATGAAGGCAAGACGATCATCATCAGGCCGACGGGCAAAGTTATCCATGATGTGCCACGCTGATCTTGAGCACTGCGTCGCTCATCCACCCAGGCATTGCGGCTTGAGCCTTTTTTAGAGCCCTAAGGTCTTGTTGGCTCAACCTATCGGCACATCGCCGGATGAGATCATCGTCGATGTTTGCCTTTCCGACGTGCGACAATAATTGCAGCACGGCATTGGCCCCTGGCGTTGCGTTGTCCAGGATAGGCGCACGAGAGCGCTTGAGGGCGATAGTCCGTCCCCCCACTTTCTTGACGCGAGTAGAACCGCTCGTTGCATAGCTGGCCTTGGCTGGCACCTGCGCCGAAATCCCCATCAGATTGGCTGCCTGAGCGCCGCTGGTGAAGATCTTGTCTCCGCTCTGGATCGCAACGGCCTGTGCGATCGTGTCGGCATCGGGCGTGAGGGCGCCAAGTTTGGCGTGCAGCTTCGGGTAGTCATATAGACCGCGGCCGATCCGCCTAATATGACCCTGCTGAGCCAAGCGGCTGAGCGCCATATCGACAGACGCGCGCGTGCCAAGGTCGAGGAAGTCCTTGGGCGTGAAAGCCCAGCCTCGTCCTTTTCCGCGCACGCGCTTGATGATCCTGTCGGCAACGGCTGCCATCTTGAGCTCCTTTCGTTAGAAAATAGACCATATATTTCTAACAAGCAAGGCTGCTCAAAAAGCCCCTAAAACCCTTAGGATCATGCTGGTTTTCGTCAATTTATGTTCGCCTGACCCTACCGATGGGAAGGCCTGTCAAAACATCTCCCGCCCATACCAGCGTATGCGTCCGATGATATTCACCTCGTCGGCCAGGCAGTCGTAGGGCGGATACCGAGTGTTGTCGGAAATGATCTGAACGCGCGGCGGATCGCTCATTGGCACGTGCTCCAAGCGCTTGGCCACCAGCCCGAGGCCATCGTGGAGCACAAAAATCCCGGGTGGCTGAGGGATTTTCTGGGACATATCGACCAGTACAGTGTCGCCATCTTCGAGCGTTGGCCTCATGCTGTCACCTTCCACCTGCATGACACGCAGCATTGATGGTGCGGCCTTCAAGCGATCCTTGATCCAGGCTCTGCGGAAGTGGAAATCACGCCCGGGCTTTGCCTCTTCCTCAAGGATGGAGCCGCCGCCCATCGACGGGCGAGCATTAACGTAGGCAATCCCAATGAAGTCAGACTGCGCGCCCTCATCCAAAGGTGTCTCACCCTGGACGTCTCCCTGTCCGTGAAGCAGCCATTCAACGTCAACCTTCACCGCAGCGGCCACGCTCTTGAGGCGCTCCAGATTGGGCGTCTGCGAGCGGCCGCGGATGATATCGTACAAGAACGACCGGTTCACACCGGCCAGTGAGGCAACGTCGGCGACGTTCATACCCAGCTGGCGAATGCGTGCGCGGAGGCGCTCCTGCAAAGTTGTCGACATAACTATCCTCAGAAATTTGGGTTGTGTGGATAGAACAGGATTGCCGCCCTCCTGTCAAGCTGATATGAGAACATTACCGGAACAAAGGGAATCGGCAATGGGGCGGATCAAGAAGGATTATCACGAGCTCGACGAACTCATTGCCCGCTGGAATCTCTCTGAGTCAGATCTGCGTTATGTGGTTGAGAACGGTAAGCTGCCCCTCTCCGTCCGCATCTACGCCCAGCCCATGGAGCTTGGCTCTTACGAGGCTGAGGACTGGGGCCAGATGCCGGTACCTCATCATCAAGGTACATTCGACGGCGTGGCAGACTTGCTGCGCTACGATATCTATCGCCTGTTTCTGGAGGGGGAGGTTAAGGCAAGTGAGTTCTCCTTGCCGAATGGCGATTATGCCAGCCTGCTGAACCCAGCGGAGGCCCGGTCGATCAAGCGCGCAAATCTCGTGGTGCGCGAGGATGTCCGCCTTGAATTTGAACAGGCAGTTCTGGGAACCCTCAGCCAGGCAGAGCCAGAGAAACCCGACTTCCGGCGCTTTTCCTATGCCGGCCGGATCTGGAATTTCACCGAAATGCAGGCCCGCGGCATGCTGTTCTTGTTCGAGGCGGCCAAGAGCGGTGATCCCGAACAGCACTTCCGCAAGATTCTCGACGCTGCTCATTCTGGCTCGGACAAGATTGCCCATCTCTACTCAAGCCGGCGCGACTGGACGAAGGTGATCCTGAAGGCAAAAGGAAGGCTTGGCTGGTACTTTATGGAGCCAAGCCTGGTCGCTGCCATGTCGCGCTGATCGATCACCTGCCACTTACCAACCCGGAAACGAGCCCGCCTTCCGCGGGCTTTTTCGTGTCCGGGTTTTGCCTGATTCGCTGCGGCGCGAACCGCTTCTGGTGGGTGATCGGTCGGGATTGGGTCGGCGGATGGTTGGTGAAGGTTGGTGCACACCTCAAAGCGCCCGCAAAACTACGCAACAGCGAGGTGCTGAGGTTGGTGCATCCGCCAACCACTTCTGTGACGACCACCAACCATATCTTTCTCTAGTCCAGTTTCAGGATGACGAAACAGGACGAACCCATGACCCCTCACACGCTCGCCACGCTTCAACGTGAAGCCAAAAGTGCCGCCCGCCGTTTGGCCCGCAGCCTGAACCTATGCCGCGAGGCTGAAGCCGATATCTGCCAGGATCTGCTGGCCGATCTGCTTTCCCGGCTCCACCGCTTCGATCCGGATCGCGGCACGCTTGGTGCTTTTGCCGGTCGCATTGTTGCCAACCAAGCGAGCTGCATTGCCAAGCAGATCCAGCGCGAGCGGCGTGTCATGCCATGCTCGCTTGATCAGGATGAAGGTTGTCCGATCAAGCGGGATCAGATCGCCGAAGACCAGGGCCTCGGCGCACTATTCGCTCTGCCCGGAGACGCACGCGGGGCGATTGAGCAGCGGCTTGATGTGGCTCGTTGCGGCACGCGTCTCACAGATGCCGAAACCGCCCTGTGCGGCTGGCTGGCCGAACATCCGGTCACTGAACTTGTCCGCATGGGGCTGGGCAGCCGCAGCAGCCTTTATCGCCGCATTGCCGAACTGCGCGCGCTGTTCGCCGCCAGCGGCCTGGCGAGCGCCTGAGACACTTTCCCCGATCCCCCAGTAGAGGTGAACATGAACACCATTTCTTTCATCAGCCCCCAGTCTCGCAGCACCGCGAAGGCAAAGGCGAGCAAGGTCGCCATGACCGAGTTCGACCTGTGCATGTGGCTGGGCGATGCCATGCCTGGCGACACGCTCGAATATTACCGCGGCTTTCTTGCCAAAGATGCCTGGAAAGGCCCGGGACAGCGGCTGCGGGAGCCCGAGCGCTCGGTGCTTGAACGGCTCGCCGGCCGAGCGCGCTGGGCATCCGAGCGCGGGTTTGCCCACCTGGTTCAGCGCCGCATCGCGCCTGAGCAATTCAGCTACCTCGTGATTGCCAGGCCGCGCCCACGCGGCGCTCGTGGGCAGCTTCTTCTTAATGAACTGTCGAAAGCGGCCTGATGCACGGCCCCGCCAGTTCCTGACCCTGCTTGGGCAGTGGGGGCCAACCGCGAGGCGCCCACGGACCTTTGATCGCCGCGTCAACCACTGCCCCGACCATGCACCGACGCAAACCCGAACCACTCACTGAAGGACCAATTCAATGACACTTGAGGAACTCCTCCACGAACCACCAGCGAGGCTTGATGGGCTGCCGATCAGCCTCCTCGCGAATTTGCAAACGCAGGCCCAATCCCATCTGGCCCAAGCATCCCAGATTGTTGCCATCCTCCATGGGGTGTTCTCCCGGCGCTATGCCGCTGGCCTCAACACGACTGGTACGCACCGCCGCATCGATGGCGATTATGAAATCCGCATCGAGGTCCCCAAGAACGTCGCTTGGGATCAAGCCAAGCTTGCCGCAGCGATCGAGACGATACGTGGCTGGGGTGAAAACCCAGCCGACTATGTCGACACCAAACTGTCGGTTTCGGAAACCAGCTACAAGGCTTGGCCTCCTGCCATCCGCGATCTGTTCACGCCTGCTCGCACGGTAAAGCCTGGCAAGAAGAAGTTCGAAGTCGCGCTCGCCCAGAAGGAGGCAGCGTGATGGCTATCTCCCTTTCTTCGCTCAACCGCCTGTCAGTGCCGAAGCCCCCGCGGATTGTGATCTACGGACCGCATGGCATCGGCAAGAACAGCTTCGCTGGCAGTGCGCCGCGCCCTGTCCTCATCAACATTGAAGATGGGCATCCCACCGGTCAGCCAATTGATGCCTTCCCGAAGGCTGAAGGCTTTCAGGATGTCATGGATGCGATGGCGGCGCTTTACGCCGAGAAGCACGACTTCGAGACGCTGGTGGTGGACAGTCTGGATTGGCTTGAGCCGCTGGTTTGGGCTGAAACTGTCCGCCGCAACAACGTAGCTAATCCGAGCAAACCTTGGGCGTCGATCGAGGACGCAGGCTACGGCCGAGGATTTGTCGCTACGCTTGATGTCTGGCGTGAATATCTCGACGCCATCAATGCGCTGCGGAACGACAAGGGCATGGCGGTAATCCAAACCGCACACGCCGAAGTGAAGCGCTTCGACAGCCCCGAGACCGAGCCGTTCGACCGCTACCAGATCAAGCTGCACAAGCTGGCCTCTGCGCTCGTCCAGGAACACGCCGACATGGTGCTGTTCGCCAACTTCAAAACCAGCGTCACCAGAACGGATGTTGGAATGAAGAAGGTGGTCCGCGGTGTCGGGGCCGGAACCCGTGCGCTTTACACCGAAGAGCGGCCCGCCTTCCTTGCGAAGAACCGGCACAATCTCCCTTCAGAACTCCCGCTGTCCTGGGAGGCGCTTGCCTCCGCCATGGCCGCGTCGAGCGCGGCTGCCCGCACCAGCGAAGCGGCCTGACAAACAACCCCTGACTGACAGAAAGGATTGCCGCAATGGCACAACTCGGAGGCATGTTCGACGCCACACAAGTCGAACCCCAAGGCGACTACACGCCAATTCCGCCCGGTGATTACACCGTCCAGATCGTCACTTCGCAGATGGTCGAGACCTCAAACCGCAATGGCCACATGCTCAAGCTTGAGCTTGAGATCCTCGATGGCGAACATGCCGGCCGCAGGCTGTATGATCGCCTTAACCTCGAGAACCCCAACCGCCAGGCGGTCGAGATCGCCCAGCGCACCTTGTCGGCAATCTGCCATGCCATCGGGAAGCTGTCGGTCCAAGACAGCGAGGAACTGCACATGCAGCCGATGACGGCGGTGGTTGCGGTCAAAGCACCGAGCACGGGGCGTGATGGGAAGACCTACGCGGCTTCCAATGAGATCAAGACCTACAAGGTCCTGCGTGATGCGCCGGCACCTGTAAGTTCAGGATCCGCTTTCCGGCCCGCGCAGACTGGCTCCGGCCAAATGGCTAGCGCGCCATGGAAGCGCAGCGCCTGACCAGGCCTTGAGAGGCAGGGCGGTCGATTGAGCCCGCCGCCCTGCCGCCTTTCCCCTGACTGACAATCAAAGGAGCAGGCAATGGCTGCCCTACAGGATTTTGCATGCCCAACGCTAGCGCAAGCCGACCAGGCGCTGGCTGATGGGCAACCATTCACCCGGCGCGCTTATCTTGGCATGTCCGCTATCGGCGGCGCTTGCGAACGGGCGCTCTGGTATCAGTTTCGCTGGGTGGCGACTGTCCGCTTTGATGCGGTCACGCTGAAGCGATTTGCTGACGGTCATGCCAGCGAGACAGTGGCTGTAAACCGCCTCAGGGCCACGGCCGGCCTCGAGGTCCATGACGTCGATGCCAGCGGCGATCAATTTGGTTTCCGGGATTTTGGTGGTCACTTCGCAGGCCACATGGACGGCGTCTGTCTGGGCCTCGTCCAAGCCCCGAAGACCTGGCACGTGCTCGAGATCAAGGCCTCAGAAAAATGGCAGGACCTTGACAAGGCGCGCAAGAAGGTCGGTGAGAAGTCGGCGCTCGCTGAGTGGAACCCCATCTACTACGCGCAGGCCGTCCTCTATATGGATTACGCCCGGCTCGACCGGCATTACCTTGTTTGCGTTTCGCCCGGCGCACGCCGCTGGACTGCGGTGCGCACGAACGCCGATCCGGTTCATGCCAATGCGCTGAAGGCTAAGGCCGAGCGCATTATCTTTGCCGATACAGCGCCCCAGCGCATTGGCGGCCCGGAGAGCTTTGCATGCCGCTTTTGTGACTTTTCCGCCCAGTGCCACGAAGGCGCACGCGCAGAGCGCAACTGCCGCACCTGCCTTGCGGTTGAAGTCAGCCGCGATGGAGGCTGGCGCTGCACACGGTTTGGCCATGAACTATCACGGACAGATCAGGAAGAAGGCTGCCCGGAGCATCGCTTTCTGCCCGACCTGGTGGCGGGCGAACAGATCGACGTCATCAATGGCCAGATCGTCTACCGTTTGCGTGACGGTTCGCGGTGGGTCGATGGCGGCCCTCGCGTCCATAGCATTGGCGACATTATCAAGCGGCAAGCTTGCCGCTCTTGCGGTTCGCTCAGCTGGAAAGTGACTGAAGGTGCTGGGCCGCACGCAGCAGGCCTGCGCTGCCTGAGCTGCGATACGCATGGTGGCTGGCTCCAAAAGGCGGAGGTCTTGGCATGAGCGGGCCTCTTGCTCTGCGCCCGTATCAGGAGACGGCGCTTACCAATTTGTGGAACTGGTTTTCAGCCGGGAAGCGCGACTGTCTCGTTGTCTTACCTACCGGCGCGGGCAAGAGCCTTGTGATCGCTGAATGGGCAAAGCTGGTTTTCGATACGGATCCGAGCGCCTGCATTCTGGTGCTAACCCATGTCCGCGAGCTTGTGCAGCAGAACGCGGCCGAGCTGGTTGGGCTTTGGCCGGATGCACCGTGGGGGATCTATTCCGCAGGACTTGGACGGCGAGACATCGGCGCGCAGCTTTTGTTCGCCTCCATCCAGTCGATCCACAAGAAGGCCTACAAGCTGCCGCGCCGGGTCGACATGGTGCTCATCGACGAAGCCCACATGATCCCGCGCAACGCCGATACCATGTATGGCAAGTTCCTGGCGGACCTGCGCACCATCAATCCGGCCCTCAAAATCGTTGGCCTGACCGCCACCCCCTTCCGTCTTGATAGCGGCAGGCTTGATCAGGGCGAAGGCGCTCTGTTCGATGGCATCGCCCATGAAACCAATGTGCGCGAGCTCTTCGACAATGGCTGGCTATCGCCGCCCGTAAGTTATCGCCAGGCAACGCAGATCGACACCAGCGGTGTTGGCACGCGTGGCGGCGAATTCATCGCAGCACAGCTCGAAGCCTCAGCACTGGACGCCCATGTGGTCGCCGCGATTGCCGACCGGATTGTTGAAGCGGGCCGAGACCGACAAGGCTGGCTGGTGTTCGGCTGCACAGTCAAGCATTGCGAGGCGCTGGCCGCCGCACTCAATGCTCGAGGGTTCTCAGGGACTGGGGTCTTTGGCGACACCAAAAAGACCGAGCGCGATCGGATTATTGCTGACTTCAAGGCGCAGCGTTTGCGGTTCCTGGTCAGCCAGGGCGTGCTCACCACCGGGTTCAATGCGCGCCATGTCGATCTTGTTGCCTTGGCGCGTCCGACCAAGTCGACAGGGCTCTATATTCAGATGGTTGGCCGCGGCACCCGGCTGTCGCCAGAGACCGGCAAGACCAATTGCTTAATCCTCGACTTTGGCGGGAACATCGCGCGGCACGGCCCCTTCGATGACCCGTCTATCCCGGAGAAGAAGAAAAAGGGCGAAGGCAACGCACCCTACAAGGAATGTTCGCAATGCGGCTGTGCTTGCGGAACCATGACCCGGTTCTGCCCGGCTTGCGGGTTCGAATTTCCTCCCCCTGAAAGGCGGGTGACGACGCTCCCTGCTGCGCGAGCAATCCTCTCGACCGAGCCTGAATGGCTCGAGGTAAAAGGGGTGACCTATCGCCGGCACGAAAAGCCGGGATCGCCGCCATCTTTGCGGGTGGACTATCGCACCGGGCTCAACAGCTACCGTGAATGGATCTGCTTGGAGCATACCGGATACGCGCGGGCAAAAGCCGAGAGTTGGTGGCTTCGCCGTGCCACTGCACCAGTCCCGGCGAGTGTCGATGCAGCCCTTGAGAGGCTGCAGGAACTGAACGAGCCGTCCCACATTCGGATCAGGACCAAGGGCAAATATACCGAGATCTCCGGGCACCGCTTCGATGTCGGGATGCTGGCGGCATGAGCCTTTGCTTTTGCGGCCGGGCGGCTCGCGGATTTGCCTGGCACGACTTCTCCCGCACCCCATTCGACAGGCCGCCCCCCGTGCACGCCTGCTCGATGACTTGTCTCGACATTGCCACCCGAAGGAAAGGCCAGATGAAAGCCAATATTGACGAACAGCGCGCCATCGCCGCAGCCAGCCATGCCATTGGCGCTTTCCTTGAAGACCTCGGCAAGAGCGATCTGGCCGTGCTTACCCCGCAAGAGTGGCTTGCCTTTTTGACGCATGCCTATGTCACGGTGTGTGCTGAGGTCAGCAAGATCTGGGAAAATGAGGTGCCGTTCTGATGCGCACCCTCCAATTCGATCCGGAGCTCGCCTGGCCGCTCTTCTCGAGCCTCGATCAGATCCACCTCGTCATGATCAACCCCGTTGGCCCCGGCGTGCACGGAAAGGACTTCGGGACAGATATCGAGACTGCCCTGGCTGAAGCTGCCAAAGCCAACGCCAACGGGTTTAACATCTATTGGACCGTCAACCGTGTGGCACCCGGTCTCAACAAGAAGCCTGGGAAGCGCGACATTCGTGCGGCTCGTTTCGTGCACGTCGATATCGACCCGCCCAAATCAGGCGGCGCCTTCGACAAAGGGGAAATCGCGGCCGCTTTGCAGGGTATTGGTTGCCCGCCGAGCTTTATCATCGACTCAGGCGGCGGGCTGCAGGCGTTCTGGCGGCTTGAGGACCCTTGCGCCAATCTCGACAGCATCGAGGCTATCAACTTTCAGGTGCGCGACTGGTTCGAAGCGGATGCCTGCCAGAACATTGACCGGCTGATGCGGGTGCCGGGTTCGGTGAACTATCCTGACAGCCGTAAGGCCGCACGCGGGCGCAAGGCGTGCTTGGCGCGCTGGGCAGCCACAGATGAAGGGCTGACCTACGCTCCAGAGGACCTCGCGGCGAGTTTCCCTCAGGCCAAGACTGCCGAGGCTGCGGCAAGCCCAACCACTCTGGTGCTGCCGGCCGAGGTGGCACTGCTGAAACCAAATGATCTGGGGCTTGGGAGCCTCGATCCGCTGCGGATTGCCATTGAAACACCACCCGGACTGGACCGGTCAGGTGATGGGCTCGCTGCGGCCCGTCTTATGGCGAACGAGGGCCTGACGGACCTCCAGATCACGGGCGTCCTGCTCAACCCATCTAACGCTATCTCGGGGCATTTTCTCGAGCAGCGTGATCCGCGTCGGGCTGTGGCTCGCGCCATCCAGTTGGTGCGCCGCGATAGCCCGCCCGAAGGCGCCACGCTCCATGCGCCGATCATGGCTGATGCTGAGTTCGATCAGTTCGTTGCCAACGAAAAGGCCAAGGTTCGGCGGGTCATGGTTCCGGCCACTTTGCAGGTTGACGATTGCGATGACGCGATTGAGCCGGCGCCCAGGATCGGCACGCCTGGATGGCTTCGGGATCTAGGCGACGGGGCTCTGGCCCAGTTCGTGGAGCACACCTGTGCCTCCGCTCCGTCCCCACAACCATGGCTGACGCTCGGTGCTGGCATCGCTATGTTTGGTGCTGCCGCGGGCCGACGATATGCAGGGCCAACGAACCTGCGCACAAACATCTATGCGATAGGCGTGGCCGATTCCGGCGGCGGTAAGGATCACCCTTTGAGGGCATCGACCCGGCTGATGATTGCCGCGGGTCTTGCGGACCACATTGGCTCGTCCAAGATCGCGTCGGGCGCTGGGCTCATCACAGCTATCACCGCAAACCCGTCGATCTACTTCCCCTTGGACGAAGTTGGGTTCCTGATTTCGTCAGCCGCAGATCGCAAACGCGCTCCCCGGCACCTGACCGAAATCATCGACAACCTCACCGAGTTCTATTCTCTGGCCGACAGCACATTCCTTGGGATCGCCTATGCCAACACGAAGGAAAAGCCCCGCGAGGTTATCGAGCAGCCATGCCTGTGCCTGTTTGGTGTGACGACACCCGGAGTGTTCTGGGGCTCGCTATCCAGCGACAACGTTATCGACGGCAGCCTAGCGCGCATGCTGATCTTCGAGAGTGAAAACCACTATCCCGATCCTCAGCATCAGCTGGCCCCTAACGATCCCCCCGCTGATCTGGTCGCAATTGTGGAAGCCGTGGCCAAAGGCGCTGATGGATCCACACCCTTTCCTCTCGGGAATGCAGCAGCCGCGATCCCCAAGCCCTGGACGGTGTCTTATGCGACACCCCAGGCAGAGCTGCGTGCACGGGCAATGCGCGAGGAGCAGATCGATATGCTCCGCCGGCACCAAGGGACGCATCTGACGGGCATTATCGCTCGCCTGGCTGAGAATGCGGCCAAGCTCGCTCTGATCAAAGCTATCACGGATAATCCCGGAAAGCCGGCAATTACGACAGCCGACCTTGACTGGGGCATGGGTATTGCGCGCCGAAGCGTTCAGACGCTGATGCAGGCAGTTAAAGAGCGCGTGGCCGACAACGAGTATGAGGCCTGCGTCAAGAAGGTGCATAAGGTTATCGCGGATGCAGGGAGTGCCGGTATCGACGGGAATGAACTGTCGCGGCAAACGCAAACGGTAGATCGGCGTCGACGGACCGAGGTCGTCGCCCACCTTGAGGAAGCCGGCATGATCCGGATCATGGAGATACCGCGCGCGAAAGGTGCCCGCGGGCGGGCGAAGCGCATCTATTTTGACATTGCCTGAGACAAAGGTGCTTTGCCGAGCTGGCTTCGTGACTTGGGCCCACTGGCCCACTGCCTGGGCTTTGGGGCTTCCAAAGTATACCACTTAGTGATATAGATTGGCCATGCGGCGGGTTTTCAAAACTAAGGCTTTTGCGAGAATCGCGCGAAAGTCGGGTTTTTCGAATGACGCGCTTTGCAAGGCTGTGGCGGAGATGGCTCAGGGGTTGCACGACGGTGACCTGGGCCAGTCTGTCTACAAAAAACGGATAGCCTTGGGCTCACGTGGCAAGAGCGCAGGTGCCCGAACACTTGTAGCCATGAACCGGGGAACCCTGTGGTTTTTCCTCTACGGCTTCAAAAAGAACGAGCGGGCAAACGTATCGGATGCGGAGCTAGAGGCACTGCAGGAGATCGCAAAAATCCTGCTTGTCCGGAGTGATAGTGAACTGGATCTGGCTGTGGCGGCCGGAGAACTTGAGGAGATTTGCAATGGCGACGAAAGCTAAGACGAAAAGCGATCTGCTTGCGGCGCTCCATGAGACCGCTGCAGGCTTTGAAAAGCTCGGCTTCATCGACCAACGCCAAATGCGCAAGTTCGATGCCCTGTGCCTAGAGCCAGTGCCTGACTTCGATGCCGAAAAGATCAAGTCGCTCCGAGCTCGTCAGTCCATCAGCCAGACGGTCCTCGCCTCGCTTCTGAACATAAGCCCATCGACGGTGCGGCAGTGGGAGGCTGGGGCAAAGCACCCGAGTGGCTCATCGCTAAAACTGCTTCATTTGATTGAGCGAAAGGGTCTGGAAGCAGTCCTCTGACCACTGCAGCGCTCGGTCTTCGGCACCTAATTCTCAGCGGCTAAAAAGCCTCAATGAAATTTCTCAATAGCTCGGAGCCCCAGAAAACTGGGGTTTTTTTCATTTCCTCAAAAACTCCATTTCTCTCGCGCGCGCGATAAAGGGGGGAGGAGTAGATGGATGGTTTGGGTATATAATATATATATTGAGATATTGAGATATTAGACCAATCTCATGAAATTCAGCCATTTTCTCGCCTTGAGCAGAATTTGAGATCCAAATTTATTTCTGAGCTTTTTGTTTCGCTTCTCCGAGCGCAGCCGAAGGGCTACAGAGTCAACTGACGCGGCGATCCTTCCTTTGGAGGATTGCTTTGAACCAGACCGCCCCAAACCCATCCGCCCGAGCGGATGCGGGCTCTCCCATCGGAACAGTTGCTCGCCGGACACAAGGTGCCATTCTCGCCCTTGATCTCGGCACCAGCACCGGCTGGGCGCTGCGGACTACCGACGATTATACGTCCAGCGGCACCGTCCTGCTGAAGCACTCCCGGTACGACGGCGGTGGCATGCGCTTCCTGCGTTTCCGGCGCTGGCTGGAAGATCTTGATCAGGACGCAGGGCCGATCGAGGCTATCTACTTCGAAGAGGTCCGGCGGCATGCCGGTACAGATGCGGCCCACATCTACGGCGGTCTGCTCGCGGTCCTCTCGGCTTGGTGCGAAGAACACCTCGTCGCCTACCAGGGCGTGCCGGTTGGCACCATCAAGCGCTTTGCCACCGGCAAAGGCAATGCCGACAAGGCGGCTGTGATCGATGCAATGCGGGCTCGTGGCTTCGCACCACGGGATGACAACGAGTCCGATGCGCTCGCCATCCTGATCTGGGCCATTGAAACCCGTGGAGGTGTGCGATGAGCGAAAACTGCATCCTCACCCACGCAGCCAAGATCCTGAATGAGCGCCAGGATGAATACGGTGACCCGGTGGAATTGCTAACGACCATCGCAGATCGTTGGTCGATCACGACGGGTGAGCGGATAACCCGTGAACAGGTTGTGCTTTGCATGATCGACCTCAAGCTTGCTCGTCTGGCTTACGACCCGCGGCACTTTGACAGCATTGTCGATGTCATCGGCTACGCCGTTCTGTTGAATGAGCTGCGCTGATGAGCATGACCTCCCGGATTTATAATCACGCGCAGCAGCGTGACGGCGAACAGCTCCGCCGCGATGGCTGGAAGAACGGCATCCTCGCTGTTTCAGTGAGCGACCAACGGCTGACTTCGCTCGAGCGCGAAGCCATCCGCGCTATCGGTGAACGGCTCTACGGAGGCGCCCATGGCAAGGGGGCGTAAGCGAAAGGCCGGCCGTAGGCTCCCATGCGGCAAGCGGCCGCGCGAGGAAACTCAGCGCGAAGCCATGTCGACGGTGCTAGAAGCCCGGCGCCGTCACTTTGGCGTCACAGTCAGCCAAGCAAAGGACGAGAGGCTCGGTACGGCTCTCGGCAGGCTGTCTTTCACCGGGCGCATTGGCGCTGACCAGTTTGCTGCCGGGCAACTCTACGGTGAGATCATGGCCCGCAATCGAGCCGTCATGGGGCTGCCCATGGATCAACCGCGCTCTGTTACCGCACTCCTGATCAACGAGGGGATCTTCGGTGGCAGCACACCAGACCCGGATCCTGCGCTGGTCGAGAAGGTCAGAAAGCAGGCTGCGAGCGCAATCCTCATGTTGCGCACAGCTGATAGTGATGCCCCTGGATTGGTTGGCAGGAAGCCCAGCAAGCTGGTTCATGCATTGGTTTGTCACGATGTGGATGCTGCGTTTTGGTCTCCCGCCGATCTGCGGAACCTCGCTCATGGCCTTGATGCGCTGTGCCGGCTATTCCGGATCGGATCGCCGATTTGCACTTGAGCATTCTATGCTAAGCGTTCGGTATAACAAACGGTGATTAAACGATAAAATTACGATTAGGTGTTGACGAACGATTGTAGGCAGCGTATCTGTTCCGAAATTCAAAGCTCAGAACTGCGCCCGGAGCCCACAGGCTTTCGGGCGCTGTTCGTTTCAGGGGGTTGGATGGCTGAAAGGCTCCGTGGCCGTCGCGGGGTAGCTCAACGCCTTCGCCGCCTCCGGGCTGAACCCCTCTGCCGCGATTGCGCCTCCGCCGGGATTGTCCGCGAGGCGACCGTACCTGACCACATCGTGCCGCTGGCTCGTGGCGGATCAGACGAGGACAGCAATATCCGCTGCCTTTGCGCGGAGTGCCACGCCAAGCGGACTGCCGAGCAATTCAGCCAGCGCAGGACGGTCGCTGTAGGGCCCGACGGTTGGCCGATCTCGGCCGCTAACTGATGGAATGGAAGTACTCTAGGATTTCATCCGTGAGGCTGGTGAGGCGCACTGCGTTTTCATCCCGCAAGCGGCCAGTCGCCACGCCCCAAAGCATCGCCTGGTCGCGCTGTGGTATCTCGCCGTAGCGATCTATGTACCAGGCCAGCCGAAGAGCCAGTTCCTTCTGAATATCTGCCATCATTCACCTCTCAGCCCATGTAGCCGCATTCAGCCAATAGAGAAAATCGGGGGGCGGGCCTGGAAAGTCTGGCCCCTCGCCAGGGGACACCGCGCTTGGCCCAAACTTCACGCAACCGCGAGTTAGCGACCGGGGGTCAGAAAGCCGAAAGTCTTAGATTTCCGTCGAATTGACTGGATAGTCGCCGCGATAAGAGCGGTAGTCGCTTCACGAAAACGGAGCGATGCAGATGACCAACTCGACCTTGCGAACCGCCAACGAAGCTTGGGGCTTCTACGGCAACAGCAGCGCCTTCGCAGATGCCGATGCAGCCTGGGCCATTGTCTTCCCGGCGATTGCCAAGGTCACGATGGGCAGCGCCGAAGGGGTGCGGGATTTTCTCGACAGCCGCCAAGGTCGGCACTTCGCCGATGATGTGCACAACGGCCTCCACACCGGACTTGACCTCGGGGCGGCGATCGCCGCCGCCATCACCCGCTGGATGGGCTGGAAGATCGACCGGAACACTGCGCGGGAACATGGCATTCCAAAGGGCCTGCCTTACCTGACCGGGTTTGTCGGCCTTTACGAGATCATGGCAGAGGCAGAATGAGCGCGGGCATCACCAGCACCATCCGCCTTGCGATCCGCACGCTGCCTGAGACCTTCGACCGCAGCCGGATCGTCGCGGTGATCGAGACGATCGAACAGGAACTCTACGAAGGCGGTGTTTACGCCAGCGCGACAGCCGACAGCATGACGATCGAGATCACGGTCCAGACCGACCAGCTGCTCGACGCAGCGAAGGTGCTGAACGAGCTCGAACTGATTTGATTGGTGGGCCCGGCAGGACTTGAACCCGCGACCTAGCCGTTATGAGCGGCCAGCTCTAACCAACTGAGCTACAGGCCCCACCTACAGCGCCCATAGCGGCTTACCAACATCGCAAACAAGTGCCGCAAGCCTTTCCGGGCTCCTGCGGCCGAACCCGTTTCAAGGACATCTATGGATCAGAACTGGCCGGCCCAGAGCAGCGAGCTTTGGCCGATAGAGAAGATCACGCCCTATGCGCGCAATTCCCGCACGCACTCGGATGAACAGGTCGCCCAGATCGCGGCCTCGATCCGCGAATGGGGCTGGACCAACCCGGTGCTGGTCGACGAAGATGGCGGCCTGATCGCCGGCCATGGCAGACTGCTTGCCGCGCGCAAGCTCGGCCTGACGCAAATCCCGACCATGGTCGCCAAGGGCTGGAGCGAGGCCCAGAAGAAGGCCTATGTCATCGCCGACAACAAGCTGGCGCTGAATGCGGGCTGGGATCTCGAACTGCTGGCCGTCGAACTCGGCGATCTGCAGGGTTTTGATTTCGACCTGATGCTGACCGGCTTCTCCGACGACGAGCTGTCAAAGCTGCTGGCCGAGAAGACCGAGGGCAACACCGACCCGGACGAGATCCCCGAGGCTCCGATCGATCCCGTCGCCAAACCCGGCGATGTCTGGTTGCTCGGCAAACACCGGTTGGTTTGCGGCGACAGCACCGATGCCGACACTGTCGCCAAAGCCCTGAATGGCGTCACGCCGCACCTGATGGTCACCGATCCTCCCTATGGCGTCGAGTATGACCCGGCTTGGCGCGAAAAGGCGGGCGTTGCCGCCTCCGGCACTGCCAAGGGTAAGGTGCTGAACGACGATAAAGCCGACTGGCGCGAAGCCTGGGCCCTGTTCCCGGGCGACGTAGCCTACGTCTGGCATGCTGGGCTTTATGCCGGTGTAGTCGGCGACAGCCTCGCTGCCTGCGATCTGATGCTCCGCTCCCAGATCATCTGGGACAAGGGCCAGCTCGTGCTCTCCCGCGGTGATTATCACTGGGAGCATGAGCCCTGCTGGTATGCCGTGAAGAAGGGCGCGAAGGGCCACTGGGCCGGGGACCGCAAGCAGACCACCGTCTGGCACATCGCCAAGCCCAAGAAGAACGAGACGGGTCACGGGACCCAGAAGCCGGTCGAGTGCATGAAGCGCCCGATCGAGAACAATTCCAGCCCCGGCCAAGCCGTCTACGAGCCGTTCTCGGGGTCGGGCACCACCATCATCGCCGGCGAAATGACCGGCCGCGCCATCCACGCGATCGAGCTCAATCCGGCTTACATCGATGTTGCCGTGAAGCGCTGGCAGGATTTTACTGGAAAGGCTGCTATCCTTGAGGGTGACGGCCGTACCTTCAATGAAATAGCTGGGGTTGTCAGCAGCGATGCCCCCGCCAGTACCGATCCCATCTCAGAGCCCAGCCACCCCTGACCATCGCGCAAGAGATATCGCCAGATTTCGGCGACACGCACCAAGCTGCAGTTCGCGCGCCCCCGGCACCGCCTTCAGAGCGGCACTCCATTGCCGGACCGCTTACAAGAATATGCCCTTCACGTGAGACGCCAACCGGACGGCCGATCAACCTGACCAGCGCATCTCGAGCTGCTTCCGCTGATGCACGCGGGCATGGCTGATTGGACCTACAGCTACCGTCGCTTTCGCGCGCAGCGATGCCGGACAGGCGGATACGCGGACCTTCGGCACACCAGACTGGCCCATCGCCGTCCCAGACCCGGGTCGGCGTGCAAGTGAACGTCGAGCCTTGCGGTGCAATCACTGCGGCAGCGGTCATGATCAGAAATTCTAATATCGTCGTGTCCTCGGATTTTGGAGGCTTGGAACCGGTCAGGCGCGAGACATAGAGGAAGGCGCTCGGCCATGAAACCCGGAACAAAACCCAAGCCCACCCATCTGAAGCTGGTCACGGGTAATCCCGGCAAGCGGACACTGAACCGCAAGGAGGCTAAGGCCAAGGCTGCCATCCCCGTGCCACCCCACCATTTGACCACCGACGCGGTTGAAGAATGGAACCGGGTGGCGACCGAGCTCTACAATCTCGGGATCCTCTCCGAGATCGATCGGGCGGCGCTCGCCGCCTACGCCATGGCCTATGGCCGCTGGGTCCAGGCCGAACGCGCGATCGCAAAGATGGCCGAGAAGGACCAGCTGACCGGCGGCCTCATGATCAAGACATCGAACGGCAACGCGATCCAGAACCCGCTGGTGGGCACCGCCAACAAGGCGGCAGCGGATATGATGCGTTACGCCGCAGAATTCGGGATGACGCCGAGTGCCAGGAGCAGGATCGCGGCCCAGCCGCCAGAAGAAGGCACGGACCCCGCCGACCGCTTCTTCGCATGACAGGACACTGGCCTATGCCACTGCGGTGGTCTCGGGCGAGATTGTCGCCGGACCGCATGTTCGCAATGCCTGCAAACGGCACATCGCGGACCTGAAGCGGAAAGACGGCATCTGGTTCGACCATGATGCCGCAAACCACGCCTTCGCTTTCTTCGAGGAGGTGCTGAAGCTTTCCGAAGGCCAGTTCGAAGGAGAACCCTTCCGGCTTGAGCCGAGCCAGGCGTTCATCGTCGGTTCGCTGTTCGGCTGGAAGCGCAAGGACGGGCGCCGCCGGTTCCGCCGAGCCTACATCGAGCAAGGCAAGGGCAACGGAAAATCACCGGTCGCGGGCGGCATCGGCATTTACGGGATGACCGCCTGCCAGGAGGCCGGCGCCCAGATCTATGCGGCCGCCGCCAAGAAGGAGCAGGCCAACATCCTGTTCCGAGACGCGGTGCGGATGGTCCGGCAATCACCGGCGCTGGCGCGGCGGCTGGAATTCTCCGGCGGGCCGGGCCGCGAGTTCAACATCGCACACCTGTCCTCGGGCAGCTTCTTTCGCCCGGTGTCGCGCGATACCGGCAAAACCGGATCGGGGCCGCGACCCTATTTTGTGTTGGCCGACGAGGTCCACGAGCTGCCCGATCGCTCGATCATCGAGATGCTGGAGCGCGGCTTCAAGTTCCGCCGCGACCCGCTGCTGTTCATGATCACGAACTCGGGCTCGGATCGCAATTCGGTCGCATGGGAGGAGCACGAACACGCCATCCGGGTGGCGGCTGGCAATCCCGATGCGGTGACCGACCCGACCTTTCTCGGGCAGGTCATCGACGACACGACATTTAGCTACGTCTGCGCGCTCGATGAGGACGACGATCCGCTGAGCGACCCCAGCTGCTGGATCAAGGCGAACCCGCTGCTCGGCGTCACAATCACCGAGCAATACCTCTCGGAAGTCGTGGCGCAGGCGAAAGCCATCCCGGGGCAGTTGAACGGTATCCTACGACTGCACTTCTGTGTGTGGACCGATGCCGAAACCGCGTGGATGGCGCGCTCGACGCTCGAGCCGCTGCTGGCGGAGTTCGAACCCAAGGCAGGTGGGTCCGTCTGGCTCGGGCTTGACCTCAGCCAGAACCGCGACCTGACCGCGCTGGCAGCTGTTCAGCGAAATGGCGAGAAGAACGGTAAGCCCTGCTTTGACGCATGGGTCGAAGTCTGGACGCCGGGCGATACACTGGCTGCCCGGGTACTGCGCGACAAGCAGCCATATGACCTTTGGGTCGCAGATGGATTTCTGAATGCGCCTACGGGCGAGAACATCAGCTTTCGTCATGTCGCGCAGGCGCTCGCAGAGATGGCTTCAGACTTCCGGGTCGAGGCGGTCGCCTACGATCGCTACGCCTTCCGGCGGTTCGAGGAGGAAGTTGCTGAACTCGGGCTGGACCTTGCCTTTGTCGAGCACCCGCAGGGCGGCACCAAGCGAGCCAAGCCTGTTGGTGAAATGACCGAAGGTCTCTGGATGCCGGGCTCGCTCCGGCATCTGGAAGAACTGATCCTCGAGGGCCGGATCCGGCTCAAACGCAATCCGGTCCTCATTTCGGCAATGATGTCGGCGGTCACCGAGACCGACCGCTGGGATAACAAGTGGCTCTCCAAACAGCGGGCCATCAACAAGATCGACGCAGCGGTCGCGCTGTGCATGGCAGTGGGGGCGGCAATGGCAGGCGACACCTCCGGCTCCATCGATGACTGGCTGAAGAGCCTCGCATGAACTTATTCCAGAAGGCGCTCGGCTACATCGCGCGCTCCATCGGCCTGACCGACCCGCGGCTGGTGCAGGCGGCGGGTGGCCGAACGACCACGACCGGTGAACTGGTTTCGACCAGCTCGGTGCTGGGGCTCGCCTCAGCCTGGGCCTGCGTCAATCTGCTCGCCGGCACGATCGCCTCGCTGCCGCTCATGGTTTACCGGACCAAAGGCGGCGCAAGGACGGTCGCGAACGATCATCCGCTCTACCGGATCCTGCACGACAGCCCGAACGCCGATCAGACCGCGGTCGACTTCTGGGAGTTCATCTGTGCCTCGATTGAACTGAGCGGCAACGCCTATGCCGAGATCATCCGGGGCAGCAACGGCCGGGTGGTAGCGCTAAGCGTTCCGATCGCCCCAGAACTCATGACCGTGCGACGTCTGCGCGACGGCAGCCTCGAATATGAGTGGCCGGATGGCGGCACTCGCAGTGTCGTCAGCCAAGATAACATGCTCCACATCCGGGGCTTTGGCGGCAACCCGCTGGGCGGTCTTTCGACCCTTAGCTTCGGCCGCCAGACCTTCGGATTGGCGCAGGCTATCGAGCGCGCCTCGGGCGACACCTTCCGAAACGGTGTGCGGCCCTCGGGGCTGCTCAAGACTGCGGACAGCCTGACCCTCGACCAGCGCAAGCAGGCCGAGGAACTGCTGCAGGAGAAGTTTGCCGGCGCGATCAATGCCGGGCGACCGATGTTGCTCGACCGGGGCATGGATTGGGTCCAGCTCTCGATCAGCCCGGAAGATGCGCAGATGCTCCAGAGCCGGGCCTTCTCGGTCGAGGAGGTCTGCCGCTTCTTTGGGGTTCCGCCCTTCATGGTCGGCCACACCGAGAAGACCACCAGCTGGGGCACTGGCCTCGAACAACAGACGCTGGGGTTCCAGAAGTTCACACTGCGTAGGCGTTTGAAGCGCATCGAACAGGCTCTGGCGAAGCAGCTGCTATCGCCGGCCGATCGCCAGGCTGGCCTTGTCGTTGAATTTAACCTCGAAGGTCTACTGCGCGGCGATAGCGGTGCGCGGGCCTCCTTCTACCAGCAGATGCTCTCGAATGGCGTGATGACCATCAACGAGGTCCGCGCCCTTGAAAATCTGCCGCCGGTCGAAGGCGGCGATGTCCCGCGCATGCAGATGCAGAACGTACCCATCACCCAGACTGGATCAGGCGCCGCACCCGCATCGCTCCTACCTGAAGATCCCGGAGTTGCCGCATGAACCACCTCGACTTCATCCTCGATACCAAGGCCGTCACCGAAGATGGCCAGATAGAGGGGCTGGCTGCCGGATACGGCAATGTGGATGCAGGCGGCGATGTCATTGTGCCGGGCGCGCTCGCCCGTTCCTTGAAGGGCCGCACCTCGGTGCCAATGCTGATGTACCACGACCAGACCCGCCCGGCTGGTGTCTGGACGGACTTTGCCGAAAGCCGCGAAGGGCTGGTGGTCAAAGGCCAGCTCTCGCTTTCATCTCGCGCAGGCCAGGAGGCCCACGCGCTGGTGCGCGACGGTGCCATCGGCGGGCTTTCGATCGGCTACCGCACAATCCGGGAACAATTGGTGGGCAAGACCCGCCAGCTGCTCGAGCTTGCCCTTTACGAGGTCAGCCTGGTCACCATCCCCATGAACGAGCGCGCGGTGATCACCGGCGTAAAGTCGCTCGTCGAGGATGGCCGGCTTCCGACCTTGCCAGAATTTGAGAATTTCCTGCGCGAGGCAGGGTTCTCGAAAAGCCAGGCCACCGCAATTGCGGGCAAGGGCCTGGCGCCGCTGTTCCGGAGTGAGTCTGGCAGCACCCCATCCGACTTTCTGTCGGCCCTGAAGGCGCAAATCAGCGCCTGACCCCACTCCCATACAGGATACACCCATGAGCGATCAGAAGACCGCCGAGCAGCTTGCCGGCGAAGTGAAAGGCGTGCTCGACGCGCGCTTTGGTGAAGTCAAATCGAGCCTTGAGGCGAAGCAAGCTGAGCTGCGGGGCGTTCTTGATGCTCGGCACAACGAGATCAAATCTGATCTTGAGGGAAAGCATGACAAGGTGAAGGCTCTGGCCGAAGAAGCACTCGGCAAGGCGCAGCGCGGCGAAGACCTCTCCAATGCCACCAAGCAGCTCGCCGACGAGGCGCTGACTGCGCTCAATGAAGCCAAGGCCCGGCTCGACGAGGTCGAGCAGAAGCTGGCGCGCCGCGTTGCCGATGAGGAAACCCCTGAATTCAAGACCATCGGCGAGCAGGTTGTGGCAGATGAAGCTATCAAGGCTTTCCTCGGCAACAACACGGTGCGCGGGCGGGCGAGCGTTGAGGTGAAGGCGATCATTTCAGCGCTCACCACAGATGCCAATGGCTCTGCAGGCGACCTCATCGTCGCTGACCGCATCCCTGGTATTGTGATCCCAGGCCAGCGCCGTCTGACGGTGCGTGATCTGCTGACCCCGGGCCGCACGGCCAGCAATTCGGTGCAGTATGTCAAGGAAACGGGCTACGCCAATGCGGCGGCGACCGTTTCTGAAACCACCGGCCCAACCAAACCGCAGTCGGACATCAAGTTCGATGTGTTAACCAGTAACGTCACCACGATCGCGCACTGGGTTCTGGCAACGCGTCAGATCCTGGACGATGTGCCGATGCTCCAGTCCTACATCGACGGGCGCCTGCGCTATGGCCTCGCGCTGGTCGAGGAAAACCAGCTGCTGAACGGCAGCGGCACGGGCACGGATCTTGCCGGTATTTACACGCAGGCAATCGCCTTCACGCCGCCAATCACCATTCCGGCGACGGTAACAAGGGTCGACGTGCTGCGCCTTGCCATGCTGCAGACCGCGCTATCCGAGCTGATGCCGACTGGCGTGGTGCTGCACCCAGCAGACTGGGCGGCGATTGAGCTCCTTAAGGACACTGCAGGCCAGTTCATCGTCGGCAACCCGCAAGGGACGATGACACCCACACTCTGGGGGCAGCCGGTGGTTGCAACCCAGTCGATGGCGACCGGCAAGTTCCTGACTGGCGCGTTCCAGTTGGGTGCTCAGATCTTCGACCGCATGGACGCCGTGGTCGAAATCTCGACGGAGGATGATCAGAACTTCCGCAAGAACCTGGTGACGGTGCTGGCCGAAGAGCGTCTGGCGCTCGCGGTGTACCGCCCCGAGGCTTTCGTGAAGGGCGACTTCGCAGCCGCTGCCACGGCGGCCACCAAGGTCTGATGATTAGGGAGGGCTGGCCGCGGGGCTTGCCCTCTCATCGTTTCAGGAGAGAAGTCGATGTTCCTACAGGCACTCGATACCATTCACGTGAGCTCGGTGAGCTCGGATAATATCATTACAGGCCAGACCTTCGAGATCGACGATCTGGGCGGGCGCAGCCTGATCGAACGCGGCCTTGCCATCGAGGTCGATGGTGCCGCGACCGCCAAGGCTGAACCGGCTCCGGCCCCCGTGGATGATGCACTGGAAGCTGCCGAACCAGCCGAAAAGCCGCCGATTGCCAATAAGGCAGGCGCACACACCCGTAAAAAGGTGGCTTGATGTCCGAGATTGTCACGGTCGAGCCACCCCAGGATCGCGCCGTGACGCTCGAAGAAGCACGCCAACAGCTCAGGCTTGATGGCCGCGACGAGGATTTGCTGCTGAGCGCCAAGCTGGATGCAGCACAAGCTGAACTCGAGCAACAGACTGGCCTGAAGCTTTGCGAACAGGTCCTCGAAATGCAGCTGGAAGGCTGGCTGGACGAAATCACCGTTCCCATCCGGCCCTGCATGGTGACTGAAATCCGCTATACTGCCCTGGGCGGAGCAACTGTGCCCCTCCCAGAGACGGACTATGTCGTCCGCCGAAGGCACGGGTTTACCCGCATCCGCCCGGCATCCGGGAAATCTTGGCCTGAACTGGGTTTAGACGGTCTGATTTGGATCACCCTGTCGGCTGGATTTGGCGAGAATGACCCCGACCTGGCGATTGCTCGCGCTGCAATCCTGGTAAAAACTGCATCCCTGTTCGAAAACCGTGAAGGTGCAGCCTGTCTCGCCTTCGACACCTTGGTGGGGCAGCTCCAATGTCGCTGGATCTAGCCTCGAAGCTAGACACAAGGATTCGGATTGAGCGCAAGGTTGTCACTCGCGACCCGCAATATGGCACCGAACAGGTCAATTGGACAGAGTTCGCCTGCGTCTGGGCCGAGGTGAAGGACATTCTCCCCTCCAAGGCCGAGCGTCTGGCCGACAGCATGCAGATCGGTCGCCGTCCCGCCCGAATCCGCATTCGGTATCTGGCAGGGCTCGCCGCAGACATGCGGGTGATCATCGAAACCCGCGTCCACCAGATCATTTCTGGCCCGGCCATACTGGGCCGGCGGGATGCCATAGAGTTCATGGTCGAAGAACTATCGAGCGAAGGAGCCGCACCATGACGATACGGCTCAAGGGCGGCCCTGAACTGCTGCGTTTGCTCGATGAACTGCCCAAGAACCTCGAGCGCAACGTCATCCGTGGCGGCCTTCGGGCCGGTGCCAAGTTGATCCAGCAGCAGGCCAAGGCCAATGTTCCGGTGAAGACCGGGCGATTGAAGCGCGCGATAGGGATCGGCACCCGGACCGAGGGCGCCAAGCTCTCATCCTACGTCAAACTGCGTGGGCCTGGCTCCTATCTCGGGCTTTTCATCGAATATGGCGTCGCACCGCACCTGATCTCGGTTTCCGAGGCCGACCAGCCGGTGCGTGAGACCCGTCGCGGCCCACGCAAAGTCAGTATCGGCACGATCAACAAGATGGTGAAGCGCGGCAGCCTCAAGATCGGCGAGAACTTCGTCGGATCCACCGTCATGCACCCGGGTCACGCCGCCAAACCCTTCCTGCGCCCGGCGCTTGACCAGAAAGCCGAGGAAGCGGTTAACGCCATGGGGGCCTACATTGCCCACCGCGTCCAGATCGGGAACCTGAAAGCACCGACCCTCGAGGTCGATGACGAATGAACGGGGTGATTGCGGTCCGCAGCCTCCTGGTGGCCGACACCGGGCTGACCTCGCTCGTCCCCGTCGAACGGATTGCCGCTGGAATGCTGCCCCAAGGCACGGACTTGCCGGCGATATCGCTGATGTCGGTCAGCAGTGTGGATCGCAATGTCCCGGCTCCGGGCCTGAACCGCCGCGTCACCGAACGCGTGCAGGTTACCGTGCTAGCCCGAACCTACCCTGAAACGAAAGCCATCTTGGCGGCTGTTCGAAAGGCCGCTGCCGACCAGATGCCCGTGATCGAAGGGCTCACCGACGTCACCGTCCACACCGATTCCGCCGGTCCTGATTTCCTCGACGAGGAGACCGGCATCCACATGCAGACGCAGGACTTCCGCGTCTCATTCAACGAGGCGCGCCTAGCCTCACCTTCATAAGGACCCATTGCCATGACCGTTCGGACTTCCGCCGGCACCACCTTGAAGGTGTCGGCCTCTACCCCTGCGACCTTCGATGCCACCGGCTACAATGCGCTGACCATGACCGTCGTCGGCGAAGTCTCCGACCTCGGCGAGTTCGGCCGCGAGTTCAATCTCGTGACCTTCAATCCCGTAGGCAGCCGCGGCGTGGTCAAGAAGAAGGGCAGCTTCAACCAAGGCACGATGCAGATCCAGCTGGGGCTCGACACGGATGACGCTGGCCAGATCCTGCTCAAGTCCGCCTCGCTGTCGGACGCTGATCACAGCTTCCTCGTCACCACCCAGAACGGCGACAAGTACTACTTCCAGGCACAGGTCATGAGCTTCAAGGTCAATGTCGGCTCGGTCGATCAGATCACGACTGCTACCGTGACCCTCGAACTCACCACCAATTCCGCCGGTGTCGGTATCGTTGAGGTGCTCGCGCCGTAATGATGCTGTGGTGCGGATGGCGGGACTCGAACCCGCACGAGGATACCCTCACAAGATTTTAAGTCTCGGGCGTCTACCATTCCGCCACATCCGCGCCGTCATATCGGCATGGTGCGGGCGAAGGGACTCGAACCCCCACGCTGTTGGGCGCCAGAACCTAAATCTGGTGCGTCTACCAATTCCGCCACGCCCGCACTCGGGCGGGCATTTCCCAGAACATTGCGACATTGCCAAGGAGAACATTGATGTTCGACATCACGACGCTCGCCGCCACCGATACCTCGACCCTCGAACTTGTCGGCGGGGACGATGCCCCGCTGTTCGATGACAAGGGCAAGCGCCTCTCGATTACGGTCTATGGGCCGGGCTCCAAGGTCTACCAGCGCGCGCAGGCCCGCCAGCAGAACCAGCTGATGGACAAGATCAAGAAGCGCGGAAAGATGGACCAGTCGGCCGAGGAAAAGCTCGCCGAACAGGCCGATTTTCTGGCCGCCTGCACGGTCAGTTTCAACGGCTTCACCTATCCGCCCGCAGAGGGTCTGGAAGGCCAGGAACTGTTCCGCAAAGCCTATGCCGATCCTTCGATCGGGTTCATTGCCACCCAGGTCGCCGCCCACATCAATGATTGGGCAAATTTTACGAAGAGCTCGGCCGAGAGCTGAGCCTCTACGTCCGGCAGCTGGCGTGGCTGGGCACGGCGCCCAAGCCGCGCACCGGAAAATCGCCAAAGCCTGAACCGGAGAGCGAACCGCTGACCCGCCTGCAGCGAATGGCGATCGACGACCTTGCCCCGGACTTTCCAATAATCCGCACCCCTTGGGTGATCGACTGGCTCATGGAAGTCGGCCCCACCGATCCTGGCGCGATGGGCGCAGTCCCCATCTCCTGGGCCACGATTGGCCAGTGGCAGCACTGCATGGGGCTCGATCTGCCTCCGTGGCTGGTCCGCCTTCTGCGAAAGCTCTCTGTCGAGTTCGTCGCTGAAACTGTCCGCGCCCGCGAGCCCGATTGCCCGCCGCCGTGGACTGCCACGTCCGTCCTCAACCGCGATGAAGTCTCCCGGAAAGTGTCCAACGCCTTCCGGGCGCTGATGATGTCGAAGGAGCCCAGCACGTGAAAGCAGGCACCCTCGAAATTGAAATGATCACCAACGTCGCCCGGCTCCAGAAGGAGATGGCCGAAATGAAGCGCACGGTGGCAGGCGCGATGGGCGATATGGCGGACAGCGCCTCGCGTGCAGATCGGGCGCTCAATGCGGTCGGTGGCGGCGGGGTCACACGCATGGGTGGTTCCGCAAAGCTTGCCGGGCATCACGTCCAGAACCTGGTCTTTCAGCTCAACGACATGGTGGTCGGCTTGTTCTCTGGCCAGAAACCCATGACCGTGTTCATGCAGCAGGGCACGCAGATCGGGCAAATCGCCATGCAGGCCGGTGTCGGCATCGGCGGCATGGCCAGGGCGCTGCTCGGGCTCGCAGCCAGTGCTGCCGCTGCCGCACTGACCAACCCCTATCTTCTCGCAGCCGCTGCTGCCGCTAGCATCGCGTTCGGCGCGTTCAAGCTGTTCCAGTCGAGCGTCAAACAGACAGGCGAGCTCGACCGCTATGCGCAAAGCCTCGGCCTCACCAAGAAGGAGATGGAGAAGCTTGGCCCCGTCGGGATCACCGTTGGGGACACCATGAAGGGGCTTTGGAAGACCGTCTCGGATGGGCTCAACCTCGGCTCGGTTTTCTCGACCCTCAAAGACTGGGCGGTCACGGCCTTTGAGGCCGTTCTAACTGCTGGCAAATACGCCGTCGCCATTCTCTATGCTGGCTGGGTTGGCGGTTTCAATGCGATCCGCGTTACCTGGACAGCACTGCCCGGCGTGGTCGGCGAAGTCGCCGTGGGCGCCGCCAACCTGGCGATCAGCGGGATCGAGTATCTGGCCAACAAGGCAATCGCTGCCCTCAACTGGCTCGCCGAATGGGTGAACCCGGTGCTCGACCGCGTTGGGCTTGCCACCATCACCCGGATCGAGAGCGTTGCTCTGCCGCGCATGGAAAACAGCTTTTCCGGCTCGACTGCCCGCATGGGCGCACAGGTTCGCGATGAATTCGCGTCTGCTTTTGGTGACGCGATGAGCATGATGGACGCCTTTTCCGCGCGCTGGCGAGAAAACAGCATCGCTGCTGCCAAGGCTCGGCTTGCCGCCAAGGCGGAAGAGATCCGCGGCGACAGCGCCGACCGTGCCAGCAGCGCCAAAGGCCCCAAGGAAACCGAAGCCGAACGCGCGCTGCAGGCTGCCCGGGACTTTGCCGCCAATCTTGCGCTCGAGACCGCCAAGATCGGCAAGACCCCGATCGAGATCAAGCGGATGGAAGTCGCGATGGCAGCACTCAATGCGCCGACCGACGAAGCGCGCATTGCCATTCTCGAAGCTGGTGAAGCCTGGGAGCAGGCGACGCGCGCTTTTGCCACCTCTGAGTTCCTGCGCCAGACCGTTGCACCGCTCGAACAGCAGGTCGCTCTGCTTGGCCAGTCGGCTCGGGCACAGGCACTCGCCAATCTCGAAGCCGAGCGCGAACAGGTCGTGCTGGAACGCGGGGTCGAAGCCTGGGAGCGGTATCGGGCCGCACGTATTCGGCTGATGGAAGCAGACTTTGCGCAAAGTGGTCAGGAGCAGTTCCTCCAAAGTCTGGAAGATATGGTCTCGGCCACGGAAGCAGCGGCCCAGAACATGGCCGATGCCTTTGGTTCGGTCGGCGGGGCGATTGGCGCGATCACAGTCGAGATCACCCGTTTTGCCTCGGCGCAGGCCGCAGCCGCCCAGCGCGTGGCTGAGGCTGAACGCGAGTATGGACGCACCTCGTTTCAGTATGCCGATGCGCGTGCCGCGCAAGCATCAGCCGAGATCAACCACTATGGCAATCTCGCCTCCGCCGCGAAGGGCTTCTTCAAAGAAGGCTCGGACGGCTACAAGGCGCTGCTGGCGGCCGAGAAGGTCTTCCGCGCCTTCGAGCTTGCCATCGCGATCAAGAATGCTGCGGTAAAGATTGGCCTCATCGGAGCCCAGACGGCAGCCAAGGTCACCAGCGACACGGCCATGGCGGCCTCCGATACCGCACGTGCCGGCATCGAGCAGGGCAACTCGATCATTACAACCGGCATCAAGGCGGTCGAAGCGGTGGTCAATGCCATCCGCTCGCTGCCGTTTCCGCTCAACATTGCCGCAGGCGCCATCACGGCTGGCGTCATTGCCTCGCTCGGTGTCGCGATTAGCGGCGCCTTTGGTGGGTCTCCAAAACTGCCCGCCGCCAATGATGGCACCGGCACGGTGTTTGGGGACAGCACTGCCAAGTCAGAGAGCATTGCCAAGGCCATCGATCATCTGCGCGAGGTCGACACGCTGACCATGCGCTATTCGGCGGCCATGCTGGCTTCCTTGCGCAACATCGAGGCCAATATCGGCGGGCTCACCAATCTCATCATCCGCACCAATGGCGCCGAAGCTTCGGCCGCAGGCGTCAACACTGGCTACCAACCCACGGGCGTGACCGGCCTCATCGGCAAGGGGCTGGAGGGCGTGGGCTCGGTTCTGAACAAGATCCCCATCATCGGCGGATTTCTGGGCGGTGTGGTCGGGCTCGTCGGCAAGGCGTTCGGCGCTCTGTTTGGCACCAAAACCACGATTACCGGTCAGGGCATCTTTGGGCGCGGCCAATCGCTGGCGGACATCCTCTCCGGCGGATTTGACGCGAGCTATTACAGCGACGTCAAGAAGACCAAGAAGGTCCTCGGGATCAGCATGGGCTCGAGCTATTCGACCCGCTATTCCGCAGCTGATGCCGAACTCGAACGCCAGTTCGCGCTGATCTTCTCCGGTTTCTATGATGCGATCTCGGCAGCAGCTGGTCCGCTGGGCTTGTCGCTTGGTGAGGTCCAGTCTCGTCTGCAGGGCTTTGTCGTCAACATTGGCAAGATCGATCTGAAGGGTCTGACCGGGGCTGAAATCCAGGAGAAGCTGACCGCTGTCTTTGGCGCAGCGGCCGACAATCTGGCCCGTTATGCCGTGCCAGGGCTAGAGCAATTCCAGAAGGTCGGCGAAGGCTATTTCGAGACGCTGATCCGGGTCGCCTCCAGTGTCGAGGCAGTGAGTTCTTCACTCAGCCTGCTCGGCACCTCGGTCGAGGATCTGACCCTTGCGGCCAAGATGAACCTGTTCGACCTATTTGGTTCGGCCAGCGATATGACTTCGGCGACGGGCGAGTATTTTGCGCTCTATTACAGCAAGGCCGAGCAAGCGTCGGCCCAGACCGCACAGATGGCCCGGGTGGTCGAGAGCCTTGGGCTTCAGCTGCCGCAAAGCATCGCGGGCTTCCGATCGCTCGTCGAAGCGCAGGACCTTACCACCGAGGCTGGCCGCGCCGCCTATGTCACCCTGATCCAGCTGGCGCCTGCCTTTGCCGAACTCATTGGCGCGGCCCAGGACGCCGCCAGTGCGGCCGCCATTGCCGACGAGCGTTTGTCGCTCGAACGCCAGCTGTTGGAGGTGCAAGGCAATGCCGCGGCACTGCGGGCGCTCGATCTGGCCCAGCTTGATGAAAGCAACCGCGCGCTGCAGCAGCAGATCTGGGCGCTGCAGGACCAGCAAAAGGCAGCTGATGAGGCTGCCGCCGCGGCCGAAAAACTGCGCTCGGCCTGGGAGACGATTACCGATAGCCTGCTGTCCGAGGTTGCCCGCATCCTGGGGAACATGGGGAGCGGCGTAAAGACCTACGCCCAGGCTCTGTCCGAGTTTAACGCCGCCACTATTGCGGCCCGGGCCGGTGATCAGGAGGCGGCGAAGTCGCTGCCTGGGCTAAGCCAAAGCCTGCTGACCGTGGCGGCCAATGCCGCAACCTCGGCACAGGAACTGGCGCGCATTCAGGGGCAGACCGCTGCCAGCCTCGAGCAGACCGTCGCGATCATAAACGGGGTGGCCGGGTTGCCAACGGACACGGCAACGGCAGCCGCATCGAGCACACCCAACTGGTGGGAACAGTTTGCTTCCAATCAGTCGGCGACCGCGACCACCTCCGCCAATGACAGCGCCACCGTGCTGATCGATGGGCTGGCGGCGCTGAAACAGGAATTGTCTGACCTGCGCGACGAGCAGCGGATTGCTTCTGCCACGATTGCATCGGGCACCAGCAAGACGGCTCGCATCCTAGAGCGGGTGACCCCGGATGGCGATGCTTTGGCGGTGAGAACGGCCGCATGAAGTTGATCCGGCCCACCACGCTCACGGACGCGATGCTGACCAGCAGCACGGCCCCGGAGAACGACCACCCGGTCTGGGCCTCCGGGACAGCCTATGCGGTGGGCGCGCGGGTTATCCTGACTGCAACCCACCGGCGCTATGAGGCACTGGTGGCATCCACGGGGGTCAATCCAGCGAGCGATCCCACCAAGTGGCTCGATCTGGGGCCGAGCAACCGCTGGGCCATGTTCGATGACCGGGTTGGGACAGCCACGACCCGGGTTGGAAGCTTGCAGGTTGTCCTGACGCCGGGTGCAACCGACGGGGTTGCGCTTATCGACACCGATGCGGAGAGTGCGACGGTTTCGCTTACGGTTTCGGGCACGCAGCTTTATTCGAAGACCCAGAGCTTCAATGTCGGAGGCACGGCCATCGACAACTGGTTCTCCTGGTTCTTCGAACCTGTCGGGCGCAAATCGAGCCTGCTGTTCCTCGATGTGCCAGTCTACGAGGCCGGCATCATCACCGTCACCATTACGCGCGACAATCCGGCTGACCTCGTTTCCTGCGGCGCGCTGTTGTTCGGCCGGCAGTTTACGATCGGAGAAACCGAGCATGGCGCGGACATCGGCATCATCGACTACTCGAGAAAAGAGACCGACCAGTTCGGTGTCACTTCGGTGGTCGAGCGCGCCTTTGCCAAGCGCATGACCGCGCGTGTTGTGATGCCGACCAGTGCGATCGACGATGTCGCCCGCAACCTTGCCGCGCTTCGCGCATCACCGGTCCTCTGGATCGGCTCTGAAATCTTCGAGAGCCTTACTGTCTACGGCTTCTACAAAGAGTTCTCGATCGACCTTGCCTACCCGACGGTCAGCTACTGCAGCCTGACCATCGAAGGGCTCACTTGATCCACCCCAAGGGGTAATTCCATGCCTATCACAGCACTGCCCACGCCGCCGTCCCGGACGGATGCGGCGAACTTCTCTGCGCGCGCGGACGCCTTCTTGGGGACGCTACCGACCTTCGGCACTGAGGCCAATGCGCTCGCCGTCGAGGTCAATGGCTACGCCACCAATGCCGCTGCCAGCGCGGCGACAGCCGTCAATGCGCCCGGCACCAGCGCCACCAGCACGACCTCGCTTGCGATTGGCACGGGCTCCAAATCGCTAACAGTCCAGACCGGCAAAGCTTTCGTCGTTGGCCAATGGGTGACGATCACCAGCACGGCCACGCCCGCCAACTGGATGCATGGGCAGATTACGTCCTACACCAGCGGCACTGGGGCGCTCGTCGTCAATGTCGCCATGGTGGGCGGGAGCGGCACGATTGCCGCCTGGACCGTGGCGCTGTCCGCACCCTCGGTTTCCGGCAATGCTGTGCTTACCACCAGTACCTATGCTGATCCCGCCTGGCTGAGCGCACTGGCCGGCTCCAAGATTACGGGCACGGTCGCCGTTGCCAATGGCGGGACCGGTGCAGCAGATGCGGCAACGGCCCGCAGCAATCTCGGCCTCGCCATCGGCAGCGACGTCCAAGGCTACAGCGCCAATCTCGCCTCCTGGTCCGGCAGGTCAGTTCCATCCGGTGCAGTCGTAGGGACGACAGATAGCCAGACGCTTTCCAACAAGACGATCTCAGGTGCTGCTGCCGGATCCACCGTCAATGATGCAGGCGGTTCGGCCTGGTCGATCGGTTTTCGGGAAGTCCCCCAGAACGCCCAAAGCGCGTCCTACCAGCTGGTTGCAGCTGACAACGGCAAGCACATCTACTCGCTCAATTCCGCGGCCCAGACGATCACCGTGCCCCCCAATGGCACGGTCGGCTTTCCGCTCGGCACGACCATCACCATCATCAACAATGGCGGCTCAGCCATCACCATCGCCCAAGGCTCCGGCGTAACGCTCTGTCAGGCCGGCACCATCAGCACTGGCAACCGGACGCTGGCGGTGCGTGGGCTCGCAACGCTGATCAAGGTCGAGGCCAACGTCTGGTTCGTCTCGGGCACCGGGATCAGCTGATGTCGGGCGTGCTAGGGGTCCTGCTTGGCTCAGGCAGCGACGAGCGGCAGATCGATCTGCCCGTCAGCTATTATTCCTGGGGTGATAAATATGGCGCGGGGGAGCAGTACGGCGCCGACAGCAGCTATTTCACTTACCTCTCCGGCGGGAACTTCACGCCCGCCACCTGGCAGGGTCGCGCCATCCGCGCGATCGCCCATGAGTATGATTTCTACGCGGCGACGTCGCGCACGCTGATCGGTCTCGGCGGATACGGTGTGTCGCCCGAGCCCAGCCGTTTGCGCATCAACGGCACAGTCTATCCCTTGGGCGCGGGCTCGGTTTCCTGGGCGACCTACGTCACCGGGATCACCTTCAGTCCATCGCCAACCAACACCATCAACTGGACGTCGCATGGGCTTGCCGTCGGCGATCCGGTCCAGTTCTATTGCAGCGGCGGAATGCCCAGCGGGCTGACGGCGTTCAGCATCTACTATGTCCAGTCGGTGGTGAGTGCCAATACCATCAAGATCGCGGCCACGCCGGGCGGCGCAGCTCTCAGCTTCACCGGTTCCGGCTCCGGCACGCGCTACGGCTACAAGGACCCGATGACGGCCTATCAGGCCAACGGCACGCTGAGCGGCAATATCTTTGCCAGCATGCTGCCGCGCGCCGCTACCATCAGCATTGCCAGTCCAGCGGTCATCACTGCGACGGGCCACGGGCTGACAAACGGCAAGCGGGTTCAGATCACGACCAGCGGGACGCTGCCGAGCGGCATCCTCGCCAACACCACCTACTTCGTCGTCAACGCTGTGACCGATGCCTTCAACATTTCCGCCACGCAGGGCGGCGCGCCGATCGCCACCACGGGCGGCCAGTCGGGCAGCCATGTGCTGCGCGAGGTCGTCTCGGTCACGGTAAGCTAGAGGAAAACGCATCATGCAGGCAGATCGCCGGCCGACGGTCTCGGATGAGATCGTGCCCATCAACGACGACCTCGAGATCAACTACGGGGTGTTCCGGAACGACTTCACCTTCCGCAGGCCGGCAAATTCATGGCGGCTCTGGCCGATGCTGGACTTCGTGCCGCCCCGGTTCAATGCCTCCATCACCGAGATGCACGCGGCGGGCGTCGCATGGACCCTGTGCGAGCATGTCTCGATCTGCATCAACGGATCGGCCGACTACGTGTTCGAGGGGCCTGACGGCCCGATCACGCAGGTCTGGACGCCCGGCTGCCACAATGTCGAGAATGGCGGCGGATATCTCCCGGCCGGTGAATTCACCCGACACTTTCACGACGACTTCACGCTGTGCTGCGTGGTGCAGAAGTTGAAACGGACGCCGGGTGTTCAGTACCGGTTCGAGGTCCTGACCGAACCTCGCGTGCTTAGCGAAGCCGCGCTGTTCATCCACTACGCCACCGGCCCACGCCAGCGACAGACCGACTTCAATCCGACGCCGGACTACACCGTGGATCTCGCGCCCGGCGACATCGCCATCATCTGCTCGATCTGCTGAGATTCGCCATGCCTGAAAAAGACCCCGCCGTGGAAATGGCGCTCATCCGTGCTGACCTTGAGGCTATGCAGACCGATCTCAAGGCTGTCCGCAAGGAACTCAAGGACCTGCTTGATGCCTGGAATACGGCCACCGGCGTCGTGCGGTTCGTCAAATGGCTCTCGACCCTGGTTGCCGCGATCGCGGTGATCACGGCTGCCTTCAAGGGCTTTTCCAGCCGCTAACCTCCCACAGGAGAAACTCGCATGAACCCTCTGCCGCCGGCCTATGGCTGGATCGATGACCTGCGTCCGCTGCCCAGGATGCTGGAAGAGGCCCGAAAGCTCTACGGCACCTTTGAGGTGACCGGACCTGCCAGCAATCCGCTGATCCTCGAATGGGCCAAGGAGGTCGGGCTTGCCCGGACCTATCTTGAGGATAGCATCCCCTGGTGCGGGCTGTTCATGGCCGTGGTTGCCAAGCGTGGCGGCAAGCCCATCGTCGAAGGGCCGCTCTGGGCGCGCAACTGGGCCAAGTTCGGCAAGGCCGCTGACAAGGCTCAACTGGGTGATGTGCTGGTGTTCCGCCGGGGTCAAGGATCCGGCCATGTCGGGCTCTATGTCGGCGAAGATTACGGCGCCTACCACGTGCTCGGCGGCAACCAGTCCGACGGCGTGACCATCACCCGGATTGCCAAGGACCGCTGCATTGCCGTGCGCCGGCCGGCCTATCGCAAGGCGCCGGCAACCGTGAAGCCGGTGCAACTGGCCGCCACCGGCACGCTTTCGACCAACGAGGCCTGAGTAAACACCATCCTATCCGCTGCCCGCTTTGCGCAGCCGGACAACCACCCGCCTTCTGGCGGGTTTTTCTTTTGGAGAACTGACATGGAAGACTTGAAGCCCTGGTGGACCTCGAAGGCCATCTGGACCGGCATCATCGGCAGCATCTGGGGTGTTGCCGGCGCAATTGGCATTTTGCCGGAAGGCCTCAGCCAGGCGGATGTCCTGACCGTGATCCTGGCGCTGACCGGCATTGGCGGCGTTCTGTTCCGCAAGACGGCGAGCACCCGGATCGGCTGACATCAAATGGCGGGGGCTGGGGCTCCCGCCACCCTCCTATCCAACAGGTGCAGGCATGACCAGGCTGACCATTCGCCGCGGCGGCACCAAGCGCGTGCGCGCCACCTTCTTTGCCGACCAGGGTGCGGGGATTGCTCGGGACCTTTCCGGCCTCACGCTCATGGTCATCGATCAGAGCCCGAACATTGTCCCGCCCGCGCTTGCCATTCTTTCGCCGGCAACGGGCGGTCAGATCGAGGTGCTGTGGACCGACGAGCAGACTGCACCGCTCAAGTCAGGCGCTGGGCGGGTCTGGCTGACGCTTGGCTTCGAGAATGACAGCGGGGAGCGTGAGGTCCTTCCGACCATCACGTTTGATGTCGAATGACGGCCGCTCTGCAGATCATCGAGGCGGTTCAGACCATCCTTGTCGAGAGCGATGGCACCAGCATAACCCTCGAGGTCTCAAACGCCGGGATCTCCGGCCCGCGCGGGTTTACCGGACCTCAGGGCCCACCAGGTCCGCCGGGTCCGCTCAGCGCGCTGACCGACCTTTCCGACGTGGCCTTGGCCACCCCCGAGGGCGGCGATGTCCTCACCTACTCATCCCCCACCAACACATGGATCAACGAGAAAGCGGCCAGACTGGTCGACGGAGGTAATTTCTGATGGCCAATACCCTGCGTATCAAGCGCCGGGCCGCAGGCGGTGCGGCCGGGGCTCCAACATCGCTCGCCAATGCCGAGCTCGCCTTTAACGAGCAGGACAACACCCTCTACTACGGCACAGGCACGGGAGGCGCTGGCGGCACGGCCACATCGGTCATCGCGATCGGCGGTCCGGGCGCCTTCGTCGGGCTTTCGGGCGACCAGACCGTTGCCGGGATCAAGACCTTCTCGAGCACGATTGCGGGTTCGATCTCGGGCAATGCTGGCACTGCAACCGCGCTGGCAACGGCGCGTTCGCTCGGCCTGTCCGGTGATGTAACCGGCACGGCCTCGTTTAATGGCACCGCCAATGCAACCATTGCCGCGACCCTTGCCAACAGCGGTGTGACCGCCGGCACCTATGGTTCAGCCAGCCAAGTGGGACAGGTTACGGTCGATGCCAAGGGTCGCGTGACGGCTGCCAGCAATGTCTCGATCACGTTCCCGGTGACTTCGGTCGCGGGGCGAACCGGCGCCATTACGCTCTCGACCAGCGACATTTCTGAAGGGATCAATCTCTACTTCACCGATGCGCGGGTCCGCGCCAACCGGCTTGATCAACTGGCAGCACCTACCACTGCGGTGGACTTCAACAGCCAGCGCATCACTGGACTTGCTGACCCGACGGCTGCCCAGGACGCAGCCACCAAGAACTACGTCGACCTGACCGTTCAGGGGCTAGATCCCAAGGCCTCAGTCAAGGCGGCAACGACCGCCAATATCGCCTCGCTTTCCGGCGCCATGACGATCGACGGCGTGGCGCTCGCCGTGGGTGACCGGGTGCTGGTGAAGGACCAGGCCACAGCATCGGCCAACGGTGTCTATGTCGTTGCCTCTGGCGCCTGGGCACGCGCGCTCGATCTCTCCACATGGGATGAGCATGTCTCGGCTTACCTGTTTGTCGAACAGGGCACAGTGAACGCCGACGTCGGCTACCTCTGCACGGTGGATGCCGGTGGGACGCTAGGCACCACGGCTATCACCTTCGTCCAGTTCAATGGCGCAGGCCAGATCGTCGCCGGAAACGGTCTCACCAAGACAGGCAACACGATCGATGTCGGTGCAGGGACCGGCATTGCCGTAGCCGCTGACAGCGTTGCGCTAACCGGTCAGGCGCTGGCGCTCCACAACCTTGGCACCAACGGTATTATCGCCCGCACGGCCGCTGGGACTGTGGCAGCGCGCACGCTGACGGCCGGCTCGACCAAGATCGCCGTCACCAACGGCGATGGCGTGGCGGGCAACCCAACTGTCGATGTCAACGAAGCCAACCTGACGCTGGGCCATATCGGCGGCACGCTCGGGGTGGCCAAAGGCGGCTCGGGGGCGACCACGCTCACCGGCTACCTGAAGGGCAACGGCACGGCGGCGTTCACGGCATCCGCGACCATTCCCAATACTGACATTTCTGGCCTCGGCACCATGTCGACGCAGGCGGCGAGCAACGTCGCCATCACCGGTGGCTCGATCGATGGCGTGACCCTGGATGGTGGAACCTTCTGATGCCGAGTACCATCCTGCTGAAACGGTCCTCGACCTCGTCTAGCGTCCCTGCCGCCGCTTCGCTTCAGGCAGGCGAACTAGCCATCAACCTGGCCGATCAGAAGCTCTATTCGAAGACTGCGGGCGGCACCGTGGTGCAGGTCGGGTTCGGCAATCTCACCTCGACCATGGTGACGAGCGCGCTGGGGTACACGCCCTATAATGCGACCAACCCCATCGGCTTCATTACGAGCAGCGGGTCGATCACCGGTTCGTCAGGATCCTGTACCGGCAATGCCGCGACAGCGACCAGGTGGGCCACCGGGCGCACCATTGCCCTGACCGGCGATGTGACCGGAACGAGCGGCAGCTTCGATGGCTCAGGCAACCTCTCGTTTGCCGCCACTCTGGCCAATAGCGGGGTCACGGCCGGGACCTATCTCAAGGTCACGGTCGATGCGAAAGGTCGTGTGACGGCAGGTTCCTCCATGACCTCTGGCGATGTGACAGGGGCGCTCGGGTTCACGCCTGCCAACAAGGCCGGCGACAGCTTCACCGGCAGCATTTCCGTGTCTGGCTCGATTACCGCGACTGGCGATATCACAGCCTATTCCGACGGCCGCCTGAAGACGGATATCGAGACGATCACTGGCGCACTGGACCGGGTCCGGAAACTCCGTGGGGTGACCTTTAGCCGGCGCGAGACAGGCAATCGCGGCGTTGGTCTCATCGCCCAAGAGCTGGCGCCCATTGTGCCAGAAGCGGTTATGACCCATGAGGATGGCCTGCTGTCTGTCGCCTATGGCAATCTCGTCGGCGTACTGATTGAGGCCGTGAAGGACCTGGCCGACAAGGTCGAGCGCCTCGAGGCCCAACCATGACCCTGCAGAGTTCGGGTCCGATCTCGCTTGGCAATGTCGCGGTCGAACTAGGGCGCGCCTCGACCACTACGACTTCGCTCGGCGAAGCAGCCGTGCGGACACTGGCTGGCGTCGCGGCTGGGCCGATCTCGCTCTCCAACCTCTACGGCAAGTCGAACGAGAGCTTCTGGTATGCGACCTTCGGCTCGACCGTGGTCAATTTCCTGATCCTGGGCACTGACAGCAGCGGGAACATCTACGCCAGCGCCACGAGCGCGGTCTTCAAATGGGACCGTGACGGCGCGCTCATCTGGGCCCGAAACGTCTCTGGGCCGTTCATCAATGGCGGCTGGGTCGATGCCAGCGGCAATGTCTACCTTGCCGGGGCCTACTACTCGAGCAACTACTATGGCTGGTTGGCCAAGCTCGACACCTCTGGAACCCTGCAATGGCAGCGCAGCCTTAACGGCTCGGGTCAGGATCTCTGGTACAATGCAGCGGTCGATGCGGCAGGCAGCGTCTATGTAGCGGGCTATTCAAACTCCAGCGGCGGTTCCGGCAATGCCGACGCCCTTATCGCCAAATACAACAGCGCCGGCACCCTGCAGTGGCAGCGCTCGATCGGCGGGTCTGCCAATGAATATGCCACCCACATGGCTCTGAGCCCTGACGGAAGCCTGCTGGTGCTCTCGGGCTATACCACCACCTCGACCGCCGGAAATACCGATGCCCTGATCACAGTCATCAACACGGCCACCCCATCGGTCTCCTGGCAGCGCTCGATCGGCACCTCCGGGTTCGATTACGGCTATGGCGTGGCCATCGACAGCAGCAATGCCATCTATTGGCTAGCCGGCATCAACAACACGCTGAGCCTCCTCAAGATCAGCTCAGGCGCTGTCATCCAGTGGCAAAAATCGCTGCCTTCCAGCTATGGCAGCGGCTCGGTGACCTTCGGCCCTGATGGCACCTTGCGGGTCTTCGCGCCGATCTATGCCGGGGCGGACATCTATCAGTTTTCAACCGAGGGCACCTTGTTGTTGTCCCGGTCTATCAGCCTCGACACGAGCAATGGCGCGAACTCTTTCAGCCTCACGGGTCTGGCGGTCAGTTCCACGGCCATGGTGTTCTCCATCTACACCATGATGGACTTCTCGCCCTACGGGTACATGGATTTGTGCGGCGCGGTCGTCAAAGTCCCCGCAGACGGCTCGCGGACCGGCACCTGGTCTATCCCTTGTGCTTCGAGCCAAGGGGTGACCTACAGCACCGCATCGCCCACCATCGGCACCACATTCTGGTCGCTCAACACCCGCAGCTTTTCGCTGCTGAGCCGGTCGCTCACCAACGCGACGCCGACCTACAGCTTTGTCGCGGCCTCGTTCACCAACACTACAACCGGGATCTGACCCATGATCATCTCGCATGACCGCCAGACGCTGTTTATCGGCGTGCCGAAGAACGGGTCGCAGACGGCACGCGCTGTTCTGGGGCAGGTCGGGGTTGATCTGGTTGGCGAGTTGGGGCGGCATCCGACCGTGCGGGAGGCAGTCAGGCTGGCTGAGGCGCAGTTCCCCGGCGAGACGATTGCGCCAACAACGATCTATGCCTTCTGGCGGGATCCGATTGAACGGTTCTGTTCGGCTGTCGAGTTCCACAAACGCTGCCTGCCGAACTCGCTGATGCAGCTATTCCCGGAGCGGTTCGTCGGTATCGAGCCGCATCCACGATGGTTCGAAACTGACCCGGAGGGGGTGGCCCCAGACCTTCGCGCTTTGATCGAGGGTATCCCGCCGCTGGATATTCTCGCGGCATTGCCGCCTCCACCCGTTCCCGGTGTTACGTTCCAGTCTCGGGGTGGCAATCTCAGTTTTTATCGGCCGCAGTCGGAATGGCTGGATCACCCTGGCACCACCGTTCTGCCTTTTGCGGCCTATGAAGCCGGGCTCCGCGAGGTTGTCGATCAGTTTGGCGGGGATGGTGCTTCGGTGGATATCCCGCAGATCAATGCCGCGGGAGGGGCATTGCCGGTGCTGACCACGGATGAAGTAGAAGCGGTTCGGACCTACTACACCGGGGATTTGCCGCTATAGTGCACCGATGAACCGGGAAGACGAAAAGCGCATTGCAGCAATGATGGCGAAGACGCTCGCGATGATGTGCGTCCGGAATACCGGCCTTGAAACCCTTCATGCGGGCATCGTCCCGGTTACCCATGCCGGGGATTATTCCGATGTTCGCGTCATCGATGCCGACGGCCGTGAGATTGCCTGGAACGACGTTTCCCATCTCGATAACGATCAGATGCGTGACCTGATGCGCGAGATCGTGAACCGGCTTTACACCTTCCATGTTTCCATCGACGATCCCGATTTCCGCGAGAGGGTCGATCGCTGGGCCAGGATTGCAGAAGGGTGGGATGAGCCGGACGAAGATATCGGATTCTTTCGGAAACTGGCTGAGGAAGAATAGCCACCGCGCACGTCCACCGTCGTGATGGCTATCCGGTATTCGACCATGCCCCATTATGGATCTGATCAGAGTCCGCCTGCGTCTGCGATCAATCGTCAGAACCAGGAGCGAACGCCAATCAGGAATCGCCATCCTCCTGCGCCCTCATCCCGGGAACGCCGAAAATCCGCAGTGCCGCCTAAAGCTCGTTCATACTCGACGCCGACGTAGGGAGCGAGCTCGGGCACGAACTGATAGCGCAGGCGAAGACCAAGTTCGGCGGTGGAAAGACCAGAGCCTATCCCGAGTTCGGCCACATCCTGCGCAGCAAAGTTGAGTTCGGCTCGGGGCTGGAGGACGAGCCTCCGGGTTAGGCGCTGATCATATTCTGCTTCGATCCGCGCGGTGACATCGCCCTTGTTTGACACAAACAGCGCACCGTCGATTTCGAACCAGTAAGGCGCCAGACCCTTCACGCCCAAAACAGCATAGGTGCGGTCCGGACCGGTACCGAAGTCCTGCCGGAGGCCCGCCTGGAGATTCCACCACGGATCAAGCGCGCGGTTCCAGAGTGCCTGGACCTCGACGTGTTCCGGGTTCTCGCCGAAGCGGCTTTCACCCTCGGTTTTGACCCAGATCCGATTGATATCACCGCCGTACCAGCCCTCAGCCTTCCAGGCGAAACCGTCTTTGCCCTCGCCGATGGTTGCTTCCAGCTGATCGATCAGGATCATGCCGCTTTTGATGTCGCCATGTTCCTTGCGGACGATATTGCGCGCCGGAGCCATTGCCGAAACGCCGAAAACGTCATCCGCAGCGTGAGCGGGGCCAACCAATGCTGCCGCGGAAGGACCTTTGACTGGCGGATCGGGAATGCCGGGTTCATGCCCGACATGCGCCTGGTGCGCATCTATCGGCGCGGATGAGGGCATCTGGTGGCCGGCGTGCGGATCTTTTGGCTCCGAAGCCTTCGGCGGCATGGCGTGCCCGGCATGGGGACCAGCCGATGGCTCATCCGTCTGATGCTGCGCGTGCGGATCGGTCGGGGCCTGCTGCTCAGTGGCGTCATGAACATGCTGCGCCAGAGCAGGCGTTGCGATCGTGACAAGGACGATGCCCAAAAGAGACTTCATGCCGCTTCTCCCTCGAGCGGACGGACGGTGACGACACGGAACATCCCCGCGTGCATGTGGAGCAGCAGATGGCAGTGAAACGCCCAGTCACCGGGCGCATCCGCCGTCAGGTCGAAGCTGACCTTGCCGCCTGGCAGGACATTGACAGTGTGTTTGCGCGGATAACTGCCGGTATGGCCGTTCACCACCTCGAAGAAATGGCCGTGCAAATGGATGGGGTGAGTCATCATCGTATCGTTGATGAGCACCACACGCGCGCGTTCGTTGCGTTCGAAACGGATCGGCTCGACGCCTTCGCTGAACTTTTCGCCGTCGAACGACCACATGAAGCGCTCCATGTTGCCGGTAAGGTGAACCTCGATCGTGCGCTGCGGCGGGCGCGTGTCTGGATTGGGCGTGAGCGACATCAGGTCTCGGTAGGTCAGCACCTTGTGGCCGACGTCTTCCAGCCCGACGCCCGGGTCACCGGTGCGGTCGACCGGAGACATGGCGATGGCGTCCACGCCGACGCCGACCTTGACGCTGTCGGGCACCTTCGATTTGTCGCGCATGTTCATGCCGCCCATCGAATGGGAACTGCCGTGATCTGCTGCTGCCGCGCTGGCCCCGGCGGCCATGGCGCCATGGTCCATTCCCGCCATTGAACCATGGTCCATGCCGCCCATGCCCATATCCTTCATGGTGAGCGTGGGGCGCGGGCGAAGCGGTGGAACGGGTGCTTCCATGCCCAAGCGCGGCGCGAACGTGGCGCGCGCCATGCCGGAACGGTCGATCGATTCCGCAACGAGCGTGAACGCTTTGTCCTCGGCTGGCTGGATAATGACGTCATAGGTCTCGGCATTGCCGATCTGGAACTCGTCCACCGTCACGGGCCGGACATTCAGTCCGTCGGCGCTGACCACTGTCATCGGCAGGCCGGGAATGCGGATGTTGAAGATCGTCATGGTCGCCGCGTTAATGAAGCGCAGCCGCACCCGCTCGCCGGGCCGGAACAGACCGGTCCAGTTCTCCCGCGGTCCGTGGCCGTTGACGAGATAGGTGTAGGTGGCAGCCGTCACATCGGCGATGTCGGTCGGGTCCATTCGCATCCGGCCCCACATGGCCCTGTCGGAGGCCGACATTTTCTCCTCCGGCCCGCCCTCGATCATGCCCAGCAGGGTCTGCTTCTGGCGATTGAAGTAGCCGCCCTCCGCCTTGAGCTTGGTGACGAGGTGGTGCGGATGGAGGAATGTCCAGTCACTGAGCACGATGACATGCTCTCGGTCATAGGCAACCGGATCGGGCTCAGCCGGATCGATAACGATCGGCCCATAATGCCCCTGCTGCTCCTGCAGCCCTGAGTGGCTGTGGTACCAGTAGGTGCCACTCTGGACGATCGGAAATTCATAGGTGAACGTGGTGCGCGGCTTGATGCCGGGGAAGCTCACACCAGGAACTCCGTCCATCTGAAACGGGACGATCAGCCCGTGCCAGTGGATCGAGCTGTCCTCATCCAGCGTGTTTTCAACGTGGAGGCGGACATTTTGCCCTTCGCGCAGCCGGATAAGCGGTGCGGGCAGGACGCCGTTCATGGTGACGGCATGACCGGTGCGCCCGCCAACCGTGAAGGTGCTGTTGGCGATCCTGAGGTGAATATCGTCGCCGGCGAGCGTGGGGGAGCTGGGTGCGAGGCCCGCCGAACCGGTTTGCGCCCAGGCGGGAAAAAGCCCGCTCATGCCGAAGCCGACAAGGCCCGCAGCGCCGGCGCGCAGGAACGAGCGGCGTTCTATAAGTGCTGTCATATCCATATGTCCCGGGGTTTTCCTGTCTGGAAGAAACCCAAAAAAATAAACTGGAATCCGGGCGGACAGCGAGATGCCATCCGCCCGGTTGGTTCCTAATGGTTGTGCTGCGAATGCTCTGCCGGAGCCGCATCGTGCTGCTTGTTCTCGCAGCACTCCATCTTTTTCCCGTTGGCCTGCGTATCGCCGCCCGTCTTGTCCTTGCAGCAACAGCATCCCTTGCCCCTCTGCTCGGTCTGAGGAGCATTGTGGCCGGCATGGTCAGGCGTTGTGGGCTGCGCTGCCACAGGTGCTGCAGCCGCCATTGCGACTGCGCTCAAAAGTGTGATCATCGTTCATTCTCCAGAAGATTTGAAAAGCTTTCAAATTTCCGGAAACAGACGTGGAGGCGGGCTAGTGGCCTCTGGCGCTATCCCGTTCAAACGAGGGGATGGCTGAGGCGACAGGGCAGATCGAACCGGATTTGTCGCCACTGCCAGCTGAGGCGCCACTGGCTCAACCACCGCGCAGGCCATCGCGCAGTCTTGCGTGCCGCTGTGATGCTTGTCGGGTGCCGTCTCGTGATGGCCGGTGCAATCATCCATGGCCATCGGTGTGGCAGTGGCCGCATGGGCAGCCGTCGTCCGGTCCGCCATCGAGACGGGCATGACGGACAAGGCCAGGATAACGAGCAGAGCAAGGATCAATCGCACCGCCCGCCCGCTCTCCTCGTGGAGGGCAGATTTGTTTAGCCGGACGTTGATTGGTCTCAGGTTCACTCTGGTTCGTATCCTTCGAGTCGTCGCTACTATCGCACTTGACACTATGTCAGGGTCAAGTGCTTATTGACTCTGACATAGTGTCAAGGTGCACCATGGATCTCCAATGGAAGGAGACCGTGATGGCCGAGTCGAAACATAGCACGCGTGCGGGAAGCCATGGTTGTTGCGGCGATCACGGCGACCATTTCGTCGGACAGGTTATCGACCCGGTTTGCGGCATGTCTGTAGATCCACAAAAGACCGCGCATCACGCATCGCACGCGGGCAGCGACTACCATTTCTGCAGCGCCGGGTGCCGCGAGAAATTCGTCGCCGACCCGCAGCGTTATCTGAACAAGGCTGCCGCCCCGATCGCACAAGATCAGCCGGGCACGATCTGGACTTGCCCGATGCATCCGGAAGTCCGGCAGGATCACCCGGGGGCGTGCCCGATCTGTGGCATGGCGCTCGAACCGGCGATGGTTACGGCCGATGAAGGGCCAAGCGCCGAACTGATCGACATGACCCGGCGCTTCTGGATCGGTCTTGCGCTCTCCCTGCCTGTGCTCGTTCTGGAAATGGGCGGGCATCTGTTCCCGGCGTTGCATCATCTGATACCGATGAAGGCGTCGATATGGATCCAGTTTGCGCTGGCCACACCAGTTGTCTTGTGGGCGGGATGGCCCTTTTTCCAGCGTGGCTGGGCCTCGCTCAAAACGCGCAATCTCAACATGTTCACGCTGATCGCCATGGGAACCGGCGTGGCCTGGCTCTACAGTGTGGTCGCGGCAGTGGCGCCGGGTATCTTTCCTGATGCCTTCCGCGCCGCCGACGGGACGGTGGCGGTCTATTTCGAGGCAGCAGCGGTCATCACCGTGCTGGTACTGTTGGGCCAGGTGCTGGAATTGCGCGCCCGCGAGCGCACTTCGGGTGCGATCAAGGCGTTGCTCAATCTGGCACCGAAAACTGCGCGGCGCATCGCTGTTGACGGCAGCGAGGCGGAAGTTCCGCTGGAAGATGTCGCGGTGGGTGATCGGCTGCGGGTGCGGCCAGGCGAAAAGGTTCCGGTTGACGGCGTAGTCGAAGACGGCCGTTCGGCGCTCGACGAATCCATGGTCACGGGCGAATCCATGCCGGTTACGAAGTCGGTTGACGACACGGTGATCGGCGGCACCATGAACCAGAGCGGTGCCCTGATAATCCGCGCAGACAAGGTCGGACGGGACACCATGCTGTCCCGCATCGTGCAGATGGTTGCTGAAGCGCAACGTTCACGCGCGCCGATCCAGCGCATGGCGGATCAGGTTTCCGGCTGGTTCGTGCCGCTGGTTATCGGCATTGCCATTCTTGCCTTCGCACTCTGGGGCATCTGGGGGCCAGAGCCGCGCTTTGCCCACGGGCTGATTGCGGCGGTATCCGTGCTGATCATCGCCTGCCCCTGCGCGCTGGGCCTTGCCACGCCGATGTCGATCATGGTGGGCGTTGGGCGCGGCGCGGGACTTGGCGTGCTGATCAAGAATGCCGAGGCGCTGGAGCATATGGAAAAGGTCGACACGCTGGTGGTCGACAAGACCGGCACGCTGACCGAAGGCAAGCCCGCCGTCACCCGGATCATCGCAGCGGCAGGGCTTGAGGAAGCGGAATTGCTGCGGCTGGCGGCCGGCGTGGAGCGGGCGTCGGAACACCCGCTGGCGTTGGCGATCGTCGATGCGGCGATCAGCCGGTCCATCGAAATCCCTCCCGTCAGCGGTTTCGATTCCCCGACCGGCAAGGGCGCCGTTGGTGTGGTTGAGAACAAGCGCATCACGTTAGGCAACGCGCGCTTCCTGACGGAATCGGGGATCGATACCGCGCCTCTTGCTGCCGAAGCCGATGCACTTCGCGAGGATGGTGCAACGGCCATCTTTATGGGGCTGGACCAGCAGGTGGCAGGCGTATTCGCCATTGCCGATCCGATCAAGCCAACAACGCCGGAAGCACTGGCTGCCTTGCGCGCAGATGGCATTCGCGTGGTGATGTTGACCGGTGACAACCGCACGACAGCCACCGCCGTCGCGCGCCGGCTCGGGATCGATGCCGTTGAAGCCGACGTCCTGCCCGATCAGAAAGCCGATGTCGTCGCGCGGCTGAAGCAGGAAGGCCGCGTCGTCGCCATGGCCGGCGATGGAGTGAACGATGCGCCCGCGCTTGCGGCGGCGGACGTCGGCATAGCAATGGGGCACGGCACCGATGTCGCCATGGAAAGCGCGGGGATGACGCTGCTGAAGGGCGATCTTGTCGGCATCGTTCGCGCCCGCCAGCTCAGCGAGGCGACGATGTCCAACATCCGCCAGAATCTGTTTTTCGCTTTCATTTATAATGCGGCCGGCGTTCCGGTCGCGGCAGGGCTGCTCTATCCGTTCTTCGGCATCCTGCTTTCGCCTATGATCGCTGCGGCGGCGATGGCCTTGTCCTCGGTCAGCGTTGTCGCCAACGCACTGCGTCTCAATCGGGTGAAGCTGTGAACATTGGTGCAGCCTCGCAGGCAAGCGGCGTCTCGCAGCGGATGATCCGGCACTATGAAAAGATCGGCCTGATCCCCGCGCCACCGCGCCGCGGGAGTGGGTATCGCGATTATTCCGATGCCGATGTTCATCGCCTGCGCTTCATTGCCAATGCCCGCGATCTCGGGTTCGGCACGGAGGAGATCACGACTTTGCTTGCCCTATGGTCTGATCGTGAGCGGGCCAGCAGCGAGGTCAAGGCCTTGGCACTCGCCCAGGCGGACGAATTGGGGCGCAAGGCAAAGGCGCTCGAAAGCATGCGGCGCACCCTCCTGGATCTCGCCCGCCAGTGCCACGGTGACAACCGTCCAGATTGTCCGATCATCGATGGTTTGGCAACGTGAAGGACGTTCAAGCAGTCAAGGGAGGCGGGTTCATTTGCTTCTTTCTCCCTTTGAAAAATATCCGATTCGAACAGAGTTGGCGTTTCCCTGGCGGCATCCTCTGTTGCTGTTCCGAGAGGCTGACCCAGGCCGACGTCCTGACCGTCGTACTGGCACTGACTGGTATCGGCAGCGTGGTGCTCCGGAAGACGGCCAGGGCGCGGATGGGTTGGAATTCCGCTGCAGGAATGGGTTAGAGGTTTCTGTATTCAGCCTTCTCCCATTCCGTAGAGATTCGGCCATCCGGCAGCAGCCATAAAACTCGGCCATTTGCTGCTGACCCCGTCTCGGCGCTGTTGCGGCTGAAACCAATGAAAATATGTAGTGCGAGGTAAACAGGTGACCGTCATTCTGTTCCGCCAGAATGCCCTTTCCAGCATGGAAGGTGGTAGGCCTGCCGATCGAAGCAGTGCAACAGAGCGTTAAGCACTGATCGGTTGCGGCGCTCATGTCATCCGCGACCTGGTCCCCACAGGATCAATCCCGCCCCGGCAAGGCAGATCAGCCCGCCCAGAATATCCCAGCGGTCGGGTGCAATACCCTCGACAACCTTGAGCCAGACCAGCGACGCGACGATGTAGACGCCGCCATAGGCGGCAAATGCTCGCCCGGCGGCTTCCGCTTCTACCCTGGTCAGGGCGTAGGCAAAGACGATCAGCGACAGGACGCCGCCGGCCAGCCAGATTGGCGATCGCTCGAGCCGAAGGACTGCCCAGAAGGCAAAGCAACCCGCGATCTCGGCGATTGCCGCGAGAACGTACCAAGCAATTGTTGAGAGAGGCGCTGTCACAGCCGGATATCCCAGCGGGCGAGTAGTGCCGCCATGCCGATATACAGGACGATGGTGAGGACACAGCCGGCCGCGAGTGCGGGCCAGAACGCGAAGCCTCGCTTGAGCAGAACCGGGATCAGCAGGAACATCGGCAGGCTCGGAAGAACGTACCAGAATGTGGCTTGCGAATAGCTGGCCATGCGCGCGGTGTCGCCGGTGTCTCGCCAGAGCCAGATCATGCTGAGCAACGCGACGAGGGGGAGCGATGCCAGCAAGGCGCCAAGTCCGGCGCTCCGGCGCGCCACTTCGGAAACCACGACAATGATGATCGCCGAGATTGCGGTTTTGACGACCAGATAAATCATTCGTGGTCTCCGTTGCACATGGTGTGATCCCCCAGCGCCTCGATCACGCGGCAATCGGCGGCCAGTCCGCCCCGGCAGCGACCGATAATGCGCGATAGTTCGTCGCGCAGGGTAACGAGCTGGCCGATCTTTTCTTCGACCTGCGCCAGATGGCGGGTGGCGATCCGGTCGGCTTCGGAACACTCGCGCTCGGGATGGTCGGCGAGATCGAGCAGCGAGCGCACTTCCTCGATGGTGAAGCCAAGCTCACGTGAATGACGGACGAAGGCGAGCCGCGTGCGATGTGCTTCGCCATAGGAGCGGTAATTTCCCGCGGTCCGCGCCGGTTCGGGCAGCAGACCGATCCGCTCGTAATAGCGGATCGTCTCGATGTTGGTGCCGGTCGCCCTGGACAGTTCGCCGATTTTCATCGCTTGACCCTGTAGTTGCTACAGGGTGCATATAGAGGGCCGACTCGAACGAACCAAGGAGTTTCAGCCATGGCGGACAGTTGCTGCGACAGTTCCTGCAGTGACGACACCGCGCGCAATGATCCTTCGTGGCGAAGGGCGTTGTGGATCGCGCTCGTCGTCAACGGCGTGATGTTTTTCGTCGAGATCATCGCGGGTGCCGCATCGGGATCTCGCTCGCTACAGGCTGACGCGCTCGATTTTTTGGGCGATTCCGCAAACTACGCGATCAGCCTTGGCGTCGCCGGCATGGCGCTTGTCTGGCGGGCGCGGACCGCGCTGGTCAAAGGGCTGACCATTCTGACTTTTGCGCTCGGGGTGATGGTTTCGGCGATCTGGGGCCTTGTTGTCGGCACCCAGCCCGATCCCTGGGCGATGACAGGCATCGGCGCACTCGCGCTGGTAACGAACGTCTCGGTGGCTCTCCTGCTCTATAGATTCCGATCGGGTGACGCCAACATGCGATCGGTCTGGGTCTGCTCGCGCAACGATGCGATCAACAACCTGCTGGTGATTGGCGCAGGCTTCGTGGTGCTGAGGACCGATAGCGGCCTCGCCGACCTCGTGGTCGCGCTCATCATGGCGCTTCTCGGGCTTCAAGGTGGATGGCAGGTGGTTCGGCAGGCCCGATATGAACTCGCGGCTAGCGGGGCTCAGGCATGAAGCAGCTCGAAGCAGCATATTGGGCGGAGATAGATGCCTTCCGGCAAGCGAAGGCCGGCCAGGATGCGGCCGATGCCTGGCACTATCTGGAACGCGCGCACATCCTTTCTCAGCAGGTCCTGCGGCTTCATCTCCATGCCCATGCGCTCATGCTAACCTTTGCCATATCCCGGCGCGAATGGCGGGAGGCGCGCGGACAGGTGCTGCGTCTGATGCTTGCGCCCGTCGGCGCTCTGCTCGGGCGGATCCCACTGGGAAACACCGGGCGAGCAGCGGTCAGTGCCTTCGTGACCATGCCCATACCGGAGGAGCTTCGTCATGTTCTGGGCCAGGAACAGTGCAAGTGATGCGCTTGCTGCTGCTGTATTGCTCTGCTAGGTGGGCACGATGAGGGGCGTTGTTCTCCAGTTCCTGATTCTTTTCTCGGTGCTTTGCGCCGGTTTTCATGCGCCTACCGCGGCGCATGTGGACCATGACGGCCATGGTCAGGCCAGTGTTCTTGTGGCTGATGCGCTCCATGCTGATGCCCACGAACATTTCTCCGACAATTCATCCTCTGATCCGTCGCAGGAGATCTTCCATCATCACCATTGCCCCGCAGCGATGGTGGCCGAATGCGGACAGAATATAAACAGACCCCATGCGAGCCGCGACATGCTCTGTCCCGGCGAGGTCACAGCTCTCCTGTCGCGAGCCTCCGCGCCACCGATTGAGCCCCCGCTAGCCTGAAACCTGCCATTTCTGCGGGCGTCTTTCTTCGCCCGCAATTTGCAAGCGTTTCAGGAGTTATCCCATGACTTTGACATTGCGCGCCGGCCTGTTGGCCGGATTGGCGCTGGCCTTGCCGATAACGGCAAGCGCGGAACCCGTAACTCTGGACGAGGCCGTCCGCCGCGCAATTGCGGCGTCGCCCGCGATCCAGGCCCAGGAGGCTGGCATCCGGTCGGCAAGGGCGGGGCGCAGCCAAGCCGATATTCGCCCCAATCCGGTCCTGTTGGTCGAGGCCGAAAACATTGCGGGCACCGGCGCCTATGATGTCTATCGGCAGGCCGAGACGACCGTTACCTATGCCCAGACTATCGAACGCGGCGGCAAGCGCGATGCGCGTATTGCCTATGCCGAGCGCGACGTCGGTGTCGCCGAGGCATCGGCGCGCCTTGTCCGGCTCGACCTTGCCGAGGCGGTGCAACGCACATTTATCGACCTGCAGATCGCCGAGGAAGTTGTCTGGCTTGCCGAACGACGCCTCGAAACCGAGCGCGCCATGCAGACCGAAGCCCTGCGCCGGGTCCGCGGGTACAAGGATCCGCTATTCGTCGAAACCCGCGCCGAGGCCCGCGTGGCTCGGGCACGGCTTGCGCTCGACGAGGCCCGGTCCCGCCGCAATGCTGCCCGCGCGAGGCTGGCCTCGTTCTGGGGCGGCAAGCCGGAAGACGTGGAGGTGCCGCGCGGGATCGAGAAGCCAGATGATCACCTGAATCAACTGGCCGCGGCTGACAGCGCGCTCGCATCTGCCACGGTGGAACGGGCGCAGGCGGCGGTCGTGGTCGAACAGACCCGCGGCGTGCAGGACTACACGGTGAGCGGCGGCGTGCGGCATCTGCGCGAGACGGGAGATGTCGCACTAGTGGCCGGGATATCGATTCCCCTCGGCCGCTTCGACCGCAATCGGGGCAACATCGAGCGCGCACAGGCCGAACGTCAGCGGATCGAACTGCTGGCCGAAGCGGCCCGCCTTGACCGTCTGCGCCAATTGGCCTCGCTCAGGGCCGAGGCGGATGCCGCCCGGATGCGCGCCGACGGGATCATGCAGGATGTCTATCCCAAGGCCGTCCGCACGCTTCAGCAGGTCCGCGAAGGTTACAATCGCGGCGGTTTCCGTTTCAGCGATGTGCAGGACGGTGCCGACGCCATCATCGAGGTTCAGTCGCAGTGGGTCGAAGCAATGACCCGCTACCGCGACATCCTGTCCCAGATCGACCGGCTGACCGGACGCTTCGACGTCGTCGCCGGGGAGGAAGTACAATGAGGAATATCCGTTTTACCGCTGCTATCGCGGCGCTAGCACTCGCCATCCCGCTTGCCGCCTGTGGTTCCGATCCGGCGCCCGCGGAACATGGCGAGGAAGGCGCCGAAGCCGAGAAAGGCCCCAATGGCGGGCGCCTCCTGAAGGATGGCGATTTTGCCGTTGAGGTCACAGTGTTCGAAACCGGGCAGGAGCCGCAGTTCAGGGTCTATGCCACCCGAGGCGGTGAACCGGTCGATCCGGGGGCGGTGCAACTGACCATGATATTGAGGCGACTGGGGGGCGAGGTGAACACCTTCGCCTTCAAGCCCGAGGGTAAGTTCCTTGCCGGACAAGGCGTGGTCGAGGAGCCCCACAGCTTCGACGTCGAGGTGGTCGCGGTTGAAAACGGCCAGCGCCATGTCTGGAAATACGCCAGTCCAGAAGGCCGCACCCGTATCACGGCAGAGGCGGCCAAGGCGGGCGGCATCGAGATCATGACCGCAGGTCCGGCAACGATCGGCGAGACGCGCGAACTGTTCGGCACCGTCGCACTCGACCCATCGGCGCGTTCGGAAATCCGTGGTCAGTTTCCGGGCCGCGTTGTCAGCGTGACCAAGGCCGTGGGCGACTATGTCCAGCGGGGGCAATTGCTGGCGCGCATCGAGTCGAGCGAGAGCCTGCAAGTCTATCCGGTCTATGCGACCGTCAGCGGCGTGGTCGCCGAGCGTAACGGCAACCCCGGCGATGTGACCGGTGATCGCGCGCTCTATGTCATCACCGACCCCGCCCAGACCTCGGTCGTCTTCAACATCTTCCCCAAGGATCTGGCGGTGATCCAGCCCGGCATGCGGGTGGAAATCGAAGCCATGGACGGCACGCCCGTCGCGGCCAGCCAGCTCGGGGGCTACCTGCCCGAAGGCAATGCCGAGGCCGGAACGGCGCTGGTCCGAACCTCTGTCCCCAATCGGGCGGGGCGACTCCGGGCAGGCATGGCCCTGCGCGGCAAGGTGGTGGTGAATGCCGTCACCGTGCCACTGGCCGTGCGGACCGAAGCCATCCAGCCGTTCCGCGACTTCAAGGTTGTCTTTGCCAATTTCGGTCAGGACTACGAAGTTCGCATGCTCGAGCTGGGGCGCTCATCGCCCGAGTGGACCGAAGTGCTGAGCGGCATCAAGCCGGGCACGCCTTATGCCGCCAAGGGCTCCTTCCTCATCCGCGCCGACATCGAGAAGTCGGGCGCGAGCCATGATCATTGAGCGGGAGAGATAACGCCATGCTTGCCCGCATCATCGGCTTTTCCATTCGTCAGCGCTGGTTCGTCCTGGCGGTTGTCGCCCTTTTATCTGCCATCGGCGTGTGGAGCGCGACCAAGCTGCCCATCGACGCCGTACCCGACATCACTAACGTCCAGGTCCAGATCAACACGGAGGCCGAAGGCTACTCCCCGCTCGAATCCGAGCAGCGCATCACATATCCCATCGAGACGGCCATCGCCGGCGTTCCGGGCCTTTCCTACACGCGCTCGATCTCGCGCTATGGGCTGAGCCAGGTCACGGTGGTGTTCGAGGACGGCACCGACACCTATTTTGCCCGCCAGCAGGTCAACGAGCGCCTGCAAGCGGTCAGGTCGCAACTGCCGGCCGGAATCGAGCCGGAAATGGGACCGATCGCCACCGGGCTCGGTGAAATCTTCATGTTCGCGATCGAGCCCAAACCCGGCGCCACCAAACCCGATGGCAGTCCCTGGACGGCAACCGATCTCAGAACCCTGTCCGATTGGGTGGTGCGGCCGCAGATGCGGACAATTCCCGGCGTGGCCGAGGTGAACACCATCGGCGGCTACGAACGGCAATACCATGTCACGCCCAACCCGGCGCAGCTGGCCGCGCTCAATCTGTCTCTGAACGATCTTGTCGAGGCGCTGGAACGCAACAACGCCAATCGCGGCGCGGGCTATGTTGAGCGCGGCGGCGAGCAGATCCTGATCCGCGTTCCCGGGCAGGCGGCCAACGAAGCGGACCTCTCGCAGATCCTCGTTGCGACGCGCGGCGGCGTGCCGATCCGCGTCGGCGACGTGGCCGAAATCGTGATCGGTTCCGAACTGCGCACCGGTGCCGCAACCGAAAATGCGAAGGAGATCGTACTCGGAACGATCTTCATGCGAACTGGCGAAAACCCGCGGATCGTTGCCCAGGCTGCTGCGGAGAAGCTCAAGCAGGCGACAGCATCGCTACCTGCGGGCGTGGTGGCGCACCCGCTCTATGACCGCACCGAACTGGTCGACCGCACGATCGCCACTGTCGAGAAGAACCTCGCCGAGGGTGCATTGCTCGTGATTGTGGTCCTGTTCCTGCTGCTCGGCAATTTCCGGGCGGCGCTGATCACGGCTGCGGTGATCCCGATCGCCATGCTCATGACGCTGACCGGCATGCTGGCGACCCGAACCTCCGCGAACCTGATGAGCCTGGGAGCGCTGGATTTCGGCCTGATCGTCGACGGAGCGGTCATCATCGTCGAGAACTGCCTGCGACGATTGGGCGAAGCCCAGCATCGAATGGGCCGCTTGCTCGATCGCGACGAGCGGTTTGGTCTCGTGGCCAAGGCGAGCGCCGAAGTCATCCGCCCCTCGATCTTCGGCATCGTCATCATTACCGCGGTGTATCTGCCGATATTCGCGCTTGAAGGCATCGAGGGCAAAACCTTCCATCCCATGGCGATCACCGTCGTGCTGGCCCTGACGGCGGCGCTGATCCTCTCGCTGACGCTTGTGCCCGCTGCCGTTGCCCTCTTCGTCACCGGCAAGGTGGAGGAAAAGGAAAACCGCGTCATGCGCTGGATGAGCGAACGGTACGCGCCGCTCCTCGACAAGGCCTTGGCCCGCCCGAAGCTCGCTGTTGCCTCCGCCGTCCTGCTTGTCACCCTCAGCGCTGCGGGAGCAACACGGCTAGGGTCGGAGTTTATTCCAAACCTCGATGAAGGCGACATCGCGATGCACGCGCTGCGTATTCCGGGCACCAGTCTTGGCCAGGCAGTCCAGATGCAGGAGTCACTGGAGAAACGCATCCGGCAGTTCCCCGAGGTGGAGCGCGTCTTTGCCAAGATCGGTACGGCCGATGTCGCGACCGACCCGATGCCGCCATCAGTCGCGGACAATTTCATCATGCTCAAGGACAGGAGCGAATGGCCCGACCCGCGCAAGCCGCGTGACCAGCTTGTGGCCGAACTGAACAAGGCGGTGTCGGAGATTCCCGGCAACAACTACGAGTTCACGCAGCCGGTGCAGATGCGCATGAACGAGTTGATCGCGGGCGTGCGCGCCGATGTGGCTATCAAGCTGTTCGGCGACGACCTTGAGCAGCTGCTCAAGAGCGGTGACGCCATCAACGATGTGGCGGCGTCTATCCCCGGGGCTGAGGATGTGAAGCTAGAGCAGGTCACGGGTCTGCCGATGCTCTCGGTCACACCGCGCCGTGACATACTCGCACGCTATGGCATCAGCATGGCCGAGGTTCAGGATGCCGTGGCCACGGCAACTGGCGGCCGCAAGGCCGGCGAGGTGTTCGAAGGCGACCGGCGCTTTGCCGTCGTCGTGCGCCTGCCCGAAGCGCTACGGACGGACTTACCGGCACTCGGCAATCTGCCCGTTCGCCTTGCAGCCGGCGGGACGGTGCCGCTGTCACAACTGGCTGACATCTCACTCTCGGCCGGACCCAATCAGATCAGCCGTGAGAACGGCAAGCGCCGCGCCGTGATCACCGCCAACGTGCGCGGCCGGGATCTGGGATCTTTCATCACGGAGCTGCGTGAGAAGGTCGGCGCTGAAGTCGAACTGCCGACCGGCTATTACGTTGAATATGGCGGCACGTTCGAACAGCTCCAGTCGGCCAAGACACGGCTGCAGGTGGTCGTGCCGCTTGTCCTGCTGCTGATCTTCGGGCTCCTTTTCACCCTGTTTGGATCGACGAAGGATGCGGCCATCGTCTTCTCGGGCGTGCCGCTCGCATTGACCGGCGGGGTGGCAGGCCTGGCATTGCGCGGCATCCCGATGTCAATCTCTGCCGGGATCGGGTTCATCGCCTTGTCGGGTGTTGCGGTGCTCAACGGTGTCGTCATGCTGTCATTCATCCGCGACCTGCGCGAACGCGGTCTGGGACCATTGGCGGCGGTGCGCGAGGGGGCGCTGACACGCCTGCGCCCGGTGATGATGACGGCTCTCGTGGCATCGCTCGGCTTCGTACCGATGGCGCTGAACGTCGGTGCCGGTTCCGAAGTGCAGCGACCCCTCGCGACTGTCGTGATCGGTGGGATCATTTCCTCGACGATCCTCACATTGCTGGTGCTGCCGGCACTCTATCGGCTAATACATGGGCGCGAGGATGAAACGGAGATCAAAGTCGTCGAAGGCGTCACTCGAGGGGCATGAAAGTACTCGCTGATCATTCCGCCAATGATATGAGGGGGGCATCGTGATCCCGGAGCAGCTGATCATAATGCGGTGTCCAGCCACCCTGCAGTGCTCGCGAAAGTGGCGAGCAGAGTGACGCAACAGCGCCCCCCGGCAGCCCCATGCAGAAGCCTTCAGGTTCGGCGCGCTACGTAATATTCAGCCTGCCCGAGACGTCGCAAGAATTTGGCTCGACCGCTGGGGTATCGGACGCGCCTTGGTGAGATTGTAATCCATAAATTATGTTGCAGAGAAGGTTGGATGCGAGTCGCCTTCCCACCGCCAACATCTCAATGCGAATCAATGAGATGGGCCTCCCGGCGCCAGAAAATCCCCAGCTTCCGCGCGGTTTTGCCGATCGCGCCTAGACCCCAGAGACTCCCGATGTGGGCAAATCCGGTCTCTGACTGCCTTTTGTCTCTTTTCACCTAAACCTCATCCCAGCAGGTATAGGACCAGAAAGTGACGGATTTCCGGGCTTTTCGACCATGTGCACACCGATACCTTTTCAGCGTGAAACCGGCAGTCGATGCAGTGTGAGAAGCCAAGGTATACGGCAGTTATAGTTGTCTCACCCCATCCTGGCTGATGGAATTTCGGCCCACCTGGTCGTGAAGCTGGGCGAAAGGTTCTCCCGCCGCATGTGCCACTCCCCGTCCTTCTGAGCCAAACCCAGCCGGGCGGTCCCACGGCCGTAGCGGGCATTGATCTTGTCGATGGCCATCATGAGCCCGTCATCGGGCGCCTCGATCACATCGAACAGCGAGGCCGGTGCGTGCCCCGGTGCGCCCAGATCGAGCAGCAGCACGCCCGCCTTCCGCCAGCCATAGCCATCCCTCCAAATGCGGTCGAAAATCCGGAGTACGGCGGCTGCGATGTCGCGCGTGTCAGATGTTGGTCGATGAAATGTCGCTGACCCTGACACCGACTTCTGCGGTGCGTCTTGGGCGAACGGGTCGGTCCGGATGAATAACTGCACCGCGCCCGAGACCTGACCTGCGTGGCGCACCTTCTCGGCCGCCCGTTCGGCAAAGCTCATGATGGCATCGTGGACCTGCGCTTTGGCGTAAATCGCCGTGCCGAAGGTCCGCGAGCAGCAGGTCGTCTGCTTTGGCGGCGGCTGGTCGTCGAGCGCATGGCAGACCAGCCCGCGTAGTTCATGGACCGTGCGCAGCCCGACAACGCCCATGCGCTGTCGCACCCAGCCATCTGGGGCATTGGCAAAATCATAGGCGGTGTGAATTCCGCGCTCTTCGAGCATGACGGTCCAGCGCCGACCCACGCCCCAGACGTCGCCAACCGGCGTCTTGCGCAACGCTGCGTTGATCCAGTGCGGATGATGCACAAGGTCAAGCACGCCGCCCGCCTCGGCCGACTTCTTTGCCAGCCGGTTCGCAAGCTTCGCCAGTGTCTTGGTTGGGCCAACGCCGACCGACACAGGAATGCCCGTCCATTGCAGGGTCTGCTCCCGCAGGTGGCGGCACCAGTCCGTCAGATCCGGCACACCCAGCCGATCGAGATCAAGGAAGCATTCGTCGATACTGTAGACTTCGTGGGCGGGCGCGCTCGAACCCAGCACGCTCATCACCCGCTCGGAGATATCGCCGTAAAGCGCATAGTTGGATGAGCAGACGGCAATGTCATGCTCCTCGACCAGCTTGCGTATCTTGAACATGGGCGCGCCCATGGCGACGCCCAGCGCCTTCGCCTCGTTGGAACGGGCAATGACGCAGCCGTCGTTGTTGGACAGGACCACCAAAGGCCGTCCCCGCAGGCGGGGCTGGAAAAGCCTCTCACAGGATGCATAGAAGTTGTTGCAGTCGACCAGCGCGAAGGTGGCCATCAGCGGCCACAGTGGCGCCGGATGCTATGGGTCACGACGCCCCAAATCTCGCAGTCGCCTTCGACCAGCGGCAGTGATGGATAATCCTTGTTCTCGGCCGCGAGATGCCACTGCCCGCCGACCTTTTTGAGCCGTTTGACGGTGAGGTCGCCTTGCAGAATGGCGATCACGATGTCTTCCGGCTGCGGGGTGACGCCGCGGTCGATGATCAGCAGGTCGCCATCGAAGATCCCGGCATCGCGCATGGATTCCCCTGACGCGCGCACAAAGAACGTGGCGGCAGGGCGGCGCACGAGATGCTCGTTGAGGTCAAGCTTGCCCTCGATGTGGTCATCCGCCGGGCTCGGGAATCCCGCCGGCACCTGAGCGCTGAACAGCGGTAGTTCGAGTTTTAGCGGAGAATCGACAAGGCGCAGCACCGGTTGGTGTTCCAAAATCAAAATAAGAACACACCATGAACATCACGGCGTCGATTCGTCAATCAATACCGATCTGTCACCCGCCGAATACGGCGCCACTCTGCTCCACCCACGGCAACTCGGCCGCTGCCGCCATTTCCTTCACCGACACCGCTGGCGGGACGCGCGCAACCAGTAGCTTCTCGAGCACGGCCGGCGCCAAATAGGCCAGTTTCAGCATCCGGCCGGCATAGGCGGGCGTAACATCCTCGCCCGTGGCGATATCAGCGAGGGTTGCTGCCGCGCCGCTCTCCAGCTTCCGCCGCCAGCTCCATGCCTTGGCGATGGCCTTCAGCACATGCGGGTCCACCCCGCCGGTGTCCGGCACCACGTCGGCTGGCGGCACGATCTTTGGCCGCCCATTGCGCTTGCGGATGGTGAGCGGGATGAACACCCGCATGGTGGTGGGCGCGGTCATGCTGCCAGCTCCTGCTTCGGGGTGATCATTTCACGGATGACCGATCCGAGGCCTTCGGTGCGCAGATCGACCGCAAGGCCGTCGGCGCTGACCGTCACCCGCTCGATCAGCAGCCGTGCGATGCGGGCCTGCTCGGCAGGGAACAGCGATTCCCAGAGACCGTCAAAGCCCGCCAGCGCGGCGACCACTTCCTGCTCGTCGATGTCCGGATCGTTCCGGCGTGCTGCCTCCATCGCCCGCGCCGCGATTTCCGGCGTGCGCAGCAGCGACCGGATGTGCTGGACTACGGCTGCTTCCACCATGCCGGCATTCAATCGGACAAAGCTGTCGCGGCGCTCACACGCCCGGTTCCGGATGGCGTCCATCGAGGTGTAGTAGCGGTAATGCCGGCTGCCCTTTTTCGTCACCGTCGGCGTCATGGCTATGCCGCGATCGGTGAAGATCAGTCCCTTGAGCAGCGCCGGGGTCTGTGTGCGGGTGTTGGCCGCACGCTGGCGCGGGCTTTCCTGCAGGATGGCATGGACCTGATCCCACAGCTCAGACGTGATGATGGCCTGATGCTCGCCGGGATAGCTGGTGCCCTTGTGGACGGCTTCGCCCAGATAGAGCCGGTTGCGGAACAGCTTGTACAGGAACCCCTTGTCGATCGGCTTGCCGCGCTTGTTCAGGGTGCCGCCCGCCACCAGTTCCCGGGTCAGCAGCGTAGCCGACCCCAGCTCGACAAACCGCTGGAAGATGTGCCGGATCGTGGCGGCTTCGGCCTCGTTGATCACCAGTGGACTTGTACCGGTTTTGCGCCGGTCACCTGAGTGTTTAAAGCTCACAACAGGAGACCGGAGAGATGACGATACATTCAGAAGAGTTCAAGCGGGAGGCCGTGCGCATTGCGCTGACCAGCGGGTTGTCGCGTG
>JAPZUE010000110.1 GCA_027533385.1 Rhizobium sp. | reverse complement strand
AGGTTGGCTCTAAGCAACCCGACCCTACCGGAAAACACTGGTGACCACCGCTACGCCGCCCGCTCCCTACAGCACATTGGAGGGCGCGCTCGCGAGCGGCTTCGCTATCACCCAGCTACACCACTCGCCGGGACACGATCATCTTACCCGCCTCGTCACAGTTGAAGCCTGGACGAATGAACAGGCGTTTTGGGTTGATCCAGAGTCGAAAACGTCAGGTGTCGGACTTTATCGTTGGAAGGCGACCGGTGGCGCTGATCCCACTCCGGTTCGGGACGAGAATGCGGGCGTCATTATCATTGACCTCTTCCGTGTCTTGAGACCGTTGGTGGGGCCAGTCTCATCGTTCAACGTTAGGAACGGCCTGGCCTTCAACCGACAACCCGGCTGCATCAGTACAACAGTTTTGCGCGGAATTGGCACAGGTGCGATTGCAACCTACGCCCGTTGGCGCTCAGTCGATGATTTCGCGGCTGCGTTTAGCAAGTTGACGGGTCGAAACGCTGCCGATGCAGACGAAGTGAACCTTGAGGCTGGTCGCATGACCTTTGGCCTGATCAGGCCTGATTACCACAGTTACAAGCTCATTGGTTTCGGAGGAGATGTCTGATGTCTTCAAATGCCCCTATCGTTGTCTCCGGCGCTGGTCCGGTTGGCTTAAGTCTTGCGTTGGCGCTGGCACGCTCCGGTATCCGCTCTGTTGTCCTGGAGAAAAAGCCGAAGATCGACGCCCACTCCCGCGCCACACTGATCGTACCACGTAGCCTCGAGTTCTTTTACCGCCTCGGTGTGCTGGCCCCTTTTCTTGATCAAGGCCAACGCAATGACGCCATTCGCATCTTGCGGGCTTCCGATCGCAAACCGATGCTGACATTTGATTTCAGCGAGCTCGCAGATCGAACACCGACACCATATGCCTTGGCGCTCTCGCAGGACCGTACCGAACGGATCCTCCTGGACGCTGTCTTGGCGACCGGACTGGTAGACATTGCCTTCGACACAGCTCTTGAGCGGTTCGATGCTTCAGAGGATGGCGTACACATAATCGCGTCGGGCGGCCGCGAGCTAGAGGCAAAAGTACTCGTTGGCGCAGATGGCGCTCATTCGGCGGTACGCAAACAGCTAGGCTGGGAGCTGGAGGGTAAAACATATCCAACTCGCGCGGTCCTTGCCGACGTTTCGGTATCCCCGGAAGCCGATACGACCGCTGGGTGGCTGGCCGATCCAAATGCAGGTTCTTTCACCATTGCTATCCGCTTTGCCGATGGTGTCTGGCGGATCATTGAAGCAGCAGTCGATGATACACTGGCTGAAGAAGATTTGCCTGGTCATGCGAAGCTGCTGACTGAGAGAATGTTCGGGCCAGGCTCATGGCGGCAGACGCTTTGGACTGCGGCCTATAAGAAGCATGAGAGGCGAACGTCGCGTCTGGTCGCGGGGAGAGTAGTTTTAGCTGGCGATGCGGCGCACCTGAATAGCCCGGCGGGAGGGCAGGGGATGAATGCCGGCTTGGCGGACGCTGAGCTGCTTGCCCGGCAACTACAACAAGGCTTGGCTCAGCCTCACTTGCTGCAGACCAACCTTCATCACTATGAGCAAGAGCGAATCCGCGCGTTTGATCGTGACATCCGCAGCCTTACTGACAAGCTAGAGGCCATGGAAACTCTACCCGCCTGGGCAAGGAGTCTGATGTTTTCTGCGTTGGGACTGGCTAGGGCGGCGGGGCTCGAGAGGATTGCTGCCCGTAGGCTGTCGATGCTGCCGCAATTGCATTAGCGTATGGCCAAAGCATTACAAGAGAGCGCCGAGACGACCCCCCGACACTCAAGATGTGATGAGAAGTGTCTGCCGTATCTACCTGCGCTATTCCCTTGACCATCAGTTCGGGGAACCCATGAAGCGGATACCCGGATTGGCGCCAATGCCGGGGCGGCGTTCGACGTCCTAAAGTTCGCTCCCGTTCGGAAAACTGATCGTGTCCCGGCGAGTGGTGTAGCTGGGTGATAGCGAAGCCGCTCGCGAGCGCGCCCTCCAATGTGCTGTAGGGAGCGGGCGGCGTAGCGGTGGTCACCAGTGTTTTCCGGTAGGGTCGGGTTGCTTAGAGCCAACCT
>JAPZUE010000040.1 GCA_027533385.1 Rhizobium sp. | reverse complement strand
TTGCGCGGCTGATTGTTGAGAAGCCTTGCAAGCGTAGTCAGGTCGCGTTGTGACACCAACGCCAGATCGGTGTCGCCAGGAAGAAAGCGACGAAGACGTTTGTTGGTATTCTCGACAGTGCCTTTTTGCCAGGGCGCACTGGGATCGCAGAACCAGCTGGTTGCTCCGATGCCACCCTCCAAAGCCCTGAATCCGGCGAACTCGGTCCCACGGTCGAAGGTGAAGCTTCGACGTGCGAATGCAGGCAAGGGTGAGAATGATCGGATGATCTTGTCCATGATCGGACCAGAGTGCCGGCTTGGGTTCTTGATCAGCACGAGGTAGCGGCTCTTGCGCTCGACAAGCGACGTGATGTTTGCCTGGCCGAATGGACGCTCAAAGATCATGAGATCACCCTCCCAATGGCCGAACTGCAATCTTTTCCCAACAATATCAGGTCTTTCTGAGATCCGATGCGCCGATGGGAACGCTCCATCTCGTGGTTTCCTCGACCGCAGTGGACGACGTTTGCGGCGCGCTTCCGGCAGGTATTCATAGAGACCTAAGCCGTAATCCTCCTTGTCGTAGATGAAGCGATAGATCGTTTCCTTGCAGACACGAACCATGCATACGCCGTCAGAAATCAGGCGTCCGGCAATCTGTTCCGGTGACCAGCGAGCCTTCAATTGAGTGACGATTTCTTCGCGCAAATCTGGATGACGCCTGAGCTTCCTCAGCCTGCATCGACGCTCCCGAGCCAGATCATCGGCAAGCGTGCTGTAGTAGCCATCATAGTCCGGCAATTCACGATCATGGAACGTATTGCGCCTGATCTCGCGGTATATCGTCGAGCGATGGCGCCCAAGTAGACGCGCCATCTCGTTGATGGACACTTTCGCTGCAATCAGTTGATGAAGGCGTCGGCGATCGGCGAGGGTGATTTGCGTATAGCACCTGGACATGCCAAAATCTCCAAAGTGAAGCCATTGAAATTATTGGCATGTCGCACTTGGAAATAGAATGTACCAACTGCTTCCATTTAAAAATGAACGGCTCTGACCATCGCAAAATCGCGATCTATCCACAGGCCCTGCATTTCCGGCACTTTACCGCAGTCCCTCAGGAAATTAGGAGATTGCCTAATTTGAAAATTGCGGTGTGAAAACCGCAGGCTGAGGGGCATGACATGGCAAAGCGCGGCAAGACCGACCTGCATCCGGCAATGGACAAGATCTCGTCCCGCGTCTTTCATGCGCTGGCGTCTGATCCGCGCCGGATGATGCTGGTCCATCTGTCGCAATCGACCCTGACCGCCGGTGAAATCGCCGCACGCTTCGACATGGCCAAGCCCTCGATTTCCCAGCACCTCTCGATCCTGGAAAACGCCGAACTGATCGAAGGCGAGAAGAAGGGGCAATACATCCACTACAGCCTGAGGCCCGCAGCGCTGCGCCATGCGCTGACAGCCATGCTGACCACGACAGACGTCGACGGCGAGACGGCAGGCGCATTGGCCGCCGAGGAAACGGTAGCCAAGGCCAAAAAGCCCTCGAAGAAGAAGGCCGATCCGGCCGAAGTCGAGGCAAGCTCTGAGAAAGAGGAGAAGACTTCGAAGGCCAAGGCCAGTGAGAAGCCAGCCAAAGAGAAGCCAGTCAAGGAAAAGCCGAAAAAGGCGGAGGCTGAGCTAGCCCCTGCGCCTCAGCAGATGGGCCTCCTCGATCTCCTCGGCATGAATTGAAGAGACAAGACAACAAAAAGGGCGACCGCAAGGCCGCCCTTTTTAAGTTCGGGAATTCCCGAATTCCTTACATGCCCTGCGGACCACGATTCATCGCGGCAATGCCGGTGCGGCAGATCTCGTTGAGGCCGAGCGGCTTCATGATCGAGACGAACTGGTCGATCTTGGAGGATTTGCCGGTGATCTCGAAGATGAAGTGGTTCACGGTCGCGTCCACCACCTTCGCATGGAAAGCATCGGCAAGGCGCAGGGTTTCCGCCCGCATTTCCGCTTCCGCCACCACCTTCACCAGGGCAACCTCGCGCTCGATCGGGCGCTCCTGACCCAGTTCCCGCGCGCGAACGGTCAGGTCCACAACGCGATGCACCGGAACGATGCGCTCGAGCTGTGCCTTGATCTGCTCGAGAACGGTTGGCGTCCCACGCGTCACGATGGTGATGCGCGACAGATGCGCCTCATGCTCGGTCTCGGAGACCGTGAGGCTTTCGATGTTGTAGCCGCGACCGGAGAACAGGCCGATGACGCGGGCGAGAACGCCCGGCTCGTTATCGACAAGCACCGAGAGCGTATGGCTCTCAATGGCCGAGGTTTCCTTGGCGATGAAGTAGGCCGAACCGGTCGGCTGAAGATGTGCGTTCATGGTCTTGTTCCTCCCGGTCAGACGAGCTGACGGCCCTTGGCATCGATGGCATTGGCAACGACTTCATCCGTCGCCTCGTCCGGCAGCAGCATCTCGTTATGTGCCTTGCCCGACGGGATCATCGGGAAGCAGTTGGCGAGATTGGCCACACGGCAGTCGAAGATCACGGGCTTCTTCACGTCGATCATCTCCTGGATCGCGCCATCGAGATCATCGGGCTTTTCGCAGCGAATGCCGACGGCACCATAGGCTTCGGCCAGCTTGACGAAGTCAGGCATGGCTTCCGTATAGGAGTTCGACAGACGGTTGCCGTGCAGAAGCTGCTGCCACTGGCGGACCATGCCCATGTACTGGTTGTTCAGGATAAAGATCTTGATCGGCGCTTCATACTGGATGGCGGCCGACATTTCCTGAATGCACATCTGGATCGAGGCGTCACCGGCGATGTCGATGACGAGCGCCTCCGGATGGGCGATCTGCACGCCGAGAGCTGCCGGCAGGCCGTAGCCCATGGTGCCGAGGCCACCGGAGGTCATCCACCGGTTCGGCTGCTCGAAGCCGTAGTACTGCGCGGCCCACATCTGGTGCTGGCCGACTTCGGTCGTGATGTAGGTGTCGCGATCCTTGGTCAGCTGATAGAGCCGCTGCAGGGCGTATTGCGGCATGATCACGTCCTTCGACGGCGAGTAGGCGAAGGAGTTGCGGGCGCGCCACTTGGCAATGGTCGCATTCCACTCAGCCGTCTGCGACGCCTCGGGCTTCTTCGGCAGGGCGCGCCAGGCGCGGACCATGTCTTCGAGAACGCGGCCGACGTCACCGGTGATCGGCACGTCGACGCGGACATTCTTGTTGATCGACGACGGGTCGATGTCGATGTGGATCTTCTTCGAGTTCGGCGAAAACGCGTTCAGACGGCCGGTGATGCGGTCATCGAAGCGCGCGCCGATGCAGACCATGACGTCGCAATCATGCATCGCCATGTTGGCTTCGTAGGAACCGTGCATGCCGAGCATGCCGAGCCAGTTCTTGCCCGAGGCCGGATAGCAACCGAGACCCATCAGGGTGGACGTGATCGGGAAGTCGGTGAGGCCGACCAGTTCACGCAGTAGCTTAGTTGCTTCCGGACCGGAATTCACGACGCCACCGCCGGAATAGATGATTGGACGGCGTGCCGACGCCATCAGTTCGACGGCGGCCTGGATCGCGCGGGCATCGCCCGAGACCTTCGGCTGGTAGCTTTTCAGCGTCTTGTGCGCATCCGGCGGCGTATAGGTGCCGGTGGCGAACTGGATGTCCTTCGGAATATCGACGAGAACCGGACCCGGACGGCCCGTCTGGGCGATGCGGAAGGCTTCGTGGATGATCGAGGCCAGCTGGTTGACATCCTTGACCAGCCAGTTGTGCTTGGTGCAGGGGCGCGTGATGCCGACGGTATCGCATTCCTGGAAGGCGTCCGAACCGATCAGCGAGGTCGGAACCTGACCCGAGATGCAGACCAGCGGAACGCTATCCATCAGCGCGTCCTGCAAAGGCGTCACCGCATTGGTGGCGCCGGGGCCGGAAGTGACCAGCATCACGCCGACCTTGCCGGTTGACCTTGCGTAACCTTCCGCTGCGTGACCTGCGCCCTGCTCGTGGCGCACGAGAATGTGCTGGATCTCTTCCTGCTGGAAGATCTCGTCATAGATCGGAAGCACGGCCCCACCGGGATAGCCGAAGATATGCTCGACACCGTTATCCTTCAGCGCGCGCAGGACGATCTCGGCGCCAGTCATCTGATTGTCTTTACCCGTCATGCTGTGTTTCCATCTGCCTTCTTGGTTTTGGGGCTGATAACCCGGTTCAGGGCATAAAAAAAGGCCCCTTTGAGGAGCCTGTCATCTAGCGCATGGGTGGCTATCGCCGGATGGTTACACCATCCTGCCCATGCGCCTTCCCACCACGATAAGTGCCACCGAGTTTTTCATGGGCCGAAGTGTTAGCCAGAAAGCCCGCCACCGTCAACGCATCTTTTGTAAATTTTCAGCGCTCCTCGCGAAAGTTTGTTGCGCCAACAGTGACGAAACATCACCGCCGGCCTAACGCGCTACACGAAATTTTAAGTGCTCCCGCCTAGGCTTGCGCCAGCAGGGAGAATGCGCTTGTTGAACGATGATCTTCACAAGTCCGGCGCCGCCGGAGAACAAGACCGCCGCGATGGTATGCGGCCAGGCAACCGGATGCTCGGGCGAGTCGTCGCCTGTAACGGTTCGCGTGCAACGATTTCGGCCGTCGCGGAAGACGGCGGAACGGATCTTACCGAACTCTGGTCCGTCGGCCGGCTGATCTCGATCAGCGTCGGAAAGAACCGCGTCGTGGCGCTCGCCTACTCCATGCAGACGGAAGGCAAGGACTGGGGTGAAGGCGCAGACAACCAGTTCCTCATCGAAGTCGAGTTGCTCGGCGAAGTCTATGTCCACGATGACGGCAAGGAGCTCTTCTCGACCGGCATCTCGCGCTATCCCTATCTCGGCGCGATCGCCCACCGCATCCGTGCTGCCGACCTCTTGCGCATCTATGACACCCGCCTTGGAGACACTGCCGTCATCGGCAAGTTGACCCAGGACGAAACCATCGATGCCACGATCCATATTCCGTCCATGCTGTCCAAGCACTTCGCGGTCGTCGGCTCGACCGGCGTCGGCAAGTCGACCGCCGTGTCGCTGCTGCTGCGCAAGGCAATCGAGAGCGATCCGAAGCTTCGCGTCCTGATCCTCGACCCGCACAACGAATTCGCCGCCGCCTTCCCCGAGCTTGCCGTCGTCATCGACACAGATACGCTCGACCTTCCCTTCTGGCTGATGCGCCTGGACGAGTTCGCCGAGGTCCTGTTCCGCGGCCGCCCTCCCGTGCCGGAGGAACTCGACATCCTGCGCGATCTGATGCCGGAGGCGAAACGCGCCTTTCGCGGCAATGAGAGCGCTCTCATGCGCCGCATGGCCGACAAGAGTTCGATGACGGCGGACACGCCCGTCCCCTATCGTATCGCCGACCTGCTTGCCCTCATCGATGAGCGCATCGGCCGTCTGGAGGGCCGCTCGGAAAAGCCCTTCCTGCGCTCGCTGAAGATGCGCATCATGTCTGCGGTCAACGACCCGCGCTATCATTTCATGTTCTCCAACAACACGATCAGTGACACGATCATGGAGACGATCGCGCATATCTTCCGTATCCCGGGAGACGATCGCCCGATCTCGACCTTCCAGCTCGCCGGCATTCCCTCGGAAGTCGTCAATTCGGTCGCCTCCGTGCTGTGCCGCATGGCCTTCGAGCTGGCGCTCTGGTCGAATGGTGCGATCCATATGCTGGTGGTCTGCGAAGAGGCGCATCGTTACGTCCCCTCAGATCCCAATCTCGGCTTTTTCCCGACCCGCCAGGCCATCGCCCGCATTGCCAAGGAAGGCCGAAAATACGGGGTCTCGCTCGGCGTCATCACCCAGCGTCCAGGCGAACTCGACCAGACCATTCTGTCCCAGTGCTCCACGCTCTTTGCCATGCGTCTTGCCAATGACCGGGACCAGGAAATCATCCGCTCGGCGATCCCCGACAGTTCGATCTCGACGACGAGCTTCATCTCCTCGATCGGCAATGGCGAGGCGATTGCCTTCGGGGAAGCGATTGCGGTTCCCATGCGCATGCGCTTCAGCCGCGTCGATGAAGCGGCACTGCCCAAGGCAAATGGCGTCAATGCAAAGGCAACCGAGGAAACCCCGGATACCGTCGATCTGCGATCGATCGTCTCACGCATGCGCGCCATTGCCGGACCCGACATCTCGGCCTTCCAGCAGAGTTTCGAAAGCAGCTTCGGTCGCGGCGACATTCCCAGCGCCCCGGATGGCCTCTATGACGATGAGGAATTCGAGGACGACGATCGCTTTGACGATCCCCGTCCAGCACCGATGCCACGGGCTCCGGTAGCAACGGCACAGCCGCTCCCGTCTTACCAGGCCACCCAGCGTCCGGCCTTTGAAACCCCGGTTACGCGGCAGAGCCTGCCGGCATCGGAGACACCGACGATCGAACCCTATCGCCCGGACATGCTGCCTCGCCCCGGCGGGGACGACAGTCTGCGAGCGAGACCTGCTTCACCGCCACCGGTCGTTCCGGCAGAGGCGCCGTCGGCCAGCTTCGGCTCGCAGCCGCTCCGCCGCGAAGGCGGCTCCTCCCTGCGGGAAAGCATCCTGAAGAAACCGCTATCGAGCCTCTACAAGCGCGATTGAGTGCGCTCAGTCGATCCGGAATGTCGCCGGATCGACCCGCTGCCAGCTCTCGTCCATCTGATTGCGGAACCAGGTCATCTGCCGCTTGGCATATTGGCGTGTCGCGGCAGAAGCCCGCTCGATCACCTCGTCGCGGCCAAGCCGACCAGCGAGCAAGTCTGCAATCTGGGCAACGCCGATCGCCTTCATGGCCGGCATCTCGGGTTTGAGCCCGAGCGACATGAGAGCCTCGACCTCCTCGATGGCCCCCTCCTCCATCATCCTGTCGAAGCGGCGGTTGATCCGCTCGTGCAAGACCGTCCGTTGCGGCAGAACCACCAGCTTTCGCGCATGATCCGGATCGACCAACATCGGCCCCGATTGCTTCTGAAACTCGGCGATCGACCGCCCCGTTGCACGAAAGACTTCCAGCGCCCGGACAATCCTCTGCCCGTCTGCAGGATTGAGGCGGCTCGCCATGGCGGGATCAACACCTGACAACTCCGTGTGCAGCCCTTCAGCACCTTCCTTCTCCAGTCGCAGGCGGATCTCTGCCCGCAAGTCGTCCGGGATCGGCGGCATGTCAGAGAGACCGCCCGTCAGCGCCTTGAAGTAGAGACCGGTGCCACCAACGATCACCGGCAACCTGCTGTCGCGCCTCAGGCTCTCCAGGAGGGAAGCCATGTCGCGCAGCCAGTCGCCGGTCGAATAGTTCCGACCGGCTGGCACATGACCATAGAGAGCGTGCGGAACCCCTTCCATTTCCGGCTCGCTGGGGCGGGCAGTCAGCACCCTCAGCGTGTCGTAGACCTGCATGCTGTCGGCATTGATGACGACACCGTTGTGGCGACGGGCAAACGTCAGCGCCAGCGCGGACTTGCCGCTGGCGGTCGGCCCGGTTATCAGGATCGCATCATTGTTCTTGTCAGGATCTTCCATCATGGCCTTGGTTGCCACGCTTGTCGCCAATCCGTCAAACCCTGTTCTGAGCTCCGCCCTTGCCGAGCGAGCAGCAGATGCCGTCGCCTCCTCGCGCGTCTACTGGCTGGCTGATGGAATTGCATGCGATATCGCCCTTGTCGACGGCACCGATGCTCTTGATGCCGAACGCCGCATCCGCGAAGCTCTGGCTGGGCAACCCGTCGATGTCGCCGTTCAGGACGCCGACACGCGTCGCAAATCCTTTCTGATCGCCGACATGGACTCAACCATGATCGGCCAGGAATGCATCGACGAACTGGCAGCCGAAGTCGGCCTGAAGGAAAAGGTATCGGAGATCACGGCTCGGGCGATGAATGGCGAGATCGCCTTCGAACCCGCTCTGCGCGAACGCGTCGCGTTATTGAAGGGCCTGCCGATTTCGGTGGTGGACGAGGTTATCGCAAAGCGCATCACGCTCACGCCCGGCGGCAGGGAACTGATCGCCACGATGAAGGCGAAGGGCGGATACACCGCACTCGTCTCCGGCGGTTTCACTGTCTTTACCGGACCAATCGCCGCCATGCTCGGTTTTGACGAGAACCGTGCCAACATCCTGCTTGAAGGGGATGGCGTCCTGACCGGCGAGGTCGCAGAGCCCATTCTCGGCAAGCAGGCCAAGGTGGATTCATTGCTCGACATCGCAGAGCGCCTGGGCATCACCGCGCGGGAAACCATTGCCGTTGGCGACGGCGCGAACGACCTGGGCATGCTCGGGATCGCCGGCTCCGGCGTGGCGCTCCACGCCAAGCCCGCAGTTGCCGCAGAGGCGAAGATCCGTATCGATCACGGCGACCTCACTGCCCTTCTTTACCTCCAGGGCTATCGCAAGTCCGATTTCGTCAGCCCCTGAGGACCAGCCATGAAGGTCCTCGAGACAGAGCGGTTGGTCCTGCGCAACTGGCAGGAAAGCGACCGCGATCTGTTCTACGAGATCAATCGCGATGCCAAGGTCATGGAGTTCTTTCCCTTCCGCCGTTCGCATGCGGAATGCGACCTCTTGTTTAATCGCAATCGGGACATGATCAGCGATACCGGCCTCGGTTTCTATGCGCTCGCCGACAAAACAACCGATGAGGCCATGGGCTTTTGCGGCCTCTCACCGGTTGATCTGCCTGACATCCTTCCAGAGAATGCTGTCGAGATGGGCTGGCGGCTCGCGACACGGTACTGGGGTAAAGGTTACGTTACGGAGGCGGCAAGGGAGCTTCTGCAAAACGGGCACGAAACCCATGGCTTCGAGGAGATCAATGCCTTCGCAGTGCATGACAATCATCGCTCGATTGCCGTCATGCGACGCCTTGGCATGCAGCACTTGCCGGAAAGAAGTTTTGATCACCCGAAGGTGCCGGAGAGCCATCCGCATTTAAAGCGGCATGTATTGTTTCGAAGCGCGCGTAAAAAGCTGGGGATCACGACAAGCTGATATGACTAATTTACGCGGACTTAAAATATAGCGGCTATATATTGTGCGATGGAGAGAACAATCCTGGCGCGAGTAGCCTTCCGCATGTCGAACATGGTCGACCGCTTCTTGCGTCTTGGAGAAGGCGACCAGACAGCGGAAGAGGCAGACCGTATCCGCGCGATCCGGCTTGCGGTGCTCTCGACCAGCACGCCCTGGATGATGGTGGCCAACCTCTTCAATGCGACGCTGACGATCTTTGTCTTTCGCGGCAGCCCGTCGTCCTTGGCAGTCTACATCATCTGCGCCCTGATCATTGCGCTTGCCCTGTACACCAGTCTCTCATGGTGGCGAAACCGCAGGCGCGGCACACGGGAACGGGCCAGCTTGCGAGGCACCATTCGCACGGTCATCTATGCCGGGATCTTGAGCGGGCTCTGGGCGGCACTCGACGTGTTCGCCTATCACTCCGCAAACGAAACGCAGCGCATGGTCCTGATCGCCCTGACAGTCGGCATGGCCGGCGGCGGTGGTTTCGCCCTTGCGACCATTCCGCCTGCCTCCATCGTATTCTGCGGCACCGTGGCAATCGGCGCAGGCGTTGCACTGTCCCGTGATCCTTCGATTGTCGGCGCCTATCTCTTCGCTCTCTATCTTGTTTTCGCAGCCATCATCATCCGCTCGTCGCTTGCCGTGTGCCGGAGCCTCACAGAGCGCGTCCGGGCCAAGATAGCGGCCGACGAACAGCGTGCCGTGATCGGTCTGCTCCTCAACGACTTCGAGGAGAATGCAGCCGACTGGCTCTGGGGCGTCGACAGCGATCTCAATCTGGAACGTGCCTCGGCCCGCTTCTACGAGCAGCTCCAGGTTCCCGAGAACATGATCCTCGGGAGGCCAATCACGAGCATCATACCGTTTTCCTCCGTTGGTTTCGAAGACCTCGACTACCGAGGCAACTTCATCAACAGCCTGCAATCCCGGCAATCCTTTCGTGACCAGGACATATGCGTGGAACTGGGCGGTGAACTGGCGATCTGGTCGCTGACCGCCAAGGCGATGTATGACCAGAACGGCAACTTCAAGGGCTATCGCGGTGTTGGCCGCGACGTCACGGCCAATCGGGAGAGCCGGCTGCGGATTGAACACATGGCCCGTCACGACCCCTTGACGGAAGTCGGCAACCGCGTCCTGCTGTCCGAGGACTTCGACAGAGCCGTGTCGCGCTATCAACGGTTCGGCGACGCCTTTTCGGTTCTCGTCCTCGATCTCGATCGCTTCAAGCAGATCAACGACAGCTTCGGCCATGCCGGCGGCGATGAGATGCTGCGTGCTGTGGCCAGCATCCTCAGCCAGCTACGCGGCGAGACGGACACGCTCGCACGTATCGGCGGAGACGAATTCGCAATCCTCCATGCCTCGGGCGAGGACCCGCAAAGTGCAGCAGTGCTCGCCTCCAGGATCATCGACAAGCTGAGCCAGCCGATCAATCTCCGCTGCGGTTTGGTCCATGTCGGCGTCAGCATCGGCATCGCCTGCGCCCCGATCGATGGAACGGATCCAGACCAGTTGATGCGCAACGCCGATCTCGCGCTGTACCGGGCCAAGACCGAGGGGCGCAATCGCTACCGCTTCTTCGACAGCTCTCTCGATGCCGTAGCCCGCCGCCGCAATATGATCGAACAGGAACTGGCGCTGGCGATCGCCGAGGAAAGCCTGAACGTCCACTACCAGCCGCTGGTTGATACCCAGTCGCGCCGCGTCGTCTGTGCCGAGGCATTGCTCCGTTGGAATCATCCAACGCTGGGCGCGATCAGCCCCGCCGAGTTTATCCCGATCGCCGAAGAATCCGGGCAAATCGGGACGCTTGGCAGCTGGGTCCTGCGTCAGGCCTGCAGGGATGCGGCCAATTGGCCAGATGACATCAGGATCGCCGTCAACCTGTCATCGCGACAGTTCCTGAGCCCCGGCCTTCTGCCGCTGGTGGAAAACGCGCTGCAACAGAATGAACTTCCAGCCAATCGCCTGGAGCTTGAGGTCACCGAAAGCCTGCTGATGGAAACGACGATCGGCGTTGAACAGACGCTCGCCTCGCTGAAGCGGCTCGGGCTCAGGATTGCCCTCGACGACTTCGGTACGGGCTTCTCGTCGCTCAGCTATCTGCGCCGTTATCGCTTCGACAAGATTAAGGTCGATCAATCCTTCATCTCGGATCTCGAGTCGAATTCGGACAGCCGCGCCATCGTCGACTCCGTTATTCGCCTTGCACGCGACCTGAAGATGAGTGTTGCCGCCGAAGGGGTTGAAACCACGGGCCAGTTCGAGTTGCTGCGCCAGATGGGCTGCGGCGAGATCCAGGGCTACCTCGCCGGTCGACCGATGCCGATCGACAAGTTCGAGGATTACCTGCGCCAGAACAGCACCTCGGTGCAGCGGCTTTACGCCTGATACCAAGGTGTCGATGACAGGGATCCATAGGATCGGATCGACCGGCAAGTCTGGCTAGAAAAGATCCGAAGTGCGATACTGACGCATCGGGCAATGAACCCGACGACCCGACCATGGGCGGAAAGCCGGTAAAATGCAGCCTATCGAATGCCTCTGGCGTTGTTGCAGCGCCTGGCCGATGGCAAGGGCAGCGCCAGGCGCGCCGCCCCTGTCCAGAGACCCGCAATAAACCATGCTGTGGGTTCCGATCATCGACACTTGGCAGGGGCTATTCCAGCGGGACGGCGACCAGGCGGAGATTGCCATCCTTGTCGGCGATCATCAGATAACCGCTGCGACGCCCCTCACCCTTGATGCTCGTAAGTTTCTCGGCGACCTGTTGCGGCGTCTTCATGAATTCCTGCGCCACCTCCACGATGACCTCGCCGACCTTGAGCCCCTTGCCCTCGGCTTTCGACCCCGGAAGAACGCGCGTGATCAGCACGCCCTCGACACCCTCCGCAATCGAGAAGCTCTGGCGATTGGCGTCGGTCAATGCTGTCAGCTCAACCCCGATCAGCCCTTCGGTGACAGGTGCACTTTGCTCGGCCTGGTCATCCGCAGCCGGGGGATCGGCCTGCTGCCCACCATCCGGAGCCTCTTCTGTGGCCGGCGGGTTGGCAGGTGCCTGCTGATCGCCATCGGGTGCGGCCCCTTCTTCCCCGGGTTCCACCGTGGTCTCGGGATCGGTCTCGTTGCTGGCGACCTCCTCGTCTTCCAGGCGTCCGAGCGTCACCTTGACGGTCTGCTCCTTGCCATCGCGCAGGATCACCACATCAAGAGGCTCGCCGATCGGGCTTTCTGCCACGATACGCGTCAGATCGCGCGTTTCGGCAATCGGACGACCGTTAAAGGACGTGACGATGTCACCGACCTCGATCGGCCCGTTGGCCACCGGACCACCCTCGACGATCCCGCTGATCAGCGCCCCGCGGGCCCGGCCGATCTTCAGGCTCTCCGCCACTTCGTCGGATACCGGCTGGATACGCACACCCAGCCAGCCACGCCGGGTTTCGCCGAACTCGATCAGCTGCTTGACGATATTCTCGGCAAGCTCCGTCGGCACGGCAAAGCCGATGCCGATCGAACCGCCGCTCGGCGAAATGATCGCCGTATTGATGCCGATCACCTCGCCGTTCATGTTGAACAGCGGACCGCCGGAATTGCCCTTGTTGATCGCCGCATCCGTCTGGATGAAATTGTCGTAGGGACCGGCATTGATGTTGCGTCCGCTGGCCGAAATGATGCCGACGGTCACCGATCCGCCAAGGCCGAACGGGTTGCCGATCGCCATGACCCAGTCGCCGATTCGCATCTTGCGCGAATCACCGAACTTGACCGAGGTCAGCGGCTGCGGCGGCTCAACCTTGAGTACGGACAGATCGGTTTTCGTATCGGTGCCGATCAACTTCGCCTTCAGCTTCGATCCGTCGGAGAAAATGACCTCGATGTCGTCCGCATTCTCGATCACGTGGTTGTTGGTGACGATAAAGCCGGTCGGGTCGATAACGAAGCCGGAACCAAGCGAATTGACCTTGTTGTTGGTCCCGTCGCCATCTCGATTCCGGTAGAAATCCTCGAACAGTTCCTGGAACGGCGAACCCTCCGGCACCTGCGGAAGGGGGCCCTCGCCCTCCTCTGCAACGCTCTGCGATGTGGAGATATTCACCACCGCGCCCAGCAGTCCGCTGGCGAGATCGGCAACGGAATCAGGCCCCTGTTGCGCCAGGGAAGGCGCAGGCACCGCGAGCGCGCCGGCAGACAGGGTCGTGCCCACCAGAAGAGCCGACAGAATCATTCGCGACGCGCGGGCAGGTTTCATCATCGGCTTCCTCACTGGATTGTCTGCTGTCTGAAAGAACATAGGGCGGAATGGGCGAAGGGAAAATCACAATTGCCGGAATAGCTCTAACCGCAGCTTGCGACCAGATCTTGTCAACCGCGGATCCACCATACGATTGCAACGCCCATTGTCACGGCCGTGAGCCCGAGCAGCCGCAGCTGGTCCTCGGGGACATGCGGCAGGAGCCGTGCCATGCGCACAAGAAAACGAGGGGCCAGCGCATAGGCCAGCCCCTCGATGATCAGAAAGATGGCAATCCCTGCGAACAGGTCATCCATCGGTTCAGTTGCCGACAGCCGCCGGCGGTGTTGCCGGAGCCGCTGCCGGAGGTACCGACTGTCCGGTTCCAGCGCCGCTGTTGAAGAAGCGGAAGAAGTCGCTGTCCGGCGACAGCACCATCGTCGTGCCCTGATTGCTCATCGAGCCAACATAGGCGCGCATCGAGCGATAAAACTCGAAGAAGGCCGGGTCGCGCTGGAAAGCATCGGCGAAGATGCGGTTACGCTCGGCATCGCCTTCACCGCGCAGGATTTCCGAATCACGCTGCGCTTCGGCCTGGAGCTCGACGACCTGACGGTCGGCGATCGCCCGGCGACGCTGGCTTTCTTCGTTACCACGGGCGCGGATCAGTTCAGCTTCGGCCAGACGCTCGGCCTTCATGCGCTGGAAGGTCTGCTGCGAGACTTCCTGCGTCAGGTCGGTGCGACGGATGCGGACATCGGTGACCTGCAGGCCGAGGCTTTCGGCTGCCGCCTGAAGATCGTTGCGAACGTCCGACATCATCGAACCACGCTCTTCGGAAAGGGCTGCATCGAAGTTGCGCAGACCGTAGACGCGGCGAAGCGCTGCATCGAGACGGGTGCGCAGACGCGATTCGGCAGCTTCCCGGTCGGCCGAGACCGTCTCGCGGAAGCGACGGGCATCGGTGATGCGATAGACGGCGAAGGCGTCGACTTCATAGAACGCACCGCCGCGAACCTGAACACGGATGTTCGGCAGGTCGAAGCGCAGCGCGCGGTCTTCGACATACTGAACGCGGTCGGCATCCATGAAGGCGAAGGGCAGCTTGAAGTACAGGCCCGGTTCGCTCTTGACGTCCTGGATCTGACCGAAACGCAGCACGATCGCCTGCTGGCGTTCGTTGACCACGAAGATCGACGAGTAGACGAAGAAGAGCGCAACGCCGATAGCGACCAGGAAATAGGCAAGACGGTTCTGCATATCAGTTGCCTCCCGTCGCCGACTGGCCCGCGGGCTGGTTGCCCGGCTGGCGCGTGATTTCGTTGAGCGGCAGATAAGGCACGACGCCCTGCTTCTCGTCGATGATCACCTTGTTGGAATTGCGCAGGACATTCTCCATGGTTTCCAGATAGATGCGCTGGCGCGTCACGTCGGGCGCCTTGACGTATTCGTCGTAGATCGAGATGAAGCGCTGGGCCTCACCTTCCGCTTCCTTCACGACCTGATCCTTGTAGGCTGCGGCCTCTTCACGGATCTGGGCCGCCTGGCCTCGTGCCTGACCGAGACGCTGGTTGGCGTACTGGTTGGCTTCTTCAACGAAGCGGTCTTCGTCCTGCTGGGCACGCTGCACTTCTTCGAAGGCCTCGGCCACTTCACGCGGCGGAGCGGCATCTTCGATCGGAACCGCATTGATCGCGATACCGGCGCCATAGGTGTCCATGGTGCCCTGGATGATGTCGCGAACCTGGGTCGAGATTTCTTCACGGTTATCGCGGAAGACGTCCTGCGCCGGGCGACGACCGACAACCTCGCGCATGGCGCTTTCAGAGACCTGCTGCAGAGTCTGCGTGGGGTCTTCGAGGTTGAAGAGATAGGACTGCGGGTCCGACACGGTGTAGAGCACCGAGAACTGAACGCTGACGATGTTCTGGTCGCCGCTGAGCATCAGGCCGGCGCCCGGATTGTTCGAGGTCGGGCGGCTGCCGATATTCTGCTGCTGCTCGGTGACCTTGACGATCTCGACCGATTCGATCGGCCACAGATGAAAATGCAGACCCGGCATGGCCACTTCCTCAAGCGGTTTACCGAAGCGCAGCTCTACACCGCGCTCGTCCGGCTGAACCGTATAGATGGCTTGCATCGCCCAGAAGGCGACCAGCACGATGCCGACAATCACGAATGCGCCGCCGTTGATACCACCGGGCACGACGTTCTTCAGCCGATCCTGACCGCGACGGATCAGATCTTCAAGATCCGGCGGCTGGTTGCCGCCGCCGCCGCCATTGCCACCGCCGTTTCCGCGTGGCCGGTTTGGCCCCTGCCCCCAGGGACCCTGATTGTTACCACCGCCGCCGCCGCCGCCCCATGGACCGCCGCCGCCGCCGTTTTGATTGCTCCAGGGCATCAATACCTCTTTGCTGTAAAAGCTCCCAAGTCCCCCGCCCGTCGCCCGATCGGCCGACATGCATGAGGTTCCAGAGGGTTATAGGTATCGCAGTCCCCGCTTTCAACGCGAGGGGGGCAACTTCTTCTTCGGAAAGGGCAAATTTTGCGTTATTAGACGCGCCTGCGACGGTATATCGCGTAGCGTGTGGGGTAATTGTCCTTCTCGCCGGCTGGAACGGCCGTTTCCTCGAGCTGTTCGAACACGTCGGCATCGATGGGTGGGAAGAATGTGTCGCCGTCGACAACTGTCTCCACATGGGTGACGTGCAGCAGATCGGCGAGTGGCAAAGCCTGGCGGTATATCTCCCCGCCACCGACGACGCAGACTTCATCCACACCCGTTTCTTCGGCAATTGCCCGGCCACGGTCGAGCGCCTTTTCGAGGCTTTCCGCAGTCTCCACGCCCGGCATGTCGAAGCATTGACTGCGGCTGATGATGATATGCGGTCGACCGGGCAGCGGTTTCGATCCGACGGACTCAAACGTCTTGCGGCCCATCACCAGGGGCTTGCCCATGCTGAGCGCCTTGAAGCGCTTCAGATCCGTCGACAGCTTCCAAGGCATGTCCCCGTCACGCCCGATCACGCCGTTCTCGGACACGGCAACGATGATGACGATCTTGATGTCTGCCATGTGCTTTACGGAGCCCTCGCCTTGCATCAGACGGCAATCGGCGCCTTGATGCTGGCATCGGCTTCGTAGCCGACCAGCGTGAAGTCCTCGTATTTGAACGAGAAGAGATCCTTGACCTCGGGATTGAGCTTCATCACCGGCAGCGCTTTCGGCGTCCGTGTCAGCTGCAGCTTCGCCTGATCGAAATGGTTGGCATAGAGATGCGCATCCCCGAGCGTATGTACGAAGTCACCCGGCTCCAGCCCCGTCACCTGGGCGATCATCATCGTCAGCAGCGCATAGGAAGCGATATTGAAGGGAACGCCGAGGAAGATATCGGCCGATCGCTGGTAAAGCTGGCAGGAAAGCCGCCCGTCCGCGACATAGAACTGGAACAGGCAGTGGCATGGCGGCAGCGCCATTTCATCGACCAGCGCCGGGTTCCAGGCCGTCACGATATGACGGCGAGAATTCGGATTGGTCTTGATGCTCTCGACGAGCTTGGCCATCTGATCGATGTGCCCGCCATCATAATCCGGCCAGGAGCGCCACTGGGCGCCGTAGACGGGGCCGAGATTGCCATCTTCGTCGGCCCATTCGTCCCAGATGCTGACGCCATTTTCCTTGAGATAGCGGATATTCGTATCGCCCTTGAGGAACCAGAGGAGCTCATGGATGATCGACTTCAGATGCAGCCGCTTCGTCGTGATCACCGGAAAGCCGTCGGCCAGGTCAAAGCGCATCTGATGCCCGAAGATCGAGCGCGTCCCGGTCCCGGTGCGATCGCCGCGATCGCTGCCATTCTCGAGAACATGGCGCAGAAGGTCGTGATACTGGTGCATGGGTCCATCATCGAGTCGTTGTCGCCGGCATCATACCGCCGCATGCGGCCCAAACCAATGCGGCATGCGCTGTTATCCCCGCCAGAGGGGCTGGAACAGCAACGTCTCCGGTCGATTGTGCCCCGGGCCTCTTTTCATCGGGGTTGGAAACACCTATATCAGCCTTGCCGGGGCTTGCTCCGGCTATGGCAATAAACGGTCGGTGTAATAAACCTATTGGACCCGGGGGCGGTACCCGGCGCCTCCACCAAAAACCGGTCGGTGACGACGTCTTGTTCGGACCGGCTTTTGATGGGGGCGAAATAGGATCGACAAGGGCGTAAAGATCGAACTTTTGCTCGGCATGATACCGCCGTTATCGGGTCACAAGTGTAGTTGCAAACGACAACAACGCTAAGGGTTACGCTCTCGCTGCCTAATGGCGGTGCGGGAAACCCGCTCTAAGTCCTTAGGGTTAGCCCCTTAAGGCGGGGTCCGAAGGCACCTGGCAACAGAAGCCTTCACCTAATCTCAACCCTCAGTGTTTCTCCATGACTTTGCTTCGGATTTCGCTGCTACCAGCAGCCTGAGATTTGATGTACATTGCCCGAACCAGTTTGATGCTTCGGGGCTTTTCCGCTTCGTCGCGTCGTGGCATAAGCCGCTGAAATTCGGCATGATAAGGAAAGCAGGGATCTGATGGGGCACGACCATATTCGCTACGACATTCTGGCCCAGGACGCACTTCGCGGCGTCATCCGCAAGGTCTTGGCCGAGGTTGCCGCGACGGGGCGCCTGCCGGGCGACCATCACTTCTTCATCACCTTCCTGACCGGCGCGCCGGGCGTGCGCATCTCCCAGCATCTGAAGGCGAAGTATGCCGAGCAGATGACCATCGTCATCCAGCACCAGTTCTGGGACCTGAAGGTGACCGACAGCCTGTTCGAGATCGGTCTGTCCTTCTCCGATACGCCTGAAAAGCTGGTCATCCCCTTCAATGCCATCCGCGGCTTCTACGACCCTTCAGTGAATTTCGAGCTCGAATTCGACGTGCCGCTCGCCGACGAAGACGAAGGTGAGGCCGAGATCACCGCCTACCCGCTGGAAGCCGTCGCCAAGACGGAGGAGACTGAGGCTCCGAAGTCCGACGAGAAGAAGGAAGGGTCGGTCGTTTCCCTCGACGCCTTCCGCAAGAAGCAGTGATCGCATGACGTTCGGCCGGGTTAACCACCCGGCCTTATTCGTGGAGCACCAAGCATGGCCGCCGACGTCGTCAATCTCCGGCAGTTTCGCAAGGCAAAGGCCCGCAGCGAACGCGAGGCCGTGGCCGAGCAGAATCGCATCAGCCATGGTCGCACCAAGGCAGAGAAATCGCTGACAAAGACGCTGAACGACAAGGCCGCCCGCCAGCATGAACAGGGGCGGATCGAGAAGCCGGACCAGGATTGAGCAGCGGCTTCTCGGTCGGCGCCGCCGCATTGCGAAGACAGCCGCCGTATCTTGGGACCCGTCATGATCCGCAAGCGCTCGATCACCCTCCACGGACACCGCACGAGCTTTTCCGTCGAAGACGCATTTCTCGATGAGCTCAAGACGCTTGCTACAAGACGCGGTCTGAGCTTTGCCGGCCTGATCGCTGAAATCGACGAGGCCCGACCGCTCGATTCGAACCTGTCCTCAGCCCTTCGTCTTTTCGTGCTGAAAGAGCTGAAACAGGCGCTGGCTAAAACCACCGACGAAACATAGGCCAGGGACACCCACGCGCCGACAAGCTCTCAATTCACGCCGGGCAGGCCCTCGAAGCGCACTTCCGGCAGCGGCTGTCGGACAACGCGCTCCTGCGGAGCAACCGGCAGAACCGGAGAGTTCGGCACTGTATCCGTGGTCAGCGGCTCCACCGATGCCGGGGCTGGCACCTCTGCCGGAACCGGGACCGTTTCAGCCTGTTCGGCAGCAGCGCGCGCTTCAGCTTCGGCCTTCGCCCGCGCCTCCTCTTCCTGCCGCACACGTTCGGCCTCAGCCTGCGCTCTCTCCTCAGCACGAGAGCGGGCAAGCGCAGCCTCGCGACGCAGCCTCTGCTTCTCAAGCACGCTGGCCTGCAGTGCCTCGACCCTTCGCCGCTCGATCTCGAACGCGCGCAAGGAGACGAAATTGGTGAGTTCAGTCACCTCCAGCGACCGCTCGGGCGACAGCGCATCGCCGCTGAAAACAAGACGCAGGTTCGGCTCTGCGCCGTCCATGGCCATCTCGCCGGGGTTCAAGGCGACCCCGAGATCTGCGTCGAGAAGACCGCTGCGCAGGTCGAGCCGTAACCCGCCGTCAAGCTTCGCATCCGACGTCTGATGGCTCGCGGCCTGGACGCGCAGCGTGGCATCCGAAAGCGCAAACGGCACAACGAGCCCGGAAAGGACCGTCTTCCCATCCCCGATCAGCCGCTCCGCAATTTCCCGGACCTTGTCTTCGCTGATCTCGGTTCCCAGGGCGTCAACGTCTTCGATCAGTGCCGGCAGGATGTCGAGACGCACCGCATCGACCGTCAACGCGCTGAAACGCGCCTCACCGGATCCGCTGGCCGTTCCGATCAGCTCCGCCGGCGTCTTGCCAGCGCCTTCGGCAACGAGGGTGATGTCCATCCGTCCGCCAGGCGTCTGCGCCTCAGCCATGCCACGCTCAAGCCGCAGGGAATTGATCATGCGCAGCACATCGGCGCCCGCAAGATCAACGCGTGTCTGCAGGAAGCCGTTGCCATCCGTATTGGCCAGGGAGAACCGTCCGCTGACCTTGCCCCCCAACCATCCGCCGGAGATCTCGTCGAGGTTCAGCTCGCCTGCCTTGTTGCGCAGCTGGGCCGTCACGTCCGTCATCGCCTCTGCCACACCCGGCCAGAATTGCTTGACGGTCAGGCCAAGATCAAGATCGAAGGGCAGACTGACAGGGCTGAGCGCGGCCTCCGACAATGTGCCGTCGGCAGGGTTGGTGAGCGGTCCGACCATTGTCTCCGCCAGCCAGTCCAGATCCAGCTGATCGAGACGGACGGTGCCGACAACGGACGGAACGGCGCCCGTCAGGTTCAGCTGTCCCTGCGCTTCGATCGGTTGCCCGCCCAGCGTTCCTGTCAGGCGATCGACCGTAAGCTGGCCTTCAGCCAGTGCGAAGACTGTCTGTGCCTTGACCGGCAGGCCGGTTGCTGCATCAGGAAGGCTCAGTCCAAGCGCCATGAGATAGGGACCGATGTCACCGCTGTCGAGCGACACCTCCCAACCGCCGTCGAACAAGTCGGGCGTGTCGAAGGCCTTGAGCCGTGCCGTTGCATCAAACGTGGTTGCCGGACCGGCAAACCGGACAACCGCGTCGGCATTGCCTTCGCCTGCGGCATTGACCGTCACCGTCAGCACACCGCCCTCGCCTGTCTTCCATGGCAGGGGATCAAACCCGGCCTGCCCCAGAAGTATCTGAGCCTCTTCGTTCTCAAGCCTGATTTCGAAGTTCCGCTCCCCGCCGCCAAGCAGCGAAGACATGTCATTGGCCTCGACCGTGAGGGCAAGTGCGCTCTCGTTGACACGTCCGGTCAGACCAACCGTCACCGCTCCGGCTTCCGCAACCTGCACCGTGCCATTGATATTGCTTTGCGCATACCAAGGCGCACTCGCCGCCAGCCGGTCGACAAGCGGGCTTGCCGGCAGTCGCTCCCGCAACAAATCGAGGAACGGACCGGGATCGTCTGAGACGAAATCGATCTCCGCCTCCCCTGCAGGCGTCGCCTGCGTATCGCGCAAAAGGCCACTGATCCGGATCGCACTGCCGGCGATGCTGCCGAGATTGAGCCTTTCAATCGAGAGCTGCCCCGCCTCATAGGTGGCGATCGCCTCGACATCGTCCGCCGTCACCCCGAATGCCCTGAGTGCTCCGACCTTCAAGCGGGTTGCAACCCGCTCGGCAAGCAGCTGCTGCTCAGCATCTTCGCCGACAACAAGTGCGGCAATCGCACGCGCCGCATCAAGGTCAAGCCCATCCCCGGAAAGATCGATGGAGAGGCTCGGAGCCTGACCGCTCGGCGATTCCCGCTCTATCCGTCCCTTCAAAGGCTCCGCGCCAATGGCCAGCTCGAGATTTTCGAAGCGCTGCAGCTCCGGGGTCAGATTGACCGAGGCGGAAAAACCCGCCGAGGCCAGCCCACGGATCGAGGGATCAACACGGCCCGCAATCCAGGTCGCAAGGCCCGAAGGCTGCGTCGATGCGACCAGGAGATTGCCCTCGAACGATGGCGCTCCCAGAAGCACGAGACGCCCGCTCGCTTCCACCTGCGTCCGCCCAGGCAGCAGCGCGACGGCCTTCTCCACGGTCCAGCCATTGCCGGCAGGACGCACGTCAAGCTGCAGGTCGCGGAAGACGGTATCGCCAGCCACGATCGCCGGCAGACGCAAGGTCGCGCGGCCAGGCACGTTCGGAATGGGGATCTCCGCCGCCGTCGCCAGCAACAGCGCCATGCGCTGCTGAACCGAAACGGCCCCATTGCGCGATGTCTTCGCCCGACTGCCATCGGCAGAAATCCGGTTCACATCCACCTGCTGCCCCTCGGCAGTGAGCAGGAATTCGGGATTGGAGCCGGTGTCGAGTTTGGCTTCGCCCGTGATCACATAGGGGTCGGCCGGATCGCCCAGTTCAAGCCGGTAGCTCGGAACGGTGATGCTGTCATTGGCCAGCTTGAACTCACCGCGCATGCGGGGCGCCGGCGCCGGTGCCTGACCCTGCGGCAGGGGTTCGGCGGGCGTCTCGCTCTTCCAGGTCGAGGAGAACGTCCCGATATAGTGCGGCTTCCCCTCCTCCAGCGCGAGTTCGCCCTCAAGCAGCATGTCGAAGGGCCGCGCCTCGGGATCGATGCGAAGGCGCAGCGGCAAGGCCGCGCCCGAGAATTCCGACGTCGTCAGACCGAATTCTGCAGCTTCGCCATCCAGGACCGCACGACCCTCGACAGACCAGGGACCGGCCAGGGTCCGTGCCGAAATGGCAGCGTCGAGTTCACTCAGCACGCGGTTGCGCCCGGATTGCTCATCGATGAACTCGATGGTTCCGCCCGTGATGGAAGCCCTTTCCAGCACGACGGTACGGGCCGGAATGCTCGGCCTGCTGCCGCGCAACCAGTCGAGCGTACCATCGGGACGCAGACGGATCCGCGCCTTCGGCTCTTCGATGCGCATGTCGATGATGCGGGCCTCACCGGACAGGAATGGCGCCAGCTCCGCATCGAGCGAGAAGCGGGCGACCCTGATGAGCGGCGTGCCGTCCACATCGGTGCCGACCGTCACATCTTCCATGGTAACCGAGGGGAACGGCAGCAGCCGCGCCGAGACCTCGCCATTGACCACAACCTTCTTGCCAAGCAACTGGCTCGCCTGGTCCTCGAAGTTCTGGCGGAAACTCGTCCAGTCGACGAACAAGGGGGCCAGAAGCGCGGAGAAAAGCGCAACCACCAGAAGTCCGCCGAGCGTTACCAGTATGCGTCCGAGCACCGAATGCCACTCCCTTGATCACGGCCCCGAAGGTAACGCAATTCGCAGCAGGGGCAACCCGCAAGCTCTTGCAGTCACAGGCGAAAGATCTTGCCGGGGTTGAAAATGTTGTTGGGATCGAGCCCGGCCTTGACGGCGCGCATCGCCGGCAGAGCAGAGCCGAGTTCCTGCTCGAGATAGCTGATCTTGCCCTGCCCCACGCCATGTTCGCCGGTGCAGGTGCCCTCCATGGCAAGCGCTCTTCCGTTCAGCCGCTCCAGGAAGGCTTCCGCCTTTTCCACATCGGCGGCATCCTTGTCGTTGAAGAGCAGGAGGACGTGGAAATTGCCGTCACCTGCATGGCCGACGATCGGCGCCAGGAACCCGTTCTCCCGGATGTCGGCCTGTGTCGCGGCCACACATTCGGCAAGGCGGGAGATCGGAACGCAGACATCGGTTGAAAGGGCCGCGAGCTCGGGCGCGAGCGCCCGGCTCGCCCAATAGGCATTGTGCCGCGCCTTCCACAGCTGGTTCCGCTCTTCGGCATTGGCGGTATAGGCGAAGGCGCCGCCACCGAACTCCGCCGCGATCTCCCCGAACTGGGCGGCCTGCAGTTCGACCGTTTCTTCCGTGCCGTGAAATTCGACGAAAAGCGTCGGCTGCTCCGCGTAGGAAAGCTTCGAATAGGCATTGCAGGCGCGGATCTGCATCTCGTCCAGCAGCTCGATGCGCGCCACCGGAACGCCCATCTGGATCGTCATAATCACCGCATTGCAGGCGTCTTCGAGCGTCGGGAAAGCGACGACCCCGCCACTGATCTTGGCCGGGATGCCCTGGAGCCGGAGCGTGATCGAGGTGATGACCCCAAGCGTGCCCTCGGACCCGACGAAAAGCCGTGTCAGATCGTAGCCTGCGGAGGACTTGCGCGCCCGCTGCGCGGTGCGGATTTCCTCGCCATCGGCGGTGACGACCGTCAGCGCGAGCACATTGTCCTTCATCGTCCCGTAGCGCACGGCATTGGTGCCCGAGGCGCGCGTTGCGGCCATGCCGCCAAGCGAGGCATTGGCACCCGGATCGATCGGGAAGAAGAGACCCGTATCGCGCAGATAGGTGTTGAGGTCTTCGCGCGTCACGCCCGGCTCGACCGTGCAGTCAAGATCTTCCGCGTTGACGGCGAGGATTCGGTTCATCCGGCTGAAGTCGATCGATATGCCGCCAAACGGCGCATTCACCTGGCCCTCAAGCGAAGACCCTGTACCGAAGGGAATAACCGGCACACGATGCTCGGCACAGATTCGCACGATGTCGCGCACATCCTCGCTGCTCTCGGCGAAGACCACGCCATCCGGCCGCTGAGAGGGAAGATAGGTGGTGGTGTGGCTATGCTGATCGCGAAACGCCTGGCCGGTCTGGAAACGCTCGCCGAAACGCTGCTTGAGCAGCGGCAGCGCCAGCGCAATCCCCTCCTCATTGCGATTGCCGTCGATCACATCCTTGCGGGCCATTCGCAACCTCCCGAAAACACCCCATGCAACGCACCGGCGAACCGCCGATGCGTCCTTGCTATGGGATAGGGACCGCGACTTGTCCAGCCGGCTTGACCGCGCAGGCAAATCATCGGGACGCCATCACTCCGCCGCGATCCTTGGCGGAACGCCGGGATCGTTGGCGATTTTCAGCGTGGCATCCTCAAGTTCGGTCTTGAGACGCGCCTCCTCCTGGGCATGCGGCTTGGAGAAGCGCGCGAGCAGCAGATAGGCAACCGGCGTGATATAGAGCGTCACCAGCGTCGCAAAGCCGAGACCGCCGACAATCACCCAGCCGAGCGCGATACGCGCCTCCGCACCGGCCCCCTGCGCCAGCACCAGTGGTACACCGCCGAGCACGGTCGCGATCATCGTCATCATGACTGGCCGCAAACGGATGGTGCAGGCCGTCTCGATCGCTTCGCGCACGGACAGTCCACGATCACGCAGCTGATTGGCGAATTCGACGATCAGAATGCCATTCTTCGCCATGACCCCGACCAGCAGCACGAGCCCGATCTGGCTGTAGACGTTCAGCGTCGAGCCCGTAACGACAAGCGCGAAGGCGGCACAGGCCAGACCGAGCGGCACGGTTGCCATGATGATGAGCGAGGAGATGACGCTTTCGAACTGAGCCGCCAGCACCAGGAAGATGATCGCGATGGCAAAGCCGAACGTCAGCGCCATGCCATAGCTGTTCTGTTCCAGCGTTGCGGCCTCCGCAAGCGGGATGAGACGCGAGCCGGGAGGCAGCAGCGGCTGTGCCAGCTCCGTGACGGCCTCGACCGCATCCCCCAGCGCAACACCGTCGGCAAGCCCCGCCGAGAAGGAGACGGCAGCAAGCTGCTGCTCGCGGTTCAGCGTCGGCGAGACAGCCTTTTCCTGCAGCGACGCGATCGACGACATTGGCACCACCCGCCCGTCGGACGTCGTCAGGAAGATGTTTTCGAGATCGGTCGGATCGTTGATCGGCTGCGTGCTGGAAACCAGCCGGACCGGGATAGAATTGCCATCGACAAAGACGTCGGTGACGGAGCGGCCTTCCAGCAGCGCCTGCAGCGACGTGCCGATCGCCCCGATATTGATGCCGAGATCGGATGCCCGTTCACGGTCGATGGTGACGGAGATCTGCGCCTGGGTCGGTTCGTTGTCGAGACGCGGCGTCTGGAACTCGGGACGGTCGCGCATCGCTTCGACGATCTTGAGCGCCGCATCGGTCAATATCTCGTGGCTTGAACCGACCACGGCCATCTGCAGGCCGCTGCCGGCACCGCGAATCCTAAGGCTGTTCGTCTGGAACACGTTGCCGCGCAGCGCCGGCACCTTCGCAGCCGCCGCATTGACGTCCTGAACGATCTGGTCTTGCGTGCGCGTCCGCTCGGACCAGGGCGCCAGCGTCATGACCATGAAGGCGCTGTTCGAAGACCCCTGACCGGATATCGAGAAGATGTTCTGGATCTCGCCGCTGTCCCGAAGCGGTTTCAGATTCTCTTCAACCCGCAGCAACTGGTCGCGGGTATAGGCAAGGCTCGAACCCTGCGGCGTCGTCAGCCGCATCATCACCATTGAGCGATCCTCGCGCGGCGTCAGCTCGCTACGGATCGTGGTGAAGGCGAGATAGGCGGCGCCCGAAAACAGCGAGGCGACCACAACGACGATCAAAGGATTGCCGAGGCAGGCGCGAAGGGTACGGGCGTAGAAGCTGGAGAACCCGCGCCCGAACGCGCCCAGCACACCGCGATTATGGTCGCTCTGTCTGGACAGCATGCGCGAGGCCATCATCGGGCAGAGCGTCAGGGCTGTAACCGACGAAAGCAAGACCGCAAAAGCCAGCACGAAGCCGAATTCGCGGAAAAGACCGCCGAGCTGTCCTGGCAGGAACGACAGTGGAATGAACACCGCAGCCAGCGTTGCCGTGGTCGCGAGAACGGCAAAGAACACCTCCTGCGTGCCAAGCACGGCAGCGGCCCGCGGGCCCATGCCTTCGGCCCGGCGACGCACTATGTTTTCCAGCACCACGATCGCATCGTCGACAACGAGACCGGTCGCAAGCACGATTGCGAGCAGCGTCAGAATGTTGATCGAGAACCCCACGAGATAGATCGCAACCAGGGTACCGATCAGCGCAACCGGCATGGTGAGCGCCGGGATCAAGGTGGCACGCCAGTCGCGCAGGAAGAGATAGAGCACCACGAGCACGATGAGGGCCGAAAGCCCGAGCGCCAGTTCCACCTCGTGAAGAGCGCCCTGAATGAAGACCGCATCGTCACTGGTGACGACGACACGCGTTCCCTCGGGCAAGGCATTTGCCATGGCATCGACGGCAGCGTGAACGCCGGCGGAGATATTCAGCGTGTTCGATTGGGCCTGACGGATGATGCCGAGGCCGACGCCCTGCACTCCGTTCGAGCGCAACGAGGTCGAGCCGTCATCGGGACCGAGCGTGACCGTTGCCACGTCGCCCAGGCGCACCCGCTCTCCAATCAGCACATGCTCGAAATCCTCGACCGACGTCAGATTGGCTGTGGCGCGAACCACGATGTCCTGCGTCTGCGATTCGAGCGAGCCCGCCGGCACATCGAGCGAGGCGTTCTGCAGCCCCGTCGCCAAATCGGCAATGCTCAGGCCACGGCTCGCAAGCGCCGCCTGATTGACGTCGATGCGGAACACCTTCTCCTGGTCACCATAGATCTGGACGTCGGCAACACCGTCCACCGCGGCCAGCCGGTCGGAGATCTCGTTTTCGACGAGAAGCGTCAGATCCTCCATCGACAGCGTGCTCGAGGTGACCGCAAGCCGCATGATCGGCTGCGAATCGGCATCGGCCTTGACGATGCGCGGCTCCTCGATGTCGTCGGGCAACTGGTTGCGGATACGGCCGAGCGCATCGCGCACGTCATTGGCGGCGACCGCCAGATCGACGCTGTCGTTGAATTCCAGCGTTGTCCGGCTGGACCCGAATTCGGAGCGCGACGACATCGACTTCAAGCCGCTGACGCGTGCGACCGCGCCCTCGATCACCCGAGTCACCTCCTGGTCCATGGTCTCGGCGGAGGCACCGTCATAATCGGTGCTGACGGTGATCACCGGCTGGTCGACATCAGGCAGTTCACGGATTTCGATGCCGGCCAGCGCCGCAAGACCTCCGACGACCAGCAATGTGTTGAGAACGGCGGCCAGGACCGGCCGGCGGACGAAGAGGGCGGTAAAGCTGCGCCCCGACTGTTCGGAGCCTGTCTCTGTGGAGCTCATCGCGTGGCAACCTCCGCGGATCCGGCCTTAGGCGCACCGGCAATCTCGACAGTGCCACCCTCACGCACGCGCTGCAGGCCTTCGACAGCCACCACATCGCCTTCCTTCAGCGGCGCTTCGACCAGGATCTGGTCGGAATTGCGCTGAACGATGGTCACGCGGGTCTTCACAGACCTGTTATCGACGATCTGCCAGACGAAAGAGCCCTCCCCGTCCCACTGGACCGCAAGCGGATTAACGGCGGCATAGCGGTCTCCCGGGAAACGCATCACGACGTTGAAGGACATGCCGGCACGCAGGACGTCATCCGGATTGTCGATCTTCGCCCGGATGCGAATGGTCCGGCTCGCCTCGTCGACACGGCTGTCCACCGCTTCGACGCTGCCCTGGAACATCTGTCCCGGGCGCGAAACGGAACTCGCCACGACCGGCATGCCGGGCTTCACGGCAGCGGCAAAACGCTCCGGCGCCCAGAAATCAACCAGAAGCTGGCTGCGATTGTCGAGAGAAACGATTGCCGTCGAATTGGTGACATTATCGCCGACGCTGACGCCGACGATGCCGATGATGCCATCGATGGGAGCGATGATGTCTCGGCGCTTGAGGTTCAGTTCAGCCGTCGTCAGCTGCAACTGCGCCTGTTCCTGGGCGATCTGCGCGTCGAGCACGTCAAGTCGGGAGAAGCTCTGGAGATTGCGATAGGACTCGGCCTTTTCGGTCGCACTGCGCAAGGCGACCGCCGCCTGGTCGCGGAGAATGACCTGCTCCTCGCGATCGAGCCTCGCGATAACGTCGCCCTTCGAGACCTTCTGGCCCGAGGAAACCAGGGTTTCGGCAATCGTTCCGGAGGCCTGCGGCATGACGGTGACGGCCTCGATGGCTTCACCATTGCCGATCGCGCTCAGACGATCATTCACGACACCCATGGTCACCGGCTGCGTGGCAACGAGGATTGCCTGATTGCCGCCTCGACGATTGCCTTGGCCTTGGCCACCACCGCCCTGACCGGCAGCACCCTGGCCACCTGACTGCGCCTGCTGCGCACCCTGTCCCTGGCCACCCTGACCATTTTGGCCCTGCCCTGCCGTCTCAGGAGCCTGGCTGACCAGCGAGACGACAGACTGCGGCACGCCCATAGCGACCAGGCTCTGCCCGGCACCGGGTGAAAAATAGACCCAGGAACAGAGACCAATGATAAGAAGGGCAATACTGATAGCGAGTTGCTTCCAAAGCGGCATGCAAGGCTCCGAAATGTCGAACTGGATGATGGGAGTTAAGTATCGGGCACAAACCGGAAGTGGCAATGCCAGAACCGCAAGCTTACTGATTTGTAATCTCGCGCCTTTTCACACCGGTGTGAACGCTGGCGCCATCACTGCGGCGAAAGCCCATCAAGACACCAGGATAACATGGAACACTGCGGAATGCCGCCGAAATCCGTGCGCAACGGTCTGCGAGGAATAAAACCAGAACGGCGTCACTGGCCTTTCGAACCCGAATCACTACATTGGGCCGCATGAGTAACGGTTTCGACGATATTCCCTTCTTCGATGAAGAGCCCGCGCCGCGCAAGCCGGCCGCGTCCACCGCGCCCGCACCCGGCATGCCTGCACCTGGCGGTCTCGGCATCGCCGCGCGCGCAATGGCGGCCCGTGATCAGGCCCGTGCGCCCGATTATCTCTCGGGGCTGAACCCGGAACAGCGCGAAGCGGTCGAGACCGTCGATGGACCGGTTCTGGTGCTCGCCGGCGCCGGCACCGGCAAGACGCGCGTTCTGACCACCCGCATCGCCCACATCCTGGCAACGGGAAAGGCCTTCCCGAGCCAGATCCTCGCGGTGACCTTCACCAACAAGGCCGCACGCGAGATGAAGGAGCGCATCGGCCATCTCGTTGGCGGCGCGGTCGAAGGCATGCCCTGGCTCGGCACCTTCCACTCGATCGGCGTCAAGCTGCTGCGCCGGCATGCCGAACTCGTCGGCCTGTCCTCCGATTTCACCATTCTCGATACCGACGACGTCGTGCGGCTGATCAAGCAGATCATCCAGGCCGAAGGTCTCGACGACAAGCGCTGGCCCGCAAAGCAGTTCGCACAGATGATCGACGGCTGGAAGAACAAGGGTCTCGATCCGGCCCAGATTCCGGAAGGCGATGCCCGGGCGTTTGCCAATGGCAAGGGCCGCGAACTCTACGTCGCCTATCAGAACCGCCTGAAGACGCTGAATGCTTGCGACTTCGGCGATCTGCTGCTGCATCCGATCCGGATGTTCAAGGCCAATCCCGATGTGCTGAAGGAATACCACCAGCGTTTCAAATACGTGCTGGTCGACGAGTATCAGGACACCAACACCGCCCAGTATATGTGGCTGAGATTGCTTGCCCAGCGCCCGCCCGGCGTGCCGCAGAATGTCTGCTGCGTCGGTGACGACGACCAGTCGATCTATGGCTGGCGCGGCGCCGAAGTCGACAACATCCTGCGCTTCGAGAAGGATTTCCCGGGCGCCAAGGTTATCAAGCTCGAGCGCAACTATCGCTCGACCGAGCACATCCTGGGTGCAGCCGGCTTTCTGATCGCCCATAACGAGGGCCGCCTCGGCAAGACGCTGTTCACCGACCGGGTCGATCCCAATGACGGCAAGGTCGTCGTGCATGCCGCCTGGGATTCGGAAGAGGAAGCCCGCGCCGTCGGCGAGGAAATCGAACAGCTGCAGCGCCAACAGCATCCGCTGAACAACATGGCGATCCTGGTGCGCGCCTCCTTTCAGATGCGCGAATTCGAAGACCGCTTCGTCACGCTCGGCCTCAATTACCGCGTCATCGGTGGCCCACGCTTCTACGAGCGCCTCGAAATCCGCGATGCCATGGCCTACTTCCGCCTCGTGTGCCAGCCGGCCGACGACCTCGCCTTCGAGCGCATCGTCAACACGCCGAAGCGCGGCCTCGGCGACACCACGATCCGCAATCTGCACGACTACGCCCGCGCCCGCGACATCCCAATGCTCGCGGCAGCCGCCGACATCATCGAGACCGACGAGTTGAAGCCGAAGGCCCGCAAGGCGCTCTTCGATGTCGTAACCGACTTCCGCCGTTGGCAGACGCTGCTCGAAAACACGCCGCATACCGAACTCGCCGAGCAGATCCTCGACGAGAGCGGCTACACGGCCATGTGGCAGAACGACAAATCGGCCGAAGCGCCGGGCCGGCTGGAAAACCTGAAGGAACTCATCCGCTCGATGGAAGCCTTCGAGAGCCTGCGTGGCTTCCTCGAACACGTCTCGCTCGTCATGGACGCCGAGACCAACGAGAACCTCGACGCCGTCTCGATCATGACGCTGCATTCGGCCAAGGGTCTGGAATTCGAAACCGTCTTCCTGCCCGGCTGGGAGGAAGGTCTCTTCCCACACCAGCGCGCCCTCGACGAAGGCGGACGCGCCGGCCTCGAAGAAGAACGCCGCCTCGCCTATGTCGGCATCACCCGCGCCAAGCGCCGCTGCCACATCTGGTTCGTTTCCAACCGCCGAATCCATGGCCTCTGGCAGTCGACCATGCCTTCACGCTTCCTGGACGAGCTGCCGCCGGCGCATGTCGAGGTCGCCGAAGCCGAGACCTCCTATGGCGGTTACGGTCGCAACCCCTACGGCCAGTCGCGCTTCGACAAGCAGGAGCCTTTCCAGAACAGCTATTCGACGCCCGGCTGGAAACGTGCCCAGGCCAACAAAACCGATGCCACGCGCGACAACTGGGGCAACCGCTCAGGCCATGCGGTGGAGCGGATCGGTTATGGCGAAAGTGGCCCGAGGGCAAAGACCATAGACGGCGAACTGGTTGCCAAGTCGACATCGAGCGAACCCTCCCGCTTCACCGTCGGCGACCGCGTCTTCCACATCAAGTTCGGTAACGGCAACGTGTCGGCAATCGAAGGCAACAAGCTGACCATCGATTTCGACCGCGCCGGCCAGAAACGCGTGCTCGACGGCTTCGTCGAAAAAGCGTGAGCGGTCGCGGCGACTATTGACGCCTCGACCCCGATTGCGCAGAAGGCAGGCCGTTCGCCCGTCTGATTGGAGACCGCATTGCAAGTCCTTCCGGAAAGCCGCCTGAACCTCGCCATCTATCTGATCAACATGGATGGGGCAGAGGATCGCATGGAGGTGATGAACCGCGAGACCGCAGCCGCTGGCATTCATGCGGAACGCGTACCGGCTGTCATCGGTCGTAATCTCAGCTTCCCGATCCCGGAATTCTCCGAACTCTCCTACAAGCTGCTCCATGGCCGCCGCATGAAATATGGCGAAGTCGGCTGCTATCTCAGCCACGTCGAATGTGCGCGCCGCTTCCTCGCCTCTGACGCTGATCTCTGCCTCATCCTCGAAGACGACGTGTCGTTCGAGCCGGACTTTCTTGAAACGATCGATGCTGCCGCCAGGAACAGCGACGCATGGGATATCCTGCGCCTGACGACGGTGAGCAGCGGCCGGAAATTTCCCTATCGCAAGCTGACGGACCACCGTTCGCTGGCCATCGCCCTCACCCGTGAAAAGGGCTCGGGCGCCTACATGATCAACCGCAAGGCCGCCCGCTGGATCGCAGAAGACCTGGTGCCCATGCGGCTTGCCTACGACATCGCCTTCGATCTCGAATATCTCTCAGGTTTGAAGGGCGCCTTCATCAGCCCTCTGGTCGCAAGCCAGGACACCGGCTTCGAATCGCAGATTCAGGGTGACATGAATTCCCACAAGCTGCCGCGCTGGCGCTATCTCACCGTCCTGCCTTACAGAACCTACCTGGAAGTCAGCCGGGTTATCGCCCGGGGAAGCCTGCTCCTGTGGCAGAGGCTGCGCTCACGCGGGCGCTGATCCCACCGGCCGTCGTCACGCTTCGGCGGTGACTTCCTCAGCAGCAAAGGCCCGTTGCCAATGCCGGCGGCACAGCGACGTATAGGTCTCGTTGCCGCCGATCAGAACTTGCGCGCCATCCCGCTGTGCCTTGCCGTCTTCGCCGATGCGCACCACCATGGTTGCCTTGCGACCGCAATGGCAGATCGAGCGGGCTTCGGTGAGTTCATCGGCGATGGCTAGAAGCGCCTTGGAGCCGGGGAAGAGCTCGCCGCGAAAATCGGTGCGCAGACCATAGGTCATGACGGGAATATCGAGGGAATCGACGACGCGGGCGAGTTGCCAGACCTGTTCGGTGGTCAGGAACTGAGCCTCGTCGACGAAAACGCAGGAGAGCGGCGACGCGGCGTGATCCGCCCGGATGGCTTCAAACAGATCTGCCTCCGAACCAAAGGCGGATGCCTCTGCGCGAAGCCCGATCCGCGACCCGATGAAGCCCTTGCCGGCCCGGTTATCGAGCGCGCTGATCAGCATGGCCACCCGCATGCCGCGCTCCTGGTAGTTATACGCCGCCTGCAGGAGCAGCGTCGACTTGCCGGCATTCATGGTGGCGTAGATGTAGTGGAGTTTGGCCAAGGCTTGCTGCTCATAACGGGATGCGTGATGGCGCTGTCTTAGCGGAGAGAAAAGACAGGACACAAGCACCGGTCAGCATTGCCAACAGGAACTATGGCGATGAAGCCAAGACGTTCAACCCTGGGCCGCTTCCTCGCGATGCAGCCACATCAATTCGACTTGAACCGCAGCCTGAAAATCCATGATCTCGGCGCGCATTTCGTCTTCCGGGCAGCCAAGGGCAAGAAGTTCGTTTCCAAGTCCCCGGCAGGTCGTCTTCCAGAACTCGGTTGCAGCATAGCCATTCAGGCGATCGAGTTCGATCGCTGAACGGCGGACCAGATCCCTACGGTTCGCGAGCGGAAAGAAGGCGATTGTCGGGTTGGTTTGGCCGTTCATGGCTTGGCTACTCATGCGAAACATCCTCACGTTACCGCATGTGTGTAGAATCACATGGTTAACGTTCCGTTTCGGCACAAGATCCGGACACGTCGAAGTGTGCCGAAAGTGAACCAGGTAAGCGCCGTTGACGGGTGCGAAGCCGAAGCGTGGTGATGCCATCCGCCGGCACCGGATCACCGAACTACCGATCGCCGCAAGCGCCATCATGCTTCGCATCCTACGACTGCGAAATCTGACCCATCCCCTTGATAAGACGGCTTGCGGTTGCCATCTTGCGCCGCACAAGAATTGGAGCACCATCATGACCAAGGCCCTGCTGCTCATCGACATCCAGAACGGCTTCTGCCCCGGCGGGAACCTGCCCGTCGCCGAGGGTGACGCGGTGGTGCCCGTCGCCAACCGCCTGATCGAAAGCCGCGCCTATGATCTGATCGTCGCCTCGCAGGACTGGCACCCCGCGAACCATGGCAGCTTTGCGTCCCAGCATGAGGGCAAGATGCCTTTCGACATGGGAGAGCTTTCCGGGCAGCCGCAGGTCATGTGGCCCGACCACTGCGTCCAGGGTACGGCAGATGCCGAATTTCACCCGGACCTCAAGACCGCGCACATCGACTATATCCAGCGCAAGGGCGAAAACCCCGCCGTCGATAGCTATTCAGCCTTCCGCGACAACGACAAGGCAGCCCTTACCGGCCTCTCCGGCTGGCTGAAGCAGAAGGGTGTGACCGCGCTCGACATAATGGGTCTTGCGACCGACTATTGCGTCAAGTTCTCAGCGCTGGATGCCGTCGACATGCTGCCTGATGTCAAGGTCCGCCTGATCGCCGATGGCTGCCGTGGGATCGACGCGAAGGGTGTCGAAGAGGCAATCGAGGCGATGCGCCGGGCAGGCGTCGAGATCACCGACAGCAGCATGATCACGGCTTGAGGACATTTCTGCTGAGGATCCGTGCGATTGCCTTTTTTAGCGGCAAGCGCTAGAGCCGAGCCAACGACAAGACAGGGAGGACGCCGGTCATGGAAATCGTCACCACGATCGCCGCTTTGCGACAGAAGCTCGCGCCCCGCCGCCGTGCCGGCCAGGTGATCGGCTTCGTGCCGACCATGGGTTATCTGCATCAGGGCCACCTGAGCCTGGTCGGTCGCGCCAAGTCTGAAAACGACGTCACCGTCGTCTCGATCTTCGTCAACCCGCTGCAGTTCGGCAAGAACGAGGATCTTGAAAAATACCCGCGCGATCTGGCGCGCGACAGCGCCATGCTGGAAGAGGCCGGTGTCGATTTTCTCTTCGCGCCCGGTGTCGAGGACATGTATCCCGAACCGATGCAGACCGTCGTCGATCTGCCAAAACTCGGCTCGGAGCTCGAAGGCGAGGCACGTCCGGGTCATTTCGCCGGCGTGGCGACTGTCGTGACCAAGCTCTTCAACATCGTCCAGCCGGATGCCGCCTATTTCGGTGAGAAAGACTATCAGCAAGTGACCATCATCCAGAAGATGGTCGAGGACTTGGCCCAGCCCGTCCGCGTCGTGCCTGTTCCGACGGTGCGCGAAGCCGATGGCCTCGCCTGCTCCTCGCGCAATGTCTATCTGTCGCCTGCAGAACGTGCTGCGGCCGTCATCGTACCGAAGACGCTGGCCGAGGCCGAGCGCCTTCTCTTGACCGGCATTCGCGACGTTGAGACCCTCGAGGCCAGGCTGATCGACTTCCTGCGCACCGAACCGCTCGCGGAGCCGGAAGTCGTTGCCATCCGCGATCCGCGCACGCTGGAACGCATCGAGACGGTCCACGGGAATGCCCTTGTGCTGCTCTATGTCCGTTTCGGCAAGACCAAGCTTCTCGACAACCGCATCATCGGCCAAGCGGCCGCCACCGGCATGGAGGCCGCCTGACATGAGCACACCACCCCGCCAGAAGCGTTTCACCCCGGCCGATATCACGGCCCTGAAGGGCAACCGTCCCATCGTCTCGCTGACCGCCTACACGACACCAATCGCCCGCATCCTCGACCGGCATTGCGATCTGCTGCTCGTCGGCGACAGCCTCGGCATGGTGCTTTACGGCATGGATACGACTGTCGGCGTGACCATGGACATGATGGTCGCCCACGGCCAGGCCGTCATGCGCGGCACGACGCGCGGCTGCGTGATCGTCGACCTCCCCTTCGGCTCCTACCAGGAAAGCAAGGAACAGGCCTTCCGCAACGCGGTGCGCCTGATGAAGGAAACCGGCTGCGACGGCGTGAAGCTCGAGGGTGGCGCCGAAATGGCCGAAACCGTGGAGTTCCTGGTCACTCGCGGCGTGCCGGTCTTCGGCCATATCGGCCTGATGCCGCAACAGGTGAATACGTCGGGCGGTTACCGCTCCAAGGGCCACAGTGAAGCAGAGCAGGACAAGATCCGCCGCGACGCCAAGGCGATCGATGAGGCCGGCGCATTCGCCATGGTCATCGAGGGCACCGTCGAACCCTTGGCACGGGAAATCTCGGCCACGGTGAAAGCCGCCACCATCGGCATCGGCGCCTCGCCGGCATGCGACGGCCAGATCCTGGTCTCCGACGACATGCTCGGCCTGTTCAACGAGTTCAAGCCGCGCTTCGTCAAGCATTACAGCGAATTGGCGGAGGTCATCGACAAGGCTGCCGCAGGTTATGCCGCAGAGGTCAAGGAACGCGTTTTTCCCGGCCAGGAACACACCTTCCAGATTCGTCCGAAGAAGTAGTCACGCTTCCGGCAGCCGCTCCATTTCGTAGAGCACATCGTTGATCTGGTCGACCTGCCGGGCAAGCAGCGCCTGCGCGTCGCGTAGTCCCTTGTTGTAGCAGTGCGGGCCGATAAGCCGCGCGACCAGATCGACCAGAGTCTCGACCTCGAAGCGCCCGAGCTCCGTTTCGGCCTCATCGGACAGATGACGCTGGACCTTGAGTAACAGCCGCTCCCTGTCCTCGCGACTGATCAGATCCTTCTCCATCTGCCTTTTTCCATATCGGATGCGACTTTTCGACAAGACGGAAATCCCGTCCGGATGGCAATGCCATTCATCAATGGCGATGGTCGTTCCATCAGAGGAATTGGTTTGTCGATCAGAGCGACAGGCTTTAGCCAGCAGAAGAACGCGAGAAGTCTATAATGTCCCGATCCGATTTTACCGAAGGCGCGCTCAAAGCGCTGCCCGTCATCATCTCTGCCGGTCCGTTTGCGATCCTGTTCGGCGCGGTCGCCGTGGCCAACGGCCAGACCGTCGCCGAGGCAGCGCTGATGAGCGCCACCGTCTATGCCGGCGCCAGCCAATTGGTCGGCATAGAGCTTTTCGGCCAGGCTGTGCCGATGTGGATCGTCGTCCTCTCGATCCTGGCGGTGAATTTCCGCCACATCCTCTATTCGGCGGCCCTCACCCCGTTCATCGATCACTTCACCCTGCCGCAGAAACTGCTGAGCTTCTTCTTGCTGACCGACCCACAGTTTGCCGAGGCCGTGGCGCGCGGTGAAAGCGGGCGGACGGTGAGCTTCCCCTGGTATTTCGGCTTCGGCGCGATGATCTACGTTCCCTGGGTCGCCATGAGTGCCGTCGGCGGCGCGCTGGGCAGCGTCATCGGCAATCCCGCCGACTACGGGATCGACGTTCTGCTGCCGATCTATTTCCTCGGCCTTGTGCTCGGCTTCCGCAAGCGAGGCAATTTCCTGCTGATCGTGACTGTGAGCGCCGTTGTCTCCGTCGCTGCCCAGCACGTTGTCGGCACACCCTGGCACATCAGCATCGGCGCCCTGGCAGGCGTGTTGCTCGCGGCCCTGCTGCCCCTTCCGCCGAAGGACGAGCCTGCCGAGGAGGCTGCCCGATGAGCACGCTTCTGACGCCCTACATGACAATGCTGATCGCGGCGGCAGCGATTGCGACCTTCCTCACCCGTATTGGTGGCTACATCCTGGTGAAACGGCTGAAAACCATGCCGCCCAGGCTGGAGGCCGCGCTCAATGCCGTCCCGGCAGCCGTCCTGACGACGCTCGTCGCCCCCGCCTTTTTCGCCGGCGAAATCGACGTCAAGGCCGCCATGGCGGCCTCGCTTCTGATCGGCCTGCGCTTCTCCACCATTCCCATGCTGATCGGCGGCTGGGCCGTCGTCATGCTGATGCGGCATTTCCTCAGCTGAGTTTAGCGGGCAAACGGCGCCGTCGCCTGCTCCAGCCACTGCTTGGTGGCCACGTCGGAGATCAGCGGCAGCAGCTCGTCACGGGTCTTGGCATGATAGGCGTCGAGCCACTGCAGCTCATCGCGCGTCAGCAGATCCTGCACGATGAGCTTGCGGTCAACAGGCACAAAGGTCAGCGTCTCGAAGCCGAGCATCGGCTGGTCGCCGCCCTCGATGGCCTCGGCTTCGCGGACATAGATGAGGTTCTCGATCCGGATACCGAAGCTGCCGGGACGATAATAGCCGGGCTCGTTCGACAGGATCATCCCGGGCAGCAGCTCCTGGGTCGAAAGCCGCGCGATGCGCTGCGGACCTTCATGCACCGAGAGATAGGAGCCGACGCCATGGCCCGTGCCATGGGCGAAATCGGCACCGGCCTTCCAGAGCGCGATGCGGGCCAGAGGATCGAGATCGCAGCCGCGCGTGCCCTTCGGAAAGCGCGCCGTGCTGATTGCGATCATGCCCTTCAGCGCCAAGGTGAAGAAGCGCTTCTGCTCCTCCGGCACCTCACCGACGGCAAGCGTTCGGGTGATGTCGGTCGTCCCATTCACATATTGCGCGCCGGAATCGATCAGGAACATCTCGCCCGAGCGGATTGGCCGGTCGCTCTCGGTCGTCACGCGGTAATGCATGATCGCCGCATTCTCACCGGCACCGGAGATCGTGTCGAAGGAGATATCCTTGAGCGGGTTCTGCATCCGCTGCCCGACAGCCGCGCGGACGGCTTCAAGCTTCTGCGCAGCCGCAATCTCGGTCAGGCTGCCATGCGGCTGCTCGTCGAACCAGTGCAGAAACTCGACCATGGCAACGCCGTCCTGCAGATGCGCCGCAGCCGAGCCGTTGAGCTCGACCATGTTCTTCACCGCACGCCCGAGCTTCGCGGGATCATTGCCTTCGACGACGTCGCCGCCGCTCTCGCGGATCAGTCGAGAGAGCGCGTAAGGAGCCAGATCCGGGTCAACGAGTATGCGCTGGCCGCCCTTGGCGACCCGTTCCAGCCGTTCGGCCAAAAGCGCCGGATCGACCTGTTCGCAAAGGTCGCGGAGATAGGTCTCGACCTCGAGATTGGTCTTGGCGCTGTCCAGGAAGAGTTCGGCAGATCCATTCGCCCTGATGATCGCACGCGACAGCGGATGCGGAGTATGCGGAACATCATTGCCACGCAGGTTGAAAATCCAGGCCACCGACGACGGATCGGAGATCAGCACAGCGGCAAGGCTCTTCTCCGTCAGATCGGCTGCGATCTTCTTCAGCTTGTCGGCAGCGGACACACCCGCCTGGTTTAGAGCCTGGATCATGACGGCGCCCTTGGGCTCGGCCGGACGGTCCGTCCAGAGCCGATCGACCGGATTATGCGGCAGGAAGACCAGGCTACCGCCCTTCTCCGCCAGCGCCTTTTCCAGCCTGCGCACTTCCGCCCCGGTATGCACCCAGGGATCGATCCCCAGACGAAAGCCCTTTGATGCGCGGTTCTCGATCCATTTGTGCGGCGGCTCGCCGACAAGGTCTCCGGGCGTGAAGACGGTCGGATCGACCTGCTGGGCAAGCTGCGTGACGTAACGGCCGTCCACGAAGACGACGGCCTGCACCTCGGTCACCAGCAGCATCCCGGCCGAACCGGTGAAGCCGGTCGCCCAGGCGAGACGCTCGGCGGACTCGGGCACGTATTCGCCGAGATAGTCATCCGAGCGCGGGACCAGCAGTCCATCGATGCCGAACTCTGCAAACAGTCCCCTGAGCGCTGCGATCCGGGATTTGCCGTGATGCGGCGTGGACTTGACCTCGAAGGACTGAAACATGGGGCTACTCGCGATGAAGACACTGTTGGTCAGCGCTTATAGCAAGGCCTCACCGCCCCCACCACCATGGCCACGCGCTTTTAGCGTACATCCGGCCTACCCTTCCCAACTTCAGAAAACCCTTATGCTGCCATGCAGCATTTGCAGATCTCCCGTGCTCCAAGCCATCTGACTGAAGCCAGTTGGGAAAGCTATATCTGTAGTCATCGAGGACGCAGTCCAAGGCGTCCGGAACCGAAAGGAAACCAAGAGATGGCCAAGTCCTTCCTGCGTACTGCTCTCAACAATCTCGTCGAGGCACGCCAGCGTCGTGCCGATCTCTACACGACGGGTGCTCTTCTGTCGCTCGACGACGCATCGCTGGAGGCCATGGGCCTGAAGCGCGACGAGCTGCGCCGCCGTCCGCATCAGCACTCCATCATCTGAACACCGGCGGGTCGCAAGACCGCCCAGCCTAGCATCCGCTTGAGCGCCCCTCCCACGCTCGCGGACACCGGCGCCGCATGATGCCGGCGCCAAAAAAGGCGGCTCCTTGTGGGCCGCCTTTTCTGCGTGACGAAAACTGACGTAAGGTGTCAGCCCTTGCCTTGCGTGAAGTGAATGGTCACCCAGCCGTTGCGCCAGATCGTCTTCACATGCGAGAGCCCCTCACCGCTGTAGGCGGCAATCACCTTCCAGCGCTGCTCCGCCAGGATGCCCGAAAGGATGACGGAACCATTGGGCGCGAGGTGGTTGACGAGTTGCGGCGCCATCTTGATCAGCGGCCGCGCCAGAATGTTGGCGATGATCAGATCGAATGGACCATGTTCACGGAAAGCGGTCGAGTGAAAGCCAGGCGCCGTGCGAAAGTCGATCCCGTCCACGACCTGGTTGCGGCGGGCATTTTCCTTGGCCACACGAACCGCAATCGGATCGATATCGGTCGCCAGCACCGGTACGGGTAGAAGCTTGCGCACGGCAATCGCCAGCACACCGCTGCCCGTTCCGAGATCCAGCGCATTGCGCACTTTCCGCGCCCTGACGACCTTTTCGATGACTTCGAGGCAGCCGGCCGTTGTTCCATGATGTCCGGTGCCAAAGGCCTGACCGGCATCGATCTCGATCGCCACGTCGTGCGGCTGGACCTTGTCGCGATCATGCGAACCGTGAACCAGAAAACGGCCGGCCCGCACCGGCTTCAAGCCCTCGAGCGACTTGGCGATCCAATCAATGTCCGGGATCACCTCGCGCTCGATTGCAGCCTCCGGAAATTCTTCAGAAAGCAGTTCCTGAACCCGGGGGATGACCTCCTCCTCCTGGTCGGCCATCAGATAGATGGAAGCCTCCCAGATATCGGCCTTCTCGTCGACCTCGGTGGTCGCGATCGCATAGTCCTCCTCGCCGAAAGCGAAGCTCATCAGATCGAGGATCCGGTTGGCATTCTTCTCGGTGGTGGTCACATAAAGGCGAATTTCGGCCACGATCGGTCATCCTTGGAAGGTCAGGGCAGTCAGAGGCGTTGCGGTACAACGCAAACGCCCGGATGGCAACCTCAGCCGAAGCTCCAGGGCGTCAACCCTTCATCAGGTTTTCCAGCTTCTTGATGGCGGTTTCCGGGTTCTCGCCATAGGCGATCGTTCCCTTGAACCGCCCCTCCGCATCGAGAAGGAAAACGGACGCCGTATGATCCATCGTGTAGTCGCCGTTCGGCTGCGCTTCGTCGAGCGGGATCTTCTTGGCGTAAACGCGGAAACCCTTGACCACCTCCGCAACCTTTGCCGGATCACCGGCAATGCCCTTCACGCGGTCGGTGACGTTGGAAATGTAGCGGCCGAGGATTTCCGGCGTGTCGCGCTCCGGATCGACGGTGACGAAATAGGCCTGCAGACCCGTGCCGGCAGGATCCACCTGCTTCATCCAACCATCCAGTTCGAAGAGCGTGGTCGGGCAGACTTCCGGGCAATGGGTAAAGCCGAAGAACAGCGCTGTTGGCTTGCCGCGGAAAGCCTGTTCGGTGATCGGCTGGCCATTCTGGTCAACAAGCTCGAAGGGAACACCGAAGGGTGCCTCTGCGATCTGCTGATCCGACTGCGTGACCGAATAGGTCAGCCAGCCGAGCACTCCCGCCATGACGACCACCGCCGTCCACAACATGACCCTGACCGTTTTCATGATGGCACTTCCTTGTAACCGAATTCTCCGCGAAGGCCGTTAAGCCCCCTCGCCCGAGAACGCAATTCAACTCGGTGTAAATACTGGCAAGAGCGCCGATTTGTCACGGAGTGGCACGTCAGAAGCAGTAGGCCAGCCCAGTTTCGATGAGGGTCAGAAAAATATCCGCCCCGTGGTGCATCCAGCCGAGAAAGACGATCAGACTGAAGAGCGCCCCGGCAAGCAGCAGGGCCGTCAGGGGCAACCATTTCTGAGCGCGAGCGTAACCGATCATTCCTGCATCCTAACGCAGTTCGCTCCGGATGAAACGCGAGATTTTGATCGCCAGCTGGCAAAATTGACGGAAATCAATGAACGACTGTGGTAGTTTCTGACAGATTGTCGCAGGGCCGGATGTCTTGGGAGGGACGCATGGAACAGCAGGCACTCGATCGGGGCTCATTGCCGAAATTCAAGATCAATCCGTTGCGAATGGACGATGTGCGCTCGGCCCTGGCGGATGGCTGGAGCGACTTCCGCAGCTATCCGGCCTCCGGCCTCTTCTTTGGTGCGATCTACGCGCTTGGCGGCATATTCATTGCCGTCATGCTGACCTACTATCACCTGCCCTGGATGATCGTCCCCGTTGCGATCGGCTTCCCCCTGATCGGGCCATTCATCGCGGTCGGGCTCTATGAGATCAGCCGCCGCCACAGGCTGGGCGAACCGATCGGCTGGAAGGCAGTCCTCGCCGAAGTCTTCCGCCAGCGCGAGCGGCAGCTGTCCTGGATGGCCTTCGTCGTCCTGTTTATCTTCTGGATATGGATCTATCAGGTCCGGCTACTGATGGCGCTCTTCCTGGGCTTCAGGGTCCCTGCCACACTCGACGCTTTCGCCAATGTGGTTCTGACCACGCCGGAAGGATTGCTCTTCCTTGCCGTGGGCACCGTCGTCGGTGCGGTCCTGGCGACGATCCTGTTCACCGCCACCGTCATTTCGATGCCTCTGCTGCTCGATCACGACGTGGATTTTGTCACCGCCATGCTGACCAGCATGCGCACTGTCATCGAGAATCCGGCCCCGATGCTGGGCTTCGGAATGATCGTCGCGGCACTTGCCTTCATCGCGCTGATTCCCGGCTTCCTGGGGCTGCTCGTGGTCCTGCCGGTGCTTGGACATGCCACATGGCATCTTTATCGCCGAGCGATTACCGCATCTTAGCAACCGGCACGTTTTGATTGCGTCCGGGCCAACCACATTTAGCTCTTGATTAACTAATATTCGAGATTCTGCATGAAGCGTTCTGACCGTCTCGGTCAGGCGGGCATGACAGTCCGCCGGGAAGCTCCCCGTCTACGCATGGTGTCACCGGCCTGCATGAGCAGCCGGGATCGGGGCTGGGGAGCTACATGTTCAATTTCATCACGGGTAAAGATCTGTCCGTCAAACAGCGCCTGATGACGCTCGGAGCCGCCGCCGTCCTCGGGATTGGCTCGATGCTCGCGGTAGGCTGGTACCAGAACGCGCGCATATCGACTGCAATCCAGGAGTCGATCGAGATCAAGAACGAAGTCGAGCGCATCAACGAAATGCGCCTTGCCAACGCCAATATGGTGCTGGCGGCGATGGACACGATCATTGACCGCGGCGAAGGTCGAATACAGCCCGAACGCGTTGAGACCATCAACGCAGCCGTGACCCTCCTCAGGGACGGCACAGCGGTGCTGAAGGCTGTGGCAACGGAGGCCGGCGTTCCCGGTGAAGTCGGCTCCTACGAGGCAGACCTCAATGCGGTCGCACAAGCCATTCAGGTCGACCTCAAGCGCATGGTCGAGACCGGCGCGCCCGAAGGCGACTACGCAGCGATTGACGATACCATCGACGGGGCTGGCGAGCGGCTCGCAGGCGTCCTGAACAATCTTTCAGCCCTCGGCGGCAATCTGGTTGAGGACTATGTCAGCGAGGCGACGGGGCGCAGCGATCAGGCCCTGACATTCCAGCTCGGTCTGGGCAGCCTGGCGTTCCTGACAGTCATTGCCCTGCAGCTGATCCATGGCAACTCCATCGCCAACGGCATTCGCCTCGTGCGCAACAGCATGCAGCGAATCATCGACGGCGACTATCAAACCCAGGTCGACGGCACGGACAGGCTGGACGAAATCGGAGGCATGGCCCGTTCTGCCGATATCTTCCGCAAGGCCGCGATCGAAAAACAGGACCTCGAAGCCACCAGCCGGGCTCAGCACCAGCAGAACGAAGCCGAGCGGGAAAGCCGCACGGCGGCCATGGAAGCCGACACCCGCGCCCTCAAAGGTGCCGTCGACGCTTTGGGCGAAGGGCTGACCCGCCTGTCGCAGGGGGATCTCTGCGCCGCCATCACAAGCCCCTTCCCCGCCGATCTTGAGCGCCTCAGAAACGACTTCAACGAGGTCGCCACGAATCTGAAGCGCGTCATGACCGAAATTGCCACCAACAGCAGCTCGATTCGCGCCAACAGCCAGCAGATGAAAAGCGCGGCAGATGATCTCGCGCGCCGCACCGAGCAACAAGCCGCCTCGCTGGAGCAGACATCCGCAGCCCTCTCGCAAATCACCGAAACGGTCCGGACCGCGACCGATCGCGCCGAGGAAGCCAGCCACATGGTGGACAACGCCAAGGACTATGCGGAGAAGTCCGGCGAGGTGGTCAGTGATGCGATGGCTGCGATGGAACGCATCGAAGGCGCCACCGGTGAAATCGGCAAAATCATCAACGTTATCGACGAAATCGCCTTCCAGACCAACCTCCTGGCCCTGAACGCAGGCGTCGAGGCAGCCCGCGCCGGAGATGCCGGCAAGGGCTTTGCCGTCGTCGCGCAGGAAGTGCGCGCGCTCGCAGGCCGCGCAGCGGAAGCCGCCCGCGACATCAAGACCCTGGTCGGTCGATCCAGTGATGAAGTCCGTTCGGGTGTCGAACTGGTGACGGCCACGGGCGAGGCTCTGCACCGCATCGGCGAAGATGTTTTGCGAATTAATGAGCACGTTAAGGCAATCGTTACCAGCGCTCGTGAACAATCAATCGGACTGAGCGAGATCAATTCGGCCGTCGGACAGATGGACCAGGTCACGCAGCAGAATGCGGCGATGGTGGAGCAGACCAATGCCGCGAGCCATACCCTGGCGAGCGATGCGGAAAATCTTTCGCGGCTCGTCGGCCAGTTCAAGGTGAACCTGGGCACGACTGCTCATGAACAACATCAGGAGGCAGCGCGCGCCGCCTCCCCTCAGAGACCGTCTCCCGCGCGGGCCCTGATGAACAAGGTTGCGGGGTCATTCAACCGGACCGCCTCGGCAACAGCCCCTGCTGCCGCGGCACAAGAACACTGGGAAGAGTTCTGAAAATGAGCAATGCCATCAAACAGTCGGGTGCCTATCTGGAAATCGTATCCTTCCACCTCGGCGACCAGGAATTCTGCATCGACATCATGGCCATCCGCGAAATCCGCGGCTGGGCCCCGGTGACACCGATGCCCCATACCCCGCCTTACGTTCTCGGCCTCATCAACCTTCGCGGCGCCGTTATCCCGGTTATCGACATGGCCTGCCGCCTGGGCATGAAGATGACGGAACCGTCGGAACGCGCCGCCATCATCGTCACCGACATCGCCGGCAAGCTGGTTGGCCTCCTGGTCGAGCAGGTGTCCGACATGATGACCATTCGCTCGGAAGATCTGCAGCCGGCCCCGGAAATCATTCCGGAAGCCCAGCGAGCCTTCTGCCGCGGCATCGTCGCCCTCGAAAAGTCGATGGTCTGCTTCCTGAATCTCGACACGGTCATCGCCGACGAGCTCGCGCAGGCCGCCTGATTGCTTTTTATCTTCCCAGGGAGAGCCTCGGCATCGCCGGGGCTCGTTCCCGTTTGTCCACAAGGCCGCGCAGACAGATTGGCCAAAAATAGTTATATTTAATATTAATTTTGTGCAAAACCTGGAACCCGGCACGCGGTCGCACGTTACTCCTACGCTTCCAACGAAGCGGAAGCTTCTGCAAGGAAACCAAGGAGAAATACGATGAATTCTGCTGTAAAGCTCGCGCTCGCCGGTGCCATGTCCCTCGCGTCCGTTTCGGGCGTAGCTCTGGCTCAGACCGCCGCAGAACCGATGGTCGATGCCACCGCCACGACCGGCTCCACCACCATGTCGACCGAAGGCGTGAACATCGTCCGCCTCGACAGCCTCGACAACGACCAGGACCGTCAGCAACACACCCGTCTGGAGCAGCTGGCGAATGACCAGTCCGCCATGGCTGAAGCTCAGGCCGAAGTAAGCGCCGATCCGGCGATCGCTCAGGCCCTTCAGGCACAGAGCGTCGAAGTCATGAACGTCATCGACGTTGAGACTGCTGCCAACGGCGGCAAGGTCGTTTACGTGAAGTAAGCCATTGTCAGATGTCTGAGAGAACGCCCTGGATCCGCAAGGCTCCAGGGCGTCTTTGCTTGGAGAGTCGAACAGGTCCTCCCCGACCGGCTGCGAAATTGGGGGTGACGCTTTGCCGGTCTGAAATGAATGACGAAAGGCAAGCCACCGCGAAAGTGACGGATGTCACACCAATGTCGAGAGGCCATGTTTCCCCCTAAACTGGTCTTTCAGTTCGGCTTGCCGGATGTCCAGACAACGTTCTGGTTGAACAGCGGTACGGTGGAGATCGCCATTTTTGCCGAGCCATCGACCACCTGCCGCGAATGCACGAGGTAAACAAGCGTGTCGTTCTGCTTGTCGTAGATGCGGTTCACCACAAGCGATTTCCAGATGATCGAAAGTCCCTCCCGGAACACTTCCTCGCCCTCCTGGGACAGATCGATATCACCGATTTCGATCGGCCCTGTCTGGCGGCAGGCGATCGAATTGTTCGAGGGGTCCTCGAACCAGTTGCCCTTGGACAGGCGATCGATGATCGATCGGTCGAAATAGGTGACGTGGCAGGTAATGCCCTTCACATCGGGATCGGTCATCGCCTCGACGATGATGTCATTGCCGACCCAATCGACACCGACCTTGCCGACAACTTCGGCAGAAGCAGGCAGGGCGAAGGCGACCGAAAGTCCGGCAGCGGCAAGGATCGACTTGAGGGACATGTTCATCACTCCATTGTGAACTCTGTCCCAAAGATAAGCAGCCGCGTCAGGCTTGCAAGGCACCCGCCCGTCGCGGTTTGCGCGCAAATGAACACGGCTCGTATCCACGCCGATTGAGGCGACCGACATTAAGCCCGAGTTTCATCGCGAGGTCGAAGAGGTCGTCCACCCCCGCCTCTGCGGCCATGGCAAGGCAGGCTTGGGCGCAGATCCGCGCATCTTCCGCTGCATTATGGTGCAGGAATGTCAGTCCGAGATGGGCCGCGAGCACATTCAGCCGATGTGAACCCAGCTCCGGCCAATGCCGCTGTGCAAGCTTCACGCTGCACAGATAGGAGACCTCCGGATACTCAAGCCCACAGTAATCGAGCGAGGCCCGCAACACCGAGAAATCGAAGGAGGCATTGTGCGCGATCATCCGCGCGCCCTCGAAATCACCGGCAAACTCCGAGATCACCTCAGCAAAATCAGGGGCATGCGCCGTATGCTCGGGGCGGATACCGTGGACCGCGATGTTGAACGGCGAATAGCGGTTCTCCGGTGGGCGGATCAACCGCTCCTCGACCCGAACAACCCGCCCTTCCTCGATGAAGGCAAGGCCAACCGAACATGCACTCGCCCGCGCTTCCGTGGCGGTCTCGAAGTCGATGGCGATGGTCTTCCCGGAAAATGCGTAGATGGACATGGATCAAGCCTTAGGCCGTGCAGCGGATTCGGACAAGGCAACGCCCCCGTCCCTTCACCATAAGAAACCCTTTTCCTTCCCTGCCCCTCGACTTTCGGGGCCGAGGCGAGTAGGAACGGCGCCAACATACCCGCAATCGGCGGGCGCGGCGCTTTGGCCCGCATCATCCATCACATTCGAAAGACCAATTCATGACTGATTTTGACGCCATCGTCCCGGCGATCGCCGAGGCCTTGCGCAAGCGCGGGTACGAAACCCTCACCCCCGTGCAGCAGGCGATGATCGACCCTGACCTTGAAGGTCGCGATGCGCTCGTCTCCGCCCAGACCGGCTCCGGCAAGACGGTTGCCTTCGGCCTTGCCATGGCACCGACCATTCTTCCGCAAGCCGGCCGCTTCGACCGCGCCGGTCAACCGCTCGCCCTTGCCATCGCCCCGACCCGCGAACTTGCCATGCAGGTGAAGCGCGAATTGGAATGGCTTTACGCCGAAACCGGCGCTGTCATCGGCTCCTGCGTCGGCGGCATGGACATTCGCAACGAACGCCGGGCGCTGGAACGCGGTGCCCATATCGTCGTCGGCACGCCGGGCCGTCTGCGCGACCACATCACCCGTGGCGCGCTCGACCTGTCGCAGATGCGGGTCGTGGTGCTCGACGAAGCCGACGAGATGCTCGACCTCGGCTTCCGCGAAGATCTCGAATTCATCCTCGAGGAATCGCCGGACGACCGCCGCACCCTGATGTTCTCGGCAACGGTTCCGCGCTCGATCGCCGATCTGGCCAAGAGCTACCAGCGCGACGCCCGCCGCATCGAGGCGGTGTCGGAACAGAAGCAGCATGTCGACATCGAATACCGGGCACTCGCCGTCGCCAATCCCGACCGCGAAAACGCGATCATCAACGTGTTGCGCTTCTACGAAGCCCGCAATGCCATCGTCTTCTGCTCGACGCGCGCAGCCGTCAACCATCTGACGTCACGCCTGCACAATCGTGGCTTCTCCGTCGTGGCGCTGTCCGGCGAACTCTCGCAGAACGAGCGCACCCATGCGCTGCAGGCCATGCGCGACGGCCGTGCCCGCGTCTGCATCGCGACCGATGTCGCCGCTCGCGGCATCGACCTGCCCGGCCTTGAGCTCGTCATCCATGCGGATCTTCCCACCAATTCCGAAACCCTGCTGCACCGCTCGGGCCGCACCGGCCGCGCCGGCAACAAGGGTGTCTCGGCGCTGATCGTGCCCAACAGCGCCCGCCGCAAGGCGGAACGCCTGCTCGCCGGCGCCAATGTCCGCCCGACCTGGGCCCTGCCGCCCTCTGCCGATGAAGTGCAGGCCCGTGATGACGAACGCCTGATGGCCGATCCGACCCTCACCGAAGCGATCACCGAAGACGAAGCACCGATGATCGAGGCGCTGATTGCAACGCATGGTGCCGAACAGGTGGCTGCCGCCTTCCTGCGTCTGCAGCGCGGCAAGCGGTCGGCACCGGAAGACCTGATCCCCGTCAGCCTCGAAGCCGGCAAGGCCCGCAAGGAGCCCGACTATGCCAACCCCGCCAGCGCCGTCACCAAGCCGCGCGGCGATTTTGGTCCCAGCGTCTGGTTCTCGGTTTCCGTGGGCCGTCGCCAGAATGCCGAACCGCGCTGGCTGATCCCGATGCTCTGCCGCAACGGCAACATCACCAAGAACGAGATCGGCGCGATCAAGATGCAGCCCGAGGAAACCTTCGTCGAGATCGCGGCAAACGCGCTCGACACCTTCCTCGGCGCTCTCGGCCCGAACAAGGCGCTGGAGCGTGGCATCACGCTGGCCCAGCTTCCGGGCACGCCGGACTTCTCCGCCCCGCCGAAGGAGCGCGCCCCGCGCCCGCCGCGCGAAGAGGGTGACCGCAAGCCTTATGGCGAGAAGAAGTCCTATGGTGACAAGAAGCCTTACGGCGAAAAGAAGGCCTATGGCGACAAGGCACCCTACGGCGAAAAGAAACCGTTCGGTGACAAGAAGCCCTACGCCCGCAAGGCCGAAGGTGCCGAGCGTCCGCGCGACAGCATGGCCGTGACCGATGCCGAAGTCTGGGGCGACGCGCCGGCAAAGCCGAAGCGCAACGACTGGAGCGACGACAAGCCCGCCTTCAAGAAGAAGCCGAAGGGCGACAAGCCGGCCTTTGCCGGCAAGCCGAAGGGCAAGTTCGACGATCGCGGCGCCGCTGCCGGCCCGAAGAAGAAGAGCTTCAAGCCGAAGGGCTGAGGTCAGAGACGTCGCCAATCTGAAGACGGCGCCCCGCCGGGGGCCGTCTGGCCCAATCACACAAGCGGAACAACCATCGTCCCTCACGCATTCCCTGCGCGACAAGGGACGGTGGGACAATGGAAGCGGTCGAAAATCAAAGTCGCGATCCGGCGGCGCATGTCAGCCGGCTTCTCATCGGGCTGGCGCGCGCAGTGGCGGGTGCTCTGCTGTTCTCCATCCCGATGCTGATGACCATGGAGATGTGGTTCCTCGGCTTCTACATGGAGCGTGAGCGTCTCCTGATCCTGCTCCTCCTCAATCTGCCCCTGCTCGTCTGCCTGTCGCATCGTATCGGCTTCGGAAGGACCGCCACCTGGCGTGAATCGGCCCGAGACGCGGTCATCGCCTACGGCATGGGCGTGGCGGCAAGCGCCCTGATCCTCCTCCTGCTTGGCGTCATCAAGTTCGGCGTGCCGCCGCGCGAATGGGTCGGCATGATCGCGCTGCAGGCCGTGCCGGTCCGATCGCTTCCGATCATCGACGCTTGATCTGTTTCCCCCTGGAAGAGGCACAACTGACTTTTGACTATGTCCCCGCCGGATCGACCGCACGTGGTGGACTTATGTTTATGAACAACCAATCGCCTGATCGACTTCAGATTGTACCATCCAGCTTCATCGAGCCGTAAATGTGTCGATTCGATCCGGAAATCGGTGCAATCAAAGGTTACAAATTCATTGAAACTTAATTTTTCAATGACTAAAACTAATAGAGGCCGAAATGAGCTCTTTACTGCATAGGTTGTATTCGTCACCTTGACGCAAACAATCGCAGGGACGGGCCTTCAAGAAATCTAGACGCAAGACGTTGCGAGAAATCTCTTCGCGACGAGGAAATGATTGTCCTTTCAAGTCTTATTGTGTGGTCGAACAGATGTTGAAAAAACAGATTGAAGCGTGGGTTATCCGCGATATTGGCGCGACAGAATTCGATCATTGGGATCCCGTGCTGCGATTTGCGACCCGTCTTTCTCTGCGAATCTCCATCATCGCCAGCCTGATGGTTGCCGGCATCCTGACACTGCTGCACACCTTCGGCATTCTTCTCAATCCGCTCGCGCGCGATCTTCTCATCGGCTGCGGGATTGCGCTGGTCGTATCTTTCACGCTCACCATGCTCTGCTCGATGTATATGGGCTATGCGGTCATCCACCTCGCCCGCACCCGCCTGGAATTCCAGCAGATGAGCCGAACGGACATGCTGTCCGGTTTGCTCAACCGGCGCGCCTTCATCGAAGATCTCTCGCAGGTTGAACGCGGCCAGCTGCTGATCCTCGATATCGACCGCTTCAAGCAGATCAACGATCGGTACGGGCATATGGCCGGCGACGACGTGATCGTTTCGGTTGCCGGAACGATCAGCGAGATCGTCGGCCCGCCGCATCTCATCGCCCGGATCGGCGGAGAGGAGTTTGCCGTCCTGTTTCGCGACGCCGATCTCGCCGAGGTCCAGTCGGTTGCGGAAAAGCTGCGCAGGGCCGTGGCCAATCGCCTCGTGGAAGCGTTTCATCAGACGATTGCGGTCACCGTCTCCGGCGGGCTTGCAGACATCACGCCCCTGCGCGATTTTTCCGCCGTTTATGCCGCCGCAGACCGGGCGCTCTATCTCGCCAAGTCCTCCGGACGCAACCGCATCGTCCATGAACGCGAGCTCATGCGGGGCGCCCACCTCGACCCGGTGGTCCTGGACAGGCCCGACGCAGCCATCAGCGTGGCGTGATTGATACCAAGTGTCGATGATAGGAAGCCAAAGGATCCTATCATCGACACTTGGTATTACCCGCCGATCAGGGCCAGCCACTCGTCTTCGGTCATCACCTGCACGCCAAGCTCGCGTGCCTTGTCGAGCTTCGAACCGGCACCTGGGCCCGCCACCACGTAATCCGTCTTCTTGGACACCGACCCTGCGACCTTGGCGCCCAGTCCTTCCGCCCGTGCCTTGGCTTCGTCACGGGTGAAGCGCTCGAGCGACCCCGTGAAAACGACGGTCTTGCCGGCGACGGGACTGTCGCTGGCAACAGGTGCTTCCGCATCGAGCGGTGTCACCTCGGCGAGAAGCCGCTGCACGACCTCGAGGTTGCGGGGCTCCTTGAAGAATTCCACGATCGAAGCGGCAACGACTTCGCCTATCCCTTCGATGTTGTTCAGTTCATTCCAGGCCTCGCCAAATTTCGGCGCAGCGCCCTCCATTGCCTCGGCAAAAGCCACATAGCTGCCATAGGAGCGCGCGAGCAGCTTGGCCGTGGTCTCCCCCACGTGGCGAATCCCGAGCGCGAAGATGAAGCGGTTGAGCGCGATCTCGCGCCGAGCGTCGATCGCCTCGAAGAGCTTGCGCACACTGACCCGGCCGAACCCTTCGATGTTTTCGAGCTTGGTCAGCGATCGATCTTGCCGTGCCTTCAGCGTGAAGATGTCAGGCGCGGTGCGGATCATCAGCGCCGGATCGTCGCTCTCGAAGAAGAAGTCGACCTGCTTTGTGCCGAGCCCCTCGATGTCGAAGGCATTTCGCGAGACAAAATGCTTGATGTGCTCGACCGCCTGTGCCCGGCAGACAAAGCCACCGGTGCAGCGGGTGACGGAATCGAGCTTGCCGGTTTTTTCGTTCTTTTCCCGCACCGCATGGCTGCCACAAACCGGGCAGGTCTTCGGGAAGACGTAGGATACGGACGCAGCAGGCCGCTTTTCGAGCACGACGTCGAGCACCTGCGGGATGACGTCGCCGGCGCGCTGGACGATGACCGTGTCGCCGATGCGGATGTCATGCTCATCCGGCCGAATGCGGTCGCCGGAATTGCCGATACCCCTGATATAATCCTCATTGTGCAGCGTCGCATTGGTCACGACCACGCCGCCAACGGTGATCGGCGTCAGCCGAGCGACCGGCGTCAGCGCCCCGGTGCGGCCCACCTGAATGTCGATCGCCTCGACGGTGGTGAAGGCCTGTTCGGCGGGGAATTTGTGGGCGGTTGCCCAGCGCGGCGAGCGCGACCGGAAACCGAGCCGCGCCTGCAGATCCAGCCGGTCGACCTTGTAGACGACGCCGTCGATATCGTAGTCGAGATCCGGCCGCTGCAGGCCGATCTGGCGGTAATGGTCGATGATTGCTTCGACCGATGTCAGGCGCGCCGTGAGCGGGTTGATCGGGAAGCCCCAGCGGCCGAAGGTCTGGACCATCTCCCATTGCGTCTCCGCCGGCATCTGGCTCATCTCGCCCCAGGCATAGGCGAAGAAGCGCAGCTTGCGGCTCGTGGTCACCTTCGGATCGAGCTGGCGCAGCGACCCCGACGCCGTGTTGCGCGGATTGACATAGGTCTGCTTGCCCTCGGCCTCCATCTGCGCATTGAGCGCCAGGAAGTCGGATTTCGCCATATAGACTTCGCCACGCACCTCGACGACATCGGGCGCATCCGCCGGCAACTCTGTCGGGATCTCCTTGATGGTCAGGATGTTCGCCGTAACGTTTTCGCCGGTCGTACCATCCCCGCGGGTCGCCGCCGTCACCAGCCTGCGGTTCTCGTAGCGCAGCGACATGGAGAGACCGTCGATCTTCGGCTCGGCGGTAAAGGCAATCGAACTGTCCGGAAGCTGTCCGAGGAAGCGATAGACGGAGGCGACGAAGTCCTGCACGTCCTCATCGGAAAACGTGTTGTCGAGCGACAGCATCGGTCGGGCATGCACGACCTGGGCAAATATGCCGGCAGGGGCGGCACCGACGCGCTGCGACGGACTGTCTGTGCGCACCAGCTGCGGAAACTCAGCCTCGATCGCATCGTTGCGGCGCTTCAGCGCGTCGTAATCGGCGTCGGAAATCTCCGGCTGGTCCTTGCCGTGGTAGAGCGCGTCGTGATGGGCGATCTCGGCGGCAAGCCTCTGAAGCTCGGCCCTCGCCTGCTCTTCGGTCAGGGTCTCGACGGGAATTGTGTCAACGGCCATGGCGTCCTCCGAATGCTCCGGTCGGGTTTAGCGCAAAATCACCAAATGAAAAGGGCGCCAGCTCACTCCTCCACCTTGGAAAGATCGAGCCGCGCCGTCAGCGGCAGATGGTCGGATGCCAGACGCGCAAGCGGCGTATCGTGGACCGTCAGATCGAGGATCAGCCCCGCCCGGTTCGCCATGATCCGGTCCAGAGACAGAACCGGGAGACGTGCGGGAAAACTGGGGATCGGCGGGGGCAAAGGGCCGAAGACCGGTTCGAGGCGCGTCAGCGCCGAACCAGGACCGAGCCGCCATTCGTTGAAATCACCCATCAGCAGCGTCGGACGCTCCTCCCGGCTCTGCAGCAGATCGAGGATGACATCCGCCTGCTGACGCCGGGCCCAGCGCAGCAAACCGAGATGGGCGGCAATCACCCGCAGGCCCGAACGGCCTTCGAGATCAATCTCCGCGACAAGGGCTCCACGCGGCTCAAGCCCGGGCAACGCCACCTGATGAACGTCGCGCACGATCCCCTCGCGAAACAGAAGCACATTGCCCCGCCAGCCATGCGACTTCGGTCCCGATACCACAGGCACCGGCAGCAGCCCGGTCTCCAGCCGCAGCCGATTGAGATCCAGAAGGCCGGATCGCTCCCCGAAACGTTGGTCGGCCTCCTGAAGCGCGATGACGTCAGGGCCGATCTCGCGGATGACATCGATGATCCGCTCGGGATCGAAACGGCCATCGGTGCCGACACATTTATGCACATTGTAGGACGCGACCGTCATGGCGCCGTCAGCCGCCTCTGTCGCCGGACGCTCCCCCGGACGCCATTTGCGGTTCCGCAGCGAAGACACCATGGTTCGGGCGAGGCTGGGCTTGGTCTTCTTCATCACACCAATTGCATCCGTCGTCGGTTGGGCCATGGGCCGATCACGGGCGGGGCGAAGGCCAGAAGCCCCCTCTCCGGTCAAAGATAGGGCGATCCAAGCCAGAACAAGCGATCGATCATCCGATCAGGCAAAGACCTGGCCTTCAACGTCTCGAGGGTCAGCTGCTCCGCCTGGGCGAGGCTTTGATCGATCCGATCTTCGATCCGCTCGGCCAGTCCCCGGTCATAGACCTCAAGATCGATTTCGAAATTCAGACGCAGCGAGCGCGCATCGAGATTGGACGAGCCGATGAAGCACCATTGCCGGTCGATGACCATCAGCTTGGAATGATCGAAAGGACCGGCGGAGAGATGCACGCGGCACCCTTCCCGCAGGATCTGGTCAAACTGTCCCATCATCGCCCGTGCAACGATCGCGAGATTGTTCTGCGAGGGCACGATGACATCCACCTGCACACCGCGCCGCGCCGCCGTATTCAACGCCGCGATGAAGGTCGTGTCCGGCAGGAAATAAGGCGAGACAATCCGGATCGAATGTTCGGCAACCGAGAAGGCGCCGAGAAGCAGCCTGTGGTTGGTTTCGATATGCGCATCCGGCCCTGAGACCACCGCCCGGATCGCAGTCCCTGCCCCCGGCACGGCATCCTTGAGCTGCACACGCCATTCCGGACCGAGAAGGACCTCACCCGTTTCGAAGTGCCAGTCCTCGGCTGCGACAGCCAGAATGTCGGCGACGACGGGACCGGTTACGCGAAAATGCGTGTCGCGGGCGGCATCGGTCCCGACAAAGGCCGCACGAATGTTCATGCCACCGACAAAACCGACCGTTCCATCGACCACCATGATCTTCCGGTGGGTGCGCAGATTGGCGTAAGGGAGCCGCAGCCCCATGATGACCTGACCGTTGAAGGTGGCGACGGACACGCCGGCCTGCTCCAGATAGCCGATGATGCTGGGCACGCTGTAGCGCGCGCCGACGGCATCGACGATCACCCGCACCGCAACGCCGCGCCGATGGGCGGCGATCAGGCAGTCGGCAATGCGCAGCCCGACGGCATCGCGGTCGAAAATGTAGGTCTCAAGGATGATACTGGATTGCGCGGCCTCGATCGCCTCGCACATCGCGTCGAACGTCTGCTCGCCGGTGGTCAGCATGCTGATCCGGTTGCCGGAAGACAGCGGATGCCGGCAGACCGTGTCTCCGAGCAACTTCATCTGCCCGAACCGCCCACCAAACTGTGCGACCACCGTCTCGCGGCTGACACCGTAGAGGGACAGGCTGCGCCAGATCTCATCGAGTTCGAGGGCCCGCCTGGAGATCAGTGTGGCGCGACGGATCCGGTTGATACCGGCAACCGCGTAGATCATCGCTCCCACCAGCGGCGAGAGGATGATCACGCCCACCCAACCGAGCGCCGAGCGCACCTCACGCTTGGTCATCGCCGCATGGGTCGCTGCCACCGTGCCGAACACAACGGAGAGCACGGCAAGGGTCTCAGCCCAGTAGATCTGGATCAGTTCCAACATGATGCCGCAACGAAACAGGTTTCGATTTGGAAGGCAACGGGTGCCCGGGGCAAGAGGTTCACTCGCCAGCCGCCAGAAGCTTTGCAGCGGCTGCCCGCGCCTCATCGGTCACCGAGGCACCGGCCAGCATACGGGCGATCTCTTCCTTGCGATGCTCCGGCTCCATGATGGCGACGCGGGTCGCGATCTTGTCGCCAGCGTCACCCGTGGGCCCCTTGGAGATAAGGAAATGCGTGGAAGCGCGTGCCGCGACTTGCGGCGCATGGGTAACCGACAGCACCTGGACCTTCGCGGAGAGCCGCTTCAACCGCTGGCCGATCGCATCCGCGACGGCGCCGCCGACACCGGTGTCGATTTCATCAAAGACCAGCGTCGGCGCCGAACCGCGATCGGCAAGCGCCACCTTGAGCGCCAGCAGGAATCGAGAGAGCTCACCACCGGAAGCAACCTTCATGATCGGTCCGGGGCGGGTTCCGGGATTGGTCTGGACATGGAACTCCACGGTATCGATGCCGTCGGCAGTCGCATTTTCGGGATCGGCCGCGACTTCGACCATGAACCGCGCGCGCTCGAGCTTCAGCGCCGGCAGTTCCTGCATGACCGCATCGGCGAGCGCCTGCGCGGCGTTCTGGCGTTTCGAGGAAAGCTGCTGGGCCAGATGGTCATAATGCCCCTTGGCCTCGCGAACAGCAGTCTCCAGCTGGCCAAGCCGCTCTTCGCCGGCATCGAGGTCGGCGAGATCCGCAACCATCTTTTCTGCCAGCGCCGGCAGGTCGACAACCGCCACGGAATACTTGCGGCCCGCAGCGCGCAGCGCAAACAGACGCTCCTCGACACGCTCCAGTTCGCGCGGATCGAACTCGGTGCGGCGCAGCGCCGCCTCCACTTCCATCTGCGCGGCAGACAGAGTGTCGAGCGCGGCGCCGAGGAGCTGCACGGTTTCTTCGAGCAGTCCCGGCGCCTCATGGCTCTTTCGCTCGAGACGCCGCATCAGCGACGCGATATGCGGGACGGGTGACGCCGTGCCGTTCAGGAATTCGGAAGCCTCGGCAATGTCGCCGGCGATCCGCTCGGACTTCTGCATCCGCGAGCGACGCTCGGCGAGTTCGTCTTCCTCGCCGTCGAGCGGAGACAGACCTTCGAGTTCCTCGACGGAGGCACGCAGATAATCGGCCTCGCGTGCGGCAGCCTCGACCTTCGCCTTGTGCGTCTTGAAGGCCCGCTCGGCATCGCGCCAGCGACGATAGCTTTCGCCAAGATCGAGCGCCTCGTCCGTCAGGCCGGCAAAGGCGTCAAGCAGCATGCGATGGGCATCGGTATCGATCAGGGCGCGGTCGTCATGCTGCCCATGGATCTCGACCAGCAGCTGGCCGACCTGGCGCATCAGCTGCACGCTGACAGGCTGATCGTTGATATAGGCGCGGGTGCGGCCGTCAGCCGACTGGACACGACGGAAGATCAGGTCGCCGTCGTCGTCAACGCCATTGCCCTTCAGCAAGGTTCTGGCCGGGTGGCTGCCACCGACATCGAACACGGCCGTCACCTGGCCCTTGTCCTCGCCGTGGCGCACCAGCGAGCCGTCACCACGGCCGCCGAGTGCCAAGGAAAGACTGTCGAGCAGGATGGATTTGCCCGCGCCGGTTTCACCGGTCAGCACGGACAGGCCCGTCTCGAAGGCAAGATCGAGCCGCTCGATCAGGACGATATCGCGGATCGACAGCTGGACCAGCATGGGCTCAGGATCTCACTTCGTGACGAGGGACCGTCAGGTCCCGATCAGCAGTCTGCGGCCGGCACGGGTAATCCAGGAACCGGCATTTTCACGCGGCTCCAGACCGCCCCGTTGCAGAAGCGCATAGCTGTCCGCATACCACTGGCTGTCGGGGTAGTTGTGGCCGAGAACGGCAGCAGCGGCCTGGGCCTCGGACACCACGCCCATGGCATAGTAGGCCTCGACCAGACGCGCGAGCGCCTCCTCGATCTGGTTGGTGTTCGGATATTCCTCGACCACCACGCGGAAGCGCGAGACGGCGGCCAGATATTCCTTGCGCTCCAGATAGTAGCGACCGACCTGCATTTCCTTGCCGGCCAGCTGGTCACGGGCAAAGCGGATCTTCGCCTGCGCATCGTCGACATATTCGCTGTCGGGGAATTCATTGACCACGCGCTGCATCGCCTCGATGGTCTTCACCGAGTTGCGCTGGTCCTGCGTGACGCTGGAAATCTGCTTCCAGTAGGAAAGACCGACGAGATACTGGGCATAGGCCGCATCCTCGGACTTCGGATAGAGGCTCATGTAGCGGTTGCCGGTCGCGATCGCGTCGGCGTAGCGGCCGAGGCGGTACTTGGTGAAGGTGCTCATGACGAGCGCCTTGCGCGACCATTCCGAGAACGGGTTCTGGGCGTCGACCGCATCGAACTTGCGGGACGCCTCAGACATATTGCCTGCCTTGATGTTCGCCAGGCCCTGATTGTAAAGCACTTCCGGCGGTTCGGTCTCTGCAGCGAGCTTGCTGATGTCGATGTCAGGGTCGCTTTGGCATCCCGCAAGCACCGCACCGACAGACAACATCAGGCTGAGGCCCGCGATACGCACGGCTTTCTTCACAACGACCGATCCTACATGATTCATTCGAAATGATCCCGATTGCAGCGCCGCTTGAAAACCGTCGCCTTCAACTGGCGTTTCTAGCCATAAAAGCGGCACGAGGGCAACGCAGTGATATGACTTTAACGCATTTTTGTGGCAGGGCTCCCAGAAAGTAGCCCCGTAAAGGCTCCCTCACCTTCCCAAGCAAAACGCCGGCCCTTGCAAAGGAAGCCGGCGTCTCCGTCTTTTCAAGTCTTGGCGCAGATCAGGCCGACCAAGGCGCAAACTCCGAAACCTGAACCGGCACGAATTCACGCGCACGAACCTGATGGCTGCTTCTCGGTGCCTCGACGACCTCGTAAGCGGTGGGATCGCTAAGCAGCGCCTTCAGGGCGTTGGCATTCATCTTGTGACCGCCACGATAGGAGCGGTAGCAGCCGATGAACTGGGCACCCGCCAGCGCCAGATCGCCGACGGCGTCGAGCGTCTTGTGGCGGACGAATTCGTCGCCTTCATAACGCAGGCCCTCGACGTTGATCACCGTGTCATCGTCGGAAATGACGACGGAATTCTCCAGCGAAGACCCGAGCGCAAAGCCGGCCGCCCAAAGACGCTCGACATCGCGCATGAAGCCGAAGGTGCGCGCGCGCGACAATTCCGTCTTGAAGGTCTGCGCCGTCAGATCGCCTTCCCACTTCTGACGACCGATCAGCTTGCTGTCGAAGTCGATCTCGACCTCGAAGCGCGTGCCGTCATAGGGGCGGAACTCGGACCAGGATGCGCCCGATTCGATACGGACGGGCTTGGTGACGCGGATATAGCGGCGCTTCACGCCCAGATTGGTGATGCCAACCTGCTCGATGGCATCGATGAAGACCTCGGAGCTGCCATCCATGATCGGCATTTCGGCGCCGTCCACTTCCACGACCACATTGTCCAGGCCGAGCGCATAGAGTGCGGCCATGACATGCTCGATGGTCGCGACGGAACGAGCGGGATTGGTGCCGAGAACGGTGCAAAGGTCGGTATTGCCGACATGGGCGGAGACGGCGCGATATTCGCTGGTGGATCCGTCATCATGCTGACGCACGAACATGATCCCTGTCCCGGCGTCAGCCGGCTGGAAGGTGATAGACACCTCTCGGCCGGAATGAACCCCGATTCCCGTCAGCGTAAGCGGCGCTGCGATCGTGGTTTGAAATCCGAGCAAAGCAATTGCCATTCCGATAGCCTTAAACCTGAAGCGACGAGGCGGTGGATCTTGAGCTTCCCGTCGCTAACTCTTGCGGGAGGGTAAACAAACCCTCTTTTCGATCTCATACATACGTGTGACTGCGACGCGAGCCAAATCACTGATTCTTTCGCTTTGTAACGAAGCCAGTCCCTTGAATATCATCAACAAATCGACGTCACGTAACAGTGCGTGAAACGCAAGAAGCCCGGGCCGTGAGACCCGGGTTTCGAAAGTGAGTCCGAATGGACCTCAGCTTGTCTGGCGGCGCAGGAAGGCCGGGATTTCGAGCTGGTCGTCTTCGCTGACGGCGCGAGCCGGGGTTGCACGGCCGTGATCGTCAAGCTGGCCACGACGCGGTGCATAGAGGCTTGCCTCGGCCGAAAGCGGACGACGCTGCTGCGAAGCGGCTGCCGGAGCCGAACCGGTCATGTCACCCATGACGGGCTCCTCGTCGGACTGGCGGCCAAGCGAATTGGTGATTCGCTTCAAGAGACCCATCGGGCCACGCTCGTCCTGGGCAGCAGGTGCTGCCGGCTGGGCGCGGTGATCGATTTCGGCGCGCAGCACCGGCGGGAAGTCTTCCACCTTCGGCATACGGACCGGCTCTGCTGCCATGCGGGGCTCGGCTGCGATCGGAGCAGGCGCGACAGGCGCCTGCATGACCGGAGCGGGCTGCTGCATGACGGGAGCTGGCTGGCTCATGACCGGAGCCGGAGCAACCGGCTGTGCCATCTGCGGAGCGGGAGCCGCTTCCGGAGCCGGCGAAGCGAACAGACGGCTTGCCGGGCGGAATTCCTGCTGCGGAGCAGGCTGCGGCTGGCTCAGCGACTGACGGGCAACAGAGATTTCAAGTTCACGTTCCATGGCTGCTTCAGCCGAACGAATGGTGTCTGCGACCGGATCCATGGTCGGCTTCGGGGCCTGCGTCATTGCAGGCTGATATGCGGCCGGTGCCGGAGCAACGGCCGCGGAAGGACGCATAGCCGGCTTTGCCAGCGGAGCGGCCTCGAAGCCCTTGGAGGCAAGCGCAGCACGGTCGATGCCGGTGGCAACGACCGACACGCGGATGATGCCTTCCAGAGCTTCGTCAAAGGTAGCACCGAGGATGATGTTGGCGTCCGGGTCGACTTCTTCGCGGATGCGGGTCGCAGCTTCGTCGACTTCGAACAGGGTGAGGTCACGACCGCCGGTGATCGAGATCAGCAGGCCCTGGGCGCCCTTCATCGAGGTTTCGTCGAGCAGCGGATTGGCAATGGCAGCTTCAGCGGCCTGCATGGCGCGGCCTTCGCCCGATGCTTCGCCCGTGCCCATCATCGCGCGGCCCATCTCGCGCATCACGGAGCGTACGTCCGCGAAGTCGAGGTTGATCAGGCCTTCCTTGACCATCAGGTCGGTGATGCAGGCAACGCCCGAATACAGAACCTGGTCGGCCATCGCGAAGGCGTCGGCAAAGGTGGTGCGATCGTTGGCGATGCGGAAGAGGTTCTGGTTCGGAATGACGATCAGCGTGTCGACCGACTTCTGCAGTTCCTCGATGCCCTGCTCGGCGAGACGCATGCGGCGCTGGCCTTCGAAGTGGAACGGCTTGGTGACGACGCCGACGGTCAGGATGCCCTTGTTACGGGCGGCCTGGGCGACAACCGGGGCAGCGCCCGTGCCGGTACCACCGCCCATGCCGGCGGTGACGAAGCACATGTGGGTGCCGTTGAGATGGTCGATGATCTCGTCGATGCACTCTTCTGCGGCCGCACGTCCGACTTCCGGCTGCGAGCCGGCGCCGAGACCTTCGGTAACGTTGACGCCGAGCTGGATGATGCGCTCAGCCTTGGTCATGGTCAGCGCCTGGGCATCCGTGTTGGCGACGACGAAATCGACGCCCTGCAGACCAGCGGTGATCATGTTGTTGACGGCATTGCCGCCACCGCCACCGACACCGAAGACGGTGATGCGGGGCTTCAGCTCAGTGATATCTGGCTTCTGCAGCTTGATGGTCATGGTACCCGTTCCTTCTTTTTCCGGCCGCATCGCCAAGCCGGCCATGTCATTTCAACAGATTTCCCTTGGCCGAACCTTGTGTTCGGCCGGGTGAACTCAAAAACTCTCTTTCAGCCATTGCCCCATGCGGGCGAAGCGGCTGTTTCCGTTGCCGAAGGGCGAGAACAACCCGCCCTGCCCGGCATGTGTTTCCTGATCCGCCATCTGCGGATAGATCGTCAGGCCGACGGCCGTCGAGAAGGCCGGTCCCTTGGCTGCCGCCGGCAGGCCAGAGACACCCATCGGACGACCGATACGCACGTTCCGGGCCAGAATGCGGCGCGCCGCTTCCGGCATGCCGGTCAGCTGGCAGGCGCCCCCGGTGAGCACGACGCGCTTTCCGACCACCGGCGAGAAGCCGGACTTCTGGATCCGGTCGCGCAGCATTTCGAGGGTTTCCTCGATCCGCGCGCTGATGATCCGGGTCAGGAGCGCCTTTGGAACCTGGGTCGGCTGATCCCGGTCGTCCTCGCCGATCGGCGGAACCGACACGACTTCGCGCTCGTCGGCGCCGTTGGCGACAGCCGAACCGTGAACGACCTTGAGACGTTCTGCATCCTCGATACGGGTCGACAACCCGCGCGCCAGATCGGTCGTCACATGGTGACCGCCGATCCCGATGGCGTCCGTATGGATCAACTTGCCTTCGGCGAAGACAGAGATGGTGGTCATGCCACCGCCCATGTCGATCGCCGCGCAACCGAGCTCCACCTCGTCATCGACCAGGGCAGCAAGCCCGCTGGCATAAGGCGTGGCAACCACGCCCTCGACGGTCAGGTGAGCTCTGTTGATGCAGAGCTCCAGATTGCGAAGCGCTGCACGTTCGGCCGTGACCACATGCATGTCGACGCCGAGAACGTCGCCATACATTCCAAGGGGATCACGGATTCCCCGTTCTCCGTCAAGTGAAAAGCCCGTGGGCAGCGAATGCAGGACCGCACGGTCATTGCCCTGGGACTGCTGGCCAGCCGCAATCAGAACCTTGCGCAGGTCGCCGGATTCGACTTCCTGGCCGCCGAGGTCGATCGAAGCCGTATAGACATCCGAACCGATGCGCCCGGCAGAAACGTTGACGATCAGGCTTTCGACAGTCAGGCCGGCCATGCGCTCTGCCGCATCGACGGCGAGGCGCACGACACTCTCGACGGCGTCGAGATCGGCAATCACGCCGGACTTGATGCCATGCGAACGCTGATGGCCAAGACCGATCACTTCGACATTGTGGGTGCGCCCGGGCAGAACCGCCGATTCGCGACGCGGCGTAAGCCGCGCAATGATGCAGACGACCTTGGTCGAGCCGATATCGAGAACCGAGACGACATGCGCCCGCTTCGACGAAAGCGGCTTGGTGCGCGGGAAACCGAAGGAGGAACCGCCGAAGATGCTCATATCTTCTGCTCCAGCTTCTTCAGGGCCTTGCGGCGCTCTTCAAGAGCAGCCGTGCGGCGCTCCAAAGCACCAGGCGTCAGGCGGACGGCAACACGATCGGGCAGACGCAGGTCCACCAGCGCGATATCACGCGACAGGACCTGCTGCTCTTCATCAAACCGGTTGAGCAGCGCCAGCGCACCGGCGACATTCTCCTCGGGTAGACGTACGATCACGCCATTGTCGAGATGGACGTCCCAGCGACGACCGCCGATCCGAACGAAAGCCTTCACACGCGACGCAATGGCCGGCCAGTTCGAAAATTCCTCGTCGATCGCCGCAGCCGCAGTCTCGGCATCGCGACCGACGAACAACGGCAGCGAAGCAAATTTGTTATCCCGCAGCGGAGCGATCACCGAGCCCGAACGCTCGATAAGCGACAGGTCACTGCCATGCTGCCAGATGCCAAAGGCCTGACGCTCGCGCAGAACCACCTCGACCGTGGAAGGATAGACCTTGCGAACCTCGGCCGATTCGACCCAGGGAAGCTGCGACAAGGCTTGCCGCGCAGCAGCGATATCGAGGCCGAGCAGGCTGGTCGAACCATCGAGGCCCAAAAGCTGAAGAATGTCGATTTCGGACGTATGCTGATTGCCGGAGACGCGCACGTCCTCAACCGCAAAACCAGCCTTGGACGTGACCGTCTGCATCACGATAGGACCGTGGCCACCGACGACGACACCGTGAAGGCAAACCAGACCATAGAAGCCGGCCAGGCTCGCCTTGCCGAGATGACGCGGCAGAACGATGCGGCCAGAGCAGAGGCTGACCACGAAACGCACGAGACGACGGAGCGGCCGCGGCAGCACCTTCGCCTCCCCGGAGGCAAGCGGCGCAGCGGGATAAACACCCGGACCATCAACCAGTTTGTTGCCGCTCAACGAGAACAAGAAGCGTCCTCCACCATCCAACGTACAAATTCACCAAAGCTGTAACCCGCATGGGCAGCCATTTCCGGCAGCAACGAAGTGGGGGTCATGCCCGGCTGATTGTTGAGCTCCAGCCAGATCAGATCACCATCCTCGGAGAAGCGATCGTCGTAACGGAAGTCTGACCGACTCACCCCGCGACACCCGAGCGCCTGGTGTGCCTTGAGCGCTAATGATTGTATTTTTTGGTAAATTTTCGGTGAAATTTGCGCAGGAAGCACGTGTTGCGACCCGCCGGCAGCATACTTGGAGTCGTAGTCGTAGAAGCTGTGCCCGAGCGGCACAATCTCGGTCACGCCAAGCACCTTGCCATCCATGACGCCACAGGTGAGCTCGCGACCGGCGACATAGCGCTCGACCATCACGACATCGCCATAACGCCATTCGCTGGAAGTCAGAATCTGAGGCGGATGCGCCATGTCCTCGCGGACAATGACGACACCGAAGCTGGAACCTTCACGAACCGGCTTCACCACATAAGGCGGCGTCATCGGATGCGCATTGCCGATATCGAAGCGATTGATGACCATGGCCTCGGCAACCGGGATGCCCGCCTGCGCAGCCACGATCTTGGCCTGCTTCTTGTCCATCGCAAGCGCCGAAGCGAGCACGCCGGAATGCGTATAGGGAATTTCGAGATATTCGAGCACGCCCTGGATGGTCCCGTCTTCACCGAACGGACCATGCAGCGCGTTGAAGGCGACATCCGGCCTCAGATCTTCGAGAACGCGACCGATGTCACGACCGACATCAACACGCGTAACCTTGAAGCCCTCACCCTCGAGAGCGGTCGCGCAGGCATTCCCCGAGGACAAGCTGACAGGCCGCTCGGAGGACAATCCACCCATCAAAACCGCGACATGCTTGCCACTCATCAACGCCTCGCAAATTCCAAACCCGACCGGCAGTCAAACCGACTGATCCGGCTCTGTGAGGCCAGTTGAACAACATTAAGGTTAATGAACCGTTTACTTTCGTTAACCCGACTGGAAAACAGAATGCATCACAAGCTAATAAATCGAATTAGCTTATCGGTATAAAGCACTGTTATAAAGCAGTTATTTTCCGCTGATCAGCTTCAGGCAGTCAGCCGGGGACGGCTCCCGACGGCTTGGCCATCGTCAGGGCTCGACAGGCCCAGGGACGCATCAACCAGCTCTCGCGCATGCACGATTCGATTCCGTCCGCTCGCTTTCGCGAGGTAAAGAGCGCGATCTGCGCCGGAAAAGAGCTCGCTGAAGCCAAGCTCGGCAAGACCTTCGGAGACACCGGCCGAGACGGTGACGGAGACTTGGCGCCCGGCAATCGTCAGACCCCGACCCTCGACAGACGCTCGGATGGTCTCTGCCACCTGCATCGCACGCTCCGTTCCCTCCCCCGTCAGCAACACGGCGAACTCCTCGCCGCCGATGCGGGCGATGGCTTCGCCTGAGCCCAGGGCATCTTTCAGGCATTGCGCCGTCCGGACGATGACATCGTCTCCCGCCTTATGGCCAAGCGTATCGTTGATCGACTTGAAGCGATCGATATCGAAAAGGATCAGGGCGACCGGGCCGCGCGCCATCTCAAACGTGTCGAGGAATGCCCGGCGGTTCATAAGCCCGGACAGCATGTCGGTCCGGCTCAAGGTCTCGAAGCGCTGGCGCGACACCCCGAGGTCATAGATCGCCAGGCCCACGACCGAATAGGCAATCACCGCAACGAAAAAGGATACCGGGGGCGTCAGCATCGTTGCGACCACGAGCGCCGGAAGAAGGGGATAGGGGAGAAGCCCGAAAGCCACGAGAAGAAGATGGCCAAGGATGTTTAGGAGATAGGCAAAGACCGCGATCTTCGCAGCCATCAAGGCAGCTTTCGACAAGACCGCCTGCCGCGACGCAAACTCCCCAAGCGTCAGCTGCCGAATAACCCAGACATGCACCAGATCGAACATGAAACTCCCCGAAACTTCGGGGAGCCTAATTGAGTGAAGTTAAAACTTCGTACGGGAATGCGGGGCCTCAGGCCGGCACACTACCCATGAAAGGCTTGACCTCGCGACCGGGCATGAAAATCCCGAACCGCTTGATTTCCCATTCGAGCTTGATGCCGGAGGTTTCAAACACCCGCTGACGTACGGTCTCCCCGAGATATTCGAGATCGTAACCCGTCGCATGGCCGACATTGATCATGAAGTTGCAGTGCAGCGACGACATCTGCGCACCGCCGATCATCAGGCCGCGGCAACCGGCTTCGTCAATCAGTTCCCAGGCGGAATGTCCTTCAGGGTTCTTGAAGGTCGACCCTCCGGTCTTTTCCTTGATCGGCTGGACCGTTTCCCGGTGATGGCGAACCGCATCCATGTCGGCACGGATCTTTGCCTTTTCTTCCGGATAGCCTTCGAACAAGGCGCTGGTGAAGATCAGACCCTCGGGCGCGGTCGAATGGCGATAGCTGTAGCCCATGTCGGCATTCGAAAGGACATGGACATTGCCCTTGCGGTCAACCGCTTCGACTTCGATCAGACGGCCGGCCGTGTCTCCGCCATTGGCGCCGGCATTCATACGCACGGCGCCGCCGATCGAACCGGGAATACCGTAATAGAAGTGGAAGCCACCGATATTGTTGTCCATCGCCATGGCGGCGATGTGCTTGTCCGGGCAGATCGCGCCGGCCCGGATGCGGTTCTCGCCGGCAAGCTCGACCTGACCGAAGCCCTTGGCGGACAGGCGGATCACAACACCGGGAATGCCGCCGTCACGCACGAGCAGGTTCGATCCGACACCCACGACGGTGAGCGGCACATCTTCCGGCAAGAGTTTCAGAAAGGCAGTCAGGTCCTCGACGTCATGCGGCTGGAACATCAGTTCCGCAAGACCGCCGGCCTGGAACCAGGTGACCCGGTCCATCGGCGCATCCGGCGTCAGCCGCCCCTTGAGATCGTTGACCCCCGGGCCGAGCGACGCCAGAAGCTTTTCCCCATCCACCTGTTTCATTCAAGACTTTCCCGAAATTGCATCAAGTTCCGCCGGCAGGGCTGCAGCCCACTGGGTGATGTTGCCAGCCCCCAACAGGACCACGAAATCACCCGGTTGTGCAATGCCCGCAACGAGGGAGGCGAGTTGATCCGGCGCGGCCAAGTAACGCGCATCGCGATGACCACCAGATTTGATGCGCGACACCAGCGTCTCCGAATCGATACCCTCGATCGGATCTTCACCTGCCGAATAGACCGGCGACAGGAAAATCGTGTCGGCATCGTTGAAGCAGTTGGCAAAATCATCAAACAGGCTCGATAGGCGCGTGAAGCGATGCGGCTGGTGGACGGCAATGATCCGGCCCTGGCAGGCCTCGCGCGCGGCCCTCAGCACGGCCTTGATCTCGACCGGATGATGCCCGTAGTCGTCGAAGACCTGCACTCCGTTTGATGTCCCCGTCAGCGTGAAGCGGCGCTTCACGCCCCCGAAGCCGGCCAGCCCCTTGCGGATCGCCTCTTCGGAAATGTCGAGCCGATTGGCCACAGCAATCGCCGCGCAGGCATTGGAGATGTTGTGCCGGCCCGGCATTGGCAGCACGAGATCCTTGAAGTTGAAGACGCGACCCGTGCGGCGACGGCGGATCTCGACGTCGAAGATCGAGCGCGTACCATCGAAGCGCACATTCGAGAAGCGCACGTCGGCCTGCGGGTTCTCACCATAGGTGATGACCTTGCGGTCCTCGATCTTGCCGACGAGCGCCTGCACTTCCGGATGGTCGAGGCACATCACGCCGAAACCGTAGAACGGGACGTTCTCGACAAACTGGCGGAAGGCCGCCCGCGCATTGTCGAAGGTGCCGTAATGGTCGAGATGCTCCGGGTCGATATTGGTGACAACAGCGACATCGGCCGGCAGCTTCAAGAAGGTGCCGTCGGACTCATCAGCCTCGACCACCATCCACTCGCCCTCGCCCATGCGCGCATTGGTGCCATAGGCATTGATGATGCCGCCATTGATCACAGTCGGGTCGAGATTGCCGGCTTCCAGAAGAGCGGCGACCATCGAAGTCGTCGTCGTCTTGCCATGCGTGCCGCCAATCGCAATCGCATTGCGGAAGCGCATCAGTTCGGCCAGCATTTCAGCGCGTCGGACGATCGGCAAGAGCTTCTCGCGCGCCGCAATCAGTTCCGGATTGTTCTTCTTGATCGCGGTCGAGACAACGACAACTTCGGCGTCACCAAGGTTCTCGGCCTTGTGGCCGACGAACACTTCGATACCCTTGGCGCGCAGACGCTGGACATTGGCACTTTCGGCCTGATCAGACCCTTGCACCTTGTGACCGAGATTGTGCAGCACCTCGGCGATCCCGCTCATTCCGATGCCGCCGATCCCGATGAAATGGACCAGGCCGATGGATTTCGGCATTTTCATTGTGTGGCTCCCTTCGACTGGGCAATGCCCTTGCCGGCGGCAATAGCCTCTACGAGGTCGGCGAGCAAGCCGGCAGCGTCGGGCTTGCCCGTGCTTTTCGCGGCATGAGCCATGGTGACAAGCCCCTCCGGCCCCTCCATCGCCTTGGTCAGGAGGTCTGCGATCCGCTCTGGGGAAAGCTCAGCCTGGGCTATCACCTGCGCACCGCCCTGGGCAGCCAGCGCGGCTGCATTCGCCGCTTGGTCATGGTCCAGTGCATAGGGATAGGGCACAAGCACGCTCGGACGCCCGATCACGGCGAGCTCCGACACCGTCGACGCGCCAGAGCGGCACATCGCGAGATGAGCAGCTGCCAGACGCTCCGCCATATCGGTGAAGAAGGGCGCGACATCCGCGCGAATGCCAAGCGTCGTGTAGCTGTCGATCACCTTCTGCCGATCTTCCGGCCGCGCCTGCTGTGTCACCACCAGACGCTGACGCAGCGCATCGGGCAACAGGCGGATCGCACCGGGAATGGCGTCGGAGAAGAATTGCGCACCCTGGCTCCCGCCGAAGACCACGAGATTGAACGCCTCATTCGCACCCGACGGAGTATAGGGCTGGGCTGCTGCGGCAATCACCGCCGGGCGAACGGGATTGCCGGTGAGCACCATCTTCGCCGCATGATCGCCACTCGGAGACAGAAATCCGCCGGCGATCGCGCGAACACGCGAGGCGAGCAGCTTGTTGGCACGCCCCATCACCGCATTCTGCTCGTGCACGGCCGTCGGAACGCCGAGACCGGCGGCAGCAAAGACGGGGGGAACGGTCGGATAGCCACCGAAGCCAATGACGGCCTTTGGCTTCAGGCGCAAGATGAGCGCCCGCGCTTCCCGATAGCCGCGCCAAAGGGACAAAAACGCCTTGACGACGGCAACAGGGTTCTTCGAACCGATGGTCGCCGAGGAGACCGTATGGATTTCGTCTGCCGGGAAGCTGCCCGCATAACGTTCCGCACGCCGGTCGGTGACGAGATGCACGGCAAAGCCGCGCGCCCTCAACTCATGCGCCAGCGCTTCGGCCGGAAAAAGATGACCGCCGGTTCCACCGGCGGCAAGCAACACGATACCCTTGCTCATTCAACTACTCCGCAGGTACACCCGCCACCGAGCGGAAAAGACTGCGCTCCTGAGCGCGCTTTTCCGGACGACGGCGCGTCAGCGCCAGGATGAAGCCGGCCGTGACACAGATCGCCGTCATCGACGATCCACCATAGGATATGAGCGGCAGCGTCATGCCCTTGGCCGGCAGAAGTTCGAGATTGACGCCGATATTGATCATCGACTGCACGCCGAGGAGCAGCACGAGGCCCGACACGGCGAGACGGTTGAAATCGTTGCGCTCCTTGTAGGCGTGGCTCAAGCCACGCAGCACGAGGAAGGCGAAGATCGCCACCAGCACCATGCAGAAGACGATGCCGAACTCTTCGGCCGCGACCGAGAAAATGAAGTCGGTATGGCTATCGGGGATGATGCGCTTGACCACACCCTCGCCTGGCCCCTGGCCGAACCAGTCACCACGAATGATGGCTTCGCGGGCGGTATCGACCTGGAAGGTGTCGCCTTCCCCGGTCAGGAATCGATCTATTCGCCCCGCCACATGCGGCAGCGTCAGATAGGCCCCGAAGAACCCGGCGCCCCCCAGGACGCCCAGAATGACAATCCAAAGCCAGGGCATGCCGGCCATGAAGAACATCGCCCCCCACACACTGCCGATCAGGATCGTCTGACCAAGGTCAGGCTGGGCAATCAGCAGTGCAGCGGCGATTGCAAACAGCAGGATGGCGAAGAGATTGCCGGGAATTTCCGGCTGGCGCGCATGTTCGGAAAACAGCCAGGCGCAGATCACAACAAAGGCCGGCTTCATGAATTCTGACGGCTGGATCGACATGGATCCGATCGACAGCCAGCGCCGCCCGCCTTTGACCTCAAGACCGATGAAAAGCACCAACACCATCATGATCAGCGAGGCCGCCAGGATCAGCATGGCCACACGCCTTACCTGGCGCGGGGAAAGAAACGACAGGCCAATCATGACCACAAGCGCCGGCATCATGAAGATCGCGTGGCGCTTGACGAAATGGAAGCTGTCGAGGCCGAGACGTTCGGCCACCGCCGGCGAGGCCGCGAAAGAGAGCATCAGCCCGATGCCCATGAGAAGAACGAAGGTGATCAGGAACAGACGGTCAATCGTCCAGAACCAGTCAGCGACCGGCCCTCTCTCCACGCGGCTTACCATCTCATTTGCCTCCTGTCGGCAGATCGATCAGCATCGTCACCCCTGGAAGATCTGCGACATGCGAAACGAAGGCGTCGCCGCGGACCTCGAAATTCTTGTACTGGTCGAAGCTCGCACAGGCCGGTGAGAGCATCACCGCCGAAGCTTCGCCATCCCGATCGGCATCCGCTGCGGCATGCGCCACGGCACGCTCCAGCCGGTCCGAGATCTCGTAAGGCACACGGTCGCCGAGCTGTGCAGCAAAGGCCGAAGCAGCCTCGCCGATCAGATAGGCTTTCACGATGCGCGGAAAGAGTGGTGCGAGGCTTGCGATGCCACCTTCCTTGGGCAGACCGCCGGCGATCCAGTAGATCCGCTCGTAGCTTGAAAGCGCAGGCGCTGCCGCATCCGCATTGGTCGCTTTGCTGTCGTTGACGAAAACGACTTGAGCGCGCCGCCCAACCGGCTGCATGCGATGCTTGAGGCCCGGAAAGCTCTCGAGCCCCTTGCGGATCTCCTCTTCCGACACCCCGGCCGCCAGGCAGGCTGCGATCGCCGCACAGGCATTCTGGGCATTGTGGCTGCCGCGCAGCGTCTGGATACCATCGAGATCCACCAGCAGCGACGTTGCACCCTGCTCCGCCCGCATGATCCGCGAACCCTCTGCATAGAGCCCGTCTGCCAGCGGCTGGCGCTTGGAGATCCGGATGACCTTCGTCCCGGCCCGCTCAATGCGGTCACCGATCAGTTCGCAGTAGCTGTCATCGATGCCGACGATCGCCGTCTTTGCCCCGGCGACCAGACGTTCCTTCACATCCGCATAGTGCTGCATGGTGCCGTGACGATCGAGATGATCGGGCGTCAGGTTGAGCAGGATACCGGCCGTCGGATTAAGCGTCGGCGCAAGATCGATCTGGTAGGACGAGCACTCGACGACGAAGAAGCGACCGTCCTTCGGCGGATCGAGCGTCAGCACCGCACGCCCGATATTGCCGCCAAGCTGCGTGTCGCGACCGCTTGCCTGCAGAATATGCGCAATCAATGCCGTGGTCGTCGATTTGCCGTTGGTTCCGGTGATCGCGATGAACGGGCAGTCCGGCGCATGCGCCCGGCGCTCGCGGACGAAGATCTCGACATCGCCGATGATCTCGACGCCAGCGGCACGCGCAAAGCCCACCGTCCAGTGCGGCTTCGGATGGGTAAGTGGGACGCCCGGTGAGAGCACGAAGGAGGCGACGGATGCCCAGTCGATCTCGCGCAGATCCCGCGTCGGGACACCTTCGGCAGCGGCCCGTGCCACACTGTCGGGATTGTCGTCCCAGGCAATCACAACAGCCCCGCCGGCCTGCAGCGCCTTGGCGGTCGCGAGCCCGGAGCCACCGAGCCCGAACAGTGCGACGATCTTGCCCTTGAACGTGGTCGCCGGGATCATCGCCGCCTCACCGCAGTTTCAGGGTGGAGAGGCCGAGCATGGCAAGCCCTACCGCGATGATCCAGAAACGGATGACCACCTGGCTCTCGGTCCAGCCGAGCTTTTCGAAATGATGGTGGATCGGCGCCATCAGGAAGACACGCTTGCCGGTCAGCTTGAAATAGCCAACCTGGATGATCACTGACAGCGTCTCCATGACGAATAGGCCGCCGATGATCGCCATGACGATCTCGTGTTTGGTCGCAACGGCGACCGAGCCGATCAGACCACCAAGGGCAAGCGAGCCGGTGTCACCCATGAAGATGGCCGCCGGCGGGGCATTGAACCACAGGAAGCCGAGGCCCGCTCCGATCACCGCGCCAAGCACAACCGCAAGCTCACCGGTGCCGGGCACGAAATTGATCTGCAGATAGTTCGCAAAGACGGCATTACCGGCGAGATAGGCAATGACTCCGAAAGAGGCGGCGGCAATCATCACCGGTACGATCGCCAGACCATCGAGACCGTCGGTCAGGTTCACCGCATTGCCGGCGCCGACGATGACGAAGCCGCCGAACAGCACGAAGAAAATGCCGAGATCGATCAGGAAGTCCTTGAAGAAGGGGAAAGCGATCGAAGACCCGAAGGTCGAGCCCTGCGGCCCGGAGCTCAGCGCAGTCGACATCATGAAATAGACCGCAGTGCCCGCGATCAAAAACTCGATCCCCAGACGCGCCTTGCCGGAAAAGCCCTTTTCCGTCTGCTTCGTCACCTTGAGATAGTCGTCATAAAAGCCGATCGCGCCGAAGCCGAGCGTGACCAGCAGTGTCGCGACGACATAGACGTTCGAAAGATCCGCCCAGAGCAGCGAGGAAACGACGATCCCTGCCAGGATCATCAGACCGCCCATGGTCGGCGTACCCGCCTTCTTGAAATGGGTCTGGGGTCCGTCGGCGCGGATCGGCTGACCCTTGCCCTGGCGCACGCGCAGCGATGAAATCATCGCCGGCCCGAACAGGAAGACCACCAGTGCCGAGGTGAAGAGAGCAGCCCCGGTCCGGAAGGTGATGTAACGGAAGAGATTGAAAAACTGAAGGTTGTCCGCCAGTTCCACAAGCCAGATCAGCATGGGAGCCCTTTCAAAAAGCCCGGAATTAAAGGTGGCGCTCCGTGTCGGTGAATGCCGGATACTTGTCAAGCAGAGCCGAAACGATCTTGCCGAAACCGATGCCGAGAGAAGATTTGACCATCACGACATCGCCGGGCCGCACCTCGGCCGTCACGAAATTCGAAAGTTCCTCGGTGGTCTCGAGATAAACGACGTGCACCGTCTCCGGCAGCGCGTCGCGAAGCGCGACCATCTCGGGACCGGCAAGCCAGACATGCTCGATTCCCGCCGCCAGAAGCGGCCCGGCGAGATCGGCATGCACGCTCGGCGCAAACTCGCCCATCTCCAGCATGTCGCCGAGAACGGCAATCCGCCGCCCTTCACCTGTCGGCTGGGAGGATGCGAGGACAGCGATCGCGGCCCGCATGGAAGCAGGATTGGCGTTGTAGCTTTCGTCGATCAGTGTCAGCGCGCCATCGGGCATCTTCAGCCGGTGGCGCTGACCGCGCCCCTTGACCGGCGTCAGGTTCGCAAGCGCCTCGATGGCCGCATCCACATCCGCGCCGACAAGCGAGACGGCGGCAAGAACCGCCATCGCATTTTCGGCCAGATGCCGGCCTGGCGCGCCGATCGTCACTTCGCGCGTCTCACCGCCAAACGACACCCAAAGCGTCGAGATCTCGGCCGCACCATCGAATTCCGCCAGCCGGAACTCGGCCTTGGCGTGCTGCCCGAAGCTGTGAATGTTTTCGACACCCTGGGCCAGCGCCGCCTGCTCGAGGCGCTCGTAATAGGGATTGTCGCGATTGAGGATGGCGTCGCCGCCATTGACGATGCCCTCGAAGATCTCCGCCTTGGCGTCGGCGATTTCGGCGACATCGGAAAAATTCCCAAGATGGGCGGGCGCGATGGTCGTAATGATTGCTACGTCCGGCCGCACCATGCGCGACAGCGGACCGAGCTCACCGGAATGGTTCATGCCGAGTTCGAATACGCCGTAACGGGTGTCGATCGGCATGCGCGCCAGCGTCAGTGGGACACCCCAATGATTGTTGAAGGAGGCAACCGAGGCATGCACCTTGCCTGAAGGGGCAAGCGCCATGCGCAGCATTTCCTTGGTCGTCGTCTTGCCCACCGAGCCAGTGACGGCAATGACGGTTGCAGGAGTGCGATCGCGCGCTGCCATGCCGAGCTTCTGCAGGCCGACAAGCACGTCTTCGACGACGATCATCGGCACGGTCAGCCGCCCCAGTGCCGGCAGCTTCGCCTCGCTCACCACCAGCAGTGAAGCGCCGTTTGCAATTGCGATGCTGGCATAGTCGTGACCGTCGACCCGGTCGCCCTTGATGGCGAAGAAAGCTTCGCCCGGCGTGATCGAACGGCTGTCGATCGAAATGCCGGTAACGCCGTCAGGCAGATTACCGAAGGGACGGCCACCCATGGCGGTGACCATTTCGCGCGCGGTCCAGAGCAGGGTCAACGGTCGAACTCCTCCAAGGCTTTGCGGACTTCCTGGTGGTCCGAGAACGGCAATGTCTCGGTCCCGACCGTCTGTCCTTCCTCATGCCCCTTGCCCGCCACGATCAGCGTGTCCCCGGTGGAAAGCATGGCAACCCCGGCCCGTATGGCCTGGGCGCGGTCGCCGATCTCGATGCCCTTCGGCGTCGCCGCCATGATCTCGGAGCGGATGGTCGCCGGCACTTCCGAGCGCGGATTGTCATCGGTGACAATAACCACATCGGCAAGCCGCGAGGCGATCTCGCCCATGATCGGCCGCTTGCCCTTGTCGCGATCCCCGCCGCAACCGAAGACCACGATCACCCGGCCCGTCGTAAACGGACGAACCGAGGTCAGCACATTTTCCAGCGCTTCCGGCTTATGGGCATAGTCGACATAGGCAAGTGCCCCGCCCTTGGTCTGGCCAACAAGTTCCAGCCGACCCGATGCACCCTTCAGATGCTCCAGCGCCTTGAGCGCGACAGCGGGTGCCACACCCGTCGAGATGGCGAGACCGGCAGACACCAGTGCATTGGCAATCTGGAAATCGCCCGCCAGCGGAATGTGAACTTCGAAGATTTCGCCCGCATGATGGACTTCGGCGACCTGCTTGTGACGAAAATGCTCGACGCGCTTCAGGCTCAGAAAATCGCCCTTGCGGCCCACGGTCCGGACATCGTGGCCCGACGCTTTAGCAGCCTGAATCGCCGCGTCCGACCACGCGTCGTCAGCAAAGATAACAGCCGGCGCGCCCTTGGGCAGCAGCGTATCAAACAGCCGCATCTTGGCCGCCATGTAGTCTGCCATGGTCGGGTGGTAGTCCATGTGGTCGCGGCCAAGATTGGTGAAACCCGCAGCCGAGAGCACCACGCCGTCGAGACGGCTTTGGTCGAGCCCGTGGCTGGACGCTTCCATGGCAGCATGCGTCACGCCCTCATCGGCGAGTTCGCCGAGAAGCGTGTGCAATGCCAGCGGATCCGGAGTGGTCAGCGAACCATAATCATTGCGCTTCGGCGAAATAACGCCGGTCGTGCCGATCTGGGCGGCAGCATGGCCGGCTTCGGCCCAGATCTGGCGCGTGAAGGAGGCGACTGACGTCTTGCCGGCAGTTCCGGTCACGGCGACCATCACCTTCGGCTGGCGACCGACGAAGCGGGCCGCAGCGAGCGCCAGAAAACGGCGCGGATTATCGACGACAACGACGGGAACGGAGGTGTCGACGGCATGGGAGGCGACGATGGCGACGGCGCCCTTTTCGACCGCCTGGGCAGCATAGGCCGAACCATCGGCCTTCGATCCGGAGAAGGCGAAGAAGACTGTGCCAGGTTCGACTTTGCGGCTGTCGGCTGAAAGTCCCCGAACCTCGATGCCGGCAGCGCCGCCAGCTGTCACCTGATCCCCAAACTCCTCGCCAGCCAGTGCGCCCAAAAGCATATGCAGTCCATCCTCTCGGGGCAATTTTCGCGAATCGCCCCGTCTGTAGTCGATCTGATCAATAAGAGACGAGCAATGCTGAGCCGTCTTCCCCGTATTTCGGTTCTACACCAAGAATTGCGGCGCTTCTGCGGATGATCTCGCCGACGATCGGTGCAGCCGTCAGACCGGCGGTGCGGCCACCGCCCTCGCCCGTCTTCGGTGCATCGATGAAGCTCAGCACGAGATATTGCGGATTTTCGATCGGGAAGGCCGCCACATAGGAGTTGAAATTCTGGTCGTCGGAGTAGCGCCCGTCGACGACCTTTTCCGCCGTCCCGGTCTTGCCGCCGACATTGAAGCCTTCGACAAGCGCGTGCTTGCCCGAACCGCTCTTGCCGTTCAGCCAGAACAGATAACGGATGTCGTCGCTGGTCTGCTTCTTCACCACGACCTGTGCAATCTGGTCGGCCTGTTCGCGGTTGCGGGTCAGGAAGGTCGGCGCGATCAGCTTGCCACCGTTCACGAGGGCTGCGGCACTGACCGCCGTCTGCAAAGGCGTCGTCGAAACGCCGTGGCCGAACGAGATGGTGATCGAGTTGATCTGCTTCCATTCGCGCGGCTGGGAGGGCGCCTTGACTTCCGGCAGCTCGGTCTCAAGTCGCGTCAGAAGCCCCAGCCGGGTCAGGAACTCCTGGTGACCGGCCGTGCCGACGGCTTCGGCCATGCGGGCCGTCCCGATGTTCGAGGAATACTGGAAGATTTCCGGGACGGTCAGGATCCGGTTCTTGCCGTGAAAATCCTTGATGGTGAAGCGGCCGATGCGGATCGGATAGCGGGCGTCGAAACTGTCCTTCATCGAGACCTTGCCCGAATCGAGCGCCATGGCCGTGGTGAAGGTCTTGAAGGTTGAACCCATTTCGAACGTACCGTTCGTCATCCGGTTCATCCAGCCCTCCTGCGCCCCTTCCTGGGGGCGATTCGGGTCAAAGTCGGGGATCGAGGACATGGCGATGACTTCACCCGTATGCACGTCGAGCACGACGGCACCGGCGGCAATCGCCTCATACTTTGAAACCGCCGTCACCAGGGCGTCGCGCAGGATGTTCTGAACGCGGATATCGACCGAGAGCCGAACGGGTTCGAGCGGCGTGTCGCTGGTCATGCCGAGCGCGCGCAGATCCGCCATGCCCTGGTTGTCGATGTACTTCTCCATGCCGGCCATACCGCGATTGTCGATATTGACGTAACCGACGATATGCGAGGCAGTCGCACCACCCGGATAGAAGCGGCGCTTTTCCGGACGGAAGCCGATTCCGGGAATGCCGAGCGCCAGAATCTGGCTCTGCTGCTTCGGCGTCAGCTGACGGCGCAGCCACTGAAAGCGGGAATCGGACGAGAGCTTGCGATAGGTATCCCTGACGTCGAGATCCTTGAGCACGGTCGAAAGGCGCTCCACCGCTTCGTCGGGATCGACGATCTTGTGCGGCTCGGCAAACAGCGACACGGTACGGATGTCGGTGGCCAGCACCTCGCCGTTGCGATCCAGGATATCGGGGCGGGACGCCATCAGACGATCGGCCGGCAGGATGCTGGACACGGTTTCCGGCTGGGCATGGCCATACTGCACCAGACGACCGCCAATCACCGCATAGGCGATGCAGAAGGTGGCGATCATCAGGCCGACGCGGGTCTTCGCCATCTCGGACTTGCGCTTGCCTGTCCCTTTGAACGTGGCGGTATTCACCACGGCACCGCCACGCTGCACGTCGGTGGAAAAGTGCGCCTGGCTTTTCAGCAGCATGATTTTCGAAAGAAATGTCATCAGCGGTCCACCGATCCTGTCGTGATGAGATCCTTGATGGGGTCGGACGGAGCCGTTGCGCTCAGGCCGTCGGCAGCGCCCTCCTCGGCTTCCGGCACGGGAACCTGGTCCTTCGGCATGGGCAGCTCCATCGGCCGGGCGAGCTGGCTTGGATCGGTCGGCACGAGCTGCAGCTCGGCCGCATAGGTCTGCACCAGCCGCTCCAGACGGTTGGGCTGCGTCAGCAAGGCCTCGTCCGCCTTCAGGAGATCGATCGTATCCTTCTCGAGCTTGATTTCAGCTTCGAGCCGGCGAACTTCGGCCGCCTTGTTATCGGTGTGATGCTTGATCTTGTAGGTGACGGTCGCCGCCGCCAGCATGGCGCAGACCATAATGAAATCGAAGGGTCTCAGCACGGTCAGCCTCCGATCTTTTCGAGAGTGGCAAGGTCGGGCAGATCGAAGATCGACATATCGGCGCGCTCGGCAGGCGCCGAAGTGCGGATGCCGGCGCGAAGCTTCGCGGAGCGAGCGCGGGGGTTCAGTTCCGCCTCTTCCTCTGTTGCTGCGACCATGCCCTTGCCGACCGGTTCGAAGGTTGCCGGGCGCGCTTCCACCATGGGAAGATGGCGCGAACCTGACGCCTTGCCGGAACGTTCGGAGAAGAATTTCTTGACGATGCGATCTTCCAGCGAGTGGAAGGTGACGACGACCAGACGACCACCGGGCTTCAGCGCACGCTCGGCGGCGAAAAGCGCCTGGGCAAGCTCGCCCAGCTCGTCATTCACGTAGATGCGCAATGCCTGGAAAACGCGCGTGGCCGGATGGATCTTGTCCTTGGCCTTGCGCGGATTGACCGTCTCGATGAGGTTGGCGAGCTCACGCGTCGTCTGGAACGGTTCGCTGGCGCGGCGCTTTTCGATGGCGCGTGCGATTCGGCCCGCATGCTTCTCTTCGCCGAGAAAGCCGAAGATGCGGATGAGGTCCGACACCTTGGCGCGATTGACGACATCCGCTGCAGAGACGCCGGAAACGGCCATGCGCATGTCGAGCGGCCCGTTGCGCTGGAACGAAAAACCGCGCTCCGCCTCGTCGATCTGCATCGAGGAGACGCCGATATCGAGAACGACACCGTCGAGACCACCCGCAGGCGCAAAATTGCCGAGATTGGAGAATTCCGTGTGATGCAGGGTGAGGCGACCGCCGCTTGCATCGACAAGCACCTGACCGCCCGCAATCGCATTGGGATCACGGTCGAGCGCAATCACATCGGCACCCTTGCCGAGAATGGCGACCGTATAGCCGCCCGCACCAAAGGTGCCATCGAGGATGACTTTGCCGGCCTCAGGCTCAAGCGCCTGAAGAACCTCCGAGAGAAGAACCGGAATGTGACGAACCGGTCCGCCATCGGCATCGGAAAAACCTTCGCCAAAGTTCGCCGCCATTCCGTTTCCCCGTCTTTCTAGGTGCGCAGGCCCCGCTGCCTGACCACCTCTCTGGCCCTCGCCTGCGCCTCGTGAAACGCCTGCGGTTGCCACACCTGAAAATGATCCGAACGGCCGACGAAACAGACCTCCGAGGAAATCCCCGTGAAATCCCGGATGAAATCCGTCACCGCCAATCGCCCTTCGGCATCGAGTCGCATGAAGACGCCGCCACCATGAAGCAGCAGCGACATCTCGTTTGCTTCCAACGCAAAGGGATCCTCGGCCGCCACTTTCCGCTCGTACCGCTCGAGCAGATCCGGACCACCGATATTGATCGCCGGATAGACGAAATCCTGGAGACAATAAAGCTCCTGAATTCCGCGCTGCACCAGCACGGCGCGAAATGCCGCAGGGACGGAAACCCGCCCCTTCGTATCGATCCTGTTTGTCGCGTTGGACAGGAAGCGGCTCATCTCTGACTACCGACCTCCCCTTGGACGAAGGGCCACCACACGACCCCCGATTACACATGGATACACCAACCGAAACACCCGCGACGCGCCCGCCCGAAAGACGAGAGGAAGCACCTGATTCACGGGACTGGGGGAATGGAAAGACCCCCGCAACGGCATGCAAATGGGATACCATGGGACAATATGGGCGTCAATGGGAACGGTCGGGATGAGCCCTTTCCGCGATTCAATTATTGATAGGCGGTTAAGCTTAACGAATGGTTAGAAGCCGCTGTTTTCCGGGCGCAATTCGGCAGCCGTTGCCGCAATTGTGATCCGACCGCGCGCAGCACATTCCGCCTTTGTTTTCAGGCGGTTCGCCGAAAAGAGGAAAAAGGGAAAATTTGCCAGTTGGCCTGTAAGCCGGGTTCTGTATGGCCCCGGTTTCCCGGAACGTGGCAGCCATTCATCTGGGACAGCGTTTGCACGCTGCCTCGCGCAACCCACCCGGATGACTGGCCCGGAAACAGGCTGTAGCAACGCTTGCGCGCCACCCGCGTCATCCCTATTCGGTTTTGCTCCCGGTGGGGTTTGCCGTGCCGTCCCTGTTGCCAGCGACGCGGTGGGCTCTTACCCCACCCTTTCACCCTGACCTCGCATGCGAGGCGGTTTGCTTTCTGTGGCACTTTCCCTGAGGTCGCCCTCGCCGGACGTTATCCGGCACCGTGTTTCCGTGGAGCCCGGACTTTCCTCACCCTACCGCCTTTCGGCATTGGTAAAGCGCGGCTGCCCGGCCAACTGGCAAGGGGTCCTTAGCCGACCCGTTCTGCGATTGCCATCAAAAAGCGAGACGCCACGCCGGCTTGGAGGCTTTTGGTGAATCAGTCTCTGAACACGGGCCGGAACACGTCGCCATAGGCATCGTCCAGGATCCGTCCATGCTGGATGAGTTCGGCACCGAGGCGTCCGATCTCGTCGGAGCTCTTCGCCGCCGCACCGCATCCGCCGGTCAACACGGCGATTCGCTCGCCGGCAAAACCGATGGCCGGATAGTTGTCCGGCGTGAACGAGGTCACGCAGGCCGCCATGGAAATCGGCGCATCCGCAAGCGTCGGCACCAGTCCGGTAATGATTCGATGCAGATGATCGCGTGTCGTCAGCCGCCCGCCGCGCCGGAACCAGGCACGGATCTCCGGCTCGGTTTCAAGCAGCAGATCATCGGGATCGCCGCCGATCTTGAGATAGGTCTTGCCATCGGGATAGCGGACCGGCGGCAGAAGGTAGATGTGATCGATGGGATCATCCGGCTGGTGGATCAGCGAAGGCATGCCGGCATAGGCGTCCAGTTCCGCGTCCGGGATCTCGAAGAAGGCAACCGTACGCCCATAGACCTTGAGATCGAGGGGACGCGGCAGAAGGTTTTCGTTGATCGAGAAGCCGCCAGCGGCAATCAGCACCCGCTCGGCCGAATAGACCGCTCCATCGTCGGTGGTGACGATGGCGACATCCCCCTCCTCCCGAACCGACACCGCCGTCCGGCGGATCACGGTCGCGCCGGCCCTCTCGGCGAGGATGCTCTGCGCCTCGACGAGCCGACGCGGATTGACGTAACCGGCATTCTTCTCCTCGTAGACACCCTCGCAATCGGTGCCGAAGTCGAAATACCGGAAGCGCGCCTTCAGAGCGGAATCCGACAGCATCTCGATCGACACGCCGAGCTGGCGAGCCGCCGACTCGACCTGACCGACATATGGATCGTGCCCGCCGCGCTTTGGCCCGACGATCAGGCAACCGACCTCTTCGTAGAAGTCGACTCCACTCTCGGCGGCAATCTCGCCATATCGGGCGATCGACCTATTGGCGAGCCGGGCCCAGACGGGGTTCGAATCGATCGTCCGGGTAATCCGCGCCTCGTCGTAATGGCTGGCAAAGACGCCCTGGTGGTTCGCCCAGTCCTTCGGCTCGTCGGGGCCGATGACAGCAACACCGTCACCCTGAAGCGCCAGATAGCGCGCTGCGGCAGCCCCCATCATGCCTCGACCAACAACAAGAAACTTGAACCGCTCGACCATACGACACCATCCTTACGTTGCGTCTGGTGATAGCATGGCGAAACCTCAAGTCCAGTCGGAGAAACCCCTCCGGCACAGGTCTTTCTCAGTTGCCGATCAGCGCGATGACCTTGCCGCAATAACGCTTGGAGATCGGGTTCATGCGCTTGGCGGCGTGTCCGGCATTGTAGCGCAGAATGGTACCGCAGGTTTCACCCCCGCCCAGTTCATGGGCCATCGACAGGTATTTCATGCCGTAGCGGATATTCGTCTCCGGGTCGTAGAGCCCCTTGGTCTTGCCGCGATAGCCCATGGCCCGGGCGGTTGCCGGCTTGATCTGCATGAGCCCGACTTCGCCGGCGCTGCCACGCGCCTTCGGATTGAAATTGCTCTCGATGCGCACGACCGCATGGGCGAGATCGACAGGGACCCCATAGGTCTTGGCATATTTGGTGATGATGGCGCTGTAGGGGCTCTTCGAAAATGACGGAGCAGCCGGATAGCCGGCATCGCGGGAAATGGTCTTCAGTGGTTTCTTGAAACGGCGCTCCTCGCTGCCGGCAAGCGCCGACTGGGCATGAGTCAACAGAAGGGCAATGCATGCCGCAGCAGCAACAAGTCGTCGTGTCATGGAAGGTTCAGTCTCCAATCGAGCAACCGAAGTCGGCGCGCGTCAAAGCGGACGCGAAATCGCGTCGCGAGCCCGTATCGGGCCGCCCGTCTCGGTTCTCAAGTTGATCTTCGCGCCGGGTTCTTCATTGAACCGCCGGCGCCGTTCAGCCCGTCCTTTAGAGCCGCCCAATGCGGAAATCCTGTGGCATCGCAACAAAAGCGTTCGGCGCGCGTTGACCTTATTGGTCCAAAACAGAGTGTGAGGCGCCGGCTTTCAGCTAAAACGCGGCAGGCTCGTCAGCAGCCGATGCAGCGTCTCGATGGTCGAGCTGTCGGCCACACCGTCAACCTTGGCTTGCCGGAAATGACGCTGGAATGCAGCCACGACGCCCTCGGTCTGAGCGCAGAATTCCCCGGTGATTTCAATTCCATAGCCATAGAGCGACAGCATCGATTGAAGGGCCTCTACCGGCTGCCCGCGGTCACCGCGCTGGAAGAAGCGTCCACCGCCGATGGAGGCAGGCTCAACCCAGTGCCCGACCCCTGCCCGGTAGAGCCGGTCCCAGGGGAAATTCTCCCCCGGATCGACCTTGCGAATGGGGGCCACATCGGAGTGTGCGAGCACCCGTTCAGGAGCGATCCGATGCCGCTCGACGCATTCGAGACACAATTGGATGACGGATTCGATCTGCACATCGGGATAGTCCGGCAATCCTGCGGGATGCCCGGCATTGGCGATTTCAATGCCGATCGAGCGGGAATTGATGTCGGTCTCACCGGCCCACACGCTCTTGCCCGCATGCCAGGCACGACGCGATTCGGCGACCATCTGCACCACCCGCCCGTCTTCATGGACGATGTAGTGACTGGAAACCTGGCTCTCGGGCGTGCAGAGCCATGTCTGCGCGCCCTCGGCGGACGGCATTCCGGTGCAATGCAGGAGAAGGATGTCCGGGCGTTCGACACCGAGACGCTCGCCATGATTCGGAGACGGACAGATCTCCGCACGCCCGTAGTCAGCCTGGAAAGAGGTCATGCCGCGCGGCGCGCCTTTTCGATCGCCGAATAGGCCGCGTTGAAGGTTGCCATGCGGTGATGGGCCACCGCGTGGAATTCCGTCGGAACGCCGCGGGCATGCAACCGGTCGGGATGGTGCTCGGCGGCGAGTGCGCGGTAACGCTTGCGGATCGTTGCGAAATCATCGGACGGCTTGACGCCCAGCACACCATAGGGATCGCCGTCCTGATGGATGTGGCGCTCGGTGATGGACTGGAACCGTTCGTCGGAAATGCCGAAGATTTCACCGATCCGGGCAAGGAAGGCGAGTTCCTTTTCATGCACGAGACCGTCGGCCTTGGCGATGTGAAACAGTGCGTCGATGATGTCTTCGAGAACCGGGCAGAACTCGTCACAGGTCCGGCACATGCTCGCGAGTTTCTTCGCATAGGTCTCGAAGCCGGCGACATCCTGGCGCGCGAGATTGTAAAGCCGCGCGACGTTGCGTGCCTCTTCCGGCGGAAAATCAAAGACCCTTCGAAAGGCATCGACCTCGGCATTGGACACGATCCCATCCGCCTTTGCCATCTTGGCAGACAGCGCGATGATCGCAACGGAGAAGGAAACGCGTCGCCGCGTTTCGGGATCGCCTTCGAACACGGTTCGCACGGCTTCCACGATGCTGCCGATCACATTGCCGGCAGCGTCACCGATCGCGCCTAGCAAACGGTCCCAGAATGACGATATTTGTTCGCAGGCGAAATCGAAGATCATGCGAAAAGCTTGACCAAATATGCCCAGAAAAAGCAAGGAGTCGGGGCTCTTTGCGAGGATTAAAGTTTCTTCATCTTAAATCCGTTTCGCTGAAGACGACCGCTTCGGCTGGCCCCCGGACCGGTCATCCCATTATCCACAGAGACATCTCCGCCGCAGCGCAGCAATTGAATCGATTATATTCGCAAATGCCCCGACCAATATGGCGAAACGCCCGTTTTCCTTGATTTTTTGGCTTTACAGCTCGCCCCCGCTGTCGCATCCATTTGCCACCTGAACCAGACGGCAGACGGGCGAAGACAGCGTCCGAGGAGGAATGATGGCCAAGCAGAAAGTCGCGATGTTGACCGCCGGGGGCCTCGCGCCCTGTCTCTCGTCTGCCGTCGGCGGATTGATCGAGCGCTACTCCGACATCGCGCCCGAAGTCGAGATCGTCGCCTACAAGTCCGGCTTCCGCGGCCTGCTCATGGACTACAAGATCGAGATCACCAAGGAGATGCGCGAAAAGGCGCACGTCCTGCATCGCTATGGCGGCTCGCCGATCGGCAACAGCCGCGTGAAGCTCACCAATGTCGCCGATTGCGTCAAGCGCGGCCTGGTGAAGGAAGGCGAAAACCCTCTGCGCGTAGCCGCCGAGCGCCTCGCCGCAGACGGCGTGACCATTCTCCATACCATCGGTGGTGACGACACCAACACGACGGCGGCAGACCTTGCTGCCTATCTCGGTGCCAACGGCTACAACCTCACCGTCGTCGGCCTGCCGAAGACCGTCGACAACGACGTCTATCCGATCAAGCAGACGCTCGGCGCCTGGACGGCAGCCGAAGTCGGCGCCCGCTTCTTCGACCATGTTTCCAACGAGCAGAGCGCCTCGCCGCGCACCCTCGTCATTCATGAAGTCATGGGTCGCCACTGCGGCTGGCTGACGGCGGCAACCGCCCGCGCCTACATGCAGCGCACGAAGCACAACGAGTATATCGAGGGCTTCATGATGAATCAGGAGCTCAAGAACATCGACGGCCTCTATCTGCCGGAAACCCATTTCGACATGGAAGGCGAAGCGGCCCGTCTGAAGGAGATCATGGACCGCACCGGTTTCGTCACGCTCTTCGTTTCGGAAGGCGCCTGCATGGACGAGATCGTCGCTGATCGCGAGGCGGCCGGCGAGGAGATCAAGCGCGACGCCTTCGGCCATGTGAAGCTCGACACGATCAATGTCGGCAACTGGTTCCAGAAGCATTTCGCAAAGCTGCTCGATGCCGACCGCTCGATGGTCCAGAAATCCGGCTACTACGCCCGCTCGGCCCCGGCCAATTATGACGACCTGCGCCTGATCCAGAGCATGGTGGATCTCGCGGTCGAAAGCGGCCTCAACAAGGTATCGGGTGTCACCGGCCACGACGAGGATCAGGGTGGGCGTCTGCGGACCATCGAATTCCCGCGCATCAAGGGCGGCAAACCCTTCGATCTTGAGACGCCCTGGTTCAAAGAAGTGATGGATTATCTCGGTCAGAAGTACCGTCCCATCCATTGACCTCAGAGCCGAAAGCTGGCTTCCTCTAGTTTGAGGAGTGAGTGCCATGCCCCTGTCTATCTGGATCCTGTTTGCACTGGTTGCGACGGTCGTTCTGATCGTGCCGGGCCGTTCGAAACGGCTGGTGCTTGCCTATGCCCTGGCTCATGGCAAAAGAAGCGTCTTTGCAACGGCGACCGGAACGGCCCTGGGTGGCGTCATGGCGGTCGCAGCAGCACTGGCGCTGTCATGGGCTTTGATCTCGCTCTCGCCGACCGCATTCACGGTCTTTCAATGGATCGGCCTTTTCTGGCTTATGCTGTTTGCATTTGGCCTCACCCGCGCCCCTGTCGGCATCGAACCGGTTGCCGACAACGACAATCTTCCGGAAGAAAAACCGCTGCGAGTCATCGTTCACTGCTTCCAGCGCGAATCCCGCGATCCCCGCAGCAGCCTGATCGCCGCCGCACTTCTGCCGCAATTCCTGATGCCGTCCGCACCTTTTCTGCCCCAGGCGCTGACACTCGGCGGCATGTTCCTGGCTCTTGCAGCCCTGACCTGTCTGCCATACGCGATCTTTGCCGAGAGCGCGCGGAAAGTGATGAGAAAACATGTGGTTCGCCGTACGGTCAATCGATCGGGGGGAACCGTTCTGATTGCCGCGAAGGCCGTCACTGCCGGCTATCGCAAGATTGCTGCCTGAGACATCGGAGCGCGTCCGGATGGCCCGTCCGGTCGCAAGCTTGCCGCAATGCTGGGCATAGTTTAAGAAATGGAAACGAACCGCCGGATGATTTGCCGGTGACTTCGCGTGCATCTCGTAACGGATAGTGGCATGAACGTCAGAACTGACCGCGGCATCGCTCTCTGCATAGCTGCTTCACTCTTGGCCGGTCTGAGCGGATGCACCGCGATCGATGAAAGCGTGAAGGCCGATCTCGCCTCCGCGCCCAAGGCCAACCCCAAGTCGCCGGAAATGCAGGCTGCCATGGCGGCGGAAGCCGTGGCGAATGGCACCGCTGCACCGACGGCGCAGGCGATGCCGGTGATGACCCAGGCCGAACTGGCCGCCGCCAATCCCGGTCCGGCGCCGATCATTCCGGGCACCGCGACCGCAGCCCCCATTCCGGCACTCAAGGCATCCGCCCTGTCCCCCACGGCACCGCAGACCGCCGCGACCGACGCCCTCGCCATGGTCACCACGCCGACGGCGACCGCAGCAACAGGAAGCCAGGAAATCGCAGCCGCTGCCGCTCCCACCCAGTCGACCCTTGTCCCGCCGTCTGCGGCGTCGGCGAACTCGACGGCGGCAGGACCTGCCTCGGCAACAGAAAACCCGCCGGTCGTTCTTGCCTATGCCGCTCCGCTGCGTGCGACCGCACTCACAAGCTTTGGCGACCCCTTCGACATTTCGCCGCCCGGCGAACCACCGGCCCTGAACCCCGAGCGCAAGCCGGAGACGGTCGGCCCGACACGGCTCAACGCCCTGCTCGAAAAATACGCCCAGAAATACGAGGTACCGCTCGACCTCGTCCATCGCGTCGTTCATCGCGAGAGCCGGTACGATCCGGCCGCCTATAGCAAGGGCAATTACGGCCTGATGCAGATCCGCTACAACACCGCCAAGGCCATGGGCTACGACGGCCCGGCCGAAGGCCTGTTCGATGCCGAAACCAACATCAAATACGCGGTTCGGTATCTGCGCGGCGCCTGGCTGGTGGCAGACAACGATCACGACCAGGCGATCCGACTCTATTCGCGCGGCTATTACTATGACGCCAAGCGCAAGGGCATGCTGCATCTAATGCAGTGATTGCGCGGGATCAGCGGAGCGCCTCGCGAACCGCCTGCACCAGCCTTTGCGGCCTGTAATCGAGCCTGCGGGGCGTCAGCCCGAGACGTACGACCACCAGACGCTCAGACGGAATGACGGCCACGGATTGACCGTCATGGCCGAGCATCCAGAGCGTGTCGTCCGGAAGCGCAAAGCTGCTGTCGTTCGCTTCAGGCCCGTTTTGCCAAGCCTGGCCACGGGTGTAGTCACCGCCCGAAACAGCCGTTGGCTCATAGATGCGCGCCATGATCGAGGGGTGGATGATCTGCCGCCCGGCCCACTGCCCGTTCTCCGCAATCAGCAGTCCGAACCGCGTCCAGTCACGCGCGGTTGCATAAAGATAAGAGCCTCCCACGAAGGTCCCGGCCGCATCCGCCTCAAGCACGGCACTGCGCATGCCGATCGCATCGAACAGGGCGCGGCGTGGAAAGGCGAGCGCGTCTTCGCGATTGGCAAGACGCGACATCCAGTAGCGGGATACGAGGACCGTTTCGCCCGAGGAGTAGTTGAAGCGCGTCCCATGCTCGGCTTCGGACGGCAGCGACGCCACATAGGCTGCCATGTCGCCTTCGAGATAGAGCATGCGCGTCACGTCGGTGACATCGCCATAACTCTCGTTGAAGCGCAGGCCGCTCTCCATGGCGAGCAGGTCGGCAAGCGTAATCCCGGCACGGCTGTCACCGCTCCACTCCGGGAAGAGGTTTGCCGCATTCTCGTCGATACGCCCCTCCCCTTTGAGGATGCCGACAAGCGCTGCCGTCACCGTCTTTGTCATCGACCAGCCGAGCAACGGCGTCTGGGCGTTGAAGCCGGGACCATAAGTCTCACCGATGATCCGACCGTCCTTGACCACCACAATCGCACGGGCATTGGGCCCCAGAAGGTCGGGATCGGCCAGCACACCGGCAAGCCGAGGATCGGTCTGGGCATCCGCCTCGCCCTCAGGCCAGGGACGGGTCGGATCCGCCTGTGCGGCTTCTGAAGGCGGCGCGGTCAGACGTCGTGCAGCATCGATTTCCGGTTCGCGGACGGTGGCGCAACCGAGCCCCGTGCGATGAAGCGCGGCCGAGGGGGCGACGACACCGAGCAATGACGTTCTGACCAGTCCCTGCTCCAGATCGACTTGCGCCTTGACGAGCCTCAGCAAGGGGTGCCCAGGCGCCTGCACGTCGTCGCGCAACACCTCTTCGGCGTCGCGGCCGGCAATGAAGACATTCGAGCAGACGATCTTGGCCGCATAGCCCGTGCCGACACGCAACAGTTCCGGCGGGAAAGCAAGGACCCAGACGATGGCCAGGCCGATGACTGCCACCAGGGCAAGCATGCCCCGCAAGCCCCATTTCACCAGTTTCCGCATCGCCTGTCCTCCTGTTGCGCCATCGAAGCAGGAATGCATGACAGGCGAAAGATGCGTCTCCTCAACACAGGCGGTTATCCCGCGACTTTCAAGCGACCGTCGACGCCTTGTGCTGGGCGAGGCGTGCCTGCAGGAAGTTCAATGCTTCTCCGGCAGCGAAAGGCTTGGCAAACAGGAAACCCTGCGCCTCGCCAATCCCGAGCAATTTGACGAAGTCCAGTTGCTTCTTGGTCTCGATACCTTCGATCGTCGTGCGGATCTGGAAGGTCTCCGACAGCTTGTGCATCAGGTCGACCAGTTTCGCCCCCTGGGCTGTCTCCAGCATTTGATGGGCAAAGGAGCGGTCGATCTTCAATTCGTCGAGCGGGAAAAGCCTGAGATTGTTGATCGAGGAGAAGCCCGTTCCGAAGTCGTCGAGAGCGATGCGGACCCCGGACGACCGCAACTCCGCCAGACTGCGGCACACGAGATCGATGTCAATGGAGAAGACTGCTTCCGTCACCTCGATGGTCAAACGCTCCGACGCCAGCCCCGTCTCGACCAGGCAATCGAGGATATGGGAAACGAACTGGGGATCCTTGAACTGGTCGCCGGAAACATTGACGCTGACGCCCGTCGGTGCCGGCCATGTCACGGCAGCGGCGCAGGCCTGCTGCACCACCCACTTGCCGATCAACTGGATGATCCCGGTTTTCTCCGCAAGGGGAATGAAGACATCGGGCGTGATCAGACCCTTGTCGGGATGGTGCCAGCGCAGCAGCGCCTCCAACGACCGGACTTCACCATTTTCCACGCCGACAATCGGCTGGTATTCCAGATAGAACTCTCCGTCGACGAACCCCCGCGAAAGGTCCCGTTCGAGTTCGAGACCTTCCTTCACTTCACGCGCGGTGGTCTCGTCATAGAAGGCATGTGCGGGCCCGAAGACCTCTTTGGCCCGGTAGAGCGCAAGATCGGCCCGCTGCAGCAGCGTGGCAACCTCCCTGTCCTGCGCGGTGATCAACGCTGCGCCAATGCTGACGCCCGTCATGATGCGCCCTTGTTCGAGTTCGAACGGCTCCCCTAACGCGTGTTCGATCGCCAGGCAGACGAATTCCGCCACGGGACGCCGCTGCGCCTGCGGCAGGATGGCCGCGAACTCGTCCGCACCGAGCCGGAACAAGAGTGCCTCCTCACCCGCAGCCTGCCGCAGGCGATCGGCCACGAGCACCAGCAAGCCATCACCGGCGGCGTGGCCCAGCGTGTCATTGACATATTTGAAGCGGTCGAGGTTGAGGAGCAGCACCGTCCCGCCGGTATGACTGCCGGCTCGAAGGCGCTCCACAAGCGCCTCGTTCAGCGCCTGACGGTTGCCGAGACCGGTCAGATGGTCGGTACGGGAGGCGACTTCGAGCGCGCTCGTACCACCCTCGAGACGGCGAATGCGTTCATGCAGTGATGTCTCCCAGGCAGCGATTCGCCAGCCGACCGCAGTGCCGACAAGCGGCAGCCCCAGAGCTGCAATGAGGGACCATTGATCGACGAATGCTGTGGAAAGCGTGCCAAGACCAGACTGCGCGACCAGGGAAAAAGCAACCGCTACAGGCGCGGCAGAACCGCCAACAAAGCCGGCTAGACCGTAACGCAATCGTCTGCCAGGCGGGATTTGAGTTAACATCATGTTAAACGCCCCTGAAAAAACTGAGGATAATTTGCAGAGAATGCGTTGAGATTCAGTTACCGTCCTTCGGGATCCACGTCATCAAACTGTAGCAACGCGACGCTACACGCCGTGAAACCCAACAGGACGGCGGATCGATATGACCGAGCTTGCACCAGATGCCGGATTTCGCGGAAACGAGAAGCTGAAGGACGCCCTGCTGCAGCACGCAGCCCTCTCACCCGCCGGCATATCGGAACGCGTGTTCGGCTGGCTTTTCTCAGGCCTCGTCTACGCCCAGATCTGGGAAGATCCGGAAGTCGACATGCAGGCCATGGACCTGGCCGAGGGCCATCGGATCGTGACGATCGGCTCGGGCGGCTGCAATATGCTGGCTTACCTGAGCCGCCGCCCGGCCTCGATCGACGTGGTCGATCTCAACCCGAACCACATCGCGCTGAACCGCCTGAAGCTCGCGGCCTTCCGCCACCTTCCGGACCACGCATCGGTCCGGCGATTGCTGGGCGAGCATTCGGTGAAATCGAATGTGCGTCTCTATGACCGCCATATCGCCCCCAATCTCGACGCCGCCACCCGGCGCCATTGGGACGCGCGCGGACTGGACGGCCGCCGGCGCATCGCGGTCTTCAATCGCAACATTTATCGCACCGGCCTGCTCGGCCGCTTCATCGCCATCGGCCACCTGATTGCCCGCAGCCATGGGGTGCGCCTGGAGGAGCTCGCGCAAACACGCTCGCTGCGGGAACAGCGCATGTTCTTCGACAGCCGGATCGCACCGCTGTTCGACAAGCCGCTGATCCGCTGGCTCACCCGCCAGAAGAGTTCGCTCTTCGGTCTCGGCATTCCGCCACAGCAATATGACGAGCTTGCATCGCTCGCCGACGACGGCACGATCGCACCGGTCCTGCGCCACAGGCTGGAAAAGCTCTGCTGCCACTTCCTCCTGAAGGACAACTATTTCGCCTGGCAGGCCTTCATGCGCCGCTATCCGAAGCCGGAAGAAGGCGTCCTGCCAACCTATCTGCAGGAGCAGCACTACTGCGCCATTCGCGATGCCGCCGATCGCGTGACGGTCGACCATGCAAGCTTCACCGAGCTCCTGGCGAAGAAGCCGGCAAACAGCGTCGACCGTTACGTGCTTCTGGACGCCCAGGACTGGATGAACCCGCGGCAGTTGAACGAGCTGTGGACCGAAATCACGCGCACCGCCGCCGAGGGCGCCCGTGTCATCTTCCGCACGGCTGCGGAAGAGAGCATCCTGAACGGCAAGCTCGCGCCTGATCTGCTCGCCCAATGGGATTACCACGCCGACCGCTCACAGATTCTGAACCGTCAGGATCGCTCCGCCATCTATGGCGGTTTCCACATCTACGAAAAGCGGCCCGCATGAGCGAAAGCCCTGCCACCTTCGCAGCCGATCGGAATGACAGCCATGCCGACCGCATGGACAGGATGTATCGCTACCAGCGCCACATCTACGACCTGACGCGCAAATACTATCTGCTCGGCCGTGACCACATGATCACGAGCCTGGATGTTCCGAAGGGCGGTTCGCTGCTGGAGATCGGCTGCGGCACTGGCCGCAATCTTGTGCTGGCCCGCCGGCACTTCCCGGCGGCGCGCCTTTACGGTCTGGATATCTCGGCGGAAATGCTGGCAACCGCTCGGGCGAAGTTTCAGGGCAAAGCCTCTCCCCCGACGCTTGAGGTCGCGGATGCGACAGCCTTCCGACCGGCCGATTTTGCCGAACCCCATTTCGATCGCGTAATGATCTCCTACGCGCTCTCAATGATCCCGGACTGGCAGGCGGCCATTGACCGGGGGATCGACGCGCTTGCACCGAAAGGGTCGCTGCATATCGTCGATTTCGGCCAGCAGGAACGCTTGCCGCGCTGGTTCAGGAGCGGACTGCAGGCCTGGCTTGCCCGCTTCCACGTGACACCCCGTCCGGACCTGCGTGCCGTTCTGCAAGAGCGTGCCTTGGCGCAGGGTCTAAGTCTCAGCTTCCAACCGCTTTGGCGCGGTTATGCCTGGCACGCCGTCCTGACGCGCTGACCGCCTCGCGCAAGCAAGATTGCATGTAATCCGGTTTTCACCATGATGGGGACGGTGTTCGCGCCTGCCCCACGAACCGTTGATGAGCCGATTGGGCACATCGACCGTCCATTCTGAGATCACGGACCCATGATGCGCTGGCTTTCGACGCTGCTTCTGACTTGCCTCGCCATGACGGCCTGCACCTCGGGATCCTATGACGTGCTGGAAACAGCCTCCGTCTCACCGCGCTTCCACGACACCGATCCGCAGCATTTCGATGGCAAGACCCCGCATCGCCACGAAGTCCATGGCATCGATGTCTCCAAGTGGAACGGCGACGTCGATTGGCGCCAGGTGAAGAGGTCGGGGGTTTCCTTCGTCTTCATCAAGGCAACGGAAGGCAAGGACATGCTGGATCCACGCTTTCACGAGTACTGGCAGGGAGCCAGCGACGCCGATATCCCGCATGCGGCCTACCACTTCTACTACTTCTGCTCCTCGGCCGACGAACAGGCCGACTGGTTCATCCGCAATGTGCCGCGCGACGCTAACCTTCTGCCGCCGGTGCTCGACGTCGAATGGAACCCGACCTCTCCGACCTGCCGCCTGAGGCCAGATCCCGCGACTGTGCGCGCGGAAATGCAGCGCTTCATGCAGCGCATCGAGGCCCATTACGGCAAGCGCCCGATCATCTATACCTCGGTCGACTTTCACCGGGACAATCTCGAAGGCGCCTTCAAGGACCATCATTTCTGGGTTCGGGCTGTCGCCCAGCACCCCAGTGTCATCTATCCGGAGCGCCGCTGGTCTTTCTGGCAGTATACCTCGACCGGCGTTATCCCCGGCATCAACGGAGAAACCGACATCAACGTCTTTGCCGGCACGCAGAAGAACTGGCAGAATTGGGTTGCTGCCGTCTCGAAATGATCGCAAAGACGGCCTAGAGGCTCTGCCAAACCACCTGACGTGACCGGATGCATGCGCAAGAAGCGCCATGCGCCGGAACCTCGAAATGAAGGACCGATCGATGAACAAAGCCCGGCGTCTTGCGCTCCCCCTCGCCCTGCTCCTTGCCTCCACGGGTCTGGCCCAGGCGCAGCAGCAATGCGGTGGCGATCTCGCGACCTTCCTGGACGGTGTCAAGGCGGAAGCCATGGCCGCGGGCACCCCGGCCGATGTCGCCGACAAGGCCCTGGCCGGAGCCGCAATCGACCAGAAGGTTCTCTCACGCGACCGTTCTCAGGGTGTCTTCCGCCAGACCTTCCTCGAGTTTTCCGGTCGCACCGTGAGCCAGGCTCGTCTCGATATCGGTCGGCAGAAGATCAAGGACTATGCCGAGGTCTTCGCCCGTGCCGAGCAGGAGTTCGGCGTGCCGGCCGGCGTCATCACGGCCTTCTGGGCCATGGAAACCGACTTCGGCGCGGTGCAGGGCGATTTCAACACGCGCAACGCCCTGGTGACGCTTGCCCATGACTGCCGCCGCCCGGAGCTCTTCCGCCCGCAACTTCTCGCGCTCATCAAGATGGTCGAGCATGGTGACCTGGAACCCGCGACCAATACCGGCGCCTGGGCCGGCGAAATCGGTCAGGTCCAGATGCTTCCAGAGGATATCATCGCCTTCGGTATCGACGGAGACGGCGATGGTCACGTCAACGTCAAGCAGAGCAGCCCGGATGCCATTCTGACGGCGGCAAAGTTCATCCAGCATCTCGGGTTCAAACGCGGTGAGCCCTGGATCCAGGAAGTGACGATCCCGGAGAACCTGCCCTTCGAGAAGTCGGGGCTCGGCGGCACGCTGACCGCTGGAGACTGGTTCGCACTCGGCGTCCAGCCGCGTGATGGCAACACGGCCTTCTCGTCTCTGCCGGCCGCCCTCGTGCTGCCGCAGGGCCGCAAGGGGCCGGCCTTCATCACCTATCCGAACTTCAACATCTATCTCGAATGGAACCAGTCCTTCATCTACACGACCTCGGCAGCCTATTTCGCCACCCGCTTCGGCGGCGCACAGGTCTACCAGAAGGGCAATCCCGAACAGGGCCTGGACGTCGATCAGATGAAGGCGCTTCAGACCAAGCTGCAGGGCCTTGGCCATGACGTGGGCAAGATCGACGGCATCTTGGGCGCCGGTACGCGCGTCGCCGTGCAGAAAGAACAGCAGCGGGTTGGCCTGCCCGCCGATGGCTGGCCGACGCCTGCCCTTCTCAGCGCGCTCTGAGGCATCAGTCGAGGATCATCATCAAAGCCGGGTCGATGAAGTCGCCCCGGCTTTTTTGTCCCTCGCAAGCCCCCCCCGGCAGATCGTGACGAATGCGAAGAAAGCCCTCCGAAAACCCCGATCCCGCATCACGGAAATTAAACTTCATTAACAGGACGAGAGTCACCGTAACCCTCTGATAAAAATAGATTATTGAAGGATTTTGATAAGTTTTCCACCGCCCCTTGCCGCAGCGCAGCACAGAATTGGCTTTGCGCCGACACAAAACGGACATAATATCTAACGGTCAACGCAAGGAGGCACACATGGGACTGACCAATTCTATCAATGTCCTGATCGTCGGTGCAGCGTTTGTTTTCATAGCCACGATGCTGTTCATCTGACGCAGGTCCAATGAACCCACCCATGGGTTGGGCATGCGCGCCCTCTCCAGCAATCATGACTTACATAATGAATAAGAGGCGCATGACACGGACCGTCATGCGCCTCTTTTCATGGCGGTGTAGCGGCTATCAGGCCGCAGCACCGGATACATGGTTGGCCTTTGCGGAAATCCCGAGCCTTTCGAGTGTCGCGATCGTCAGCGGTGCCCTGTTCATCGTGTAGATATGGAATTCCTCAAGCCCGCGCTGAGCAAGATCGGCGATCTGCTCGGCTGCAATATCGGCGGCAATCGCAGCGCGCGCCTGAGCATCGCCCTCGGTCCCCACGAACCGCTCGTCGAGGAAGGCGGGAATGCTCGCACCACACATCGACGCGAAACGCTTCAGCTGAGTCAGGTTCTGGATCGGCATGATACCCGGCACGATCGGGATGTTGATCCCGGCTTTGCGGACACGCTCCAGATAGCGCTCGAAGATGTCGTTGTCGAAGAAGAACTGGGTCAGCGCACGCGTCGCTCCGGCATCGACCTTCTGCTTCAGCATGTCCAGATCAACGTCATCGGTCTCGCTTTCCGGATGGCGCTCCGGATAGGCGGAGACGGAAATCTCGAAGTTTCCGATCTGGCGCAGGCCGGCCACGAGATCGGCAGCATTCACGAAGCCACCCGGATGGGGCGCGTAGCGCGTGCCGACACCGCCCTGCGGATCGCCACGCAGCGCGACGAAGTGACGAACGCCGGCGGCCTGGAATTCTTCGACCACGGCACGCACCTCCTCGCGGGTGGCCCCGACACAGGTCAGATGCGAGGCTGTCGCCAGCGGCGTGTCATTGATCAATCGCTTCACCGTCGCAAGCGTCGGCTCCCGCGTCGTGCCGCCCGCGCCATAGGTGACGGACACGAAGTCGGGCTGGTAAGGCTGCAATGCCTTGACCGTCTGCCACAGCTGATCTTCCATGTCGGGAGACTTCGGCGGGAAAAACTCAAACGAGATGCGCGCATCGGGGGTCTTGGCGATGGGCCGTTCGGGCTTCGTCATTTATCTGCTCCCGGTCTTGGCAAGAGGTTGTTCTGATACGGTCAGCGCGGCGGCACTCCCACGCCGAGCCAGCCAGATGGTCACCGTCAGCCCGCGTCCGGCAGTGCTCTCCGGCGGCAGGTCGAGAACGTTTTCGACGGTGAGCCCCTGACGGCCGAGCCATTCGGCCATCACGCCATGTGAAAAGCCGAGGCGCACATGGGCATGCTCGTCGCGCAGATATTCATGGGCATGCGGTGCAAGGTCGATGATCGCCAGACGCCCGCCCGGCTTCAGCATGCGCGCCGCCTCGGCCAGCGCCAGCTCCGGCTCCTCGAGAAAATGCAGGACCTGGTGGATGGTGACGAGATCGTAATCGGCAGCATCCAGCGGCAGGTTCAAAATGTCGCCATGGCGCACGCTCGCCGACAGGATGCCCTCCTTGTCGAGATTGGAGCGCGCCACCGCGAGCATGTCACGGCTGGCATCGATGCCGATGGCGCGCCGATAGCGCGGTGCGAGCAATTGCAGGATCCGCCCGGTCCCCGTGCCAAGGTCGAGCATCGTTTCCACGGCCTCGCTCCCCACAAGCCGCATGAGTGCGGCCTCGACATCGGCATCGTTGACATGCAGGCGGCGCAGTTCGTCCCATTCGGAGGCGTTGCGGCTGAAATAGGCCTGCGCCTTTTCCGCCCGGGCCCGCTTGACACCTGCCAGCCGATCACGATCGCGCTGAAGCACGGGATCCGTGTCCTCCGCTGCATCCAGCAAAAGCCGGACCAGTGAAGCCCCCGAACCGTCCTGCTTGAGCCGGAAATAGGCCCAGGCCCCTTCTTGATAACGGTCGATGAGATCGGCTTCCGCCAGGAGCTTGAGATGGCGTGAGATTCGCGGCTGCGACTGGCCGAGAATTTCGGTAAGGTCGGTGACCGTGAGGTCGCCCGAGCCGAGCAGGGTCAACAGACGCAGGCGGGTCGGCTCACCGGCCGCCTTCAGCAATTCCACCAGACTATCGACACCGAGTTTCATTCGCACCACCGCAATAACGACATAAAGATATCTTTATGTCTTCTTTGTCGCTGATGCAAGCCTTAATCGGCCTGATTGGTCGCATATGGCACAAAAAGCAGAACGGCCGCCCTTCGCCGGCGGCCGTTCGCGTCAATTTCGGCTGGGCGCTGGCGCCCCGACGGTTGAGGCTCAGAACTCTTCCCAATTGTCCCGGGAGAGTGCCGTATTGCCGGAGACGGAGGGCATGGCAGCGCGTGTACGGTTGGAAGCCTTAGTCGCCGCCTGAACAGGCGCATGCGCCTGGGTCCGAACCGAAGCCGAAGCCTGGGGATTGCGGTTCGCGCCCGACACCCCGTCCTGGCCGGTACGGAACTGACGCAGCAGGTCAGCCAGATTGGCCGCCTCCTGGGCAAGACCCGCAGACGCCGCATTCATTTCCTCGACCATCGCCGCATTCTTCTGCGTCGACTGATCCATATGGTTGACCGCCGAATTCACCTCGCCGAGGCCAACTGACTGTTCCTGCGCTGCGGACGCAATCGCATCCATATGCTCGTTGATCGCCTGAACCAGCCCCGAGATTGAGGTTAGGCCCTCACCCGTCTCGTTCACAAGCTTCACCCCTTCGGAAACAGCGATTTCCGAATTGCCGATCAGCGCCTTGATCTCCTTGGCCGCATTCGCCGAACGCTGTGCCAGCTCGCGCACTTCCTGGGCAACAACGGCAAAGCCCTTGCCCGCCTCACCCGCGCGCGCTGCCTCAACACCGGCGTTGAGCGCCAACAGGTTGGTCTGGAAGGCGATCTCGTCGATCACGCCAATAATCTGGCTGATCTGCTTGGAGGCATGCTCGATTCGCTCCATCGCCGTCACCGCATTGCCAACCACGACGCCGGACTGTTCGGCACGATTGCGCGTATTACGCACGATATCCCGCGCCTCGCCCGTCCGCCGGGAGGTGGCCGTGACATTGGCCGTTATGACTTCAAGCGCGGCAGCCGTTTCTTCGAGAGATGCCGCCTGCTGCTCCGTCCGCTTGGCGAGATCGTCAGAGGCATGGGAGATCTCGCCTGAACCACCGCTGACCGCGTGGGCAGAGCGACCGACGGAGACGAGCACGGAGCGCAGCTGCTGCACCGAGGTGTTGAAGTCATGACGCAGCGCTTCGAACTGCGGGGCAAACTGCTCGTCGATCTCGCAGAGCAGATCGCCAGAGGCCAGACGCTTCAGACCCGCCGCCAGCATGCCGGTTGCCTTGTTGAGGCGTTCTTCCGCATCTGCCTCGGCGCGTGCCTGCATCTCGGCGCGCTCACGCTCTGCTCGGCTGCGGTTCTCTTCTGCCTCAGCCTCCAGTTCGGCATTGCGGATCGCCGCCTCACGGAAGACCTCGACAGAGCGCGCCATGACACCGATCTCGTCCGAACGCTCGGTGAAGGGGATAGAGGTCTGACGATCGCCGTCGGCAAGGGTCTGCATGCGGTTGGCAGTCACCCGTATCATTTGCGAAACGGTGCGAACCACGAAGAAGAAGAGCCCCAGCACCACGAAAGTGACGCAGAGGGCAACAACCACGCCCTTGAGGAACTTCGCGTAGAGGCTATCGAGCTTTTGCTGCGCACCATCGGCCAGCAGGACGTCAGTCTGTGCAATCAGCTTCGCCATCATACCCGCTTGTGCGCCGGTATATGCCTGCCACTGCTCGACAGAGCCTGGATCCGCGCCATCGGGGCTCGTTTCACTAATCTTCAGACGACCGGCCTGCAGGAACTGCCCCTCAGCCCCGGTCTGAAATGCATCGAAAGGCTGTACGATTTCAGACGGGAGGAATTCTCGTAGCAAGGGTGTAAAGCGCTCACGCAGGCCAACCGCGTGCAGGAAGAAGGCATACTGCTTCTGCTCAAGCGCCTGACCTGAGAAGTACTGCTCGCCCAGTCGAATTTCAATCAAACCAGCATCATTCACCTGCATCAGGGCGTAGTAGCCGTCGATCAGCCTTGCAAGTTCAAGATCTTGTATCGTTGCACCCGAACGGCGCACCAACTCAAGACCGGCCGCTGACGCAGGCTGCAACACGAAAAGGGCCTCATCCGAAGTCGCAGTCCCCGCATCGACGTTCGTACGATAGGTCGCAAGCCCCCGTTCCTTCTCGATGATCAGAGCAAAGGCCTTCTCGATTGTAGCGTCCTTCCCGCCTTGCGCCTGCCACGCGGCGTAGGCTGTCTTCAGCGTGGCCAGCCCCTCATCGACAGCCTTCCGTCGCTGGACCAGATTATCTGGCGTTGCAAAGGCCTCAGCCGGAAGGACTTGGGCAATTCTCCCGCCTGCCATTGCAAGCGTCTGCACCACCATCTGTCGGTCAAGCGCAGCATACTGCTGGTAGCCGCTCCACACCGAGGTGACACTGAGCCAAAGAAAGGCGATCAAAGGCGCCGTGGCGATGAGATAGAGCTGTCTCCGTAGCGATAGCGCAGCCATGTAACCTCCCAAGTAAGCGCTGCAGGACCTGCGTATCCCGGCGCGTGAATTCGGGATATTTGTATGTAAAACAAATTGCGAATTCACTAAAACAAGATTGAAAGTTGCTCACTGCAGGCACGCCCCACGGCAATCAAACAAATGGTCGGAAATTTGCGAGGCCGGCCTGCGAACAGCCAGATTTTCAAGGTTTGGATCGGCTCGTCAGGCGCTTGCAGGTGACCCGATTCGGATTGATTACCCTCGAACCACTCAAGCTGCATGTCGCCGGCGATCGCTCGGATGCGGGTAGTGAGACGATCGAAGGGCTGCCAACCTTCTGCGGTTTGTCGCTGCTGTTGCAGTTGTACGCCCCGCAACAGCCACCCAGATGCGTGCCGTGCAGGTGACGAGACGCAACAGCATCGACTTATCGGCGACGGTCACGCAGGACATGCAATGGCCTCGACACAAACTGGAACGGCCGCCCAAAGGGCGGCCGCTGCATGCGAGAGCGACGAATGGCAGGCGGCTCAGAACTCTTCCCAATTGTCCCGGGAGAGTGCCGTATTGCCGGAGACAGCCGGCATGGCGCGGCGGGGAGCCGGCTGCGCAACGGGCGCACTCACCGGACGCGCCGGTACAGCCACACGGCTCTGGGCTGGAGTCTGACCTGCGGAGGGAGCGGCCCTCTCCTGCCCGGTACGGAACCGCTGCAACAGCTCGGCAAGACTTGCTGCTTCCTGGGCAAGACCGGCAGACGCGGCATTCATTTCCTCGACCATCGCCGCATTCTTCTGCGTCGCCTGATCCATGTGGTTGACCGCCTGGTTGACCTCGCCAAGGCCGACCGACTGTTCCTGCGCGGCAGAGGCGATCGCATCCATGTGTTCGTTGATCGCCTGGACGAGACCGGCAATCGCCGTCAGCCCGTCACCCGTCTCGTTGACCAGCTTCACGCCTTCGGAAACAGCGATTTCCGAATTGCCGATCAGCGCCTTGATCTCCTTCGCCGCATTCGCCGAACGCTGCGCAAGCTCGCGCACTTCCTGGGCAACAACCGCAAAGCCCTTGCCCGCCTCACCCGCACGGGCAGCCTCGACGCCGGCGTTGAGCGCAAGCAGGTTGGTCTGGAAGGCGATCTCGTCGATCACGCCAATGATCTGGCTGATCTGCTTGGAGGCATGTTCGATGCGCTCCATCGCCGTCACCGCATTGCCGACCACGACGCCCGACTGCTCGGCGCGGCTGCGGGTATTGCGCACGATGTCGCGCGCCTCACCGGTCCGGCGCGAGGTGGCCGTGACGTTGGAGGTGATCTCCTCAAGGGCGGCTGCGGTCTCTTCGAGCGAAGCCGCCTGCTGTTCGGTGCGCTTGGCCAGATCATCGGAGGCATGCGAGATCTCGCCCGAGCCGCCGGAGACGGCATGGGCCGAGCGGCCGACGGAGACGAGCACGCCGCGCAGCTGCTGGACCGAGGTGTTGAAGTCGTGGCGCAGGGCCTCGAATTGCGGCGCAAACTGCTCGTCGATCTCGCAGAGCAGATCGCCGGACGCCAGACGCTTCAGACCCGCCGCCAGCGTGCCCGTCGCCTTGGTCAGACGCTCTTCCGCATCGGCCTCGGCGCGTGCCTGCATCTCGGCGCGTTCGCGCTCGGTCGCGATCCGCGTCTCCTCTGCCTCTGCTTCCAGTTCCCGGTTGCGGATTGCAGCCATCTGGAAGACCTCGACCGAGCGGGCCATCTCGCCCATTTCATCCCGGCGCTTGGCGCCAGGGATGGTGACCGAGAGATCGCCGCTTGCCAGTTGCCGCATGCAGCGGGTCAGCACGGCGATCGGACGGATGACCTTCCTGAGGATTACGATCGTGCCGACGGCGGTAAGAAGGACAACCACGCCAAACAGAGCGAGGAAGGCCACGGCCTTGGTGAGCGCTGCAGCCTTGGCCGACTGCGCATCGTTGTTGAGCGTGTCCATGGCCAGCGACGCAACGGCAGCGATCGTGTTGATGGCCGGCGTTGTCGGGCTGCGCCATTGATCGATGGTCAGCGGCGGCTTCTCGCCAGCGCTGATCTTGGCAATAACATCTGCGCGCATGGCAGCATAGTCGCCGTTGAAATAGGACTGGTCGGCCTTCTGGAACGCGTCCTTGATCGGCTGCGGCGTGTCAGGATGCTCGACGAGATTGCGCACGGCATTCCAGGCATAAAGGGCATTCGCATCGGCAACAGCAAGCTTCAGCTGGGTTGCTGCATCAATGGGCTCTCCGGCTGTGACCGCATTATTGAGGATGACGAGCCCGTCGCCGGCCGTGGCGCGGGTCGACCAGGAATAGGCGCGCATCTGGATCATCGGCATAAGGGCGGGATCGAGAACACGCATGCGGGCCTCGGCGGCCACGGAAGCCTTTTCAAGTTCGCTCAGGAACTTGCCGGCCACGGCCATCCAATTCTTCGTCGTATCGGCAGCGCGTGCCTCAAGCGGCTTTGCCAGCTGCTCGTCGATCACCTTGCGAAAGGCGACGACCTCGTCATAGCTTGCCATGACACTGCTGATCGGAGCAGCAAGCTCAGGCGCCGAAATGCCTGCGGCAATCGCCTTGGCCTCAGTCATCCCGCCATCAACCGTCGCCCGGTTCTTCTGCATCGAGCCGATAGAACCGGCCGCATCCGCACTTGCAAGCGCGATTGCCGAACGGCTGTCACCACGCTCGCTGCGGAAGGCGAGAAGCGCGTTGAACAGCGCCTTGTCGAAGGCAGTGAGTTCCGAAACCTCCGCATAGCGTTCGTAATTTCGGTAGGACGAATGCAGCGAACTGCCCACAAGGGCCAGAAGCATCAGGCTCAGAATAGCGAAAACGCCAATGAGTACATTTCGAATAGAGAGCGTCATGGTTTAACCCGGCAATTGACACGCAGAGGTCGCCACGTTGCATGCAAGCGATATAATTTACCGTTAAAATCCAATACCTGAGTTCATACAGACGAAAAGTTGATCGCTCCGCCAGGCACACCTCCAGCCGCGGACGGCATGGGCAACTTCACCTGAGCGCCGCAGCATTTCACGCCGGACATGCAATGGCCTCCACACAAACTGGAACGGCCGCCCGGAGGGCGGCCGCTGAATATGAGAGCCATGAATGGCGGGCGGCTCAGAACTCTTCCCAATTGTCCCGGGAAAGTGCCGTATTGCCGGAGACGGTGGGCATGGCGCGGCGGGTCGTGGCCTGCGGCGCTGCAGCCGATGCTGATGCAGATGGGCGGGTCGACGCTGCTGGCGCCGCAGTGCGGGGAGCCGCCCCATGGCCTGCAGACGCACCGCCACTCTCCTGCCCGGTACGGAACCGGCGCAGCAATTCGGCAAGACTTGCCGCTTCCTGGGCAAGACCGGCAGACGCGGCATTCATTTCCTCGACCATCGCCGCATTCTTCTGCGTCGCCTGGTCCATGTGGTTGACCGCCTGGTTAACTTCGCCAAGGCCGACCGACTGTTCCTGGGCGGCCGAGGCGATCGCATCCATGTGTTCGTTGATCGCCTGGACGAGGCCGGCAATCGCAGTCAGCCCGTCACCGGTCTCGTTGACCAGCTTCACGCCTTCGGAAACAGCGATTTCCGAATTGCCGATCAGCGCCTTGATCTCCTTCGCCGCATTCGCCGAACGCTGTGCCAGCTCGCGCACTTCCTGGGCAACAACGGCAAAGCCCTTGCCGGCTTCACCCGCACGGGCAGCCTCGACGCCGGCGTTGAGCGCAAGCAGGTTGGTCTGGAAGGCAATCTCGTCGATCACGCCGATGATCTGGCTGATCTGCTTGGAGGCATGCTCGATCCGCTCCATCGCCGTCACCGCATTGCCGACCACGACGCCCGACTGCTCGGCGCGGCTGCGGGTATTGCGCACGATGTCGCGCGCCTCGCCGGTCCGGCGCGAGGTGGCCGTGACGTTGGAGGTGATCTCTTCGAGCGCTGCCGCCGTCTCTTCGAGCGAAGCCGCCTGCTGTTCGGTACGCTTGGCCAGATCGTCGGAGGCATGCGAGATCTCGCCCGAGCCGCCTGAGACGGCATGGGCCGAGCGGCCGACGGAGACGAGAACACCGCGCAGCTGCTGGACCGAGGTGTTGAAGTCGTGGCGCAGGGCCTCGAATTGCGGCGCAAACTGCTCGTCGATCTCGCAGAGCAGATCGCCAGAGGCCAGACGCTTCAGACCAGCAGCCAGCGTGCCCGTCGCCTTGGTCAGACGCTCTTCCGCATCGGCCTCGGCGCGTGCCTGCATCTCGGCGCGTTCGCGCTCGGTCGCGATCCGCGTCTCCTCTGCCTCGGCTTCCAGTTCGGCATTGCGGATTGCCGCCTGGCGGAAGACTTCGACAGAACGTGCCATTTCACCGATTTCGTCGGTACGCTCGGCATAGGGAATGGTCTTGTCCGTTTCGCCACGGGCCAGCGCCACCATCGAAAGACCGATACGGCGGATCGACTCGGCAAGCGAACGACTGACCAGCAATGCAATCCCGACAACAGCGACTACGAAGAGCGCGAGGATCGTCGTGACCGTGATGAAGTGCTGCTGGGCAGCGGCCACGCGATCAGCGACGGAGGACAGCAGATAGGCCGCATTGTCATTGATGATTGCGGTGACGTAATCGCGCCGCTTGAGCATCGTGTTGGCCCATTGCTCGACGCCATCAGGCGAACCGACATAATCCTCCAGGCTTTCCATCTGCTTGACCATGGCCGCGATGGTCTGACCGTCCGGAGTGTCGAAATAGGCATCGAAGCGGGCGATGATCTCGGGGCGGGCATGCTCGCGGAAAGGCCCCTCGAACGTCCGCACCTGGGCCATCATGGCGGAGAAGCGGAAGAGTTCAGATTTTCCGAAGCTGCCGTTCTTAATGTAGAACTGACCCAGGCGGCTGATCGCCAGATAGCCTTCATTGACCTTCATCAGGGCCTGATGACCGCGAATGTCGGAGGAAAGACGGATGTCGTCGGTCAGGTTGGCACTGCGCAGCGTAAGCGCCAGCGCGGCAGCTGCCGTTGGCTGCGCATAGCGCAGCGGCAGGATCGGATCCTTGTCGCCGGCATCCAGCTTCTGCCGATATTCCGGCATCTTGGCATAGGCTGCCTCGAGGTCTGCGCGCAACTTGCGGGTGATCGCATCGTCGTAGCCGAGCAGCTTGATCTCGTCGAGTTTCTGCAGGATCAACTGATAGGCAGCATCCGATTTCGGGCGCACCTGCATGCGATCAGGCCCCGCCTCCTGCGGCATCAGCACCATCAGTTCGCCACCAGCATGGGCGAGCTGCGCAAGTACCTGCGCCTCCTGGAGCTTCCGGTAATCACTATAGGCGTTGATGCCGACGGCCGCGCCGAGCGCCAAAACCGCGCACAGCGGAACAAAAGCCAGAAGCGTCAACGACTTCCGGAATGACAGACGGGACAGGAATGACAACGGGATCTCCTCCGGCACCAGCAGACGAGCCTGATGCTCCGCGCGGCACGAATCGCTCGCCGCATCCCAGGCGCGGCAGACCGAAAATATCTGCCACACAAACAATTGAAGAAATGTATATGACGAATATCAGGTACATTGCCGTTCGGCGCACTTCGCCGGGACAATAAAAAAGCCGGCTCCTCTCGAAGCCGGCCTCCGTGTGTTGTGAAATCAGTCTCTGCTTCAGCGCGTCAGGCGCTTGTAGGTGACCCGCTTCGGATTGACCGATTCCGGTCCAAGTCGGCGGATCTTGTCCTGCTCGTAATCTTCGAAGTTGCCTTCGAACCATTCGACATGGCTGTCGCCTTCGAAGGCGAGGATATGCGTGGCGAGACGATCGAGGAACATGCGATCGTGGCTGATGATGACCGCGCAACCGGCGAAATTTTCCAGCGCGTCTTCGAGAGCCGACAGCGTTTCGGTGTCGAGGTCGTTGGTCGGTTCGTCGAGCAGCAGAACGTTGCCGCCCGCCTTCAGCATCTTGGCGAGATGCACGCGGTTGCGCTGACCGCCTGAGAGATTGCCGACCTTCTGCTGCTGGTCGCCGCCCTTGAAGTTGAAGGCGCCGCAATAGGCTCGGCTGTTCATGTCGTACTTGCCGAGCTTGATGATGTCGTTGCCGCCCGAGATTTCTTCCCAGACGTTCTTCGAACCATCGAGCGAATCGCGGCTCTGGTCGACATAGCCCAGCTGCACGGTATCGCCGACGCGGATCGTACCGCTATCCGGCGTTTCCTGACCGGTGATCAGGCGGAACAGCGTCGACTTACCGGCACCGTTCGGGCCGATGACGCCGACGATACCGCCTGGCGGCAGCTTGAAGGATAGGTTCTCGAACAGCACGCGGCCGTCATAGGCCTTGGTGAGGTTTTCCGCCTCGATGACCACCTGGCCGAGACGCTCGCCGACCGGGATGATGATCTGGGCTTCGCCAGGGCGGCGGTTTTCGGCAGCGGCCACCAGTTCGTCATAGGCGCGGATACGAGCCTTCGACTTGGCCTGACGGGCCTTCGGGCTTGCCGCGATCCATTCCTGTTCGCGCGACAGCGCCTTCTGGCGGCTGCCCTCTTCGCGCTCTTCCTGCGCCAGGCGCTTCGCCTTGGCGGTCAGATAGGCCGAATAGTTGCCTTCGTAGGGAATGCCGCGACCGCGGTCGAGCTCGAGGATCCAGCCCGTGACGTTATCGAGGAAGTAGCGGTCGTGGGTGACCATCAGGATGGCGCCCGGATACTCGCGCAGGTGCTTTTCAAGCCAGGCGATCGTCTCGGCGTCCAGGTGGTTGGTCGGTTCGTCGAGCAGCAGCAGGTCCGGCTTGCGCAGGAGGAGCTGGCAAAGCGCGACGCGGCGGCGCTCACCACCCGACAGGTTGGACACATCGGCATCGCCCGGCGGGCAGCGCAGCGCATCCATGGCCATTTCGACCTGGCTTTCCAGATCCCAGAGGTTCTGGCTGTCGATGATGTCCTGGAGCTTGGAGCCCTCTTCCGCCGTCTCGTCGGAATAGTTCATCATCAGTTCGTTGTACCGATTGAGGATGGCCGTCTTGTCGGCAACACCTTCCATGACGTTTTCGAACACGGTCTTGGTCGGATCGAGCTGCGGCTCCTGCGGCAGATAGCCAAGCGTCGCGCCATCGGCGAGCCAGGCCTCGCCAGTCCACTCCTTGTCGAGACCGGCCATGATCTTGAGCACGGTCGACTTACCCGCACCGTTCGGGCCGAGAATGCCGATCTTGGCATCGGGATAGAAGGAGAGATGGATGTTCTCGAGGATCTTCTTGTTGCCATAGGCCTTGTTGAGGCCGGCCATGTGGTAGATGAACTGACGTGCCATCGTCGGGGAGCTCCGCGCGTCGAAAAGGGGAAAGTTGCCGCTATGTAGGCGAAACTGGCAAAGGGGGCAATGCGGCGACAGCCTTCATGCCGGGAATTTCTGCTCGGAAGGAGTTATCCCGGCGCAAGCTCACATCAGCCGCTCGTGGTCGATCCGGAAAAGCCGCAGCCTCCCCTCACCTGTCATCGGCAGCGGCACCAGACCCGGCCAGCCCAGATCATTGACGAGCGCCGCGTAGAACGGCGCTTCTTGCGCTGGCAGTTCGAATGGCGCATGGCAGACGGCGACATAATCAAAGCCATCGAGCAATGCCTTGCGCTGTGCGCCATCGGCCATGGCAAAAACCGTGAAACTCTGGCGGATGCCGGGTGAGGCACGATGGAATGGGATGGCCGCCACCGAGACACCATCGGGCGCATGGCTCGCCAGCGCCAGGCCAAGACCTGTCGGCGCCATGATGCGGCCAGGCGACAGCGCCTGCAATTCGGCGAAATCTTCCCCCCGGCAATCATCGACGGACATCAGCCAGACGGAATCCTGACGTGGTGATTCGACGGGAATGAAAAGATAGAGGACTCCGATCAGCAGCATGCCGACAGCGATCGGCAGGACAGCCAGAGTTCGGCGGACGCTCGATGCCCCCGGCGCGGCAAGGACCGCCAGTGCGAGCGGCAGATAGAGCGGCATCAGCGCCACGGGAAATCGCACATAGCGAATGAGGACGATGGTCGTGATGATCGTGCTTGTGGCAAACAGGAAAGCCGCCCAATGGCGGAAGCTGCCGCGGCTTTCGACGCGCCAGATCGGACAGGCGAAGAATGCGATGATCGACATGACCAGCAGGAAGGCCAGCATTTGAAGCCCGGTCATGCCCTCCTGCCGGAAGGCAAGCACATTGCGCTCCTGCAGGATCCGCTCGAACCAGTAGAGCCGGGAGACCGGATCAATCATGTGATAGGGCCCTGCCAGGCACAGGGGATAGAGATACGCGAGCCCCCCGGTGACAACAGCGCCACCGAGAGCCAGGACCATGAGGCGACCCCACCAGGATGAGCGAGCAGGCATGAACCGTGCGGAGAGCCAGAAGCAGGCTCCATAGCCTGAAATCGCGGTGATGAACGGTGCCGAATAGGCGTCGCAGGCCGTTGCCAGCATGCCTTGCGGCCCCAGGAACAACAGCCCGGCGAGGATCGATGCCATCACCATCGACAATCCGGTATCGGCCAGAACCCGGCGACTGCGATCCACGTCCAGGATCAAGCCGATGGCGACAAGCGCCAGCGCCAGGGCCACGAATGGAAGGCATTCGAGCCCGATGACGAGCGATAGCGTTGCTCCGGTTCCAATCATCAGACCGCCGCGCCAGCGATCGGTGACAAGCCCCAGCAGGATCAACATCATCAGCACGATCTGCATGTTGTGATGATCGATCCGCCCAGGCGCAAATTCGCCTGCTGCTACGACAAGCAGCAGTCCAACCAGCAGCCAGGACAGGGTGGAAAGCTGTTCGCTCGGGGTGACGGCACGCGCAAATTCGACGGCAAGCCAGCCCACGGCCAGGAGCATCAGGGGCGGCCAGACCAGAGTTGCCACATACAGGGCAAGATCCATCCCGAGGACCGGCGACAGGGCGGCGGCAATCACCACATAGGGAAGATCGACGAGCCGCGACCAGGGTGACAGATAGACCTCCGGCATCCGGATCATCGGCAGGCTCGGATCATACCATCCGCCGGTCTCAAGCAGATGGCGAAGCTGGAGCAGACGCAGTTCGTCGTCGATGTCTTTGAAGAATGATGTACCGTCGAGCATGTCGAAGGCGAGGATCACGGCGAGCGCGGCAAGGATCACGACGACGGGATGCGGCGACCTGGTCATGTCCCGTGAACTGCCTGTTTCGACCATTTACAAAGTCCCGCCTGCCAAAGAAGTCTCAACCTAGCCCGCAAGCCGTGAACATTTTCTTTGTTCGTTGCAGCATCGATTGACAGCGCATGCGCGTCGCGCAACACACGGAAAACATGGGGAACGGGAGTGCGCGATGTTTTCGGAACGACTGTGGCTGGATAGACCGTCAGGCGCCCGCCTCGCCTACCACCATCAGCCATCCACGGCGGAACCAGGCGGAATCGTCCTCATCTGCCACGGCCTGGCCGAGCATTCGCGCCGCTACGAAGCCTTCGCGCTGGCCCTTTCGGAACGCGGCTATCACGTCTATGCCCACGACCATCGCGGCCATGGCGAGACGACGGCACCGGATGCCGCCCTTGGCCTCTTTGCCCGCCAGGACGGCGTGGCCAAAGTGATCTCCGATGTCATGGCGATGCGTGAGATGGCCCTGCAGAACCATCCCGGCCTACCCGTCATCCTCTTCGGTCATTCCATGGGCGGGCTGATTGCGCTCAACGTCGCCATCGAACACCCGCAATCCTTCAATGCCCTGACGATCTGGAACTCCAATTTCAATCCGGGGCTCGCGGGTCGCTTCGCCCAGGGCGTGCTCTACCTTGAACAGATGTTGAAGGGCTCCGACGTCCCGTCGCTCATCCTGCCGAAGGCGACCTTTGCCGCCTGGGGACGGGCCATTCCCGGCCATCGCACCGCCTTCGACTGGCTGTCGCACGACCCCAAGGAAGTCGATGCCTATATCGCCGATCCGCTGTGCGGCTTCGATGCCAGCGTCTCGATGTGGCGCGACATCTTCCGGCTCACCTTTGCCGGCGCAGAGCCGGAACGCCTCGCCCGCCTGCCGCAGCGGCTTCCGGTCTATCTTGTCGGCGGCGGCCAGGATCCGGCGACCAACAAGGGCCGCGAAATCCGCTGGCTCGGCCAGCGCATGCTCGATGTCGGCATGACCGATGTCGAGACGACCGTATACGAGACTATGCGCCACGAGACGCTGAACGAGACCGGCCGTGAAAAACCGATTGCCGATTTCCTCGCCTGGCTCGGCAATCTTGGTCCCTGAAGCGTCAGGATATTGCCGAAACGGAATGATGCCATGAGAGAATATCAGGTGCGAATGGCAAAATCCGGCGATATAGCTCGACTGACAGCAGTTCTTGTCATGGCAAGCGATCCAATTTCGTCGGATCGCCTGGTCTGACGACACCGCACAGGATCGCGCAATGACGCCCAAGCCCTCCGCCCCGCCACCGCTATCAGGCATCCGCGTGATCGAACTGGCCCGCGTGCTCGCTGGCCCCTGGGCGGGCCAGATGCTCGCCGATCTCGGCGCCGATGTGATCAAGGTGGAAAACCCCGAAGGCGGCGACGACACCCGCGCCTGGGGTCCACCCTTCGTCGAAGGCGCCGACGGCGAGAACCTCTCGGCCGCCTATTACCATTCGACCAACCGCAACAAGCGCTCGATCGCGGTCGACCTGAAGACGCCGGAAGGCCAGGAAATTGTCCGCCGCCTCTGCGCCTCTGCCGATGTCGTCATCGAGAACTTCAAGCGCGGCGGCCTTGAGAAATACGGTCTCGACTATGAGAGCCTGAAGGCGATCAACCCGAAGCTCGTCTATTGCTCGATAACAGGCTTTGGCCAGAACGGCCCCTATGCCGATTTCGCCGGGTACGACTACATCGTCCAGGGCATGTCCGGCTTCATGTCGATCACCGGCGAGAAGGACGGCGAGCCGATGAAGGCGGGTGTGGCGATCGCCGACATCTTCACCGGCATCTATGCGGTGACCGCGATCCAGGCTGCCCTCATTCATGTCATGAAAACAGGCCAGGGCCAGTTCGTCGATATGGCCCTGCTCGACGTCATGTCGGCGGTGCTCGCCAACCAGAACATGAACTACCTGATCTCCGGCAAGCCGCCTGTTCGCCTCGGCAATGCCCATCCGAACATCAGCCCCTATGAAGTGGTGCCGACAGCAGATGGACACCTGATCCTTGCCGTCGGCAATGACGGCCAGTTCAAGCGTCTCTGCACCATTCTGGGCATCGCCACAGTCGCCGAGGACGAGTGCTTCGCCACCAACAAGGCCCGCGTCGTCAACAAGGTCGAGGTCCGCCGCATCGTCACGGCAGAAACCGTGAAGTGGCCGAAGCGCGACCTGCTTTCGGCCTGCGAGGCCAATGCCGTGCCGGCAGGACCGATCAACTCGATCGAGGAAATGTTCGCCGACCCGCAGATTAAGGCGCGCGGCCTGAAGATCGAGCTGACCGACGACAAGGGCACTGTGATCCCGAGCGTGCGCACGCCGATCGTGCTCTCCGAGACGCCCCTGCGCTACGAGCGCCCGAGCCCGCGCATCGACGAGCATGGTGAAGACATTCTGGCCGAACTGGCCGAGCTGGAAAGGAAGACGAAATGAAGAGAACCGGCGGTGAACTGATCGTCGAGGCGCTGAAGGCCAACGGCGTCGAGCGCGTCTCCTGCGTTCCCGGCGAAAGCTATCTGGCCGTGCTCGACGCGCTGAAGGACAGCGGCATCGAGACGCTGGTCTGCCGCCAGGAAGGCGGCGCTGCGATGATGGCCGACACCTGGGGCCGCCTCACCGGCAAGCCCGGCATCTGCATGGTGACCCGTGGCCCGGGCGCCACCAACGCCTCGGCCGGTTTGCATGTCGCGAAGCAGGATTCGATCCCGATGATCCTGTTCATCGGCCAGATCGGTCGCGACATGAAGGAGCGCGAAGCCTTTCAGGAAGTCGAGTACCGCCGCGCCTTCACCGAGTTTGCCAAATGGGTGGGCGAGATCGACGACGCCCGCCGCATCCCGGAATTCGTCACCCGCGCCTTTGCCGTCGCGACCTCCGGCCGCCCCGGCCCGGTCGTCCTGACGCTCCCGGAAGACATGCTGCTCGACGAGGTCGAAGCCCCGGAAGCGAAGCCCTACACACGCGTCGAGGCCCATCCCGGTCCGAGCCAGATCGCCGCCCTCGGCGAGATGTTGAAGACTGCCAAGCGCCCCATGATCGTCCTCGGCGGCACGCGCTGGAGCGAGACCTCGGTCGCCGGCATCCAGGCCTTTGCGGAAAAGTTCAAGCTGCCCGTCGGCTGCTCCTTCCGCCGCCAGATGCTCTTTGACCACCTGCATCCGTCTTACGCTGGCGATGTCGGCATCGGCATCAATCCGGCGCTGGCGAAGGAAGTCAAGGAAGCCGATCTCCTGATCCTGCTCGGCGGCCGCTTCTCCGAAATGCCGTCTTCGTCCTACACGCTGATGGACATCCCCTACCCGGCGCAAAAGCTCGTCCACATCCATCCGGACCCGTCCGAACTCGGCCGCGTCTACCGCGCTGATCTCGCCATCTGTGCCGCGCCTGAGGAATTCGTCGCAGCACTCGGAATTCTCGAGGCACCCGCCGCCCCCACATGGGCCGAGCGCACTGAGACCATGCACGCCGCCTATCTCGCCTGGTCGACGCCGCCCAAGGCTGGCCCCGGTGCCGTGCAGATGGGCCCGATCATGGAATGGATCGAGGCGAACACGCCGAAGGATGCGATCTTCACCAATGGCGCCGGCAACTACGCCACCTGGCTGCATCGCTTCCATCGCTTCCAGGCCTTCAACACCCAGGCAGCCCCGACCTCCGGCTCCATGGGCTATGGCCTTCCGGCAGCCGTCGCCGCCAAGCAGTTGTTCCCTGAGCGTGAAGTGATCTGCTTTGCCGGTGACGGCTGCTTCATGATGCATGGCCAGGAATTCGCGACCGCCATCCGCTACAACCTGCCGATCATCACGCTGGTCATCAACAACGGCATGTATGGCACGATCCGCATGCATCAGGAGCGCGAATATCCGGGCCGCGTCAGCGCAACCGACCTGACCAACCCCGATTTCGCAGCGCTGGCCAAGGCCTATGGTGGCCACGGCGAAACCGTCGAAAAGACGGAGGATTTCGCCCCCGCCTACCTGCGCGCCCGCGCGAGTGGCAAGCCTGCGATCATCGAGATCAAGCTCGACCCGGAAGCCATCACGCCGACACGGACGTTGACTCAAATTCGCAACAAAGCCTGAGCGCAAAGTCGCAGCCGACGTGACGCACGCGGGACATGGCGTCGACATCCTATTGATGCCATGCCCGGTTGACGGCCTACCTACAGCAATCCTTTGTCACGCAGGTCGGCAGCAAAGGTTGCTAGCGGCATGACCAGTGTCAGCGGCTTGCCCTGTAGTGGCTCCGCCCCATACGAAGAGTACCAGTTGGCGGCGCGCTCGCTCTTGGCGTCAATGACGAGAAGGATGCCACCGCCCTCCCCGGCAATCCGCAGGCAACGCAAGGCTGCAGCGGCCAGCAATTGGCCTCCAAGCCCTCGGCCTGCCACAGTGATATCCGTTGCCAGACGCGCCAAGCGGAAGCCCGGCACCTCATGCCGCGCCAATCCTCGTGTCATTACAGCAGGCACCGCCGGATGCGGAATGGAGCGTGGCGCGACGCTGTAGAAGCCGAGGATGCGGTTGGAATTTACATCATCTACCGCGCAAAACGTCTTGGCCGCATTCTGCTCATGGCTCTGCCGGGCAAAGCGCTGCAGAAATGTATTCATCTCCGCATCACCGCAGTCGAAGGAGGCACGATCATGGGATTTTCGGATTGCCTCTTCGTGCCAAACCGGAAGGCTCATAGAGTATCCGGCAGCGCCGCAATTGCCGCACGCAGCTTGGCATTCGGCTTCGGCGGATTGTCCAACAGGTCCATGATGCGCATGTAATCCTGCTCCGACACCTTCATGGCTTCCGCTTTCGCAATCACCGCCTCCGCTTCCCGCAGCGCGGACTGGGTCACAAAATTGGTCAGGTCGGTATTGCTAAGCATCGCAGCACGTAGCAGCTTGGATTTGGCCGATGCAGCAACTCGCAGGCTCATACGCTCATTGTCTTCGACGACTGCTCTGGGCATGGAAACCTCCATTAGGGCGAGCGGAAGAATAAGCGAATTTAGGCTTAACGTCAATTGTACGCATTAAAGACGTACGTATAAACAACCTAGCCAATACGAAACTGTAGGCAGCACGGCGTAATTCCGCTCAACAAAAAACCCGGCGCATCAACAGGATGCACCGGGCTTTTGAATCAATTCGTCAGGCCAGCGTCTCAGATCGCAGCCGTGACGATGAACTCGACCTTGTAGTCCGGGGTCGCAAGTGCTGCTTCCGAGGTGGCGCGGGCCGGCGGGTTGGCAGGATCAATCCAGGCTTCCCAGACGGCGTTCATTTCGCCAAAGGTCGACATGTCGGAGAGGTAGATGATCGTCTGCAGGATCTTCGACTTGTCCGAACCGGCAGCGGCCAGCAGGCGGTCGACTTCGGCGAGTGCCGACTTCGACTGCTCGGTCACGGATGCGCCTTCGCCAACCTGGCCGGCGAGATAGACGGTGTTGCCGTGGACGACGGCGCCGCTCATGCGCTTGCCGGGCTCGATACGCTTGATGCTCATGGGAAAACTCCTGCTTGAGGCTTGGGTAAAACACGCAGAAGCCGGACGCGAAGGTCCGGCCGGCGATGGTGACGAAATCGGATCAGCCGCGCTGGCGAAGTGCGTGTTCATAGGTCGCGGTCGAGCGCGCACCGGAGCGGCAATAGCCAAGCATGGGACGCTCGAACTCTTCCAGCGCATCGACCATGTCGGCGACGGCATCGGGCGTGACGCCCATGGGGCCAACAGGCACATGCTTGATCTTGAGGCCCAGTTCTTCGGCGCGCTTGGCGATAACGGCAAAATCGGGCTGGCCAAAGTCTTCGCCGTCGGGCCGATGGCAGACGATCGACTTGAAGCCGAGCGCCTTGATCTCGTCGACTTCGTCGACGGTGATTTGGCCGCTGACGGAATATTCCTCGTTGATCTCACGGATGTTCATCGGGGCACCTCGTCAAATTTCTTGGGCCAAACATCTACGACGGGCATCCCTAAGCGTCAATCGCGACAGGCTCGCCGTCCCGCGTCAGACGAAGGAAAATGCCAGACCGTAATCGCGGCTTTGCCCCGGCTGCAGAATGTTGAATTCGCCTGCCGCCTCGAGCTCGGCGCGTCCCACCCAGCGATGCGAAACGGGCTCGATTCCGAGCACATGCGCGGGCGCCTTCTGGTTCCGCCAGACCTGCAGATGCGGCAGCGTATCGGTCCGGAAACGCACTTTCAGCGTTTTTCCTCCAATGGCCGCGATCGGTCCGAGCCTAAGCTCCGCCCAGCCGCCATGCCCCGCCGGCACACAGAAGATGCTGCCGTCCCCTTCGCCGAAGGCCCAGGGAAAACCACCGCCATCCAGCATGACGCCTTCCAGCCGGGTCCCGGCATCGAAGTACTTGGCGCCCAAATTCATGTGATACATCAGGAAGGTCGGAAAGGCCGTCTCGCCGACATTGACGACGGTATCGGCAAGCTGCACTTCGCCGCTCTCAGCCTTCAGACGCCATTGCCGCCGAAGCTCGGCCTTGCCGCCGCCCGCAAGCGCCACATCGACAGTGGCGCGCGCCACGAGATCCTCGCCATCAACGGTGACTTCGAGTGAATGGGCAGGATTGGCAGAGAAGGATCCGTGCAGGGGATAGGACAGGTCCGTTCCCGCAATCGGCTCGCGATGACGGATATGGTCTGGCCCACAGGTGAAGAGAAAGCCTTCCAGCGAATGATCGATGCGCGGATCGCCGTCATCGGGGATCGCCCGACCGGGCGCGAGATCCACCCCATCCACGATGCAGGAGCCGATGTCGAAAACCGACCCTTGATCAAGGGCAAGACGCGGCCCTTTCGGACCGGAAAAACTGATCATGCAAGCGTTTCCTCGGGCAGACGCTGCGGCGCCCTGAGGTAACCGGTGGAAATCAAGTCCTCCAGCCCGCCGAGTCCGCTATCGAGCGAGGAGAGATAGGCGATGTTGACGCTGCGCTCAAGCCACCGCTGGAAGGCGCCGGCCTCCTTCGCCAGTCGCTCGAACCTCTGCTGCCCCTTCTGCGTGAGAGACAGAAGTTCGAAGCGCCGGTCCAGCCGATCCTTCTTCCGAACAAGGTAGTCCTTGTCCTCCAGGACCTTCACCGCGCGGCTGATCTTTGTCTTGGATAGCCCGGAATGGGACGAGATCGCCTTGGCAGTCGTCGGCGTCCGCTCTCCCAGCGACCAGAGAACCTGCCATTCGGACCAGGACAATTCGTCCTCCGGCCCGCAGAACTGCATGAAGCCATGGTCAACGCTTTCGGCAACCCTGAGCAACCGAAAAGGCAGGAAGGTTTCCATACTCAGTCGATCTTGCATGCTTCCCCCTCAAAACCCGCGCTTTGACCCTGTCTCCAACACGATCATCTCGCCCGCCCCCACAGCAGGTTAACCCAATCTTCATTATGAATTCACCTTTTCCACATTAGTGTCAAATTTATCGCGTTTGTCGCCGGCATAGACGAGGAATCGCATCGTGTTCGACTTCAGAAATTCTGGCTTGATACTGGCGGTTATCGCCGCGACAACGCTTGCATCCGTGAGTGCCGTCTGGGCCCAATCCGTCTACGATCCGCGCCGGTCGCAAACCCTGCTCGTTTCGCCCGATGGCGACATCCTCGATTACGTGCCGGAGGCCGGAGAAGTCTTCATCAGCCGTGACCGCATGGGGCGTACGGTCCTGATCGACCGGATGGGCAATCTGGTCGCGACCGAGATCCCCGCCGAAAGCTACTATCCGCCGCGCCAGCGAGGCGGTGACCGCAGCCTTCCGGGCGTCTATGACCCCTATGCGGAGCCGGAACCTGCACCGCGCGGCTCGGATGACGATGTCACCACCGCTTCGATCCCGGACGCGGCGCCGAGTGATGTCTTGCCCCAGGATGGCCTGCCCCAGGATGGTTTGTCCCAAGACATGCCCTATGGCGGCCCCGACCTGCCGGCTCCCGCCGACACCGCGCCCACCCGCATGGTCACACCGGAAATCCCGGTCAAGAGCGACCTGTCACGTCTCGAAATCACCGCCCTCCAGGTCTTCCTCGATCGCGAGGGCATTTCGCCCGGCGTCATCGATGGCAAGATGGGCCAGAACGTCAACAAGGCGATCGTCGCCTGGGAACAGATGACGGGCGAGACGCTCGACCCCAACAATGCGGACGACATTCTGGAGCGCCTGCGCCTGTCTGGCGGCCTTGCCATCAAGAACTACACGATCACGGCCGGCGACGCGGCGGGCCCCTTCGTTGCCTCGATCCCCGACGACTATGCCCACAAGGCACAACTGCCGGCCATGGCCTACACCTCGACGGCAGAAATGCTCGCCGAACGCTTCCACATGGACGAAGCCTATCTGAGGGAACTCAATCCCGGCGTCGATTTCTCGATCCCCGGCACGACCATCAAGGTCGTCGAGCCAGGCCCGCCGAAAAAGGGCAATGTGGCACGCATCGTCGCCAACAAGGGCTTGAAGCAGGTCTTCGCCTATGGCGAGGATGGCAGCCTGATCGCCGCCTATCCCGCCAGCATCGGTTCGGCGGACACGCCCTCACCCACCGGCACGGTGACGATCGATCGCATCGCCCTCAATCCGGGTTACACCTACAACCCGAAGATCAACTTCCAGCAGGGCAACAATACCCAGATCCTGCAGATCCCGCCAGGCCCCAACGGCCCGGTCGGAACGGTCTGGCTGGCGCTGTCCAAACCGACCTACGGCATCCACGGAACGCCGGAACCATCCAAAATCGGCCGCACCCAAAGCCATGGCTGCATCCGCCTGACCAACTGGGATGCGACGGAGCTTGCCAAGATGGTGAAGCCCGGCGTGACGGTTGAATTTGTCGAGTAAGCTGCAAAATATTGCCCTGATCGCAAGTTTCAGGGCAATTTGCCAGCAGATAGAGAGCGCAAGCCGCCCGATCGTCTTTCTTCATGGAAGCGCAAGTGACGAGACGTCTCTTCTGCGTTTGAGTACGCAGATCGGTACCAACCACCCGTCATACTTCCCCAGAGGCAAAGAACGCTCTGACGGTGCATATACATTTTACAGACGTCTGGAAGATCGATCGATCGATTTTGAGAATCTCGCCGCGCGATCAGCCGAGCTTGCGGGGTTTCTTTCAACGATTTCTGGCAGCCACGGACGGCGCCCTTTGCTCATCGGTTACTCCAGCGGCGCCGTAACGGCCGCAGCTCTTCTCGCCAAGCATGCCGAATTTGTCGAAGGCGCCGTGCTGCTTCGTCCCGAGAGCCCCTACGGGGCCTCTCCTTTTCCATGGCTGGACAACAGGCCAGTGCTTCTGATGTCCGGCAGCAACGACATACGGCGGAAGAAAACCGACGCTCCAGCTCTGCTCAATCTGCTGCAAGCAGCCGGAGCAAATGTCGAATGGCATGATCTTCCCTGCGGACACACCTTAGATCCAAAGGGCGCCGACATAAAGTTAACCCGCGCCTGGTTAGCCAAGCGCGGGTGAAAGAGCCGTAACGATGGGCCTCAGGCTGCCGAACGGACCAGCCGGAACAGGCGGCGCGGCTCGCCGGAGCGGATGATTTTCACCGGCAGCAGGCGCATGACTTCCGAGGCGAAGGCCTTGGCGTTGTCCTGGGCCTTGTCGAGATTGCTGATCTTCGCTGCATCCATGGAATACAGCGTGCCACCACAGTCGAAGATCTCGCGATAGGCGCTTCGCTCGGCAATCGGGGTATTGATGACATTCACGCCTCGGGCAGCCAGAAGCCCCTTGATCGTCAAAAGCGCGCGGGTCGTGACCATGGAGGTGACGCGGGTTAGAACGACCGAATGCGGAATGACCAGATTGCCGGCACCTTCCATGAGCTTGATCAGATCGAGGATCTGAGCGCCGCCCTTGGCGTCCATGGCGCAACCCTGCACAGGGATCATCACGTGATCCGACAGACCGATCGCCGTCGTCACCATCGCGTCACGCGCGCCGGCGAGATCCATGATGATGTAGTCGTTCGTGCGCGAGAGTTCGCGGATATGCCCCTGGACCGACGCGACGGTCACTTCGGAGATCACGTCGATGTTGCGTTGCGGACCGGAGATCTCGTGCCACTGGGTGATCCAGCGCTGCGGATCGGCGTCCAGAATGGCGACTCGGTAGCCCTGATGCGCCAGCTCGGTGGCAAGAAGAAGGGCTGCGGTGGTCTTGCCGGCGCCGCCCTTGGCATTGGCGAAAGAAATGACTGGCATGCTTGATCCTTGAGAGGTCCGGTCCGAGCGGCTCATCGCTCTGGGGCAACCTGCATCATCGGCGCCACATGCCTGCATCATGGCGCAAACATGGTTAACAAAATGGAAACGCCAACCGGCGCGCCCTCCCCGATATTGGGGAGAAGCGACGGAAAAACATAGCATATTCGAAGATGTGAATGGGCCGAACAGCGACCGATCAACCGCGGAGCGGCGTGCAACCACCGACATGTTGCGGACCGACTCGGCCAGCCTTGAGATCGGATAGCAGCGGCAAGGACGGATCCGGTCCACCGAGGCTCGCCTCGAATGTCGCGCGGTCGACCTTGACCATGCGTCCGCTGCCGAGAATGCTCACCAGCGTCTTCTTGTCGACCACGGCAAGGCTCACCTTCGACTTGCAGAACTGCTTGCCGTCCTTGCCCGTCAGCACCCAGCCCATGGCGCCAGATTTCCCCTGGCTCATATTGCCGACCGTGTAGCCCTTCTTCAGGAGCCCCTGAAAGCTTTCGGCGGATGCAGGCGAGGAATGAATAAGAAAAGCAGCTCCGAACAGACCGAGGGCGCGCGCAATCAGATGGGAACGAGACATCAATTGCTCCTCTTCAAAATGAGATATGAAAGGGGATCTCAGGCAAATAAAAAAGGGACCCAACCTATAGTGGCAGGGCCCCTCGATTTGTCAACGCAGACAATCAGAAGCAGTCGGCGAACAACTGCTTGGTGTTTTCCAGCGTCATCTTGACCGGATTGCCACCGGCGCTCGGATCCTCGATCGCCATGGCCGAGAGTTCGTCGATCCGGTCATTGGCAATGCCCATGGCAGTCAGATTGGCCGGCACATGCAGCTCGGAACGGAGTGCGAGGACATAGTCGTAGAAGCCATCAAAGCCGCCGGCGATGCCGAGATAGGCAGCTGCGCGTTCGATCTTCTCCTCGATGACATGACGGTTGAACTTCAGAACCGGCGGCATCACCACCGCATTCGTCATGCCGTGATGGGTGTTGTAGACGGCACCGATCGGATGCGACAGCGCATGGATCGCGCCGAGCCCCTTCTGGAAGGCAACAGCACCCATGGCAGCCGCCGACATCATGTTGGTGCGGGCTTCGAGGTCAGTGCCGTCCTTGTAGGCACGCGGCAGGAATTCCTTCACCAGCCGCATGCCTTCGAGCGCAATGCCCTGGCTCATCGGATGATAGAAGGGCGAGGAATAGGCTTCCAGGCAATGCGCAAATGCGTCCATGCCCGTGCCCGCCGTAATCATCTTCGGCATGCCGACGGTCAGTTCCGGATCGCAGATAACGACGCCGGGCAGGAACTTCGGATGGAAGATGATCTTCTTCACATGCGTGACGGAATTGGTGATGACCGAAGCGCGACCGACTTCCGAGCCGGTGCCCGCCGTGGTCGGCACGGCAACGATCGGCGCGATGCCGTCGGAATTGGCGCGGGTCCACCAGTCACCGATATCCTCGAAGTCCCAGACCGGACGGGTCTGGCCGGCCATGAAGGCCACGCACTTGCCGAGGTCGAGGCCAGAACCGCCACCGAAGGCGACGACGCCGTCATGACCGCCATCCTTATAGGCCTTGATGCCGGCTTCGAGGTTCTTCTCATTCGGGTTCGGATCGACATCGGCAAACAGCGCGCGACCAAGGCCCGCCTCTTCCAGCACGTCGAGCGCCGTCTGGGTGATCGCCATCGGGGCAAGGCCCCGATCGGTGATCAGCAGCGGCTTCTTCATGCCGAGGGACTTGCAGGCGTCCGCCAGTTCCTTGATGCGGCCACGTCCCATCTTGACGGCGGTGGGGTAGCTCCAGTTGGCGACGATGTTCATTTCGTGACTTTCTTCAGGTGGTAGGATTTCGGACGGGTGAGGTTCTGGAAGCCGAGTACGGAGAGCGAGCCACCCTTCCCGGTTTCCTTGACGCCGGTCCAGCAGAGCGCCGGGTCGAGATAGTCTGCCCGGTTCATGAAGACGGTGCCGGTCTCGATGTCACGGCCGATGCGGGCGGCACGTTCGGGATCCTGCGTCCAGAGCGAGGCGGTCAGACCATAGGGGCTGTCGTTCATCAGTTCGATCGCCTCAGCGTCGCTCTTGACCTTCATGATGCCGACGGCGGGGCCGAAGGTTTCTTCCTTCATGAAGGTCATGGAGTGATCCACGTTCACGAGGATCTGCGGCATGATATAGGCGCCGCCGTCATCGGCAGGGAAGAGCTTCGGATCGACCAGCGCCTTGGCGCCCTTGGAGACCGCATCGGCGATCTGCTCGCGCACCACCTTGGCGAAGCGCTTGTTGGCCATCGGCCCGAGCGACGTTTCCGGATCGAGCGGATTGCCGAGCTTGTAGTTCGACACCCAGGCGACCGACTTCTCGACGAAGGCGTCGTAGAGGCTCTCATGCACATAGATGCGCTCGATGCCGCAGCAGCACTGGCCGGAATTATAGGTCGCGCCATCCATCAGCGTATCGACGGCGGCATCCAGGTCTGCGTCTTCCATGACGTAACCCGGGTCCTTGCCGCCGAGCTCTAGGCCAAGGCCGGCAAAGGTACCGGCAGCGGCCCGCTCGATCGAACGCCCGCCTTCGACCGAACCGGTGAAGTTGATGAAGTTGAAGTTGCCAGCGGCGATCAGCGCCGAGGTCGTGGCGTGGTCGAGGAAGAGGTTGATGAAGACATCATCGGGAACACCCGCTTCGACAAAGGCACGCACCATGCGCTCGCCAACGAGAAGCGTCTGGGTCGCATGCTTGATGACCACGGTATTGCCCGCCATCAGCGCCGGCGCGATCGTGTTGATCGCGGTCATGTAGGGATAGTTCCACGGCGCGATGACGAAGACGACGCCATGCGGCTCGCGCTCGATGCGGCGCTCGAACTTGTCGCTGGCTTCGACAACGAGCGGCGCAAGTGCATCGGCAGCAATCGCCGCGACATAGTTGGAGCGCTCGTTGAAACCCTTGTACTCGCCGCCGTAGCGCACCGGACGGCCCATCATATGGGCCAGTTCCGGCACCACTTCAGCGGACATCTCGTTGAGACGGGCCACGCCCTTCAGCACGAGCTGGATGCGGTCTTCGAGCGGCCGGCGCGCCCAGGCCTTCTGCGCCTTGCGCGCACGAGCCACAGCCTCGGTCGCCGCTTCCAGCGACATCGCCGGTCGCTCGGCGTAAACCGATCCGTCGATCGGCGAAATGCATTGGATCATCGTCATCTTCACTTGCTCCTTCGGCCTAGCAGGCCAGTACTTTCACATGACCCGCCGCGCCATAGGTCAGAATGGCGCGGTCGCGGGTCACGATCGTCAAATCATAGGACCGCGCCGTGGCGATCAGGATCCGGTCAGCCGGATCGCCATGCAGCGGTTCGGGCAGGAAGGAGGACTGCAACAGCAAATCCGTTGTCACTCCGAGAATCCCTGCTCCAAATTTTGAAACGGCAGAGTCGAACCACAGCTTTGGCTCCCTCGCCGTCATCAAGCGACCTTTGCTCGCCAGCATGCCGATCTCCCACGCCGAGAAGACCGATACCCAGATGCCGCGACTGACAGGCTCGACTGTGCGCAACGCTGCTTGAGCATCAATCGCAATTGATTGATCTTCAGCTAGATAGATCAAGGCGCAGGTATCAAGCAAAAACCGCCTAGTCGTCATAGACCTTCGCCCATTCCGGGTCAGCTGGCTCAGTCAGATCGACACCGGGCGCAATCGTAATCGTGCCCCTCATGCAACCGCGAACGCGATCGTAGAAATTCGTTGCCTCCAGATTCAGTCCCTCCAGTGGGTCCGCATCCCACGGAGCAGCGGACTGCGTTTTCGTCTTTGCAAGGTCCACCGGAGGGGGATTGAGCACATATCCCTCCTGTCCCTCTTCGGCGAAGCCTGCCACCTCCCCGCGCCGCCTCGCAGCGACCACCGCAAGCGGCACGGCGAGATAGGCGGCTATCCCATCCTGCTCCTCGGCGCTCATCTTTCGCTCGCCCCGCAGCATCCGTGAGACCGCACTCGGGTCAAGACCAAGCTCCCGCGCCATGGCGCGGAGCGAACGTCCATCTTTTTCAAGCTGCTGATAAAACCAGGCACTGTCGATCATGAGGCACCTCCAGGCTGTTGCGATTTTACCAGCCCGTGGTTCTCACCGCAACAACCTCAAGCCCGCTCAAAGCCGCGCGCCACCTCCCAGTCGGTGATCCGACGGTCATATTCCTCCTGTTCCCATTCGGCAGCACGGACATAGTGGTCGACCACATCATCGCCGAATGCAGCCCTGAGCATGGCCGAAGCCTTCAACGTTTCCGTTGCGGCCCGCAGCGTGCGCGGGATCTCGCGAACACCCTGCGCGCCATAGGCATCACCGGTGAAGGCCGGCTCGAGTTCCATCTTCTTCTCGATGCCGTCGATGCCAGCCGCCAGCAGCGCTGCCATGGCGAGATAGGGGTTGAGATCGGAGCCACCGACGCGGCACTCGACGCGGATGCCCTTGGTGCCATCGCCGCAGAGGCGGTAGCCGGCGGTGCGGTTGTCCTTCGACCAGATTGCCTTGGTCGGCGCAAACGTGCCCGCCATGAAGCGCTTGTAGGAATTGATATAGGGCGCCAGGAAGTAGGTGATCTCGGAAGCGTGGCTGAGCAGCCCGGCCATGTAGTGCTTCATGGTGTCCGACATGCCGTATTTGCCGTTCTCGTCGAAAAACAGCGGCGTCTTGCCATCGGCGGACCACAGCGACTGGTGGATATGCGAGGACGAACCGGCAGCATTGTAATGCCACTTGGCAAGGAAGGTGATGGCCTTGCCCTTCGACCAGGCGATTTCCTTGCAGCCGTTCTTGATGATGACGTGCCGGTCGGCCATGGACAGAGCGTCGGCATAACGGACGTTGATCTCTTCCTGGCCGGCAGAGGCCTCGCCCTTGGAGTTTTCGACCGGGATGCCGGCGCCCTGCAGGCCCTTGCGGATCGCCCGCATCACATCCTCCTCCTTGGTCGTCTGGAAGATGTGGTAGTCCTCGTTATAGCCCGAGACCAGCTTCAGGTCGCGATAGCCCGAAAGCCGCGCCTCGTCATAGGTCTGGTCGAAGAGGAAGAATTCGAGTTCGGTCGCCATGAAGGCCTTCATGCCCATGGCCTCAAGCCGGGCAACCTGTTTCTTCAGAATGGCGCGCGGCGAATGCGGCACTTCCGCATGGGTCGCATGGTCATACATGTCGCAAAGGACGAGGGTTGTGCCTTCGAGCCAGGGAATTCGACGCAGCGTCGAAAGATCCGGCTTCATCGTGTAGTCGCCGTAACCCTTCTCCCAGCTCGTCGCCTTGTAGCCGGAGACGGTTTCCATCTCCATGTCGGTGGCGAGCAGATAATTGCAGCTGTGCGTTTCCTTGTAGGCGCTTTCGACGAAATACTCCGCCTGGAAGCGCTTGCCCATCAAACGGCCCTGCATGTCCACCTGACACGCCAATACCGTGTCGATGCGCCCTTCGGCGACGTCCTTTTTCAGATCTTCGAATGTGTAAGTGGTGGTCATGACTGTGGTCCGCCAATGTGAAACTGAACTGAGCGGCGAGACGCCGCGATCGAAACGGAAGCTGCGGGCCGACACGAGCCGGCCCGCAGCAGATTATCAGGGTGCCTCGCCCACGGCGCGTTCGGCAGCGGCGATTTCGGCCTGACGCTTGGCAACTTCGTCACCGATCGGCGGGCCCTTGAAGCGCTTGTTCTCGAAGGCGAACCAGACGATCGCGGTGACGACCAGGAAGCCAACGGTGATGTAGAGCGCCCAGTCGTTCGGCGGCTGGATGCCAAGCACGAAGATGAGCGCCATGGCGATCATCGACAGTATGGCGAACAGCTTGAACATGCCCTCACCCAGGTTCCACGGACCCATCGTGCTCCACTTCGAGGTGCCCCAGGCAAAGAAGCCGAGCGCAATCGGAATGGCGAAGGAGAAGAACAGGAAGATGACCGTGCACGAGACGACAATCGTATAGACCGGCGTCTCACCGATCGAGACCAGCGACGAGCCCCAAACGAAGAGAACCGACAGAACCGAGCCGACCCAGATCGCCGTCACCGGCGAACGATACTTCGGGCTCACCGTGGCCAGCGCCGACGATGCCGGCAGGCCGCCATCACGGGCAAAGGCGAAGATCATGCGAGAAGCCGAGGTCACCGTTGCCAGGCCGCAGATGAACTGTGCGATGAAGATAGCGAGATAAAGCACGTCCTTGACGATGGGATTGACCTGGGTGTCCATCGCCCAGAAGAACACGTTCCAGCCCTGGGCCGCAGCCTCTTCCATGCTCGGCAGCATCAGCACGAACGAGCACAGCATCACATAGCCGAAGAGCGACGCCCAGAGGACAGACGAGACCATGCCTTTCGGCACGGAGATGGCGGCCTTCACCGTTTCTTCCGAGGTATGCGCCGAGGCGTCGTAGCCGGTGATCGTGTAGATCGGCAGCAGCAGACCGAGCAGGAACACCCACAGACCCGATGTCGCAGGCCAGACATTGCCGCCCGCTTCGCCGGAATAGTTGGCGAAGGTGAAGAGGCGACCGAATTCGTAACTGTCTGCAACGATCAGGCAGGTCACGCTAAGTGCGATCGCCGTTGCAAAGATCAGATAGCCGGAGAAATCGGTAAGCTTGGCGGTAAGCCCGATGCCCATATGATTGACCAGAGCCTGCAGGCCGGTGATCAGCACGAGGAAGGTGAGCCGGACACCGAGCGTGTCCTCAAGCCCGAGATAGGGTGCGCCGAACGAGCCCATGAAGAAGTAGTAAGTACCGACATTGATGGCGCCGAGAACCGTGACGAGACCGAGCAGGTTGAACCAGGCGGTCAGCCAGCCGGTAAAGCGGTTTCCGAGGATCGCCCCCCAGTGATAGAGGCCACCCGCCGTCGGATAGGCGGAGCTGATCTGCGCCATGGCAACGGCGAAGACGAGGGAGATGAAGCAGCCGAGCGGCCAGCCGATGCCGATCGCAGCACCGCCGGCACCCGAAGTCGCCTGGGCGAGAGAATTGATGCCGCCGGACAGGATGCAGATGATGGAGAAGGAGACGGCGAAGTTCGAGAACGAACTCATGCGCCGTTCCAGTTCCTGGGCATAACCCATGGAATGCAGGATCTGGAGATCCTGTTTCTTGTCGATATCTGAGTAGTCTGACATGACGTCCCCCAGTTGACGATCGGCCGCGGGATTGCGGCGATTTCGTTACAGTGTCCGCCCTTGTTCTCTTGGTGCGGACGGTTGCAGCAAGGCTGCTCCCCGTGAGGTCTTTTTTTATGCATCCCCCACCACAGCGACCGCCCCGGCGATCACTGTAGCGAGATAGTCGGCCATGACCTCTTGGCCGACGGAATTGGAAATCAGGTCGTTGCGGACTTCGATCATCACGTTCGGATGTCCGTATGGAATGGCATGCAGCCGAAGACTGTGCGTCACGCCGTCTTCGGGACCATAGGGCACATTGCGCTCGACACGATACGGACCGCCCTTGGCGGCCTCCAGCATCGCATCTGCGAGCCGCGCATCGGTGTCGTGCAGGATGCCGATCTCGACCGCACGCGACTGGCCGAAATAGACGGGCGTGAAACTGTGCACCGTGACGATCACGGGCCGGACACCGCGCGCCAAAACCCGCTCGATTTCGTGGTTCACCCGATCGTGGAACGGCACATAAAGTGCCGCAGTCCGGGCATAGCGTTCGGCGGGTGAGAGCTCACGGTTGCCGGGTATCTCGTAGATTTCGCTCTTCTCCGGCATCGCCGCCGAGGACTCCGGTGGCCGATTGCAGTCATAGAGGAGCCGCGAAAAACGTTGATGGACCAGCGCGCCGTCCAGCTTGCCAGCGAGCAGGCGGGCCACGGCAAGTGCACCCGGATCCCAGGCGATATGGCTCGCCAGAGCCTCCGCAGAGAGGCCAAGATCGCCGGCAGATGCGGGCAGCACGGCAGAGGCATGCTCACAGACGAGCACGATCCCACTTCCTGCAGTCGCATTCTCAACGGCAACGGCATCACCGTCTGCCGATGTCAGGATCCCCGACCTTACGAGCATGCTGTGTCCCCCGAGCCTGTTGGCCCTTTTTGTTGTAGAAGAGAATTCTTCACGGTTAAGCATCTGTCAATCCAGCTCTGAAAATTTCTCTTCACAGGCCGGTTGACTCAATTGTGACAGCGAGGCTTAATCCAGAAAAAGCCGGCGACAGACTGGCTTGAGGGGAGTCAATCGGTCTTTGATGAATGCGTCGACCACGGTGTCGGACGTGATCCATGCCCATTTCGACGGGCTGACGCGTGCCGAAAGACAGCTGGCCGAAAGCCTGCTGCAGAACTACCCCGTCTCCGGACTGGGCAGCATCACCACCGTTGCTGAAAACGCTGGTGTGTCGACCCCGACGGTCGCCCGCATGGTGCAGAAGCTGGGCTACAAGGGCTATCCGGAATTCCAGGCCCACCTTCATCAGGAACTCGAAGCGACGATCTCCAATCCGATCGCCAAACACGACCGCTGGGCAGCCAACGCGCCAAACCGGCATATCCTCAACCGCTTCGCCGAGGCGGTCATGGCCAACCTGCGCAACTCCCTGGGCGAACTGCGCACGGCCACCTTTGATGACGCCGCCCGTCTGCTCGGCGATCGCAACCGCAGCCTCTATTTCGTTGGCGGGCGCATCACCGGAGCGCTCGCGGAATACTTCTTCACGCATATGCAGGTCATCCGGCCGCGCACGACGCTGATGTCCTCGAATGCCAGCTCCTGGCCGCAGCATGTCCTCAACATGCAGGCCGGCGATGTCCTGGTGATCTTCGACATCCGCCGCTACGAGGCGGACATGACGACACTTGCCGAGGTCGCCAGGGCCAATGGCGTGGAAATTATCGTGTTCACAGACCAATGGATGTCGCCGGTGGCACAGCATGCCCGCCACTGCTTCAAGCTTCATATCGAAGCACCATCGGCCTGGGACAGTTCCGTGGTCACGCTCTTCGTCGTCGAAGCGCTGATCGAAGCCGTGCAGAGCTCGTCATGGAACGAGACGCGCGAGCGTATCAACACCCTCGAGGGACTTTTCGAGCAGGCGCGCCTGTTCCGGAAGCCTCGTTGAACAGTGTCTACAGGAGATGGAGGACCAATTCTCGGAGACAGATTGGGAGAGCGGGACAAAGTCAATCGAGCCCGTCCACCGTCATATAACGATAACAGAGCGCACCTAAGTGAACCGCATCGCTGCCAACCTCAGAGGAGAACTACAGTGAACAATTTCCGCAAGATCCTGTCGATGACGACCGCCCTGGTCATGGCGACCTCGGCCGTTGCCGTCGCCGAGCCGAGCGCAGAACTGATCGAAGCCGCCAAGAAAGAGGGCATGCTGACCACCATCGCCCTGCCCCACGACTGGTGCGGCTACGGCGAAGTCATCGCTGCCTTCAAGAAGAAGTATCCGGAAATCACCGTCAACGAACTGAACCCGGATGCCAGCTCGGCCGACGAAGTCGAAGCCATCAAGGCAAACAAGGACAACAAGGGCCCGCAGGCTCCTGACGTCGTTGACGTCGGTCTCGCTTTCGGCCCGCAGATGAAGGCCGAAGGCCTGCTGCAGCCCTACAAGGTGTCCACCTGGGACGAAATTCCTGACAACATCAAGGACGCCGAAGGTTACTGGTACGGCGACTATTACGGCGTCATGTCCTTCCTCGTGAACAAGGACCTCGTCGCCAACACCCCGAAGGACTGGGCCGATCTTCTGAAGCCGGAATATGCCGGTCAGGTCGCTCTCGCCGGTGACCCGCGCGCTTCCAACCAGGCCATCCTCGGCGTTCTCGCCGCCGGCATGGCAACCGGTGCAGCCGCTGGTAAGGACGCGGGCGAAGCTGGTCTGAAGTACTTTGCCGAACTCAACAAGGCCGGCAACTTCGTTCCCGTCATCGGCAAGGCAGGCACGCTGGCCCAGGGCTCGACCCCGATCGTCATCATGTGGGACTACAACGCGCTCGCCGCCCGCGACACGCTCGCCGGCAACCCGCCGGTCGAAGTCGTCGTTCCGGACAAGGGCGTTCTGGCTGGCGTCTACGTACAGGGCATCTCGGCCTATGCGCCGCATCCGAACGCTGCCAAGCTGTGGATGGAGCACCTGTATTCGGACGAAGGTCAGCTCGGCTGGCTGAAGGGCTACTGCCACCCGGCCCGCTTCAATGCCATGGTCAAGGCCGGCAAGGTCCCGCAGGACCTGCTCGACGCCCTGCCGCCGGCAGCGTCCTATGAGAAGGCCTACTTCCCGACGCTCGAAGAAGTCGACGCCAACAAGGCCGCCGTTACCGCCGGCTGGGATAGCGTCGTCGGCGCCAACGTTCAGTAAGGTAAGTTCTTGATGTGCCGCCCCGATCTTCTCTAAGGTCGGGGCGGCGCTCGCATTTTAAGACGATCCGTGAAAGTGCGGACAGAGGGGCAGATCGAATGTCGACAGAGGCGGTGAGCCCGGGCCATCAGGCGCGGCCACGAACGAAACTTCCACTTCACTGGCTGGGGGTCCTGCCCTTCGCAGCCTTCGTGATTCTCTTTCTGATCCTGCCGACGATGAAAATCGTCATCGGCGCCTTCCAGCGACCGGATGGCTCCTTGACGCTGGACAATATTGCCAACCTCTTCACGCCTTCGATCATGGCGGCCTACTGGATCTCCATCAAGATCAGCCTCGCCTCGGCCATTCTCGGCTGCCTGATCGGCTTCGGCGTTGCGGCCGCCGTTGTGCTGGGCGGACTGCCTCAGTGGATCCGCGGACCGCTGCTGACCTTCTCCGGCGTCGCCTCCAACTTCGCAGGCGTTCCGCTGGCGTTTGCCTTTCTGGCAACACTCGGCCCGGTTGGCATGCTCACCGTCTTCCTGAAGACCCAGCTTGGCATCGATCTTCGCCTGCTCGGCTTCAACCTCCTGTCCTTCTGGGGACTGACGGTCACCTATCTCTTCTTCCAGATCCCGCTGATGATCCTGATCATCACGCCGGCACTCGACGGCCTGAAGCGCGAATGGCGCGAAGCTGCCTCGATCCTCGGCGCGACCAATGGGCAATACTGGCGCCTCGTCGCCTTCCCGATCCTCCTGCCCTCGATCCTGGGGACGATGGCACTGCTCTTCGCAAATGCGTTCGGCGCCGTCGCAACCGCGATTGCACTCACCGGCTCGTCGCTCAATATCGTGCCGATCCTGCTCTTCGCCCAGATCCGCGGCGACGTTCTCGGGGATCCCTATCTCGGCTACGCGCTCGCCTTCGGCATGATCGTCGTGACCGGTGTCGCCAATGCTCTCTATATCTGGCTGCGCGCCCGCAGCGAAAGGTGGCTGAAATGAAGCGTTTCTGGGCCTGGGGGGCCCTGATCTTCGGCCTCCTCTACTTCTTCCTGCCGCTGATCGGCATGACCAACTTCTCGCTGAAGATGCGGCGCGGGGAATACTCCTTCGACGCCTATGCCAAGGTTCTGGCGGATCCGCGTTTCCAGGAGACCTTCGCCTACTCGGTGACAATGGCGCTGGTCACCATCCTCTTCGGTGTCTTCCTGGTGGTGCCCACGGCCTATTGGGTCCGTTTGAAGCTGCCGCGGCTGCGGCCCTATATCGAATTCGTGACGCTCCTGCCGCTGGTCATCCCGGCCATCGTCATCGTTTTCGGCTATATCCGCCTTTACAACACATCAAGCTGGCTGCCGCTGACGGGCTCGGCCTTCGGCACCGATATCCTGCTGATGTTCGGCTATGCGACACTGGCCCTGCCCTACATGTACCGCGCCGTCGATACGGGTCTTCGCACGATCGACATCGGCACGCTGACGGAAGCTGCCCAGAGCCTGGGTGCCGGCTGGTTCACCATCATTTCCAAAATCATCCTGCCGAATGTCCTGGTCGCCGTCCTCTCGGGCGCCTTCCTGACCTTCGCGATCGTCATCGGCGAGTTCACCATGGCGGCCCTTCTCAACAAGCCGGCCTTCGGACCCTTCATGCAGCTGCTTGGCGCTAACAGAGCCTATGAACCTGCGGCACTCGCGGTCATCGCCTTTGGCATCACCTGGAGCTGCCTCGGTCTGATCCAGCTCGTCTCCCGCCTCCAGAAAACAGCCCCTCGCCAGGCTTGAGGAATTCTTTTCATGACCTTCCTGACACTCTCTCATCTCAAGAAATCCTTCGGCGCCACGCAAGTCGTGCACGACTTCAACATGGCGATCGAAAAGGGCGAGTTCATCTCCTTCCTCGGACCCTCGGGCTGCGGCAAGACGACCGTTCTGCGCATGATCGCCGGCTTCGAGACGCCGTCCGGCGGCACGATCGAAATCGCCGGCAAGGACCAGACCAATCTGAAGCCGAACCAGCGCAATATCGGCATGGTCTTCCAGGCCTATGCGCTTTTTCCCAACATGAACGTCTTCGACAACGTCGCCTTCGGCCTGAAGATCTCGGGCATGCCCAAGGCCGACATCGACAAGCGCGTCAAGGAAATGCTGGCGCTGATCCATCTCGACCACCTCGCCGAGCGCTATCCCTACCAGCTCTCGGGCGGCCAGCAGCAGCGCGTCGCACTCGCCCGTGCGCTCGCGCCCAAGCCGCAGGTCCTGCTGCTCGACGAGCCGCTCTCGGCTCTGGACGCCAAGATCCGCGTGTCGCTGCGCGAGGAAATCCGCCAGATCCAGCAGCAGCTTGGCATCACCACCGTTTTCGTCACCCATGACCAGGAAGAGGCGCTGTCGATCTCCGACCGCATCGTCGTGATGAATGCTGGCAAGGCCGACCAGATCGGCACGCCCTTCGAGATCTACAACCGCCCCACCACCCGCTTTGTCGCCTCCTTCGTCGGCACGCTCAACGTGCTCGATGCCGTCGTGACCGATCAGGGCGCCGGCATCGTGCAGGTCGGCGACAAGACGCTGGCGATCAAGGAGACGATCCCCGCTGCAAACGGTCAGACGATCCAGCTCGCCATGCGCCCGGAGGCAGGCACCCTTGCAGGGTCAGATGAGGCGACGGTGCAGGGCAAGGTCACGTCAAGCCAGTTCCTCGGCTCGGTGATCCGCACCCGTATCGATGTCGGCGGCAAGACACTGTCCTTCGACACCTTCAACGATCCGGGCACCCGGCCGCCTGTTGTCGGGGACACCGTCGGCGTCAAGATCGACCCCTCGGCCTTGATCGTGCTGGCCAACTGAGGCACACCAGATAAAACGACAGTGATATCGGAATGCCGTCCCTTGGGGCGGCATTTTTCTTCAGGAGGAGGATCCCATGCGCGCCATGTATTACGAGCAATTCGGAGCGGCACCGGAAATCCGGACGCTTCCGGATCCGACCCCGACCAATGGCGGCGTCGTCATCGCAGTCAAGGCAACCGGTCTTTGCCGCAGCGACTGGCATGGCTGGATGGGCCACGATCCGGATATCCGCCTCCCCCACGTTCCCGGCCACGAACTCGCCGGCACGATCGCCGCCGTCGGCCGCGATGTCCGCCGCTTCAAGGTCGGCGATCGCGTGACGGTCCCCTTCGTCTCCGGCTGCGGCCATTGCATGGAATGCCGTTCGGGCAACCAACAGGTCTGCGAAGAGCAGTTCCAGCCCGGCTTCACCCATTGGGGTTCCTTCGCCGAATATGTCGCGATCGACTATGCCGATCAGAACCTCGTGCATCTGCCGGAAGAAATCAGCTACGAAACCGCCGCCAGCCTCGGCTGCCGCTTCGCCACCTCCTTCCGCGCCGTCGTCGACCAGGGCCGGCTGCAGGGCGGCGAATGGCTGGCGGTGCACGGCTGTGGCGGCGTCGGGCTTTCCGCTATCATGATCGGCGCGGCGCTTGGCGCCAATGTCGTGGCAATCGACATCGCCGACGATAAGCTGGCGCTTGCCAGGGCATTGGGCGCATCCGTCACCATTGACAGCCGTTCGGTCGCAGACGTCTCGGAAGCCGTGCGCGAGGTGACGGGCGGCGGCGCCCATGTCTCTGTCGATGCACTTGGCCACCCCCAGACCTGCTGCAACTCGATCCTCAACCTGCGCCGTCGCGGCCGCCACGTGCAGGTCGGCCTGATGCTCGCCGATCACGCGAACCCGGCGATCCCGATGGCCCGCGTCATCGCCCACGAACTCGAAATCTATGGCAGCCATGGCATGCAGTCCTGGCGCTACGACGCCATGCTGCGCATGATCCTCTCCGGCAAGCTCTCGCCCGACCGCCTGATCGGCCGCCGAATCACGCTGACAGAGGCAGCCCCGGCGCTCGCCACCATGGACAGCTTTTGCGAAAACGGCATCAGCATCATCGACAGGATGATCTGAAGAGGATCGCGCAGCTCAAGTCTCCGCAGATGGTGTGATAGCGTTAACGCGTTTATGCTCAAATTCGACTGCACGAAACCGGCGACGGCTGGAGGGCAGGCTTGGGCAAGCAGAAGACAGCACCGGATATCACCGCCGAAGGCGTCATGGCAGAGTTCATGCGTCTGAAACGCGGCTCTGTCACCCGGCGCCATTTCCTGGCGGTAACGGGGCTGGGTGCGGCGGCTCTGCTGTTGGGCGGAAGCCATCGCGTCAGTCACGCCGCATCCGAAGGTTCGATGCTCGGCAAGAAGGTCTCGCTTGCGACCTGGCCGAACTATCACGATCCCCAGACCTTCGAGGATTTCACCGCCCGCTATGGCGTAGAGGTGGACGTCTCGATCATCGGCTCCAATGAGGGAACGTTGCAGGCGCTTGAAAGGGGCCGCGTCTGGGATGTCATCGTGCCGACGCAATATGCCATCGCACCCTATGTTGAGCGAGACTTGCTGGCGCCCCTGGAGCTTGGACGGATCGCGAATTTTGCCCTCGCTGCGCATGCCGACCGCGTCCTGAAACCCGGCATAAGAAAGGGCAACCTCTATGCCGTGCCAAAGAACTGCGGAACCACCGGTATCGCCTATAACAGCCGTGAGCTCGACCCGGTCGAAAGCTGGCGTGACTTTTTCGACCGCGCGATGGAGGAAGCATCAGGGAAGACCATCGTCCATGATTACCAGTTGACGGCGATCGGCAACGCCCTGGTCGCTCTGGGACATCGCTTCAACTCTCTGGACCCTGCGGAACTTGCAAAGGCCGAAGCATTGCTGATGCAGGTCAAACCCCACCTGCTGGCCATCGACAGCGACTATCAGCCGGCCATGCGCACCGGCGATGCCTGGATGACCATGTGCTGGAGCAACGATGCCTTGCAGATGAATCGCGACGTTCCCGAGATCGCCTATGCGATCGCATCCGATGGCGGGGAAATCTGGACGGATTACTATGCCATTCCGGCCAAGGCCCACAACAAGCCAGCCGCACACGCGCTGATCAACCACCTGCTCGATCCCGCCATTGCAGCACGGGAGCATCTGGTGCACGGCGGCACGGCGACGGACGACCGGGTCCGCGCACTCTTGCCCGAAGAGATTTTGACAAACGAAATCGTCTATCCCGATGAGGCGAAGCTGACGCCGCTCGAATACGGGCTTGCGATCGTCATGACCGATCCCACCCGCGCCGAAATCATGAACCGCTTTCGCGCCGCCGGCGGCTGACGGGCCTCTGTGGACCATTCGGGGATCGCCTGCCGACCGGACATCGGCCGCCGGCACCCTTGAGAAACGCGGCATTGGAAAACATCGACCTGCGCCCAGAAACCGGCTTGCCCCGATAGAAACTTACCATAGTTTGCCGATGGGCGATCGTGTCGGAGCGGGCAGTTTAGCATGTTCTTCAAATCTCAGCGGGCCGAACTGCAATTGGCCCGGAACTCAGCCAAGGATGTCTTCAAGGACACCGGCCTCAAACCCTCCGTTCTGTCGTCACAGAACCTCTCGGTCTTCGGGAGCAACCTCGGCTACGCCTGCCGGCTGATATGGCAGGAAAAAGAAATACTGTTCTTTGCTGCCTTGCAGTGGCTCACAATCGCGATCGCTTACGTCCTTTGGACGAAGATGATCTACTGGATCCCTGATGCCTTCTGGGAAGAAGTGCGGCGCTCGAGCGAGGACGAAAAGGAAGGTGCGTTTACGCTCATCAACCTCGTGCTCTTTGCCTGGAGTTTCTTTGTCATCACCGTGGCCAGCTATCCTCTGTCGATACTGAACGCAGCCATGACCGCCTGCCACTATTTGCGAAGCGCCGGCAAGCCTTCGACCATCGCCAGCTGCCTGAACCTCGCCTTCAACAATCTGGGCCGGCTCTGGGTTTTCACGACGATCGACGCCTGGATTACCGTCGATGCGATCCTGGATCGACTTCCAAGGAGAGGACAAAACAGGACGGCAGGGGACGAACTTCTGTATTATGCCTGGAAAATCGGGACGATTGGCGTTCTGCCCGCCTTGGTGGCGGGAAAGGGATATACGGAAGCCGCGAAAGACTCCGTTTCCGTTCTTCGACACAGCCCTGTGCGCGCCATCGGTATCCGTATGGGATACAGCCTGATCTGCTGGGTCATCGGGATCGCGACCTATGTCGGCTCGTTCTACTATCTGTCGAGCATGGGCAGCCTGAAGGGCAGCAGCAATCCACTATACGACTTATACGTTACCATCGCGGCACCCATCATCCTTGCAGTCGGGATAAACTCCGTTCTGGTCAGACCGTTCTACCTGGTCATGATCTCGAAACTCTATTCGGACGTTCTGCCGCTGGGTGAAGACGTCACGGTTCCAACGGCCGCAAAGAAATTCGATCGTCTGGCGTTGATCTTCTCGATCATGCTGAGCCTGCTGCTAATTCTCTATTTCTTTGGAGACCAGCTCGGCATTCGTGAATGGATTGAGACTCTGGCGATCGAGGACATCCAGGCCTATCGTCAACTCGCCCCAAATCCATGACGCCTCAACCGGGAGCTTTTCGCTCCCGGGAGAGCACCTGCTGTCTTTGCCGCAATGGCCGCAGCCGGTGGGGCTACAAACCGGATCTTGCGACAAAATCAACTCAAGGCTTTCGGCGGAACACATCATTACAGGGACAGCATGCCGCAAATCTCGATCATCGACACCATCTCCGATCCCGGCAAGCCGGACCGCCCGAACGAGGATCGCCTCGGCTACAACAGATGCGCCGCCTTCGTCATCGACGGCGCGACCGGTCTCGGGGATCGTCAGTTCATGGAGGGCTACGGCTCCGACGCCGCCTGGATCGCCGAATTCGCCGCGATCCGATTTGCCGAACGGCTGGACATTACCGCCGACCCGAAGACGGTCCTGCGACAGGTCTCGCAAGAGGCTCGCGACACCTTCGTCGCCACAGCCGGCGACCAGCCGCGCTACGCCTGGCCGCTCTGCAGTCTGACGGGCCTACAGGCGACGCCGACCGGCTTCCGCTGGTTCGGTCTCGGCGACAGCTGCCTGTATATCCTGCATGACGACGGGCGCGCCGACTTCGTCATCCCGATCCCCGGCGCCTATGAATGGGAACAGCATCAGGCCGCCAAGCACATCGCCCGCCTCGGCGGCATCGGTGCGGCCAACATTGCAACCAGTGATCCGGAAACCCTGGCGAACCTGCGTGAAGGACGCGCGCGACAGAACACGCCGGGTGGCGCCACATGGACCTTCGGCGTGGTCCCTGAAGCTGCCGATCACCTCGCCATGGTCGATGTGCCCATCTATGGCGGGGGCGCAACCGCCATCCTTTGCTCCGACGGGCTGGCCGACCTCGTCGCCCTCTACAAGCTCTACGACGCGGCAACGTTGATCCAGCGGGCGGCAACTGCCGGGCTGAAGTCACTGGTCATGGAGCTTCGCCACATGGAGCGAGAGGTCGATCCGGACGGGTTGAACTATCCGCGTTACAAGCAGAGCGACGACACGACAGCGATCCTGCTGAGGCTGGAGGCGTAAAGGCAATTAGGAATCCGCCTCAATACCTTATTGCCAAAACCGGAATCGATTTGTGAGCGCGTTCGCGCAGTGGATGAGGCAAGTATTTGGCGCTCGGCGCCGGTCGCTACCCTAGCGGCTGCCCCCCTCATCCGCCTCCTGAGCCCGCCGAAGGGCGGCACCTTCTCCCCGCAAGCGGGGAGAAGGCCAGCGTGGCCAGCGTCTTGCCCCCTTCTCCCCGTTCACGGGGAGAGGTCCCGGCAGGGGGATGTGGGGCCGTGGCACCAATCACTCCTCAGGCATCCGCCTTCGGCACATAATTCAACACCGGCCCCAGCCAGCGCTCCACCTCGCGCACATCCATACCCTTGCGGGCCGCATAGTCCTCGACTTGATCGCGCTCGACCTTGGCAACGCCGAAATAGTAGCTGTCGGGATGGCCGATATAGAGACCCGAAACGGAGGAGCCCGGCCACATGGCATAGCTTTCCGTCAGCGTCACGCCGGTCGCCTTGGTCGCATCAAGCAGCGAGAACAGCGTCACTTTTTCCGTATGGTCCGGCTGCGCCGGATAGCCGGGGGCCGGCCGGATCCCGCCATAGCTTTCCGAGATCAGCTCCTCTGGCGTGAAGGCCTCGTCCGGCGCATAGCCCCAGAATTCGCGGCGCACCCGCTCATGCATGCGCTCGGCAAAGGCCTCGGCAAAGCGGTCGGCCAGGGCCTTCACCAGGATCGAGGAATAATCGTCATTCGCCCGCTCGAAGCGCTCGGCAATCGCCACTTCCTCGATACCGGCCGTAACCACGAAGCCACCGACGTAATCCTGCAGGCCCGTCTCGACTGGCGCCACGAAGTCCGACAAGGCGACATTGGCCCTGCCCTCGCGCTTGGCGATCTGCTGACGCAGCGTGAAGAAAGTTGCGAGTTCTTCTTGGCGCGCTTCGTCCTTGAACAGCCGGATATCGTCACCCACGGCATTGGCCGGCCAGAAGCCGATCACGGCACGCGGACGGAACCAGTTTTCCGCGATGATCTTCTCAAGCATCGCCTGGGCATCGGCATAAAGCTGACGGGCCGCCTCCCCCTGCTTCTCGTCGTCGAGAATGGCCGGGAAACGCCCCTTCAGCTCCCAGGTCTGGAAGAAGGGCGTCCAGTCGATATAGCGGGCAAGCTCGGCCAGATCATATTCCTCGAACACCTTCGTGCCTGTAAAGCTCGGCTTCGTCGGCTTGTAGGCACTCCAGTCGAGCTTGACGGCATTCTCCCGGGCAGACGCCAGCGGCTGGCGCTGCTTTTCAGCCTCCGCCCGCGCATGGGCCTCGGCCACCTTCGCATATTCGGCGCGGATACCGTCGACATAGGTCTCGTTGCCATCCTCAGCGAGCAGTGACGAGACGACGCCCACCGCTCGGCTGGCATCGGTCACATAGACTGCCTGCCCCGCTCTGTATTGCGGATGGATCTTGACGGCGGTGTGCACCCGGCTTGTGGTCGCCCCACCGATCAGGAGCGGAATATTGAAACCCTGCCGCTGCATTTCGGACGCCACATGCACCATCTCGTCCAGCGATGGCGTGATCAGGCCGGACAGGCCGATGACATCGACATTCTCCGCTTTCGCCACTTCCAGGATCTTGGTGGCGGGCACCATGACGCCGAGATCGATGATCTCGTAATTGTTGCAGGCAAGCACGACACCGACAATGTTCTTGCCGATGTCGTGCACGTCGCCCTTGACCGTCGCCATCAGCACCTTGCCCGCCGCCTGCCGCTCGCCGGTCCCCCCATTCAGCCGCTTCTCTTCTTCCATGTATGGCAGAAGCACGGCTACAGCCTGCTTCATCACACGCGCCGATTTCACCACCTGCGGCAGGAACATTTTTCCCGCCCCAAACAGGTCGCCGACGACATTCATGCCCGCCATCAGCGGCCCCTCGATGACATGCAGCGGACGCTCCGCCTGTTTGCGCGCCTCTTCCGTATCAACATCGATGAATTCGGTGATCCCATTGACCAGCGCATGCTCCAGACGCTTTTCGACCGGCCATTCGCGCCAGCTCATGTCCTGGGTGCGGGTCTTCGCCTCACCCGTGCCGCGATAGCGTTCGGCGATCTCCAGCAAGCGTTCCGTTCCGTCCTTGCGACGGTTCAGCACCACGTCTTCGCAGGCCTCGCGCAGATCCGGATCGATGCTCTCATAAACCGCGAGCTGCCCTGCATTGACGATGCCCATGTCCATGCCCGCCTGGATGGCATGGTAGAGGAAGACCGCATGCATGGCTTCCCGCACCGGCTCATTGCCGCGGAAGGAGAAGGAGAGGTTCGAGACCCCGCCCGAGACATGCACCAGCGGCATTTCCTGCCTTATCGTCCGCGTCGCCTCGATGAAGTCGACACCGTAATTGTCGTGCTCCTCGATGCCGGTTGCGACCGCAAAGATATTGGGATCGAAGATGATGTCTTCAGGCGCAAAACCCGCCTCTTCCGTCAGGATCCGGTAGGCGCGGCGGCAGATTTCGACCTTGCGCTCGTAGGTATCGGCCTGCCCCTTCTCGTCGAAGGCCATGACAACGACGGCAGCACCATAATTGCGGATGAGCTTCGCCTGGGCGACGAAATTCTCCTCGCCTTCCTTCAGCGAGATCGAGTTCACCACCGCCTTGCCCTGCACGCATTTAAGGCCGGCCTCAATGATCGGAAACTTCGACGAGTCGATCATGACCGGCACCTTGGCGATGTCAGGCTCGGCGGCAATCAGGTTCAGGAATTCGACCATGGCCTTTTCCGAATCGATCAGGCCCTCGTCCATGTTGATGTCGATGATCTGCGCGCCGTTCTCCACCTGGTCACGGGCAACGGCGAGTGCTGCCGTGTAGTCGCCCCCCGTGATCAGCTTGCGGAACTTGGCCGAGCCCGTGACATTGGTTCGCTCGCCGACATTGACGAAGGGAATGTCCTTGGTCAGTTCAAACGGCTCGAGCCCCGAAAGCGACATGAAGGGCCGATGCTCGACGGGCGCGCGCGGCGCCCTGCCCTTCACGGCCTCGGCAATCGCGGCGATATGCGCGGGCGTCGAACCACAGCAGCCGCCGACGACGTTGACGATGCCCTCTTCGGCAAAACCGGCAACGAGCTCCGCCATCTCTTCCGGGCTCTGGTCGTAGCGACCGAATTCGTTCGGCAGGCCGGCATTCGGATAGGCCGAGATGAAGGTATCGGCGACTGCAGACAATTCCTGCAGATGCGGCCGCATGGCGTCTGCCCCGAGCGCGCAGTTGAGGCCCACCGCAAACGGCTTGGCATGGCGGACGGAATTCCAGAAGGCCGTCGGTGTCTGGCCCGACAGCGTGCGGCCGGAAAGGTCGGTGATCGTGCCCGAGATCATCACCGGCAGGCGTATGCTCTTGGCGAGAAAACGCTCTTCGCAGGCAAAGATCGCCGCCTTGGCATTCAGCGTATCGAAGATCGTCTCGATCAGGATGATGTCGGCGCCGCCATCGATCAGCCCGTCGATCTGCTCGCCATAGGCAAGGCGCAGATCGTCGAAGGAGACGGCGCGATAACCGGGATTGTTGACATCAGGCGAAATGGAGGCCGTCCGGTTGGTCGGCCCAATGGCACCGGCGACGAAACGGCGCTTGCCGTCCTCGCGCTCGGCACGCCAGGCGGCCCGGCGCACGAGTTCAGCGCCATGGCGGTTGAGGTCATAAACCGCCCCTTCCATCTCGTAGTCGGCCTGGGCGATGCGGGTCGACGAGAAGGTATTGGTTTCGAGGATATCGGCACCCGCCATCGCATAGCGGAAATGGATGTCTTCGATGGCGTTGGGCTGGGTCAGGATCAGCAGGTCGTTATTGCCCTGCTGATGGCAGGCACAGCCGAGGAAGCGTTCGCCGCGGAAATCCTCTTCGGTGAGGCCAAGGCCCTGGATCTCCGTGCCCATGGCGCCGTCGAGGATCAGGATACGCTCGCGCGCCGCCTTTTGCAGCGCCTCCAGGATCTCCGCTCCATCCCGGGCAGCACCGTCACGGCCGAACAGTGAATCGAGCATCTGCGAAGTCTCCTATTGTGTCTGCGACATCCGCCAAATCACATAAAGACATCTTTATGTCAACATGCGATCCATCTGTGCGTCACCTTAGACAGTCGGTGGCAGCGAGGAGGCCGATCGGCTATAGAAGCTGCAACGATGCAGCCAGGGAGGAAGAAATGTCGGAAAATCAGTCGCAGCAGTCGCCATCCAGCCCCTGGAGCGCCCGCCCCTATCATCGCAAATGGCTGCTGGCCCAGGCCGACGGCCTGTTCGATTTTTTCCAGGGCCCGGCCATCAACCCGAAGGGCGGCTTCTACGACCTGTCGCGCGACGGCAAGCCGCTCAGCCTCGACAATCCTGCCCGCGGCATCCACGCCAGCGCCCGCATGGTGCATTGTTATGCCATCGGCCATCTGCTCGGCCGCCCCGGCTCTGCCGACATCGTCGACCACGGCATGCGCTATCTCTGGGAACGCCACCGCGATGAGAAACACGGCGGTTACTTCTGGCAGGCTGATGACACCGGCGCTGCCGACGACACGAAACAGGGCTATGGCCACGCCTTCGTCCTGCTCGCGGCGTCCTCGGCCAAATGCGCCGGCCATCCGCTGGCAGACGCCATGCTCGCCGATATCACAGAGGTGATCGAGAAGAAATTCTGGGAGGAAAGCCACGGCGCGATCGCAGAAGAATTCTCTGCGGACTGGCAGCCGGTCCCGCGCTATCGCGGCCAGAACTCCAACATGCACCTGACCGAAAGCCTGATGGCCGCTTTTGAGGCAACCGGCGAGCGGCATTATCTCACCAAGGCCGAGCGGATCGCCGACCTCATCATCAACCGCCGCGCCCGCGAAGAAGCCTTCCGCGTCGCCGAGCATTTCGATGAAAGCTGGGTGGTCGACCGGAATTATTACCATCCGAACGAAATGTTCCGGCCCGCCGGCACCACGCCCGGCCACTGGCTGGAATGGGCCCGCCTCATCCTTCAACTCTGGGTGCTCGGCGGAAAGAGCCACGACTGGATGCAGGAAGCCGCGCGCGGCCTCTTCTTCCAGTCGATGGCGCTCGGCTGGGACAAGGACAGAGGCGGCTTCTTCTATACGCTCGACTGGGCAAACGCCCCCGACAAGCGGTCGAAACTCTGGTGGCCGCTCTGCGAAGGCGCCGCCGCCGCCCACTTCCTGAACCAGCATCAGGAAAGCGACTTCCACGAGGAAAGCTACCGCAAGATCTGGAACTATATCGCGAACAACAATCTCGACCAGGAACACGGCGGCTGGTTCGAGGAACTGACCGAAGACGGCAAGCCGTCCAACAGCCTTTTCCCCGGCAAGGGCGACATCTACCACGCCCTCCAGGCCTGCCTCATCCCGCTTTTCCCGGCGGATGGCAGCCTGACGAAGATGATCGCGGAACACCCGCTCGACGTCTGAGCATCCACGAGACCGGCAGATGCAAAAAGGGCCGGAAAACCGGCCCTTTATCTACTTCGGTATAACGATCAGCGCTTACTGCTCGATCGCATAGGTGATGTTGACGGTGACCGAATAGAGGTTCTCGCCGGATGCGATCGGCACCGACTCATCCGCCATCTTCGCCATCGGTGCGGCCGCATAGACCTGCGGCATCGGCCGGGCGAAATTCTCCGAGATCTCGACGACCCGACCGAGCTTGACGCCGGCGGCCTCCGTCAATGTCTTGGCCTTGGCGGCCGCCTTTTCGACCGCCTGCTTGCGCGCGGCCTCGATGGTCGCCTCCGGATCGTCATTGGTGAACGAGATGCCGCCACCCTGGTTGACGCCGAGTTTCACCGATTGGTCGATGATCGTTCCGAGCTTGGCGAGTTCCCGCACCCGGACCGTCAGGCCATTGCTGACCGTGTAGCCGACGATCACGGGCGCCTCGTAGGTGCCATCGGTCCGGGTTTCCTGCTTGTATTTCGGCTGGATGGAGAAATCCGTGGTCTGCAGGTCCTTCTCGGCAATACCCTGCGCCTTGAGGGCGGCAAGTACCTCCGTCATCGCGGCGCTATTGGCAGACAGTGCCTCAGACGCCGTATCGGCATCGCGGACAACGGCCAGCGATATGACGGCCATATCCGGCGCCACGGTCGCCTCGCCCTCGCCCGACACCATGATCGTCGCCTCGCGGCGCTCCGCCTCGGCAGCCAGCGCCGGCGCGATAAAACCGGTCGTAAGCACGGAACCCGAAAGGGCCGTCGCAACGACGAGGCTGCGTGTAAATTTCAGCATGAAGATGTTTCCTTGTGTCCCGCAGCGCCGGCGGACCTCTTCGTCTCACCCGGCGCAATGCCCTTCCGACACCTGTGATGACGCGTGATTGTGAAGCCAATACGGCAGACACTTGTCGCATTCGGCAAATTGCGTTAGAGCCCGTCACCGGTGCGGGGAAACCATTGCCCGCCCAACGGCATCGCGCCGGGCTGGGCCTGTAGCTCAATGGTTAGAGCCGGCGGCTCATAACCGCTTGGTTGGGGGTTCGAGTCCCTCCGGGCCCACCACTTTTGCTTTGCACCATTGTTTTTGCATCATTTTCTCCTTTTATTGCCTCACTGATCTCCCGCCCCACCGAAAGTGGGACATTCCGCCGGGCCACATAGTTTCTCCGCCGCTCGAAACCGGCATCGATTACCCGCTTCGACTGTGCCGTTTTCGTGTAGTGCTGGGCCATCTTCGAATCAGACCAGCCGAATATGGCCATGAGCTGATGTTCGGTGGCTCCCGCCTCTGCAAGGATCGTGGCCGAAGCCTTCCTGAGTCCGTGAGATGAGCATTCCGGTAGACCAGCGTCATCGCACCATTGCCGCATTTTGTTGCCGAACCCGTTGGACATGAATGGCTTGCCGTACTCCGTCACGAGAAAGGTCGGCTTGTCATGCGTGATTGCCTTCAACACGTCATCGAGCTCTGCAGTCACCGGCAAGCTCAGAAACTGCGCATATCTGCCCGCGCCTTTCTGCGGCACGAACTCGATGCGATCGCCAATCAGATTGCGCCAGCCGAGCTTTACGAGGTCTGATCGTCTGACACCGAGGTTCACCATCAGCTCAAATGCCAGTCTGGCCGTCGTTCCAATCGGATAGACGGTGCGAAACCGATCAAGCTCGATCTCGCTCCACGAATGAAATCCGTCTGATTTATGAATTTTTGTTACGCCGTCCGCAGGATTAAAGGTCGCAATGCCTTCCTTGATCGCCCAGTTAAACAGCGCCTTCAGATACTTCACCAACTTGTCAGCAGCACCGGGCGTGCCGCTGCGTTTCATCTGGCTTGCCTCGACGTCCGACTTTCGCATCTTCTTGAACGGCAGGTCTCCAACAAGCGTGCAGTAGCGGTTCAGGACGCTCCTCTTGTCGTTCTTCGTCGCAGCCGAATAAGTCTGGAAAAGCTTGGAGCGGTAGTAGATCTCGACCAGCCAACGGACTGTACCCTCTTGAACACGCGCCGGGGATGTTGACTTGCTGCCACGCTCACCTGCCATAACGCGATGATACTCTTCCGCAAAGGCTGCAGTGATACTGCCTCGCTCGTCGAGGTAAGGCGACTTCATCCGATATTTTGGCAGGCCAGGAATGCGGACGTAATAGCGTTCGTTGCCAAAGCGGTCGACATCGCGATTGCAGTAGCGGAACGGCGTCCTGGTACTACCCAACCGTCTTGTCGAAGGGGTTTTCGAGGTCATCTTCGATATCTCCTTCTTGGTTCGCTTCAACGAGATCGTACCAGCACGCACGAAGCTGAGCAGCATCCCAGCGGCGCAAACTTCCAATCTTGACTCCTTTTGGCATCAATCCTTGTCTGACCCAATTGTCGAAAGTGCCCGGTGACACATCAAGGAGCTTGGAAGCTTCCAGCCGGCCAACAGCAAAACGCAGAAGGGGCGGCTCTGAAACACGAGAAACATGGGGCTTCATCCTAGGTCTCCAGCTTTGTTGGATTCCAAACGTGACAAACTGATCAAAAGCGCCAGCGCTGGTTTTTGAATTGACCAACGACAGGCAAGAGGGCTTTCAAGCGGTCGCAAACGACAGCATTGGCTGAATTCTCCGGCCCGTAAACAGACAGATTTGTAGTGATTGAAATCAGGATCGTTCTAATTGGGTTGCAGTCGATTGATCGCGACACCAAAACCGACCTGAGGATCCATCTCCCTACAGTTTTCGGGAGAGTCTTTGGTTTTCTGCTCTGGGACCAAACCTTGCGCAACCGGAAGCGCGCAAAGCTCTTTGACCAACGCCATGTTTCGACTGTCACCCATGCGGTGCTCGCGATTCACAACTCTGCTGCCTAGCATGGTGTCACAAATCTTGCAGCTCCGTGAAAGTCCTAGATACCCATGGATATTCCCTTCCGATGGCTGCGCACCAAATCCGCCTGCCTGGACATCTCGGCCGTCTTGGCTCCATGCGCGAGCCGGACGACTGCCTCAACATGAGCAATATCCAGTTTGTCCAACGGCCCCTTGCCGAAACTCACCAGGTCGAGATTGCGTGCATCGCTGCTCCCAAACCGCCGCCTCATCGCGTCTGTAATCGCCGCAGCCTCCTGAAGCGCCAGCCTCCCCTCCGGCTTCTCGACCAACCTGGCAAGAAAGGCAGGTTTCTCCGATCTGTCGAGCCGATCCAGCTGCCTCAGGATCGCCTCGCTGCCCGCACTCAAGCCCGGCACCTCAATCAGATCCTGCTTCTCACGCTTCCACGCCTCAGACCGTGCAGCATGCTCATATCGCCTCTTCCAGTCCTGTGCGGCATGCCCGACATGAGCGCTCAGAGCGCCTGCCACCCGACGGGCCTGCTTGCGCTCCCGGTTCTCACCGAGGAGCCCAGCCTTTCCACGAAGTTCGCCAAACACCTCCGGCCGCCTGGCCACAGCCTTCATCAGCGCAGCGACGTCACCGTCATGCTCACGGATCGTCCTTGCGACAAGACTGGCAAAGTGTTCGGGATGGGCAAAGACGCAGGCTCCAACAGAACGAACTGCGTCGAGAGCCTCGTACATCTGCCGCGACGCCTCCGCCCGCGCCACCTGATCGACCGTCTGTGCGTAGCGGGTAATCGCCGGCACCAGCGGCTGCACCTTGACGCTCTGCTCGTCGGCGCCCGCCCTACGCTCTCCCCCTTCCACCCGACTGATCTTTACCCTCGCAATCTCGTCAAAGGGCTCCCGATCGGCGGGCGAGCGAACGCGCTCACCCAAAGCGCCGTAGTGAGCCGCCGGCAGATCGACAGCCCGGTATGCGCCGTCCCGGTGTGACGTTGCGCCCATGACGATCTCACTCCGGAGAGATATGCCGTCCCCGAGCCCTCGCCGCGCAGCAAAAGCATCGGTGTAATCGAGCACCGTTTCCTTGGCGCCGGATCGCCCGAGACTGGCCGAGAGTGTCTTCAAATCCTTCAGCTCATCGCGCTCTGCATAAAGCCCCACCGCCTCCCGATGCCTCGTCATCGCCACATAAGTCAGATGCCGGTCCATGGTGGTGGATGCCATGACGAAGGCCCGGTCGACGGTCGCCCCTTGCGCCTTGTGGATCGTCGTTGCGTAGCCATGGTCAAAGCTCTGGTAACTTCTTGCTGGTATCGAAATCACACGGGCCCTGCTCGGCCCTGCGCCGTCGAGCCTCACCTGTATTGCGTCAGGCTCGACGGCAGTCACAGTCCCCAACATACCGTTCTTCACACCGAGATCCCGGTTGTTTTCCAGGAGCACGATCCTGTCACCGGGTGCAAAGCCGCGCTTGCCGTCATTCGTCTGATAGACGATCTCCCGGTTGCTGCTTTCGCGCTCCGGCGCCTGACCTGCGTAACCTGACTGGTGCGGCTCACCGGCATCGCCTCTCGCCAGTGCGCCCCGCGCCTGCAATTCCCTACGGATCGCATCATTGATCGCCCGGACATCGACACGGCGGTGCGCCAGGGCGACACGTGAACCTTCCGGCCGCTCCTCGCGATCTGCCAGATAATCCCGCACCAGCGCTTCCCGTGCGCCCTCCCTGTCATCGGCAAAGTGGACCTGTCCCCGCTCGGCATAGGCTGACAGTCCTTCACCGGTTCGATGGGTGGCGAACGCAATCGAAGCCTGCCGCTGCCAGTCCTCTTTCTGCCGGCGGATCTCGGAGAGTTCGACCGCACCAATCCGCTCGGCAATGGCCCGGAACGGCGATCCCGCCCCGATCGCCTGCAGCTGTTCATGATCTCCGACCAGAACAAGCTTTGCCCCGCGCCGCTCGACCTCCTCGACAAATCGGCCAAGCTGGCGACTGCCAATCATGCCCGCCTCGTCGATGACGAGGATGTCACTGCGTCCAAGCTCCGCCCTGCCCGCCTGCCAGCTGTGCTCCCAGGAGGCGAGTGTGCGCGAGATGATGCCGGAGGATTCCTCCAGCCCCTCCGCAGCCTTGCCGGCGAGTGCCGCCCCATGCACCCGGTAGCCTTGCGCCTCCCAGGCTTGGCGTGCTGCCGCCAGCATGGTCGACTTGCCAGCACCGGCAAAGCCGATGACTGCGGCAATCTGCTCGGGACCGGTGACATGCCGGACCGCAAGACGCTGCTCTTCGCTCAGGCCTGCTGGCGGCGGCGTTGATCCAGGTAGACCTGTGGATGAATCTGGTCTTCGTTGGTCAACTCTCTGCGAGCCTGCACCATCTGTCATTGCCCTGATGGCTTCGTCCTGTAGCCTCAGGGCACGGTCGACATGATGTCGATCGACGCCATGGCCGCTCCCATCATGGGGTGCGTGCGAGCCGGACTGCGAAGATGAGTGGCGGCTCATCCGGTCGGCGCTCGCGGCCATGGCGTGTTCGATTTCCAGCATTTCCCGCGTCGTGTACCGGGCAAGCTCACCGCCGGTTTCCTTGCGCAGTTCCACCAGAGCCGAGGACGCCATCACGGCGGCAAAGGCATTGCGGAACTGGCTGGCATCGTCGATGTAGCGGTGGAGTGCGCGCGCGACGTCGTATCGATCAAAGACGCTCTTCTCGCCCGTGATCAGCGTCAGCACCTGCTCCGGCTTCTCACGGATCAGGTCTGCATTGCGCCGTGCCGCTTCCTCATCGATCCGGGTGCGCGAGACGCTTCCGCCTCTCCTGTCGATCTCGGATGCATGAACGCCCATATGCTCGGTCGGCTCGATCTCAAGCCCACGCTCCAGATGCGAGCGATGATCAATCCGCACCTCGTGCCCTGCCAGCATCAGCGCCCGGTTGGCATGTGTCTCCCAGGACTGCCGGATCTCGCGCAGCTGCATCTGTGCGGTCGGCAGGTCGTGGTTCAAGAGCCATTTGTTCTCCCGCTCGATCAGCGTCTTCTCACCCAAGCCATCCGGCCCCACAATGCGCGTCGTCATCATCACATGCGCGTGGCTGTTGCGGATGTCGCTTTCTCCCCTCGGCGAATGAATGGCGAAGTCGACGGCAGCCCCATGCCGATCGGCAAGATCACGGGCAAAGGCACGCACCAGCGCCAGCCTCTGGTCCGAATCCAGCTCATGCGGAAGCGCCACCTCGAACTCCCGGGCAAGCCGCGCATCCTTGCGCTTCTCGGAAAACTCCACCGCATTCCACAGCGCCGATCTGTCGAGCGCCCACTTCGCATCAGAGCCCTCGGGAAGCACGATCTCCGCATGCACGACGCCGGCCTTGGCTGTGAAGTCATGCACCAGACCGTCGCGCTCGTTAATGATCCTGCTTGCGGTCCGATAAGCGATCGCGGCCACGGCGCTTCGGCCGCCCGAGCGGCTGACCGGTTTCATACTGCAATGGTAGATCGCCATTTACAGTCTCCAGCACGTCGTAGGGTCACCTGAGCACTGAGTTGCGCAGCAACTCGTAAGTGCGCCCTTGGTGCTTTCTTCGCTTCGCTCGTAAGCCACCGGGATGCGGCTTCGCCGCCTGTCGCTCACGGTTCACAGCAGATTTGTACGTTGTGCAATTTTCACCGGGCGCGTCGAATTAAGTCTTGTTTCCGAAAGGACGAGGCGATGGCAAGACGCAGCATTCAGGAACGACTCAGACAGCTCGAAGCCCGCAGGCAGGTGCTGGTAACGCGGCTTGGCAAGCAGGAAAGAGCGCGAGACACCCGGCGCAAGATCCTGATCGGGGCCCTTGTGCTCGATCGCATCGAACGGCGGCCAGAGCGATATCTGAATGGCCGGCTCGATGAATGGCTGAGGGCCGAACTGCCGGGCTTTCTCACCCGTGACAGTGACCGGCAGCTGTTCGACAATATCCTCAAGCTCGAGAAGCTGGAGCAACAGGAGAAGCCTGACAACCTCGCCGATGGGGAGGAGCAGCCATGACGCTCATCACGCGCCTTAGCCTGCTGGCAATCGGCATCAAGCTTGCCGTGATCTTCCTGTTCCTCGGCTATCTCCTGGTCACCGTCATTCTGGGCATCGATGTCGTCATTCAGCACAATGCAGGACCTGGCGAAGAGCGAGGTTGGCTGAGCCACAGTCTGCCCGACCTGCTGAAGTATCAGCCCTTCGTCATGGCGGCCATCGGACTTCTGTTTCCCTTCCTCGCCAGGGCCCGTGCCTCTTGGATCCATGGGACCGCCGCATGGGCAACACCGAGGGAACTCATCCGGCTGACGAAGACCGACGACGGCCTGTTGATCGGTCGGGATCTGCACTCAGGCAGGCTGTTGCGCCATGACGGCCCCGGACATCTGCTCACCATGGCGCCAACCAGAACCGGCAAAGGTGTGGGCACCATCATCCCCAATCTCCTGAGCGCCGATCGCTCGGTGATCTGCATCGACCCGAAGGGCGAGAACGCCAGGATCACCGCACGCGGCAGGCTGAAGTTCGGTCCGGTCCTTGTCCTCGACCCTTTTGGCGTCACAGGGTTCGAGACTGCAGCCTTCAATCCGCTCGATCTTCTCGATCCTGATAGTCTCGATCTGGCCGAAGATGCCGGCACGCTGGCAGACGCATTGGTTTTCGACGAACCAGGCATGGCAGGCGAAGCGCATTGGAACGAGGAGGCAAAGGCGCTGATTGCAGGACTGATCCTGATGATCGTCACAACAGCACCACCCGACGAGCGGCATCTTGGAACGCTGCGCCGGCATCTGACCGCCGACCCGCAGGGATTCGCAGATCTGCTGAAGGACATGCAGCAGATGCCCGACACCGGCGGCCTGATTGCCCGGGCCGCCAATCGCCATCTCGGCAAGGCGGACCGGGAAGCAGCCGGCGTGCTATCCGCCGCCCAGCGCCACACGCATTTCCTCGACAGTCCACGCATGGTCGAGGTGCTCAAGCGATCGGACTTCCGCTTCACCGACCTGAAGCACCAGCCCACGACGGTCTTCTGCGTCCTGCCGCCCGATCGGTTATTGACCTATTCAAGATGGCTGAGACTGCTCGTCACCCAGAGCCTTACCGACATGGCCCGCGATCCGGAAACGCCCGCAAAGCCAGTGCTCTATCTCCTCGACGAGTTCGCAGCCCTTGGTCATCTGGCACCCGTCGAAAGGGCCATGGGCCTGATGGCAGGTTATGGCGTACAGCTCTGGCCAATCCTGCAGGACATGCATCAGCTGCGCGCCACCTATGGACAGCGAGCCGGCACCTTTCTCTCCAATGCCAGCACATGCCAGGTATTCGGGGTCAACGACATAGAAACGGCGAGCCTGATCGCCAGAACCATCGGCCGCATGGACGAACGGCACGTTACGCGATCCTGGAGCAGTCCCAACCTGCCGTGGAAGCCACCCGGCATCACGTCGAGCGAGCATGTCGTTGCCCGTGACCTGATGACCCCGGACGAGATCATGCGACTGCCCGACGAAGCGATGGTCCTGCTCACCAGAGGGCAAAGACCAGCACTGGCGCGCAAGATCCGCTACTACGCAGATCCGGAGTTCCGCACTCTCTTCGACCCGTCCTGAGTGGCCAACCATGCACGAGCGCACACAGCGCAGATTGCACGCGACGCCCAGGACCGACCCGGATCAAAGCCGCGCTCGCGCGAGATCCGGGTCAGACAATGAAGAATATCGGAGCGTTCAGCATAGCGGCGACCGAAGGGCGCGAACGCGGGAATTCTCGCCACGTCAGGGCCGGGCAAAGGGAAGCCGCAGGAGCCTGAGCATAGCGACCCACAAGGGTCAGGCGGGACCGACTTCCCCCGGCCATGGCGTTCCGCATGAAGGGGCGATGAGCTTCATCAGCCCAGTCGCTAATATCGCAGCCCTCACCTGCCCGGACGCCCAAGCGTCCGGGCAATATCGACGATGTCATCGCGCGCTGCTGTCGGATCATCCTTGCTCCAGGCAACACCGAGCCCGATCTTGAGGTCAATCCCCGTAACCTTCTTCAGCACAACGTCCCTGCCCGGCAGATCTGCCGTCCATTCCGGTGCAAAGCCGACACCAAGACCTGAGGAGACAAGCGAGATCAGCGAGAAGGTGTCGTCACAGGTATAGGCGACATTGTCATTCAGGCCATGCTCCTCGAAGGTCTCTGCAGAATAGCGTTCGGTGAAGGACAGGTTCTGTCGTTTGAAGGCGATGATCTTCTCGGCCCTCAGATCCTCGATCGTCACCTCGTCCTTGGAGGCAAGTGGGTTTCCCATCGGCACCGCCAACAGATACCGCTCATGGGCGATCGAGAAGAAGCGCAGCGAGCCAATGTTCTCGACGGGACGAATGAAGCCAAGGTTCAACTTGCCGCATTCCAGCTGGCGGATGATTTCTGATGTCGAGCCGTTCGAGACATGCAGGCGAATGTCGGGAAACTTCCGCCCGATCCGGGCGAGGAATGCCGGGAGCACCCCTGTCGTTGCCGGATAGATCGTCCCGATCCTGATCTCCCGCATTGTCCTGCCCCCTGCCGCGCGTGCCATTTCTGCGGAGAGATCCAGTTCTCCCAGCATTCTGACACAGCGATCGTAGAACACCTCCCCTGCCCGCGTCAGTTCGACCTTGCGGGTCGAGCGTGTCAGCAACTGCACCCCAAGCCCCTTTTCCAGCGCCTGGACCTGCGTGCTGAGTGCCGGCTGGGCGATGTTCACGCGCATCGCAGCGCGGCCGAAGTGCAGCTCCTCGGCGACCGCCACAAAGTAGGAGAGTTGGCGGAGTTCCATGATGAGCTCCTGCGAGGCTGACTAAGTAACTGAGCGCTCAATGCGCACGGAAAATCCCGCTCGCGATGAAGAGCGAAAGGATTTATGTTCGCTGAATCAGCAGGATAACCTGCATCATTTATTTGGTAACTGAGCAAAAGCGCCACGTCAAGTCGTTTTCGCTCACTGGAGGCGATTTGTTAGCGGTTCAGTGCAAGATGGCTCGTACTGCCCTAGGCTGGAGCGTGAAGGATCTGGCAACAGTAGCAAACGTGTCGACCAACACGATTGTGAGGCTCGAGCGCGGAGAAACTCTTAAGCCCCGAACCGTCATTGACATCCGCCAAGTGCTTGAAAATGCGGGAGTAGAGTTTTTGGACGGCCAGTATGCAGGCAACGGAGGCCCAGGTGTCCGCTTGGTCGGCACCTAGGACTGGGACAAATGGGACATCGACCACTTCTGTTCAAAGATGGATGCGCAGAGACGCATCTCCGCAGTCGATCGAAATGAATGGACCCAACATGGTCGATGCGAGCGCCTAGAATGGGATAAAGCTGAGACGCAAAGGGCTTTAGAGTGAGCAAGTCGGAACCGTGGTGGAACCGGTACATTTTCCTCCGGTCTATAGATCAGAAGCATTTTCCTTTCGCCGCCCTGTTGACTGAATGACGCCCGATCTTGGTCAGCGAAGCCTGTTGCTGCATCAGCGTTCAGATGCTACCGAGCCATCAGGACGACAGACCAATTGGATTACAGCCTGAATGGCTGAACGGGGATGGGGCGCGCGTGATCAGAGACAGAGAACACACAACGGATAGATGGTGGGACTCTCCGCCAGGTGGCCAAGCGCTACCAGCGTTTTCAGGCACTTGGCTAAGTCTTTATATCAAAAGGGAGAGTAGCGCTACACCAAGGTGTACACGAAGGTGTACCGCGCACGATACCGACCCACTCTCCGCCAGGTGAAAATCTGCAAAATGGGGGGTGAGCAAACGCACCCTCTGCCCCGATAGCGGCTGGCGAAACACTGGCGGCACTCGCCCGGATTTGACGCTGTTTCGTTTCGCCGGCCCGTTCATCAAATGACGCCCGATCTTGGTCAACGCAGCCTGTTGCTGCATCGGCGCTCAGATGCTACCGAGCGACAAACCTGCACCCTTAAGTGAGCGGGTTAACCGCCAGCGGAACGAAATCGGATGAAGCTCGAAATCTTTGCGATCAATCTGGATCGATCAACCGACCGCTGGGAAATCCTGGCAGATCGCGCCAGCGCACTAGGCTTGTCCCTCACCCGTGTTTCGGCAGTCGACGGCAAGTTGACGCCCGAAGCAAAGCGGGAGGCAGTGGACGATGCCGCATTCCGCCGCAACACGGGTCGCCTGATGCTCGCCGGCGAGTATGGCTGCTATAGGAGCCATATCAAGGCGCTCAACGCATTCCTCACAACGACCAACGATATCGCCCTCATCATTGAAGACGACGTCGAACTGAGTGCCGACCTCAAGGATCACGTACAAGCCGCGTTCGAAGCGGTTCCGGACGCCGACGTGATCAAGTTCTTCAATCACCGTGTCGTCGGCTTCCGAAAGACCAACACATCAAGCCGAGGTGACGAGATCGGTCGCGCCATTCACGGCCCCCTCGGTTCATCGGCCTGTTATGCCGTTTCTCGGCAGGGCGCAGCGCTCTTGATCGAACACCTGACGGTCATGCGCTACCCTTGGGATGCGGCCCTCGAACGGGGCTGGGACCATGGTGGCAATGTTTACACGACGCGAAAGAACGTGGCGAACATAGCGCGTGGAGGCACAACGATTGCTACACGCGACATCTACCGCTCCGTCAAATTCCCGAAGTGGAAACGACTCGAGACCTATGTCCGCAGGCTACGGGATGATTTTGTAAGACTGGCCTATGCACTTCGCGCTTGAGCAAGCGTGACAGGACGTTTCGAGCCGGCACAACAGCTGATCTTCTCGTCCTAGAGCCTTTAGAAACCTGGAACGGAAACATGAAGACCCATATCGACCGCTTGTGGCAAGCCTCAGACTTCCTGTTTCTCACTGGGCTTGCCGTCGCATTGTTTCTCGGCAGCAAGGTGACGCCTCTGTTGGTCGTCGCCGGTGTTCTCCCCATCCCTTTCTTGTTGCACGCGCTTAAGAACAGGCACTTTCACGTGTCTATCTGGACGCTGCTGGCACCGTTCGGCATCTACTTCGCCTATAGCCTGTTCGTCCTTTTCTTCTTCACGGGGCTCGAGGCTTCAGATCCCCGCCCGGTCAATCCAAGCCTTGAGTCCTACTCTATCGCGATCGCCATGCTCGCTGTCGGTCTGGTGCGGAGCCTGCAGATCAAAGACCTTGCCTCTCTGTTCCGCAGGCTGATGCCCTGGCTGCTCGTCGCCTGCTTCGCCGTTTTGTCCTATATGATGTTTGCCGGTATCAGGGACGCCTGTCGTGTAAGAGGACTGGCGCCCTGGCCTTTCATACCTGCTCTCCTGTTCTCGACACTGACGTTTATCTGTCTGGTCGGGTGGGAAAAGCTTGGCAATCGCGAGCGCTGGCTTCGGGTCGGCCTGCTCGCACTCAGTATCATCGTCTCCACGACCTATACAGGCTCCCGCGGCGTGGCCGTGGCGCAGGTTGGCATTTTTGGCGTACTTATGCTCCTGAGCCTCCTGCCTTCCTTGAGGGAGAGCACACCACGCTTCTTTCATCTGGCCACAGCGGCAATCGCCGGGGCGGTGGTTTCCGTCCTAATCGGCCTAGCAACGGACTGCGGCCCAGCCAGCCGCTTCTCTTCGACTGTTGAGACACTGGGGAGGATGACCTCGCAGCTCATCGCAGCTAATGAGGAAGCCACCTCCCCAAGACAGGTGGCTCCGACACCAGAAGCGGTGCAGATTCCGGATAACTCCGAGTCAGCAGCAGCAACGCCGTCCAAGCCAAACCAACCGACAGAAATCACCAAGGATGAATCGATCGGACTTCGGCTCGCCATGTGGGAAACTTCGATCGCGGCGATCAAGGAGAGCCCCGTCTTCGGTCATGGCTCCCTCTATCTACAGAAGCTGATACACGCGACCTATGGCTTCGAGCACAATCACAATCAGTATCTCACCTGGCTCGTCACCGGCGGAGTGCTGCAGCTTACACTCGGTCTGATCTTCCTTGCGATCCCTTGGTTTGTATCAAAGGGTCTGTCGACTGCTGACAGACTACTCCTGACAATAGGAGTATCGCTCTTCTGGGGTATAGCGATGATGTTCGATTCATTCCTGAACCTGAAATTCTACACGCACTATTTCTGCCTGCTCTGCGGTGTACTCTATGCCCTGTCAAACAGTATGCAGGATGAGGCGTCCACATGAGCGGACCTCTCTATTTTGATCTCACCGAGGCGCTGCTCTCGACATCGGGAAAGCGCACGCAGTACTACGGGATCGCCCGCACGGTCCACGAAATCGGCCGAGAAGCTGCGTTGCTCAACGACGATATCCGCTTCGTTGTCTTTTCCTTTGGCATGCAGGAATTCTATGAAGTCACTTGGCAGAAGCGAGAGGACGGGAGCGCGGAGTTCGATCTGCCAAAGGACGTGGGCCAGAAATGGGTCAGGTCGTATTTCGGCAAGAACCCCATCCTGCCGCTAATCTTCCGGCTTTTGAACCGAACGACGCCAAAGAAAAACAGGGATAACTGGCTAAAACACGCCAGACATCTGAAGCCCGTCACAATCGAAAGCGGCACCTTCTTCTCCGCAGCACGGCCGAAACTGATCGTCGACATGGTGAGGGTACTCCATGAGAGAGGATCGAAGGCGGCCATCGTGCCCTTGCTCCACGATTTCATGCCCCTGCATGACCGAGCGACGAAGCGATTCCGCAAATTCGACCGCAACTTTCTTGCCGACAACCAGTATCTGATCGAGAATGCTGACCGAATTCTCACGAATTCGAACTTCACCGCGAAAGAGCTTGGGAGCTTTGTTGAAAATGGCATGCTTCCCGAACCGCACGGGCCGGTCAATGTGGTGCAACTCGTCCACCATTGTCCTGAAGGCACTGAAGAATCGGAAATTTCGGTGCCATCGGAGCCATACCTGCTTACAGTCGCCCTCAATCTGGGCCGCAAGAACATCGAGGTCGTCCTGGACGCCCTCAGGCAAATGCATGCTGACGGCAAGCCCGTACCGCAGCTCGTGATAGCCGGCTCGCACAGAAAGCGCCTGCGTCGCTATGCATCGAAGCCAGTCTTTCGGGGCATTCAGGACAAGCTGATCTTCATCGACAATCCCAATCAGACCGATCTTGTAAAGCTCTACAAGGGTGCTCTCGCTCTGGTGATGCCGAGCAAGCTGGAAGGCTGGGGCCTGCCGGCGGGCGAGGCCCTCTGGTGCGGCACTCCGGTGATATGCTCAACAGCGAAAGCGTTGCAAGAGGTCTGCGGGAACCTGGCGCTTTGCTTTGAGCCTGACGATGCATCTCGTCTTGCGCAGATCATAGAGAAGCTAGAGACCAATATCGAATTCCAGCATGAGCTTCGGAAGCGCATCAACGAGGCGAGGCCGAAACTGAGAACATGGAATGCCGTTGCCCGCGAGACACTGGCTATCATGCAAGTGCTCTGATTGCTCTGATCCCCGATTTCTGGAGGAAGTTCACAGCTCAGGTCAACATCTCCGAAGGCGAACTGGTTTACGTAAGTGATGGAGTGAAGATGGCCCGAAGGGTCTGACCCAGAATGGCGTCGAAGAACTTCAAAGTCTACTCGCCGACATCAGGAGATGGGACAGCGTTAGCCGCGAGTTCCTCATCGAGATTTATGCCGGCTATCCGGTCGAAATGGGCGGCAGTTCAGACCCGCGTCTCAATGCTAATGGGTGCAGCGCCTACTGTAGTGCCTTATGGATTCTTTTTCGATTTACGGTTTCTGATGGGCATCAGCATGCCAATCAGAAACCATAGCGGTTGCCAAGTGAAAAATGTGGCCAAAAATGCGACGGTTAATATCGGAGGAGTGATCCATTTCCTGATGTCTGGCCCTGAAGAATAGAGACATCGCAGTTTGACCGCTAAAAACATGAACAGCAAAGCGCTGCCTACCAGACCTAAATGGGATTGCACGGCAAGGATGGAGTGGAGGTACCCACCAGGGTTTCCCACTATCTTGTCCGCCGCCAAGTCCCCAAGCAGGGGGGCAAGTTTGAACTGAGCAAGACTATCGCCACTAAGATCAGCGCGGGATACTATTGAGGCGTATCCTGGAACCTTCGCGGCGAACTCGCCATCACCAAAGTTGAAAATTCTCATTGGGGGCATTGCGGCTATTACAGCGACCCAAATGGCTGTGGCTATTCCCACGGCCAAGAAAAAATGACATGCGGCAGCTGTCATACCCTTTTGCCAGTAGGTCATGACGGTCGCTGCGCCGAGCGCAACAGCGAGCATCCCCATGAGAACTGTTGCATTGTTCGACCCTACCAATTGAGCGGCAAAGAACCCCGCTACAAAAACGAAGGGCACAATCGACCAAGGGAGGTAGTCACCGCTGGCCCACGGTCCAGAGTGAGCCGATAACAGCATTACCCCGCCTATTAGGACGACCGTAAGTTGGTCTCCGAAATATTGGTATTGAGGCGTCCAGCCAGGCTGTAAAACGAGAAAGATATCCCCTCTCATTTGCGGAGCAGCAAGAAAGAATACGGCGATCACGCAAGCGCCCATACCAATGAGAATAGCCCAGTCCTTCTCCGCGCTGGCTCGCGGGGCGACCGCGAACAGATACCCGCACAGAAAGGAAACCAAGCAGTTGCGGACTGCATCCTTCAGGTATTGCCTTGCTATCTCAGGGTCTGGGTAGGTCGCCGCCATCAATATGAAATAGCCGAAGAAAAGCAAAATGAGCCAGGCAGCCGGGTCACGCAGCGTTCGAAGGACCTCTCCCGTTGCTAATAGCTGGTACGCTGAAATAGCCAGAACAATGACCAGCCACGAGTGGGCGATCCAGAGGAAGCTGTTGTCACCATTAACGCTCACCCTCGTGGCAATAACTAGCATTGCAGACAGATAAATGGCTACGCCTACTCGAAAAATTGCCACCAGCTTTATCCATGTTAGAGATTATCATATCTGGCGACGGAGCCAGTCGCACACTCAATCTCGGCTGTACCAACCTCTGTTCCGATGAAGGTAGGAGCGATATTCAGCTCTGCTCTGGGACCAAACCTTGGACCGCCGGGAATTAGAGTTTTCCGGCTCTTGCTCTGGGACCAAACCTTGGACCGCCGGGAATTAGAGTTTTCCGGCTCTAATCACGATGGCTGGCTGGTTGCGCCACCGGGATTATGTAGGGCGATCGGGACGTTATATCCGATCGCCGAGTGAGGACGTTCCTCATTGTAGTACCTGCGCCAAGTCTCCAACTTTTCGCGCGAATCCGCAAGGGTCAGGAACCAATGAGCGTTCAGGCACTCCGACCGCAGCTTGCTGTTGAAGGCCTCGATGAAGCCATTGTCGGTCGGCTTTCCAGGTCGTGAGAAGTCCAGGGTGACGTTATTGGCATAGGCCCAGAGGTCGAGGTCACGGGAGATGAACTCACTGCCATTGTCCACCCTGATCGTTTTGGGATAGCCGGTCTTCCGGCAGATGCTTTCCAGGGTCTGGACGACATCCTCGCCCCGGTAGGTGAAGCGTGCGTCGGCGGCCGGACAGTAACGCGAGTGCGTGTCGACCACTGTCAGGATGCGCAGCTTCTTGCCAGTCGCGAGCTGATCGTGAACGAAATCCATCGCCCAGACATCGTTCGGCCCGACAGCCTCCTGGCGATCATCTCTGAGTTTTGCCTTCACCCGGCGCTTGGGATGCTTGTTGCGCAGTTGAAGCCCTAACTCGCTGTAAATCCTGCGTGTCTTCTTCATGTTGATCTTCCAGCCATCGCGGCGCAAATGCACATGGACACGCCGGTAGCCATACCGCACGCGTGTCTCGCAAATCTCCTTGATGCGTCTTTCGAGTGGGGCCTGCCCGGTGCGGCGGGACTTGTAGTGGTAGGACGATGTGTCGAACTTCAGGACCTTGCAGGCCCGTCGGATCGATATGCCCCAGTCCACCAGCATCCCGTCGATCAGCTTGCGCTTCCGGACAGGCCTCAGAGCTTTCGGCGGATGACGTCCTGCAGCATCTCGCGGTCCAGCGTCAGGTCAGCGACGATCTTCTTCAGTCTGGAATTCTCATCTTCCAGAGCCTTCAATCGACGCATCTCGTCGGGCAGCAGACCCGCATACTTCTTGCGCCAATTGAAATAGGTCGCCTGGCTGATCCCAGCCTTCCGGCAAATCTCGGCCACCGGCACACCATCATCGCCCTGCTTCAAAATGAACGCCTTCTGGGCGTCCGAGAACTTCGATGCCTTCATGCTTCCGCTCCTTCTCCCAGCCGGGAAAATACCGCGGAAAACTCCAGTTATGAACGGTCCAGTTTTTGGGGATCAGAGCAGCTCCATCAGGATAAGAAGCAGCCTGCCTCGAGCAACCAAAAAATTTATCGTGCTTTGGCATCATCAGGTGTTCTCGCCAGGAAGCGGACCGTTACCTCCAATAGCCTCCTACCACTATTCTGAAAAACTGCATCGAGCGGCTTCGCGGCTGAAGCGCTTAGGAGTGAATGCAGGCTGTTCGTAGTTGCCACTCGCAACCCAAGACTGATTAGCCGAACGTGGTTGCCATAAGGCACATGACCTTGCCTCCAAGTTCTATCCAGCGTTCAGTTCGCTCCGGTGCTTTTTTGAGGTGCTCAATATTCTTGGGCCAGCGCGAGCTAGAATTTCCCGGGGTTTTGCTCTGGGACCAAACTCTAGACCGCTGGGAATGCATTGGGAGCGTAGTCGGCTTATGTTGAACCGTGAGCTTGAATGATCGGGTTCCCCGGCCCCTGATCGCGATCCCCAGGTTAAGAGGGTCACTCGGAAAGTTGTTTCACGAAGGCTTCTCCAAACCGTTTTGCAAAGCTCCCGGTAATGTGGTGATAATCTCTGTAAACTATTTCCCCGGCAATTACTGCCGGACAAAAAATATCATTACAGAATTGATCGGTGAAGTCGAGAACGTTGACGGTTCGTCCAGAGGCACCAACAAGCGCTGCCTCATCGACCATGGCTACTAGTGCTTCCTTTCTAGGCCGGCTGCAGTCATCTGAATAGCTTAGACAAGTAAGAAAGTTGCTAAACATCCTCGGGTTATCTCGAATTAACCACACTTCAGTTTCGTCGGGCAGTTCTTCCATCAGTTGCGCAAAAGCGGACTGCCACACCTGAGCAGATCGGGTCTCAGAAAGTGGCTTTCCTTGTTCAGCGATCCATCCTCTATAGTCAGCGAAATTCGCAAGTACGACGACGGACGGTGGTTTCATCTTGATTTCGTCCATAACACTGGTGCGCCAAACAGTACATTCCTCATAGATCGAAGCGGTGGGAGGGTACCAGATTGAAACAGGCAGTGACGGACATGACGTTTTAGTCCGAGCGATGAACTTTATGCCCATATCAACCGCGGCGTCGTGGATCGGATTAAACCATTGCGCAGCGTGACTATCACCGAAGAGCATAATGCTCTTTTCGCTATCTACGTCGCCAAACTCACATCCAGCCGAGACTATATCGACGAAATCACGGTGACACCCGCTACCATAAGCACCGCCGAGGTCGCTTCTAGCGGCGCTGATCCGTTTTGCCCGAGCTGCGGCATCGGCTGGCTGCGGCAAATCCGTCAACACAAGAGATGCTGCAAGCACAGGGACCACAGCACACGCCACCATAGGGACAACTCTCCAGGGGCGCTGCAAGCGGAGGCGGCGAAGGGGTGCTTCGACATAGGCGTAGGCAATCGAAGCGACGGCTACAGAGATAGAAGCAGCGAGCCATTTTGCATTAGCGTCACTTGATGACCGTTCAGCGACTATTGCGATGAAGGGCCAGTGCCAAAGATATATGCTGTAAGAGCGATCCCCTATCCATTGGCATAATCTTAACGATAGAGCACGATGGACAAAAGTCTCCTTTGCCGGTCGCAACACGACGAGAAACGCAGCTGTAGCGGCAGTCGGGACGAGCCCCAGATAGCCCGGATAACTGTCTTTATGCGTTATGAAAAAGAAGCAAGCTAATAGCGTGGCTAAAGAGACAAAAAGGACTGCTCGCGAAAACGTCTCACACAATCGATGTTGGAATGTTGCGGCAAGCCAACCAGCTAAAATTCCACCTGCGAGCTGCCAAATTCTATTATAGGTAAGAAAAAATGCGTCTGGCTGTGACGACTGCAACGCCACTAGGCCCAGCACAAAAGAGAGTATGGTGAGCGCGGCGATCAGATACAGCGAGATAACCATCCGATGTTTACGACCGAATGCTGCAACTAGGAACATTAGCGCTGGCAAACCCAGATAGAACTGCTCTTCTATCGATAACGACCAGAAGTGTAGTACTGGACTTGGCGGCTCCCCTATCCGAAGGTAATCGACTGCGTTTTGAGCGAAGTGGAAGTTTGAGTAAATCAAAACTGCAGCCCAGATGTCTGCGGCGATCTGGGGCAGACGGTAAGACGGCAGGAAGATAAAGCTAGCAATCGCAGTCAGGAAGAGAGTAAGAATAGCATTCGGAAGAAGTCGCTTAGCCCTTCCGACAGCGAACTCTAAAACGTTAATCGAGCCAGTTTCCTCCATTTCTGCGAGTAGCTTTCGGCCGATCAAGAAGCCAGACACAACGAAAAATACATCAACGCCCAGGAACCCACCCGGAAGAGCTGAGTGATTGACGTGATACAGGAGGACTGAGGAGACAGCGACTGCTCGCACGCCCTGCAACTCAGTGCTATGATCCAGACGAAACTGGGACCGCGGACTAATTCGATTCTGCATCTGCTGCGTTTATCACAGCTCAATTTTCCTAGCTAGATCGAGCAGTTCTACCTATCTGAAACGAACCTGCCGAATAGCGCATCGAAACCTGTCACCCTATCAGGACCAACGCGGGCAAAAGCAACCTTTTACCTATAAATTCAGGCACTCCTCCGTTTTTTGATTGAACCAGCCGTCAAACCGGATTCTCCTTACCACCATAGCGATATCCAGTTTAAGATTTTCAATATCAGGAAACCAGGCGTTAATAGATGTCCGGCGATTCACTGATAAAAAATCGATTCATATTAGCGGCTGACGTAGACGTGTCTGGAAACACTTTCCAGCACATAAGAAGCGACCGCAATCAACAGAACTATTGTCACCACCCCAACTAGAGCGTTTCCCCCTCATGCTGGATCGTATCCGCATGATGTGAAGAAGTTTCGGGCCTCCTGAGGCTCGACGAGGTCGAGTAGTTTCCCGATCCTGTCCCAAAGGCCGGTTACGGTGCGCTCTGCCGCTTTGCGCAGGA
>JAPZUE010000084.1 GCA_027533385.1 Rhizobium sp. | reverse complement strand
TCCTGCGCAAAGCGGCAGAGCGCACCGTAACCGGCCTTTGGGACAGGATCGGGAAACTACTCGACCTCGTCGAGCCTCAGGAGGCCCGAAACTTCTTCACATCATGCGGATACGATCCAGCATGAGGGGGAAACGCTCTAGCGTATTGTGCCACTTTGCTTTTTGAGAGGGGTTTTGGGCGTTTGTGGCCGACATTGTAACGCAGCGCGAAACTATCCGTTACTTGCTCTGCCGATGAATGACGGAACGTCGCTCCAGGACCTGTCGGGGCGGATCGACGCTCCAGATCTCAATGTGAATGCCGACGATTTTCTTGTTCTCCAGAACGCTGGCCCGTTGAGCGACGCGGCGATACCGGAGGCCGGGTACATCCCGATCCCGTCGAAGCTTGCCAAGGCAGGGGTCAAGGACAGGGTGCCCATCTCAGATGCCCGCATCTGCGGCACGGCCTACGGCACCATCGTCCTCCACGTCGCGCCTGACGCGGCCTCGGGCGGGCCGATCGGGCTCATCCGCAACGGCGACAGGATCACACTGAGCGTGAAGGACCACACGATCAAGCTCTTGGTTTCCGACGAGGAACTGGATGCGCGACTTAAATCGCGGAAGGTTGAGAAGCGCAACGCGCCACGCGGCTACGACATGCTCTATTGGGACCACGTGCTACAGGCCGACGAAGGATGCGATTTCGACTTCCTTCGGGGCGAACCTGCTGAATAACGTGGAAGCACCAACTCCGGCAGATGCCTCATAGCCATCTGCCCGCGTTTCATCGAACCATACTGCCAGCCAGATCGCGAATGACTGGCCGCCTTTCTGTGTAGAGAGGCAATCGGGAGCCGTCGGCAAAGGAACACGTCGGTGGTATGCTTTGAGAAATGACCGAAACCCTTCACATCTACGCCGACGGCTCCTTCGATGCCGCCTCACGCTCCGGCGGGTGGGCCATCGTGGTCATGGACGGGGACCACCAGTTAAATTCGGCGGCGGGCACGATATCTGGCGCCTCGAACAATACGTTGGAACTCGTATCGGTCATTCATGGGGCCTCCTGGATCGAGCGCGAAGCGCCGACGGCGACAACGGTGATCTGGACGGATTCCGCACACGTCTTCGAAGGCTGCGCCCGATGGAGGTACATTTGGCGAAGCAACGGCTGGAAGCGGGTGAGGGCGAACTCGCATGAGAGGCGGCGGCCGATCCCGGATGCAATCCTATGGCAAGAACTCGACGCTTTGCTTGAGCGGAATCCGCAAGTGAGGATCCAACTGTGCAAGGGACACTCCGGGATCGCGGGAAACGAGAACGCGGATGCGGCGGCGAGGGCGGTTATGACGCTTTGAACCTTTACGCTCAATTTCCCGGATCATGGACAAGTCGACTCGACTCGGGCACATCCGGTTGAGCTTTGGGAACCCTCTATGACTGAAGATGAAGCTGAGGCCGCCTACCAAGATCTGTTGAAAATCCTGCGCGATCGCCGAAGTGCGGTCCAGCCGTCTAGCCGTGATGATTTTCTGCCAGCAATCGAGACGGAGATTGCGTTGGGCAAGCCCGTCACTGTCAGCATCAAGGTCAAGGAGGAGAAAACATCGGATCCCGTCGCTGGTGATCGAGGAGTGACTTCACCAGGAAAAGCCGAGTTCATTGGTCGTGACGAGTATAGCGGCAGAGAGAAGCTGAAGATTCTCCTTGACGGTCTCGAGCTGGCAACCCTCGCACCGACCAAAATGGCAGTCACGATTATTGTGAAGTTGAGCAGCCTTTCGGAAAAAGATACTTGGAAGTCTATGGATTTCGGTGACGACCAGACCTCAAATCCCACGCGCTCGATCGTTTCGGATGACATTGCAGGTGCCACCCGGAGCATAGAAACGCTGCGAAAACTTGTTGCCGAGTTACGTTCCGAGCTTGCAACGACAGGTTCCTAACTCCAGGAGATAGCCGATGCCGCTTCGCCCTGGCCTGATGGCCGAGATCGCAACTGCCTTGGCGGGACTGCCGAGCGCAAACCTTTCCTCAGCGTCTGCGGGATACGATCTGTACGAAGCCTATGTCTGGGCACTCGTCCTTCAAGCAGCCAGAAACGAGGGGGCTACGATTCGCTTCAAAGCCCGTGACGGAAGTGTGCCAACGAGCTTTTGGTTTCGTACTTCGCCCTCCCACATCGGCTCGACTGCACACAACTATTGCCACGCCGAGATCAGCTTCCCTGGAAAGCCAATGCTCGAAGCGCATGTTGGCGTGTTCGTGGCCGGGAAATCCCAAGTGGCGCACGAGTGCGACGTCGCGGTCCTCTACAAGACGGAAGCAGACACCTGCCGGGACAAGAACGTGCATCCCAGGAGTGGAAAGGTCGTCATGGCGGTGGAATGCAAGTACTATATGGGTTCCACTATCGGCATAAATTTGGGGCGATCCTTCCTGGGACTCCTGAACGACGTCTACCACGGCGATCGATTTTTCATCGGTAGCAGCGACTCTCCCAACGTAAGCAAGCTGTTTGCGAAGCATAAGAAGAGTTACGAGCTCGGTCTGACCCCATTGGCTATCCGGCTCGAGGCTCGCTTGGTGGGATCCTTCGAGACGACTTTCAAGAACTTCAGATCCTCCCACTAGGCAACAAAATGGGGTGCCTACGTACATGAACTGCATTCCCACGGAGTTCATTATTGGGATTTTCAGACCCGTGCTAGCTGCCAATATCGGATCTCGAAAAGCTGAATTCAGCCATTGGGTTGGCCATGTTTTCCGAATCTTTTTGTCAGCGGTTTCGTTCGTCGAACGAGCCACTTAGGCCGTTGCTAGACCTACCACTCGATCCGTTTGCGATTGTAGGCGGTGAAAGATCCGATCGTGTCCCGGCGAGTGGTGTAGCTTCGGCAATCGCCGTGCCTTCCGGACAGAGCCGGGAATTGGTCAGCTTGCGGCTGGCAGGCTGATGAGCGGATCATCGCTCATTGCTGCTATGGTCTCAAGTGTCATGTAGC
>JAPZUE010000133.1 GCA_027533385.1 Rhizobium sp. | reverse complement strand
TTTCTCTTTCTTCCATCTTCAATTGTCAAAAAACAGACGGATCAAAACCCGTCAAAAATCCACAACAACCCAACCCTAAAGTCGGGCAACAAAACCAGCGTCTCAGCCAATTTCTAAGGATTTCTCTAGAGCGAAGGACTTCGTCGCTAGCAGCGCCGCCGCCCTCGTCAGTGAGCGGATGTATAGTCCCCACCCCCTTTTGAAGTCAACAGGCCATTTTCACAAAAGTACAAAAAATCGACATCTCACTGAAAATAATGATGAATTTTCGTGCGTGACGATGAGTTGGTCGCAAATGTCACCGTCAGTCACGGGTTTTGCGGCCTTATGCTCCCTCATCCATGGCCTATCACCGCGCCCCTAGCGCAAGCTTGCAAGCCAGGCGCGCCTTGCTAGTGTCTTGGCATCATGATCGGAGTGCCAGAAGCATGCTCATACTCGACCAAACAGAGACAAGCCGCCATCTCGACTGGGATGCGCTGATCGCAGCCCTCGGCTTGATGTTAGCGAGCGACTGCGTGATGCCCGTGCGGCATCACCATACTATAGAGGTGCCGGACGAGGCGGATGCGACACTGCTTCTGATGCCCGCCTGGCAACCCGGTCAGTATATCGGCGTCAAACTCGTTTCCGTGTTTCCCGACAATCACCGGCGCTCTCTCCCGGCAATCCACGGGAGCTACCTTCTTTCGTCGGGCCGAAGTGGCGAACTGCTGGCGGTGCTCGACGGCGGGGAACTCACGGCGCGGCGAACAGCAGCGGCGTCCGCGCTCGCGGCGAAGAGCCTCGCCCGTGAGGATGCCTCCACGCTGCTGGTCGTCGGGACAGGGCGTCTCTCGTTGAACCTGATCGAAGCCCATAGTCGGGTGCGCGATTATACCCGCGTGATGATATGGGGTCGCGACAAGGAGAAGGCAGAGCGCGCTGCGGCCGAGGCCCGTGACCTTGGCTACCCCGCAGGTGTGGCATCGGATCTCGAAGCGGCTGCGCGCGAGGCGGACGTGATTTCCTGTGCCACGCTCTCCCGCTCTCCTCTCATCCGAGGCGCCTGGTTGAAACCCGGGAGCCATCTCGACCTGATCGGCGCCTTTACGAAAGACATGCGCGAGAGCGACGACGAGGCTGTCCGGAAGGCCCGGGTCTTCGTCGATACGCGGGCGGGCGCCTTTGCGGAAGCCGGCGACATCCTGCAGCCCATCGCCTCCGGGGTGATCGGCAAGGATCATGTCCAGGCGGAGCTTGCCGAACTGGTCAAGGGTCATCCCGGGCGCCGGAGCCCGGGCGAGATCACGCTGTTCAAGTCCGTCGGGGCAGCACTGGAGGATCTCGCCGGCGCGATCCTCGCCTATGAGACGGCCAGCCAGGGCAGAATTGCTCCGTGAGCCCTCCAGCCCTTCCCTTTCTGCCGATCAGTGACCGGCTCGGTGATCTCGCCACGGCGCTCGAAAGCGGCAACCGTGCCGTCCTGTCCGCCCCCCCGGGGGCCGGCAAGACGACGCTCGTGCCTCTCCATCTTCTCGACCAGAGTTGGCGCAGGGATGGACGCATCATTCTGCTCGAGCCCCGGCGGCTTGCAGCCAGAGCGGCTGCCGCGCGCATGGCATCGCTGCTCGGCGAGGATCTTGGCGAGCGGGTCGGGTATCGCATGCGGCTCGACAACCGGACCAGCAGTCAGACGCGGATCGAGGTGGTGACCGAAGGTGTGTTCGTCCGAATGATCCTCGACGATCCGGAGTTGAACGGCATCTCAGCTGTGCTCTTCGACGAGTTTCATGAACGCTCGCTGGATGCCGATCTGGGGCTGGCGCTGGCGCTCGACGCGCAATCGGCCCTGCGGCCGGATCTGAGGGTCGTGGTGATGTCGGCAACGCTCGATGTCGAGCGGATCGCAGCCCTGCTGGACGGCCCGCCCGTGATCGTCAGCGAGGGCCGCAGCTTTCCGGTCGAGATCCGCCATCGGGACAGGCCTGGTGACGAAAGGGTGGAAGATGCCGTGACATCGACGGTACTGAAGACCCTTGCAGACGAACAGGGATCGATCCTTGCCTTCCTGCCAGGGCAGGCGGAGATCCGCCGGGTGGTCGAGCGGCTGGAGGGCCGAGTCGGGCCGGACGTGGTGATCGCGCCTCTTTATGGCATGCTGAGCCAGGCAGAACAGGATGCGGCGATCCGGCCCGCCGCAGCGGGCAAGCGCAAGGTGGTGCTCTCGACGTCGATTGCCGAGACCTCGATCACCATCGACGGGGTGCGGGTGGTGATCGACAGCGGATTGCAGCGCTTGCCGGTCTTTGAGCCCTCGACGGGGATTACACGACTGGAAACCGTGCGTGTTTCCCGGGCATCGGCCGATCAACGGGCTGGGCGCGCTGGTCGAACGGAACCCGGGATTGCCATCCGGCTCTGGCATGCCGGACAGACGGCAGCGCTTCCGGCCTTCACGCCGCCCGAGATCCTGTCCAGCGATCTTTCCGGTCTTGCGCTTGACTTGGCGCATTGGGGCGTTGCGGATCCAGGCCAGCTCAAGTTGCTCGATATGCCGCCGGAAGCCGCACTCAAGGAGGCGCGGCAGCTTCTGATCGGGCTTGGAGCCCTCGATGACAGCCTGCAGCTCACGGCACGCGGTCGGCGGATGCGGGATTTCGGGCTGCCGCCGCGGCTTGCGGCCATGGTGCTCGGGGCCGCCGAACATGGCGAAGCGCAGGCGGCGGCCGAGCTTGCCGTGCTGCTGACAGAGCAGGGCTTGGGCGGAAACGATCTCGATCTCGACGAGCGGCTGCGGCAGTTCCGCCGCGACAGGGGCGAGCGCGCCCGCAATGCCCGAAACCTTGCCCAGCGACTGGCCTCGGGTCTGAGCCCCAAAGGACAGGACAATGGAGGCGGGGCGCGCTCCGCAGGCGCCCTCCTCATCCATGCCTTTCCGGATCGGATCGCAAGGCAGCGTGGCGGACGCGGGCGCTTTGTCATGGCGAACGGGCGCGGCGCGGAAATCGCGGCAACGGAACGTCTGGCAGGCGCAGAACTTCTCGTTGTTGCGGACCTGACCGGCAAGGCGGCACAGGCACGCATTCTTGCGGCAGCGGAGGTGTCGCGCGACGAGATCGAGGCGCTGACGCCGAAGGCGATTAGAACGGCCGATGAGAGCGGTTTCGACCCGTCGAGCCGTCAGGTCCGGGCCAGACGGGTTACGCGGCTCGGTGCGATCGTCTTCGAAGAACAGCCTTTGCCAAAACCGAAAGGCGAGGACGCCGCGCGAGCGCTGGCTGACGGTGTCCGCATGGTCGGATTGAAAGCCCTTCCCTTCTCCAAGGCGGCAGCGCAACTGCGGCAGCGTCTCGGGTTCCTCCACCGAAGTCTTGGCGAACCATGGCCGGACACAAGCGACGAGGGCCTTCTCGCGCGGCTAGACGACTGGTTCGTGCCTTTCCAGTCCGGGGTGACCAGCTTCCAGGAGGTGACTGCATCCAGTCTCTATGATGGGCTGATGACCCTCATTCCGGGCGGATCGCAGCGCGAGCTGGACCAGATGGTGCCGACCCATTTCACCGCTCCGACGGGCCATTCCCATCCCATCCGCTATGATGACGAAGAACCCGTCCTGCAGATCCGGGTGCAGGAACTCTTCGGGCTGAAATCGCATCCGACGATCGGCGGCGGCAAATTGCCACTGCTTCTGGAGTTGACCTCTCCCGCCCATCGACCCATTCAGACAACTCGAGATCTTCCCGGCTTCTGGGCCGGGTCTTGGAAGGACGTGCGTGCCGAGATGCGGGGGCGCTATCCGAAACATCCTTGGCCCGAAGATCCGGCCTCGGCCGAACCGACGACACGAGCGAAACCACGCGGCACCTAACGGCGCACGGCACAGGAAGGCGAAACGATGAGCATGGATCTGGCAGCCAAGTTCGGTCCGAGCAGCCGTCGGCTGCGTCTCGAAACCCTGGTCAAACTGCGCTGGGTCGCGGTGGCGGGTCAGCTGGTGACGATCCTCATCGTGGCATTGTGGTTTGAGTTTCCCCTGCCGCTGATGACATGTCTCGGTCTGATCGCGGCACTTGCCGCCGCCAATTCGCTTCTGTCGGTGGCCTTCCCGCCAACCTATCGTCTGGAGCCGGCGGCGGCATTTGCCGTGCTCGCGCTCGATCTCTTCCAGATGGGGGCACTTCTCTTCATAACGGGCGGGCTCAACAATCCGTTCGCGCCGCTGATCTGCATTCCCGTCATCATTTCCTTCGCATCGCAGCCAAGCCGGCATTCGATCGCGCTGTTCATCACGGCGCTGGCCTTCATCACGCTTCTGGCCTTCACACCCTATCCCCTGCCCTGGTTCGAGGGACGGATACTTGAAGTGCATCCGCTTCTGCAGCTTGGCATGTGGGCCTCGATCGTCTCGATGACCGCCTTCGCCGCATTCTATGCCTATCGGGTTTCCCAGGAAGCCACCCTGCTCGCGGACGCATTGACGGCGACCGAGCTGATCCTCCAGCGAGAGAAGCACCTGCATCAGCTGGACGGGCTCGCGGCAGCGGCGGCACACGAGCTTGGCACGCCGCTTGCGACGATCAGCGTGGTGGCCAAGGAGATGGAGCGCGATCTTGGCCATGACGACCGCTATCGGGAGGATGTCCAGCTGCTGCGCAGCCAGAGCGAGCGTTGCCGTGACATCCTGCGGCGGCTGACGTCGCTTGCGACCGAGGGCGAAGCGCATATGCGCGAGCTGCCGCTCTCCTCGATGATCGAGGAGGTGATTTCTCCCCATCGGGAATTCGGCGTGAAGGTAGAGCTGATCGAACTCTCGGACCGGGCGCTCGAGCCCGTCGGCACCCGCAATCCCGCCATTCTCTATGGACTGGGCAATCTTCTGGAAAACGCGGTCGACTATGCACGCTCCAAGGTGACGGTCAGTGTCGAGCACACCGCTGCAGAAGTGACGGTCACGATCGAAGACGACGGAGCCGGATTCTCGCCCGGGGTCTTGCAAAGAATTGGCGAGCCCTATGTTACCAGCAGGCAGAGCGATACGCGGGCCGGTGGGCTCGGGCTCGGATTGTTCATTGCAAAGACGCTGCTCGAACGGTCCGGCGCGAGCCTCCGCTTCGAAAACCGCAGCCCCGAGGGCTCTGGCGCACGCGTCGTTGTCACGTGGCCGCGTGACTACATGGAGTTGGACACATCGTTATGACTTTACCCGTACGATCATCGCACGCATAAGGTCGGCAGCGTACTTGTTGGAACAGGCGCAGGAACAAGAAGATGGTAGATGCAGCATCACAGGTCGCAAAATCCGCAGCGAGCACTGCGGCGGCGGTATCGCAGGATCTCGGTCCTGATCCATCTCTTTTGATCGTTGATGACGATGCGCCGTTCCTTCGCCGCCTGGCGCGTGCGATGGAAAGCAGAGGTTTCGTTGTCGATCTCGCCGGCTCGGTCGCGGAAGGTATCGCCAAGGCGAAAGAGGCGGCGCCTGCCTATGCCGTGGTCGATCTCAGACTTGGTGACGGCACCGGTCTCGACGTGATCGAAGCAATCCGCGAACGCCGATCGGATACGCGCATCATTGTGCTGACAGGCTATGGCAACATCGCCACAGCGGTTACAGCCGTCAAACTCGGGGCGCTCGACTATCTTGCGAAGCCCGCCGATGCCGATGATGTCTATCTGGCCCTGACCCAGCGTCCGGGTGAAAAGGCTGAGATTCCGGAGAACCCGATGTCGGCCGATCGGATTCGCTGGGAGCATATCCAGCGTGTTTACGAAAGCTGCGAGCGGAACGTCTCCGAGACGGCACGACGGCTCAACATGCATCGGCGGACGCTGCAGCGCATCCTTGCCAAGCGCGCTCCGAAATAGGTCAGAAGGTCTTCAGCTGGGCCGCCCATTCCGCGGCCAGCAATCTCTGTGCGGCAGCCCGCGAAAAATCGAGAGTGACGGACTTTCGGGTCGCCGGGGGAAGGCGATGTTCTGGCGCTTCCCGGACGACGTGTCCGGAATAACCATCGGATAAAAACAAACCGCAATCCTCGGGGAAGATCTCCAGCGGCACGCCCGCATGCGTGGCGAAGAACAGTCGATCGCAATAGTTCCGATAATCGGGCCATTTCCGGTCGACTCGAAAATCTTCAATCGACGACTTGATCTCGATGATCCAGATCTCCCCCTTCTCCGACAACGCGATAAGGTCGGCCCGACGCCCATTTGACAGCGTCAATTCGGGCAAAAGGGCGAAACGCATGTCCGACAGGAGGATCTGCACACCGCGGCGAATCATCATGGCACGATCGGACTGGCGCCCGTCGATTAAGGGATTGTTTACCGCGATGGAGACTAAGGTCATGGATAACTCCGCTCCGCACGCCCTGGTCTGTTGCAAAAAAGCCATGCGGAGTCATTTTGCACCGCCACAGACAGCCGGCGGAAGTACAGCACTTGCACTGCCGAGATTAATTCAAAATAAACCATAATCAAAGATGGTCACCGGATCATCTCTCAGCCACCATTCACGAGCTTCCTCATGCGCTTCCGCAATATCCTGACCGCGCTTGGCCTGGTTATGTCCCTAGGCCTCGCAGGCTGCACGACGACGACCGGAGACAAGACCGACGTCGCCGAGACCACCAAGGTGCAGATCTTCAGCGACTCCTATGGTGCCGTGACCGACGCGGGTTATGCCCTGCCGGCAATTCCGATTCAGAAGATCGACAAGAAGTTTCATCGACAAATTGTCGATTATGAGACCAGGGAAAAGCCGGGCACGATCGTCGTGAACACACGCGAGCGCTTCCTCTACTACGTGCTGCCGCGCGGCAAGGCCGTTCGTTACGGGATCGGCGTCGGCAAGCAGGGCTTTGCCTGGGAAGGTGAAGCCTATATCGCCTGGAAGCAGGCATGGCCGACCTGGCATCCGCCGAAGGAAATGGCGGAGCGCAAGCCTGAGGTCGCCAAATATGTCGAGAAGGGTATGGATCCGGGTCTTCGTAACCCGCTTGGCGCGCGCGCCATGTATCTCTTCAATGAAAAGGGCCAGGACACGTTGTTCCGCCTGCATGGCACGCCGGAATGGGCATCCATCGGCACCGCTGCGTCTTCGGGCTGCATCCGCCTGATGAACCAGGACGTGATCGATCTCTATAATCGGGTCAAGCCGGGCCGGAACGCCAAGGTCGTGGTTCAGCAGTAAGCTTCCGAGACAGGAATTGCAGAAAGACCCGCCGGAGTGATCCGGCGGGTCTTTTCATTTGATGCACATTTTCCGTGGGATCAGGCGGCGGCTTTTGCCTTGAGCTCGATGCGACGACGATGCAGTACCGGTTCCGTGTAGCCGTTGGGTTGCTCCCTTCCCTTCAGGACCAGATCGAGAGCCGCCTGGAAGGCAACCGAACCGTCGTAATCCCTGGCCATCGGGGTGTAAGCCGCATCGCCGGCGTTCTGTCCGTCGACGACGACGGCCATGCGCTTCAGCGTCTCGACGACCTGTTCTTCCGTCACAACGCCATGATGCAGCCAGTTTGCCATGTGCTGGGCGGAAATGCGCAGGGTCGCGCGATCCTCCATCAGACCGACATTGTTGATATCCGGCACCTTGGAACAACCGACGCCCTGGTCGATCCAGCGCACGACATAGCCGAGAATGCCCTGGGCATTGTTGTCGAGCTCGCGCTGGATCTCTTCCGGGGTCCAGTTCGGCCGAGTTGCGACCGGCACCGACAGGATGTCGGCGAGCTTGGCACGCGGACGTGACTTCAAGCCGTTCTGAACGTCTGCAACGTTCACGCTGTGGTAGTGCGTGGCATGCAGCGTCGCTGCCGTCGGCGACGGAACCCAGGCGGTATTGGCGCCGGCCTTCGGATGGGCGATCTTCTGCTCCAGCATGGCGGCCATCAGGTCAGGCATGGCCCACATGCCCTTGCCGATCTGGGCATGGCCCGACAAGCCGCATTCGAGGCCAATATCGACGTTCCAGTTCTCGTAGGCCGAAATCCAGGCCGCCTGCTTCATGTCGCCCTTGCGGATCATCGGGCCGGCTTCCATCGAGGTGTGGATCTCGTCGCCGGTGCGATCGAGGAAGCCTGTATTGATGAAGACGACGCGCTGGCGGGCCGCACGGATGCATTCCTTGAGGTTGACCGTGGTGCGGCGCTCCTCGTCCATGATGCCCATCTTAATGGTGTTCGGCGCCATTCCGACGAGTTCTTCGACGCGGGAGAAGATCTCGCAGGCGAAGGCCACTTCTTCGGGGCCGTGCATCTTCGGCTTTACGACATACATAGAGCCGGCGCGGGAATTCTTGCGGCGACCATTCGGGCCGATGTCATGCAGGGCGATCAGAGCGGTGATCGCCGCATCCATGATGCCTTCCGGCACCTCGTGGCCCTCCTTGTCGGTGATCGCAGGGTTGGTCATCAGGTGACCGACATTGCGGACCAGCATCAGGGAACGGCCCGGCAAGGTCACGGCCTTCCCGTCGGCGCCCGTCAAGGTGACGTCATCGTTCAGCGTGCGGGTGAAGGTCTTGCCGCCCTTGGAGACTTCCTCGGTGAGGTCGCCCTTCATCAGGCCGAGCCAGTTGGAATAGACGGTGACCTTGTCTTCAGCATCGACGGCGGCGACCGAATCCTCGCAGTCCATGATGGTGGTGAGTGCGGATTCGAGCCTGCAGTCGTTGATACCGGCCGGGTCCGCCTTGCCGATGACGCCAGTCTTGTCGACGAGGATTTCGACATGCAGGCCGTTCTTGCTGAGGAACAGGCTGGAAGGCGCCATAGCGTCGCCTCGGTAGCCGGCAAATTGGGCGGGATCGGCAAGGCCCGTCATGCCGCCATCCTCAAGGCGGGCAGAGAGCGCGCCGTTCTCAACCGAGAGGCTGGCAACCTTGTCCCAGCCGCCGGCGGCAAGCGGCGCAGAGCGGTCCAGGAAGCTTCGCACCCAGGCGATGACCTTGGCGCCGCGAACGGGATTGTAGCCCTTGCCCTTCTCCGCACCATCAGCCTCGGAAATCGCGTCCGTGCCATAGAGCGCATCATAAAGAGAGCCCCAGCGGGCATTGGCAGCATTCAGCGCATAGCGGGCGTTCATCACGGGGACGACGAGCTGCGGACCGGCCAGCGTCGAGATTTCCGGATCGACATTGGCCGTCTCGATCTTGAAGGCGGGCCCTTCGGGCAGAAGGTAACCTATCTCACGCAGGAAGCCTTCATACGCAGCGAGATCCGATGGCGCACCGTTCTTGCGATACCAGGCACCGATCTCGGCCTGCAGCGCATCGCGCTTGGCAAGCAGGGCGCGGTTCTTCGGCGCCAGATCATGGATGATCTTCGAGAAACCGGCGAAGAAGGCATCGGCCTCGACCTGCGTCCCCGGGATCGCCTGGTCCACGACGAAGTCGTAGAGACGGCGGTCGATCGAAAGCCCATGGGTTTGAACTGAAGTCATGACGTCACTCCTCGCACTGATGTCGCTGTCGGATGACAGCATCGCGAAAACCTATTAGCAGTCAATCTTGCATAAATTAGAAATATTGTTTCCAAAACGGAAAGTCACTGACGTGCCGTTCTCGGGCGGCCACTTGCCGTCGCCGTGATCCGGGCCTCCACCAGCTTGCGCCTGCCCTCGATCTCGGGCGCATCGAGCTCTTCCTTCAAGATCAGGACAACATCCACGGCGCCGCTCGCTTCGGCCCGTGAACGCGCGAGTTCGGCTGCCCGCGACCTGGCCCGCTCCAGAGCATGTGCTTCGTCCGTCAACCGCTCGCTGTCGCCTGCCCCCGTTAGGATAAACAGTCCCTCCTCGGGTGAGCCCACGGTGATCGAAACGCTGCTGCGCACCTGTCCGACGACGGCGCCCACGGCGTTGGCGACATCGGCATCCGCAGGCACGGCGACATCGGATGCCAGCATTTCGGCAATCGCCGGGTAATAGACGCCCGCAGAGGCACCGAGCCCGATCAAAGGCCGGTCAAGCGAGAGATTGAAACGCGCGATCCCTGACTGCCGCTTCAGGGCGCGGTCGATCAGCACCGACTTCGCAGGTTCGATGTCGGCAAGGCCATCTTCGGCAAGCGCTGCGGACAGGATGACCTCGGCCGACTGGCGCGTCAGGCGATCAACGATCAGTTGGGCAAGCAGCTCAGGCGATGACGCGATGGGCTGGCCGGAACCATCCTTCTGGCGCATTGCCAAGGCCATGCCGAGTTCGGCCGCCCTTCGATCCCATTGGCCCTGGCGATCCAGGACATGCATGGCATCAGATGGGGTCAGACCGCAGATATGGACGAGGCCGCGAGCGACAAGACGGTCGAGTGTCGCCTTTTGCTGGGTGAAGCTGATCAGTTGGTCGAGCGGCAGTGGCACCGTGCCGATCTTCTGAAAGAGGGCGGCCTCCTGTGGCTGCAGACCGGCGGCCAGGTGATCCGGCACACCGGTCCGGACGGCAAAGCGCCCGTCATGGCGACCGAGATGCGGCGCGCGCAGCTGGCGCTCGAGAACATCGGTAATCGCCATTCCGTGGAGGGCGGCTGCAAGGCTCAAGGGGACGAGACGCCGCGGGCCGAGTTCGATCTTGGCTGCAAGCCCGCGATCGTCGAAGCGGACTTCCGAATCACCGCCGAGGCCAAAGGTGCGCATCGCGACCGCTTCCACCATGGTGCGGTAGCCGCCGACGACAGCGCCATCCTGATCGAGGCGCGGCTGGCCAGCCTCCATGACCGCGACGTCCGTCGTCGTGCCGCCGATATCGGACACGACGGCATCATCGAGGCCGGTCAGGTGACGCGCGCCGACGAGGCTTGCGGCCGGGCCGGACAGGATGGTTTCGATCGGCCGCAGGCGAGCCTCCGCAGCAGAGATCAGCGCGCCATCGCCGCGCACGACCATCAGCGGCGCCTGGATGCCGCGCTCCACGAGATAGCGTTCGGCGGAGCCGATCAGGCGGTCGATCATGGCGACCAATCGGGCGTTCAGAAGCGTGGTCAGCGCACGGCGTGGCCCGCCAAGCTTGGAGGACAGCTCATGACTGCAGGTGACGGGCAGACCGGAATGGCGGCGAATGATATCGCGCGCCCGTTGCTCATGTGCCGGATTGCGCACGGCGAAATAGCCGGCGATGGCAAAGGACGAGACATTGGCCGAAAGCTCGGGCAGTGCCGACTCCAGCGCCGCCTGGTCGAAAGGTGTCTCATTGCCATGGACATCGTGTCCCCCGGCGATGAAGAGGACGGGATCGTTGCCAAGAGCGTCGGCCAGGCCGTCGCGCTTGAGGTCTTCGGGTCCGAAACCGATCATGATCAGGCCAGCGCGACCGCCCTGCCCTTCCACCAGCGCGTTGGTCGCAAGCGTTGTCGACAGAGAGACAAGGCCGATCGCCGAGGGATCGATTGCCGATTCGGCGAGCACGCTTTCGAGCGCGCCGGAGATACCGATCGACAGGTCGTGGCGGGTGGTAAGCGACTTCGCCTTGGCGACGATCCCATGCGTTTCGCTGTAGATCACGGCGTCCGTGTAGGTGCCGCCGGTATCGATGCCCAGCATGTAATCGGATGTCACGCAGTCTTCCCCATGATGCCCGCCAGTATGGCGCCGCATCCCTTATGGCACAGGCCCTGGTCCGATTTCCAGCGAAGGAGCGGCAGGATCACGCCGCTTTAGAGTATCCGTTTTGATCAAGCTGGTTTTGGGGTCCATTTTCGATTGTTTTTCAGCAGTGCGTTCGCGAGAACGATGAGTTTTCGCATGATGGCGGTGATGGCGACCTTTGTTGGTTTTCCTGCGGCTTTGAGCCGGTC
>JAPZUE010000119.1 GCA_027533385.1 Rhizobium sp. | reverse complement strand
CACAGGTTTTCACGCTGCCACACCGGTGGTCGACCTGGCGAGGACAATTTGCGCCGCGTTGATCGCTCCGACTTCCGTCTTCCCGTCACCATAAACACCTCCAAGTTTGGGGTGTTGCGGCGACCGGTTGAATCTGCCTTGCGAGCCGCGGTCGGAATGATGAACCAGCCCGCCACGTTTGACGGGCCGCCGATCATGAAGCGCCTGGTCGAGGGCATTGAGCACAAAGCCCGCATGGGCCGTTCGGCTCGCCCGCCAACCGACAATGCGGCGGGCGAAGGCATCAATGACGAAGGCCACGTAAACAAAGCCCTGCCAGGTCGCGACATAGGTGAAATCAGATAACCACAGCATGTTCGGCGCGGGAGCCTTGAAGTGGCGGTTGACGCGGTCGAGTGGACACGGGGCAGACCTGTCCGACACTGTGGTTTTGATGGGCTTGCCACGAATGATGCCTTGAAGACCCATCATTCTCATGAGCCTTGCGACGGTGCAGCGAGCAATATCGAAGCCTTCTCGCTGCAACTGTCGCCACACTTTCCGCACGCCATAGACCTGGAAGTTCTCGTTGAACACCCGGCGTATCTCGACTTTCATGGCAATATCATTCCGTTCGCGGGCCGATAGGCGACCCACGTCCGTGCGCTTGGCGACGACCTCATAATAGGTGGACGGGGCAATCGGCAGCAGCCTGCAGATCGGCTCGACCCCGAGCACCGAGCGGTGTTCGTCGATGAAGGAAATCATCGCTTCAGTGGGCGGTCGAGCTCCGCCTGGGCAAAATACGCCGAGGCTTTGCGCAAGATCTCATTCGCCTGACGAAGCTCCCGGTTCTCCCGTTCCAGAGCCTTCATCTTCTCCGCCACGTCACTTGGCAAACCTGCACGCTTGCCGCTGTCGACCTCGGCCTTCTTCACCCATTCATGGAGGGTATGCGCCGAGCAACCGATCTTGGCCGCTATCGATGATACCGCCGCCCAGCGGGACGGGTGTTCGGCTTCATGCTCCGTCACCATCCGAACGGCGCGGGCACGAACTTCAGGAGAGAATTTGTTCGTCGTCTTGCTTGTCATAGACCCTACTTCTCACGAGTTGGGGTCTCCGGCAAAGCCGGGGCGGTTCAGATTTCACGAATGATCCGGCGGTGATTGCGAGACGGATGAAGGCGCTTTCTCGGCAGGACGCTGCGGAGTGAAGTGTCGATCACGCGCCTCAAAGCTAAAGCCGAAGCGGAGTGCCCCACCCGCCCCGATCTGATCTTGCAAGCGGGTCTGCCGCTCAGATCGGGGCTGGTCGTGGTGCTGTATAGTGA
>JAPZUE010000002.1 GCA_027533385.1 Rhizobium sp. | reverse complement strand
TCACTATACAGCACCACGACCAGCCCCGATCTGAGCGGCAGACCCGCTTGCAAGATCAGATCGGGGCGGGTGGGGCACTCCGCTTCGGCTTTAGCTTTGAGGCGCGTGATCGACACTTCACTCCGCAGCGTCCTGCCGAGACAGCGCCTTCATCCGTCTCGCAATCACCGCCGGATCATTCGTGAAATCCGTCCGCCGGCCGGGCTTCCCAACACGCTTGACGTATCCATTCTTGTCGCTGTTGCTCTTCACCTTCGGCTTGTCATCCTCTTGCTGGCGCTCCCTGATATAGGCCAATACGTCGCCAAGCCGCTTGTTCTCGGTGATCGCCGCATGCGTCACGCGCTGCTCCTTGTCGAACACCGTGTAGGGCAGGGAATGGCCTTTCCAGCGAACGTCCAGGCGGCCGTCTGCATAGGCATAGGTCTCGACATATTTGCCAACCAGACCACGCGTTAGTTCGCTCTCCTCCAGCATGATCCGCCTACGCTCGAACGAGAACGTCAGTTGCGATCCGACATAGCGCTGCTCGCGCTTGCACAGGATCTCCTTCAACCGATCCGGCGCCAGGTTCAGCGGCCGGTGCAGGTCGTCCGAACGGGCAGGGGTAACCGCAAAGCGCGCATTGTAGTCCTCGATGAACACAGGCAGAAAAGCATTGCCCGCGTCCATGGTGGCGATCCCTGCCAGCCGCAGTTCCTTGACCAACCGATCCTGCAGCGTCCGGTTCATCCGCTCAACTCGACCTTTTGCTTGGCTCGAGTTTGCACAAAGAATCTCGATATTTAACTCGCAAAGCGCACGCCCGAACTGGGTCATGCCCTGGCCACCCTTGGCATCCTTCTTCGCCACCCGGAACACCGAATGCTTGTCGGAATAAAAGGCAATCGGTGCGCCGTGACGCTTGAGATAGAGCTCCAGCGCCTCGAAGTAGGTGAAGGCACTTTCCGAGCGCACGAAGCGCAGCTGCATCAACTTGCCGGTCGCATCGTCGACAAACACCAGCAGCGAGCAAGGCGGTCCGCGATCTTCGAACCAGCGATGCTCGGACCCGTCGATCTGCACCAGCTCGCCATGGGCTTCGCGCCGCAATCGCGGTTGATGAAACGTCCGGCGCTGCTTGCGCGACAACCACAGCCCAGCACCGGACATCCAACCGCGCACCGTCTCGCGCGACACACGCAAGCCATCGCGCTCCGTCAGCTTCTCGGCTGCCAACGTCGGACCGAAATCCGCATAACGTTCGCGAACCAGCGTCATCGCATAATCGCGAACCCCGTCACTGATCCGATTGTTCGAGGGCCGGCCGATCGCCTTGTGCCGGATCGATGCCGCACCGCCGGTTCTAATACGCTCCAGCAGCCGGCGGACCTGACGCTCACTCAGGTCAAGCACATGCGCCGCTGAAACCGTGGTCATCAGCCCGGCAGCCACCTTCGACAGAATCTCGATCCGCTGCAGATCGCGCTC
>JAPZUE010000028.1 GCA_027533385.1 Rhizobium sp. | reverse complement strand
CCTTCAGATATAATTCCACGGTGTAGATCCCCAGCCCTCCTGCAATCGTCGCAGAAGGTAAATAGGTGGCCGACTTTTACGCCGCCCGAAGCAGGACAATCCCGCCGCTACCGTGGACTAATTTTGCACCGCCGCTCTCAGGCTCTGCAAATAGTTGGTCGCAGTATGCGTCGCGAGTTGAGTATTCGACGAAAGGCTAAAATTTCATTGCTGTTCAAGATAACGGGAAATTAGGGAGTGCTGATTTTAAATCTGAGGAGTATGTCTTGCCCGAGGACCTCCTGTGCCCCAGCTCACAATCGCCCGTCTGCTTATCAGTTTTGCTGCCGTCGTCACCATTGGGTTGGCAACGTCCGTCGGCCTTCAAAGCTACACCCTGTCCCAACTCAAAGTAAGCGGCCCGGTCTATAACAGGATCATCGACGGCAAGGATCTTGTCGCCGATATCCTGCCGCCGCCGCTTTATGTGGTCGAAGCCTATATGCTCTCAAGTGAGGCGGTGCTCAATCCTGATAAAGCCGATCTGGCTGCGGAAAAAATAGAGCGCCTGGAGGCTGACTATCAGGCCCGTCGTCAATACTGGCAGCAATCGCAATTACCCGATGGATTGAAGACCAAGCTGATGAATGACGTTTTGGTAAAGGGGGACGCGTTCTGGTCCAGTTACCACGAAGCTTTCACCTCGGGCCAAAACCTGGGCGACAGCGAGAAAAAAGCCGCCATCGCTGAACTCGGTGACAAGTTCTGGGTTCACGACGCAGCGGTTAGGCAACTGGTCGAGATGGCCAACGCCCATCTTGTGGCAGAAGAAACGATGGCGCGAGCAACCTCTGCACAACTTGAGCAGTGGGCTATCGTTGGCAGCGGGATCAGCGTGTTCCTTTTTATTGGCGGAATCTGGTACTTCCGACGGCGCGCTATCACCCCTCTGAGCGAGATCTCTGGCTATATGAGCCACTTGGCCAAGGGCGACCTGACGAGAGATGTGCCATTCAGCAATCGAGCCGATGAGATTGGTCACATGGCGACTTCGGTTGAAGTCTTTCGGCAGGCTGCGCTGGAACGCAAGCGCCTACGCTTGGAAGCGGAAGAGCAGACTGCACTCACCGTCGAGGCGCAGAAACGTCATGCGGCCACAATGGCTGAACAGGCCGATGCCCTTGCACACGTCGTCGAAACCTTAGGCGCCGGCCTTGCCAGACTTGCTGAGTGCAACATTCGATACACGATCGATCAGCCATTCATGCCGGACTTCGAACCGTTGCGCCGCGATTTCAACGAAGCGCTGGCAGCATTTCAGTCGACGCTGGTCGAGGTGCTTCAAACGACGCAGGCGATCCATGAGAACGGCCTGGAGATGAGATCTGCATCCGACAATCTCGCCAAGCGCACCGAACAGCAGGCGGCCGCACTCGAAGAGACCGCAGCAGCGCTCGAAGAGGTATCTACGACAGTTGCCCAAGCCGCAGAGCGCAGCCAGGAAACGCGGAAGCTGGTAGCAGACGCTAAGGTTTGTACAGAGGACTCAGGTCGCGTCGTTCTCAACGCCATCAGCGCGATGAAGTCGATCGAGCAGTCAGCCACTGAGATCGGGCAAATCATTGGAGTGATCGACGAAATTGCTTTTCAGACTAACTTGCTTGCTCTTAACGCGGGTGTGGAGGCGGCACGCGCAGGGGAGGCCGGGAAAGGGTTTGCCGTCGTCGCCCAAGAGGTGCGCGAGCTAGCTCAGCGTTCTGCGGTTGCCGCGAAGGAAATTAAGACACTCGTCTCCAATTCGGGACAGCAGGTGAATACGGGCGTCAAACTGGTCGACGAGACAGGCCATGCCCTCTCGCGTATCAAGGAATTTGTGGTGTCGATTGATCGGAACGTCGATGCGATTTCGACCGGAGCGATCGAACAATCTGCGGGGTTGAAGCAAATCAGCATCGCCGTAAATGAACTTGACCAGATGACTCAGCAGAACGCCGCTATGGTGGAGGAGACAAGTGCACTCAGCCACAACCTCTCTGCTGCCTCTACGCATCTTACATCGCTTGTCAGCCGCTTCGTGTTGAACAGACGCTCCAGGGTCCGAGACGGATCCGAGGATCAACTGTCCCCCGAAACCAAGGGCGCTCGCGCAGCATGAGTGATAAGTTAGGACATTCTCAAGATTGAAGCAGGCATGGAAGTCTCGCAGGTACTCATTCATTTTTCGGCCCAGCTTGGTGTCACTAGCCTGGCCTTGACCGTCTTCTCGTTATGGAGAGACCATATGCAAGGCAGAATGTCGTTCACGCGTCGGTTCGCAAATGGCGTCCTCTGGATCAACGGCTATGCTGTTGATTCACATGCCAGGAGAGCTAGTCGACGAGTTTCGTTTTGATCTGCGCATCGCATGCTTGCTGTAATGGGGCTCGTTTCTGGTCCTATCGGGGCACTGGTTGCTGCATTCTTCGCCTCATCCGCACGAGTGTGGATCGGAGGTGCTGGTGCCTCATTGGGGCTTCTTGGCATCTGGATGACCCACTGCGTTGCCTGCATTGGACATCTCTTAGTCAACCCGGTTCGCATTCCAAAAGTCCGAGGGCTTCGCTCAGCTTTGTCGGAATGGCGCGCTGAACAAGAAGCTGCGTTTGTCTGAAAAAGCGGCATCGCCTGAGATTAAGCAACGTTTGATGTACCTGATGACTGTCAAACCAGCGGGCATCTGCTCAAAAAATTTGCAATCCTTCGTGGGGGATTAGCAAATCGTAAAGATATGCCCCCTAGATTTCGCACTGTGACGACCATGCTCACGGTGGTGGGGCCCGAAAACCTTCACCCGAGGCAGAACAGCTCGGTTTGGCCGGATGCACAAGCAGCCAATGTGGCTGTTGGTCGATTGGGGAAGGGGACATCATGACCATCAGGGTCAAGCTACTTGCATGCATCTCGCTGCTTACCGCAGCTCTCATCATCATCTCAGGTTTCACCTTCTTCGCGATGCGCGAACAGGGACAGATTGCCAATTCAATTGTATCTGATCGGGTCGTGCCGATGGAACAATTGAAGCGGATCAGTGACGGTTATGCGGTGTCAATTGTTGATACCGCACACAAGGTTCGATCCGGGGCGCTTTCTCCCGAGCAG
>JAPZUE010000056.1 GCA_027533385.1 Rhizobium sp. | reverse complement strand
CAGGCTGAAACTCTCTCAGAAAATCGCCGCCCGCGCATGAGACCCCCGCTCGGGCTACGCCCTCCCGCGGGTCTCATGCGCGGGCCAAGGTGGCCGACTTTTGCGCCGCCGCCTGGCCGGTTTTTACTCCGCCGTTGACAACTTGGACGAACAGGTGGCGCATGGATGCAACGCATGAGGCTGTCTCGGTGATCGAGCTTTGCCTGGTCGGCAGGCGTTCGGCGGATACCGGACTTGTTGTTGCCGCGCGATCATGGCAGGAAGCGTGTTGTAAAAGAGCGTCACAAGAGAGCCAGATCATGTCGAACGTCATCAAGTTCGAGCGCCCGCCGGAAGACAAGCCACCGAAGCCCAAGGCTGCCATGTCGCCTTCGCTTCGGAAGACGCTGATTTGGGTGGGAATTGCTGCCGCCTTCGTGCTGGCCTGGGGCTATTTCACGCTTTTCGGCGGCGGAGCAGCGCCGGCTTGAGCCAATTGGTGCCTCAGGGCCGTTTGACGGCTTCTGCGACGAGGGCCCCTCTGGCGCCAATCACTCTTCCTGCCAAACCGGCGCCCGCAGCGATCGCGTCCCTGACGGGGGCGCCCTGGAGTTCTGCAGCGAGATATCCGGCATTGAAGCTATCGCCTGCAGCCGTCGTGTCGACCACTTGATCGGCAGGCTTTATCGGGAACGTCGAGATGCCGCTGCCATCCGCATAGGTCACGCTGTCGGCACCGTTCTTGACGATAACCCTTGCTGCTCCCTCGGCCTGATAGCGCCTGACTGTCGATGCGGGATCGGCATCTCCAAACCACGCCGATTCGTCGTCGAAAGAGGGCAAACAGAGCTGGCTTACGGCTGCGCCGCGATGGATCCAGCCGCGCATCGTGTCCGGGTTGTCCCACAGTCGCGGCCGCAAATTGGGATCGAAAACGACTGTCCCGCCCCTGCCCGCGAACTGGCTGAGCGCTTCGATCAGGGCCAGACGATCCTGGTTCGGCAGGATCGCGAGAGTTATGCCCGACCAATAGGCGAGATCCGCGCCGTCGAGCGCACGGGCAAGTGCTGCGGGATCGCTGGCCAGCTTCTTGGCGGCGCTGTCATTGCGCCAATAGGTGAAACTACGCTCGCCGTCCTTCAGGGTGATATAGTATAGCCCGATCGTCTTGTCGGCGAGACGCCGGACATGGTCGGTGCCGATACCCTGACCGGTGAGGAAATCCACCATTCTGTCGGAAAGGCCATCCGAGCCGACGGCGGTCACATAGTCCACCTGCCAGTCCGGCCCCAGGCTGTGGCGGAGGTAAAAGGCAGTATTCAACGTATCGCCGGCAAAGCCCATGTTGAGCATGCCGGGCGTGCCCGTTTCCGATAGCTCGCCCATGCATTCGCCAATCGCTACGATGCGTCCCATCTCGTCCCCCTCGCTTTTCGCTTCCCGTGCTTTGCTTAGCGCGCCAGCCAGCCGCCGTCGACGGGCAGGATCGTACCGTGCACGTAATCGGATGCGTTGGACGCGAGGAAGACCGCAGCACCGCCGAGTTCTTCCGGGTTGCCCCAGCGACCCGCCGGAATGCGGGCGAGAATGTCGCTCGAACGCTTCGGGTCTTCGCGCAAAGCCGTCGTGTTGTTGGTGACGAAATAGCCCGGTGCGATGGCATTGACGTTGATGCCCTTGCCCGCCCATTCACAGGCGAGCAGTCGCGTGAGACCGGCAAGGCCGCTCTTGGATGCGGTGTAGGACGGGATGCGAATGCCGCCCTGGAAGGAGAGCATGGAGGCGATGTTGATGATCTTGCCGCGTCCGCCGGGGATCATGCGCCTGGCGGCGGCCTGCGAGAGGAAGAATGCCGTCTTCAGATTGACATCCATGACGGAGTCCCAGTCCGCCTCGGTGAAATCGATGGCATCGGCACGGCGAATGATGCCGGCATTGTTGACGAGAATGTCGACCGAACCAAAGGCGGAGACCGCTGCGTCGACGATGTCCTGCACCGGCTCGATGGTCGACAGATCTGCCGAGAAAGATGCAAACCGGCCTCCCTCGGCAGCAATCAGGGCCTCGGTCTCGTCCATGCTCGAGCGGCCGACCCCCAGTACGGCGGCGCCCGCAGCCCCCAGTGCCACGGCGATCGCCTGACCAATTCCCGTGTTGGCACCGGTAACGATGGCCGTACGGCCGGAAAGATCGAAGGATGGCTTCATGGTTCAACTCCCGAAATGTCTTGAAAACGTTGCGCGTCCGCAGCTCATGCGTCGTCGATGAAGAGTGCGGGATCGAGATGCTCGATGTCCTGAAGCTCCTCGGTCATCCGCCCGATGTGCTGGCTCATCGCTAGCACGGCCGCACCATCGTCACGGCGACGCATGCCCTCGATGATTGCGGCATGTTCGGCGATGACGAGATCGAGCCGTCCCTGTTGGGGCAGAGTGATGAAGCGATAGCGGTCGATCTGCACCTTGACCTGGGCGATCACCGTCCAGATCCCCGGATAGCCGGCGATATCGGCAACCAGTTGGTGGAACTCGCTGTCAATCTGGTGGAAATGCGCGATGTCGCCAGACTGGGCCGCTTGCCGAAGCGCCTTCTGGTTTTCTTCCAGCCCCTGCAGCCGGTCGTCCCTCATGGCCACGATTGCCAGCGAGACGGTCGTTGCCTCAAGCGCCTTTCGGATGAGGATCGCCTCATAAAGCGCTCGACGCGGGATGCGCGACACGAATGTTCCCGACTGCGGATAGATCTCGACCAGGCCCTCATCCGCCAGCCTGAGCAAAGCTTCCCGGACCGGGGTCCGGCTGACCCCGAAACGCTGGCCAAGCAGTTTTTCGTTCAGGATATCGAGCGGCTTCAACTCCATCCGGACGATTTCGTCGCGCAAGGTCGCGTGAATCTGCGTCGCGGCCCTGCCCGCGCGCGTACGTCCGCGCTGATGCTCGGCAGGGACGGTGCGCGCCCTGCGCATGCTGTCGAAACTGTCAGACATGCTTCCTCCCATGACTGAGATATTAGTATATCAGTTTCAACAAGGATGCAAATGCTCAGCGTGACCTGGAGGCTCTTGGTGTCGCGGGACAAGCAGAGCAGTCGCAGTGACGCTCCGCGCCCCGATCACTTCTCAGCACAGATCGCGTAGCGGTGCTGGGTGGCACGCTCCAGCCCCTTGAAGAAGGAGAAGTTCTTGCGCTGCGCCTTGTGGATCGCGCCCATGTTCTGATCGATGGTGACCTTGGAGAAGCCTGCCTCTCTGAGCAAATCCGCGACAGCATCGGCATGCGCGCCTTCGGAAAAGTGGACACGCGACAATATCCGCGTGTGCGTTGCCGCCATATCTGAATTCGGAGCGCCATGATGGGCATCGCGCGCCAGTCCCAGCCGGCTCGCAATTCCTGTCAGCCTCTTCAAGATGCGCGTTACCGCGGAGGTGTTGACGAAATCGCCGTCAACGATCAGCACCTTGCCGCCAGTCTTCAAGACTCTGTGCCACTCCTGAAAGCAGGCAAGCGGATCGACCAGGGTCCAGACGAGATGGCGGTTGGTGATCACGTCATAGGCTTCGTCCGGCTCCATCGTCCGCTCTGCATCACCCATCAGGAAACGGATCTGGCGCCCACGCGCCTTCGCCTTGGCACGGGCCCGCTCAAGCATCGGCTCGGCCCAATCCAGGCCCGTCACCTTGAAGCCGAGATCATCGAGCAGATGGGACACAACGGCAGTACCGCAGGCGAGATCCAGCGCGGCACGCCCTTCACCGTCTCCAAGATGCTTGCGAAACAGCGCATGCCAGGCGGCCCTTTCATCCTCGGAGAAGATCTCGTGACCCGGCTGACTGTCGAACGTCTCGGCCCGCTGCGACCAGTAGGCTTTGATTTCGTCACGAAGGTCATGATTCGAGATGGCGCTAAAAGCTTGCATTTTCTGGACTTTCCGATTCCGGGCCAAGGAGGTTGGAAGACTTCTAAAAGATAATTCTTGACTGTGAAACTCATAAAAACATAGATCACGGAAAATCACAAACAGGAGAACTGATCGTGTTCAAAATGGAGAAGGTGGCTTCTGCCGCCGCGGTTTCGCTCGTCCTTTTTTCAGGCGTCGCGCTTGCCGGCGAGACCGTGAAGATCAAGGACATCACCGGTCGTGAAGTCGAGGTGAGCGTTCCGGTCGAACGCGTGATCCTCGGCGAAGGTCGCCAGATCTATTTCACCGCGGCGCTCGACACCGACAATCCCTTCGGCCGTGTCATCGGCTGGCGCGACGATTTCAAGAAGGCCGACCTCGACGGCTACAACATCTACCTGAAGAAATATCCGGAGATGGAAAAGATCCCGACCTTCGGCGGGATGAAGGACGGTACGTTCGACATCGAGCAGGCTGTTGCGCTGAAGCCCGACGTGATCATCATGAACACGGAAGCGAAGTCGGCGACCGAAGAGAGCGGCTATATCGAGAAGCTCGCCGCCGTCGGCATTCCGCTCGTCTACATCGACTTCCGTGAGAAGCCGATGGAACACACCGACGATTCGATGCGCATCATCGGCAAGCTGTTCGGCAAGGAAGAGCGCGCCGAAGAGTTCGTGAAATTCCATGACGAGCAGATCGCCAAGGTGACGGACGTGCTGGCCAAGCAGTCCGACCTGAAGAAGCCGGTTGTCTTCATGGAACGCGCCGGCGGTTATTCCGACGATTGCTGCATGTCCTTCGGCAATGAGAACTTCGGCAAGATGGTCGAACTCGCCGGCGGCATCAATATGGCCAAGGACATCATTCCCGGCACTTTCGGCACCGTGAACCCAGAGCAGATCATTGCCTCCAATCCCGACCAGGTGATCGTGACCGGCTCGAACTGGGAACTGTATGTCCCCGGCGGCAAGTGGGTTGGCGTTGGCCCGGGTGCCGACAAGGCCGAAGCCGCGCGCAAGCTCGGCGAATTGATGAAGCGCCCCGGCTTTACCGACATCAAGGCCGTGAAGGATGGCAATGTGCACGCCATCTGGCACCAGTTCTACAACAGCCCCTACCAGTTCGTTGCCGTGCAGCAGATCGCCAAGTGGCTGCACCCGGATCTGTTCAAGGATCTCGATGCGGATGCCACCTTCAAGGAAATGCATGAGCGCTTCCTGCCGGTCGAATACCACTCAGGCTACTTTGCCTCGGTGAAGGCAGGCTCCTGATCTCCATCCGGCCGGCGGGCAACCGCCGGCCACTTGCCGCTTGAGGCACCATTTGCAGGACACATCCATGGCTACCACCGTCGAAACGGCCCTTCCGGCCTCCAGCGACACCTATCGAAGCCTGACGGCGAAGCGCCTGGCCATTCTGGCCGGGCTTTTTGTCTGTCTCTTGCTGTCGATTGCCGTCGACATGGCCTATGGGCCGGCCCGCTACACCCTGTCGCAAGTCGTCTCGACGATCTGGGATCCGGCTTCGGCGGGCAACCAGCTGCGGGTGGTGATCTGGGATATCCGCATGCCGATTGCGCTGATGGCGGTCACCGTCGGCGCCTGCCTGTCGCTGGCGGGTGCTCAGATGCAGACCATCCTCGCCAATCCGCTTGCCTCGCCTTTCACGCTCGGCATTTCCGCCGCGGCCGGCTTCGGCGCGGCGCTTGGGCTTGTCGCCGGTGTCGCCGTGTTTCCGGCCGCCGTCCAGTATATGGTGCCGATCAACGCCTTCCTGATGGCGATGCTCGCCTCGATGTTCATCTACGGCGTCTCGACCATGCGCGGGGTCACGGTGGAAACGATCGTGCTGCTCGGCATCGCGCTGGTCTTCACCTTCAACGCGCTGCTGTCGCTGCTCGAATATCTCGCCTCCGAACAGGCGCTCGCCGCCGTCGTCTTCTGGACCATGGGATCGCTCACCAAGGCGACCTGGAGCAAGGTGGCCGTGACCTTTGCCGTGCTGGTCTTCTGCGTGCCCCTGTTTGCGCGTCGCGCCTGGGCGCTGACGGCGCTTCGCTTAGGGGACGACAAGGCGGCCTCGTTCGGTGTGAATGTCCGAGCACTCCGGCTTGAGACCATGTTGCTCGTGAGTTTGCTCGCCGCAATCCCGGTCTCCTTCGTCGGTACGATCGGTTTCATCGGTCTCGTCGGCCCGCATATCGCGCGCATGCTGCTCGGCGAGGACCAGCGCTTCTTCCTGCCCGGCTCCGTGCTCTGCGGTGCGCTTCTGCTTTCCGTCACATCCGTCGTATCCAAGATGCTGATCCCCGGTGCCATCATGCCGATCGGGGTGATCACGGCCCTTGTCGGCGTGCCCTTCTTCTTTTCACTTATCTTCACCAACAGGAGGCGCGCATGGTAGCCCTCAGGCTCGAAGCGCTCGGCGCACAGTATGGCCGGCACCGCGTCTTCACGGATATCACCACCGGCGACATAACAGGCGGCGTGCTGACGGCGGTCATTGGCCCGAATGCCGCCGGCAAGTCGACGCTGTTCAAGCGGATCGCCGGATTGCTGAAAGGCGAAGGCGTCGTGCATCTGTCCGGCGAGGAGAGCCTCCGTCCTATCTGTTACATGCCGCAGGACACCGGCGCCAATGCCGTACTGACGGTTTATGAGAGCGTGCTGCTCGCGTCCAAGCAGGGATCAGGCTGGAAGGTCGCCGACAACGAACTCCTGGAGATCGACCGCATCCTGGCCTCCCTTCGGATCGCAGACCTCGCCTTCCGGGATCTCGGCGAACTCTCGGGCGGGCAGCGACAGCTGGTCGCGATCGCCCAGGCACTCGTGCGCAAGCCCGAAGTGCTCTTGATGGACGAGCCGACTTCGGCGCTGGATCTCTTCCGCCAGATCGAGGTGTTGCAGTTCATGCGGGAGCTTGCGTCGGAAAGCGGGATCGCCGTCCTCATCGCGCTTCACGACCTGAACCATGCGATGCGCTACTGCGACCATGCGCTTGTCGTGGCTGACGGTCGACTGGTTGCGAGCGGGGCGACCGCCGAGGTGATCACCCCTACCCTGCTTCGAGACGTCTATCGCGTCGACGCCCGCATCGAAGCCTGCACGCAGGGGCGCCCGCTCGTCATTGTGGATGCGGCTCTGGCATGACGCCAGACCGGGCGCTCAGCTGAGGCCCATATAACGACCGGGCTTGTGGTTGATCGCCAGGATCAGATTGGCGATTCCCGCTCCGAGGACCGAGAGAGCCAGACGGTCGGCGGGCAGTACGAAGAAGGCGGCGGCGAGGATTGCGAGGTCGACGCCGAGCTGGAAGTAGCCGGCGCGCAGGCCTGTCTTCTCCTGCAGATACATGGCAAGAATATTGATGCCGCCGAGACCGGTGCGGTGTCGGAACAGCATCAGAAGGCCGGTGCCGATCAACCCGCCGCCGATGACCGTCGCATAGAGCGGATTGAGATAGGAGAAATCGATCCACTGGCCGTTCAGCTTCGACAGGATCGAGACGAGCGCCACTGCCGTGAAGGTGCGGAGCGTAAAGGCCCAGCCCATGCGCTTCACTGCCAGGATATAGAAGGGCAGGTTGACGAGGAAGAAGATCAGGCCAAACCCCCAGCCGCTGACATAGGACAGGAGCAGGGCCAGACCGGCGCTCGACCCGACCGTCAGCATTGTCTCCGTGTAGATAAGCGTACCGAGGGATACGAACATCGTGCCCGAGATCATCGCAAGCACGTCTTCATAGAGGCGATGGCGCTCGGCACCCGCCTGGTTCACGGTCGTGGTGGTCATGGTGTTCAGCCCAGAAGCGGTTTCAGCACGCTGGCAACCCGCGGGATATCCTGGCTCTTCAGGCCCGCGATGTTGATGCGTCCGGAGGTCGGCATGTAGATGCCGTGATACTTGCGCAGCGACAGGACGTCCGCTTCCTTCAGCGGCAGGAGAGAGAACATGCCCTGCTGTTCGGCGATCTGCGGCGCAAGCTGCCAGCCATCCCCGAGGGCTGCCGCCAGTTCACGGCGCAGGCCGTTTAGGCGATCGCGCATGCTGTTCAACTCGTTGATCCAGTCCTGACGCAGGCTGTCGGTGGACAGGATCGTGCGGACAACGGCCGCGCCATGGTCCGGCGGCATGGAATAGCTGGTGCGGGCCATGGTGACCAGGTTCGAGCGGGCGATGTCAGCCGCCTCCTGGGTCTCCGCGACCGCAAAGATCGCGCCGGTGCGCTCGCGATAAATGCCGAAGGACTTGGAGCAGGACACGGCCACAAGAGATTCCGGTGCTGCTGCGATGATCGTGCGCAGACCGGCCACATCTTGCTCGATGCCGGCGCCGAAACCCTGATAGGCAGAATCGATGAGCGGCACGAGACGGCGCTCGGCGATCACGGCAGCCAGTTCCTCCCACTGCGCGGTGGTCAGAGCCGCACCCGTCGGATTGTGGCAGCTGGCATGGATCAGAACTGTATCGCCACGCGGAGCGCTGCTCAGCGCCTTCATCATGCTGGCAAAGCGTACGTCCTGGGTAGGGACATCGAAATAGGGATAGGTTTCCACGTTAAGGCCGGTCGCGCCGAAGATGCCGGCGTGGTTGGGCCAGCTCGGCAGGCCGAGATGCAGACGGCCGCTGCCGGCGCGCGCGATCAGGTCCGAAGCGAGACGAAGGGCGCCCGAACCACCGGGCGTCTGAACACCTGCTGCAAACTTGCCATGCCCCTTGCCGCCGACGAGGTCCCAGAGGAGATCGAGGAAGACGCGGTCGCCTTCCGGCGCGACATAGGACTTGCTTTCCTGCTTCTCCAGCAGCTCCTTCTCGGCCGCTTTCACCGAACGCATGACCGGGGTACGGCCTGCATCATCGCGGTAGACCCCGACGCCCAGGTCGATCTTATCCGCACGGTCATCGGCGTTGTAGAGCCCGATCAGGGCAAGCAGCGGATCATTGGGCTGGGAGGCAAGCTTGTCGAACATCGGGGACCTTCGTCGAAGAGCGATTGTGCTGGAGAAGAGATACCAAGTTTCCCGCGCAAAGTCTCTGCGGATTTCGTTGGATGAACCAAGCGAACTGGATACGTATTGCTCGACAGCATCATTCTGCGATAGAAATTTGCGCCAGACACTACAGAAGAGAATGATAATGGAAGCCGAGAGCCCGAGCCTGGACAAGATCGATCGAAAGATCATCGCCTGCCTGCTGCAGGACGCGGCTCTTAGCAATACCGAGCTTGCAGAACGCGTCGGTCTGACGGCCGCCCCCCTGTCGCGGCGGCTTGCCCGGCTCTATGCGAGCGGGATCATCAAGCAGAGGGTTGTCATTGATGCACCAAGCGTCGGGCTGGGTCTGCAGGCCTATGTGGAGATCACGCTCGACCGCACCACGCCGCAGGTCGGCGAGCGCTTCATCGAGCATGTCGGCAAGCTCGACGAGGTTGTCGAGATCCATGCCGTGGCCGGTGATTTCGACTTCCTCTTGAAGATCTCCGTAAAAGATATGGCCGACTACAAGCGGCTGATCTGGCAAGAGTTCGATCGGCTCGCCGAGATCAAGACGATCCGCTCTACCATGGTGTTCGACAGTCCGAAGATTTCGCACGGCTATCTGCCGAAATGAAAAAGGGCGCCGTTGGGCGCCCTCCTCGAAGCTTTGCTGAGACGTTCAATCAGCCCGCAGCGGCGACCTTGCTGCGCCGCGCCATACGGGCGCGGATGGACTCGACATCGGCGCGCGGGGTCGCGGCAAACAGCGTGCGGGTGTATTCGTGTTGCGGATCGGAGAAGACCGCATCCCGCGCGCCGTATTCGACCGCCTCGCCGTAATACATCACCATCACCTCATCGGCGATGTAGCGCACGACCGACAGGTCATGGCTGATGAAAACGTACGTCAGGCCGAACTCTTCCTGCAGGTCGGCGAGCAGGTTCAAGACCTGCGCCTGGACCGAGAGGTCGAGTGCCGAGACGGGCTCGTCGAGCACCAACAGCTTCGGATTGAGCATCAGCGCACGGGCAATCGCGATACGCTGGCGCTGACCGCCGGAGAACATATGCGGGTAGCGGTTGTAGTGCTCAGGACCGAGGCCGACCTTGACCAGCATATCCGTGGCGCGCTCACGGCGTTCGGCAGCGCTCATCTTGGTGTTGATGAGCAGCGGTTCGCCGAGCACATCACCGATCTTCTGGCGCGGGTTCAGCGAGCCATAGGGGTTCTGGAAGACGATCTGCACCTTCTGGCGCATATCGGCGGTCAGGTGACCAGGACGGGTATCGACCTTCTGGCCGTCGATCAGCAGTTCGCCTGCCGTCGGCTCATCGATGAAAGTCAGGATGCGGGCAAGGGTGGACTTGCCGCAGCCGCTTTCGCCGACGATGGCGAGCGTCTTGCCCTTGTCGAGCTTGAAGGAGACGCCCTTCACCGCATGGACGATCTTGTCCTGCTTGAACAGGCCCTGCGGCACGCGGTAGTCGCGCTTGATATCGCGGATCTCAAGCATCGGGGTTTGGGTTTCGGCGGTCATGCGGCACCTCCCGTTTCAGCGGCGGCCAGGAAGTCGGAAACCGTCGTCAGGCGGTCGCCAGTGGCGTTTTCCGGAAGTGCGGACAGCAGCGCTCGGGTATAGGGGTTCTTCGGGTTTTCGAAGAGCGAGAGCACGTCGGCTTCCTCCATCTTCCGGCCCTTGTACTGGACGATAACGCGGTCAGCAGTTTCGGCCACCACGCCCATGTCATGGGTGATCATGATGAGGCCCATGCCGGTCTCGGCCTGGAGCTTCATCAGGAGATCGAGGATCTGCTTCTGGATCGTCACGTCGAGTGCCGTGGTCGGCTCGTCGGCGATCAGGAGCTTCGGATTGCAGGCGATCGCAATCGCGATCATCACGCGCTGGCACTGACCACCCGACATCTGATGCGGGAAATGGTTCAGCCGCTCGGCGGGATCCGGCAGGCCAACCAGCTTGAAGAGCTCAATGGCGCGCGCGCGGCAGTCCTGTCTGCTGAGGCCCATGTGCAGGCGCAGGACTTCCTCTATCTGGAAACCGACGGTGAAGCAGGGGTTGAGGCTCGCGACCGGCTCCTGGAAGATCATCGCCACGTCCTTGCCGATCAGCTTGCGGCGCTCGGCAGCAGAGATCTTCTGGATGTCGCGGCCCTGGAACTCCATCTTGTCGGCGGTGATCCTAGCCGTCCAGGGCAGAAGGCCCATGACGGCGAGCATGGCGACGGACTTGCCTGAGCCGCTTTCGCCGACAATGGCAAGCACTTCGCCCGGCTCTACCGACAGGGACACGCCGTCGACGGCCTTGAACCAGCCGGTTGCCGTCTCGAACTGAACGGTGAGGTTCTGGATATCGAGAAGTGCCATGATCAGGACCTCTTCAGCTTGGGATCGAGCGCATCGCGCAGGCCGTCACCCATCAGGTTGATGGCGAGAACGGTGATCAGGATCGCCAGACCCGGGAAGGTGACGACCCACCAGGCGCGCAGGATGAATTCGCGTGCTTCGGCGAGCATCGTGCCCCATTCGGGAGCCGGCGGCTGGGCGCCCATTCCGAGGAAGCCGAGGGCGGCTGCATCGAGGATGGCGTTGGAGAAGGACAGCGTCGCCTGAACGATCAGCGGCGCCATGCAGTTTGGCAGGATGGTCTTGAACATCAGTCGCAGCGGGCTTGCACCGGCGAGACGGGCCGCCGTCACATAGTCGCGTGTCTTCTCAGTCATGACAGCAGCACGCGTCAGGCGGACGAAATGCGGCTGCAGGACGAGCGCGATCGCAATCATGCCGTTGGTCAGGCCGGGACCCAGGATCGCGACGAGGACAAGTGCCAGGAGCAGCGACGGGAAGGCCAGGATGATGTCCATCAGGCGCATGATCGCCGTATCGAGCCAGCCGCCGTAATAGCCGGCGATGACGCCGATGATGATGCCCGTGGTCAGCGACAGCGTCGTCACGAAGACGCCGATGAAGAGCGAATACTGAGAGCCGTAGATCAGTCGTGAAAGGATATCGCGTCCGACGGGATCGGTGCCCAGCGGGTAGCTCCAGTTGCCGCCTTCCAGCCATGCCGGGGGAAGCAGAACCGCATCGCGATACTGTTCGAACGGAGAGTGTGGCGCGATGACGCCGGCGAAGACCGCGACGAAGACGAGCGCCAAGAAAACGACGAGGCCGATCACGGCGCCTCGATTTTCGGAGAAGTAGAACCAGAACTCGGCGAACATCTGGCGGCGCATCTGCGCGCTCGACACCGGCTGGCTGTTGATTATCTCTGCCATCAGATTTTATCCTTCTAGTGGCGGATGCGCGGGTTGATCAGGCCGTAGAGCAGGTCGACGATGAGGTTCACGACCATGATGATGCCGGCAATCAGGAGGAGACCTCCCTGGATGACCGGGTAGTCACGGCGGAACACGCTGTCGACCATCCACTTGCCGATGCCCGGCCAGGAGAAGATGGTCTCGGTGAGGATGGCGCCGGCAAGCATGACTCCGATCTGCAGACCGATCGTGGTGATGACCGGGATCATCGCATTGCGAAGCGAATGCAGGCCGACGACGCGCATCGGCGACAGGCCCTTGGCGCGGGCGGTGCGGATATAATCTTCCGACAGCACTTCAAGCATGGCCGAGCGCGTCTGGCGGGCGATGACCGCGAGCGGAATGGTCGCCAGCACGATCGACGGCAGGATCAGGTGGCTGACGGCCGAGGCGAAGGCGCCCTTCTGACCCGACAAGAGGCTGTCGATCAGCATGAAGCCGGTGACGGGCGGGAAGAAGAACATCAGTGAGATGCGGCCCGAGACCGGGGTCCACTGCAGGATACCCGAGAAGAGGATGATCAGCAGCAAGCCCCACCAGAAGATCGGCATGGAATAGCCGACGAGGGCAATGCCCATCATGGTTTGGTCGAAGAAGGAGCCGCGCTTGATGGCCGCGACAATGCCGGCCGGCACGCCGAGCGCGATCGCAATGAGGATCGCGCAGAGCGAAAGCTCGACCGTTGCGGGGAAGAGCGCGAAGAACTGGTCGATGATCGGGCTCTTCGACACGATTGAGGTGCCGAAGTCTCCCGTCAGCACACCGCCGAGATAGTCGAAATACTGTGTGACGATCGGACGATCGAGGCCAAGCTGGGCGCTGATCTGGGCATGCCGTTCAGGCGACATGACGCGCTCGCCGGACAGCAGCGCGACCGGATCGCCGGGAAGAAGCCGGATGAAGGCGAAGGCAATGATCGAGACACCGATGAAGGTCGGGATCAAGACGGCGAGCCGTCGCAGAAGAAAGCCAAACATGAGTGAGACCTGTTGTTGTCTTTTGAAGGTCGAACCGCGGCCCCATGGCCGGCTGACGTTTGCCCGAACCACTTCAGTGGAGCCTTCGGGCATGAGGCGCGAGATTTGCGCATCAACGACAAACGCCGCGGGCATAAGCCCGCGGCGGAAGAGTGACGGTTCCGATTACTCGGCGATGTCGACGTTTTCGAAGGTGAAGTCACCCAGCGGGCTCTGGACGAAGCCGGAGACTTCCTTGCGCATCGGAACAACCGAGAGCGAGTGGTCGATGGTCGCCCACGGCGCTTCGCGCTTGAAGACGAGCTGGGCTTCTTCGTAGAGCTTGGTGCGCTCGGCCTGGTCGGCAGTGACCTTAGCCTTCTTCACCAGGGCGTTGAACTCCTCGTTGCACCACTGAGCGCGGTTGTTGCCACCAACAGCATCGCAGCCGAGCAGCGTGTCGAGGAAGTTGTCCGGATCACCGTTGTCGCCGGTCCAGCCGAGCATGACGGCGCCGTCACGATCCTTGGCCTTCGAACGGTCGAGGTATTCGGCCCATTCGTAGGACACGATCTCGACCTTGACGCCGATCTTGGCGAAGTCGTCCTGCATGATTTCAGCGGCGCGACGTGCGTTCAGCATGTAGGGACGCGAAACCGGCATGGCCCAGATCTTCATGGAGAGATCCTTGACGCCGGCTGCTTCGAGTTCCTTCTTGGCAGCGTCGAGATCGTAGGCGTCGTCCTGGGTGGCCTGGTTGTAGGACCACATGGTCGGCGGGATCGGGTTCTTGGCCGGCGTTGCCATGCCCTGGAAGACGGCGTCAACGATGGCTTCCTTGTTGATCGCCTTGTTCAGCGCCTTGCGGACTTCCGGCTTGTCGAACGGAGCCTGGGTCGTGTTGTAGGCGAGATAGGCGACGTTCAGGCCTTCCTGCTCCATCACGGTCAGAGCCGGATCGGACTTCATGGATTCCACGTCGGCAGCGTTCGGGAACGGCATCAGGTGGCATTCGCCAGCCTTGAGCTTCTGATAGCGAACGGCGGCATCCGTGGTGATGGCGAAGACCAGATCGTCGATCTTCGGTGCGCCACCCCAGTAGTCGGCATTCTTCTTGTAGCGGATGACAGCATCCTGCTGGTAGCCGACGAAAATGAACGGACCAGTGCCGACCGGCATCTGGTTCAGCTGTTCCTTCTTGCCTTCGGCTTCGAGCTTGTCGGCATATTCCTTCGAAACGATCGAAGCGAAGGGCATCGCGAGGTTGGCGATGAACGGCGCTTCCGGACGGTTCAGGACGAACTTGACGGTGAGGTCATCGACCTTCTCGATCGACTTGATCAATTCCGGGAAGCCCATGCCTGCAGCATATTCCCAGGATGTGCCTGCAACATACTGGTTCCACGGATGATCGGCCTTCAGCTGGCGCTCCAGCGAGAAGATCACGTCATCAGCGTTCAGGTCACGCGACGGAGTGAAGAATTCGGTGGTGTGGAACTTGACGCCCGGGCGGAGCTTGAAGGTGTATTCGGTGCCTTCGGCGTTGACCTCGTAGCTCTCGGCGAGACCGGCTTCGGCTTCCGTCGTGCCCGGCTTGAATTCCATCAGACGGCTGTAGACCGGATGAGCGGAGGCATCGAAGGTGGTGCCGGCGGTATACATGCCGGGGTCAAAGCCCTCGGGCGAACCTTCCGAGCAGTAAACGAAGGTCTTGGCGCTGGCGGCGCCCGACAGGAAGGTCGCCGCTGCAAGCGCTGCGGCGGCAAGTGCAAACTTGGTTTTCATGAGCAGTCTCCCAAAGGCGAAGGACGAATACCTTCGCCGGTTCTTTTGGTCCCGCGGCGCGTGGATCGCGCCCGTGTTGTGTGAAGGTCGGGGTCAACCGGTCTTCCGGCAATCGGCGGCTTGCAGAGGCTTGCGCGTCGTAATTTGACAAGCAGCAAATACTGTCCGCCCGATCACTGCCGCAGTGTCTTATCGCCTTCGAAATTGTTGTAAAGAGAGATTCGGCTCATTTTTGTCACAGAATTGGTCTGCTTTTCGCCATACCTTGATATTCGCAACTAAAATTTTGCCGAATTTTGCAACTGCAAAATCAATTTATCAAATATTAGCAATTTCATATAATGTCGGATATTCAGCGTTTCCGGACGCACTGCGTCGCAAAAAGGAAAGCAATTTGCTGCGCGCCGGTGTGCGTAGCAGCATCGGAAATATTTATCAACCGGTCAAAAAATTAGATGCGTGTATGCCTGGGGAAATGGCTGTCTGCATGGCCCATGGCGTGCGAGCGCAGACTGATGCAAGGAGGAGGAGAGGCTTGGGGACACCCCTCCTCCTCCCTTTCGGTCACGCTTTGTGGGGAGAGCGACCGAAAAAGAAGGCATAAGCTGCGGGCAGAACCAGGATGGTCAAGACCGTGGCGACCAGGATGCCGCCCATCATCGCGTATGCCAGAGGCCCCCAGAAGATGCCGCGCGAGATCGGGATCAGGGCAAGAACCGCCGTCAGGGCCGTGAGCATGATGGGCCGGAAACGACGGACGGCAGAGCCGATGATCGCTTCGCGCCTCTCCATGCCAGCTGCGATGTCCTGGTCGATCTGGTCGATCAGGATGATCGAGTTGCGGATGATGATGCCGAGCAGCGCGATGACGCCGAGGATGGCGACGAAACCAAACGGTGCACCGGAGATCAGCAGGGCGGCAGCGGCCCCGATAATGCCGAGCGGCCCGGTCGCGAGTACCAGCATGGCCTTGCCGAAATGCTGCAGCTGGATCATCAACAGGACGACGATCACCAGCAGCATGATCGGAGCCTTGGCCGCGATCGAGTTCTGGCTTTCGGCACTGTCTTCCGCCCCACCTTGAATCTCGATCGAATAGCCGGCAGGCAGGCTATCGCGCAGAGGCTGCATTTCCTCGAACATCTTCAGCGTCACATCGTTTGACTGAAGGCCGTCGGGCACAGTCGCGCGCACGGTGATGGTCGGCAGCCGGTTGCGGCGCCATTCGATGCCCTGTTCGAGGGTCGGGACGACCTTTGCGATCTGCGACAGGGGAATGAAGGCGCCGAGATCGGTCGGAATGTAGATAGAGTTGACAGCGGTCAGCAGTCGACGGCTTTCCTCCGGCTCGCGGGCGACGATTGAAATCGTTTCTTCACCGGCCCGAACGTCGGCGAGCGGCGCTCCACTCATGGTTGCTTGCAACATCTGCCGCAAGCGCTGAGACGACACGCCGAGCGCCCTTGCGCGATCCTGATCGACCACCAGCGTCATCGCGGTGACCGGTTCAAGCCAGTCATCATGAACTGCCTGAAGTACCGGGTTCTGATGGAAGCGGGCCTTTACCTGGTCGGCAATGCGACGCACCTCGTCTCGCTCCGGCCCGCTGACGCGCATCTGAACGGCCCAGCCGGTTGGCGGCCCAAGGAAGAGACGGTCGACCTTGCCGCGCACCGCGGGGAAGTCCTCGGCCAGCGTCATCCGGAGCTTGGTGATCAGCCGCTCGCGGGCTTCCTCATCCTTCGCCATGACCAGCAGCTGGGCATAGTTTGGGTTGCGAAGCTGCTGGTCGAGCGGCAGGAAGAAGCGCGGCGCGCCCTCGCCCACATAGGTCGCAACAAATCGCTGATCCGGATCGGTCAGCAGTTTCTCCTCGAGGCGCTTTGCTTCCGCTTCGACTTCCTTGATCGAAGTTCCCTCGGGCAGCCACATGTCGACCAGAATTTCCGGGCGGGATGATTGGGGGAAGAAGTTTTTCGGAATGAACTGGAAGGACCAGAGGCTGGCTGCAAAAATCACCAGGGTCGAGACAATAACGACGATGCGATGCTCGACAGCCCAGGACACGGTGGCGCGCAGCCGGCGATAGAACGTCGTGTCGAATGCGTCATGATGGCTGCCGGCATGGACGCGCTGCTTGAGGATCATGTAGCCGAGCCAGGGCGTGAAATAGACGGCAACGAACCAGGAGATGACCAGCGAAATGCCGACGACATAGAAGAGCGAGCGGACATATTCGCCGGCCGTCGATTCCGCAAAGCCGACGGGGATAAAGCCCGCAGTGGTGATCAAGGTGCCGGTCAGCATCGGAAAGGCGGTCGATGTATAGGCAAAACTCGCTGCATCCAGCTTGTCGAGCCCCTCCTCCAGCTTTCGCTCCATCATTTCAACGACGATCATGGCGTCGTCGACGAGCAGCCCCAGAGCAATGATCAGTGCTCCCAGCGAGATACGCTGCAGGTCGAGGCCAAGCTCGTACATGACCGCAAAGGTGCCGGCGAGGACAAGCGGAATGGCGATCGCGATGACGAGACCCGAACGCCAGCCAATCGACACGAAGGAGACGACGAGGACGATCAGCAAGGCCTCGCCGAGCGCCTTCATGAATTCGGCGATGGCCTCGCGAACCACTTCGGGCTGGTTGGAGATTTGCGAGACTTCCAGGCCGATGGGGAGCGTCGACTCGAAGCGTTGGAGCGTTTCCTCAACGGATTTGCCGACATCGGTCACCTTAAAGCCGTTGGCCATGACGACGCCGACCTGAACGGAATCCTTGCCGTTGAAGCGGAACTTGCGCTGATAGGGATCCTCCAGGCCTTCGGTGACGGTGGCGATATCTCCAAGGCGCGTGACCTGGTTACCGGATTTCAGGCGCAGTTCGCGAATGTCCTCTGCAGCCGAAAAGCCACCGTCGACGGAAATGCGCACGGAGCGCGAGCCGGTATTGATGCTGCCTGTGGCATCGATCGCGTTCTGACCGGCCAAGGCGTTCTGTAGATCGGCAAAGGTCAGCCCGCGTTCGGCCAGCGCCTTGGACGAGACCTCGATGAAGATCTTCTGCGGCTGATCACCAAGAATGACAGCCTTTTCGACACCTTCGGTCGAGAGCAGCACATCTCGTGCCTGGATCGCGTACTGCTTCAGTTCGGGATAGCTGTAGCCCTCACCGGTCAGGGCATAGAGTGTGATATAGGTGTCGCCAAACTCGTCGTTGAAGTAAGGGCCAATCAGGCCTTCGGGCAACTCGTTCTCGATATCGCCGACCTTCTTGCGGACCTGATAGAAGGCTTCAGCCACGTCGTCTGCATCGGTATTCCCCTTGACCTGCAAGGTAATGATAGCAGAGCCGGGCCGCGTGTAGGATTTCACCCAGTCCAGATAAGGCGTCTCCTGCAGCTTGCGCTCGATCTTGTTGACGACCTGATCCTGCATGTCCGTCAGCGACGCGCCTGGCCAGAAGGCCTGGACGACCATGACACGGAAGGTGAAATCCGGATCTTCCTTCTGGCCCATACGCATCAGCCCGAAGAGGCCGGTCAGAAGAATGAGGCCAAAGAGAAAGCGCGCGATGCTGGGATGGGCGATGGCCCAACGGGACAAGTTGAACGAGCCCGGTTCGACAGGAGAATTGCTCATGATAGGAATGTCCCGAAGGGTGTGGGGCGCAGGGCTCAGGGGGTGGCAGCGTCGGGCGTGCCCGGCTCGGCCTCGGCTGCCCGAGAGAGATTCTCGTCAGCCACGCGAACCTGCATGTCCTCCGCCATAAACTGGGTGCCCGCGACGACCACGAGATCGCCCGGCTCCAGGCCAGCCGATACCTGAACGCCGGTATCGGAGAAGGTGTCGATGGTGACGGGTCGCGCATGAACGGTCGCGTCGGTGCGATCGACGGTCCAGACGGTCGGCTGCTTGGCGGCATCCTGGGTGAGCGCCGACAAGGGCAGTTCGAACAGGCTCTTGTCCGACGGTGCGAGGGCCGTGACCCGTGCCGTCATCCCGAGGAGGATCTGCGGATTGTCGGGCAGTGCGATGCGCACCGCAAAGGTGCGGGACGTCGCATCGGCGCTGCCGGCGACCTCGCGTACGCTGCCCTTCATGTTCAAGCCGTCATTCGACCAGAAACCGACATCGACTTCCTTGCCTGGCGCGAACGCAAAGATTTCATTCTCCGGCACGGCGATCAGGGCCTCCTTCTCACCGTCGGCCGCCACCGTCACGACGGGGCTGCCAGCTGCCACCACCTGCCCCGCATCCGCGCTGATTGCGGTCACGATCCCCGGCTTGTCGGCTTTCAGCTCGCCATAGGCGACCTGGTTTCGCGCCTGCTCCAGCGAGGAGCGCTGGCTGTCGCGCGTGGCGAGCGCCTGATTATACGTCAGTTGCGCCTGTTCGAGCTGCGCCTTGGTCGTGACCTGCTGGCGGTAAAGCGCATCCGCGCGCTTCAGGGCAAACTCTGCCGTTTCCAGCTGTCGCTCGGCGGCAGCAAGGCTTGCTTCGGCACTGCGCAGCTGCAGCTGGTAGTCCGTGACGTCGAGACGGGCCAGCAGATCGCCGGGCACGACGCGGTCACCGACATCCACCCGCCGCTCGATGATCTTGCCCGACACGCGAAAACCGGCGGCCGCTTCGCTGCGTGCCTTGACCGTTCCGGAGTAGCGCAGTTCACGCGCAGTCGTCGGAGCCTGCACCTCAACGACCTTGACGGGCCGTAGATTTGGCTGCTGGACGGTTTCCGCCTCTCCCTCCGTGCAGGCCGTCAAGCCGAGGCTGGCAACGAGGGACAGGGCAATCAACGGAATGCGGACGCGGCGTGCGAACATGATGGTTCCTCCCCCTGCGGGGCTTCTCAGACTTTAAGGGCGCGAATGGCGAATTCAGTGAGATCCTCGGGACTGGCCCGATTGTTCTTGCCGATGCATTGGGCGACCATCTGCGGATGATGGAGAGGCGAGGTCGCAGCACCGAAACAGCGAGCCGCATGCGCCGGATCGCCCTTGGCGAATTCGCCCTTTTCCATACCCTCAGCAATGATGTCAGCCAGAATGGCCTGGATCTCATCGATATGCTTATCGATCACACCCCAGCTCTGCTCGATCGCGGCAACGACCATATCGTGGACCTTGCGCTCATCGAGCATGGTCGCCACCGTAAACTCGAAATGGATCATGGAATAGCGACGCAGCTTTTCTTCGGCGCTGATCGGGAGTGCGGCTACGGAATGAGCAAGTGACAGGCTCTGCTGCAAGAGCCTGTCACAGACCCCCTCCAGCAGCTCGCTCTTTGAACCGAAGAACCGATAGATATTGGCCGGCGACATGCCCAAGGCCTTGGCGACATCGGCGACGGTGGTCTTGCCATAACCATAATGGCGAAACTGAGCCTCTGCCGCCTCGAGGATGCGGCTGGCCATATCGGCTGGTTCGGTAGCTTGGGCGGTGCCTGGTGTCATGATGATTTACGTCTGACGATTTTTGAATTTCGTCAGACGTAAACCGAAAAGCATCAGCGGTCAATATCAAAAAATGCTGATGGACGATTGGGTAGGCCCAGGGAACAAGGACCCATACAGGCATACATCTGAATAATGAGATAAAGGACTACCAAGCAAAGGCTCGAAGCCCTGGAGATCAGGACACTTGAACCGCAAAACCAGCAAACGCGCAGCGCATCTGCATCTGGGCTTCAACGAAAGAGTTTTGATTTGCTGAAAAATGGTGCCCGGAGGCGGATTTGAACCACCGACACGCGGATTTTCAAACCGTTTTTGCTGTCGAGATACTGTGCACTTGGCTGAAACATCACGTCAAACAACCACCACTAAAACAATCACTTAACTCACAAATGTCAAGGTCTTTTGAGCGGCTCTGCATCATTGGTGGCAACACTGCTCCATGCAGAGCGGCCTTCAGCTCAACTGCCCACGAGACCCTTTCTACGGCGAAGTGGAATGGGAGGTGAGCATGACCAAACATCGTCCGTTTGATCGTGTCCCAGGGATTGGTGTAGCTCCGGCGGTCGCCGTGCCTTCCGGACAAAGCCAGGAATTGATCAGCTTGCGGCTGTCAGGCTGATGAGCGGATCATCGCTCATTGTGGCGATGGTTTCCAGTGTCATGTAGC
>JAPZUE010000035.1 GCA_027533385.1 Rhizobium sp. | reverse complement strand
CAGGTTGAAGTCTCGCAACTCCACCTTCTCCGACGGGCCCGGTGCCCACCTGACGTCTCGTGGAAAACGAAAGCGAAATCTCCACCGCTTTCTCCACTCAAATCGCCTCCGAAATTACACCAGCTTCGCGGACGCTATCCCTCAAAACGGTCCGCAACGGCCTCGATCATATGGAAAGTTCTAGTTCCAGAGCTAGGCGCAGACATAGAAGCTCACAGCGGTTCATCTTGTCCGCTACCGATAGCCGACCGCTAACCTGCTTCGCCAGATGGGCTCGGCTTGCCCCTTACCTCTTACTTATTTGCACTGTGCATGATCTGGGTACAGGACGAGCGATGAAATCCAATTCGGCCACGCCACGACTATGCTACCCCGTCAACTCAGTATTACTGTTTGCTTCTAGTCGCCCCGTTCGGCGAGATCAGTTGAGGGGGAGTGTGAACTCGATACGGCAAGCTGCGCCCGCTGCATCTTCGGCAAACGATATGCTTTCGGAGATTATCTCCTGGGAGGGAGGGACAGCGTTGGCCGTGCCTCCTGTTGTGCCAAAGGGTTGGCCCGTTGAATCAATCAGGGTGCAGGCATAGTTGACATTAAACGGCACTGTCGACCGATTGGCGATACCTACAACAACTACATTGTAACCGGGGTCTCGCTTTATAGCGATTGTACGTATGGATGCTGTATCTGTAGGCGAGTAGTCGCGAGGCGTGAGCTCCGCAGCCATCGCTGGCTGAGCCAAAAGAAGTAAGAGAGTCACAGGAAATTTCACATGCGCCTCCGTATTCAATGTCGCGTTATAGTAGACAATCGGGAGTGAAGCTCAACCCGATCCTGCTGGTTGTTGTTTTGTCTAAACTCTAGAACGCTTACCTACAGCACCAGCTGAGCTACCTCTAATTCGAGAGCTGTAATATGAGCGAAGTGAAGCCGTCCATCGGTAGCAGTCTTGAAGAATTTCTCGATGACCTCGGGGAGCGGGACGATGTTTACGGAGAAGCCCTAAAGCGGATTCTCGCATGGCAAATTGAGGATGCTCGAAAACAGCAATCTATCTCGAAGTCCGAGATGGCTGTGAAGATGGGAACAAGCCGCACACAGGTCGAGCGTGTCCTTGATCCGCAGAATGTGGCGGTTTCACTTGATACGCTCGAGCGCGCTGCAAGGTCAGTCGGCAAAAGGCTTGAGGTTCGGCTGGTCGACGTCTGACCCGCACCGGCTTAAGCCACCCATTGGTCGATGTCGTCGCGCTCGCCGATCAGTGCCAGTCCATGGGCGATGGACACGAGTTCGCCGCCGGTTTCGATGCGGCTTGCCTCGAAGCGGCGGTGGAAGATGTCGCGCACGGCGGGAACGAAGGAGGTGCCGCCGGTGAGGAAGACCTTGTCGATGCTGGAGGCCTCCGTGTTGCTCGTCGCCAGGACCTCGTCAAGCGCCTGTTCCATCCGCACGAGATCGTCCGCAATCCAGCTTTCGAAATCACGGCGCGTCACGCGCTTCTCGCCGGCCTTGCCGAGCGGCGCGAAGCGGAAATCGGCCTCTTCGTCAGACGAAAGCGCCATCTTGGTCGCCGAGACGGCCTGGTAGAGCGGATAGCCCTCGTCATGGTCGATCAGGTCGATGAACAGTTCGAGCTTTTCCGGTTCTTCCGCCTGACGCACCAGTGACTTGAGATCGGTGAATTCCTTCAGCGTCTTGAAAACCGACAGCTGGTTCCAGCGCGAAAAGGCGAGATAGTAGTTGCTGGGCACGTCGAGCAGCTTGCCGAAACTCTTGAACTGGCTGCCCTTGCCGATTTCGGGGGCGACGAGCTGGTCGATGATGCGCGCATCGAACTGGTCGCCGGCGATGCCGACACCCGAATGGCCGATCGGCGTTGCACTCAGCCTGCCGGCCTCGGTCGAAAAGCGGATCAGCGAGAAGTCGGTGGTGCCGCCGCCGAAGTCGGCGACCAGTACGGTCGCGTCCCGCTTCAGCGTGCGCGCGAAATAGAAGGCGGCTGCGACCGGCTCGTAGACATAGTGGATCTCCGGAAATCCGAGCCTGGTCAGCGCTTCGTTGTAACGGGTGACGGCAAGTGCTGGATCGGCGCTGGCGCCGGCGAAATGCACCGGGCGCCCGGCGACGAGGCGCTTTGCCTCGCCCGGCCAGCCGTCACCGGCATAGGCCTGCAGCCGCTTGAGGAAGACCTCCATCAGGTCCTCGAACTGGAAGCGGCGGGCATGCACCAGCGTGCCCTGGAAGAGGGCGGAGGCGGCAAAGGTCTTGATCGACTGCAGGAAGCGACAGTCGCCGGGATTGTCGATGAAGGTGCGGATGGCGGCCTGACCCGCCTCGACCTTCAGCGCACCGGCGCCGAGCTGCGGATCCTTCAGAAAGGAGAGCGCGGTGCGCATGCTGTCGGTGGTTCCGGCGGGCGAGGTATAGGCGATCGACCGTGTCTCGTCGCTGCTTTCCGCGACGGCGATGACGGTATTGGTCGTGCCGAAATCGAGCCCAAGCGCTTCAGCCATGGCCATCGCTCCCTTGTTGATATCTCTGGATTGTCACTGAGAGCCGGCGCGCCGGACGAAATGGGCGGACCGCAGACAGAAAGAGGGCGCCTGATGCCACAGCGGTCGCGTCAGAGCAAGGGTGGAAATGGCGGCGGGGTCGTCAGCGACGGCGCAGGCGGAAAAGTCCGAAGAGCCCGACGGCAGCAAGGGCTGCGCCATAGAAGATCCAGGGCGTCTGGTCGATCATGAAGCTGGAGGCGGGATAGGGAAAGTGACCCGAGCCCTGACCGATCCAGATAAAGCCGATGAGAATGCAGAGTGCGAACAGCACTTGCAGGGCGATACGGACAGGCGACATCGGCATTCTCCTGGGCTGTCATGAGGAGAGGGACCGTGAACCCACTTTCATCTGGGATCAAGCGCCCTGTGCGGTGTCGCCGGGTTTGGTTGAGCCCTGGCGCCGACCCGCGTCTCAGACATCCAGATAAGCGCGGGAGAGGAAGGCGAGGGGTGTCTCGAAGTCGAGAGGTTCCGGTGTCTCGTCTTCTGCAAATCGCGGCAACAACTGCCCGATGATCGCACCCTGAACGGCAGAGCGCGCCTTGATCGCGAGTGGTTTGGGCGTCTCCGGGTCGTCTTCCGCCCCAAAAAGTGGCGCAAGAACGTCGAGGATCGTCCGGTCTTCATGTCCGGCTTCCGTCATGGCGGGGAACTTTCATCTCCCAGTGAAACTGGTAACTGAATAGTCCCCGGATATTGCCAAGCCGTTCAATCATTCCCTTCAAATTTAGTGAAGTGGCACTTACGTATTGCGGGCAGGGAGCCTGCCGCCTCCACCTCAGATCGATTTCGCCGCGCCGCCATCGACGCGCAGCATCGTGCCGGTGATGTAGCTCGCCGGTGCCGAGCACAGGAAGGCGGCGGCGGCGGCGAATTCTTCCACCTGGCCAAGGCGCTGGGCGGGGATCGACTTGACCGATGCCGCACGCACCTCTTCCAGCGACTTGCCCTGGCGCTTGGCATTCGCGCCGTCGAGCTCGTCGATCCGGTCGGTATGGATGCGGCCGGGCAGGATCATGTTGGCGGTGACGCCATAGGAGGCAAGTTCGGAAGACAGCGTCTTGTTCCAGCCGACGAGGGCGCCTCTGAGCGTATTCGACAGCGCCAGATTGGGGATCGGTTCGAAGACGCCTGAGGAGGCCACCGTCAGGATACGACCGAAGCCTTGGGTCTTCATCAGGGGCACAAGCGCATTGGTGAGCGTGATGACGCGCACCACCATGGACTGGAAGAAGGTGTAGAGCTTCTCCGCATCCATCTCCTCGGCCATGCCGGGCGTCGGGCCGCCGGTATTGTTGACGAGAATGTCGATGCCGCCGAGCGTATGATGCACGGCCGCCAGCATCTGGTCGACGAAATGCGCGTCGGCGAGATCGGCCACGACATAATCCGCCTTGCCGCCGGTCGAGCGGATCGCCTCGACATTGGCCTTCAGCTTCTCTTCGGTGCGGCCGCAGATCAGCACATGGCAGCCCTCCGCCGCAAGCGCCTTCGCAATCCCGAGGCCAAGGCCGCGCGAGGCGGCGAGCACGAGGGCGCGTTTGCCGGAAATACCGAGATCCATGGGGAAAATCCTTTCGTGATATGATGTGCGTGTATCCAGTCTACCGATGCGGCTGGCGGATCGGAACCCCGACAATGAGCGAAGGGCTGGCCCTCACGTAAATTCCAGTTTCGCAAGCTCGGCGGCAATGAAATCGAGGAAACTGCGGGTCTTGGCCGGCATGTAACCGCGGTTCGGATAGACGGCAAAGAAGGGAACGGTCACTGCCACATCCTCGGCAAGAACGCGCTCCAGTCGCCCGGCGGCCAGATCGTCATTGACCAGCCAGCGGGGCATGACGGTAAAGCCCATGCCCTCTCGCGCGGCGAGGAGGAGCAGCGTCTCGTTCGGACTTTTCAGTACCGTGCGGAACTGTACAGGGGTGGATTTGTCTGCATTGCCAAGGGTCACGCGACCGTCGCCGGCGACCGGAGAATAGGCGAGGAGGGGGCTGTCGTTGAGGTCTGAGATCGCGGCCGGGCGGCCGTTGCGCTTGAGGAAGGCGGGTGCGGCAACCAGCACGAAGAGCACGTTTTGCAGCTTCTTGAGGATCAGCCCTTCCTCCGGTTTGGGGGTGACACGCAGGGCAAGATCAAATCCCTCCTCGACGAGATTGACGATCCGGCCGCTGACATCGATGTCGAGCTGGACTTCGGGAAACCGCTCGCGATAGGCGGCGAGCAGCCGGGCAAAGGCCCCATTGGCCATCCAGATCGGCAGGCTGACTTTCAAAGTGCCGCGCGGGGTGACCGTCGTCTGGGCGATGCGCGCCTCGACATCATCCAGTCCCTCGATCAGCGCCCGCACCGTTTCACGATAGAGGGCGCCCGATTCGGTCAGGCTGACATTGCGGCTGGTGCGGTTCAGCAGGCGCGAACCGACCCGCTGCTCCAGGTGCTGCAGATGTTTGCTGGCCATGGCCGGCGAGAGGTCGAGCCGCTCCGCCGCTGCCGTGAAGCTGCGCAGATCCGCGACGGAGAGGAAGACGCGAAGACTGGTCAAGGTGTCCATGATCATCAACTCAGGAGAAATTCTGGATCAATATTGGCAATCATGATCATCTAAGAGGAAAAGTATAGATCTCTTCTCACCGGGTCTGGATCAGTGCCCCCCAGACACCAGACCCCAGAGATCAAGGAGAGAGACATGAACACCACCAGCCTTCAAACACTCGCCCCCGCCCGGGGCTGGACCATCGGCCTCTGGGTTGCCCAGGCCCTGCTTGCCGCCTTCTTCGCCTTCGCAGCCTATATGAAGCTGCTCATGACGCCCGAACAGCTCGTCGGCATGGGTCTCGTCTGGGCGCAGGAATATCCGCTCTGGTTCGTTCGCGGCATCGGCTTTGCCGAGCTTGCCGGCGTTCTCGGCATTATTCTCCCGGCGCTGACACGCATTCAGCCCGGCCTGACTCCGCTCGCAGCCCTCGGCTTCAGCGCGATCCAGGTTCTGGCGATCCTGTTCCACTTCACCCGTGGAGAGGCAGCCCTCACCCCGTTCAACTTCGTCGTGCTCGCCGTTGCCATCTTCGTCTTCTGGGGCCGCACCCGCAAGGCGCCGATCTCGGCCCGCTGACACCCCCCAGGCGGCGGTCCGCATATGCGGGCCGCTGTCCCGTCTTTTCCATGAGGATGCCAAGATGACCACCGCCGCGCTGGCGCTGGCGGAGGCCCTTGCCGCGGTCGGAGAACCCGAACGCCTGCGATACGCCCTCGCCGAATTCGTCGTCACCGATCTCGACCGCACCATCGCCTTCTGGACCCGCACCCTCGGTCTCAAGATCCATGCCCACACCAAAAGCGCCGCGCATCTCGGGACGGAGAGCGAGATCCTTCTGGTATTCCACAGTGGTGCGCAGAGGGCGGCAACACCCGCTCATGCCGGTCTGTATCACATCGCAATCGGCGTCCCCGATCAGCTTGAGTTCTCCCGGCTGCTCGCCCATCTCATGGTGCTCCGCCTGCCGATTTCCCCCGTCGATCATCTGATGTCCAAGGCGATCTATTTCGACGATCCGGATGGTCTCGGCATCGAGATTGCCTATGAAACACCGGAGCGCTTTGGCCGCTTTGGCGATTTTGCGCGCGGCTTCGGGCTCTACGATCGGGAAGGCCGCCCGCATAGCGGCCGGGAGCGGCTTGATCTTGAGCAGGAACTCGCGCATCTCGACGGTCGCCCGGTTGAGCGGCGCATCGCCGACGCTGCGCGGATCGCACATCTTCATCTGCGTGTTCCGGAGCTTTCAGTCCCGATCGCCTTTTTCGAGCAGGTCGGCTTTGTCCGCAATCTCGTGCTGCCGCATCTCGGTTTCGCCGACCTGGGTGCCGGTGCTGCCTATACCCATCGGCTGGCGCTCAACACCTGGCAGGGCCCGAGGGTGACGCCGGCACCCGCAGACATGGCACGCCTTCTGGCCTACGAATTCGCGATGTCCGATGACGCCTCTTATCAGGGGCTCGCCAGTCATCCCGATGCTGTGCTGTCCGCCAACGATATTGCCTTCCGCGATCCGACCGGGGCAACCGTTCGTCTGTGCCTCGCCCGACGATAGACTTCACCACAGCAGGAGGCGTCGAAGGCAGTTGGCTTTTGGCCGTTCAGATGGGGTCGACCGGGTTCAAAGAAGGTTTCCCCGACGACAAAGCCGTATCGGAATCCTCCTTCCTCGAAGGCCCCCGCGCCATGCCGGCCATGATCTTCGACAGAATGAGGGTGCGGCCCCATCGCGGCATGCCGGTGAACGAGGCCTCCAGCGCCTTGGCGAGCAGGCCCGGGCGGATCGTGCCGCGTCGGCCAAGGGCGTTCAGTGTTGCGGCGGCAACCACCGAGGCGGGCTGGCTCATGCCCATGACCAGATTGGCCCGGGTGGCAAAGCCGCTGGCGATCGGGCCGGGCGCGCAGGCGATCACGTCGATGCCCTGCGGGCGAAGCTCGGCGCGCAGGCCCTCGGCGAAGGTCTGGATGAAGGCCTTGGTCGCTGCATAATTGGCCGATTGCGCCACGCCCTGGAAGGCAAGCAGCGAGCTCATCAGCACCATGCCGCCCGAGCCGCGGCGCACGAAACGTTTGGCCATGGCATGGCTGATCTGCACGACGGCGCGGCAGTTGACGTCGATCATGTCGAGCTCGGTCTCGACAGGGATGCGCGTGAAGGGACCCGATGTGCCGTAGCCGGCGGCGGCCACCAGAAGGCCGATGTCGTAATGCGCCGTGGTGCGGATCAACTCCTCCACCTGGTCGGGTTGCGACAGGTCGCATGGCAGTACGTCCACCGCGACGCCATGGGCGCTCGCCAGTTCCTCCGCCAGCGCCTCCAGCCGGTCGCTCCTGCGAGCGACGATGATCAGCCCATAGCCACGCCGCGCCAACTCGCGGGCGAACTCTCGACCGATTCCATCAGAAGCGCCGGTCACCAAAGCCAGCGGTCCATATTTCAGGCTGCGCCTGCGGGTCATGTGATTGATGGCGGTTACATTGTCGCTCATTTGGCAATCCTCACGCTGATGGTTTGGGCGCTGCCGTCAGTCTGAAAGCGTGCTTCGTCGAAACGCGGTGCGCGAAGGCTGGGCCTCGCATTGTTGGACACCCCCCAGGCCTCGGTCGGCATGCCCAAGAAATTGGTGTCGGTACGCCGATTGCCGTTGAGATCATGGGAGATCGCAACCGCATAGCTTCCGGCGGCGACATCGGCGAAACGGCATCGGGTCTCAGGCGCCGTGGCCTTGATCCAGACGATCCGCGCACCGGCCTGTCCGGTCGGAAACGACGCACCGCTCGCATGCAGAGCACAACCGATTTCGCCACGCGCCTCGGCAATCCCGGAGACGCGCACGGTCAGCTCCTGTGCCGCTGCGCCCGAAGGAGCAAGAGCGACAAGGCTTGCTGCAAAGGAGAATGCTGGGATGATCCTGATCATGCTGGCCTCCATATGTTGACGGTGTCAACTTAATCGATAATCACAAAAGTTGACGCTGTCAACATTTGTGATCTACAAGGACCTCCGAAACCTCGGTCGCTTTGGGCCGGCATCTATTGTGAGCTCGCGGCGTCGCGGCTATTTGAGAACGGGTGCCGTGTGGTCCGACCGTCTGGCCCGAAGTCGAGCGAAAATCTGCGGGAAGCCTTATGCCCAGAACACAACGCGATCTGCGCGAAGCCTGTCTTGCCGAAGGCATGGCGATCATCGCCAGTGACGGACTGGAAAAGCTGAGCCTGCGCGAGGTGGCGCGGCGGCTCGGCGTGTCGCATCAGGCGCCCTACAAGCATTTTGCCAGCCGTGACCATATTCTGGCGGAAATGGTCTCGCGTGCCTTCGACGCCTTTGCCGCCTTCCTCGATGCCCATCCGAAGTCCGAGGATCCGGATCAGGATATGGCGAACATGGCCAAGGACTATCTGCGCTATGCCCACGAGCATCCGCTCGAATACCGCCTGATGTTCGGCACGCCGCTGCCGGATGGTCAGGCCTTTCCCGAGATGATGGCCAAGGCAAAGCATGCCTTTTCTCTGCTGGTCTCCGGACTGAAACGAAAGGCACGGCTTTCGGGACAAGCGCGCAGCGACGAGGCCGTCTTGCTCGATGCTTTGGTCATCTGGTCCTCGCTGCATGGCCTTGCCTCGATCAAAAGCTCCTCGGTCATCCGCACCCTCGATCTGCCTACCGCCCTGATCGAGGGCAGCGACCTGCATATTATCCGTGGTTTCTCCGCCTTGATCGCCTCGGCCGATCCAAACTTGTCGCATTGACCCTTACGTGCACGTAAGATATTCTTCGTCTTCACACCGCCCTGCCGGAATTTGCGCCTCGGCGCGTCGCGCTTCGGCTCGACAATCCGGTTGGGTTTTGTCAAGGAGGATGGCGGAAAGCACCGCCTGGCGAGGAATGACGAATGAGCACCGAGATGGAACTGCCTGAACGCGAAAGCATGGAATTCGACGTCGTGATCGTGGGTGCTGGCCCCGCAGGTCTCTCGGCGGCGATCCGGCTGAAACAGGTCAATCCGGATCTGACCGTGGTCGTGCTCGAAAAGGGTGCTGAAGTCGGCGCCCATATCCTCTCCGGTGCCGTGGTCGATCCGATCGGCATCGACCGGCTGATCCCCGGCTGGCGCGAAGAAGCGGATCATCCGTTCAAGACGCCCGTCACCGACGACCAGTTCCTGTTCCTCGGCCCCGCGGGCTCTGTGCGCCTGCCGAATGCCCTGATGCCGCCGCTGATGAACAATCACGGCAACTACATCGTCTCGCTCGGCAATGTCTGTCGCTGGCTCGGCGCCCATGCGGAAGCGCTTGGCGTCGAGATCTATCCGGGCTTTGCGGCCTCCGAAGTGCTCTATAACGACGAGGGTGCGGTCATCGGCGTTGCCACCGGCGACATGGGCATCGAGAAGAATGGCGAGCCGGGCCCGGCCTATACCCGCGGCATGGCGCTGCTCGGCAAATATGTGCTGATCTCCGAAGGCGTTCGCGGCTCGCTCGCCAAGCAGCTTATCGCCAAGTTCGATCTTGCCCGCGACAGCGACGTGCAGAAGTTCGGCATTGGTCTCAAGGAACTCTGGCAGGTCAAGCCCGAGCACCACAAGCCGGGCCTCGTGCAGCACTCCTTCGGCTGGCCGCTCGGCATGAAGACCGGTGGCGGCTCCTTCCTCTATCACCTCGAAGACAACATGGTCGCCGTCGGCTTCGTCGTGCACCTCAACTACAAGAACCCCTATCTCTTCCCCTTCGAGGAGTTCCAGCGCTTCAAGACCCATCCGGCGATCCGCGACACCTTCGAGGGCGGCAAGCGCCTCTCCTACGGCGCGCGCGCGATCACCGAAGGCGGTTACCAGTCGGTGCCAAAACTCTCCTTCCCGGGCGGCGCGTTGATCGGCTGTTCCGCCGGCCTCGTCAACGTTCCCCGCATCAAGGGCAGTCATAACGCGGTGCTCTCGGGCATGCTGGCAGCCGAGAAGATCGCCGATGCAATCGCCGCAGGCCGCGCCAATGACGAGCCGATCGAGATCGAAAACGCATGGCGTTCGACCGATATCGGCAAGGATCTGAAGCGGGTTCGCAACGTCAAGCCGCTGTGGTCGAAGCTTGGAACGGCGCTCGGCGTTGGCCTCGGCGGCATCGACATGTGGACCAACCAGCTTTTCGGCTTCTCCTTCTTCAGAACACTGAAGCACGGCAAGACGGACGCCGAATCGCTGGAGCCGGCAGCCCAGCACAAGCCGATCGCCTATCCGAAGCCGGACGGCGTTTTGACCTTCGACCGTCTCTCCTCGGTGTTCCTCTCCAACACAAATCACGAGGAAGACCAGCCGGTGCATCTGAAGGTCGCCGATCTCGACCTGCAGAAGCGCTCCGAGCTTGGCGTCTATGCCGGCCCGTCGACGCGCTACTGTCCGGCGGGCGTTTACGAATGGGTGGAGAAGGACGGCGAGCAGACCTTCGTCATCAACGCCCAGAACTGCGTCCACTGCAAGACCTGCGATATCAAGGACCCGAACCAGAACATCAACTGGGTGCCGCCGCAGGGTGGTGAGGGGCCGGTCTATCCGAACATGTGAGTTTGCTGGAGGGCGGTCGAGAAAAAGGAGTTTCGACCGCCTATTGGCTGTCGGTTTCTATGGAGGGGGTCACTTTTCTAATCACGACCTCACCCATCCAAGCTTCTTTCCCTTGTTCTGTTAGGGATAGGTATTCATGCATCGTTCCCTTGAGGGACGTTCCTACCTTTCCTGAGATCAGTCCAAGTGCAATAAACTGGGCCTTGATGGTAGCGATATCCATGTCATTTACATCGTAAGCGTTATCTGCAGCTTTACTCAACGCGAGAGCTTGTTTTACGGCGAGGCTGATCGACAGGTCTGTTTTAGCAACCGTAAGCTCTGCGCCAAGTGGAATGAATATTTCGCGCCAGGTTAATGTCGCTGTCCTGGCCGTGTAGTAGTACGGCGCAGACCTGCTACTAGAAGAGTGTCGTGTTCTGTATCGTACAGTAAAAGGATCATCTAGGCCGGCCAAGTTTTCGTATTTCAGCTTACGTGATGCTGAAAGCCTTTCAACTTTGTTTCTCAGTTCGATGTTTTCCTGCAAGGCCGTGTTGGCTTGCTCAAGAATTTTGTCAGATGCTGTGGCGTCTCCGCGGATCCATCCGACTTGCGGATACGTGTTGAAGGCGACAGTGAGAGACTTGATTACAGCGGTCTCAAGATTTTGGCGATTGCTCCACGTTTTTACGAGCCGCCCATTCATAACTTTTTCACGGAATGCTACCAGAGCTGCAGCTAACTCAGGCTTTGTGTCACTGTTCTTCACTGAGATGGCATCCGGATCAGAGTGAACAAAAGCAACAACAAATTTACCTTTTTCAACCGCGTAGTCATACTCACGTTCCGTAAAACTGATTCCCTCATCATCCAGGGATCCGTACCGACCACCAACAATCAGCAGATAGTAATCGCATTCGTCGATAATTTTTTTGATGTAAGATAATTGTGCAACATCTGCTGCAGGGAATAGCTCCATTCCAGCAGGGATGTGATTTAGATCTAGAATATTACGAATGGTGTCTTGCCGCTCCTCTACGAGATCGCGGAAAGTCGATGAAACAAATACCTGATATTTTTTATTTGCCACGAATCAGCGCCTCTCCAGGTGAGCTCAGACTCAGCAAACCACGCAAACGTTGCTTTGCCAAAAAAGAACACGAATCCCGCCCCATCCTCGCCACGGATCTTAACGCCCGCCCCAGGATTTAACCCGTCATTAACCATAAATTTCTAGGCTCCTCGGCAACGAATCGTATCTTGAGGACGCCTGAAACATGACCATTTCCCGCCGCGGTCTTCTGTTCGGCCTGCCGCTTTTTCTGGCCGGCTGCCAGTCCGTTCCCAACCAGCAGGCCATGTATGGCGACGTGCCGGATGAGCCGTTTCCGCTGAAGAAGGTGCCGCTGGACAAGATCAAGCCGGAGCTGCGTCGGCAGGAAGTGGCCTATGAGACCCCCCATGCGGCAGGGACGATCGTGGTCGATACCCCGGCACGTCGCCTGTACTACGTGCTGGGCGGCGGTCGCGCCATGCGCTACGGCATCGGCGTCGGTCGTGCGGGCCTGGCACTTGCCGGCAATGCCTATGTCGGCCGCAAGGCAGAATGGCCGTCCTGGACCCCGACGGCGAACATGATCCGCCGCGATCCGGAAAAGAACCTGAAATATGCCGGCGGCATGCCAGGCGGCCCGAACAACCCGCTCGGTGCCCGCGCCATGTATCTCTATCGTGGAGGCAACGACACCATGTTCCGCATCCATGGCACCAACCAGCCCTGGTCCATCGGCCAGGCCATGTCGTCGGGCTGTGTGCGCATGATGAACCATGATGTGATCGATCTTTACGAACGCGTCGAAGTCGGCTCCAAGGTCGTGGTGATCCAGGCCTGAGCGAGACCCAACTCCGCTTGATATTCCGTGGCGCTGGTCGGCCTGACCGGCGCCACATCTTTTTGATCGCGCCGTGACAGGCTTCGTCACGTCCAGTCACGAATTCATAACTCGCCTTGCTGCCGGCCGGCTTCGCCCCAATCTCTCCGCAATGAAACTTTTCGACATATCTCTGCGTCGTGTGTCCTGTTGACGCTGTGTCGACCAATACCGACCGACCGATGCCTTTTCAGACCGGGCGGTCAGGACTAAGTGGGAACAGGCGCTCCGGCGACGGTGCGCCAGGAATTCGAGAAGGGATATTGAATGGCTCGCGATACGAATGTCGGCTTGTCCGACCTCGGTGGTTGCCAGATCGAGGCGACCCTGCAGTTGCTGGACGGCAAATGGAAGGGTGTGATCCTCCACCACCTCCTCAAGGACGAAGTCCTGCGCTTCAATGAACTCGTCAAGCGTCTGCCATCGATCACGCATCGAATGCTGTCGAAACAGCTGCGGGACATGGAAGTTGCAGGTCTGGTTGCCCGGACCGTCTATCCCGTCGTCCCCGCAAGGGTCGATTACTCGCTGACCCCGCTCGGACGCAGCCTTGAGCCGGTGCTCCAGGCAATCGGTCGATGGGGCCAGGAGAATCTGGTCGCCGTGGAGGAGGCCGCGATCAAGCCGAGCCAGGGCCCGACCGGCAGCGCGGCCATCATGCGTTCGGCCGCCTGACGGACAGGCTGTATCGTACAGGCGCGGCAGGAAGGCCTCAGGCTGGGAAGCCCTCCAACACGATCTTGCCGCGCGCCCGGTTGCTTTCGATGATCTGATGCGCCTTGCGCAGGTTTGCAGCGGTGATCGGTCCAAGCACGGTGTCGAGCGTCGTACGGATCTTGCCGGCATCGATCAACTCGGCGACATGCGTCAGCAGTTTGTGCTGCTCGATCATGTCGGGTGTCTCAAACATTGGCCGCGAAAACATCATCTCCCAATGCAGCGACACCGCCTTCGGCTTGAAGGCGAGGATATCGAAACCCTCGGGGAAATCGTCGATCAGGCAGATGCGCCCGGCAGGCGCGATGATTTCGGCCATCGCCAGGCGATGCTGGCTGGAATGCGTGACCGAGAAGATGTAGCCCGGCGCGCCAATGCCAAGCGCGGCATAGTCTGCGGCCAGCGGCTTGGAATGGTCGATGACATGATCGGCCCCGAGCGATTTCGCCCATTCCACCGTCTCCGGCCGCGACGCGGTCGCGACCACCACCAAATCGGTCAGTTCCTTGGCAAGTTGGATCGCGATAGAGCCGACGCCACCGGCACCTCCGGTAATCAGGATCGCCCGTGCCGCTCCCGGGACCGGTTCCTGCACCTTGATGCGATGGAACAGCGCCTCATAGGCCGTAATCGCCGTCAGCGGCAGGGCCGCTGCCTCGGCAAAGGAGAGCGTCTTCGGTTTCAGCCCGACGATCCGTTCGTCCACCAGATGGTATTCGGCATTGGTTCCCGGCCTGTTGACCGCACCGGCGTAATAGACCTCGTCACCCGGCTTAAACAGCGTCACATCCGGACCGACCGCCCTGACCACGCCGGCAGCATCGTAACCGAGGATACGGGCTTCGCCAGCCGGCGGCGTCTGGTTTCGCCGGACCTTGGTGTCGACCGGATTGACGGATATCGCCTTGATCTCCACCAGCAGGTCGCGGCCTGTGGCCGCCGGCATGGGAAGATCGATATCGACAAGCGCCTCATCCGAGGTGGCGGGGTGATTGCTGTAGAAACCGATGGCGCGCATGGAAAACTCCTGTCTGGCGTCTGAACGCTGCGCCATAAGGACATGCTTCTGCGCGCCACATCAATGCATCATTTCGGCTTTCAGGCCGCTTGATCTGTGACCTCCGCTGTGGAACGTCCATCTCTGCCTTGAAAACCGCGCCTTCGCTTTCGATCTTTGGCGATGCAACAAATCGCCGGGATCCGGCGTTGCCCGCTGATGCCTGTTCTTTCCTCGAAGGATTTCCATGAAAATCAAGGCGGTACTCAATCGCGACGGTGGCACCTTCAAGACCACCGACATGCAGACCTATTGCGAGACGGCCATGCGCGCCTTCGCGGCGAAGGGGCATGAACTCGACTGCGCCGTGGTGGCCGGTGACGAGATCACCTATGCGCTGGAGGCCGCAAGCGAGGAAAGCGGTGTCGAGGCGATCGTCGCGGGCGGGGGCGATGGCACGATTTCTGCCGCTGCCGGCATGGCATGGAAGTCGGGCCTGCCGCTCGGCGTCATCCCGGCCGGCACCATGAACCTCTTTGCCCGCTCCCTGAAGCTGCCGCTCGATATCTGGAAGGTGCTCGACGTCCTGGCCGAGGCAAAGGTGGTGCCGATGGATATCGCGACTGCAAACGGCCGACCTTTCGTGCATCAGTTCTCTGCCGGCCTGCATGCCCGCATGGTGCGGATGCGCAACCAGATGAACTTCGCCTCCCGGATCGGCAAGATCCGCGCGAGCACCAGTGCCGCCTTTGGCGTCATGCTTGATCCCCCGCGCTTTGAAGTGATCTTCGACATCGATGGCGATGGCCGCAGCGACGAACGTCCGGTCTCGGCGATCTCGGTGTCGAATAATCCGCTCGGCAACAACTCGCTGTTCTTCGCCGACCGGGTCGATACCGGCAAACTCGGCGTCTATCTTGCCGATCCGCTGGAGCCGACGGGGGTCGGCCTGCTCGCCTTCGACATCATCAGGGGCAAGTTCAAGGAAAACCAGGCGGTGACCGCCTCGACCGCGCAGAAGGTGCTTCTGCACTTTCCCAACTACCGCAAGGGCGCGGCCTGCGTGCTTGACGGCGAACTTCTGCGCATGCCGGCGGATGTCGAGCTGAAGATCCACCCCGGTGAACTGAAGGTGCTTGTCGCACCGCCGCGACCGGAAGTCTGAACGCAAACGGCGCCCTGATCGGGCGCCGTTTCGATGAGCCCGCAGGGCGAAGATGCTCAGATCCGCGGCAGATAGGTCTGGTAATCGAAGCTCGACACGGTGCGCAGATAGGCCATGGCCTCCTTGCGCTTGGTGTCGCCATAGATGCGCTGATATTCGGCGCCGAAGATATCCTTGATAAAGGCCGAGGCCCGAAAACGCTCGACGGCGGTCAGGAAGTCATAGGTCAGCATCTCAGGGTTCTCGGGCGCGCTATCCGGCGTTGTGACCGGACCTGGATCGAGGTCTTCTTCCAGGCCGAGCAGGATGCCGCCGAGGATGGCAGCAAGCAGCAGATGCGGATTGGCGTCCGCTCCCGCGACACGGTGTTCAATGCGGGCGGCGGGGCCGTCCTTGTCGGGAATGCGGATCGCCGTGCCGCGATTGCCGAAACCCCAGTCGATCTTGTCGGGCGCAAAGGAGCCCGGCTGGAAGCGGCGATAGGAATTGGCAAAGGGCGCGAAGATCAGCTGCGCATCCTGCATGCTCTTCAGCATGCCGGCAGTGATCGACTTCAGCTTCACCGGATCGCCACCCTTGGCGTCGAGGATGTTCTTACCGTCCTTGTCGATGATCGAGGCATGCACATGGAGGCCCGAGCCGGCATGATCGCCATAGGGCTTGGCCATGCAGGTGGCTTTGAGCCCATGCCGGCGGGCGGCAAAATCGACAACGCGCTTCAGGTAGATGCAATCGTCTGCGGCAGCCATCGGGTCCGGCTTGTGCAGGAGGTTAACCTCGAACTGGCCCGGGCCGAATTCGGCGGTCGTCGCATCGGCCGGCAGGCCCATATGGTCGCAATATTCGCGCACCGTTTCGAGGAAGTCTTCCATCGCAGCGGTCGCGCGCATGTCATAGAGCTGGTAGCCCTCGACCTCGCCGTTCATGACCAGCGCCTTCGGCGGCATCGGCACGCCGGTTTCGCGGAAATCCGGCTCCATGACATAGAATTCGAGCTCGGTGGCAACAACCGGCGTCAGGCCCTTGGCCTCGAAGCGCTTCATCACACTGGCGAGGATCGCGCGCGGGCAGACATAATGCGGCTCGCCTGAGAGCGTGTGCATGGTGGCCAGCACCTGCTTGGAGCCGGCGGGTCCCCAGGGCAGGGTGGTCAGCGAATTCTTGGTGGGCACACAGATGCCGTCCGGGTCGCCGAGCGTCAGCGAGATCTTCGTGATGTCGTCATTGTCGTCACCCCAGATGTCGAGCGACTGGGTCGAGGCGGGCAGGCGAACCGTGTTCTTCCAGACCTTGTCCTCGGCTTTCAGCGGGATCATCTTGCCCCTGAGGTCGCCATTCATGCCGACGAGCAGCACCTCGATGCGCGCGGAAGGATCGGCTGCGGTCTGATCGGCGGCCTCGGTCGGTGCTGTCATGGAAAAACTCTCGTTGGCTCTTGGGCTAATTTGGCCGGAGGAACGCGGCGATCGGTGCCTTGCCAAACGCGTTTTGGAAGGTCATGTTCGTAGCCGATAATGTTCCGCCTTTCAATGCGGGGTAGGGTTGCCACACGGACCATGTTTGGCCGTGAAAGCAAGAGCTTCCGCCCCGGTCAAGGACCCGACCCATGAACAAGCCGCTTACCGCCGTCTCCAATCTCGGTGCCATCGACGCTGCCCATCATCTTCACCCCTTTTCGGACATGAAGAAGCTGAACGCGGCCGGCACCAAGATCATCACCCGTGCGGAAGGCGTGCATATCTGGGATTCGACCGGCAAGCAGTATCTCGATGCCTTTGCCGGTCTGTGGTGCGTCAATGTCGGCTATGGCCGCAAGTCGATTGCCGATGTCGTCCACGCTCAGATGCTGGAGCTGCCCTATTACAACACCTTCTTCGGCACCACGACGCCGCCGACCACGCTGCTCGCCCAGAAGATCGCCGAAAAGACCGGCCCGAGGATCAACCGGGTCTTCTTCTCCAATTCCGGCTCGGAAGCCTCCGACACCTGGTTCCGCATGGCGCGCGTCTACTGGAAGGCGCTGGGCCATGAGACGAAGACGCAGGTGATCGCCCGCAAGAACGCCTATCACGGCTCGACGGTAGCCGGCGCTTCACTCGGCGGCATGAAATGGATGCATGAGCAGGGCAACCTGCCGATCGAGGGCATCCACCACATCAACCAGCCCTACTGGTATGCCGAGGGCGGCGATCTTTCGCCGGAAGATTTCGGTCTGAAGGTCGCCCGCGAACTGGAGGACAAGATCCTCGAACTCGGCGAAGAGAACGTCGCCGCCTTCGTCGCCGAGCCGATCCAGGGCGCCGGCGGCGTCATCGTGCCGCCCTCGACCTACTGGCCGGAAATCAAGCGGATCTGCGCCAAATACCAGATCCTGCTCGTTGCCGACGAAGTCATCTCCGGCTTCGGCCGCCTCGGCTCCTGGTTCGGCCATCAGCATTATGATTTCGAGCCGGACCTCGCGCCGATCGCCAAGGGTCTGTCCTCCGGCTACCTGCCGATCGGCGGCGTGCTGGTCTCGGATCGCGTGGCGGACGTCATGGTCAACGAGCTCGGTGACTTCTACCACGGCTACACCTATTCCGGTCACCCGGTGGCCGCTGCCGCAGCACTTGAAAACATCCGCATCATCGAAGAGGAAGGCCTGGTCGAGCGCGTCCGCGACGACACGGGCCCCTATCTCGCTCAGGCGCTCGCCTCGCTCACCGACCACGAGCTCGTCGGCGAAGCCGTCAGCGTCGGCCTGATGGGCGCCGTCCAGATCGCCGCCGACAAGGCCACCCGCCGCCGCTTCAAGAAGCCGGATGATACGGGGACTGCCGTGCGCAACCAGTGTGTCAATGCCGGCGTCGTGCTGCGCGCCACCGGCGACCGCATGCTGTTTTCGCCGCCGCTGATCATCGAGCGGTCGCAGATCGATCAGGCGGTCGATACGCTGCGCAACGGTCTGGACTGGCTGAAGGACAATCGCGGCGAGGGCTGAGTGGGGCCTATCTCCTCCTCGGCCGACGCATGGGAGGGCAGAATGCGCATATCAGTCGATATCCCAGATGCACAGGTCGAGGCGCTTGACCGTCTGGCACAGCATATGCGCGTTTCTCGCGCCGACCTCATCAAGATGGCTGTCCAGGATATGCTCGACAGCCAACAAGAGAATGCGGTTCCCACGGGTTTCGGGCTGTGGGCCTCAGATGAAGATGGGCTCGCTATCCAGCGCAGGCTTCGCTCTGAATGGGAAGAGTGACGCGCCCTGTTCCGATGACTTAACAGCGCATCATCTGCATCTCTCGTTCACGGCATGAACTGCCCGCCATTGATGTCGATCGTCTGTCCCGTGATGTAGCCTGACAGGCTCTCGGACGCGAGGAAGAGATAGGCGCCGACGCAGTCCTGAGGTGTGCCGGTACGCTTCAGCGGCACGCTGCCCGCCACCTGATCGAGCTGGCCGGGCAGGGCATATTTGTCCTGGAAGGCCGTGGTGATGACGCCGGGTGCCACCGCGTTGACGCGGATATTGTATTTGCCGAATTCCAGCGCCATGCCCTTGGTCACCGCGCCGACAAAGGCTTTCGACGAGCCATAGACGCCCGAGCCGGCGGTGCCGCCTGTGCGGGCGGCGACCGAGGTCGTGTTTATGATGAAGCCGCCACCCTGCAGCTTCATATGCGCAACCGCCGCCTGGCTGGCTGAAAGCACCGAGCGCGCATTGACGTCCATGACCTTGTCGTAATGCGCATCGGTCATTTCTTCATAGAGCACGCGCGCGATCATGCTGCCGGCATTGTTGATCAGGCCGTCCAGCCGGCCGAAGGTCTTGGCGACATGCGCCACGGCCTCGGCCATGGCCGCCGAGGAGGCCGCGTCGCCCTTGACCAGCACGACACTGCCGCCAGCGGCCTCGATATCCCCAGCGATCGCATGGGCCGCTTCCGCATTCGAATTGTAATGCAGGCCGACCAGGGCGCCCTGGGCGGCAAAGGCCCGGGCCAGCGCCTCGCCGATGCCACTCGACGCCCCGGTGATCAGAACGGCCTTGCCGGCGAGATCGGGAATGGTGAGCGTGGTCATCGTGCAGTCCTCCTGTTGTCCGACAAGCTTAGAGCGGCCCTGCCGTGATTTGGCAAGGCCGCTCTTGAGCGGGGCGTCCAGCAAAGCGTGCGCGAGGTTTGCAGAAAACCGCAGTCGGTCCGTTACGCTTGAGGCGCAGCCGGTTGTTTCCGGGCATAGCGGGTAAAGGCAAAGACTATGGCCGCGACGCCCGCGATCAGCCCGATCGACAACAGGGGCCTGGCGGCAAACCAACCGATCGCAATCACGGTCACCCCGACGACGATTGCCAGCAGGAAAGAAATGAGACCGGTACCGAAGCCGATCAGTGATCCAATGAACGGGATCACGTCGCCGATGACGCCGAAGATCCGGAAGATCAGGGCAAAGCCGATGAACAATCCGAAAATGCCGGCGACCCGGATGACCCAGGTCAGGATCACGTTTTCGGTCTGGCTGTCGGCGAACATCTTGTCTGAGGTTTCGCGACCTGCGGCGAGCAGGAAGAGCGTGTATCCATTTTCGGTCGTGTACTCCGTCAGGCGATCGCCATTCTGCCTGGCCACGATGCTGACTTCCGGCAGCACGATCTTTTCGAAGCGGATCCGGGTGTCGCCGACCTCAGGGGCTTTTTCATCGGCGCCGAAATAGAGCGCCTGCATCACGGCACGGCCTTCGCCGGGATAGCCCAGCGCTTCCGAGGCCTTGGCAGCTGTTTCGTTGGTGATCGGCAAGGCTTCACGCGCACCGACAGAGGCGATCTGCGATCCCTCCACGGTGAAGGCGCCCAGTTTTGCCGTCGCTACCAGCGTTTCCGTGGATGGCAGCCAGAATTCCGGGTTCTCATGCCCGGTCGTTTCCTGGAATTTCGAGGAATCCTGCGCGTCCCCACTCCATTCCCTGGAATAGGTGTAGGTCGTCACGGTTTCTTCGCCGCCGCCGAGCTTCTTCTCGGTCGTGCTGCTTTTTTCCTCGACCCACTGATACATCTCGACCTTGCGCGCCAGGCCAATCACGCCGCTTGCGCTGATCCCTGTATCCGGGTCGACGACGTCAGCCACTGGTGCCACGGCGCTTTCGAGGTGAACCAGCTTGCCGTCAAGTGCAGGGTCGATCCGCGAGGCATCCGCCGCAACGACGATCGACTGGCCTTCCACCAGCGACTCATAGGTCGCGACCGATCGCCCTTCGTTCCAGAACAGCGCGACGATGGCGACGATCAATAGAATAAAGCCGAAGATCGCACCCGTGATCGCCCCGCCCAGACGCGAAAACCAAGATGTCGATGTCCTTGTTACCACCGTCATGGCAATCCCCCATTATCCAGCGCTGTTGTCCGCCCGTTCGGCTTTCTAGCAAGTTTCACCGCTTGCGAAAGTTCTTATCTTGGGGGAATTCGACTGTCGGGGGGATGGCTGGCGCGTGTCTCTGTCAACGCAATCAGCCTCCGGTTGGAGGCTGATCAGTTTGTTGGGTTTCCGACTACGGCCAGCAGCCCGGAAAGATCAAGAGCCCGGAAAGATCAGGCGGCTTTCCAGTCGAAGGGCAGGGGCGCCTCGCGGAAGGCGAAGCGGTCCAGGTGGCTCGCCACCACGCCCTGATAGGTTTCGAGCTTTGCGGCGTCTTCGGTCGCGATCGTGACCGTCAGGCTCGATGCGTCGCTGTGCATGGATGCTGTTGCCTCGGGAAACTTCACCACGGCCTTGTGGTTCTGCTCGTCCAGCTCGACTTCGAGCTTGTGGGACCAGTGCTTGCAGAGCTGCTGCAGATATTTCCAGCCGTTTTCGGTGGAAACGGTTGTCGTCGATGTTGCCATGATCAAAGCCTTTCGATCTTGCCGACCGCTTCATCGAGGATGCGGGCGACTTCCAGTTGGGTGTCGCGCGTGGTTGTCTCGCGCGACAGACAGTCATGCAGGGCCTGCTTCAGGTTGTGCATGGCACGGCGCACCGGAGCTGCATCGGTTCTTTCGCTGACTTTGGCAAGGGCCGTCAGCCGCCCGATTGCGGTTGCCACCTCATCGGCCCGCTCGGAGAGATGCTGCCTGCCGGCCTCGGTGATCGTCATCAGCTTGCGTGGACCATCGCTCTCCAGCTCTTCTGCAAGCCCCATGTCGAGGAGCAGGGTCATGGTCGGATAGACCACGCCGGGCGAGGGAGCATAGGCGCCGCCGGACAGGCTCTCGATTTCGCGGATCAGGTCATAGCCATGGCGCGGCTGGTCCTCGACAAGCTTCAAGAGGACGAGTCGCAGCTCGCCGCCGTCGAACATGCGCCGGCGCTCGCCCCCGCGTCCGCGCGGCCCCGCGCCCATGCCTGCGCCGAAGGGGCCGCCTTGGCGCATGGCAAACATGGCCTGGCGAAAAGCGAAGAAGGGATTGCCGCGCTCCCCGCGGCCTTGATGGCAATGTCTCATGATCTTGTCTCTTTCTCGATTGGAATTGCATCTAAGATGTATCTTAGAGCGGTCGATACAAGAGCGGTGCCAAACTTTTTCGCGCATCCGCCGCTTGGAGCCTGCTGCGGTGGACGCCTATGATGCGAAGGGAATCGGGACAGGGAGGAAACAGGATGGGCGAAAAGCGGCACGAATACCGGGTCACGGTCACCTGGCAGGGCAATGCAGGCACGGGAACCTCTGGCTATCGCGACTATGGGCGCGACCACCTGATTTCTGCCGAGGGCAAGCCGGACATTCTCGCATCGTCCGATTCAGCCTTTCGCGGTGATCCGGCCCGCTGGAACCCAGAGGATCTGTTCCTCGCCTCGCTCTCTGCCTGTCACAAGCTGTGGTACCTGCATTTCTGCGCCGTCTCGGGCGTCATCGTGCTCGCCTATGAAGACCAGGCGGAAGGTGTCATGGAAATGGATGCCAACGGCACGGGACGCTTCACCGACGTCCTCTTGAAGCCCCGCGTCACGATCAAGCGCGGCACCTTCCCTGAGCTCGCGCTCGAACTGCACGAAGACGCGCATGAAAAATGCTTCATCGCCAATTCGGTGAATTTCCCGGTGCGCTGTCATGCGGAGATCGTCGAGGCGTGAAGAGGGTGACGGGGCTGTTCCTACAGGAAGGAAGCCCTCTCGCCTGCTCCCGATAGTGTCCTGGCGTTGGAGGCCTGCGCGGAATTCTGATGGTGGTCTTGCAGACGGCACGCCTAACACTCGCTCCTTGTCGGGTGAGTGACGAAGCGGATTTCATTGCGCTCGAACGCGACCCGGAAGTTATGCGCTTTCTGAACGGCGGCGCGGTCGATCACGACACGATCGACCCCGAGCAAGCGCCGTTTCTTATGCCGAGGGGTACCGAAACCTACGTGTGGACTGCGCGCAGGACAACTGATGGTGCGTTTGTCGGATGGTTCTGCCTGTTTCCGGAGACGCAGACGATGGCCGAGATCGGTTACCGCCTTCGCCGAGCGTGTTGGGGCGAGGGCCTAGCGCCGGAAGGCGCCTCAGCTCTTGTGTCCTGGGGCTTCAACAGCGGTGGCTGCGAAAGGATTGTGGCAACCACTATGGCCGTAAACCACGGTTCGCGACGTGTGATGGAAAAGATCGGCATGAAGTACATGCGTACCGTGTTTGCCGACTTTCCAGATTCCATCCCCGGATCCGAACACGGCGATGTCTGGTACGAGCTGACGCGCAGCGAATTTCTGGCGCGCTGATATTCATCCACCTATCAAACAACCCTCGGCAGGAACGAAACTCATGCCGAGGGTTGTTTGTCGATTCTGCCGCGCTGATGTCGCGCCTTACTGAAACGCCGTCTCGAAGAAGCTTCTGAGCTTGCGCGAATGCAGCTTCTCGGTCGGCATGGCGCCGAGCTTTTCGAGCGCGCGGATGCCGATCTGCAGATGCTGGCTGACCTGCGTCTTGTAGAAGGCGGTCGCCATGCCCGGCAGCTTGAGTTCGCCATGCAGCGGCTTGTCGGAGACGCAGAGCAGCGTCCCGTAAGGAACGCGGAAGCGGAAGCCGTTGGCGGCAATGGTCGCCGATTCCATGTCGAGCGCAATGGCGCGTGCCTGGGAGAGCCGCTTCACCGGGCCACGCTGGTCGCGCAGTTCCCAGTTGCGGTTGTCGATGGTCGCGACCGTACCGGTGCGCATGATCCGCTTCAGTTCGAAGCCCTCATAGCCGGTGATCTCCTCGACCGCGTCTTCCAGCGCAAGCTGCACTTCCGACAGCGCCGGGATCGGCACCCAGACCGGCAGGTCGTCGTCGAGCACGTGATCCTCGCGCATATAGGCATGCGCCAGCACGTAATCGCCGAGACGCTGGCTGTTGCGGAGCCCCGCGCAGTGGCCGAGCATCAGCCAGGCATGCGGCCTGAGTACGGCGATATGGTCGGTGATGGTCTTGGCGTTCGAGGGGCCGACGCCGATATTGACCACGGTAATCCCGGCATGCCCCTTCTTCTTCAGATGATAGGCCGGCATCTGCGGCAGGCGTCCCAGCGCCACACCCTCGGTCGGCTCGGTATGACCTGATGGCGTCAGGATATTGCCGGGCTCGACAAAGGCCGTGTAGTCGCTGCCGCCTTCCGCCATCAGCTTGCGGGCATAGGCGCAGAATTCATCGACATAGAACTGGTAGTTCGTGAACAGCACGAAGTTCTGGAAGTGGTTCGCTCCGGTTGCCGTGTAATGCGACAGCCGCGCCAGCGAATAGTCGATGCGCTGGGCCGTAAACGGCGCCAGCGGATGCGGCTCGCCGGGCAGCGGCTCGTATTCGCCATTAGCGATCTCGTCATCGGTTGTTGTCAGGTCCGGCGTATCAAAGATGTCGCGCAGCTGCATGTCGGCAAGACCGCCGGCCGAGGCCTCCACATGCGCGCCTTCGCCAAAGGCAAAATGCAACGGGATCGGCGTCGTCGATTCCGACACCGTGATCGGCACCTGATGATTGCGCATCAGAAGCGCCAGCTGTTCCTTCAGATAGTGCCGGAACAGCTGCGGCCGGGTGATCGTCGTCGTGTAGATGCCGGGCGAGGTGACATGGCCATAGGACAGGCGGCTGTCGATATGGCCGAAGCTCGTGGTTTCGATGCTGACCTGAGGGTAGAAGGCGCGGTAGCGGCCCTCGATCGCGCCACCCTTGGCGAGCGCCACAAAGGCCTCGATCAGAAAGGTGGTGTTGCGCTCGTAAAGCGCCGTCAAAGCATCGACGGCTGCGGTCGCATCGGTAAAGACCTGAGGCTGATACGGCTCAGGGCTGATGGTGTTCAGGGCGGCGGGGGATGAGATTCGTGTGTTCATGGCGCATTATAGGAGACGAAGCTTGACAAGCAAACGACGTCCGCGGCGAAGCGTCAAGAATCTTTGCTGGGACAATTCCAGCCTTAGAGTGCCACGCTTCAGAAGGTCGGGCGGCAGCTGTTGAGGCCAGTCGGTGCGCAGCTCGCGACGAGGCCGGAGGAGAGGTGTCGAACGGTCGGCTGGTTGTGGACGACAAGCTGCGCGAACATGAAGGCAAACAGCGCCACGGTGAGCGAGATGATGGTGAAACGCCGTGCCAGCTTGGCCATGTCCTTGCTCCTTTCCGATCCGATGGGAGCGTTTTAGCCACGCCGGGCTGAATGAGGCCTGAGATCGAGGTTCATCTGGCATTCAGAAGCGTTAATCGAAATGCGCGGCCATCCGGGAAAGACCTCTTCCCTCGATCCGGCTTCTGGCCATAATGGCAGCCGGCGGGCACCGTCCCGTCCAGCTGTCCTTCCGGAAAGGCCTCGCGCAGCATGGTGCACCGTCACCCTCCGATGCGCTGTCCGGCAACAGGGTTTCACCCATGACTGAAGAGAACGAAAGCACCCTCCGGTTCGGGCGCATCGCCGCAACCTTGCCCGTCAGGGATATCGAGCGGGCAAAGGCCTTCTATGTCGATCTGCTCGGTTTCCGCTCCGTGTTCGAGAACGGCAATCCCACCGGCTTTGTCATCTTGCAGCGCGACGATGCCGAACTGCATCTCACGCTTCAGAAGGCCCACAAGGCCGCCGACTTCAACGTCGCCCATATGATGGTCGAAAACATCGACCGTCTTCATGAGCTCGTGCAGGGGCGAGGTTTGAAGGTGGTCAAACGCCTCCAGGACAAGGACTACGGCCTGCGTGCCTTCGTCTTCGAGGATCCCGATGGCAATCGCATCGATGTCGGTCAGCCGATCTGATCCGCCCTTGAAAGCAGAAGGGGCGCCGGTTGCAGCCGGCGCCCCTTTTGGATTCTGAAACGTCGATTGCCTCAGAGGCGGGTCCAGGTCTGGCTGCGGCAGAGCACGGCCATGACACAGCCCTTCATCTGCAGCGAATTGCCGGAGACGGAGCCTGAGCCGGAATAGGTCTTGTCGGTTTCCGGATCGGTGATCTCGCCCTTGTAGCTGTCGCCGCTGCCGGCCAGCTTGCCGATCTGCTTGCCGCTGTGCTTGCCGCTCTTCAGCGTTACGCAGAAGGAGCCGCCGCAGGGGGCAATTTCGGCGGTGGCGCCAGATGCCGTCTTCCAGTTGCCTTGGATGGGCTCGGCGGCCTGCGCGGTGAAGGCGGAAAGCGCGAGTGCTGCCGCAATGATGATGGAACGCATGGTCTGATCTCTCCTCCCGAGATGATGGTGCCTCACCGTAGTCCGAGTCGGGTCCTCTCCCAAACCGGTCCAACGGTTAAGAATAATCTTACGCACACGTAAAGGTAAAATGCAATCGGGCACCTGCAGAGGGCGTCGCGACACCGAGAAATCGCCGGAATCCCGGCATTTGCCGAAATGCGATCGGAAATCGTGGTGAACAATCGGTGAAATCGCCGTGCTGAAGGTTTCGTAAATTTTGACAGGAAATCCTTGAGTTGCAGGGGCTGCGATACTTAACGGATTCCGAAGTTTACGAAGCTTTTGTACTTTGTTTTCAGCAAATTAAGGATGCATTTTAAGCGAGTTTCAAAGACCGTTTGGCATAGTGAACCCATCAAACGAGCAGGGAAAAACCCCGCCAAACCCGACCAAAGCGAGAATGACCGGACAACGAGCCGGCGCCGGTTTGGAAGGGCCCGCAAGGGAAAACAGGGACGACTGAGAAACTAGGCAAACAGGGACAAAACCAATGGCACGCTTTGAAATGCACAATTCCGAAAATGCCACGATGGGTGGCGAAACCCGGGCCGACGTCTTCCGCGACATGGGCCTGATGTATGCGACCGGCCGCGGTTGCCCGGTCGATCTGGTCTCCGCGCACAAGTGGCTGAACATCGCAGCGATCAAGGGCTGCGACCGCGCCGCCGAGCTGCGCGCCGATCTCGCTCACAGCATGACCAAGTCTCAGCTCGCCGAGGCGCTTCGTGCCGCCCGCGAATGGATGACCATGCACTGACCAATACCGGCCGCGCCTGCGGCTGGGAAATCACAAGAATAACCCGAGTGGGGAACGTGGCGGGGACCTTTGGACGGGGCCAGGGCCAACACTTTCAAAGACCGCGACCGGCAGGGACAAGGCCGGCGCGGTCTTTTTCATTTCAGCAGCTCAGCCGAGCCCCTTGAGCACTTGCGGCAGTGCCGCCTCGAAAAGATCGAGATCGGCAGGCAATCCGGTGGAAACACGAATACAGCGGTTGAGCGGGGCAACACCGGGCATGCGGATGAAGACACCGTGTTCCATCAGTCCGTCGACGATGGCCCGGGCAAAGACGCCGTCGCGTCCCGCATCGATCGCCACGAAATTGGTCGCCGAGGGTAGCGGCGTCAGACCGTTCGTCCTGGCGATGTCCGCTATTCTGTCGCGTGCTGCCTTGATCCGCCCGACGACGTCGGAAAGATAGGCCTGGTCGGCAAGGGCAGCGAGCGCTGCTTCCGTGGAGAGGCGCGGCATGCCGAAATGGTTGCGGATCTTGTCGAAGGCCGAAACGGTCCCCGGCGTGCCGATCCCGTAGCCCACACGCGCGCCGGCAAGCCCATAGGCCTTGGAGAAGGTGCGGGTGCGGATGACATTCGGCAGGTCGATCAGCGCGTCGGCGGCCGGAATGGAGCCTTCGGGCGCCGTCTCGCTATAGGCTTCATCGAGAATGAGCAGGGTGGTGGAGGGCAGGGCACGCGCGAAAGCGACGATGCTCCCCGCATCCCACCAGCTGCCCATCGGATTGTCGGGATTGGCGAAATAGACAAGCGGCGCATTCTCCTGGCGTACAAGCGCCAGAAGCGCATCGAGATCTTCGCGGTCATCCCGGTAGGGTGCTGTGACCAGCCGTCCGCCGAAGCCGTTGACATGGAAGTTGAAGGTCGGATAGGCGCCGAGCGAGGTGACAACGGGCATGCCGGGTTCGATCACCAGCCGCACGATCAGCCCGAGCAGATCATCGATGCCTTCCCCGATGACGAAGTTCTCCGGCTTGAGGTGAAGATGCGCAGCGAGCGCGACCTTCAGGGCATGGTTCTCCGGATCATTGTATTTCCAGATCTCGCCCGCCTTTTCGGCGATGGTCGAAAGAACCGATGGCGCCGGGCCGAATCCGCTTTCATTGGCGCCAATGCGGGCACGAACGGTAAGGCCGCGCTGCCTTTCGATGGCCTCAGGCCCGACAAAGGGCACCGTGGCGGGAAGCGAGGCGGCAAGAGGCGTGAAGCGAGAAAATGCGGTCATCGAGAATTGGCATCCGGCGGATCGAGGTCGATCCGCCCACCATAAGTGCGGACGCTGCGGACGCAAGTCCAGCCATCGCAATCAAGAAAGCTCGATGATGAGCCCGCGCCTACTACCGGCCGAGCCGTGCGCCGTTGCCGTTCTGGAAGGGCCTCAGAGGCGTGTTGATGCTGTCACCGAGCATGAAGTCGGCGCGCACGATCCGATGCAGCATGTGTTCCGAGATCGGCGCGATGAACTTGACGCCGACGCGGCTGCCATTGCGATAGACCTCGGCGCAACCGATCCGATCGGCAAGGCCAACGATCTGCAGATAATAATGAGAGGAAAGGCCGATGGCCGTGGTCAGCTCAAGTGCCGCCCCGCCTTGTGAGATGTCGACCACCTCGCAGCTGCGGATCGTGATACCGGTGAGGCCTGGCCTGACCGACATGACCTTGGCTGGCCTGCGAACATAGAAGCGCTCCCATTTGCGCTCATACATTTCAGAGCTCACCCCAGCCAGATGCGTCGCATTTTCCATCGCCATGACCGGCTCCCCAAACTCGTCTGGATCACACTGTGAAGGCTAATATTTGCAGTAGCATCAACAACTTCGGTCAAATTTTAAGGATCCCGAATATTCGCCTTTAAAGGGCAAACGATGGATTGATGCACGGCTTCACGCAACGCGACTGCGCCGTGAGTGACTGCAATTCCGAACTTGGCAGGGATCAGTGGCTGGTCTCGAAGGACAGGCGAACCACGTGGTGGAGAAAATCCGGATCGATCAGCATGTTGAAGCCGACCGTCAGCTTCTCGGCTTCGCGGCGGATCAGGGTGCAGCCGATATCGTCGTGTATGCCGAGGATCTCGAGGAAGAAATGCGGCGGAACCTGAACATGGGGCGAGACGTCGAGCTCTGCGCCATAAAGAGAGATCGAACGGATGAGGCAGCGCTGCGAACGGGCCATGCTCAGGTGATGACCGACGAAAACGATCTTGCCGGGTCGGTCAATCTTGAATTTCTCGAAAATCTGATCCCGGGGGATGTCCGATTTCGCGTCAGGTATCCTCTGCAAGGGCATGTCACCCTCCTACAGCGTCAATTTACACTGACACTCTACGCCAGGGTCATTACCGGATTGTGTATGCGATCTGTCAAATGCGGTCCACTTCCGAGAAAATCGAGCTTTCACAGCGACTTCACGCGCCCGTGACCTGTTCCGAACTGGGGCTGTGCTGCCCGGAGGCGATTATCCGGCCGCCGATTTGAGCCAGCGTGCTCGATATCCCCTTGTCCGACCAAAGCCCCCGACAAACTTGACCGCAATTCGCCACAAAGCTAGGCCTTGCTGCGCGGTGCCGTGGGCTGTCCGGCAGCGATTCCGGCAATGATTCGAGCCGTTAAGGAGTAAATGACGTGGCAGAACGACTGGTGATTGTCGGGGCGGGGCAGGCAGGTTTTGCACTGGCGGCGAAACTGCGCGCCTTGAAGGACGATCGCCCGATGACCATTCTCGGGGCAGAACCCGTGCTTCCCTACCAGCGACCGCCGCTGTCGAAGAAATATCTGCTCGGCGAGATGAGCTTCGATCGGCTGCTGTTCCGGCAAGAGGCCTGGTATGCCGAGAACGATATCGAGATCCGCTTGTCGACGCCTGTCGAGGCAATCGATCGCGAAAAGCGGGTGGTGCCGCTGTTCGATGGCAGCGAGATCTCCTACGGCACGCTGGCTCTTGCGACGGGCGCCACACCGCGCCGCCTGCCCGGTGCCATCGGTGGCGGACTCGAAGGCGTCTATACGGTGCGCGACAAGGCCGATGCCGATCGTCTGGCCGAAGAGATGAAGCCGGGCCACCGGCTCTTGATCGTCGGCGGAGGTTATATCGGCCTGGAAGCCGCAGCCGTTGCACGCAAGCTGGGTCTGGACGTGACGCTGATCGAGATGGCGGATCGCATTCTGGCGCGCGTTGCTGCACCGGAGACTGCGGCCGCCATTCGAGCAATCCATGCGAGCGAAGGCGTGTCTATCCATGAGCGAACGGGATTGACGCGACTGATCGCCGACGAGGGCAGGGTGAAGGCCGCCGAACTTTCCGATGGCCGCGTGATCGACACGGATTTGGTGATCGTCGGCATCGGTGTAACCCCGAATGATCGCCTTGCGGCCGATGCCGGTCTCGATGTCCAGAACGGCATTGTCGTCGATTCCTTCGGGCGGACCAGCGATCCCGCCATCTTCGCCATGGGCGACTGCGCGGTCCAGGCATGGAACGGCCAGCAGGTCCGGCTCGAATCCGTGCAGAATGCCGTGGACCAGGCTGAGGCCATCGCCGGTGTCATCGCCGGTGGCTCCGAGCCCTACCGCCCAAAGCCTTGGTTCTGGTCCGACCAGTATGACGTCAAGCTGCAGATTGCAGGCTTCAATCTCGGTTACGACAAGACGGTCCTGCGTCCCGGTGGTCGCGAGGGAAGCCTGTCGGTCTGGTATTTCCGTGAGGGGCAATTCATCGCCGTGGACGCCATCAACGACGCCAAGGCCTATGTGACCGGCAAGAAGCTGCTCGACCTGGGCCGCTCGGTCGATCCGCTCGCCATCGCCGACCCGGCGCTCGACCTCAAAAGCCTTCTGGCCTGAGGCTGGGCCTGTCGCCACAAACAAACGAACAGGACGATTGGCCATAACAAGAAAGGGCCGGACAGGCCGGCCCTTCTTTCACTCTTTCTTCTATAGCTCCGTTCAGGAGGCTGCCGCGCGTTCCAGGATCGGAATGCACATGTCGAGGTCATGCGATGCCAGATGGGCGTAGCGCATGGTCATGGTCAGCGTCTGGTGGCCGAGCCACATCTGTACACGGCGGATATCAATTCCGCCCTGCACGAGCCGGGAAGCGCAGGTGTGGCGCAGGACATGCGGGACCACATCCTTGTCATCGGCAAAGCCGATCGCATCCTTGGCATTGTGCCAGGCGACACGGAAGCGCTGCTGATCGATCTCGGCAAACGGTCCCGAATGGCGACGATCAGAGGCTTCGATAGCCGCCAGAGCCCGATGGGTGAGTGGAACGGAACGGGAGCGGCCCGATTTCGTCACCCAGAAAGTCACACGATCCTTGTGCATGTCGCCCCAGCGCAGGTTGAGACCTTCGCTCAGGCGGGCTCCGGTATCGACCAGGAAGAGGCAGAACCGGTAATAGAGTTCGGAATGCGCCCGGATCTCGGAAAACAACAGGTCTTCTTCATCCTTGTCGAGGAAGCGAATACGGCCCGCTTTCTCTTTCTGGCGCTTGAATTCAGGCAGACTGTGAACGTCTCCCATTTTATACGCCTTTCGCAGCAGTTTGCTTAAGGCCGCCATCTTTCGATTGATGGTGGCATTGCTGTTACCGCGTTTGCGCAATTTGCCGATCAATTGGTCGAGCATCTCCTGGGAAAAAGTCGAGAAGCTCGGAAAATCAAGGAGATCGTGAAGCTCTCCAATAAAATTGGTTACGTTATATTTGTGGCTGCCATTCATCCATAACAGGTCGCCATATTTGCCGAACAGTTCGCGCAAATTGGTATCGCGCACCTCGTGCAGGATCGTACCCTGTCTGTATTGATAGTGAACCGAATAATCGGGCACGCCTACAAAGACGTCAAAACCCTTCACGGCCGGCATTTCCACCTGCATGTATCCCCCAAATTTCCCTTTTGGCGAGCACGCGAACGAGCTCACCGCCCGTCCCCACGGGCATACATATCGTTATATCTTATAAAAAGTATAGTGCAGAACCGCACAAACTTTTCCGGAATGGCTCGCTTCAAGCCTGGCGAATGAATCCGATGGTGGCTCCCGAGATTGTCGCCCAATTGGTCGGGCGGGCGGCTAAGTCACTGAAGAACAGGCGCTTTGGGAAGGATCGCCAAATTGCCGAAAAGGGTCCGGCTTGAACCAAGCCGGACCCCCTCACTTTTTCGTCAATCCGCTGTGGATTAGAACGAACGGGTCAGGCGAACGAAACCGTCCCAGTTGCCGTCGGAAGCGCCGTCACGATCGAGGTAACGAACGTCAGCCGAAGCCTTGAGGCCGGAAGCAATCGCGTACTCAACGAGGAGGTCTGCGCCCCACTGATCAACGTCTGCAAAGCCGACGCTATCCCAGTAAACAACCTGCGGGGTGATCGACAGCTTGTCGGTCGCCTTGAAAGTGTAGGCGGCGCCAACGGTCCACTCGGAGGTGAAGTTGTAGCCAACCGACTGGCCAGAAGCCCAAGCAGCAGCCAGAGCGAAGGTGCCCGGGCCAACGTCAGCGGAGAGCACGCCAGCGATAGCGCCTTCTTCCGAGCCGAAGTCATAAACGCTGTTGATGGTGACAGTCGCAACGCCGAGCGAAGCGGAAGCAAGCGCCTCCAGACCGACTTCATTGCCAGCGAACTGATCCGAAAGGTCGTCTACGCCGAGGCCGACAGTGAAGGCGTCAGCCGAGTAGGTGTAGGAAACGGTGTTGAACTTGGCATTGCCGAAGAAATCGTCCGACTCGCCAGCCAGGCCCCAGTCGTCAGCCCAGGTGAGCGAACGGCCGACCTTGAAACCGCCGACGGTGATGTAGGCCTGATCAAGCGTCACGTTCGCAGCCGTGGTCGTTGCGCCCTGGCTGTCTGCCTGGATGCGGATGTAGGAGCCGATCGTGCCGATTTCGGAATCGTTCTTGGCCTCGAAGGCAAGACGCGCGCGAACCGCGCTGTCCCAGCTGTCGTTCGACGGGGTGCCGTAAGGGGCATTGTTCTCGTTGGCCGAGAGCGTAAAGCGTACTTCGCCACCGATCTTGAGGCAGGTTTCGGTGCCGGGGATGTAGAAGTAGCCGGTGCCGAAGGCGTCGCAAACGCGAACGTATTCCATGGGCTCGGGCTCAGCAGCGACGATTGCGTCAGCAGCCTGAGCGCCGGAAACTACTGCGAGAGCAGCAGCGGAGCCGAGAAGAAGGCTCTTGATGTTCATTATTGACCTCCAGTCAGAGTTCTCTACCGGAGGGCCGCTCAACCTACCTCTGCGCTCGCGGAAGGTGCAGGACAGCTTTGGATGCCTCCTTCTCATCGTGATATTTTGAGAGGCGACTTACTTGATACCTCAATCGACGCTGATGTCACGCGGGACATGTAGGGGACAGCGACGAAAGCTGAAACCTTCACACGGCGGAGGCCGCTGCTCTCTACTGCCGCCCCACCCGGGGTGGTGAAGATCTCTTTCGGACTAAACCCCGGCGTCGACACTTCAGAACGCGCGACCAGGCACTGGACGCATGATCCCTCAAAAGACGAGAATGGCCGTTACGAAGGGCGGTTACATGTCCCATGACCACTAGGCGTTGCTCCGCGTCCACCCTTAGTTGGGCCTATTGAAATGCTTCACGGTGGCTTCGCCGCTACCGTTGCTGAACGCGCTGCTGACGAGCGGCATTTGGTCGCGAGCAGGGAACCACGACATAGGTGATCACCCAGGTCGCGACTAAAAGCTCCGGGGATCTCGATTGTTTCGCCGATCATCTGGATTGGACCATTCACGAGTCCACCGTCACCAGCCAGTGCGATGGCGAAAATTGAATGACCGCAAGCAGCAGCAATGGTCGGCTGAATGTTGTCCCCCAACCTCTGCTGGCAAGTACGCACTGAAGCATTTTGGGCCGGTCTGTCCCGGCTCGGATTCAATCAAAAAACAGACATATCGAATCTGCTTTGTTGCGGGCAAGTCTCAGACCTCTCACCCCCTGTCAGTCGACCTAGTCGGGTAAGCCTATCCGACAGCGCAGTGCGTCAGCACGTTCTTGGGCAACGACTGAGGTGGTCAGCGACCGTGCGCCAACAATGCGGATGCGATCCTAACGGAAGAAAGGAGAGCATTTAGATGAATCTTCAGGTCAACTCGAAACGTCCCGTACTGATGTCAGCCGACGATGGTTTTGGACTTGTCACCTTGAAATGCGGGTCCCAGGCTGTCGTAGACCGTGAGGACCTTGAACGATTGATGGCGGAGCGGTTCCCCTTCAACTGGTTCGCACTTACCGACGGCCAAGGGAATCGATACGTGGGCGTTCGCCACCCCCGCTTAGGAAACGTCGTCACGGTTGCCAGAGAGATCATGCAAGCGGCGCGTGGAGAAGTGATCTCCTATCGCACTCCAGACAGACTCGACCTTCGGAAATCTAACCTGGAACGGCGTGGCGGCCCTGCAAAGAGGTCGCTCGTTGGTTGATTATCTGGAGTGGATCGCGGCGCAGCGAGCCGCCGCGGTCGCCCGTGGAGGGAAACCCTTGCGGGACCTTCCAGGTTCCGACGGACACCAGTTTCCACGGGTGAGGAGACGCAAGAGCGGAGAATTGGTTAATCCAGTAACTGGGGAAATATGTGAGGGCTGTCTGACAATAAAACAGCTTACCGATAAGCTATCGGTTTCGTCACAACAGATCAGGAAGATTCTTGAGCAGATGGGAGCTGTGGTCCACGCTCTCACGGCTAGGGAAGTGTCATCAGTGTCGACACCCGGAGCTACCAAGCCTCGTTACGAGCGCATAGCCATGGTGACGGAATTTGGAATGGAAGAAGGATGGGTAATACCGATCAAGTTCTCTCATCAGGGTCGAAGAACCGAATGCGTATTTGTCACAACTGACGGACAAGCTGCAGTCGAAGAAGCATTGCAGCGCGAGAGGCAAAATACACCCTTGGGGAAGGTCGAAGCGAAGCAGAAGGTTATCCGAGAACTCTTGAGCGAGGGCCACAGTCAGTCGTCTATTGCCAGGATCACTGGCTGGCCGAAGCAAACTGTATCGAGGATCGCCAAATCAATCAAAGATGGGAGGTTTGAAGCGTCCCATTTTAACGCGAAAGTCCATAGTAACACTTAGATAGGAGTTCGATTGGAGGGGTGGACCACCAAGGGCTAACCTAGCTCCCAAAGGTGGTTCCCCCCCCCCCCCGACGTCCCCCCAATCTCTCCAGGAGCTATGTAACGCATTCGGCACTATCACACTGATTGTTCTTGGCTTACGAGCGCCATGCCCAAGCTCCGGCAACCTTCTGCGCTACTCCAAGGGAAACTCCCACGAGAGTCTTCTAGCGGTCTATAATTTCAATGGATCCTCCCCTTCACCATCGGCAGCCCCAGAAGGGCAAAGGACCACTCAGGCTCTATTTGCCGCTGATAACTCGCATCCAGAAGATTGCGCCACGACCACACCACCGGGATCAAATCCACATCGTGACCTGCCACTGAACTTTCATCCGGCGGCGATTAGAGCCTCGGCGTTTTTTGATACGCCAAATGGCGCGGTGGGAGCAACCGGCGGAAACGCGAAGCTTCCACATTGCGTAGCGTTGGAGCCGGTTGCGGCGATGATCCCGGCATAATCCGCCGGGGTCTGGTATCCGAGCGATGAGTGTGGCCGGAAATTGTTGTAATCGTCGGCCCATTCCGCAATGGCGCTACGGGCATGGTCGAGACCGAAGAACAGGCTCTCGTTGAGCAGCTCGTCACGCATGCGGCCGTTGAAACTCTCGACATAGCCGTTTTGCATTGGTCTTCCCGGCGCGATGTAGTGCCACTCGATCTTGTGATCCTTCGACCATGCAAGGATGGCATTCGAGGTCAGTTCGGTCCCGTTGTCGGAGACAATCATGCCGGGCTTACCCCGTCGCTCGATAAGCGTCGTCAGCTCTCGCGCGACACGACGACCTGATATCGATGTGTCCGGGATCGCCGCCAGGCATTCGCGCGTGACGTCGTCGACCACATTGAGGATGCGGAAACGCCTGCCGCACGCAAATTGATCGTGGACGAAATCCAGCGACCAGCGGGCATTGGCCTTTGCTTCAACGAGGATCGGCTGACGCGTGCCAACAGCGCGACGCCTGGCTTTGCGCTTGCGCACGGAAAGACCCTCCTCGCGATAGAGCCGGTAGATGCGGTTGACGCCGGATGGCTCTCCCTCCCGCCGGAGCATGATGAACAGCCGCCGATATCCGAAACGCCGTCGCTGGTTGGCGAGGTCGCGCAGCTTCATTCGCAATTCGGCCTCCGGCGGTCGGCAGGACTGATAGCGGATCATCTTACGATCAGCGGATATGATCTGGCAGGCCCGCCGTTCCGAAAGACCCATGACGGCCTTCAGATGCGCGACGGCGTCACGCTTGGCGGCAGGCCCTACCATTTTTTTGCCAGAAGCTCGCGGAGCGCGGCAACATCCAGCATCTGCTCGGCCAACAACTTCTTCAGCTTCGCATTCTCCTCTTCAAGCGCCTTCAGCCGCTTTGCTTCGGAGACATCCATGCCGCCGTATTTGGCCTTCCAGTTGTAAAATGTCGCCTCGGAAATCCCGTGCTTGCGGCAGAGCTCGGCAGCCTTCGCGCCAGCCTCCTGCTCACGCAGCACCCCGATGATCTGCTCTTCCGTAAATCTCTGCTTTTTCATTCGTCCGTCCTCTGATGGGCCGGACTCTAATCAATTCTGGAGGAAATTCGCAGTGGCAGGTCACTACGACGACATCGTCGCGCACTGCTGCGACGCCTGGCGCAAGCTTGAAAGCCAGCCATGGCGCATCATGTCCATCGGACGAAGAGAATGGGCAAATGGGTTCTGATCAGTGAGGAGCCGTATAAGTCGGCCAGCAAAATCCCCACACAACCTTCAAGTTTTCCAGCCTCGGTTACACCAGTCAGGTAACCTGCTAGAGCGAAGCAACCGGCGCTAATTGCGCATTTTGTCGGCAGCAAGACCGGCCGCAGGTCACTACCTCAACTGTTCAATAGGTTTCTTTAACATCCTCGCGGTTTTGGTATCGACACCCGGGCCGGATCCTTGTTTAGGAGAGGAGGCTTGCCTCCAACCTGGTACTTTATCAGTCCTACGCCACGATCCTGCAATGACACGAGCGGGTCGCGTATGACCTCTAGCCTTGCGCGGCCAAGCCTCGCGGCATCGCCGGCCCGGTGAAATTTGCCCAGATCTAAAGAAGACGGGCTGCTTTTCCACTACGTCTTGTGGCGCTGTTGAAGTATTCAGAAGCTTGCTGGACGGATCTGTGTCGTGATTGCTCCATCGCCTCAGGCAGAGGAATGCCGCGATTGGCCGCTTCCGTGAGATAACCCGACCGCAGGCCGTGGGCTGAGAAGTTGTTCGGATCAAGACCGGCCATTTCGGCCCGCTGTTTGACAAAGTCGTTGATGGCCTTTGGATCAAGGGCTCGCTGCGAGATATTGCCCCAGCGATCGATTGCCCGGAAGACACTGTCCTTGTCGATTTTTGCGGCCGTTAGCCAAGCATTCAGCGCTTCGACGGGGTGTCCGGTGAGGTAGACAACTTCATCGTTTTGCGCGCCGCTGGTCTTGGTACGGCCGAGATGAATGGAAAGAGACGGCAGGGGAGGAGCTCCGTCAATCTGGATCGGCTCTTCCGGCTGCAGCTGTTCGATCCTGAGGCTTGCGATCTCGCTGCGACGCCGGCCGCCCGAGGCAAAGGCAACCATCAGGATCGCCCGGTCCCGGACATCGCGCAGATTGTCGCTTCGGCATGTGCCAATCAGCTTCGAAAGTATATCGCCTGTCACCGACTTGGCGCTCTTGCGTCGTTTGGGGCGTGGTGTTGCGCGCACTGCCAGCCGGATGGCGGACTTCAGGGCAGGGGAGGAAAAAGCACCTACATGCCCACGCCATTTCGTCAGCGTGGACCAGGTGGCGAGCCGCCGGCGCACGGTATCGGGTGCATGCGGTCCGACCGTCCGCAGAAATCCCTGGATCCGGAGCTTGTCGTCTACATCCGCGGGCATCCCGTGTTCCGGATCCGTCAGACGCTTCTCTGCGTCCCACAGGTGGTGCGCGACGAATTTGAGAAGGAGCGCTTCGGGTGCTGGCCAGGGAAGCGAGCGGCCTGTCGCGGCCAGCGACCAGGCCTGCAGGTAAGCTAGATCTGAGGTTAGCGCGCGCAGCGTGTTGGCACCCATGCCCTGGTTGACGAGATGGCGAAGGGTCTCGATGTCCTGATCGGTCAGCAGTTCCGCCAGCTCGTCCCGTCGGTCCATGGGTAGAACGGCGGCAATCGTGTCGAGTGTCGCTACTCGGGCCGCGAGCTCAGCAGGGCGATCAGTGCTCATGCTCAGGCGATCCAAACACCGCCACACCTTCTGCGCGGGCTGCTTCCGCCAGTCGACGGTCGAGCGTGGCTAGAGGGAGCTGTTCGAGAAGTGCTAGAGCGAGGTAAGCGGTATCGTAGGCACTGAGACGGTATTTCCGGGACAAACGCACCACCTCCGTGTCGTCGCCGGCGCCACTCAGTTGCAATGGTAGGCCGCGAAACCGCGCCAGCGCCGAATGAACAAAATCAGCCGAGATCCGCTCACGCTTTTCGGCGCTCAGGAGTATGCTGCGAATCTCATGGCGAAGCAGATCAGGCGCTACCGCATCTTCCTCCGCCATGCGGGTCATGGCCAGTTCGGCGATTGTGTTTTCTTCGTCCGGCAGCAGCCACGCGCCAGCGATGGAGGCATCAACGACAAAAGCCACTAGCGTCGGCCTTCCTGCTTCCATTCCTGAATTTCCTGATGGGTGACGGGCTTGGCCTGGGCGCGCAGCGCCCGCACGGCTTCGATCGCGGCCAGACGCTGCCGGCGTTCGTCCATGGCCACCAGTCGCGCTACCGGATCGTTGCCGCGGGCAATGATGAAGTCCTCGCCGGCCTCGACGCGGGCCAGCAGTTCAGACAGATGCGTTTTGGCCTCGGCGACCTTGACGGTAACAGTCATGGAAATCCCTTCGTCACTTTCCGTGCGCTGATGAGAATAGTAGCCATGCAAGAGTTGGTCAATATGTTGACTACATAACCTCCGATAGGGGTTACTTATCGGTGGTGAGCCACCGCAGGCACATTTGTTCGATGTACGGAATCGTAATGTGTATATAGCTTTCTCTTAACGAATCATTTACCATAATTTCAATGTCTTACGATCTCGCGAAATTGCCCATCCAGAGCCTGCTGCGGGGTAAGCGGGGCTGATTGGGTGGCGGTGCGCGAAAACAAGCCGATCCGTGGGCATCTGGTTGCCTGCCGAAGTGCCGATTGGCATGGTGGCGTTGGCGATCAACAGGAGAGTGGGGCAGAGCAAATGCGGCAGATCGATATC
>JAPZUE010000025.1 GCA_027533385.1 Rhizobium sp. | reverse complement strand
TTTCTCTTTCTTCCATCTTCAATTGTCAAAAAACAGACGGATCAAAACCCGTCAAAAATCCACAACAACCCAACCCTAAAGTCGGGCAACAAAACCAGCGTCTCAGCCAATTTCTAAGGATTTCTCTAGAGCGAAGGACTTAGTCGCTAGCAGCGCCGCCGCCCTCGTCAGTGAGCGGATGTATAGATTCGCTTCTCGGAGCAGTCAACAGCCTTCTCCGAGAAAATTTGGAAAAAGCGACAAGATATTGAAAATAATTGCTTTTTCTCTTCATCACCGTTCAGACGCCCCGCTCGCCTCGCATTTTCGGCCTGTTTCGGCCTTGGAGCCAGGCTTTCACCACCGAGAGCCCGGGCTCCTCGCCTCCTCTCTCACGTGCGTGAGCGCGCGTGCCGCGCAATTTCCATATTTGCCTGATCAGAAGGATGCCCGACCCGGTGGATTTGACGGGTTGGCCCAAAACATGAGACATGAAGACGTGATCCAGTCGACAAACAGGCAGGAGCCCCGCTCCGCAGCCGCAGACCAGAAGACGGCATGACGACAGACCGCGAGCTGATGCGATCGCTTGGTGGCGAGCCTCCGATCCTGGCGGATGGTCTGCGCGCGCCCGATCGCCGCGAGATTTCGCTGCGCTGGCTGTCCGGCACCTTCCTGACCGGGATCACCTCCTGCATCCTGATGGGCGTTGCCCTGTTTGCCGCCCTTGATGGACGCCAGCAGCTCGCGATCCCCGCGGAAGCCTTTGCAGTGACGCCGCCTGACCTTGCTGACACGGCAGCGGAAGAGACAATTCGCGGCGACCGGATCTTTGCGCCGAAGATCGCCGCCCGGCCAGTGGACAAGGCCATTCTCGACGTGCCCACCGTCTTCAAGGACGGCGAGCGCGAGGTGGTTCGCAAGCAGCCTTTCGCCCATGTGAAAATGGTTCTGGCCGCCGACTACGCCGTTCAGGAGCGCTATCCGAGGTTCGATCCGCTGGCGATCTTTGCAACCGATGACGCCACACCCGCCGTCGCGAGCCGCACCGGGTCGCTTTACGGCTCCGATGTGGAATCCGAGGTCATTCTGAAGTCGAGCCCCTTCCCTGCGGTCCCGCACAAACCGCTCGCCGGCGAGATGACCTTTGACGAGGTGGAAGAGAATGTCCGCTCGAACGGTTCGGTCCTGACCGATGGCGATGTCCAGGTGGCGGCGCTCTACTACATCGATCCACGCCGCTTCGATTCCGAAGATACCGGGCTTGATCTTGGCGTTGGCATGACGGCCCGCATCGTCGAAGAAAACATGAGCGTGTCCGAACCGGAAATCATCACGCCGATGACTCCGGAATATGCCGATGACATCCTGCCGGCCCGGCGCCCTCAAAGCGTCGCGGCGCTGATGACGGCGGCCGGTTATCCGGCGCCGAAGGCCGAAGATGTAGGCAAGGCGCTGGCACCCTTCATGAAGCAGCAGGGCCTGGTCGAAGGCGACATCATCCGCGTCGGTCTTCTGCAACGCGGTGACGAGGTCCGCCTCGTGCGCTTCTCGCTCTATCACCGCACCGACCATATCGTCACGCTTGCCGTCAACGACGCGGGCCGACTGGTCGAAGGGGTCGCGCCACCACAGCTCGATGCGATTGCCGGCGCGTTCGAAACCTCCCAGCCGGCGCTCATGTCCGGACGCGACCTGCCCCGCGTCTATGACGGCATCTACCGTGCCGCTCTTTCCTACGGGATGAACCAGGAACTGACCGCGCAGATCATCCGCCTGCTCGCATCCAACGTCGATTTTCAGGCCCAGTTGAAACCGACTGACATGCTCGAAGCGGTCTTTTCGGTCACCGATGACGAAGGACGCGCCACGGAGGATTCCGAACTTCTCTATGTCCGTGCTCGTTTCGGCGACACGATCACGCAATTCTATCGCTTCCAGGATCCGGAAGACGGCTCGATCGACTATTTCGACGAAAACGGCAAATCGATCCGCCAGTTCCTGCTTCGCAACCCGGTCCCCAACGGCCGGTTCACCTCGGGTTTCGGCATGCGCCGCCACCCGATCCTTGGCTATTCGCGCATGCATACGGGCGTCGACTGGGCCGCACCGCGCGGCACGCCGATCATCTCGGCTGGCGATGGCGTGGTCGAAAAGGCAGGCTGGGCCTCTGGCTATGGCAATCAGACCCTGATCCGCCATGCTAATGGCTATGTCACCTCCTACAATCACCAGAGCGGCATCGCCAAGGGCATCGTGCCCGGTGCGAAGGTGAAGCAGGGTCAGGTTATCGGCTTTGTCGGCTCGACCGGTTCTTCCACCGGTTCGCACCTCCACTACGAGCTGATCGTCAATGGCACCAAGGTCGACGCCATGAAGGTGCGCCTGCCCGGCGGCAAGGCGCTGGAGGGCGAGGTGCTCGCCGCGTTCCAGCAGGAACGCCAGCGTATAGACACCATGCTTGAGACCGGCGGACGCCCGGCCCAGGTCGCAAGCCGCTGACGGGACGAAAGCGCCAAGCCCGATCCCCTCTTCGATAAAATCTGAGCCTTTCGGTTTACCGAAAAACATCGGTTGCATGTTTTGATCACCTGCAATTTAGAGCAGGGATTTCCATGATCGAAGTGCTTTTTCTGTTTGGTGGCCGCCTCGGCAGGCTCGGCTATTTTCTGATCGGTCTCGCAATCAGTATCGGCGGCAGCTGCCTGCTCATATTCGGTCTCGGGCCTTTGGTAGAAAGCGGGGGCGCGCCGGTCGTTCTCGCTCTCGCTGTTACCGGCCTTGCCATCCTCTGGATGTCACTCAGCCTGCAGGCCGCCCGCATCAGAGATATTGGGCTCAGACCGCTTTTCGTGATCCTGGGTTTTGTCGTCCTCTACACCGTTCTGCATGGGGGCAAGATGACGATGAAGAACACGGAACTCGGCACCCTGTTCGCCTGGTCGACAGTTGCCCTCCAGGTCATTTTCGGCTTCTTCCTGTTGCTGATGCCAGGAAGCGACGAGGACCCGAGCGACCGACCGGACCCATTGGACGATCGCCCCCTTGATCGCCGCGCGAGCATGATGCGCAAGCTTGGTTCCGATGGTTCCATGCCGCAGGTTAGGGCCGCCGCCATCACCTCAACACGCGCATCGCAAGGGACCACTCGACAGAGCTTCGGTCGTCGCGGCATCTGACATCGATCGGCAGAAACGAAAAAGGGCGGCTCATCGAGCCGCCCCTTCTTGTGTTCATGGTTTGGAAGATCAGGCCGCGTGGCTCATCGAACCGACGGGGGAAATCAACAGACGGTCGCTGCCGGCTTCCACCTTTACCCGACTGCCATCGAGCACCTGACCGGAGAGGATCTGCTCTGCCAGCGGATCCTGCAGATACTTCTGGATCACCCGCTTCAGCGGACGGGCGCCATAGACCGGATCGTAACCCTTGTCCGCCAGCCAGTCGCGTGCAGCCGGCTCCAGCTCGACCGTGATCTTCCGCTCCGTCAGGAGCGACAGAAGCCGCTTCATCTGGATATCAACGATCGCGCCCATTTCCGTCCGGCGCAGCCGGTGGAAGAGGATGATCTCATCGACGCGGTTGAGGAACTCGGGCCGGAACGAGGCCTTGACCACATCCATCACCTGGTCACGCACCTGATCGACATCCTGATCTTCGCCGAGGCTGGTCAGATAATCGGCCCCGAGGTTCGAGGTCATGATGATGATCGTGTTCTTGAAATCAACCGTGCGGCCCTGCCCGTCCGTCAGGCGCCCGTCGTCGAGCACCTGCAGAAGAACGTTGAAGACGTCAGGATGTGCCTTCTCGATCTCGTCGAACAGCACGACCTGATAGGGCTTGCGGCGCACCGCTTCCGTCAGTGCCCCGCCTTCCTCGTAACCGACATAACCGGGAGGGGCCCCGATCAGCCGCGCAACGGAGTGCTTCTCCATGTATTCGGACATGTCGAGCCGGACCATCGCCGTCTCGTCGTCGAACAGGAAGCGCGCCAGCGACTTGGTGAGCTCGGTCTTGCCCACGCCGGTGGGCCCGAGGAAGATGAACGAGCCGATCGGCCGGTTCGGATCCTGAAGGCCGGCCCGCGCACGGCGAACGGCGCGCGACACCGCCTGGACCGCATCCCCCTGACCGACGACCGACTTCGCCAGATCGTCTTCCATCCGAAGCAGCTTTTCGCGTTCGCCTTCGAGCATCTTGTCGACGGGAATCCCGGTCCAGCGCGACACGACATGGGCGATGCCGTCAGGCGTGACGACTTCCTGAACCATGTTGCCGGCCCCCGAACCGTCCTGGGCTTCTGCCGCGACAAGCTCCTTCTCGAGCTTCGGGATCACGCCATAGGCGAGCTCACCGGCGCGCTGGAATTCACCCTGGCGCTGCGCGATCGCAAGCTCGTTGCGGGCTTCGTCCAGTTGGCGCTTGAGATCGGCGGCAAGGCCGAGCTTCTGCTTTTCCGCCTGCCAGCGGGCCGTCAGAGCATCCGCCTCTTCCTCGATCGAGGTGAGTTCGGTTTCCAGACGCGCCAGACGATCGGCAGACGCCGCGTCGGTTTCCTTCTTCAGCGCCTCGCGCTCGATCTTCAGCTGGATGATGCGGCGATCGAGTTCGTCGAGCTCTTCCGGCTTGGAATCGACCTGCATGCGAAGCCGCGACGCGGCCTCGTCCATCAGGTCGATGGCCTTGTCGGGCAGGAACCGGTCGGTGATATAGCGGTTCGAGAGCGTTGCGGCCGCAACCAGCGCCGAATCCGAGATACGGACCTTGTGGTGCTGCTCGTATTTTTCCTTCAGGCCGCGCAGGATCGAGATCGTGTCCTCGACCGTCGGCTCCTCGACCATGACGGGCTGGAAGCGCCGGGCGAGCGCCGGATCCTTCTCGACATGCTTGCGGTATTCGTCGAGCGTGGTCGCGCCGACGCAATGCAGTTCGCCGCGGGCGAGGGCCGGCTTCAGGAGGTTCGAGGCATCCATCGCCCCATCGGCCTTGCCCGCACCAACAAGCGTGTGCATCTCGTCGATGAACAGGATGATCTCGCCGTTTTCGGATTGCACTTCGTTGAGCACGGCCTTCAGCCGTTCTTCGAATTCGCCGCGATACTTGGCACCGGCAATCAGCGCGCCCATGTCGAGCGCCATCAGCTTCTTGTCCTTCAGGCTTTCCGGCACATCGCCATTGATGATACGCAGCGCCAGACCCTCGGCGATCGCCGTCTTGCCGACGCCGGGCTCACCGATCAGAACCGGATTGTTCTTCGTCCGGCGCGACAGCACCTGGATCGTACGGCGAATTTCGTCGTCACGGCCGATGACCGGATCAAGCTTGCCTTCACGGGCTTCCGCCGTCAGATCGCGTGCATATTTCTTCAGCGCCTCGAAGCCGGCTTCCGCATTGGCGCCATCTGCGGTGCGGCCCTTGCGGACCTCGTTGATCACCTGGTTCAACGCATTGGCAGTCACGCCACCCTTTTTCAGCGATGCAGAAGTCGAAGCGGAAGACTCGATCACCAGCGCCAGCAGCAGACGCTCGACGGTGACGAAGCTGTCGCCCGCCTTTTTGGCGGCATCTTCGGCAGTCGAGAACACCTTGGCCAGCGGCTGGGCGAGATAGACCTGGCCATTGCCGCCGGAAACCTTCGGCAGCTTGGCAAGCGCTGCATCATTGGCGATGCGCACGTCCTTCGGGTCGCCACCGGCACGACTAATCAGCGAGGATGCCATGCCCTGCTCGTCGTCGAGCAGAACCTTCAGCACATGTTCGGGCGTGAATTGCTGGTGCCCTTCCGACAGGGCATGGGTCTGCGCAGATTGCAGAAAACCGCGCACGCGTTCGGAATATTTTTCGATATTCATCGTCACTCTCCGTTTCCCCGCCCTGCCCGTATTCGGCACAAGTCGGATGTTGAGGATGAGGCCCCCGGAAGCGGCGGACCCCGGAGCGGAAACCGCTCCCTTGACCGAGATATGGGAGCGGAATTTTGCCCTTTAAAGAGGCAGATAAACGAAAAACTCCGGGTCGAGGCCCGGAGTTTTGCAATCGTCAAATCGAGCCCGAAAAGCTCATTCCGAAGCAGCTTCGGCAAGCACAGGGGCTTCGCCGGCTTCGGCATCTCCACCATCACCCTCGGCAGCGCTGCGGCGCGGCTGGCGACGCGGACGGTTGCCCGCATTGCGGCGACGCGGCTGGCGCTCGGCTCCGGCATCCGCCTGGCTCTCGGCGGCAGCGACGACGGCTTCGGCCGGCATGTCCTCAAGCACCGGCTGCGGACCCGTGCCGGCAATCTCCGGCTGGGGCTGGGCCTGCGGCTGGGACTGCTGCTCGCGCGGACGACGCTCGTGATGCTGCTGGCGGTTCTGCTGCTGCGGCTGCGGAGCCTGCTGCTGGCTGCGCTCGCCGCCCTGAGCTGCGTTATCGTCGGAGCCGTCGAAATCCTCGCCGTCCCGATCATTATAATCCTGGCGATCATCGCCACCATCGCGATCGTCGCGCTGGAAGCGCTCCTGCATCTGCGACTGGGCGGCTGCGATGATGCGGTTGTAGTGCTCGGCGTGCTGCAGATAGTTCTCCGCCATGACACGGTCGCCGGCACTCTGCGCATCGCGCGCCAGCGCCGCATACTTCTCGGCAATGTGCTGGGCCGTGCCACGGATCTTCACGTCTGGGCCGGAGCTGTCATAGGTCCGGGTCAGCGGGTTCTGGCCCTTGCGGTTGAAATTGTTTCCACCGCCGCCGCCACCGCCGCCATTGTTGTTACGCCCCCGACCACGCTTGTTCTGCTGTCCTGGCCTCATAGATGCTTCACCTGAATGTCTTTGTTGTGCTGATAAAGGGCAATGCGATTGGCTCTGGTTGAACCGGACCAAGGATCCACGCGCCGCCGACAGACCGCGCTCTCGCCTTGCTCGCCGCTGGTGAAAGTCGAGTTTACTGAGTTACGCAACGGTCCTGTCGTGCTTCGCAGAGTTCGACAGCGAACCTTTTTCGAAGCCGGCCCAGTCGCGAACGAATCTTCGTTCTTTCCCCGCCGCCCGTTGCGTGCCCGCAAACTATTACGCTTCATTCGGAAAACCAAGCCTTTTTCTATGTTTCCCGTAATTATCCTTAGCAACCGCAGCAAACCAGCTAATCAAGCTTTGGCGCAAATACCAGAACACGGTCATTGCCACCGAGATCCTGGCGTGCCTCAATGAGAGAAAAACCAGCATCTTCAAAAACTTGCGTCACGTCGACCCTTTGATCGAAACCGATCTCGAGGCCGACAATGCCATGCCCCGCGAGATGCGTCTTCGCTTCCCCTGCAATCGCGCGATAGGCATCCAGCCCGTCGGAACCGCCGTCCAGCGCGGCCATCGGGTCGAATTTCGTCACCTCTGGCGCCAGTCCCGGCACGACATCACTGCGGATATAGGGCGGGTTGGAAACGATGATGTCGAAACGTTCGGGCGTGTTGGCGAACCAGGGGCCAAGACGCGTTGTAAATCGCGCTGCGAGCCCATTCCGGTCGGCATTGGCCGCCGCAGTGGCCAGCGCATCCATCGAGATATCGATCCCGATGGCGTGTGCTTGCGGACACTCCATCAACAACGCGAGCGCGATGGCTCCGGTTCCCGTTCCAAGATCCACGATACCAGGCTTGCGATCCTCAGCGACCATCGCCCTGAGATATGGCAGCATCACGTCAACCAGGATTTCCGTGTCCGGACGAGGTTCAAGCGTGCCGGACGAGAGAAGCAGGTCGAGACCATAGAATTCACGGCGCCCGAGGATGCGGTGGACCGGCTCTCGGTTGAGCCGTCGCATGATAGCCTCTTCCACGCGGCCTGCGCTCTCCGCCATGACGGGCTCGTCACCCTGCAGAAGAAGCGCCGTGGGACTGAGATCCAGAAGACCGCAGATCAGGACGCGCGCATCCATCGCCGCATCCGGCAACCCCGCAGCGTCGAAACGCCGCCTCGCCTCGGCGATCAGAGACTTCGCCGAAGGCTCGGGCCCCGTCACTGGGCTTCTCCAAGCTGGGCGAGCTGGCCGGCCTGATAATCGGCAATCAGCGCATCCAGCATTTCGTCGAGATCGCCCTCGATCATCCGGTCGAGCTTGTAGAGCGTCAGGTTGATCCGGTGGTCGGTCACGCGCCCCTGTGGAAAGTTATAGGTCCGGATGCGCTCGGAACGGTCGCCCGAACCAACCTGGCTCTTGCGATTTGCAGACCGTTCGCTGTCGGCGCGTTGCCGCTCGATGTCGTAAAGCCGCGAGCGCAGAACCTGCATGGCCTTGGCGCGATTCTGGTGCTGCGACTTTTCCGAGGAGGTGACGATCAGTCCCGTCGGCAGGTGGGTTATCCGAACGGCCGAGTCCGTCGTATTGACGTGCTGGCCACCGGCGCCCGACGACCGCATGGTGTCGATGCGGATATCCTCGGGCCGGATCTCGATATCGATCTCCTCCGCCTCAGGGAGAACCGCAACGGTTGCCGCAGAGGTATGGATGCGTCCGCTCGCTTCGGTCTCGGGCACGCGCTGCACCCGGTGCACGCCGGATTCGAACTTCAGCTTCGAAAACACGCCCCGACCGCTGATCGTCGCGATGATTTCCTTGTAGCCGCCCGCTTCCCCGTCGCTGGCGGAAAGCACCTCCACCTTCCAGCCCTTGGTCGAGGCAAAGCGCTCATACATACGGAAGAGATCACCGGCAAAAAGGGCTGCTTCCGATCCGCCGGTACCGGCACGGATTTCGAGGATCGCGCTCTTCTCGTCGGCGGCATCCTTGGGCAAAAGCAGGATCTGGATCTCGCCTTCGAGCCCCTCGATCCGGCTTTCGACATCCGGCAGCTCCATTTCCGCCAGATCGCGCATCTCGCGATCCGTCGTCTTGTCGGAGAGCATGGCCTTTAGGTCAGCAGCCTCCGTGGTCGCGGCTTCGTAGGCGCGGATCTTCTTCACCACGGGCTCAAGCTCGGAATATTCCGATGCGAGCTTCACATAGACATCGGCTGCCGGTCCTGCCGACATTCGCGCCTCGATTTCGCCAAAGCGGCGTTCGAGCTCGCGCATTTTCTCGACAGGAAGCTTCGCCACCCTTTACTCCAGGTCTTCTCGCCAAAATCAGTCGTCAAAGTCAGACGGGGATATTGTGCTCTTCCGCATGGCGGATGAGCAGGTCGCGCACTGACACGCCGGGGGTGTCGTCGTCAAGCGCGGCCGTGAGAACCTCGGACAGTCGACCGATATCGAGCCCGAGCAGCATCGCCTTCACCGGACCGATAGAGGTCGGCGACATCGAGATCGAACGGAAGCCGATCCCGAGCAGTGCCATGGCCGAAAGCGGCTTGGATGCCATCTCTCCACACAGCGTCACGGGCGTCTTGTTGCGCTCCGAAGCCCTGACGATATCCCTGAGGATACGGAGGAATGGCCGCCCGAGCACGTCGAAACGATCCGAGACCCGGGCATTGCCGCGATCCACCGCCATGGCGAACTGGAACAGGTCGTTCGACCCGACGGAAACGAAATCCACCTCGTCCATCAACTCGTCGAGCTGCCACAGCAGGGCCGGCACTTCGAGCATCGCGCCGAACTGCAGCTTCTTCGGCAGTTGATGGCCGAACTTGGAGATATGCTGGATCTCCTTCTGCATCAGCTCGCGCACCTGCCGGATTTCAGAGACTTCGGTCACCATCGGCAGCATCATCTTGAGCTCTGCGCCGGAAGCAGCCTTCAGCAGCGCACGCAGCTGGGTGCGCAAAAGCCCCGGTCGATCGAGCGACAGGCGGATCGCCCGCCAGCCAAGCGCGGGATTTTCCTCTTCCTGGCTCCGGAAATAAGGAACGACCTTGTCACCGCCGATATCAAGTGTGCGGAAAGTCACCGGACGACCGGCCGCCTGCTTCAGCACATTGCGGTAGAAGCTCTCCTGCTCCTCGCCCTTCGGCATGGTGGAGGAGATCATGAATTGCAATTCGGTCCGGAACAGACCGATGCCGTCGGCGCCGGAATCAGCAAGCTGCGGCAGGTCGACCAGCAGACCGGCATTCATCTGCAGCTTGATGCGGTGTCCGTCCTTGGTCACCGGCTCGACATCGCGCAGCGCCCGGAACTGTTCCTGCCGCCGGGCTCTGAGCCGCACCTTCTCTTCATAGGCCTTCTGCAGATCGGCGACCGGGCGCACATGCACCGTCCCGTCGTCACCGTCGATGATCACGGGATCACCGTTTTCGGCAAGCGCCACGGCACCGGCCGCCTGACCGACGACGGCTATGCCCATGGCGCGCGCCACGATCACCACGTGGCTAGTGACGGCGCCTTCTTCGAGCACGAGGCCGCGCAGGTTGGCCCGCGGATAATCGAGAAGCTCGGCCGCCCCCATGGCACGGGCAAAAACGATTGCGTCGTTCGGGAAACCTTCGGCCGCACTGTGCGGCGAAAAGCCGGTCAGCTGGCGCAGCAAGCGGTTCGCCAGATCGTCGAAGTCGTGCATCCGCTCGCGCAGATAAGGATCGGTCAGGCGCATCATGCGCGCCTTGGTGTCGCTCTGCACCTTCTCGACAGCCGCTTCCGCCGTCAGGCCATTGTGGATCGCCTCTTCCATGCGTCGCACCCAGCCCTGGTCATGGGCAAACATGCGGTAGGTTTCGAGCACGTCGCGGTGCTCGCCTTCCATGGAGACTTCACGCCGAGACAGCATGTCGTCGATCGAAATGCGCAATGAGCCGAGCGCGTCAGCCAGCCGGCGGATTTCCGTCTCGCTGTCTTCGTTCAAGAGATTGGTGACGACGATGCGCGGCTCGTGCAGCACGACATAGCCGAGGCCGATGCCTTCGGAATAGCTGTCGCCCTCGATCGAGACGGGACGCGTGAGGTCGAGTTCGAGACCGGGCCGGGTGATCTTCTTGAGTTCGCCGGTGGCGATCATCTCGGCCAGCACCATCGCGGTCGTCTCGAGCGCTTCGAGCTCGTCCTCGCGATAATTGCGCTGCGCCTTGTTCTGCACGACGAGAACGCCGAGGCTTCGCCCGGCACGCAGGATCGGCACGCCAAGGAAGGAGTGGTAGATCTCTTCGCCGGTTTCCGGCAGGTAGCGGAAGGCCGGATGCGCCTGGGCATCCGAGAGATTGAGCGACTGGGCAGAGGCGGCGATCGTACCGACGAGACCCTGGCCCATCTTCAGCTGGGCCAGGTGAACCGCGTCCTTGTTCAGACCTTCGGTCGCGTAAAGCTCGAGAACGCCGTCTGAGCGCAACACATAGACGGAGCACACCTCTGCGACCATGTTGTTCGCAATCTGGCGAACGATCCGATCAAGTCGCTCCTGCGGCTCGAGCGGCTCCGCCATCAGTTCGCGCAGCCGCTTGAGGAGGACGCGGGGACCCGCAGAAAGGTCTCTCATCCCGATTTTGCTCCACTTCCCATTGGTCAGCGGATTGTTACCCTTACCTTTTCAGGGGTCGGGTCACTTGGGTCCGCTCTCAGGAATCAATTCTTATCCAGACCGTAGCAGGAATGCAAAGTCCGAACCGCGAGCTCTGCATAAGGACCGTCGATCAGGATCGAGATCTTGATCTCGGAGGTCGTGATCGCCTTGATGTTGATGCCCTTCTCGGCCAGCGCCTTGAAGGCGGTCGCGGCAACGCCAGCATGGCTGCGCATGCCGATACCGATCACGGAAACCTTGACCAGGCCCTTTTCGCTCTGCACGACGTCAAAGCCGATCTTGTCCTTGTTGTCGCCGAGAACGGCCAGCGCCTTGTCCACGTCGCCCGAGGGAACGGTGAAGGTCATGTCGGTCTTCGAACCATCTTCGGAGATGTTCTGGACGATCATGTCGACATTGATGTGGGATTCGGCGAGCGGTCCGAAGATCGCAGCCGACACACCCGGCCGGTCGGCCAGACGGCGCAGCGAAATCTGGGCTTCATCCTTGGCATAGGCAATACCGGTGACGACTTCCTGTTCCACGATCTCTTCCTCGTCGCAAATCAATGTACCGGGCGGGTTCATCAGATCACCCATGCCCGGCGCATCGGGATCTTCAAAGCTGGAGCGCACGAAGGTGCGGACCTTGTGCACCATGGCGAGTTCGACTGAGCGAACCTGCAGCACCTTGGCGCCGAGCGAGGCCATTTCGAGCATTTCCTCGAAAGCGATCTTCTTCAGGCGGCGGGCCTTCGGCTCGATGCGCGGGTCGGTCGTATAGACGCCATCGACGTCGGTATAGATGTCGCAACGGTCGGCCTTCACGCCAGCGGCAATCGCCACGGCAGACGTATCCGAGCCACCACGTCCGAGCGTCGCGATGCGGTTGTCCGGACCGATGCCCTGGAAGCCGGCGACGACGGCGACCTGGCCCTCGCCCATACGGCGGATGATCTCGGTGCCGTCGATCTCCTGGATGCGGGCAGCGCCATGCGCGTTGTCGGTCTTGATCGGGATCTGCCAGCCCTGCCAGGAGCGGGCATTGATGCCCATCGACTGCAGCGCGATCGCCAGCAGGCCGGATGTCACCTGTTCGCCGGACGCGACCACGGCGTCGTATTCGCGCGCGTCATAGAACGGCGAAGCGGCACCGGCGACCTTGGGCATGTTCTGCACCCAGTCGACCAGCTCGTTCGTCTTGCCGGACATGGCCGACACGACGACGGCCACTTCGTGACCCGCATCGACTTCGCGTTTCACATGGCGCGCGACGTTATAGATGCGTTCCAGATTGGCGACGGATGTACCGCCGAACTTCATGACGATGCGAGCCATAGACTTAAACCGTATGCCCTTGAAAAACGCCGGGACCCCGGCACAGAAACACCGGCCTGGGCGGAAAGCCTCAGGTTGCCGGGCTTTTAGTCTATATGTTCCTTGGGCGCAACGGCCACTTGACCCCCAAACGGTACGGTAAATTGCGGTTTTTTCGGCCAGGCCGACCGGATGGAACAATGCCTTAATTTGGATCGAATTCGGGCGCCAACCATGGGACGACGCCCGGACTGGGAGGCTGGATCGTCGCGTGTTGTTCGACAGATACCGGATCGCGTATCATGAAAGCTGCAGACGAATCCCCCGAGACAGTCCTGAGCGGCACGCTTCCGCCGCCCTCCTTCTTCAACAGACATGCGAAATCGATCGCGGCGATCGCGGCACTCGTCGTCTTTGCCGCCGTCGGCTATGCCGTTTACCACCTGACGGAAGAAGTCACCTATGCGGATGTCCTGCGCTCGCTCCAGGACACCAGCGCTGCATCGATCGCGCTTGCGATCGCGTTCACCGCGCTGAGCTTCATCACACTCTGTTTTTACGATCTGAACGCACTCTCGTTTATCGGCCGGCAACGCCCCTGGCCCGAAGTGGCGCTCACCGCCTTCAGCGCCTATGCGGTTGGCAATGTCGCTGGCTTCGGCGCATTGTCGGGTGGGGCGATCCGCTATCGCGCCTATTCTCGGGTGGGTCTGTCACCCGATGAAATCGGGCGCATCATCGCCTTTGTCACCGTTTCCTTCTCGCTCGGCCTCGCGCTTCTCACCACCGGAAGCCTGATCCCGATGGCTGGCGAAATCGCGCCGCTGCTCGGGATCAGCTCGTCAACGCTCGCGACGGTCAGCACCATCATCCTGCTTGCTATCCTCCTGCTTCTCGGCATCGCCCGGCGGGGCGTGTTGAAGATCGCCGGTCGCACGCTGCGCCTGCCCGATACAGGCACGCTCTCGCGGCAATTCCTGGTGACCGTGCTTGATGTCGCCTTTGCAGCTTCGGTGCTCTATGCCCTGCTGCCGGCAGAGGCACAGATCTCCTGGCCCGCCTTCTTCGCGGTCTATGCCGTTGCCATTGGTATCGGCGTCGTCAGCCATGTACCGGCAGGCCTCGGGGTCTTCGAAGCGGTGATCCTCGCCGCCCTCGGATCCCAGGTTCCAGGCGATGCCCTGCTTGCCTCGCTTGTCGCCTACCGGGCGATCTACTATGTCCTGCCGCTGGTCATCGCCATTCTCCTGGTCACTGTCACCGAACTGCGCCAGCTCAAAGCGAGCCCGCTGGCATCGGGCGCAGCCAGAACTGCCGGACGCCTCGCCCCGACCCTTCTTGCCGCGCTCGCTCTGGTGCTCGGCGCAATGCTGGTCCTGTCGAGCGTGACACCCACACCCGGCGGCAATCTCGATCTTCTCGCCGGCTTCCTGCCGCTGCCCGTGGTCGAAGGCGCCCACTTCATCGCCAGCATTCTCGGCCTGATGCTCGTCGTGGTCGCCCGCGGCCTTGCCCAGCGCCTCGACGGCGCCTGGTGGGGCGCTCTTCTGATCGCGTTCCTGGCACTCGTCCTCTCACTCGCCAAGGCTGTCGCCGTCTATGAAGCAGCCCTGCTCGCCATCCTTGTCATCGGTCTCATGGCCAGCCGCCGCCTCTTTCATCGCAAGGCCTCCCTCAGCCAGGCGCTGACCTCCGCCTGGCTGCTCGCTATCGCCGTCCTGATTGTCGGTGCGATCATCGTCCTCTTCTTCGTCTATCGCGACGTCCAATACAGCCATGATCTCTGGTGGCAGTTCGCCTTCGATGCCGAAGCGCCGCGTTCGTTGCGCGCCATGCTCGGCCTGACCGTTCTTGCCATGGGCGTCTACCTTTTCAGCCTCATGCGCCCGGCCGCACCCGCCATCCGCCCGGCAGACGAAGAAGAACTGGCCAAAGCCGTCGCCATTCTCGACCACCATGATGTCGCCGACGCCAATCTGGTGCGCACCGGCGACAAATCGGTGATGTTCTCGCCCGATGGCGAGGCCTTCCTGATGTATGGACGCCAGGGCCGATCCCTGATTGCCTTCCTCGATCCGATCGGCCCGAAAGCCTCACGCGACGAGCTCGTGTGGCAATTCGTCGAAACGGCCCGTGCGAGCGGATGCCGCGCCGTCTTCTACCAGGCTTCCCCCGCAATCCTGCCTGTCATCGCCGATGCCGGCATGAAGGCCTTCAAGCTCGGCGAGATGGCGGTGGTCGATCTCGAGCGCTTCGACCTGAAGGGCGGCACATGGGCGGGCCTTCGCCAGGCAGCCGCCAAGGGCGAACGGGACGGCCTCACCTTCGAGATCATCCCGACGGAAAACGTCGCTGCCATTCTCGATGACCTGCGCCGTATCTCCGATGCCTGGCTCGACCACCACAGGGCGAAGGAAAAGGGCTTCTCGCTTGGCGCCTTTACCGAGACCTATATGACAGCCCAACCGGTCGCCATCCTGCGCCACGGAGGCCGGATCGTCGCCTTCGCCGACATTCTGCTGACGGACACACGCGAGGAGGCATCGATCGACCTCATGCGCTTCGCCCCCGATGCCCCGAAGGGCGCGATGGATTTCTTGTTCGTGCGCCTGATGACGACGCTTCGCGACCAGGGCTACCGCCATTTCAACCTCGGCATGGCGCCACTCTCGGGCCTGTCGCGCCGCGAGGTCGCGCCCGTCTGGGATCGTGTCGCCAACACCTTCTATGAACACGGCGAACGCTATTACAACTTCAAGGGCCTGCGCGCCTTCAAGTCCAAGTTCCATCCCGACTGGCAGCCGCGTTATCTCGCGGTCGCTGGCGGTCTCAATCCCGTATTGGCCCTGCTCGACGCGACGCTTCTGATCGGCGGTGGCCTGAAAGGCGTGGTGAAAAAATGAAATCCCTCCTCCGCTCAACCATCCTCGCCGTCTCCCTCCTGTCCTTCCTCCCGTCCCTGGGACTGCAGACCGTGGCCCATGCCGAAGACCCGCCGCTCGACACCGGCATGATCCCCTCGCCGGTCACGCTGTTGCCCGACGGAGATCCGCAATCGCTCGTCGTGCTGCTCTCTGACGCGCCAGGCTGGCAGGACACCGACCAGAAGGAAGCCGAGCGCCTGCAGGCAAACGGCGCGATCGTCGTCGGCATCGACACGCCGAAATACATAGCCTCGCTTTCACAGGACAAAGGCGATTGCATCTACACCGTCTCCGACATCGAGGCGCTTGGACGCCAGCTGCAGCGTAAGGCAGGCAACGCGAATTTCCTCCCGCCTGTTGTCGCGGGCCGCGGCGAAGGCGGGGCATTGGCGCTCGCCATCCTCGCCCAGACCCCGAAGGCCACCATCGGCCAGACGCTGGCGCTCGATCCCGAGGCAGGTATTCCGCTGACCAAGCAATTCTGCACGCCGGCCGACAAGAAGGTCGCAGGCGACAGGATGATCTATGGCCTCACGCCGGGCGACCTCCCCGATCCCGCCACCGTCCTCTTCAGCCCCGCTGCCAAGGCCGATGCCCGCGCCCATGTCAGCGACCTCCTGGCGAGCCATCCGGACATCGACCAGCGCGACATCGATGCGGATACGAGCAAGGCCTTTTCCGGCACGATCGATGAACTGGTCGCGGCAAGCAATGCGGCAGAGACCCCGCTCGGCCTGCCGCTGACCATTCTCGACGCGACGCCATCCCGTGACACCATGGCGGTCATTTATTCGGGCGATGGCGGCTGGCGCGACCTCGACAGCCAGGTCGGCACCAATCTGCAGGCCGCCGGCATCCCCGTCGTCGGCGTGGATTCACTCCGTTACTTCTGGTCGAAGAAGACCCCGGAACAGGTGAGCGAGGATCTCGCCACCATCATCCACACCTACGAGAAGCGCTGGAAGGTGAAGCACGTGATGCTGATCGGCTATTCCTTCGGCGCCGATATCCTGCCGGCCGCCTATAACGGGCTGCCCGACAAGCTGAAATCACGGGTCTCCATCGTGAGCCTTCTCGCGCTGTCACACGAGGCCGATTACGAGGTGTCGGTCTCCGGCTGGCTGGGCAGCGGCGGAAGCGGCGGGGCAGATCCCCTGACGGAAGTCGCCAAGATCGATCCCGCCCTGGTTCAATGCATGTATGGGACAGACGAAGACGACGACGCCTGCAAGGATCTCGTCGGCGGACAGATCGAGACGATCGGCATCAAGGGTGGCCACCACTTTGACGGCGATTACCCGGCACTCGCCAAACGCATTATCGACGGCCTGGAGAAACGCACGTCCCGTTGATGATCCGCAAGCCAACACGACCGGGCGCAAAGAACGGCAGGAACGCTTGAGGCCTGCCAATCCGTCGTTGCTCCGCCACCTGCGACGTCCCTGCCCTTGACTTTGCACGCCATCGGAACGACTTCATGGCCAAGCGCCGCAGGAGGTTCCGTCATGAGTGCAGAGGCACGCACCACCATCGATCAGTCTGAAGTCGACCGCTTTTCCGCGATGGCGGCGGAATGGTGGGACCCGACCGGCAAGTTCAAGCCGCTGCACAAGATCAATCCGGTGAGATTGGCCTATATCCGCGAGAAGGTGATCGAGCATTACGGTCGCGACCCGAAGAGCGCCCGCCCGCTCGAAGGCCTGCGGGTGCTCGACATCGGCTGCGGCGGTGGCCTTCTGTCGGAGCCGGTCGCCCGCATGGGCGCAAGCGTGCTCGGTGCAGACGCCTCGGAGAAGAACATAAAGATCGCCATGACCCATTCCGCCCAGAGCGGCGTGGAGGTTGACTACCGTGCCGTGACCGCCGAAGCGCTTGCCGCCCAGGGCGAAACCTTCGACATCGTGCTCAACATGGAAGTGGTCGAACACGTCGCCGATGTCGACTTCTTCCTCTCGACCTGCGCCTCCATGGTGCGCCCCGGTGGCCTGATGCTGGTCTCCACGATCAACCGCACCCTGAAGGCGGCAGCGCTTGCCATCGTCGGCGCCGAATATGTCCTGCGCTGGCTGCCGCGCGGCACCCATCAGTATGAAAAACTGGTGCGTCCGGAAGAAATCGAGCGTCCGCTCGCCGCCAACGGTATGCAGATCCTGGAGACAAAGGGCGTCTTCTTCAATCCGCTGCAGAACCAGTGGAATCTGTCCGCCGACACCGACGTCAATTACATGATGCTGGCACACCGTCCGGGCCAGACGGCATGAGTTCGCCGGAGGCCGTCATCGACTGCTGGCTCCGCCACGGGCCGGGCTCCTGGTTCTCGCGCAACGAAGCTCTCGATGCAGAGATCGAGGCAGACTATGCCGAGCTGCATTTCAAGGCCTCGCGCTGCGAGTTATCGGGCTGGGAAGAGACACCGAAGGGCACGCTCGCTTTGCTGCTCCTGCTCGACCAGTTCCCGCGCAATCTCTTCCGTGGCAGCGGCCATTCCTATGCCACCGATCCGCTCGCCCGCGCCACAGCCCGACGGGCGCTCGCCAAAGGCTTCGACAGACACGTCGAGCCTATCCTGCGCCCCTTCTTCTATCTGCCCTTCGAGCATTCGGAAGACATCGAGGACCAGCGCTACAGCGTTTCACTATTCGAAAAGCACCGCGACGAAACCGACGACCCCGAGCCCCTGAAATGGGCGATCCTGCATCTGGAATTGATCGAACGCTTCGGCCGCTTCCCCCATCGCAACGCAGCCCTCGGCCGCGAAACGACGGCGGAAGAACAGGCCTATCTCGACGCCGACGGTTTTAAGGGCTGAGGCGACCGTCAGACTGGCAGGGTTTTGACGACGGATAGAAGATCGGCTTGCCGTTCCAGGTTCTGGAGCGACAGCAATTTCACATGATCGCGGTCGACGACATAGGGCGAACCGTCAACGGCAAAAGCGGACTTGAAGTTAAAGGCCTCCGGTGTCGGCCCGTGATCGGCGAGCAACTCGAAGCGCTCGACAGCCTGTTTCCACGCAGGGCGACGCCCGGCCTCGACCCAGAAAAGCACCAGGGGCGGCCAGAACTGCCGCTCATTCCAGTGACGGGCATGCTTCAGCGCATCGGCATGAACGCCGGAATAGGTGAAAGCCATCAGGCTTTCGATATCACGCCACAGCGAAAGCGACGACACCCCGCTGTCCCGTCCAGTCTCTTTCAGGAAGCGTGGAAAGACCTGTTCGCCCCAGCTCTCCGGCCCCGGCTCACCCGCATAGCCTGAGCGGCCAACGAAGCCGGCAGCATAGCTTGCAGCCTCAAAGTTCAGGGGCTCCCTCAGGGCAAAACCTTGAACAGGCGCAGTCAGATAGGACTCTGCATGGATGCCGAAATTGTAGATCGCAAGATGATGGGAACCGGCGATCAATTCACATCATCCGGCAGCACCGGCAGCGGCGCGATCTCGATGCCCTCGTCAATCAACGACTTCACCTCGACGGGCGAAGCCTGGCCGATGATCCCGCGGGCTTCCGCCTCGCCGTAATGGATCTTGCGTGCTTCCTCGGGAAACTTCTCCCCGACATCCTCGCTGCTGGCGCGGATCTCACGGACCGCTTCCTTGAGCTTCACCAAGGCCTGCTTCTGCGCTTCCGACACCGCAAGCGCCTGGGTCTCGTCCTTCTGCCGTGCCGTGGAGACCGCAGGCGCCATCAGCACCTTGGACACCTCGGGAGAGCCGCAAACCGGGCAGGTCAGAAAGCCCGACGCTTTCTGCCGATCGAAATCAGCACTTTCCGAGAACCAGCCCTCGAATTCATGGGCCTTGTCACAGCACAGGGAATAACGGATCAAACCGTGACGCCTCCCTTGGCAAGATCAGGGGCAATATCGAGCGAGAAGTCGCGACCGTTCTTTAGGTTCGGGATTTTCGCCCGGCAGGCCTTCACCGCTTCGAGATCGATCTCGGCCACGACCACGTCCTCGCCCGTCCCGCCGGCAGAGGCCAGCACCTTGCCCCAGGGACCGACGATCATCGAATGACCAAAGGTCTCGCGGCCGTCTTCATGCACGCCCGCCTGGGCCGCCGAAATGACATAGGCCCCGTTCTCGATCGCACGAGCACGCAGCAGGATTTCCCAATGCGCCTCGCCGGTCTGTTTGGTAAAGGCCGCAGGCGTCGTCAGGATCTGCGCCCCCGCCATGGCCTCGGCCCGGAAGAGATGCGGGAAACGCACGTCGTAACAGACGCCAAACCCAAGCTTTCCGAAGGGCAGATCCGCGACCACGGCCCTTTCGCCGGGGCGATAGACCGCGCTCTCGCGCCAGCTCTCGCCATTGTCGAGGTCGACGTCGAACATGTGGATCTTGTCGTAGGACGTGATCTTGTGGCCATCCGGCCCAAACAGGAAGGCCCGGTTGGCGATCTTGCCATCGGCAAGCTTGATGGCTGTCGACCCGACATGCAGATGGATTCCAAGCTCCCTGGCAAGCTCAGAGGCCTTTTTGACGATCAGATCCGTCTCCTCATCGCGCAGCACCGCCATCAGCCCCGGACGATCCTTCTGCACGGCACCGGTCATTTCCGGCGTCTGCACATAGATCGCGCCGCGACGGGCGGCCTCGCGCACGAGCCGCGCCATGCTCTCGGCATTCTTCTCCGGATCGACCCCGGAACACATCTGGACGGCAGCAGCCTTGAACACCATGACCAGTCAGTCCTTAACTTGCGAGAAGCGGATCGAGCTTGCCGGCCCGGTCGAGAGCATGCAGATCGTCGCAGCCGCCGACATGCTGGCTGCCGATGAAGATCTGCGGGAAGGTGTTGCGGCCCGACTTCGCGATCATCTCCTCACGCAAATCCGGCTTGCCGGTCGCATCGTGCTCGACATAGGTCACACCCTTCGTGTCGAGCAGCGCTTTTGCGCTGGCGCAGTAGCTGCAGAATTGCCGTGTATAAATCGTGACGTCAGCCATGGAGTTCTCCGCTCAAAAAGCGTCGATAGACGGGGAAATTTGTCCCCTCATATAGGCCCGGCGAGCGCCCTTGCAAAGGTCAAAACAGTGACATCCGCCGCCCCTGCCTTTTTCAGGGCAGAGGTCGCCGCACTCACCGTCGCCCCCGTCGTATAGACGTCGTCGATAAGCACCAGCCGCTTGCCGAAGACGAGAGGCTCCGTCCCCTCCGGCACCTGAAAAGCGCCGCGCACATTCAGTGACCGCTGGTTCGCCGTGAGCCCAACCTGCTGCTGCGTGCGCTTGCGCCGGACAAGGGCATGGGCCAGGAAAGGTTTGCCCGACTGATGCGACAGATGCCGGGCAAGTTCCGCCGACTGGTTGAACATGCGTCGAAACATGCGCATCCGGTGCAACGGTATGGCGACAATGGCGTCCGCCGCAGCAATCTCCGGAAAGGCAGCCCGCAGCATCCAGCCTGCCATCATCGGCGCCAGATCCACACGGTCGCGATACTTGAGGTCATGCACCAGATGCCGGGCCACGCCTTCATGCAGCGCAACGGAACGCAGACGATCGAAGACCGGCGGATGGGCGATCGCCTGCGGCGAGAGCATGCCCTCGCCGGGATCATGAGCAAAAGGCAGGCCGAGAACCGGGCAATAAGGCTGCTCGATCAGCCTCAGATCGCACCAGCACCGCGCGCACAGCGCCTGATGGGCGGCAACCCGCGCATGACAATGGGCGCAGGCCGGTGGATAGACGAGATGAAAGAGCCCACGCAGCACCGATCCGGCGTGATGCCGGCTGACGGATGCGCTTTTCTGCACTAAATGAGCCCACATGCATCGACTTTACGCCGCAAGCGGCGTTCGGCCAATGCCGCAAACAAGGCCGGAACCCAGGAAATCCGCATGAACGAGCTTTTCGACGAAGCCCTGATCGCCCGCAATCGCGCCCGCGCACTTGCCCGCAACGCCCCCGGATCCGATTTCCTGCTGGAGTTGACCGCCCGAGAACTGGCAGACAGGCTCGCCATCGTTCAGCGCCACTTCGATGACGCAGCCGAACTCTTCGGCGGGCCGGGGCTTGTAGCGCGTGCCGCCATGGCAACCGGCAAGATCGAACGCCTGACAAGGATCGAAACGGACGCCGGTTTCGGTGAAGAGGGCGGGCCGGTCACCACCTCGAATTACGAAAGTGTGCCGCTTGCGCCGCAATCGGTAAACCTGATCCTTTCGCCGCTTTCGCTGCATCTGACCAATGACACGCCCGGCATGATGATCCAGATGCGCCGCGCCCTGAAACCTGATGGCCTTCTGCTCGCCGCCATCCCGGGTGCCGGCACGCTGGCTGAATTGCGTGAGGTGCTGCTCGCCGCCGAGACGGAGATTTATGGCGGCGCAAGCCCGCGCGTCGTGCCTTTTGCCGACATCAGGGATATCGGCTCGCTTCTGCAGCGCGCAGGCTTCTCGCTTCCGGTCATCGACGAGGAAAGCTTCACCGTGCGCTACGATCACATCTTCGCGCTGATGCGAGACCTGAAGGCCATGGGCATGGCAAATCCGCTTCTGGGACGCAGCCGCCGTCCGGTCTCCCGCCGCTTCTTCCTCAGGGCAGCCGAACTCTATGCCGAACGCTTCGCCGATCCGGACGGCCGCATCCGCGCCACCTTCTCGATCATCTTCCTATCGGGATGGGCGCCCCATGAAAGCCAGCAGAAGCCGCTCAAGCCCGGCTCGGCAAAGATGCGCCTTGCCGATGCGCTCGATCCGACGAAACGCCAGGAACAACCCTGAGGCAAAACCTCAGTTGCTGGAATTCTTGATGTGGTTTTCGACCGTGTTCAGGGTGCCCAGCAGGGAGCCGGTCACCGCACCATAGCCAGAAATCAGTGCAACACTGAGGATGGCTGCAATCAAGCCGTATTCGACGGCGGTTGCACCACGAAGGTCGGACATCAGCTGGCGCAAAAGACGCATTCTCGCTCCTGACAATATGGATCCGAGATAGTTGCCCCCCGCCCCGGCTGATTAATGTTAGCAGGCCTGGCCCGTGCCATAGCCATCGATGATGCAGACGGAACCCGGCGTTTCCTGAAGCACGCTGCGGCGGATGGTATATCGCTTGCCGCTGTCGTCCTTCGGGATCGAGCCGGTGGTGATCATGTCAAATTCATCAGGCTGAAAAGCCAGCGTCTTGCGGTCGGACTTGGACGCAAGCATGGGTGTCAGGACGAGCGACAACGCAATCGCAGCTGTGCCGAACAGCAGTGCGATATTCAGAACCCCGGTGCTGCCCGTCTTGATCGAAGACCGCTCTCTGGACCGTGCGGCCTTCCAGAAATCCTCGTTTACCATGTTACGCTCCACACACATACGTATCCGACGCATGAACAGAGCGTATATTGGGGGCAGGGTTATAAACTTTTGATTAACGACGCCGAGACAAACAGCGACTTCTCACAGAAGGTCCTGGAGAATCGGGATGAGCGGTTCGTCGGCCGGCGGCATGGGATAGTCGCGAAGCGCCTTGGCCTTCACCCATTTGATCGCCTGCCCTTCCCGCCCCTGCGGGATGCCCTCGTAACGACGGCAGACATAGAGCGGCATCAGCAGATGGAAGGTCTCGTAGGTATGGCTGGCAAAGGTCAGCGGCGCCAGGCACGCGACCTTGGTCTTGATCCCGAGCTCTTCCTCGAGTTCCCGAACCAGCGTTTCCTCCGGCGTTTCGCCAGCCTCGACCTTGCCGCCCGGAAATTCCCATAATCCCGCCAGCGACTTGCCCTCGGGGCGTTGCGCAAGAAGGATGCGGTTGTCCGTGTCGACTAGCGCACAGGCGGCAACCAGCAGGATCGGCTTCTTCATCTCGCTCATCAGGCAGCCTTTCGCCAATAGGCATAGCGATAGGCTTCCTCGAAACCCATCTTGCTGTAAAGCGCCATCGCTTCCCTGTTGTCGGCCACCACCTGCAGCCAGGCGGTCCGCGCGCCGCGAACCCGCGCCCAGCGCAGGGCGGAGCTGAGGATCTCGATCCCGAGCCCCTGGCGGCGGTGGTCGGCCCTCACCGCAAGCGACATGATGCCGGCGAGGTCATTGTCCTGGACACAGAGGGCCGCAGCAAGCGGCCCCTTCTCGGCATCCTCGATGACAAAAAGACCAGACGGCGGCTTGATGCTCGCCACGATCCCGGCAAGCCCCGCCTTCAGGTCGGGATCGCTTCCATGCACCGCGATATCGGCATCGACATAGCGCCCGACATCCTGGGTGGGCAGATGATCGAGCGTGTCGGGAAACGCCATCGTTCCGAGGTCTGCAGTCATCGTCACCACTTCGTCGAAGCGCTCCCAGCCATCGGCAGCGAGAAAATCGACCAGGGGCTTGGGCGAGAGAGGCGTCTGGCGCACCAGAAGCGGCCGGCCCTGTGCCTCGAAACGCTTGTCCGCCTTGTCCAGACGGATCGCAATGTCGCGGCTGTCGGACGGATCGAGCGGAACGACGCAGTTCAGCCGCTTGCCCGGGTGTCCGGACGTCAGGCGAACCTGCCAGCTACCGTCATATACGACGCTGCTCGCCGGCCATGCCCGGAAACCGACCGCTTCGAGACGCCGGACGAGCGGCAGGTTCGGATCACTTACCATCGCATGCATTCGGGCATCAGCTCCGGTAGTCGCCATTGATGGCGACATATTCCTTCGTCAGATCACAGGTCCAGACCGTCGCGGTGCCGGAGCCGAGACCGATGTCAACGGTCACCGGAATATCTTCTCGCTCCATGACGGCCGTCGTCGCCGCCTCGGAATATTCCGGGTCGCGCTCGCCATTGACAGCTACGCGCACATCGCCGAACCAGATTGCCAGTCGGTCGCGATCGGCCATCTCGCCGGACTTGCCGACCGCCATGACGATGCGGCCCCAATTGGCATCCTCGCCGGCAACCGCAGTCTTCACCAGCGGCGAATTGGCGATCGACATCGCAATCTTCTTCGCGGCCAGATCGCTTTCAGCCCCCTTGACGGTGATCTCCACCATCTTGCGCGCACCTTCCCCGTCGCGCACCACCTGGAGCGCCAGATCCTTCAGCAGGTCGTTGAGCGCCACCCGGAAATCGCCGAGGCGCGCATCGTCCGCCCGCTCGACCTTTGCCTGACCATCGGCAGAGGCCGCACCGGTGGCAAACAGCATCAGCGTATCGGAGGTCGACGTGTCGCTGTCGACGGTAATCGCATTGAAGCTCGGCTCGACACCTTGAGACAGAAGGCCCTGCAGGGCGGCAGGTGCGATATCCGCATCCGTCACCACGAAGGAGAGCATCGTTGCCATGTCGGGCGCGATCATGCCGGCACCCTTGGCGATCCCGTTGATCGTGACAGTCACGCCGTCGATCTTGGCGCTGCGGGTCGCGACCTTCGGATAGGTATCCGTGGTCATGATCGCCTTGGCTGCCTCGAACCAGAAATCACCGGTCGCGTCCTTTGCCATCTGATCCAGCACGCCGGAAAACTTGGTCGCATCCAGCGGCTCGCCGATGACACCGGTGGAGGCCAGATAGATCTCGTTTTCGCCGCAGCCCAGTGCTGCAGCCGCCGATTTCGCGGTCAGAGCCGTCGCAGCCTTGCCCTTTACACCGGTAAACGCATTGGCATTGCCGGAATTCACCACCACGCCGCGCGCCACGCCATGCGAAAGATTCTGCCGGCAGAAATCGACCGGAGCAGACGGGCACTTGGATTTGGTGAAGACACCTGCGACCGCAGCCGGCTTGTCGAAAGCCATCAGCAACACGTCGGTGCGGTTCTTGTACTTGATGCCCGCAGCGGCAGTTGCCATGCGCACGCCGCGAATGGCGGGCATCTCGGCATAGGTTTTAGGAGCGAGGGGAGAAATGCTGGAAGACATGGCAAGACCCGTAATGGAAGGCCCGCAAACTGCGGGCCTTGGGTAAAACAACGATTTGGAACAGCTTACTGCTGTTCTGGCTTGTTGGCTTCTTCGTAGCCCTTGCGAAGCGCTTCGTCGACGATCTCGATCTTCTGCTCGGTCTTCGCCTTTTCGATCAGCGCAAGATACTTGTCGCGCATGACGAGCTGGCGAACCTGCTGCTCTACGGCCTCGAAAGCCGGCGGCGGTGCATCACGCTTGTCTTCGAGCAGGATGATGTGGAAGCCGAACTGGGTCTGTACCGGGGTCTTGGTATAGGCACCCTTTTCAAGCGCAAAGGCCGCTTCTTCGAATTCAGGAACCATGCGGCCCTTGGTGAAGTAGCCGAGGTCGCCGCCTTCCGTCTTGTTCGGGTCGGTCGACTTTTCCTTGGCGATTTCGATGAAATTCTTGCCGGCGTCGAGATCGGCGATGATCTGCTTGGCCTCTTCCTCGGTCTTCACCAAGATGTGGCGGGCGCGAACCTCTTCCTGCTTCGGAAGGGCGGCGATCTCCTTGTCGTAGCGTGCCTTCACTTCTTCCGGCGTCACGGCGTCCACGACATTCTTCTTGAAGAAGGCATTGTGCAGCTCGCGCTCGGCAATGAAGGCCATGCGGCGCTTGTATTCCGGATCGTCCTGCAGCCCTGCTGCGGTGGCATTGGCAGCCAGGAGTTTCACGTCGATCGCGCCGGACAGGGCGGCGACCTTCTTCTGCTCCTCGGGCAGCTGGGCCAGCTGCGGATCGAGATTGGCGATGGCCAGGTCGAGTTCCGACTGGGTGATCTCGAGATCACCGACCTTGGCGACCACTGTGGCATCCTGAGCAAAAGCCGCACCGGTGAGGGCCGAGAGGGAAACGCAGGCGGCAAGCACGATTTTATTGAGGCGAAGCATGAAAGACCTTTCGGATGGTGAACCGTTTGAAGACCGTTCGAATCGGGCAAAAGATTGTCAGATGCCCGGCGACCGAGGGGATTTGGCACCAGCCTGCGCCGTTGACATCATTCGACCCCCCTCTTATCTGTCACGCAACCTCGCGTCCAGAGTAGTTTCGGGACGCATTGTGCCTATTCGCCCGCGCTAATAGTGGTTCGAAGGGTACGTCAACGATATGACGAAGGTCAGAAAGGACCATCGATATGGTCAGTCTTGGTGGACTTGCGCGCAAAATATTCGGCTCGTCGAATGATAGGCGGGTGCGCTCTTATCAGCCGCGTGTAGCAGCGATTGGCGCGCTGGAAGAGAAAATGAAGGCGCTGTCGGATGCCGAGCTTGCGGCCAAGACCGATGAATTCAAGGCCCAGCTCGCGGCCGGCAAGACACTCGACGACATCCTCGTGCCGGCTTTTGCAGTCGCCCGCGAAGGCTCCCGCCGCGCGCTCGGCATGCGTCCTTTTGACGTACAGTTGATCGGCGGGATGATCCTGAACGACAATGCCATTGCCGAAATGAAGACCGGCGAAGGCAAGACGCTCGTGGCGACGCTGGCCGTCTACCTCAACGCGCTCGCCGGCAAGGGCGTGCATGTCGTCACCGTCAACGACTACCTCGCCCGCCGTGACGCCGCCACCATGTCGAAGCTCTACGGCTTCCTCGGCCTGACCACCGGCGTCATCGTGCACGGCCTCTCCGACGAGGAGCGCCGCGCGGCCTATGCCTGCGACATCACCTACGCGACGAACAACGAACTCGGCTTCGACTATCTGCGCGACAACATGAAATACGAGCGCGGCCAGATGGTTCAGCGCGGCCACAACTTCGCGATCGTCGACGAAGTGGACTCGATCCTCGTTGACGAAGCCCGCACGCCGCTGATCATCTCCGGTCCCCTCGACGATCGTTCCGATCTCTACAACACGATCGACGCCTTCATTCCGCTGCTGACGCCGGAAGACTACGAAATCGATGAAAAGCAGCGCTCGGCCAACTTCTCGGAAGTCGGCACCGAGAAGCTCGAAAACCTGCTGCGTGAAGCAGGCCTCCTGAAGGGCGAGAGCCTCTACGACGTCGAGAACGTCGCGATCGTCCACCACATCAACAACGCGCTGAAGGCCCACAAGCTCTTCACCCGCGACAAGGACTACATCGTCCGCAACGGCGAGATCGTCATCATCGACGAGTTCACCGGCCGCATGATGCCGGGCCGCCGTTACTCGGAAGGCCAGCACCAAGCGCTCGAAGCCAAGGAAAAGGTGCAGATCCAGCCCGAGAACCAGACGCTCGCCTCGATCACCTTCCAGAACTACTTCCGCATGTACAAGAAGCTGGCCGGCATGACCGGTACGGCGGCAACCGAAGCGGAAGAATTCTCCAACATCTACGGCCTCGACGTGCTCGAAGTCCCCACCAACCTTCCGATCAAGCGCATCGACGAGGACGACGAGGTCTACCGGACCTTCGAGGAAAAGTTCAAGGCGATCATCGAGGAGATCAAGGCCGCAAGCGAGCGCAACCAGCCGGTTCTCGTCGGCACCACCTCGATCGAGAAATCCGAACTGCTCGCCAACATGCTCAGCCAGTCCGGCTTCAAGGATTTCAAGGTCCTGAACGCCCGCTATCACGAGCAGGAAGCCTATATCGTGTCCCAGGCCGGTGTCCCCGGCGCCGTCACGATCGCCACCAACATGGCCGGTCGCGGTACCGACATCCAGCTCGGCGGCAACCTGGAAATGCGCCTCGATCACGAACTGGCGGAAATGGAGCCGGGTCCGGAGCGCGATGCCAAGGCCGAAGCCATCAAGGCCGAAGTCGCAGCCCTCAAGCAGAAGGCTCTGGAAGCCGGCGGCCTCTACGTCATCGCCACCGAACGCCACGAAAGCCGCCGTATCGACAACCAGCTGCGCGGCCGTTCCGGCCGCCAGGGCGACCCGGGCCGCTCGAAATTCTACCTGTCGCTTCAGGACGACCTGATGCGCATCTTCGGCTCCGATCGCATGGACAGCATGCTGCAGAAGCTCGGCCTCAAGGACGGCGAAGCGATTGTCCATCCCTGGATCAACAAGGCACTCGAGCGCGCTCAGAAGAAGGTCGAAGCCCGCAACTTCGACATCCGCAAGAACCTTCTGAAGTATGACGACGTCATCAACGACCAGCGCAAGGTGATCTTCGAGCAGCGCATCGAGCTGATGGACGCGAAGGATGTGTCCTCCACCGTCACCGATATGCGCCACGAAGTCATCGAGACCATGGTCGGCATCCATATCCCCGAAACGGCCTATGTCGAACAGTGGGATGTGGCCGGTCTGAAGCAGAAGGTCGCGAACACGCTCAACCTTGATCTCCCGATCGATGCCTGGGCAGCCGAAGAAGGCATTGCCGAGGACGATATCTTCAAGCGCATCATGGAAGCCGCCGACAAGGCCTATGCCGACAAGGCCGAGCGTTTCGGCCCGGAACTCATGGCCTATGTCGAGCGCTCCGTCGTGCTCCAGACGATCGACAACCTCTGGCGCGAACACATCGTCAACCTCGACCATCTGCGTTCAGTCGTCGGTTTCCGCGGCTATGCCCAGCGTGACCCGCTGCAGGAATACAAGGCCGAAGCCTTCGAACTCTTCCAGGCGCTGCTCGCCAACCTGCGCGATGCCGTGACCATGCAGATGTCGCGTGTCGAACTGGTGCGCGAAGCCCCGCCGGCGCCGACCCCGCCGCCGATGCAGGCGCATCACATCGATGCCACGACCGGCGAGGATGATGTCGGCGAAGGTTCGGGCGTCCAGGCCCGCGACCGGAATGCGCAGGATCCGAAGTCCTGGGGCGCTGTCGGTCGCAACGAACCCTGCCCCTGCGGCTCCGGCAAGAAATACAAGCACTGCCACGGCGCGCTGGAAGCGTGACCGGCAAGGCTTGAGGCTTTCTCAACCTTTAGCCACTAGCCTCCGACCGATCAGGGGGAACCGAGCCAACCGGCCCGGTTCCCCTTTCCTTTGGAGGGAATGATGTCAGCTGGGCCGGCACGGGAACATCATTGGGATTCGCTGCGCGCGTTCCTGATGCTTCTCGGCATCCCGTATCACGCTGCCATGGTCTACAATGCAAGGATCATCTGGGACATCCAGTCACCCGACCAGAGCGGGGTGCTGACCTTCCTGAGCGGGATCCTTGTGACCTTCCGCATGCCGGCCTTCTTCATCGTTGCCGGCTACTTCGCCGCCTTGATGCTCGAACGGCGATCACCCGGCACCTGGCTGAAGGGGCGCTTCACCCGCCTCGGTATCCCTTTCCTCACGGCCCTTGTGCTCCTCGCGCCGATCCAGGTCGCCCTGATCGACCTCAATGCCGCATTCTCCGGCACTGTCCCGATGGGCACAGCCCTGCACAATGCAGCCGAAGACGTCGCCCACCCTACCTTCAGCTGGATCGCCCATCTCTGGTTTCTGCCAGCACTGCTTGCCTACAGCCTCCTGCTTGTCCTTTTGGTGCAGCAGACACGGACAGGACCCCTCGCAGCGCTCCTGAGGCGCGTCCATGCAGTCTGCCTCGCGAATGCGCCGCTGGCGCTTCTCTTCCTCGTCCTTCTGATCGCCGCCTGGGAAGTGATGGTCTATCTCTCCCACAAGGATCTGCTGGCGAGCGAGGGAGTCCTCCCCTATCTCCTCGGCCACGGCGTCGACCCCTATCTGCGCTACCTGCCCTTCTTCTTCGTCGGCGTTACCCTGAGGTCCGCTCCGGATATCCGCAGGGTCCTTGTCTGGCAGAAGGGCTGGGCGCTTCCGGCGTGTGGCCTGGCAACCGCCATCCTCGCTTCGCTGCTGCGCGGTCGCGGGACAGAAGCGCTCGATATCGCTTACAATGCCGTGGACGCCGCAGCGGCCCTGCTCGTCAGCCTCGTGCTGATCGGCATTGCCGAGCGCTTCTGGAACAGGCCGGATACCCGTGTCGACCGTATCGTCGACGCCTCCTTCAGCATCTATCTCTTGCACCATCCCCTGATCATCGGACTGTCGACCCTGTTCTTTCTCATGGGCTGGCCCCCGACGCTTGAATTCCTTCTCGTCTGCGTCGCAACCTTCATGATCTCCTACGGCGCGCACCGGCTGATCCGCCGTTCGCCGCTGGCGCTGTTCCTCTTCAACGGCGTTCCAATTCCCCGTCCGCCCCGGGATATCGACCGGCCGCAAAGCCCGGCCACCACACTTCGTTAACCCTGATCTGTCATCACTGATAACGACATCAGACCCAGAGAAAGTATTGCGTTCGTCCCGATGACTGTTCTGGAAGCAGCGGAGAAATGGTTGCCCGCGGGCCCGCGCCTCGTACGCGCGCTCCGTGCGGAAGACGACACAGCCCGCGCCCAGCGCATGGCTGCGATCGCCTTTGCCATCCGCGTGGTCAGTGCCGGCATCGCCTTCGTCTCGCAAATCATCCAGGCCCGCCTGATGGGCGAGTTCGAATACGGCATCTTCGTCTTCGTCTGGGTCCTGGTGGTACTGGCCGGCAATTTCTCCTGCCTCGGCTTCCACACCGCCGTCATCCGCTTCCTGCCGCAATATGACCTCGACCGCGCCGAAGCCGAGATCCGCGGCCTCACCTCGACGGCTCGCCTCTTTGCCATGACCAGCGCCAGCATCCTCGCGCTATCCGGCATCACGACCCTGCATCTGCTGGGCGACAGCATCGAGCACTACTATCTCGTACCGCTGTTTCTTGCCGTCTTTGCCCTGCCGATGATCGCGCTCGGCGATGTGCTGGACGGGACGGCGCGTGCCAATCGCTGGGCCGTGCTGGGTCTGAGCCCCACCTACATCATCCGCCCCACCCTGATCCTGGTCTTCATGCTGATCGCCGTTGCCAGCGGCCGCCCGGCAACGGCCGTTACCGCCATGCAGGCAGCGCTCGTCGCCACCTATGCCACCACGCTCGGCCAGTTCCTGCTCGTCGATCGCCGCCTGCAGCACCGCTACGACAGGGGCGCGCGCAAGATCGACTTCGCCGCCTGGATCAAGGTAGCCCTGCCGATCTTCTTCATCGAAGGCTTCGGCTTCCTCTTGACCAATTCCGACGTGATCGTCGTCGGCCTCTATCTCCCGCCGGATCAGGTCGGCGTCTATTTCGCCGCAGCCAAGACCATGGCGCTGGTGCAGTTCGTCTTCTTCGCGGTGAAGGCCGGCGCGACACCGCGCTTTTCCGGCCTGATGGCCGAAGGCAATCGCCATGGCCTGGCAGCCTTTGCCGGAACGGCCGCCCGCTGGAGTTTCTGGCCATCGCTCGCCGTCGGGGCCATCGTTCTGATGCTCGGCGAATTGCTGCTCGGCCTCTTCGGCTCTGCCTTCACCGCCGGCTATGTGCTGATGGTCATCCTCTTTGCCGGCAATATGGCGAAGGCCCTGGTCGGCCCGGCCGAAATGCTGCTGACGATGGCCGGACGCCAAAAGCTCTGTGTCGCCGTTTACGCGGTCGCCCTTGCCTGCAATATCGGGCTCAATATCACGCTCATTCCTGTCTGGGGTCTTGCCGGTGCTGCCACCGCAACGGCAACCGCCATGACCGTCGAAGCCCTGCTTCTCCATATCGCGGTACGCCGCGCACTCGGGATCGTGGTCTTCGCCTTCGCCGATCCCCATGCCCTGACGCCCCGCACGGAGGCCGTCCGCCCATGACCGAAAACATCTACAACGAGAGCATGAACAGCGGCGCCAACCGTCTGGTGGGCAGCCTTGCCGGCGCCCGCACCAAGCCGGTGGCCGAAACCGAAGTCATCATAGGAAGCCCGGGCCGCCGGCTGAGCATCTATCCGAGCCAAATGGGCTACGAGCTGCAGGACGAGCTCGAATATCTGACCTACCGGGTGATGGAGACCAATGTCTTCTTCGCACCGCGTTTCCTCGCACCGGCCATGCCGAGACTGGAGGAACGCCAGGTCCGCTTCGCCGTGATCCGCGACGAGGACGAGCGACGCTCGCGCCTTCGCATGCTCTTCCCCTTTTCGATCGAGAAACCGGGCTTTTCCATCGGGCCGTCGATTATCAGGGTCTGGGCCAATCCCTTCGGTCCACTCGGCACGCCTCTCGTGGATGCCGAAGGAGCGGCCGAGACGATCGACAACCTGCTTGATGCCCTCGCGCGCCCAGAGGCGCGCCTGCCGGGCCTGCTCGTCATGCCGGATCTGCGCCTCGAGGGCCGTTTCGCCCAGCTCGCCCGTGCCGTTGCACTTGCCCGCGACCTGCCGCTGACAGTCACCAACGAATACCAGCGCCCCATGCTGCAGAGCTATGAGGACGGCCCTTCCTATCTGCAGTCGACGCTGAGCAAAGGCCATCTGCGCGAGATGCGCCGGCAGTTCCGCCTGCTCTCGGAGATCGGCCAGGTGACCTATAACGTCGCCCGCCAGCCGGAAGAGATCCGCATCCGCATGGAAGAGTTTCTGGCGCTGGAGGCGAGCGGCTGGAAGGGTCGCAAGCGTTCCGCCATGGTCAATGACCGCCTGCGCGCCGCCTTCGCCCGTGAGGCGATCACCAATCTCGCCGAGGCCGATGCCGTGCGTATCCACACGCTGGATCTTGACGGCCGCGCCATCGCCTCCATGGTCGTCTTCATCATGGCCGGCGAGGCCTATACCTGGAAGACAGCCTATGACGAGACCTATGCCCGCTTCTCGCCCGGCAAGCTCCTGATGGCCGATCTGACCGAATGGCATCTCGATGACGCCAACATCGAGCGCACCGACAGCTGCGCCGTGCCGGATCACCCGATCATGAGCCGCTTCTGGAAGGAGCGCGAGGTCATGGGCACCCTGGTGGTTGGCCTCAAACCCAATGCCGACCGGGATGTCCGCCAGGTCGGTGCGCAGCTGCATATGTATCGCAACACCCGCAACATAGCCCGCATTCTGCGCGACAAGGTCCTGAACCGCCGCTTCGGGGCCTGATCATCGGCGAGCCGCGCGGGGCGATCCACGGCTGATCAGCTCGCCTTCGCGATTTCCTGATCCCGCAACAGTCGGCGGATCACCTTGCCGCTCGTCGTCAGCGGCAGCTCCGTGACGAATTCCACCTCGCGCGGATATTCGTGCATCGACAGGCGGTTCTTCACCCAGTCCCGGATTTCTGCCGCTAGCGCCGGTTGGCCGGCAAAGCCGTCGTGCAAAACGACGAAGGCCTTGACGATCTCGGTCCTGAGCGGATCCGGCTTGCCGATGACAGCCGCAAGCCGCACCGCCGGATGCCCGATCAGGCAATCCTCGATTTCCGCCGGCCCGATCCGGTAGCCGGACGAGGTGATCACATCATCGTCGCGGCCGAAGAACTGCACATAGCCCTCCGCGTCCTGACGTCCGAGATCGCCTGTCTTCATCCATTCGCCGACAAACTTGTCTTCAGTGGCATTGTCGTTGTTCCAGTAGCCGAGGAACATCACCGGGTCCGGCCGCCGGATTGCCACCTGCCCCGTCTCGCCGGCCGGCACTTCCCGACCCTCTGCATCGATGATCGCCACCTCATGCCCCGGCACCGGCTTGCCGATGAAGCCGCCTTTGCTCACCCCGAGATGCGCCGCCGATGACAGCACGAAATTGCATTCCGTCTGGCCATAGAATTCGTTCGGCACGATGCCGAGCGCCGACTTCACCCATTCATAGGTTTCGCGCCCGAGTGATTCTCCAGCAGATCCTATGCTGCGCAGCACGAGATCATGGGTCTGGCGCGGGTTCTCGACGGCTTTCAGGAGCCGGAGCGCCGTCGGCGGAATGAAGGCATTGCGCACCTTCATCTCGGCCATGATCCGGAAGGCCATATGCGGATCGAATTTCTGCGCCGGCGACGAGACGACCGGAACGCCCAGCATCAGCGCTGGCAGCAGCGCATTCAAGAGCCCGCCCGCCCAGGCCCAGTCGGAGGGCGTCCAGACCTTGTCCTGTGGCTGCGGCAGATAGTCATGCGCCAGCTGGAAACCCGGAATATGCCCCGCAAGCACCCTGTGGCCATGCAGCGCGCCCTTCGGCGGCCCGGTGGTACCCGACGTGTAGATCATCAACGCCGGCGTATCAGGCCCACTCTCGGCGATCTCGAAGACCGATGGCCGCCCCTCGATCAGGCCAGCGAAACTGGTCACATCCGGACCGGCCCCATCGATCGAAATCACGCATGTCAGCGCCGGCAGACGTGCCTTGATCGCTTTCAGCCGCTGCAACCCGAAGGCATTGGTCACGATGACCCGGGCGCCCGCATCCCGCAGCCGATACTCCAGCGCCTCTTCGCCGAAGAGCAGCGCCAGAGGCAGCGCGATCGCACCCATCTTGTAGATTGCAACATGGGCGATAACCGTCTCGAAGCACTGCGGCAGAAGCAGCGCCACCCGGTCACCCCTGGTGACACCGAGATCGGTCAAGCCATGCGCCAGTGCCGAAGACCGTTCGGCAAGCTCGGCATAGGTCATCGAAAGATGATGACCATCCGGGGAAAAATGCTCCAGGCAGACCTGCTCCGGCGCCTTCGCTGCCCAGTCGTCGGCCACCACGCGCCCGATGTTGAAATCGACGGGAATGGCCCAACGGAAATCACGGCGAAGTGCCTCGAATGTATCGCGCGGCTCAAGCAGCATGGCTGAGTTTCCGGATCCTCATGCTGTCTCTGCTAACATCCATCTCGCAGATGCACAACAACCGCCTGAATTGACCGTAAACGACCGGCAAAGACCAGAGCACGGGAGATCGACCGGATGCTCATCGGCCTGCGAACCACGGCGGCAGGTAACGAGCCGGGCAAGCGCCCGCCCGCCCTTGGCGATAGGACCTCAGGGTGAGACCCGATCAGCCCTTGGCCCGATCAACCCTTGACTTGAGCAGCCTCGGCCCGCATCAGCGCAACCAGCGCCTTGAGCTCGCCCGCCCGCACCATCTGTGCCGGCGTCCGGCCCGCAAACCCCTCAAGCTTCTGGCTGCGGTACCACTTCTCAGCCGTTTCCTTCGAGCCGAGCCGCTTGATGGCAAGCGCCAGCACCAGGGCCTTGGCATCGGCGGGCGAAACCGTCCCAGCCTCGATCGCCGCATCGATACGCGCGATCTGCGACTGGACGGACTGCTGCTTCAGCTTCTGCCGCATCGCCGCAACCTGCGGCGCAACGGGTGCCACGACATTTACCCTGGCCTTGCCATCGACAGAGGCCGCGACAACCGACGCAGCCGGTTGCACCTTGTTCTTGCCCTTGCCGGCAACCGCCTGAACCGGGGCCTTGGGCAAAAGTGCCGCATCCACGACCACCTGCTTGACGGGCTGGGCGATGCGAATTCTCTTACCAGAGGATGTCATGGGCCTGGCTTTCCGTAAGACTGAGAGCGCCCGACCATCCGCCAGGCTGACGCCGCAGCACCTGCCGCGACTGGGGCCACCCTCTAGCATTCCAGATGAGGTGCTTCAACAGAGTTGAGCCAGTGCACACCTCCGGGCATGCCACTGCCGAAGTCACTTCGCGTCACCCAGAGCCGAAAGAGCCCGAACTTCGGTGAAACCGCACATCGCACGGACACACGGCAAACCAGACATCGCCATCGCCCGAACATCCGCTCCTGCTGCCGCAGAGAAGGCAGCGCGTGTGACGGCGGAAGCAGATACGCCTCCGCCACATCAAGGCTCGGCGTCGGCGCACCGTCACCCAAGCCCTTGATCCGACTTTTCACTCCGACCGGAAGGCCCGCGAGAAGAAGTCGGTGAACGGTTTCGTCAGATAGGAGCCGACCGTCCTGTCGGAGGTCCTTAGGAACGCTTCGACCGGCATACCGGGTTTCAGCGCCAGCTCCACTCCGTCATGATCGAGTGAAACCCGCGCCTCGTAATAGGATGTGCGCGTCTGCGGATCGACGATCAGGTCCGGCGAGACGCGCTCGATCCGCCCATGCAGTTCCGGCGTCAGCCGCTGGTTGAAGGCCGGAAAGCGCAGGAAGGCGCCCTGACCGGCATGCACCTGGTCGATATCCTGCGGAGCGATCCTGACATCGGCGACGAGCAGATCCGATTGCGGCACGATCAGCATCAGCGTTTCCTGCGGCACCACGACGCCACCGATCGTGTGGATCGCCAGCTGGTGGATCGTGCCATCCTGTGGCGCCCGAATGTCGAGCCGCCTCAGCTGGTCCTCGGCGGACAGCTTGCGTTCGCGCAGTTCTGAGATCGAGGCGCTGACTTCCGTCAGTTCACGCGCCACGTCGCCACGCAGCCGTTGATCGATCTGGAAGATCTCGAGCTTTGTCTCCGAAATCCGTGCCTTTGTCTGAGCGATGCTGGCCTTGATACCGGCAAGATCGCCGTCGAGATCGGCCTTTTCGCGTTCGGCGGTATTCAGCCGCGAATACTGGACGAGCTTCTGCTTCCACATCTTCTGCGCCAGTTCGAGGTCCGTCCCGGCGAGACCGACCTGTACCGCCATGGCATCTGCCTGCTGCACAAGGCCGGTGACCTGTTCGCGCAACTGCACGATCCGCTCTTCGAGCTGCGCCTTCTCGCCGTCGCGAGCCTGAAGGCGCAGGTTGAAGGCACGCTGTTCATTGGCCAGAACAGTATCGAGGCTCGGCTCGCCGCGCCGGGCAAGAAGCTCCGCATCGAAACCGATCTCGACAAGCCCGTCGCGTTCGGCAAGCAGCCGCGCCCGCTTGGCGAGAACCTCGTCGAGAGCGGCGCTGACAATCGCGAGATTGGCCCGCGCCAGCGTCGTATCCAGCCGGGCGAGCAGCTCACCCGCCTCTACCCTCTGGCCATTCGAAACGAGGATCTCGGCCACGGTCCCTCCGACGGGATGCTGGACCTTCTTGACCTCGGAATTGACGACCACGCTGCCACTGGCGATCACCGCCCCGGCAATGTCAACCGTGGCAGCCACACCGCCGCCGCCGAGCAGCAGAGCGAGCACGCCGAGCGCGATGGTCAGGTTGCGCCGGATCGACCGGGCAAGACGATCTGCTGACATGTCTTCGGTCATGGTCGTTCTCCAATCGCATGCACGCGCTCGGCCGGGGCCGCAGCGGCGGTCGTGGCGGCAATCCGCTGTCCCGGACCCTGGTCCTGAGAGGCTGCCGGCACGCTGCGGATCACGTCACGTTTGCGCTCCAGCATCTGTGTCTGCCCCTCGCTGACCAGCATGACCTGGTCACAGGCTTCGAGAGCGCTGGCCCGATGGGCAATCACCACGACGATGCCACCCCGATCCCGCACCCCACGGATCGCGCTTGTCAGCGCAGCCTCTCCCGCCTGGTCGAGGCTGGAATTGGGCTCGTCCAGCACCACCAGGAAGGGCTCGCCGAACAGCGCTCTCGCCAGCCCGATGCGCTGGCGCTGTCCGGTCGAGAGAACCGACCCCTGTCCGCCGCCGATCTGGGTATCGTAACCATGGGCGAGCTTGGAAATCATCTCGTGCACACCCGCCGCCTTGGCCGCCGCGATGATCGCTTCGGGCGAGGCGGCCGGATCGAAACGAGCGATGTTGTCGGCGACACTCCCGGCAAACAGCTCCAGATCCTGCGGCAGATAGCCGATATGACGGGCAAGCCTTTCCGGCTCCCAATGATCGATCATCGTGCCATCGAGCCGGATAGCGCCCCGGGCCGCCGGCCAGGCGCCGACAAGCGCCCGGGCGAGCGTCGATTTTCCGGCAGCGCTGGGGCCGACCACGGCGAGCGCCGAACCGGCAGACACGCTGAAGGAGGCCTGAACCAGACCGGGCGTCTGTGCACCGGGCGCGGAAACAGTGAGCCCCTCGACATCGAGCTTCGCGACCGGAGCCGGCAAAGCCAGCTTTTCCCCCCGCTCACCCGCCTTGAACAGAACCGAAAGCCGCTTCCAGCTCTGGCTTGCCGCGATGAAAGTCTTCCAGTGGGCAATCGACACCTCGACGGGCGCAAGTGCCCGCGAAACGAGGATGCCGCTCGCCACGATCATGCCCGAGGTCACCTCGCCGCCGATGAAGAGATAGGCGCTGAGCGCCAGGATCGCCGATTGCAGGAACATCCGAAATGACTTCGAGATCGATCCGAAGCCGGCGCCGACATCGCTGAGCTGCAGCTGCCTGTCGACGAAACGGGCATTGAGCACCGACCATGTCTGCGCCAGATGCGGAACCATGCCGAGCACGCGCACCGCCTCGCCATTGCGCGACGCCGCTTCTGCAAGGTTGGATTTCTCAAGCGACAGAAGGGTCGCGACCTGGCTCGGACGACGCGAGGCCAGATCGGTGGCGAGCGTCAGCACGAGAAGGAAGAGCGCGCCCGCAAGCGCCGCAAAGCCGATCCAAGCATGGAAGGAAAAGCAGACGGCCATGTAGAGCGGAATCCAGGGCAGATCGAACAGCGCGCTCGGCCCCGGACCGCCGAGAAACGACCGGACCTGATCCATGTCCCGCAGGGCAAGCAGCCCGTCATTCGACCGGCCGCGGATCGGAAGCGCCGTGGCCTGTGCGAAGCAGGCTTCGCTCGCCACCCGGTCCACATAGGCCCCGACACGCGCCAGGATCCGGTTGCGCACGAGATCAAGCAATCCCTGGCACCCATAGAGGAAGACGAGAATGAGCAGCAACGACACGAGAGTGGGCACGCTGCGGCTCGGCAGTACCCGGTCATAAACCTCGAGCATGAAGAGTGGACCGGCGAGAAACAGGATGTTGATGAGCGCGCTGACCAGAGCCACGCCGACCAGCGCCGACCGGCAACGCGACAAGGCCTGCTTGAGGAGATTCCGTTCGCCGGAAGCCAGGGCTTGCATCACGTTTCCTCTCCTTCGTCATCCCGCGTGGTCGGGCGCGTTTCGCCCTTCGGCCGTCGCCCGAGCCCCCGTTCACGCGCCAGACTGGACCGCTTCGCCGTGTAATCTGGCGAGGTGATCGGATAGTCGGGCGGCAGGTCCCAGCGCATCCGGTATTCATCCGGAGACAGCCCGTGCTGCGCAGCCAGATGCCGCTTCAGCGAACGGAAGGATTTGCCGCATTCCAGGCAGACGATGCGCTGCGTACCGGCCACGGCCGGCTTGAAGCCAGCATCCGGCTGCTCGGGTTTCAGATTGGACAGACTGAGCACCGTTCGGTGCGTCTGTTCCAAGAGGCTCGCCAGCTGCGCCGGCGGCACGATGTGATTGGCGACGTAGGCTCGCACCAGATTGACGGTGAGAGCCACGGCACTTTCGGCAGAAATGTCCTCGGCCTCTCCCTCGGGAGATGCTTCCGTCAATAGGTCTCGTGACATCGTCGCACGGCAATGTGCCGCCCCGGGATTAGCGTTAGATCGGCAGTTGTCCCTTGCGGACGAGCTGATGGCGTGCGGCCTCTAGGCCCCAGTCGAGAAGGTCTAGGGCACGGCGCTCCTCCTGGGCTTCAACGTAACATCGAAGCTCCGGAGCATTGCCGGAGGCCCGGTAGTGGATGATTGCTCCGCCCGCCAGTTCGAACCGAACACCGTCAAGCCGGTTCATCGAGACGATCTCACCCACGCTTGAGAAAAACCGCCGGGCAAACAGGTCATCGCCGGAGAGCTGTTCCAGAAGCTGCAGGGACAGCTGAGACGGAACGTCCTTGAGCCGGTCGGCCAGCGCATGGCCGACATCGAGACGCTCGACGATCCGCGAGAGCGGAAGGCCGGAGCGGGCAATCGGAATGAGGCTGGCTAGGATGGGCAGCACCGCATCCCTTGTCGGCAGGGCCGGCAGCCGGCGGCCGGCAGAATCCACCACGCTCGACTGCAGCAGTGTCCCGCCATTGGCTTCGAAACCGATAATGTCGCCGAGCCCGCCTTCAGCCGCATCCTCCATCGCCGCAACCACGAACGGGGATCCGACCTTTGTGCGGATAACCCGATCGGCAAGACCAGACCGGTCGATGACGCTGCCCGATGTCACCGGCGTCACCACCGTGCGCAGACCCAGCATATCGGCGGCCAGGAGCCCAAGCACATCACCGCGCAGGATCTTGCCGCTCTCGTCTGCGACCAGCGGTCGATCAGCGTCGCCATCGGTCGAAACGATCGCATCGAAGCGACCCGATTGCGCGACCTCATGGATGTAAGCCACCAGTTCGGGCTCGTGCGCCTCAGTGTCGACGGGAATGAAACGGTCGGCCCGACCGACGCCGATGACCTCGGCACCCATGGCGCGCAGGAGGTCGACGAGCACATCGCGTGCCACCGAACTGTGCTGGTAGACCGCGACGCGTCTTCCCGTGAGGCTGTCTGCCCCGAAAAAGGCGACATAGCGATCGATATAGCGGCGGCTCGCCTCAGGCTCCGATGAAACGGACCTGGCCTCAGCGGCCGACAGAGCCGCAAGCGTCGGAAGCCCGAGCCCCGCATGACGGCTGACAATCGCCACCTCGTCCGCCTTGGTGATTTCTCCCGTGGCGGAATAGAATTTCAATCCGTTACGATCGTCGGGAATGTGACTTCCCGTCACCATGATGGCCGGGCAGCCGCGCCGCTGGGCTTCCAGCGCCAGCGCCGGTGTCGGCAAGGCGCCGCAATCGATGGGCTCGAGCCCCGCCTGATGGATCGCCGCCATGCAGTCCAAGGCGATTGCCGGACTGCTCGAACGCAGATCCCGTCCGACCAGGATCTGTGTCGTCGTCGGATCGCGATCAAGCGCATGCAGGGCAAAGGCCAGGCTATAGGCGCGCGATGGCATCCCGAGCAATTCGGTTACCAGTCCCCGCAGCCCCGACGTGCCGAATTTCAGGCTGTCTGGCGGTGAAGCCATGACGACGGGGGGCGGAGCATCGGGAGCAGCAGCGACGGCGGAAGAGGAAGCGGACATCACGACATCCTCATGATCAGGGCTGCGGGCACATGCGTCTCGCTCTGCCCATCAAGTTTCACGGCCTTCAGCGCACCGATCGAGCCGCTGCCACGTTCGACATAACGCAGGAGTTCGCCAAGCGCGCAGATGATGTGATAGAGCGAGCTCGCCGGCGCCGCACCCGACTTGAAGCTGCCATCCTCCAGCATGACGTCATACCAGGTTCCGCGCGCATCCAGCGTCAGATAAGACAGCAGCCCCTGGCACGCCTCGAGCGCATTCTGCTCGGCGATCCAGCGCGCCTCCCCCTCCCGGATCTCGGCCAGCGCCAGCCACGCCTTGAGCCGCTCCGTCTGCGGCCAGAGCCGGGCATGCCCGTCGGCGATCAGACCATCCGACCAGACTTCGTTGACCGCCACACGCCGCGACGGATCGACCCCGTGATGTTCGGCAAAGGCGATCATTCGCTCGGCACGGTCACCGATCTTCCCGCCGGTCGCCTGCGACCATCGGATCAGCAGCCAGGCCCACTCGTAATTGTGACCCGGCTCGATCCGCCAGCGACCTCCTTCATCGACGACATTCCAGTCGGCATCGAAATACTCGCGCACCACACCACGCTCGGGGTCATAGAAACGGCTCTTGAACAGCGAGACGACCTCGTCGGCCAGGGCCCGCCAGAGCGGATTCGCATCGACCGCCATCCAGGCCAGGGCCGCCTCCAGGAGATGCATGTGCGGATTGGACCGCAGCGGATAGGGCGACCGCGTATGGTCCTTGAAACCGCCCGCCTCGTGGCCGAGCCTCTCCCTCAGGCTCCCGAGGACGCTGATCGCGCGGCGGCGAAAGTCCTCGTCCTGGAGATGCGCGAAGGAATGCGCATAGGCAAACAGCAGAAAGGCCTGATCGTAGAGATGATGATCCTGGTCGAGCAGCGTATCGTCGTCGCTCAGACCGTGAAACAGCAGACCGTCCGGAGAACTGTGGCTGAGAAGGAAGCGATAGCCGTGCCGGATACAGGCCGCAGCCGCCGTCCGGTTCCAGCCGAGCCGTGCTGCCTCGCAGAAGCTGTAGATTTGCCGTGCAGTAACGCGCACTCGGCGCGACGAAGAAGGAATTCGCCCCTCTCGGGAAATGCTTTCGCAAAAACCGCCTCTGTTCCGGTCGATCCCGACTGTAGACCACAGCGGCAGGATGTCTTCGAAAAGCATACGCCGGAAATGGCGGCCAGCATCATCCAAAGTGAGTATAAAATCGCCTTGTGAATCTATCGTGAAACTATCCGTGACTGCATCGATACGCATGCCAGCACTCCACCGTATTCGGAAGGAGCTTACCGGTACCAATCAATGACTCCGGTCGTCGTTTACGTGGGTTAATCAAAACTCAAAAACAATTCGAATTCTGCAAATTTAATCACTTGTTCACTTTCTGATTCTTTGTATCATCGGCCTCACAGATGAATACGCATTGCAAGCACCTGCTATTCCAATACACAAAAAAAGAATTACCCCGCCCAGCACGGCAGTCACGGGCGGCAAAACAATCCTAGGGAACTGTGCCAAGGAGGCTGGGTCTCGCAGAACCAAGTTCTGCCGTGACCTTGCTCGATCCGTCGCGACATGATCAGCGCGGCGGAAGGACAGAAAAACTGAAGTAAGCATACATTTTCAGTAAGTGAGAGTTGGGGACAGTCAAATGCATCATGTATCACCCTTCATTCGACGGGTAGCACAGCTGCTGCCGTCGTCAGGGCGCGTAAGTCCGGTGCTGAACAGCATACACTTTCGATCTACCTGCCTGGACAAGGGCGACGAAATCCTGGGGGCGGGAGCGTCGGTAAGGCAGGTCATCACCATCGGCCACGGGCTCGCCATGCGCTATCGCCTTCTGCCGGACGGCAGCCGCCAGGTCATCATGTTCCTGACGGCAGGCGATATCTGCAACCCGCATATCTATCCCACGGTCATGGACCACGGCATCGCCGCGGTGACGCCAGTGCGGATCGACCGCTTCGACTGCGAGAGCCTGATCGGCCTGACCAACACCGTCGTCGGCCTCAATCAGGCCCTCTGGACGCTCGCCGAAGAACAGAACGCCATCATGCGAGACCACATCACCAGTCTCGGCCGCGGTGACGCCAGAGCGAGAGTGTTGATGCTCCTCAAGGAGCTTGCCATGCGCCTCTCGATCCAGGGAACCGGACCGAGCCCTGTCTTCATACCGATCACCCAGACCTTGCTCGCCGATGCGATCGGGGTCACCCACATCCACTTCAACCGTATTATCGGCGACATGGTGAAGCGAGGCGTGATCGCCACAAGCCGCGGCGGCATCCTCGTCAACAGCCTGTCGACGCTTGAAAAGCTGGGAGACGACCTCATCGTCGCCGCGTGAATACATACTATATATTATCGAAATACGTCGATACAATTGTCTGTGAATTGGATTTGAAAACAAAAAGAGACCGGGGCGCTGAAACGCTTGCGGTCTCTTTCCGTTTAGATTTCCAATTATTCTGAGATATTTTTCATCTAGATTAACCATTGTTGATGTTGTCGGTGATTTTGTTTGATTGAGTGAGGCTCTATACAAAGGAGCTGACCATGAAGATCAGTATTTTCGGTGCCGGCTATGTCGGCGCGGTGTCTGCAGCATGCCTCGTGAAGGAAGGCCACCATGTCGTGGCGGTCGATCCGGATCCAAACAAGATCGGCCCGCTGATGGCCGGCAAATCGCCCATCATCGAGCCTGGTCTGGAAGATCTCATCCGCGAGGGCGTTACCTCGGGCCGCCTGACGGCCACGTCCGATGCCAATGCAGCGATCCTGTCGACGGATCTGTCACTGATCTGCGTCGGCACCCCGTCCCTGCCGGATGGCAATCTCAACACCGAGTATCTCAAGCGGGTCGCCGAAGACATCGGTGCCGCACTGAAACTGAAGAACACCTTCCATTCTGTCGTGGTCCGCTCCACCTGCCTTCCCGGCACCACCGATGCCGTCGTCGTACCGGCGCTGGAAGCCGCGTCCGGCATGAAGGCATCGGAAGATTTCGGCATCGCCTATCTCCCGGAATTCCTGCGCGAAAGCACCGCGATCAAGGACTATTACGATCCGGGCGTCATCGTCTTCGGCGCTTCCGACAAGTTCACGCTGGACCGGCTGGAAGAAATCCATGCGCCGCTGAACCGGCCGAAATTCGTGGTCGACATCAAGACCGCCGAAGGCATCAAATACACCAACAACGCCTGGCACGCGCTCAAGATCAGCTTCTCCAACGAGATCGGCAACATCCTGAGCAAGGCCGGCATCGACAGCCATGTGGCGCTCGACATCCTCTGCGCCGACGACCGTCTGAACATCTCCAAGGCCTATCTCACCCCGGGCTTTGCCTTTGGTGGCTCCTGCCTGCCCAAGGACCTGCGCGCCCTGATCAGCATGTCGCGCCGTCAGGGCACGCCTGCCCCGCTTCTCGAGGCCACCCTCTCGGCCAACGAAGTCCAGATCAACCGCGCCTACAGCCTGATCGCCAACCAGGGCAGCCGCAAGGTCGGCATCGTCGGCCTGAGCTTCAAGCCCGACACCGACGATCTGCGCGAAAGCCCGCTGGTCGAGCTCGCCGAGCGCCTCTATGGCCGCGGCTATCAGATCAAGATCTTCGATCCGAATATCCGCCTCAACCGGCTCACCGGCGCCAATGCGAGCTTCGTCAGCGCCCGGCTGCCGCACCTTGCCGAACTGCTCAATGAAGACATCGAATCCGTCCTCTCGGACTCGGATGTGATCGTCGTCGGGAACCGCGCCGAAATGAACGGGTCGCTGAAACGGGTCAAGCCCGAGACCCACATCATCGACCTGGTTCGCGTCGACAAGACGCTGCGCAGCGAAGGCAATTATCATGGCATCTGCTGGTGACTTCTCGTCCAGTCCGGCGGCCCATGTCCTGATGGTCCTCGGCATAGCTGTGGCAGCGACCTCGCTGCCCAGCCAGGCCTATGCCATCATCGACAGCAAGACCGGGCTGGCGATCGGCCTGATCGGTGCGTGGCGTTATGGCTGGGGCATCCTGCATTTCCTGCGCGGCATCATCTATCGCAGCTTCGTCTACCCGCGCATGCAACGTACCGCCCAGGCCAGGAAGCGGGAGGGGTTCGCCTCCTATCTCCTGGTGACGAGCTTCCGGATTCCGACGGAAACGACGATCGACGTCTATCGTGCAGCCTTTGCCGCGGCCCTTAAGGCCCCGGGACCGGCCACCGTGATCGCCTCGATCGTCGACCTCTCGGACCAGCGGATCATCAAGAAGCTCTATGCCGCCATGGTGACGGAGGCCGACCCTGTCGACCTCGTCATTGTGCGTATCGACGGCACCGGCAAACGCGACGCACTTGCCTCCGGCTTCCGCGCGATCGCCCGCCTCTTCCCGGCACCGGATGCCATGGTGGCGGTCATCGACGGCGACAGCATCGTGCCCGAGGATCTCGTCGAGAAATGCGCGCCCTTCTTCCATGACCCCAAGGTCGGCGCCCTGACCACCGACGAATATGCAGAAGTCCGCGGCAGATGGATCTTCCAGCAGTGGTGGGCGCTCCGCTTTGCCCAGCGGCATATCCTGATGTCGTCGATGGGTCTGTCGCGTCGCGTGTTGACGCTCACCGGCCGAATGTCGATGTTCCGCGCCTCGATCATCTGCAATCCGGAATTCGTTGCCCAGGTCGAGGTCGATTTCATCGATCACCCCAGGCTTGGCCGTTTCAAGTTCCTGACCGGCGACGACAAGTCGAGCTGGTTCTGGTTGCTGTGCAACGGTTATCAGATGCTGTATCTGCCGGATGTGCTGGTGAAGACCATCGAGGATCCGCCGAGCGACAGCTTCTTCCGCTCCGCCGCCATGCTGATGGTCCGCTGGTATGGCAACATGCTGCGCACCAATGCCCGCGCCCTGGCGCTGGGGCCACGAAGGATCGGCTTCTTCGTGTGGTGGGCGATCCTCGACCAGCGCATGTCCATGTGGACCTGCCTGATCGGCGTCACCACGGCCATCCTTGCCACGATCCTCATCTCGCCCTTCACCATCCTGGTCTACGGCGTCTGGATCCTCGCCTCGCGCTACGCCATCACCCTGTCGCTTTTCTCCGCCCGGCGGCAGATTTCCGTCGTCGCGCCGCTGCTTCTCTATTTCAACCAGATCTTCGGCTCGGCGATGAAGGTCTTCGTCTTCTTCCATCTCGATCGCCAGAAATGGACTCGCCAGAACACGACGCTCGCCAAGGGCGAACGCAACTGGCTCGTCACCTACCGTCAATACGAATCCAAGCTTTACCAGTCGGTCAGCGTGCTCGCCCTGATAACGGCCTGCAGTCTGATGATCGGCCTCACGACCCTACCCCGCCTGTAACACGAGAAAATCGGAGTCTCGATCATGGGAGCCATGTCTTACGAAGCTGAACTTCAGCGTCAGCACCCCCGCTATCGCCTGCCGATGCGCGCCACGATCGATGGCAAGATCTACCAGGTGAACGACTGGTCGATGAACGGTTTCGCAATCGACGCCAAGGGTTTCACCCCCGGCAAGAAGGTGATCGCGCATCTGACGATCCCCTTCAGCAGCTACGAATTCAGCCTGACGGAAGTCCCGGCAGAGGTCCTTTATTCCACCGACCCCTTGAGCCGCACGAGCTTCATGTTCCTGAACCTCGAGGAGGGCCAGGTCAGCCTGCTGCAATACGTGACCGATGCGATCCTGTCGGGTGAGGTCGTGCGTGCCGGCGACGTGCTGGATGTCGCACGCCGTACGGATATGGTGAAATCGAAACAGGTCCCGCCTCCGCCGCGTCTGTCCACCGGCGCCCGTATCGCCCAGCTCGGCCGTCGCGCTGCCGCCACCGCAGGTGTCGCAGCCATCGGTGCGGCACTGATCGCCTTCCTCTCCGCCAATGTCTATGACGAACTCTACATCATCCGGCCGCAAAGTGCCGCCATCACCGCCAAGACGGTGAATGTTGCAGCCCCCTCGGTCGGTCGTATCACCTTCCTCAACGAAAAGAAGGAAGTGGCCTTCGGCGAGCCGCTGATGACCGTCAATCCGGCGGTCGGCAATCCGATCACGGTGGAATCCCCCTGCGATTGCGTGCAGGTCGACCAGCGCTTCGCAAACGGTGATTTCGTCCGCACCGGCGATCCGGTCGTACGGCTGATGCGCGCCGACGCCCCGATCGTCGTCTCCGCAACCGTCGGCGACAAGGAGCTGATGAGCCTTTATGGCGTCAAGACCGCCTCGCTGGTCTATCCCGACGGCACGTCTGTCGGCGAGGCCGATATCCTCTGGCTTCCGGGCAAGGGCGGCACACAGGCCGATCTGCCACGCGAGCCTTTGACGGTGCTTGTCGCGCCGAAGAAACAGCTGTCCCCAGACATGATCGGCCAGCCGGTCGAGGTGCAGTTCGATCTCTTCGGTGAGAGCCTGATCGGCCGTCTTCTCGGCGGATCCGGCAGTGCCGTTGCTGCCGAGCCGCAGGTCGGCGTCACCTCCGGCGAGGTGAAGTCATGACCCTGATCCGCCCTGTTGTCCTTTGCGGCGGCTCCGGAACCCGCCTCTGGCCCCTGTCACGACGCCTGGAGCCCAAGCAGTTCCAGAAGCTCGCCGGCGACCACTCCCTGTTTCAGGATACGCTCGCCCGCTTCGAAGGCCCTGAATTCGGACGCGCCACCGTCCTCGTCAACATGGTCCAGGAGCCGCGCGTCCAGTTCGACCTGCAGCAGATCGACCATACGGCCGGCCTGCCGACAGTGCTCGTCGAACCGGCCATGCGCTCGACGGCCCCGGCGATTGCCGCAGCCGCCCTGGCGCTTGCCGCAGAAGATCCGGATGCCGTGATGCTCGTCGTACCGAGCGACCATCGCATCGGCCGCCATGACAGGCTGGTCGAGGCCTATCGCGCCGCTCTGCCTTTTGTCGAGCAAGGCGGCATTGCCCTGTTCGGCATTCGCCCCACCGCGCCTGAAACCGGCTTCGGCTATATCGAGGCCGATGTCTCTGCAGAAGGCGAGGTGCTTGAGGTCATCAGCTTCGTCGAAAAGCCGGCCCTTGAGATCGCCATGCAGCTGGTCGCCGGCGGACGCCACACCTGGAACAGCGGCATCTTCATGTTCCGTGCGCTGAGCATTCTCGGCGAGCTCGCCCATCATGCCCCCGCCGTCCTCAACGCCGTCACCAAAAGCATTCGCGAAGGCCGGCATGAAGGAAACCGGCTCTACCTCTCCCCCGCCTTCTCCGAGGCCCCGGAAATCTCGATCGACCATGCAGTCATGGAGCATTCCGCCCGCCTCGGCGTCGTGCCCGTTTCGCCCGACTGGAATGATCTCGGTTCCTTCGAGGCGCTCTGGGAAGTTGGTGACCGCAATGCCGACAACAACGTCCTGAAGGGCGACGCCCTGCTGCGCAATGTGCACAACAGCTACATCAACACGGGACGACGCCTGGTCTCCGTCATCGGCCTGTCCGACATCGTCCTGGTCGACACCGACGATGTTCTGCTGGTTGCCTCCCGGGCCCAGTCGCAGGACGTCAAGTTCATTGCCCAACATCTGGCAAAGATCGCCCACCCGGCGGCTGATCGCCATGTCCTGCGCCGGGATCTGACCGGCAGCCGTCAGATCATCGACGACAATGAAGACTTCACGGTGGAGCGCTTGGAGCTGCTTGCCGGAGCCACCCTCCACCTCGATCCAGGCGAAAGCGACATGTCCCGGACGCTCACCCTGCTGTCCGGCGAACTCGACGTGCGGGGTCCGTCCGCAGAAGCCCGGATGACCGCAGGCAAGACGCGCGAGATCAGCGCCGGTGAGGCCATGGCGATCCACAATCCGGCATCTCGCCCAGCCATCTTTCATCTGAGCACGATGCGCCGTCTTCGGATCGTGGCGGACACCGCGCCTAGCGAAAGCGGATCGGTCGCTGGTCTTGCGACAGAAATCAGGAAGGTCGGCTGATGAGTGATCCTGGCACGCGCACCTCCCGCATTACATGGCCCGCTTTGATCCTGGCGCTCGGGATTGCCTGGTCGGCTCCCGGTCACGCGGCGATCGAAGATGAAATCGGCGTGGCCAGCAGCATCGTCGCCGAAGCCATCGTCAAGCTCGATGCAGAGCAGGATCCGGAACGGCGCATTCACTGGCTGCGCGAGGCAGTCGATGCCATCGCCGTTCTGGAAGGGCTTGGCAAGGACGGCATCGCCATTGACGAGGCAAAGGCCGCCCTCGGCGAACTGGCAGCGCAGGCCATCACACCGGATGTCATGCGTTTGAGCCTCCTCGACGCGCTCGTTTCCGGCCTGGCTGCGGGAGAGGCCGGCATGGAGCGGGACCTAGAAGCCAAGGCAATCCTGCGAGAGATCCACGATCCCGCCTATCGATCTGCGGCCTGGACAAGCCTTGCCGCCGCCCATCTTCGCGTCGGAGAAACGGAAGAGGCCGAAAGACTGTCGACGCTCTCCATCGAGGAGGCGCGCGCCATCCCGCGCAACGAGACCCGCGACGGCGCGCTACGCGCTGCCGTCCTCGTATTTCCGCCGGCAACCCTGCCCGACACCCTGCTGGAAATCGCCACCAACGCCGCCGTCCTCGCACGCACCCGGGCCGAGCTTTACCAGACCCGCGCGCTGGAAAGCCTGAGCGCCGAGGGCACCAAGAAGGCGAGCCCGAGCGTTCTGACTCAAGCTGCCCTCCAGGCGATCGAAAAGCGCGATTACGCCCGTGCCCTGCTCTTCGCCCAGGCGCTGGATCGGGATGAGGATGGACGCACCGGATTGATGGAGACAGTCGTTGCTGCCGCCCTTGAGACCGGCGATGACGCCCTTGCCCTGCAGGCGGCCAAGTCGATGTCCCGCGACCGCGATCAGAACAAGGCGCTGCGCCAGGCGGTCGATGCGCGCATCGACCGAAACAAGGCCCTGCGGGCGCGCGAGATCGTTACGCTCTTCCTGACCGACAAGGCCCGGATCGACGCAGACATTGCCATCGCCAGGGATCTCAAGCGTCAGGGCTATGCCGATGCCGCCCTGCAGATCCTGCAGCAGAATGCCGATCAGCCGATCGACGATCAGAATGCCATCGCCAATCTCGTGTCAGCGCTGGCGGGCTTCTCGCAGTTCACGGAAGCCCGCAAGCTCGCCGAACCACTGCCTGCGGGCGAGACGAGATCCTTTGCCTATTCCCGCCTGATCAAAGGTTTGGCAGACGATGACAGGCTCGATGAAGCCGAAGCGCTGCTCGGCGACGTCTCACAGGCCGATGACCTCGCCTTTGCCCGTGCAGGGATCGCCCGTGCTCTCGTCAAATCCGGAAAAACGTCTGAGGCGGAAGCGCGGCTGGAGGAGATCACCGCAGGACCCGACCGGGACCGCGTGGTCGAGGCTCTGGCCAACCACGCCATGAAGCAACAGGATTTCGACCGCGCCCGCGCCCTGCTGACCCGCGCCGACAGCGAGGCCTCCCGCTGCCGTATCCTGATATCAATCGCGCTCGCATCCGAATCGAGTGGCCGCGCCGCCCAACGCAGCGTGCTCGAAGAAGCCGTCACCCTGGTGGCCAACACCAGCGACATGGACGAAAGCCGTGCGGACATCGCCGTCGCCTTCGCGCGCATAGGCGAAGTCTCCCGCGCCGACGCGCTGCTCAGCGCGATAGCCGACATCAAGACACGGGAAGAAGCCGAACGGGAAATCTCCGCCCTGCTCGTCAAGCAGGGCGCCCTTGATCCGAAAAACCCGCGCTTTGACACGCTCCCGCCGAAAACCGCAGAAACGCTGCGTGCCGAGCTCGCCTTTGCCGCCTTCCAAAAGGATCGCAATATCGAGCGTTTCGTCGAACAGGTGAAAGACCTCTCCTGGCAGGTTCGTATCCCGGCCTTTCGTCAACTTGCCGAAGCCCGGGCGCGCGAACTCGACATCAAGGGCTGGCTGACCGATCCGACCGTTGACCCGATCGCCGGTGCCGAAACGCAGGCATCGCAATCCCCGGCAAGAATGACCGCGGATTTCTCCGTCGCCGGCCACAGGATCCAGGCACCCGCACCGCAGACCCGCGCCCTGCCAGATGTCGACATGCCCGACATCTTCGGCCTCGATGCTGCAGCGATGCGCGCCCGTGTCCCCGCACCGGCCGGCGCCATAGGCCATCTTGCCATACTGGGTTTCAGCCCGTTCAGCCTGGAGGCCTTCAAGCTCGGCGATGGAGGGGAAGCCGCCGTCCACCAGGTACAACTCTCGCAGCAGATGACCTGGCCCCGTTATATTGCCGTCGAGAAGGGTGTGGTCACGCTTGGCAGCCTTCTGCGCGACCTGCCCGAGGCAACCAGCCGCCGGCTGCTTGTCGTAGAGAAGGACAATCTCCTCATCCGCGTTCCGATCATCGTGCTGCCGGGTGCGACTCTGCTGATGTCGGGCGCCGAATTCGACCAGTATCGGCTGGGCGTGCAATCCGGGGCCTTCATCGCCGTTGCCGGTCGCCTGGTCGTCCAGGACGCCGAAATCCTCGGCTATGACGAAGTGAAGGGCACGCTCGTTTCGGCCACCGACAAGGATCGGGCCCGTTTCCGCCCCTTCATCACCGCCTGGGGCGGCAGTGATCTGCAGATCGCCGGCAGCAGGCTTGCCATGCTCGGCTACGATTCCAGCAAGGCCTTCGGCCTGACACAATCGAGCGGCGCCGCCGTGCAGTCACTCTACGCCGTCGAGGAAAACCGTCCGACCGGCAACATCGTCGACAACAGTTTCGAGAACCTGCGCTACGGCTATTACAGCTACGAAGTCGATCATGTCCGCCTGATCGGCAACGAATATCGCGATAACATCATCTACGGCATCGATCCCCACGACCGCTCGCGCCACCTAGTGATCGCGCTGAACACTGCTTATGGTTCCCAGAAGAAGCACGGCATCATCGTCTCCCGCGAAGTCGATGACAGCTTCATCGTCGGCAATGTCTCCGTGCAGAACAAGGGTTCGGGGATCATGCTGGACCGCACGAGCATCCGCAACATCGTCTATGCCAACACCGCCGTGGCGAACGAGGGGGACGGGCTGACCTTCTATGAAAGCAGCTGCAACATCGCAGCCGCCAATGATCTCAGCCGCAACGGTCGGGCAGGCGTGAAGATCCGCAACAGCACCGATGTCGGCATGTATGACAATCGCGTAGAGGCCAATGGGGTCAGCGGTGCGGACATATACGTCTCCGACCTGCGTCAGTCACCCGAAGGCAGCACCCGCAATTTCGAGCTGGACCCCTTTCAGCCGGTGACCACAGCGGTCCTCAGCGGCAATGCCTTCAGCGAAAATGGCAGCGCGATCAATGCCGCAGGCGCCGCCCAGCTCGTGCTCGACGGCAACGTCTTCCTCCGCCAGAGCAACCGCCTCTATGGCGGCGATCTGAAGCAGCTGTCACCCTTCCTGCTTCGCCTGGGTGACACCGCTGCCATGCTCACCAGCGAGAATTGCGAACCGGAAGCAACGATCAAGGCCTGTGATCTCGGAGGCTGGCCGAACCCGCCGCGCAGCCGGCCGGTCTGCACCGGCAGGCTCCTGCAGCAGGACCTGATCACCGGCCAAGGGGATGCCCGAGATGGTTGATCGCAAACGGATCGCTCTTGCCATCGCCTTGTGCGGCCTCTTGGGCCTGCCACTGGCGACACCTGCGGCGTCGGCAACGGCCACGGGCTGGCCGGGTCTCTTCGACACGAAAACCCGTGCAACCGAACTGGCGAGCGAACCCTATCGTAAAATCCGCAGCATCTGCCTCGCCATCGCCATCGATCCGGCCTGGCAGACGCTTGTCCCGATCGCCAAGCTGAGCGCCACGGAAGGCTACGGCTCGGATCAGTCGGCGGAGGACTTCTCCTGGGCCGTCATGGTCCTGTCAGGTCGGGTGCTCGCCGGCGATCAACAGGCCCGCACCCTGCTCGAAGGCCTTCTCCTTGCCTGGGCGAAGGCAGGCGCCTTTACCGAGACGGAAGAGGTGCACGACGCCTATTATGCGCTGAAACGCCAGCTTCTGCCCCTGGCCGTCGCCTATTCCATCCTTCAGCAAGATCTCGACCCGCAGCAAGCCGCCGAGCTTCGCGGCTGGATCGGCGGTCTGGTCGTCAAGATCGATCACGTCTTCGACGGCGATGTCGACCGCAACAATCATCGCATTCTTGCCGACAGTGTCCTGGCCGTCTGGGGTGCCATCGTCGGTGACCATCAGATGATGGACAAGGGCCTCGCCCGCTTTGATACCGTGCTGGCGGAAACCCGTCCGGACGGGACGCTTGAACTCGAGGCCCGTCGTGGTGCCCGCGCCCTCTGGTACCAGCGTCAGACGCTATCCAGCCTGACCGTGCTGGCAGAGGTGGGGCGCGGCCAGGGCATCGATCTCTATGACCGCGAGACAAAGGACAAACAGTCCTATGCCGCGCTGCTCGGCGCCCTGATCAACGGCATCACCTCACCGGTCCTCGTCGCGGTCTATGCGGCCGAGAACCACATACCCGGCCCCGAAAAGGACTATCGCAAACTGGAGCTGGGCTTTCTCGACACCCGCGGTCATGGCCGACACTACATGGCCTGGACAGAGGCGGCGGCCTTGTCCGGCCGGGGGCTCGCCTTCGACCGGCTACGCAGCCTTTTCGATCGGCGCATCCGGGCCGAACGGCCTTTGATCGATGAGTTCATCGGTGGAAACTCGACCTGCTTTTGGGGGCAACCATGATGGTTCCGGCACGCTTACTCACCCTCGCCTGCCTTTTCGCCACGCTTGTGATAACGGGCGCTGCTGCGCAACAGGCCGGTCTTGCAGAGCGGTTTGAAGCCGAACGCGCCCTGGTCGAGCAACTCGGCAGAAGCGACAGGCCCGAAGACCACCGCCAGCTGGCAGAGCTCTATCGCGATGGCCTGATCTTCAGCGCCACCAATCCGGTGCGCAAGGCCGAGCGCGATCTCGCAATCCTTGCCTATCGTCGGGCCATGGAGCTCGGTGACCGGTCACCAGCGACCATCGTCGCCCTCGGGCGCCTGCTGCTGCGCGAATCCGGTGGCGTTTATTTCAAGACGATTGCCCCTGATCTGCAGCGCCTCGCCCTCGAAGGTAGTGGCGAGGCCCTTTATCTGCTCGCCGCCGATGCCCTCGAAAATCAGAAACAGCCGCTCGCCGAGGTGGTACCGCGGCTGGAGGCTGCAGCACTCCTCGGCAGCCTTCCGGCCATCACCGACCTGTCGGCGACCGGCACGCCGGTCGGCGAAACGCTGAAATCGAGGCTGATCGGCCGTCTCACCGAACGGGCCTCAAGCGGCAATCCGTCCGCAGCTCTCTCGCTCTTCCGGGTCTACACCGATGGGCTGCTGGCTCCAGCAGATCCCGTCCGCGCCATAGACTGGCTGGAGCAGGGTGCAAACGCCGGCCATCTGGCGGCAATCGAACAGCTGGCCCAGGAACTGCTGACGGGCCGTTATGTGACCGCCGATCCCGCCCGCGCCGCAGCCCTTTACCGGCAGGCCGCCGAAGCCGGCAGCCGTGTTGCCGCCCTTGAACTCGGTAGCGCCGCCATGTCCGGCTCGACCCTGCCCGTTTCGCATGCGGAGGCGCGCACCTGGCTGCAACAGGCCAGCGAAGCCGGCGTCCGCCGTGCAGGCGTACTTTTGTCCAATCTCGATTTGAAGCTGGCACTCGCCTTCGAAGGCGAGGCGGAAGAAAAGTCGCGGCTGATTGAGGCTGCGCTCGTCCCGATCGCGACCGATCCGGAAGCGCTCGCGGACCTTGCCAGCCAGCACTGGCGCTCCGCGCGGTCGGAGGAGATTGCCCCGGTCCTGTTACCAATGCTTGAGGAACAGGCCATGAAAGGCAAGAGTTCCGCAGCCCTTGCGTTGAACGCCTGGCTTGAGGCAAATGGCCAGCCACTGCCGGACCATGTTGCGCGAGCCTTGGTTGACAGCCTGAGAAAGAAGCCCCTGCTCAGCGTCGGCTTCTCTAATTTCACCATCGCCAATCTGGCGCTGAGCAATCGCATTTCGGAAAACATCCTGCCCCGCAAGCAGGCGCTGCAGCTGATTTTCAAGGCGGCCGACGACAATGTTGGCCAGGCGATGTTGCGGTTGGGCCAAATCTATCGCCACGGCGACCAATTGGCGCGAAGCGAGACCTTCGCTCGTCGCTGGTTCCTGCGTGCGCAGGAACGCGCCGTCGAGCGGGCCTTTTGGGAGCTCGCCGACATGCAGGCGGGCGCTCATGACCCGCAGGAACAGCGAGATGCAGAAAGCTTCTATCGGTCAAGAATGGAAGAGGGTGATCCCCGCGCCGCTTTGGCGCTTGCCGACATGCTGCTTCGATCAGGCAATCTCGACACTGTAACCCTGAAACGCATCACCACGATCACCTCGGCTCCGGCAGATCGAATCGCGCTTGCCTCGCTGCTGTTCGCCACAGGCTTGCCCGAGCGCATGAAGGAGACCGAGAGCGTCCTGGTCGGACTGGATGCGACAGATATGACAGCGGAAGATCTCGTCGCGCTCGGACGCCTGAAGGCAACAATGGCAACTGATAGCCGCCAATCTGCTGCTGCGGTCGTCTTGCTTGAGCAGGCTGCAGCCTCTGGCACACCGTTCGCCAAGACCGCGCTGGCGGCCACCTATCTATCGTCGGTCGCTTATCACGATAAGGCAGAGCCAGCGGTCGCGATGCTGGAAACAATCCTGAAAGACAATCCGAAGGACCCAGAAGCCCGCCTGATACTGGCACGTGCCTTGATGCTGGGCGTCGGGATGGAGCGTGATGCAGCCAGGGCCGAAGCCCTGATCGCAGAAGTTCGTCGTGAAAGTGGCTTCCAGGTCCCCAAAGCGACACTGCTTGAGGCGGACTGGCTGGCTTTTTCCGCCTCAGGTCGCGATCCCTTAGGTGCGGAGACATTGCTTGCCGCCCAGGCTGCACGCGGCTCCGCCGCGGCCCAGCGGGCCCTCGGCGAATATGCGCTGAACGGCTTCGGTCCAGCAATCCTTCCCGATGCAGCGGCAGGCCTCATGCATCAGGCCGCTCAGGCCGGAGACAAGGAAGCCATGGCGGCCCTCGGCCACATGCTGCTGAACGGTTACGGAGTTAGTCAGTCCCGCGACCGGGGCCTTGATTGGCTCTCGCGCGCAGCCAATGCCGGCAACACTGCAGCAATGTACGAGCTGTCGCGTATTCTCGCGCTCAAGCAGGAGAATGCAGCTGATTCTGGCCAGGCGATAGCTTGGCTCCGGAAGGCGGCAGAGCGCGGCCATCCGAACGCGGCTTATCAACTGGGCCTCGCCTATCTGACCGGAGACAGAGTCGACAAGGACGTCGATCAGGCCGCGCTCTGGTTCGAACGCTCGGCGCAATCCGGCAACTTGCTGGCAGCACGCACGCTTCAGGCCGTTCGCTCTGGTGGCGGCGCCGACGCACTTGCGGCCATTTCCAACACCGCTGACTGAGACAACCGACACGCACGACAATACGAGGACCCTGCAACATGGCACGGCAAGCACAGATGAACCGGTCAAGACATCAGCATCTTCGCAGGCTCGCTGCAGTGATGGTCGCGCTCGTCTCAACGTCGAGCAACGGCTTTGCAGATCCAAATGCCGGCAGCGGTCTGCAAGGCTTACCCCTGCCCTCGGTTCCGCCGCAACTGAGCTATGGCAAGATCTGCAGGAAGGCCGACAAGCCGGCACCGCTGAGCACCGACTGGCAGTCCTGGAACGGCAAGCTGCCAGACCTGCCGGCAGAGACCATATCTGCGGATGCGGTCAGGCTGATCGATGGCGGGGCCGGTGTCGTGCGCGACTTGCCCCTCGCCAGACGCATCCTGGAACAGCTCGTCGCGGACAACGCCGCCACGGGCCTTGGCGCAAAGCGGCGGCTGGCCCTCCTGCTCATCGATCCGCGTTCAGGCCCGGTCGACCGCGAGCGTGCTGCAAAATTGTTGATCGAGGCGACATCCGCGCAGGAAACCGATGCAGCCCTCACCCTTGGACGGCTGATCGCCCGTGGGGAACTTCCCTCACTGCCCCTGTCCGATGCTGCCCACTATCTCGGCATCGCCGCCGGCTTCGGCGAGCCGATGGCTGCAATGGAACTCGCCTCTCTCTATGCCGGCGGCACGCTTGCCGAGCCCTTCGAGGGTGCCGCAGTGCATTTCGCCAACCTCGCGACAATCAATGTCCAGACGGCGCTTGGCCGCGGCGATTGCGGCCTGACCGCTGAAATCGGTCAATTCCTGATCGACCGCGGCCTGCCGGATGCCGATCACCTGTCGGTGGCCTGGTTCGAAATCGCCGCAAAGGCCGGCCATCGCGCGGGCCTCGAGAAACTCGCCCGCGCCTATCAGCAGGGCAAGGGCGTGGCCGCCGACAGCAAGGCGGCACAAAAACTCTGGCAGGACGCGATCGCCGCAGGCTCGGTGACGGGCTATGCCGCGAGCGCCGAACTGTCGCTGACCGCCGGCGCCGATACCAAAGACATCGAACCCCTGCTGCAGGCCGGAATTGCCAATGCCGACCCGAGCGCGGTGCTCTTCGGCGCGCGCTACTATCGCGGCGACTTTACCGGCATTGCCGATTTCGACCGCATGCAGGCGATCCTGCAACCCGCAGCGCAAAAGCCTGATACCTCGATTTACACGCTCGACATCCTCGCCGGCAGCTACCTGACCGGACAAGGTGTTGCGCCCGACCGAGCCAGGGCGAACGAACTCTACCAGCGCATCCATGCGGTCAAGACACCCGATGCCGAAGCGCTCTATGGCCGCTATCTCCTCAAATGGGGCGGAGGCCTGCAGGAGGCTGAGACGATGTTGCGCAAGGCGACGGACGGAGGCTCGGCGCTGGCGCGCGCCGCGCTCGTCGATGTCGCCCTGTGCCGTCCGGCATCGGGCCTTGATCCTGATCGCTGGCTCGTCGAGACCGCAGCCGATGGCAACGCGCTGGCCATTCGCAAGCAGGCACGCCGCGCCCTGGAGGCTGGAGACCGCGAAAAGGCAGCCGCCCTGTTCGAGGCCGCAGCGGCGCATGGAGATCGCGTCGCCATGGTCGAACAAGCCGCCTCTCTGATCGCCGAAGCCGGCGGGCTCACCAAAGCCTCGCGTGCCCTGATTGCTGGCGCCGCCGCGCCGGGCGATGGTGTCGTCTCCGGCCGCCTTGCGCTGGTGCAGGCCTATCGCAACGGCAAGCTCGGACCTGATGAGGGCGAAAGCACAGCGCTTCTCGCGACACTGAAGCAAAGCCTCGACCCGGCAGCGGATCTTGAAATCGCCCGTCTCGCACTGGATGGGGACGGACCGAAAGCCGATACGGTGCAACGCCTGGAAAGGGCAGCGACCGCCGGACATCCCGGCGCCATGATGCTGCTTGCGCGGCTCAAGGCTGCGGACCCGGCGACAGCGCCGCAAGCCGAACCCTGGCTCATCAACGCTGCCGAACGCGGCAATGCAGAAGCCCTGGCAGAACTGGGCGATGACCCGACGCGCCTTGCGCAGGTGGCCAAAGCACTCGATGCAACGCTTCTCTGCGAAATCGATGCACTCGCGCAGAAGAGCCGCATCCATCGACTGCTGGGCGAGGAACCCCGTGCATCCGAAACGCTCAACGACGCCGAAGCCATTGTCGCCCACGCCCCCCGCCAGCGTCTGGCGCTCGCCCAGGCGATCCTCTCGCTGTCGCCATCCACCCCGGATGACGCTCGGCGTGCGGCCCGCCTGCTGGAAGGAGCCGCCGCCAGGGGCAACGGCAAGGCGGCCCTGACCCTTGCACGCCTGCAGGAAAGCGGCCGGCTCGGAAAGGAGCGTGGCGCGGCCATCCGGTGGTATCGCGAGGCAGCCCTGATCGGCGAGCAATCCGCCATTCCCGAACTCGCCCGCCTGGCCGAGGGCGGAACGGCGCGCGACGCGCTCGATGCCCTGAAGGCGGTCGCGGAAACCGGCAATCCCTCTGCCCTGCGCAGCGTCGGCATGTTGCTCGCAACCCGCGGCGATGACAGCCAGAGCGAGGGACTTCGGCTTCTCGAAGAGGCGGCCGGCAAGAAGGATGTCGCCGCAATGAAGATCCTCGCGCGTTTCCATGCCGCCGGCATCGATGGACGTGTCTCGGCCGCCAAGAGCACGGACTGGACGCGGCTTGCCGCCGAACAGGGCGATCCGGAGGCCATGTTCCAATATGCAATCGCCCTCGATCTCGGCTTCGGCGTCACGTCGGATCCGCAATCGGCAAAATCCTGGCACGAAAAGGCGCTGAAAAATGGCTATGTCGAGTAACGTTCCCGCCACCATGGATAAGCCTGGCCCACGGGCGGCCTGGCCACGCCTCTCCGCCTGGACAAGACGCCTTGCCGTCTCGCTGCTGGTTGCCGTCCTGGCCCTTGGACCCGCCCTGCCATCGCCGGCGCTGGCGGCCGGTGCCGAGACGCAGCTGCGCAACAACCTGCCCGGAGCCCTCAGAGGCAATCGCGTCGCCGTCCGCGAAGTCGCCAAGGCGATCGTCAAGATCGGCCCCCGCTCGTTCAAGTCGGCGGCTCAGATACGACCACTGATCCGCGCCGAGGCCCTGCGTGGCTCGAGTTCCGCCGCAAACGCCTATGGCATCATGCTGCAATACGGCATCGGAGGTCCGAAGCGGCCCAAGGAAGCGGCGACCTGGTATGCCAGGGGCGGCTTGGACGGCAATGTCGGCGCCTCGAAGAACGGCGCGCTGGCCTATGCGCTCGGCTGGGGCGTCCAGCGCAGCACCAAGCGGGCCAATCAGTTGCTCGCCAAGGTGCCGGCCGACCAGCGCAGCCGCAAGATGCTGGAAATCAGCAAGGCCCTCATGCAGCCGGGACGCGAAGAGCCGGACGTTGCCCTCTACTGGCTGGAACGCGCCGTTGCGCTCGATCCCGCAGCCACCCTCAACGCCGCCAGTGTCTATCGCGACCTCGCCAAAAGCATGCCCGGCGGCGAGGAACGCCTGGCCGAGTGGCTGAAACCGCTGGCAGAGAAGGGCAATGACAAGGCCGCACTGATCCTCGCACGCCAGATGGAAGCCACCGGCAGATCCGAGGATCTCGTTGCCGCCAGTGACCTTTATCTCAAGGCTGCCGAAAGCGATCCAACCAAGGCCTATGAGGCGCTCGGCCGCCTGCTGACCAATGCACCCGCACCGCTTTCCGCAGAAATCCTCGCCCGGCTGGAAGAAAAGGCAAAACAAGGCGTCGTGCCAGCAGCGGTCGCGCTCGGCACACATCTGCTCTTCAGCGCGCCCGCAGCACCGGAAAACCGGGAAAAGGGCCTCACCTATCTCGAACAGGCTGCACGGTCGGGCGACTCCGAAACCCAGTATCGTCTCGCCATGATCCTGCTCGGCGATGCCGAAAACGCAGGCAAGCATGAACTGGCGCGCGCCTACCTCGCCCTTTCCGCCGCAAGCGGCAACGAAATGGCCGCCATGGCGGCCAAGCAGTTTGGCGAGATCACGGTGGCAGACGCCCGTTTGATCGTGACCACAGCGAAAAATTGACGCTTGCGGTAGTTGATCGTCAACTATGTTGCTTTCTTCCGGCGCAGTTAAACGGAGCTTAGGTCTTTTCCACTACACCAACATGAAATTCTTCTTGGAGTTTCATGTTGGCAAGAGGCAGTTCATTCCGGTCGGGTGCCATGGTGGCCGTCGCCATGATCATGGCGACTTGTGTATCGACGACCTCGTACGCGCTAGCTTCGGAGCCTCGGCAAGGCAAGCCGTCTTCGAGCGGCACGACGCAGCAGGTCTGCCAGCCCGTCCCCGATCTGCCGCGCCGTCTGGCGACCCAGTCGAAATACGACCAGTCGATCGCCTCCCGATCGGTGATCGATGAGCCGGCCAGACAGCGTCGTGCCGAGACCCTGGCTCCGGTCATCCAGGCCATCAGCCAGGTCCATGCGCTGGTACGAGAAGAGACCGGAGACATGAGGAATTCGAGCCATTGCGCGATCCTTGCCCTCCGCCAATGGGCAGACGCCGGCGCCCTGACAGAGATGACGACATCCGATGCCAGTCTGACCCGCGACCGCTTCACAGGCGAGATTGCCGCGATCGTGATCGCTCTTCAGGCGCGCGGAGAAAGCCTTGAAGACGAAGGAAAGATCCGCACCTGGCTCTCGACCCTCGCTCGGCAGACCATGGCCTATTACGACTGGAAAGCAGGCCCCGTATCGCGCCGCAACAATCATCGCTACTGGGCCGGCGCAGCGGTCGCCGACATCGGCGATATCCTCGGCGACCGCGCCATGCAGACCTGGTCGGAGGCAAGTTTTGCCATCGGCGCCTGCCAGATCGACGAAGGCGGTTTCCTGCCGCTCGAGCTTGCCCGGGCAGACCGAGCCTACGAATACCACCTCTATGCCTATGGCGCCCTCAATCGCCTCGCCTATCAGGCCGCACGCCGCGGCAAGGCGGACCTGGACTGCAGCGATCGCCTCGACCGACTGCATGCGCTGGTATCGCGCGGGGGTGAAAGTGCCCATGTCTTCACGCAGCACACGGGTCTTGCCCAGCGGACACCCTCCCGCAGCCATCTGGCAGCCGGCAGAACCCCGCCGCCAGGCACACAAGACCTGGAAACGACATCTGACGTAAATCCTATGTAATGTCGGCACGGGCCGAAGATTAACTCGACTGAATCGAACTAAATCAGCCCTTCGTTGATCTGCGTTTATATCCTTCCGATCGTCCGCCCCTTACCATCATGGGGAACAACGGAGCAGCCTGCGGGCGGATCGAGGAAAAGATGCCGACATTCTACGTCACGGATTTTGGTGCCACCGCCAACGACAACACCGACGACAGCGCCGCCATCCAGGCCGCCATCGACGCCGCCTACCTTGCCGGCGGCGGCACGGTCGTCATCCCCGAAGGTACGTTCTACATCAGCGGCGAACCCGCAAATCCCTCCGAAGGCTGCATCGAGGTCCGCTCGAATGTCACGCTGACGGGCGCCGGGATGGGCGAGACGGTGCTCAAGCTGGTCGACAATTTCGATGCCCGGATCAACGGCATCGTGCGCACGCCCGTCAACGAGAGCGTCGACAATGTCGTGATGAAGGATTTCACCATCGACGGCAACCGGGCCAACAACATCGAGCATCAGGCCGGCATCATCACCGGCGTCAAGACCAATGAAGACGGCATCACCCACCAGAACATCACCATCAGCGGCGTCGAGGTGATGAACTGCAACGCCTATGGCATCAATCCGCACGAGATCACCTACAACCTCGTCGTCGAAGACTGCGTCTCCCATGACAACGGCAAGGACGGTTTCGTCGCCGACTATGTCGACGGCGGCATCTACCGCAACAACATCGCCTATAACAACGACCGCCACGGCTTCAACGTTACCACGAGCAGCAGAGACGTGGTCTTGGAGAACAACAAGGCCTACGACAATGCCGGGGCCGGCCTCGTCACGCAGCGCGCCGACATCTTCCCCGAGGGCCAGAACGACATCGACTGGCCGACACGCATCACCATCATCGGCGGCGAATATTACAGCAACGACCGCGAAGGCCTGCTGATCAAGCTGTCGGACAACGTCACCGTAACCGGCGCGCTGATCTACGGAAACGACCGCCAGGGCATCCGGATCGAAGGCGCGACCAACGTCACGATCAACGGCAACACCATCTACAACAACTCCCAGGCCGGCGACGGCGTCTATGACGAGATCAACATCCGACTGCGCGTCGATGACACGGTCGACCCGCCGCGCATCTATTACTCGGAAGGCACCGAGATCTTCGGCAACACGATCTATTCCGACGGCGCGATCCGCGGCCGATACGGCATCCGCGAGGAACTCACCAATTCGACCGCCGACAATCCCTCCGGCACCATCGTCTACGGCAACACGGTGACCGGCGAGCGCAGCGGCGACATCTTCATCCCGCCGCATTCGGCCACCGAAGGGGCCGATATCTTCTACGGCACGGCCAGCGGAGATGCCTTCGCCGGCCTTGGCGGCGACGATGTCTACATCGTCAACCATTCGGGCGACACGGTCACCGAACAGGCCAATGGCGGCAATGACACGGTCATCGCCTCGCTCAACCACACGCTGGCCGCCAATGTCGAGGATCTCCTGCTGATCGGCAACGCGATCCGTGGCACCGGCAACGGCCTCGACAACGAAATCGTCGGCAATGCGGTTGCCAACGAACTGGAAGGTCTTGGCGGCGCGGATATCCTCGATGGCGGTCTCGGCGCCGATACCATGCAGGGCGGCGACGGCAACGACACCTATTTCGTCGACGATGTCGGCGATACCATCGTTGAAAAGGACAATCTTGGTGCCGGCGGCTATGACACGGTCTATTCCAGTGTCAGCTACACGCTCGCCACCCAGGTGGAAAAGCTTGTCCTGCTGGGTTCCGACGATCTGAACGCCACAGGCAACAGCGCCGCCAACGTTCTGATCGGCAATGACGGCGACAACCGCCTTGACGGCATGGCCGGCGCCGATCAGCTCATCGGCGGCAAGGGCGACGACACCTATGTCGTCGATCACACCAGTGACGTCGTCACCGAGCTTGCCAACGAGGGCATCGATACGGTCGTCAGTTCGCTGACCTACGTGCTCGGTGCCAATCTCGAAAACCTGACGCTTTCAGGCACGCTCAACCGGGATGCCACGGGCAATGAGCTCGCAAACGTCCTCAAGGGCAATGACGGGGCCAACAAGATCCACGGCATGGAGGGCAACGACACCATCGAGGGTGGACTTGGCCTCGACCAGCTCTATGGCGACGGCGGCAACGACACCTTCGTTCTGCGCAAGGGCGAATTTGCCGGCGACGTGATCGAGGACTTCACCGGCAACGGGGCAGCAGCCGGGGATCAGATCCTGTTCACCGGCTTCAGCAGTGCCGCCGTGCTCGTCGATCTCGGCGGCGGCAACTGGATGGTCCAGGACGGCAGCTACACGGAAACCTTCCGCATCAAGACGCCGGTCGGCCAGACCGCCTTTGTCAGCGCCGACTACAGTTTCGAGGGAGTTGTTGTAACCCCCGTCAACACGGCACCCGTGACAGCCGCGATCGGCAACGAAACGACCGGCAACGAGGACACGCTGATCACCGGCACGGTTCCGGCCGCATCGGATGCGGAAGGAAATCCGATCACCTATCAGCTGGTCGGCAGCCTTTCCGGCCTGACCTTCAACGCCGATGGCAGCTTCTCCTATCAGCCACCGGCCAATGCCAATGGCAATGTCACCTTCGATTATATCGCAGTCGACAGCCAGGGCGCGGCGAGCGCATCGCGCAGCTTCACCATCGCCGTCACCGCCGTCAACGATGCTCCGGAAACGGCAGCGAGCGGCAACAGCGCCGCAGGCCTCGAAGACATGCTGCTGACCGGTTCCGTTCCCGCGGCAAGCGACATCGACAGCGCGTCGATATCCTATATCCAGATCGGCAGCCTCGCCGGCCTGACCTTCGCCGCCGATGGCAGCTTCACCTTCTCGCCACCGGCCAACGCCTTCGGTGATTTCACCTTCGAATATGCCGCCGTGGATCCGGAAGGCCTGCAGAGCACCACCCGCACCTTCACGCTCACCGTTGCATCGGTCAACGATGCACCGACGGCAGCAACGACAGGCAACAGCACAAGCGGCCAGGCAAACACCACCATCACCGGTACCCTGCCAACCGGGACCGACATCGACGGTGACACGATTTCCTACGCCCTTGTCACGCCGCTCAGCGGTCTCGTGCTCAATGCCGACGGCTCCTATGTCTACACACCGGCCAGTGGCGCAACCGGCACCGTCAGCTTCGACTACAAGGTGGTCGACAGCCAAGGGGCGGAGAGTGCGGCCCAATCCTTCAGCATCGCGGTCCTGCCACCGCCGAACCTGACCGTGACCGGCACCAACGGCAACAACACGCTCTATGGCGGCGCCGGCGACGATACGATCAATGGGCTCGGTGGCTCCGATCGGATGTACGGCTATGCCGGCAACGACACCTATTACGTCAACACCTCGTCGGATCGCGTCTACGAAGCGGTCGGCGGCGGAAACGATCGTGTGCTCACCACCTCCTCCTTCACCATCCAGAGCGGCCAGGAGATCGAGGTCGTCCAGGCGATGGGAAGCTCATCGGTCAGCCTGACGGGCAACGCCTTTGCCAACACGCTGATCGGCAATGCTGCCAACAACACGCTGTCGGGCAACGGCGGGAACGACCGTCTCGATGGCGGGCTCGGCCGAGATTCGCTGACCGGTGGCAGCGGCAGGGACAGCTTCGTCTTCTCCACGGCACTGTCCTCGACCAATATCGACACGGTCCGCGACTTCCGTGTAGTCGACGACACGATCGTGCTCGACAAGGCGATCTTCTCCGCCCTCGCCGCTGGCCAGCTTTCTGCCGATAGCTTCGTCATCGGCACCCAGGCCGCCGATGCCAGCGACCGGATCATCTACAACAGCACGGCCGGAACCCTGCTCTACGACGCCGATGGTGCCGGCGGCCAGGCCGCCGTCCAGTTCGCAACGATCTCCAAGAACCTGGCCATGACCTATCTGGACTTCGTGGTTGAGGACAACGTGATCACGTAACGAGCGAACAGGGGCGCAGCCCCTCAAACGGTCTGCCTTGCAGGCGCCGCCTCAGCGGCGCTTGCGTTCCTCGGGCGCGGCCTGCCGATGAAACCCGGCAACCGCGCCACCCCTCTTGCAAGCGCAACGCAGCCCATGGTAAGCCGCGCTTGTCCAGACCGTGCCCCATTGGCGGAACTGGTAGACGCGCTCGACTCAAAATCGAGTTCCGAAAGGAGTGCTGGTTCGATTCCGGCATGGGGCACCACTCGACGGCTGGCCACCTTCATATCAATCTGCCATCGACACGATAGATGACACCTCAGGACGGCTCCTACCGTTCTGGCTGAGAAATTTGCGAACGGAGCAGCGAGCTGCATGTCCTTTTTCAGGTCCAGCCAGAAAAGATCGGAAGGGCCAGATCCCATCGTTGAAGCTATGCGGGATTGCCCCCAGCCCATGTCCGGGGCCCCGCTTCCTGTGGTTCTATCGGACGATGTTCAACTGATTCTGTGTTATGGAAGCCAACGAAGAGCAATCTCCCTAGGAACCAGCATCCAGCTTGTTGGAAAGGACACGGAGTTTGATGCTGTAGCCGTTGCAACATTCGAGCTCTACAAAATTTATCAGTTTGGCGGGCCAAACGAAGAGTCTCTGTCCGGCCATCCGCTTTATAGGTACGGGCTTGCTTCGGGGACAGCTCGGACTTACCGAGTGAAATTCTCACCTTGGATACGCCAGCTGGAACGGATGAATTCCGTTCACCCAAATCATGCCGCCCTGAATTTCGACGAGCTCACCCATTACATCTTCACATTCGAGGACAGGACCTTTGAATGTGTCGCAAGAAGCGTATCCTTCGAGCTAACGCCGGGAAGCTTGAGATCGGTCGCAAGCGAGCAGTTGGAACGGTTGCTAACCTAACTTTCGTCAAGTGGTCACACCCTCGTGCAGCCAAGCGATAGGGTCCCAGTGATTTACACACCTTCGCAAACGCAATAGAACCCGGCCTTGTCCGGCGTGTGGCCGGCGCCGATGAAACCAGTCGCAGGCCATAACAGATGCTCGCAATTCTCAACCGTCATCCCGACCGCGCGGCGGCCGTTCTCGTCACCTTCGGCATGGCGATCGTCGTCGGCTCGGCACTTGGCTTCGAGCATATCGGCGGCTACGTCCCCTGCGCGCTCTGCCTGATGCAGCGCAATCCCTATTACATCGGCATTGGCGTCGGTTTCCTCGCCGTGCTCTCCGCCGTGTTCCGCCTGCCGCCTGTCGTCACAAAGACGCTTCTGATCGCGGTTGCCGTTCTGATGCTCGTCGGCATGGGGCTCGGCATCTACCATTCCGGCGTAGAGTGGAAGTTCTGGGAAGGGCCATCGACCTGCACGATCGGCGCCACGGGCGGCGATACGCCCGTCAACGTTCTCGAAGCCCTCAATGCCACCAAGGCGCCCTCCTGCACCGAAGCGACGCTGCGCGTGCTGGGCCTGTCCTTTGCCGGCTGGAACGTGCTGACGAGTGCCGCCTTTGCCGCCATCGCGCTCTGGGGCGCGCTGCGCAAGCCAAGCGTCTGAAGCGGCGGGAGGCGGTGCGAAGGCGTACCGCCAAGAGGGGAGGCGCTGCGGTTATGGCTGCAGTTCGGTATCCCAGTAGAGATAGTCCATCCAGCTTTCATGCAGGTAGTTCGGCGGGAAGAGCCGGCCATTGTTGTGCAGATCCTGCACGGTTGGCCGATAGGGCGCCTGGTGCGGATGCATGCCTGCCTGCTTGGGAAGCTTCGATCCCTTACGGAGATTACACGGTGAGCAAGCGGCCACAACATTCTCCCAGGTCGTCTCGCCGCCATGGGCACGCGGGATAACGTGGTCGAAGGTCAGGTCTTCGGGCGAACCACAATACTGGCATTCGAACTTGTCGCGCAGGAAGACATTGAAGCGGGTGAAGGCCGGATTCCGGGTCGGCTGAACATAGGTCTTGAGGCTGACGACACTCGGCAAACGCATCGTAAAACTCGGCGAGCAGACCGAGTGTTCGTACTCGGCGATGATGTTCACACGGTCGAGGAAAACTGCCTTGATCGCGTCCTGCCAGGACCAGAGCGACAAGGGATAATAACTCAGTGGCCGGTAGTCGGCATTCAGGACGAGCGCCGGCAGGGCCTGGGGAGAAACTGCAATCGTCAAGGGGTACTCCTGATCGATTCGGCATCTGCCCTTCTATATTAGGTCCGTTGTTACAGCATTGTGAAGCCTGAATCTTTGACCTGCGTCGCGACGTCTCAACGGACCTTCAACGGGGCAATGCGGTGCGGCCCGTGATCCGTGCGTAATGCGCCCAGAACAGCCGCGAGGCGACCGATCGGACCGGTGCCCAGGCTTGCGCCAGTTCCGCCACGACGTCCGGGGAAGGTCGTTCACCGGCGAAAAACACGTCGCCCACGGAGATCCGGAGTGCCACGTCGCCGACCGGGAAAATGTCCGGATGGCCACCGCAAAACATCAGATAGACCTCGGCCGTCCAGGGGCCAATGCCCTTCAGACCAGTGAGCGCCGCAATCGCAGCCTCGGCTGGCATGTCCGTCAATTCGTCGAGCCGGAAAGGACCACCGAGATCGGCCTTGGCGGCGGCGTCGAGCGCTTGCGCCTTGCCACGCGACAGGCCGAAGGTGCCGATCAGTTCGGGACCCAGCGCCAGATAATCCTCTGCCAGCGGCCGGTTTCCCAAGACCGCCGTCATCCGCCGCCAGATGGCATCGGCACTGGCCCGCGACACCATCTGCGAGACGATGATCGAGGCAAGCCCGGCAAAACCGGGTGCGGAAAGTCGAAGCGGCAGGGGCTGGCAAGCCTCGGCGATCGGACAGAGCCGGGGATCGCGCTGAAGCAAAAGGGAAAGCCCCGCAGCGAGATCGTCCTCGCATCGGATCGTCGTCAAATCCGTCCCCTTTTCCTCATGCCACTCTCATGCGAAGGAAAAGCATGACCGAACGTCCTCGTCAAACCGCAAGCCCAGATGCCCCCGTCTTTCGTTTTGCGCCGAGCCCCAATGGCCGGCTGCATCTCGGCCATGCGCTCTCGGCCCTGCTGAACGCGCAGATGGCCGAAAGCATCGGCGGACGCCTGCTGCTGCGCATCGAGGACATCGATCTCACCCGTTGCACGCCTGAACTCGAACAGGCCATCATCGACGATCTCACCTGGCTCGGCATCCCCTTCGAACGGCCTGTCCGCCGCCAGTCGGAACATTTTGCGCTGTACCGGGAAGCCCTCGACCGTCTGCAGGCCATGGGCCTCGTCTATCCCGCCTTTCTCACCCGCGGCGAAGTGAAGGCCCGCGTCTCCGCCTTCGAGCGGGAGGGCGGCCTCTGGCCCCGCGATCCGGATGGGGCGCCGCTTTACCCAACGGAAGAACGGTCGCTCGGAGAGGCCGAAAGGAGCGAGAAACTGGCAAACATAGAGCGCCATGCCTGGCGGCTCGACATCGACAAGGCGCTGCACGTTGTCGGCGCGCGCCTCACCTGGCAGGAAACCGGCGACGGCCCGCAAGGCGAAATGCCAGCCGATCCGGCCGCCTGGGGCGATGTCGTGCTCTGGCGTTCGGACGCGCCCTCAAGCTATCACCTCGCCGTCACGGTCGACGATGCCGCTCAGGGGGTGACCCATGTCGTGCGCGGTCTCGATCTTTTCCACGCCACTTCGGTCCACCGCCTGCTGCAGACCCTGCTCGGCCTGCCGCAACCCGTCTACCACCACCACCGTCTTGTCCTCGGGCCGGACGGACGCAAGCTGTCGAAAAGCCATGGCGACACGGCGCTGTCGGCGCTGAGAGCCGAGGGAAAAACGCCGTCAGATATTCGCGCCATGGTCGGGATTTGAGATCCCGCCCTCCGGAGCACCCTTCACCGGCACCACGCGGAACTTCATCAGCGCCGCATTGAATTCCGCCCCGATGATGAAGATCGCGCCGACCATATAGAGGAAGACCAGCACGATCATGATCGAGGCGAGACCGGCATAGGTCGCAGCGTAATTGGCAAACGAAGCGAGGTAGTAACCGAAAAGCAGGGCGCCGATCAGCCAGAGGGCGAGCGTCAGCATGACGCCCGGCAACACGTCGATCAGCCGACGCCGCCCGGCCGGCAGTCCGAGGTGGAACACCACCAAGGCCACGATCAGGAAGGCAACCGTGCCGTAGACGCGCCAGTTCGCCACCGTGGCCAGAAAATCCTTGAGGAAGGGGAAAAGCTTTTCGGCATAGGCCAGCGCCACGGGCACGGCGACCAGAAGCGCGCTGATCGCCGCCAGCACCACGACGGCCGCCAGCACGAAGCCGAGGCTGAGCAGGCGGGTTATGTACCACGGCCGCGTTTCCGGCACCCGGTAGGCGCGGTTGAGCGAGACCCTGAGCGCCTCCACCCCATTCGAGGCGAAGTAGGCTGCCGCCAGCACCGAGATCGTGAGCAGCCCGCCGCGCGGTATGGTCAGCACCTGCACCACCTGGTCCGACAGGGGCTTGGCGATGGTTTCCGGCCAGGTATCGAAAATCAGATGCACCGCCGTTTCGGCAAACTGGTCGGCGCCAAGGAAACTCGCAAGCGCCGTGCCGAAAATCAGGAAGGGAAAGAGCGCAAGAATGGCCGACAGCGCCACATGGCTCGCCATGGCCCAGCCGTCGTCCTCGGTGAAGTGCCAGAACGCGTCATAACCGACCTTGTAGAGCATACGCAGGAAAGTCGGCATCCAGTCTCCTTGAGAACGCGGCGTACGATTGCAGGCTGGGGCCGAATATGGGAAACCGATCGGCATTTGCAAAGGAAGAACGAGGTTTTCCCCGTGAAGAGCATCATCGTCACCGGTTGTTCATCCGGCATCGGCGCCTACTGCGCCGAGGCCCTGAAACGCGATGGCTGGCGGGTTTTTGCCACGGTGCGCAAGGCAGAAGATCTCGCCCCGCTTGAGGCCAAGGGCATCGAGGCCCTTCTGATGGATTACACCGATCCCGCGAGCATCGAGAGGCTGGTGGCGACCGTCTTCGAGCGGACCGGTGGCCGGCTCGATGCCCTCTTCAACAACGGTGCCTATGGGCAGGCGGGCGCGGTGGAAGATCTGCCGACGGAGGCGCTGCGCGCCCAGTTCGAGACCAATCTCTTCGGCTGGCACGACCTGACGCGCCGGGTGATCCCGGCGATGCGATCCCAGGGTGAAGGACGGATCGTACAATGCTCCTCGATCCTCGGCATTGTGCCCTATCGCTGGCGCGGCGCCTATACGGCGTCGAAATTCGCGCTCGAAGGCCTTTCGCTGACGCTGAGGATGGAACTTGAGGGATCGGGCGTGCAGGTGAGCCTGATCGAGCCCGGCCCGATCGAAAGCCGCTTCACCGCCAATGCGCTCCACCACATCCGCCAGGCGATCGATCTGGAAAACTCCGTGCATGCACAGGACTACCGCCGGCAGCTGGCGCGCCTCGACGGCACCGGGCCGGTCAACCGCCACAAGCTCGGACCGGACGCCGTCTACAAAGTCCTGGTGCACGCCTTGACCGCCCGCCGCGCCCGCCCACATTATCTCGTGACCAAGCCGGCAAAACAGGGGGCCCTGATCAAGCGCTGGCTGCCGGCCGACCTCTTCTATCGACTGATGCGCTCGCTGGACTGACCGGCGACGAACAAAGGCTCATCCCACGTTATGTCCACATTCACCTATGTCCTCGCCATCATCGTCATGGGGCTTGTCGCCCTTGTCCTCGTCAGGGGCCTGTTCAACATGTTGAAAGGCGGGAGCGGCAATACCTCGAACAAGCTGATGCAGGCGCGTATCGTGCTTCAGGCAATCGCGATTGCGCTGATCATGCTCACACTCTGGCTGACCGGCGGGGGGCGCTAAAACTATGGTCAAGCTCAACAAGATCTACACCCGCACCGGCGATGACGGCACGACCGCACTTGTTACCGGCCCGCGCCGGCTGAAGCACGATCTGCGCGTCGATGCCTATGGCACGATCGACGAAACCAATTCGGCGATCGGCATTGCCCGGCTGCATACGGCCGAGATGCCCGAGCTCGATGCCATGCTGATGCGCATCCAGAACGACCTGTTCGACCTCGGCGCCGATCTCGCCGCCCCCGAGACCGGCGAAGTCTTGTCCTACGAGCCGCTGCGCGTCATCGAGGCTCAGGTTGACCGGATCGAGAAGGAAATCGACCAGCTGAACGCCGATCTCGACCCGCTGAAATCCTTCATCCTGCCGGGCGGCACGCCGGCGGCCGCCTATCTGCACTTGGCCCGCACCACGGCCCGCCGCGCCGAGCGCATCATGGTCGAACTCTCCCGTTTCGACGGCGAGGAAGTCGGCGAACCCGCGCTGAAATATGTGAACCGGCTGTCGGATTTTCTGTTCGTGGCAGCGCGGCACGCGAATGATGGCGGTCGGGCGGATGTTCTCTGGGTGCCGGGGAAGAATAGGTAGGCGGCTAACGTCTTGCTCGGAGCCGACTCCTCTCCCCTTTGTGGGAGAGGTTACAAAATCGAGGGCTTAGCCCGATCAGGGCTAAACCTCAGATTTTGTTGGTGAGGGGATCGGTGATAGTGGCACGACGAACGGACCCCCTCACTTGCGATTTCAGATGTTTAGGCGGCTTGCGCTCGCCTAATTCATCGAAATCGCTTTCTCCCCCACCAAGGGGGAGAGGGGCTCCGCGCTTGCGGCCCGCTCTCCCACCATTCAAGAACTGAACTGTCAAAAAGCCCAAGCTTCGCCGCCGGTCGGGATCGCTCCTTCCGGGTGGCTTGAAACTTGTCCTCGGGCTTGACCCGAGGGATCGGACGAGGCGCCAGAAGCAACCTGTCTAAGTAGTGTATGTGGCTCCTTCCGGCGCCTCGTTCGGCGTTTTTTCCCGCTGCATGCGACTCTCTGGCAAGGCGGCGACGGGCGCTGGGACGGGTGTCCCAACGTCGACCGGGCGCGGGTCCGGCTTTGGCCGAGTCCTCCTTGCGGAATGTCTGCCAGAGCCTGGCCGGTGGCCCGGGAGGTTCCCGCCGGATGGTGCACCATTCCGACCGGGACCCTCGCCCGGGGGATGGGGCCCTGGTCATTCGCGACCTCGGTCCTCATCCCCGCCGTTTTCTCCGCCCCGCTGTCTGGATGTTCGCGACAGCGCGGGCGCCTTGTCTGTGTGCCTCTGAGGCACGTCCTTCCGATCAGGGTATCCAGGCTTTGAGGCGCATCCGACCCCATCACCCTCGTCAAGCCCTTCGTCCGGAGGGAGACCGTTGCAGCGGGCCGGGAATTTGTGCCTGCGAGAGCACTCGCCCCCGGCGCCGGCCCCGCCTCGCCTGACATCGCATCGTCAGGTGTATCCGAGGGCGGGACGGGGATTAGGGTAAGGCGAGAAAAATGGGCGGGGATGAAAAAAGTTGTGACGTTGATTTTGTTGGGGTATTTCTGGAATTCGTCCCCCTTTTTTCGGGAAAGGCCGAGTTCGTGGCTTTGCCCCTCACCCTACCCTCTCCCCGCAGGCGGGGAGAGGGAGGCACGCGCGGTTGAGGTCTCGGCCTTCTCCCCGCCTGCGGGGAGAAGGTGCCGGCAGGCGGATGAGGGGCAATGGCATCTTGCGCGACGCCTATCTCCGCCCTTGCGGGGGAGAACGAGAAATCGAGGAATTGGCCCGATCAGGGCCAAACCTCAGATTTTGCAAGAGGGGGGCTCGGTGAGGTGAGTGCCAACGGAACTGCGCCCCTCTCCGGGAAAATCTGAAGTTTAGGCGGCTTGCGCTCGCCTAAGCCTTCGATTTTCCGTCCTCCCCCGCAAGGGGGGAGGGAGGTCGCCGCCGGCTCCTCAGCCCCAGGCAGGACCGTGCGTTCACTCCGCCTCTTCCACCGTGGCCTCGGCGGCGCGTTTCTGGATGGACTCGATGCAGTTCTTGGCGCTGGATTTCGACTTGTAGGTTTCCGAGCGCACCATGATTTCGCCATTGGCGGCGCGGAAGCGGACGAAGGTTTCGCCGTTCTTGGCCTCGTCGATCTCGAAGCGGTAGCCACTGCCGGTTTCCTGCTTGGTGAGATCGACGACCGGGGCGCCGGGGGCGTTCTTTTTCAGGGACTCGATGCAGTTCTTGGCGCTCGCCTTCGAGGCATAGTTCTCCGACCAGACCATGACCTCGGAATTGTAGACGAACTGGGCCCGGAACTCGCCCTTCTCGGTCTTGATGATCTTGAACTTGTGCATGCCCGTCTCCCTTGTCTCTGGTTTATTGGCTTATGATGGCATGCGAATGCTAGCGCGACGGGCACAGGCGGGCAAGCAGGGGCTCAGAAGCTCTGAAAGAGGAAATCGGTCGCGGCGGTGATCTCGTCGGCGCGGGCGGAAAGATTTGCGATCGAGGGGCCGACGGCGGAGACCGGCACCGTTGTGACGAACTGCGTCAGCATCGCGAAGCTCTGACCATCCACCGTAAGGCGCGGATTGAGGCGCGGAACGAGCGTCACCACGTCGTCGACCGGTGCGAGCGGCACGACCACACGGGTCGTCAGGGCATCCAGCAGATTGGACTGCACGTCGAGTGCGAGACTTCCATCGTTCCCTATCCGGTGAACGTGGAAACGGGTCATCGTCAGAAGAGCCGGTATTTGGCGAGCGGCAGACCATGTTTGGCGACATAGTCGTTTGACGCCTTGATCGCCTCGGCATTCTCGATTTTCCAGCGTCGCTCCTTCTCGGCCTTGATGGCGCGGGCGATGCCCTGTTCTGCCGCACCCGCAACATCGAGGCCGAGGGTTTCAGCCTCGGTGACGAGGGCTTCACTGACAGTCACGTCATGTGGCTTTCGGGCTTCGATCGACATGGCGCAACTCCGAGGATGCGCCATTATAGCGCGAAACTCGCATGTGAGAAAGTCGGTGCCGAGGGCGGCGAACCGCCCCCGGCAGAGGTGTCAGCCCTTCGGCGGATGCGGATCATTGCCATAGGAGTTGCGCTCGCGGATGCGACCGTTTTCTCCCTGGATCAGCATTTCCGACTGCTGGTTTTGCGCGATGCCACGGGCAATGCCGATCGCTTCGCGCTGGGTTGGGACGACCTTGGTGGCACGCTCGGAGCCTGCACCCTTGACCGCCCAGCCATTGGCATGGGGGACGACGTGTTGATTGCGTTTTGTCATTTTCAGAATCCTGTATTCGATGGTGAGGAGGGAGGCCGCTGCTTTCGCAGCGACCTCGCTTCGTCATGCTGAGCGTTTCTGAAGAGCCGCTTCACGGCTGCCGATGAACTTCCGTTCTTTCAGAACTTCGTTCACGCGGCCCGGATTGACGTCGAGACGCGCCGCAATCCGGTTCTGAAACTCGCCGGATCAGTGGCGGAGCCAGATCTGGACGGCGTCATCGAAGGTGAGCGCAGGGCTCGGCTTACCGTTGTCGTTCATTGAACGAACCTTTCATTTCAATTGGTTGCCCTCTTGAAACGAAGACCGGGACGTGCGATTCTGAAGGTGCAAAGTGCTTCAGATATCGGCATTCCCAGTACATTCGTCCAACGGATTAGGGCTTGTCCGCTGACACCAAGGGTCACATTTCAGGTCGGGTTGCAGCCCAATCTGTTTTGTGGCCCTTCTTGTTACTGCCAACCGCGACGGTGCTCATTGGTGCGGCTGGCTATTACTCTTCTCGTCATGCGAATCTCTCCTTTTATGCAGAAGATGCCACAACCGCGTGCGCCGCGCAAGTATTCGTAAAATTATACGGTATCGTATATTTCGGCGTAATATCTGGTTTGACGAGTGAATTAATTTTCGGTATTTTTCGGAGAAGTCAGGAGAACCGAACATGGCCAAGGTCAGGAGCCCGTCATATCCGTCGCTGAGTCTAAAAGAGGCAATCGAAAAGGTAAGTAATATATTCGCCCAAAACTACCAATCACCGATTCCACGAGGCGTCGCTGCTACCCTCATGGGCTATGGGGGATTAAATGGTAAAAGTTTGGGAGTCTTAGCGGCGCTATCCAAATATGGCTTGCTTGAAGGCCGTGGCGATGAGACCCGGGTATCCGATCTTGCAGTTCGTATCATAGCCCATGAAGAGGGGATGCCAGAACGTGCTGAGGCTATTCGTGAGGCAGCATCGCGGCCAGAGTTGTTTAGGGAGATCGATGCACGCTTTAATGAGGGTAAAGCCAGTGATGCTGCAATACGAGCGTATCTTATCACACAGAAGTTCATTCCGTCTGCCGCAGACTCAGTTATCCGTACATATCGCGAGACAAAGAGTCTGCTCAGGACAGAGTCAGAAGTTCATTTGGCACCGATTGCGCCGCTGACTCCGGAGCGGAGTCAAGCTTTTGTTAACGAATGGTTGGGACGTGAAAAAAACAAATCAGAAACCCCTGCGCCAAGTGACCAGACAAACCATTTGGATGATGACGAGCCGTACGAGGTTTCAATTTCGGGCAGCTTCCGGAGTGGCAAGCTCATTAGCGGCCGTTTCTCTTTTCGAGACCAAGAAAGCGTCGATGAACTAATTAACGTGCTGACGGCAATGAAAATTCAGCTTCCGTTACGCGTCAGCGACAAAGAATAGCGACGGAGTCGTTAGTCGACAGTATGCCGAACCGCCCGCCTCACTCGTCGTTCATCTTCAGCGCGGCGATAAACGCTTCCTGCGGGATCTCGACCTTGCCGAACTGGCGCATGCGCTTCTTGCCTTCCTTCTGCTTGTCGAGCAGCTTGCGCTTGCGGGTGGCGTCGCCGCCGTAGCACTTGGCGGTGACGTCCTTGCGGAGCGCCCGGACGGTTTCGCGGGCGATCACCTTGCCGCCGATCGCGGCCTGGATAGGGATCTGGAACATGTGCGGCGGGATGAGCTCTTTCAGCTTCTCGCACATGCCGCGGCCGCGGCGGTCGGCGGCCGAACGGTGGACGAGCATGGAGAGCGCATCGACGGGATCGCCATTGACCAGGATCGACATCTTGACGAGGTCGCCCTCGCGATAATCCATGATGTTGTAGTCGAAGGAGGCATAACCCTTGGAGATCGATTTCAGGCGGTCGTAGAAGTCGAAGACCACTTCGTTGAGCGGCAGCTCATAGGTGATCATCGCGCGGTTGCCGACATAGGTAAGTTCGGTCTGGATGCCGCGACGGTCCTGGCAGAGCTTCAGGATGCCGCCGAGATAGTCGTCCGGCGTCATGATCGTCGCCTTGATCCAAGGCTCGCGGATTTCCTCGATCTTCACGACATCGGGCATGTCGGCCGGGTTGTGCAGCTCCTTCTCGGTGCCGTCGGTCATCACCATCTGGTAGACGACGGAAGGGGCGGTCGCGACGAGGTCGAGATTGAACTCGCGCTCCAGGCGCTCCTGGATGATTTCGAGATGCAGCAGGCCGAGGAAGCCGCAGCGGAAGCCGAAGCCGAGTGCCGCCGAGCTTTCCATTTCGAACGAGAAGGAGGCGTCGTTGAGGCGCAGCTTGCCCATGGCGGCGCGCAGATCTTCGAAGTCTGCGGCGTCGACGGGGAAGAGACCGCAGAAGACGACCGGCTGGGCCGGCTTGAAGCCCGGCAGGGCCTTTTCCGTCGGACGGCGGTCGTCGGTGATCGTGTCGCCGACGCGGGTATCAGCCACTTCCTTGATCGAAGCAGTGATAAAGCCGATTTCGCCGGGACCGAGGCTGTCGACATTGACCATCTTAGGCGTCAGCACGCCGACGCGTTCGACGGAATAGCGGGCACCCGTGCCCATCATGCGGATCGTCTGGCCCTTGGTCAGCACGCCATCGATGATGCGCACGAGAACCATAACGCCGAGATAGGTGTCGTACCAGCTGTCGACGAGCAGGGCCTTGAGCGGGGCCTTCTCGCCGCCTTCGCTCTTCGGCGCCGGCAGCTTGTGCACGATGGCTTCCAGCACGTCGGGGATTCCGAGACCGGTCTTCGCCGAGATCAGCACGGCTTCCGAGGCATCGATGCCGATGACTTCCTCGATCTGCTCCTTGATGCGCTCGGGTTCGGCGGCCGGCAGGTCCACCTTGTTGAGCACGGTGACCAGCTCGTGATTGTTGTCGATCGCCTGATAGACATTGGCCAGCGTCTGGGCTTCGACGCCTTGAGAGGCATCGACGACGAGCAGCGAGCCTTCGCAGGCTGAGAGAGAGCGCGACACTTCATAGGCGAAGTCGACATGGCCGGGCGTGTCGATCAGGTTCAGCACATAGGTCTCGCCATTATTGGCCTTGTAGTGCAGGCGCACCGTCTGTGCCTTGATGGTGATGCCGCGTTCCTTCTCGATCTCCATGTTGTCGAGAACCTGTTCCGACATCTCGCGATCGGCAAGGCCGCCGGTCGTCTGGATCAGACGGTCGGCCAGCGTCGATTTGCCATGGTCGATATGGGCGACGATGGAGAAGTTGCGGATATGGTCGAGGGGAGTGCGGGACGATGTGCTCATGGCTCGCGCATATAGCAGCGACCCCTTGTATCGCAAAGCGGAAAGATCGGGTTTTCCGGGCGATCACGGTGGTTTTGACGTCGCAGGCAGGCCGTCTGTCGCCTGATACGGACCGTTGTCAGCGGCGGGCCCGTCGCCGATAGTGGGCGGGGCGTCAGAAAAAATGTCTGGCCGTTGTCGAATCCGATGTCGGAGCCGCGTCTCTTCATCGACGGGATCGACAGACGATACCGCAAGGGCCCGAAGGAGGGGCAACGACCATGCAATACCTGCTGCTGATCTATGAAAACGAGGAAATCTTCGGCGGTCCCGACAAGACCGGGCCGATCATGGCCGATCTCGGGCCGCGCCATTTCGCTTTCAGCCATGAGCTGGGCGAGAAGATGCGCGCAGGTGCCGGGCTGAAGGGCACGGAGGCTGCAACCACCGTGCGCACCACGGGTGGCAAGCAGACCATTCATGATGGTCCCTTCGCCGAGACGCGCGAACAGCTGGGCGGCTTCTACCTCGTGGAAGCCGAGGACCTCGATGCGGCGATTGCGATCGCCAGAAAAGTGCCGCTCGGCAAGGATGGCGCCATCGAAGTCCGTCCCCTGTTGCCGATGCCGCCGGGCCTTTCGGAAAAGCGTTGAGGTGATGCGGGCGGGGGTTCTCGACGAGACCTTCCGGGCGGCGGGCGGGCGCATTCGTGCCGCACTCGCCGCCCGCTACCGCGACCTCGATCTTGCGGAAGAGGCCTTCGCCGAAAGCTGCCTCAAGGCGGTGAAGGCCTGGGGTGACGAGGGGCAGGACCTGCCCCGCGATCCGGCAGCCTGGCTCTACCGGGTGGCCGAACGCGCAGCCCTCGATATCCTGAGGCGAAGGCGTGTGCGGGCCGAGAACCGTCCCGATGAACCCGAACCGGAACCGACCGCCGAGGACCGGCTGGCCAGCGACGACGCGGTCATTCCCGACGAGCGGCTGAAGCTGATCTTCGTCTGCTGTCATCCGGCCGTCGCGCCCGACAGCCGGGCAGCACTGACGCTGAAACTGGTCTGCGGTCTGTCGACGGACGAGATCGCGCGCGCCTTTCTGGTGTCGGAGACGACGCTCGCCCAGAGGCTGGTGCGCGCCAAGCGCAAGATCGCCGAGGCCGGTGTCAGTTTCGAGGTGCCGGGACCGGAGCATTGGGCCGAACGTCTCGCAGCCGTGCTTTCGACGCTGGAGGTCGCCTATGCCAAGGCACATGAGGATGCGGCGGGCTCCGGCCGGCATGCGGGGTTTGCCCGCGAGATGCTGGAGGTGACGGCGCTCCTGACAGAGATGTTGCCACAGGAAGCGGAGGTGTTGGCGCTCGCGGCCACGATCCGCTTTGCCGAGGCGCGGCGGCCGGCTAGGATGGATGCAGACGGCGTGATGGTGCCGCTGGCCGAACAGGACCCGGCGCTCTGGTCGAAGCCGCTGATCGAGGATGCAAGGCGCCATTGCGGGCGGGCGCTTGCCATGTCGGGTCCAGGCCCGCGCATTCTGCAGATGATGATCCACGCGCTCTGGTGCGGCCGAAAAACGCTTGACGATCCGCCGCCCTGGAAGGCCGTGCTGGCCGCCTATGACATATTGGTCGAACTGCGCGACGACCCGATCATCCGCATCAACCGAGCGGTGGCACTGGCCGAGGTGCGGGGTGCGGAGGAGGCGCTGACGGAACTCGATGGGTTGGATACCGAAACCTTGTCCGATTTCCTGCCCTTTCATGCCGCACAGGCGGATATCTTGGGCCGGATCGGGCGTGTAACCGAGGCAATCGCTGCCTATGATCGCGCCCTCGCGCTGTCGCCGGGCGAGGCGGAGCGGCGATTTCTCGTGCGGCGGCGTGACGCCTTGGTCGTGTCCTGAGCGGCTCACACCCCGAACTGTTCCGGCCAGTCGCGGCGGGTGGCGACCTGACCTTCCGTGCGCAGGCGCCGGACGGTATCGAGATCGATCTCGGTGATCAGCCAGTGGCTCTCTTCGACCGCGTCGCTCTCGCTTTCGGCATAGATGCCCGATGGTGGCATGCCGTAATCAGAGGGCACGTAAAGCGCTGCACGGCCGCGGTTTTCGTCGAGCGCCGGGGACCAGGGGGCGGTGCCGGCGGTGGGTGACGAGAGGACGGCGATCTGGTTTTCGAGCGCCCGGGCCTGGGCGCCGATGCGCACGCGATAGGCGCCGGCCAGCGTGTCGGTGCAGGAGGGCGCGAGGATCAGGTCGACGCCCTGGTTTGCGAGCGTGTGGGCCAGCATCGGGAATTCGTTGTCGTAGCAGATGAGGATGCCGAGCTTGCCGAGCGGGGTATCGAAGGCGGTGAGCCCGTTGCGTCCGGCGGCAATGCCCCATTGCTCGCGCTCGAAGCGGGTCATGATGATCTTGTCCTGATGACCGATCAGACCATCCGGGCCGAAAAGGTAGGCGCGGTTCCGGTATTGGCCGTCAGGATCGAGCACCGGGGCGGAGCCGGGCTGGAAGACGATCGAATGGGTGCGGGCAAGTTCCTCGCAGAGCTCAACCCAGGCCGGGATGAGCGGCTGGATGCCGGCGATCGAGCCATGCAGGTCGGAGCGGGTGTCGGCATCGAGCTGGCCGGCGAGTACGAGGCCGGCATATTCCGGCAGGAGCAAGAGCTTTGCGCCCCGTTCGACGGCCTGATGCACCAGACGCGTCAGGTGGAGGACATAATCCTCCCAGGTCTCGATCAGATCGATCTTGTACTGGCAGGCGGCAAGGGTGAGGGCTGTCATGCTTTGAGATCCCGGATCCAGAAGGAAAGCGGCTTCGGGCTCTCGACTGATGCGTCGAGGTCGCGCCAGGTGAAGGTGGTCCGAAGCGCGGGGTGGTGCGTGTAGCCGCGCTTGGCCCAGAAGGCGTCGAGTGGCACGTAGTCGGAAGGCCGGCGCGGATGGTCGGCGGGCCGTTCGACGGCGCAGAAGGTGGCGTAGCGCAGGCCAAGTGTCTTCGCCTGCGCCTCGCGGCCCTCGAAGAATTTCAAGCCGATGCCCTGGCCGCGATATTGCGGCAGAAGCACGCTTTCGCCGAAATAGAAGAACTCTTGCGGATCGAGCCCGGCCGCAAGGAAGGGGCGCTTGACCTCCTCGGTCTCGCCCGCCATCGGCGTTCCCGTGGCAACCCCGACCACCTGGTCATCATCGCGAGCGATGACGAAGACGGAGCCTTCGGATTTCGCATAGGTGGAGAGATAGGTCTGCTCGTACACAGGATTTCCCTCGTAGAGATAGGGAAAGGCCCGGAAGACCGTGGTTCTGAGCCGCGCGAGGTCGCCGAAGAAGGGTGTGGCGTCGCTGCCGGAAAAGGATTGGATGGTAAGCGCCATAGAGTGTTTTCAGTCCGTTGCGGAGTGTTTATACCCATCTCCCACGAGCCGAGAAAGCAATTCCACGACGAGGAGTGATCGATGACCGCCGCAGCCACCATCCGTGCCTATTACGATGCCTTCAATGCCGGCGACATGGACCGTTTCCTCTCGCTCCTGACCGATGATGTCGCGCATGACATCAACCAGGGTGCCCGCCAGACGGGGAAGGAAGCTTTCGCGAAGTTCATGGACCACATGAACCGCTGCTATAAGGAAGAGCTCACCGATATGGTGATCATGGTCAACGAGGACGGCACCCGGGGTGCGGCCGAATTCATCGTCAACGGCACTTATCTGGCAACCGATGAGGGCCTGCCGCAAGCCAATGGCCAGACCTACCGCCTGCCTGCCGGCGCCTTTTTCGAGATCCGCGACGGCAAGGTCGCCCGCATTTCCAACTATTACAGCCTGCCGGACTGGATCGCCCAGGTCGGCGGCTGAACGGTTTGGCTGAATACCGACCGTTCGCTGGGTAGGGATCCGCGATCAGTTTGCGAATTGCGTTTCGTCAATATCTGCAATCAGAAAATGTAAATGCGGCGCGAGTTGCATTTTCTTTCCACATCCCCCCAGGAATGGTCGCTTCGTTTACAGAGTTTAAACGAACCGACCCCAGATTTAGCATGCGAGATTTGACCATGGCGGACGTTCAGGGGACGACCGCGTGCGTCCCGGACCTTTGTCGGGAGAGATCTCGCAGAGTGCAATTTTCTGGGGAGCCGTGCAGTGGAACGCAGATATTCAAGCTGGGGTAATGATGCCAGCGCAATCATGGACGCGATGAGCCAATCTCAGGCGATCATCGAATTCAAGCCCGACGGCACCATACTCTGGGCGAACGAGAACTTCTGCAAGGCGGTCGGCTATCGGCTGGAGGAAATTGTCGGGCAGCACCATCGGATCTTTGTGGATCCGACTGAGGCTGCCTCGCAGGAATACAGGGATTTCTGGGCCAACCTGGCAGCCGGCAATTTTGACCGGCGACAGTATCGTCGCTTCACGAAGACGGGTCGCGAATTCTGGATTGAAGCCTCGTACAACCCGGTGAAGAAGAACGGCAAGACCTATAAGGTGGTGAAATTCGCCTCCGACATCACGGCGGCGAAGACGAAGAGTGCAGAAGACGCCGGGAAGCTCGCGGCCATTTCGCGCGCGCAGGCGATGATCGAGTTCACGCCCGAGGGCATAATCCTGACCGCCAACGAGAATTTCTGTGGTGCGGTCGGCTATTCTCTTTCCGAGATCCAGGGCAAACACCATCAGATGGTCTGCGATCCGGTCTATGCGCGCAGCGATGACTATCGTCAGTTCTGGCAGCGCCTTGCCCGCGGGGAGTTCTTCACCGCCGAATATGAGCGTATCGCCAAGGGCGGCAGGCGCATCCACATCCAGGCCTCGTACAACCCGATCTTCGATGACCATGGTCGCGTGTTGAAGGTGGTCAAGTTTGCGACCGACATTACCCAGCGGGTCGCGAATGTCGAAGTGCTGGCCGGGTCGCTGCAGGCGCTGGCGGATGGAGACCTCACGGGACTGTCCGAGCCCTTCCTGCCGGCGCTTGACCGGCTGCGGGTCGACTACAACGAAGCGGTGACGAAACTGAGGGCTGCCATGCAGTCCGTCTCGCAGAATGCCGGAGCCATTTCTGCTGCCGCCCAGGAGATCAAGGCCGCCTCGCAGGACCTGTCGACGCGCACCGAACAGCAGGCTGCTTCGATCGAGGAGACGGCCACCGCGCTCGAAGAGATTACCACAACGGTCGGCGAGTCGAGCGCCAAGGCGCAGCAAGCCGGGCTGCTCGTCCGCCAGACGAAGGAAAATGCCGAGCGCTCCGGCGAAGTCGTGACCAATGCCGTCGACGCCATGGGCAAGATCGAGGCGTCGGCCGCAGAGATCGGCAACATCATCGGGGTCATCGATGAAATCGCCTTTCAGACCAATCTGCTCGCCCTCAATGCGGGCGTGGAAGCGGCCCGCGCCGGGGAAGCAGGCAAGGGTTTTGCGGTGGTTGCCCAGGAGGTTCGCGAACTGGCGCAACGATCGGCCAAGGCGGCCAAGGAGATCAAGGAGCTGATCCGTGCCTCCAACGGTCACGTTCAAAATGGCGTCACGCTCGTCGGCGAAACAGGCAAGGCCCTGGAGGCCATTGTGGCCGAGGTCATTCAGGTGAATTCCAATGTCACGGCAATCGTCGAAGCCTCGCGCGAGCAGGCCAGCGGATTGAAGGACATCAATACCGCCGTCAACACCATGGATCAGGGCACCCAGAAGAACACGGCCATGGTCGAGGAAATGAGCGGAACGGCCCAGAGGCTGGCCAACGAGGCCGACGAACTGTTCCGGCTTCTCTCGCGGTTCCGGGTCGGGTCCGGCAGTGCTGGGACGCTCGCGGTGACCGGAAGGACGCCATCGATACAGCAGGCATCACGCCAGGCGGCTTCGGCCATGCCGCGTGGCACGGCAAGACCGGCTGCGATCATGCGCGGAAATGCAGCCGTGAAACTGGATAACTGGGAAGAATTCTAAGCCGGCACGCGCCCACCACGCCCGATCCGTCAGACAGGCGATGAATGAACCCATCCGGGGAGCGCAAACCGCCTCCCCGGATGGGATTGTAGCTGTGCCGGTCTTACAGCCAATCAGAAATGAATGGCTCTAGCTCAGGTCCAGTCGAGCACGATCTTGCTCGCCTTGCCGGCGCTAGCGAGTTCGAAGGCGTGTGCGTAGTCATCCACCTTCATCCTGTGCGTGATGACCTTGCGGATGTCGAGGCCGCTTTCGAGCATGGCGAGCATCTTGTGCCAGGTGTCGAACATCTCGCGCCCATAGATGCCCTTCAGCGTCACCATGCGGAAGACGACCTTGGAGAGATCGAAATGGAAGGGACGGGCAGGCACGCCGAGAAGCGCGATGCGACCGCCCATGACGAGATGATCGATCATCTGATCAAGCGCTGCCGGTGAGCCACTCATTTCGAGACCGACATCGAAGCCTTCCTTCATCTTCAGCTTGGCCATCACGTCGCGCAGGTCTTCGTTCGCCACGTTGACCGGATGCACGTCGGCGACCTCGGCGGCAAGCGCCAGACGCTCCGGATTGACGTCGGTGATCACCACATGACGCGCGCCGACATGGCGGGCAATCGCCGCACCCATGATGCCGATCGGGCCGGCGCCGGTGATGATCACGTCCTCGCCGACGAGATCGAAGGCGAGCGCCGTATGAACGGCATTGCCCAGCGGATCGAGGATCGCGCCGATCTCGTCATCGATGGTGTCCGGCAGCGGGATGATGTTGAAGGCCGGGATCTTGGCAAATTCCGCAAACGTGCCCTGCACGTTGACGCCGATACCCTTGGTCTCCGGGTCGAGATGATATTTGCCGGCGCGTGAGGCGCGGCTGTTCATGCCGACGAGATGGCCCTCGCCGGAGACGCGCTGGCCGATCTGGAGGTTGCGCACATTGGCACCGACGGCGACGATCTCGCCGGCATATTCATGGCCGGTGATCATCGGCACGGGGATCGTCTTCTGCGCCCACTCGTCCCATTTGTAGATGTGCACGTCGGTGCCGCAGATGCCGGTCTTGTTGATCTTGACCAGAACGTCATCAGGCCCGATCTCCGGGACCGGGGCATCGATCATCCAGATGCCGACTTCGGATTTCTGCTTGGAAAGCGCCTTCATGATCAGATCATCCCGATGGTCTTGCCGGCATCGATGAATGCGGCGATGGCGGTTTCGATATCGGCCTCGCTGAGCGCTGCCGACATCTGGGTGCGGATGCGGGCCTGGCCCTTGGGCACGACGGGGAAGAAGAAGCCGGCGACATAGACGCCGCGTGCATCGAGTTCGGCAGCAAGCTTTTGCGCCAGCACCGCGTCATGGGTCATGACCGGGATGATCGGCGTTTCGCCGGGAAGCAGCTCGAAGCCCGCCTCGGTCAGGCCCTGGCGGAAGCGTTTGGTGTGGCCGGAGAGCTTGGCGCGCAGGTCGTCGGCACCTTCGGCGATTTCGATTGCCTTCAGCGAACCGGCCGCGACGGCAGGCGCGAGGCTGTTGGAGAAGAGATAGGGCCGTGCCCGCTGGCGTAAGAGATCGATGGCCGCCTTCGGGCCGGCGATGAAGCCGCCCATGGCGCCACCCAGCGTCTTGCCGAAGGTGCCGGTGATGATGTCGACGCGGGTGCCAACGCCCGTCAGTGTCGGGGTACCCTTGCCCTTGGCGCCCAGATGGCCAGTCGCATGGCATTCGTCGATCATCACCATGGCGCCGTATTTCTCGGCGAGCGCGCAGATTTCCGGGAGCTTGGCGACATAGCCATCCATCGAGAAAACGCCGTCGGTGACGATCAGCCGGAAGCGGGTGCCCTCGGCAATCGCCTTCTTCAGCTCGTCTTCCAGCGCGTTCATGTCGGAGTTGGCATAGCGATAGCGCTTCGCCTTGGAGAGCCGCACGCCGTCAATGATCGAGGCGTGGTTCAGGCTGTCGGAAATGATCGCGTCCTCAGGGCCGAGCAGCGTCTCGAAGATCCCGCCATTGGCATCGAAACAGGCGGCAAACAGGATCGCGTCGTCCTTGTCGAGATAGCGGGCGATCGCCTGTTCGAGTTGGCGATGGATGTCCTGCGCGCCGCAGATGAAACGCACCGAGGCCATGCCGAAGCCGTGGCTGTCGATCGCAGCCTTCGCGGCCTGTTCGATCTCGGGATGGTTGGCGAGGCCGAGATAGTTGTTGGCGCAGAGATTGATCATCTCGCGCGTGCCGCTCGAATCGCGCACCTGGATGCGGCCCGATTGCGGGCTGACGATCTCGCGTTCGCGTTTCAGAAGCCCGTCGGCTTCGATGCCCTGGAGGATGTCGGTGATGTGGTCGAGAAAGCCGGTCTGCATGGGAAATCCCTCGATGCTGAATAATTCCAGCATATCGGAATTTTGCCCTTCGGCAATCGATATTTTGGAATTGCCTTTTCGCCTATCTGTGTAGCACGACCAGCAGGCCCTTGCCGATATCGGTTCCGGCATTGCGGATCGCATGTGGGACATCGGCGCGGTAACGGGCGGTTTCGCCTGACCGAATCTGCGTCTTGCTGCCGCCGCAGGAAATCTCGAAACCGTCGGTGAAGGCGGTGAAATGTTCGAAGGCGCCGATCGAATGCGGCTGGCTCACAAGGGCGCCGCCCGGATCCATTTCGAGGTCGTACCATTCCGTCTGGCCGGCAAGCCTCGGCGAACTCAGGATCTTCAGCCGGCAGGAGCCGTCGGCGCTGCGGATGACCGGCGTGTGCATGACCGAGGTGACCTCGATCTCCTCGCGTCCGGCGACCGATGTGCCGTTGCCGATCAGATCCGAAAGTTCGATCTCCATCGCCTGTGTGAGGCTCCAGAGCACCGCGAAGGTCGGGTTGGCCTCCCCGCGCTCGATCTGGCTCAGCATCGACTTGGAAACACCCGACAGCGTGCCGAGCTGTTCGAGGGTCAGCTTGCGCGCCTTGCGCTCGCGCTTGATGGCCGGGCCGATCTCGGGAGTGTGCTGCATGGGGTCATGTCCTGCGGTTTGAACGGCGAAGGCCGACGCTTCCTTTTAAGCCGAGCCTGCGGGCATGCGGAAGAGGCAAGTGCACAGAGCTTGACTCCAATATCGGCGCATGAAATTCTTAGATAATGGAATCAACCGATCACTTCGAGAAACACGTGGCCGAACGTCTGAAGCGCCTGCGCCTGGAGTGCGGTCTGACGCTGGACCAGTTGGCGGAGCTCTCAGGCGTCAGCCGGGCGATGATTTCACGGATCGAGCGCAGGGAGGCGAGCCCCACGGCGGCCCTTCTGGCGCGGCTCTGCTCGGCGCTCGGCGTGTCGCTTTCGGTCTTCTTTGCAGTCAATGAAGCCGAGCCATCGCCGCTGGCACGGCGCGCCGACCAGGCGGTCTGGCGCGATCCGGAAAGCGGTTATCTGCGTCGCGCAGTCTCACCCCAGGGGACGGGCAGCGGCACCGATATCGTCGAGGTCGAATTTCCGGCCGGTGCCGAAGTCCGCTTTCCCGGCCGCCCGACGGGCCGCAGCCAGACGCAGCATGTCTGGGTCTTCGAAGGGGCGATCGAACTGATGGTCGGCGAGACGGTATACCGGCTCGAAGCCGGCGATTGCCTGTTCATGAATGTCGGCGACGTGCACGGCTACAGGAACCCGACCGACCGACCCGCCCGCTATGCCGTGGTGATCTCCCTCGGCCCCTGACTCTTTTAGACCACAGGACACGATCCATGCCCGACAACAAGACCGAAATCCGTCAACTGTCTGAAGCTGAGGCGCTTGCCGCCTTGCCGGATCTCTGCGAGACGCTTGCCGACTGCGTCGAGGGTGGGGCTTCGCTCGGCTTCATGTCGCCCTTCAGGCCTGATGATGGACAAGCCTTCTGGCGGGGTGTGGCGGACGCCGTCGGGCGGGGCGAGGTTCTGCTCTACGGCGCTTTTCTCGGTGACCGCCTCGTCGGCAGCGTCCAGGTCGGCTTTGCCTCCAAGCCCAATCAGCCGCATCGCGGAGATCTCATGAAGCTGCTGGTGCATCGTGACGCACGCGGGCTTGGCCTCTCAAAGGCCCTGATGGCCGCTGCCGAGAGCGGCGCGGCGAAAGCCGGACGCTGGCTGCTTGTGCTCGATACCGCCGCTGGCGAACTGGCGGAAGGCCTCTACGAAAAGCTCGGCTGGCAGCGCTCCGGCATCATCCCGAACTATGCTCTTTTCCCCGACGGCCGCTATTGCGACACGGTCGTCTTCTGGAAAACTGTTGCCTGATCGCATCGCGTTCAAGTTATTGAGTTTAAGCCCAAAAAACGCCAGCCTCCGGCTCTTTCCAGCCGCATGAGCATCTGCTTATGGTCCGTGCGTTTCGCGATGTGGGGGGCCGCTCGCGATCCGGGGGATAGAACTACATGACTGCAAAGAACTTCATGAAATGGACGGCTATCGCGCTGGCACTCGCCGTGGCTGCGCCGGCTCTGGCCGCCGACGTGACCTTCGTGATGCGCAACGACCATCCGAATGCGGTTGAGGTCGAGCTTTACAGCCAGGACCGCGACTATGTCTGGCCGGGCAATAACGAGGTCTTCTATCTCGACGATGGCGAGACCAAGCAGATCCCGCTGTCCTGCGAGGAAGGCGAAACGATCTGCTACGGCGCCTGGATCTCCGGCGACAAGCAGAGCTATTGGGGCGTGGGTCCCAATAACACAGAGAATTGCGAGAACTGCTGCTACACCTGCACCGGTGGCGAGACCGAGCAGATCAACCTGACCGAGTAATATCGGATCGGCGGGGGCCGAGGGGCAGGGGGCGATTTTTTGGTCGTATGATCAGGAAATCGTCCCCTTTGCACTTGTGGCCGCGCCTCTGACGAGGCTAGTTTTCCCTGCAAAAGAACCAGAGGGAAAACGAGGCAATGCGCGTATTCTATTCCGAAAAACACAAGCTGCGGGATGCCAAGACCGAGCTGCATGGCGGCCTTCTGGTGAAGCCTTTCGAAGGACCCTTCCGCGCCGAGTGGGTGCTGGCGGGCGTCAGGGAAGCCGGCTTCACCGATGTGCGTGCGCCGGCAGAACACGGGCTTGAAACGGCGCTCAAGGTGCATGATGCGGGCTACCTCGAATTCCTGCGCACCTGCTGGGATCGCTGGCAGGCGCATGGCTTCGAGGGTGAGGCGATCGCGACCTCCTTCCCCTGCCGCCGCAGCCAGACTGGGCGCGTGCCGAAGAATATCGATGGCGCCGTCGGCTACTACACAAATTCAGCAGAGACCTCGATTTCCAAGGGCACCTATGAGGCGGCGATCGCCTCGATGGACGTCGCCCTCTCGGGTGCGGACTGGCTGAACGAGGGCAACCGCTTTGCCTTCTCGCTCTGCCGCCCGCCCGGCCACCATGCCGGCATCGATCTCTTCGGCGGCTACTGCTTCATCAACAACGCCGCCGTCGCCGCCCAGCGGCTCATCGACCATGGCGCGAAGAAGGTCGCGATCCTCGACGTCGACTTCCACCACGGTAATGGCACCCAGGACATCACCTATCGCCGCGGCGACATCTTCTTCGCCTCCCTGCATGGCGAGCCGGAAGACGCCTTCCCCTTCTTCCTCGGCTATGCCGACGAGACGGGCGAGGGCGACGGCGAGGGCCTGAACGCCAATTATCCGATGCCCTCGGGCACGCCCTTCGAGATCTGGTCGGCGGCGCTGGAAGACAGTCTGAAGAAGATCAAGGCCTATGGTGCCGAAGCCATCGTCGTCTCGCTCGGCGTCGATACCTTCGAGAAGGACCCGATCAGCTTCTTCAAGCTGAAGAGCCCGGACTATATCCGCATGGGCGAGATGATCGCAGCCAGCGGCGTGCCGGTGCTGACGCTGATGGAAGGTGGTTACGGCGTGCCGGAAATCGGGCTGAATGTCGCCAACGTTCTGAAGGGTCTTGAAAGTTGATCGCCCCGGCCGGCGGACGGATCAGGTCTGCCGCCGGCTCCAGCCTTTCTGCGCCCGCCACAAGACTGTTGAATCGGCATAGCCGAGCACCTCGGCGATCCGCGATTTCTGCACATGCGCCGCGAGCTGTGTCGCCGCGATGGTTTCGCGGGTTTCCCGCACCAGGTCACGCAGCGAGGTTCCTTCCTCGGCAAGGCGTCGCTGCAGCGTGCGGACCGAGATCCGCAGTTCGGTGGCGATTGCCGGAAGCGTGATCGGCTTGTGGCCGAGATAGATGCCGATCAGCCCGCGCACCCGTTCGCTGATGCTGTCGGGGACCATGGTCTTGCCGACCAGTTCTGCCACATGTCGTTCCAGCACGGCGGATAGAGCCGGATCTTCCTGGCGGTAGAGACGGGTCGCGTCCCGACCCTCGACGATGATGCGGTTGGCGGATTCGCCGAATACAAGGGGGCAGCGGAAGATCCGCTCCAGCACCGAGCGGTCGCGCGGAGCCATATGCTCGAAATGCACTTCGAGCGGCTTCCAGCTTTTGGCAAAACACGAGCGCACCAGCTGGCAGGAGGCGACGACGGAGAATTCGCTGTCCTGCCGGCGCGGCCACATCTTCGGATCCTCCAGCCGGTAGCTCCAGACGAGATTACCGTCTTCCTCGAAGACGCCCGAGCTCGTCGCGCTCTGCACCGTGTTGACGTATTTCGCCAGGCGTTCGAAGCCGGCGCGGATCGTGCCCGAGATCGAGAACAACACGCCGATCGGCCCGATGTCGCTCGGTTTGAACAGGGTGCCGAGCCGGGCACCGAGCGAGGCTTCACCGGTTACCAGGGCCGCCTCCTCGAAGATCGCGACATAACGCGCCATCGGGATCATGGCATAGGGGTCGTCCAGCTGGCTGCGCAAGATGCCGTGTGATGCGAGCAAAAGGTCTGTCTTGCCGCTGCGCCGGTCGATTTGTTCGACGAGCGGGGCAAGCACCGAGGCGCGGATCGATGCAATTGCGGGCATTGGCCTGTTCATTTGCGATGCAACTGCCATTTTCGCCATCCTGAAACGGCCGCGTGGCGCGGTTTATCGATTCAATGGCATGAAGTGCAATTTCGGGGCCAAAGTGTCGCGCCTACCCTCTTGATGAAAATCAAGCAAAAGAGGGGTTCCCATGACATTACAATCCAGTGCGGATGGTCCCACGGACCGGCTGGCGAAGAATTCCGTCGGCCTCGCCCATATCGTCTTCTTCGTCGTTGCGGCTGCAGCACCCCTGACCGCCGTGGTCGGGGCAACACCGGCGGCCTTCGCCTTCGGCAATGGTGCAGGCGTCCCCGGCGCCTTCGTGCTGGCCGGCATCCTCTATCTCCTGTTCTCGGTTGGCTTTACTGCCATGAGCCGCCATGTCGGCGGGGCCGGCGCCTTCTACACCTATATCACCCACGGCATCGGCAAGCCGGCCGGCGTCGGCGGCGCGTTGATGGCGCTCGTCACCTATTCGGCGGTGCAGATCGCCGTCTACGGCCTGTTCGGCGTCTTCATGGCCGGCGCCATGGCCCCGATTGTCGAGCTGCCCTGGTGGGTCTGGTCCTTTGCGGCACTCGTCATCGTGCATGTCTGCGGCCAGCGCAACATCGCCTTCTCGGGCGCCATCCTTGGCGTCTGCATGATCGCCGAAATCGCCATCCTGCTGCTCCTCAATATCGGGATCGTGATGGCCGGCGGCGGACCGGAAGGCTTCGGCTTCACGTCCTTTGATCCGGCCACGGTCTTCGCGCCGGGTCTCGGCGTGGCGCTCGTCTTCGTCGTCGGCTCCTATATCGGTTTTGAGGCAACCGCGATCTTCGGCGAAGAGGCCGAAAACCCGGAAAAGACAATTCCGCGCGCAACCTATGTCGCGGTGCTGCTGATCACGGTTTTCTATGCCTTCTCCACCTGGGCGATCGTGCAGTTCTATGGTCCGGCAGCCGTACAGCCGACGGCCGAGGCCGGGCTTGAGGCCTTCTATTTCACCGCCACCGACACCATTCTGGGGCCCTGGGCCTCGCAGGCGATGAACATCCTGCTGATCACCAGCCTGTTTGCCTGCGTGCTTTCCTTCCACAACACGCTGAACCGCTATTTCTTTGCGCTCGGTCGCGAAGGCCTCGCCTTCAAGCTGCTCGGCAAGGTGCATCCGATGCACGGTTCGCCCTATGTCGCCGGCATGCTGCAGAGCGCGATCGCGGCTGTCGTGCTGGCACTCTTCGCCATCGCCGGGGCCGATCCCTACACGGTCGTCTTTTCCTGGATGTCGGCGCTCGCGGTCATCGGCATCCTCACGGTCCAGGTCCTGGTGTCGGTCGCGATCATCCTGTTCTTCCGCAAGACGACGACCGGTTATGGTGTCTGGACGACCGTCATTGCCCCGGCGCTGGGCTTGGCCGGTCTGCTGGGTGCGCTCGGACTGGTCATTGCCAATCTCTCGCTGCTCTCGGGCTCCGAAAGCCTCATCGTCAAGTCCTTCCCCTATCTGATTGTGCTCATCGGTCTGCTGGGGGCTGCCTTCGCCATGCAGATCAAGAAGGCCAAGCCGGAGCTTTATGCCTCGCTCGGAAAGGCCTTCGAATGACGGCGCTCCGGACCCTTTCTGCGACCGACCGGTTGCTCGGGATCACGCTCGCCGCCCTGACCGTCGCGACCATCCTGCTCGCCGCCGAGGCGCATGCCTTCTGCAATCTCTTCTGCATCCACGGCATGCCGGCCATCGAGGCCGAGATCTGCGCCGGGCGCGGCTGACAAGACACGGGTGGCGTGACAGCGCCACCCAAGCCTCACCAACCCATCTGCCTGAAGGACGCTTCCATGGACGCCGTCGTCGATACCATCCTCCACCCGCTCGATCCCTTGAGCCTTGCCGAGATCGCGGAAGCCGTCGCGATCCTCAAGGACGAGAAGGCACTCGCGGAAACCATCCGTTTCCCGATCATCCGGCTCGAAGAGCCTGTTAAGGCGGACCTTGCCGCGTTTCGCGCCGGCAAGCCGTTGGCCCGCATCGCTTTCATCCTCTCGCTGGACATCACCAGTGGCGAGACCCATGAGAGCATCGTCGATCTCACAGCCAAGCATGTCATCGACCACAAGCGGCTCCCCCATGACGAGTTGCCCTACGGCCAGCCGCCGGTCATGCTCTGCGAATTCGAGACCGTCGAAGCGACCGTGAAGGCTGATCCGTGCTGGGTCGCTGCGGTCAAGAAGCGCGGCATCACCGACGAGGATATCCCGCTCGTCCAGATCGACCCCTTCTCCTCGGGTTACTTCGGCCTTGAGTTTGAAAAGGGCCAGCGCATCGTCCGCGCCGTCTCCTACTGGCGCGAAGACATCCGGGACAATGGCTATTCCCATCCGATCGAAGGCGTGGTTGCCGTGGTTGATCTGGTCAAGAACCAAGTGGTCGATCTCGTGGACGACGAAAAGATCATCCCGGTGCGCAAGAAAAAGCGCAATTACGGTCAGGAGGCCTTTCCGGAGACGCGCCAGGGCCTCAAACCCCTCGACATCGTCCAGTCGGAAGGGCCGAGCTTCACGGTCGATGGCTGGCAGGTTGAGTGGCAGAACTGGTCCTTCCGCGTCGGCTTCACCCCGCGCGAAGGCCTCGTGCTGCATGAACTCGGCATCAAGGACGGCGGTAAGCTGCGCCCGATCGTCTTCCGCGCCTCGGTGACGGAGATGGTCGTGCCCTATGCCGATCCGACCGCCAACCACTTCTGGAAAAGCGCCTTCGATGCCGGCGAATATGGGCTGGGGCGTCTCGCCAACTGCCTTGAGCTCGGCTGCGACTGCCTCGGCCACATACATTATTTCGACGTGCCCTCGGCCGATGACTTCGGCCAGCCGATGGTGATGAAAAACGCCATCTGCATGCATGAGGAGGATTACGGCATCCTCTGGAAGCATTATGAATTCCGCAACGGCATCTTCGAAGTCCGCCGCTCGCGTCGCCTGGTCATTTCCTTCTTCGCGACCGTCGGCAATTACGACTACGGCTTCTACTGGTATCTCTACCAGGACGGCACGATCCAGCTGGAGGCAAAGCTCACCGGCATCATCCAGACGGCAGCCGTCGCGCCCGGCGAGACCTACCAATGGGGTGGCATGGTCGACGACGATCTCGGCGGCCCGACCCACCAGCACTTCTTCAACGCCCGCCTGCATATGGATGTCGATGGCGGCGGCAATACCGTCACCGAGCACGAATTCGTGCCGCGTCCCTGGGGCGACGACAATCCCTATGGCAATGTCTTCGACACCAAGACCAAGGTCCTGAAGCGCGAGCTGGATTCACCCGCTGTCGCCAATGGCGAGACCGGGCGTTACTGGAAGGTGCAGAACCCGAACGTCAAGAATTCCGTCGGCAAGGCGCCGGGCTACAAGATGGTGGTGATGCCCAGTCCGCTGATGCTGGCGCAGGAAGGCTCGACCGTTGCCCAGCGCGGCGGCTTTGCCAAGAAGCATATCTGGGTGACGGCCTTCGACCCGGCGGAGAAATATGCCTCCGGTGACTATCCGAACGTCCATGCCGGTGGCGACGGCCTACCGAGATATGTCGCCCAGAACCGCAACATCGAAAATGCCGACCTGGTTCTCTGGCATTCCTTCGGCCACACCCATGTTTGCAAGCCCGAGGACTTCCCGATCATGCCGGTCGAATATGCCGGCTTCACCCTGAAGCCGAACGGCTTCTTCGACGCCAATATCGCCATGGACCTGCCGGCCGACAAGAACGGCCACAGCAAGGACAACCGCGAGGCGGATTGCTGTGCCCCCAAGGCGGAGACGAAGAGTGGCTGCTGCCACTGAGGCAGCGGACTGGGAAAACGAAGAGGCCCGGGTGGATGCCCAGGCCCTCATCTTTATGGCTAACCTGTCTGCGGACGCGACGTCATCCTCGGCCTTGTGCCGAGGATCTACTACGGTCGAATAAAATCAGAAGGTTGTAGATGCTCGGGACAAGCCCGAGCATGACGAAATCCAGGCCTCACGCCCACATCCAGCCGTCCGAGGGCCGAGTTTTTCCTCGGCCCTCTTGTCGTTTCGGAGGATAGCAAACGCTTAGAGCGTGCCCTGGCGCTGCTGGATCATCTGATAGGTGTCGAAGCTGTATTCGGCGATCTGCGTCCAGAGATAGGCATCCTGCTTGAAGGCCTGCTGGCTGTCATAGAGCTTCTTGAACCACTCATTCTTCGCCGAGAGATCCGCATAGGTCTCTTTCGCGGCCTTGTGGCAGGTGTCGAGGATATCCGAGGAGAAGGCGCGCAGCTGCGCACCGCCGGCAACGAGCTCGCGCAGAGCCTGGGCGTTCGATGCGTCGTAACGGGCCAGCATGCGGGCGTTGGCGGCAGCACAGGCATCCGTCAGGATGCGCTTGTAGCTTTCCGGCAGCGCATTGAACTTGTCGCGGTTGAAGAAGGCATGCACCGTCGGGCCGCCTTCCCACCAGGCCGGATAGTAGTAATAGGGCGCGACCTTGTAGAAGCCGAGCTGCAGATCGTCATAGGGGCCGACGAATTCGGTGGCGTCGATGGCGCCCTTTTCGAGCGCCGGATAGACGTCCGAACCTGCGATCTGCTGCGGCGTGACGCCAACCTTGGTCATGATTTCCCCGGCAAGACCGGCGATCCGCATCTTCAACCCCTTGAGGTCGTCGATCGTCTTGATCTCCTTGCGATACCAGCCGCCCATCTGCGCGCCGGTATTGCCAGCCGGAAGGGCGTAGATCTTGTAAGGGGCGAGAAACTCGTTGAGCAGCTCATTGCCGCCGCCGGCGGTGAACCAGGCATTGGTCATGCGGGCATTGAGGCCGAAGGGAATGGCCGTGCCGAGCGCGAAAGCCGGATCCTTGCCGATGTAGTAATAGCAGCAGGTATGGCCCATCTCGACGGTGTCATCGGCGATGGCATCGGCGACTTCGAGCGGCGGCAGGATTTCGCCGGCAGCGTAGACCTGGATCTGGAACTGCCCGTCGGTCGCCTTCGACACGCTCTCGGCGATGTCGGTTGCGGCCCCATAGATGATGTCCAGGCTCTTCGGAAAGGACGAGGCGAGGCGCCAGGTGATCTTCGGGTTTTCCTGTGCGATGGCGGGGGCGGCGAGTGTTGCGGCACCGATACCGGCAACGCTGGCCTGCTTGAAGAATTGACGGCGGTTCATGATCTCTTGCCTTGTTTCACAGACTCCTCCAGCTCCCGCGGCGGGTCTAGTCGGGCCGGTCGGGCAGTGCAAGGGCGAAAAGTCACAATCTTGTCGGGCAACCGGTCCAAATTTGCGTTTTGTTTCGCAAGCTTGAAGGTCTGCGCAAGGAATGGTCAGGGCGCGCCGCGCATGCGCGGATCGTCGAAGGCCGGATTGTAGAAGAGGGACAGCACGAGGCTTTTGGCGATCCGTTCGGCACTCGCCATGAACCAGCGATGCGCCTCTTCCGAGGCGCCGATGTCGACGAGTGTGTCGGAGAAGAGCTGCAGCCATTGCAGGAAGAGGTGTTCGGCCATGCCGTCGACGCCCTGATGGGCCTGAACCGGCTTGCCGCCATAGGCGCCGGTCTTGAAGGCGACGGAGCTCCAGAAGGCCTTCATCTTGATCATATGCTCCGGCCAGCGTCCGGCAAGCCGGCCCTCGAAAACAGGACCAAGCTCCGCATGCTCGCGGATATTGCCATAAAAGGTGTCGACGAGCCGATCGATGAAGGCGGCATCGACGCCCATGCCTGCCATTTCGGTCTGCGCCCGGGCGATGATCTCGGCGCGGTGGGCCGCACGGCCCGATAGCTCGCTGGTCATGATGTCGTCTCGCTTCCTGGCTGTCGCAATGCTGATGCACCCTGCCATGCAAATGGTTCATGCCGCATCTTGATCCCGACCGCAATCCGGACTAAGTTTAGAATAATTCTAATCTAGGTGATATCAGTCATGTTCAGCCTCATGCGCAACGGCGGCAAGCGCCCCTTCGACAGTCTCTCGGAACAGGAGATCCTGGCGCTCGCCATCTCTTCCGAAGAGGACGACGCCCGGATCTATCTCGCCTATGCCGATCAGCTGCGTGCGGACTTTCCCCAGTCGGCCAGGGTCTTCGAGGATATGGCCGAGGTCGAGCATACCCACCGCAATCTGCTGATCGAGCGGCATCGCGAGCGCTTCGGTGAGCGCATACCGCTGATCCGGCGCGAGCATGTGCGTGGCTTCTACGAGCGCAAGCCGGACTGGCTGAGGAAGAACCTCACGCTGGACCAGATCCGCGACGAGGCGATGCGCATGGAGGAGGGTGCCTATCGCTTTTATCACGAAGCGGCGCAGCGGACCTCGGATGCGGCGACCCGCAAGCTTCTCGGCGATCTCGCCATGGCCGAACAGGGGCATGAGCAAATCGCCACCATGCTTGGCGAAAAGCACCTCCCCGAAGAGGCGGTGACAGCAGAGGACGAGACGAAGAAGCGGCAGTTCGTGCTGACCTATGTGCAGCCGGGCCTGGCCGGCCTGATGGACGGCTCGGTCTCGACGCTTGCGCCGATCTTTGCGGCTGCCTTCGCAACCGGCGATACCTGGTCGACCTTCCTGATCGGTCTGTCGGCCTCGGTCGGTGCCGGTATATCGATGGGCTTCACCGAGGCCGCCCATGACGACGGCAAGCTTTCTGGCCGCGGTTCGCCGCTGAAGCGTGGCCTTGCCTCCGGCATCATGACCACGGTCGGCGGCCTGGGCCATGCGCTTCCCTATCTCATTCCGCATTTCTGGACCGCGACGATCACCGCCATCGTCATCGTCTTCTTCGAGCTCTGGGCGATTGCCTTCATCCAGAACCGCTACATGGAGACGCCCTTCTGGCGCGCCGCCATGCAGGTGGTGCTCGGCGGCTCGCTGGTGCTGGCCGCCGGGGTGCTGATAGGGCAGGGGTAAAGGGGTGCGCAGGCGAGGCTTGACGGAGCCACGCCCCAGGCTGTCATCTGGCGATCATCGAATCGCATTATGGCGCATCCATGAAAGCCTCTCCCGCGACCATCGGTCTGGGCGTCACCATGACCATCGGTTACGGCACGCTCTACTATTCCTTCTCCGTGCTTGCACCCGAGATCGCCCGCGATTTCGGCTGGGGGCAGAGCTTTGTCTTCGGCGTCTTCTCCTTCGGCCTGCTGGCAGGCGCCGTTGCGGCGCCGATGCTCGGGCGTTTCGTCGATCGATACGGCGCGCGGCTGATCCTGTGCCTCGGCTCGATTGCGGCAGCACTCATCCTCGCTTTGTTTTCGGTCATGCAAAACGCCTGGCACTTTGCCGCGATCATGCTGGCGGCAGAGTTCATCGCGCTCGCCGTCCAGTATGATGCGGGTTTTGCCGCTCTCGCCCAGGCGCATGGGCGGGAGGCACGTGCGCATATCACGCTGGTGACGCTGATTGCAGGCTTTGCCTCGACCATCTTCTGGCCGCTCTTGCAATGGCTGCTGACCTGGATGACCTGGCGCGACATCTATCTGGTCATGGCGGCAATGAACCTGCTGATCGCCCTTCCCATCCACCTTGCGTTACCGAGAGCGCGGATCGACGAAGCCAAGCCCTCGACCGAGGCGGCGCAATCCTCCATCGACAGAGGCCTGGATGGCGAACGCAGGCGCCGGATGGTCCTGATGGCAACGGCGTTCGCGGCCGGCGGCTTCGTCATTTCGGCTGTCGGCGCGACACTGCTCGTTTTGATGCGCGACCTGGGCTATGCCACCGCCATGGCGACACTCGCCGGCAGCCTGATCGGGCCAAGCCAGGTCGCGGCACGGCTCGTCGAATATGTCAGGCGCAACCTCTTCTCGCCGCCTCTGACAGCCATCATCGCTGCCATTTCCATGGCGCTCGGCCTCGCCTTGCTCTTCGGCGCATTGATGCAGCCAGTGGCGGGCTTTGCCATTGCCTTTGCGGTTTTCTATGGGGCAGGGCAGGGGCTGACCTCGATCGTCCGGGGCGTGCTGCCGCTGCATTATTTCGGTGTGGCCGGCTATGGTCGTACCATGGGCACGCTTGCCTCGGCCCGCATCATCGCGTCCGCGATCGCACCAGTGTCCGTCATCTGGCTGAACGAAACGGTCAGCACGGCCGCCGCCCTTGCGGCACTGGCCGGCATGGCTTGTCTGGCGGTGCTGGCGACCCTCGCGCTGACGCGAGGGGATGGAAGCTGACGGGCTTTACTGCAGTGCGCCGACCAGCACGTCGGAGGTGCCGTTTTCGATGGTGACCCAACGGCCGGTATCGGTCGAGGACTGCCGCTTGAGGAAGGCATAACGCGTCTCGGTCCAGAGCTTGACGTCGTCGTTGAGGTTATCGAGGACGAAGTCGCCCGACTGGGTGCGAACGGTCAGAACCGCATGGCCCTCGCCATCGGGCTTGCGCACCACGGTGATCAGCAGGTCTGCCGCGGCAAAGCCCGCTTCCATCAGCTTTTTCCGCTTCAGAAGCACGAAATCTTCGCAGTCGCCGAGATCGACAGGATAGGCCCAGACTTCCTCGCGGCCATAGATCTCCTCGTCCGTCATCGGAACGATGGCGTGGTTGACGGTGGCATTGACGTCGCGGATCACGCCCCAGCCGTGCTCGGTGACCTTCGGCGGAACCGAGGCGCGGGCGCGGACGCTGCATTCCTGGGGCAGGGCCTTGCAGAATTCATAATGGCCGATCGGCTGCGACGTCACCCCGCCGGTGACCATCGATCGCATGGCCTGGGGCGCCGAGAAACCCGCATGGGCAGGTGCAAGCACCGCCGCTGCAATCATCAGCGCCTTAATCGCGCGCAAGCCGTTCGTCATGAAACGTCCCCTGTATCCTTAACAAAACGTTAAGATTGCAGGAGGACGCGAGTCAACGGCGCGAGAGAGAACCAGCCGCGCAATTCATCCGGTATGGTTAAAATGCGACAGTCCGAACAACCGGATGGAGAAACGGTTCCCAACACATCAGGAGATATGAAGAGACCCAAATATTCAGATCATTGAGAGAATGGCGTTTTTCATCTTTGCGATGTCCTCGGGACGGGACAACCGATGGTCGCCATCGCGAATCAGCGTCAGCACCACGTCGTCGAGAGGCAGGAACTCCATGAGTTTCAGCGCGTGCTGATATGGTACGTCCGGATCCTTCATGCCCTGCAGGATATGCACCGGGCAGCCCGTCTCGATCAGCCCGGTCAGCACCCGGTTCCTTGCACCGTCTTCCATCAGGTCGCGGGTGAAGATGTTCGGCTCGGGGCTGTATTCGGAGGGTTCCTCGAAATAGCCGCGTTCGGCAAGCGATGTCCGCTCCGCCTCCGTGAGGCTGGGCTCGATCAGTTCGGAGGTGAAGTCCGGGGCCGGTGCGATCAGCACGAGCCCCTCGACCGAGAAGGGCAGGTTCAGCCGTCTGGCTTCCTGGATGACCCTGAGCGCGATCCAGCCGCCCATCGAGGAGCCGATCAAGACGACTTTGCTGACGCCGGAAGACGAGATGACGGCCAGCGCCTCTTCCGTCCAGCGCGATATGGTGCCCTTGACGAAGTCGCCGCCGGAGACACCGTGACCGGAATAGTCGAAACGGATGGCGGTAAGGCCCTGCACTGCCGCGAGCGCATCCATTTCGATCGCTTTGGTGCCGGCCATGTCGGAGCGATAGCCACCGAGCCAGACCAGCGCCGGTCGTTCCGCGCTTTGCCCGAAACGCGCGATGACGGCGATGTCGCGCGCCGCCTCGCCGGAGCCAACGGTGAGTGTTGTCTGTCTGAGGATATCGGCTGTATCGGTCATCGCATGCTCCTTTTGCAGAACGGTTGTAAAACACATCCGGGAAGTGACCGACAACAGGTGATTTTCTTTCGCAAGCATGCTATTGACACTGCGGTTGCAGATATCACATAGCCCTCTGACGCGGATGCGCGCGGGTTAACGCTGCGACATTCCGAAATGATTTGAGGAGAATACGACCATTCGCAGACCGTTCAAGACCGATGCCCCCGTGAAGGATGGGCCGCGCTCCAACCGTGAAATCCGCATCCCGAAAGTCCAGCTGATCAACGAAGAGGGTCAGAACCTCGGCATCGTGCCGACGGATCAGGCGCTTCGCATGGCGGAAGAAGCCGGGCTCGATCTGGTCGAGATTTCGCCGAATGCCGAGCCTCCGGTCTGCAAGATCCTCGATCTCGGCAAGCTGAAATACGCCAACCAGAAGAAGGCTGCTGAAGCGCGCAAGAAGCAGAAGATCGTCGAGGTCAAGGAAATCAAGATGCGCCCGAACATCGACACCCATGATTATGAGGTGAAGATGAAGGCGATGAACCGCTTCTTTGAAGACGGTGACAAGGTCAAGGTGACCCTCAAGTTCCGTGGCCGCGAAATGGCTCACCAGGAACTCGGCATGAAGCTTCTGCTGCAGGTCAAGGAAGACACCGCCACGATCGCCAAGGTCGAGGCCGAGCCCAAGCTCGAAGGCCGTCAGATGATGATGGTGCTTGCACCCCGTTGATCTCAGCCGCAGGGCGAGAGCAGATCAAGCCGCCCCACCGGGCGGCTTTTTCATGCGCGGATTTCTTGGCTGCCCCAATCTGACAGAATGCTGATAAGCGCGTCAGCCGGTCTGTCAGCCTCGTCGTTGCATGATCTCTCCAGCGAAACGAATGAGTCTCTGGAGGAACTTCTGATGACCGCACTTCTTCACCGGACCTTGCTGGTCTCGACCACGGCACTGGCCGCACTGACTTTCCTACCCGTCGCAGGTTTCTTCGCGCCTGCTACCCTCTCGACCTACATCACCAGCGATGCGCAGGCGCGCGGTGGTGACGACGACGGCGGCGACGACGACAGTGGCAGCAGCAGCGACGATAGCAGCAGCGACGACAGCGGAAGCGATGACAGCGGTCGCGACAGTTCTGACGATAGCGACGATAGCTCCGACGACAGCTCCGGCCGGGACCGCGACCGCGATCGCAGCAGCGACGACGATGACGATGACAGCTATGATGACAGCGACGGCCGCGATGACGACCGCGCGGAAGACGACAGCAGCCGCAGCGGCAACCGGGATCGCGACGAGATCCGGCTGATCGTCAACAACACCCAGCTTCAGGGACTGATCAGCGGCGCGCTGATGCCGGTGGATCAGAACGGCAAGCGCCTGCGCTATGAAGTTGAGCAGGAGGATGGCGGAACCGAGATCAAGCTTCGGGCTCCCCGAGGCACGCTTTCGAGCGTCACCGTGGTCCCCGTACCCTGACCGAACCGAAACGGTGAAGCCCGAACCGCCGCGGGTACACCCTCTCACCGTTTCGCCCCGCCCGGCCCCCACCGGGCGGGGATGACTTTTGTAGGTTGGCTGAGCGGCGACCGCGCGTTACTGTCTTTGAAACCTGAACAGAGCCCCCATGGATCGCCGCCATTTCATCCTCCTCCTGTTGAGCCTCGGATTGGCAACCGCCCTTCCGGTCGGCAGGGCGCAGGCCAAGGACGGAGGAGATGATGGCGGTGGCGATGATGGCGGCGGCGGATCCGACGACTCCGATTCCGGCGACGACAGCGATGACAACGACAGTGATCGCGACGATAGCGATGATGATAGCTCCCGGTCCGACGACAGCAGCGGTTCGGGGCGCGGCTCGCGCGATGATTCCGGCGATGATGACGACGACGATCGATCCGGCAGTTCCGGCCGCGAACGGGACCAGAGAGAAGCGAGCGAGGCCGTCAAGCGCGGCGAGATCCTGCCGCTGCGGGAGATCCTGAAGCGGGTGGACGAGCAGGGCGGTGGGCGCGTCATCGCTGTCGATCTCGACATGCAGGCGCGCAGACCCTTCTATACGCTGAAGGTCCAGAGTGGCTCGAGCGTCAAGACCATGAAGTTCGAGGCCTCCACAGGCCGCAAACTCAATATCTTCGGGTGGTAAACGATGCGCATTCTGCTCGCGGAGGACGATCAGACCATAGCAGCTCATACGAGAGCCAAGCTCGAGGCAGAAGGTTTCATCATCGAGCATGTCGACAATGGACCCGATGTCTGGGCCGAAGGCGAAACGGGCGATTACCAGGCGATCATTCTCGACCTCGGCCTGCCTGGCATGGATGGCCTGTCCATCCTCAAGCGATGGCGGGGAGCCGGCGTTGAGGTTCCGATCCTCGTCCTGACGGCTCGCGGATCCTGGATGGAACGGGTCGATGGCTTCGAGGCCGGCGCCGATGACTATCTGCCGAAGCCGTTCCGCAGCGAAGAGCTGGTGGCGCGCCTGAAGGCTCTGCTGAGAAGGGCCCATGGCCGTGCCAGGGCGACCGCATCGGCCGGGGGCTTCGTGCTCGATGACACCTCGCGCAGGGTGACCTTCGAAAGCCGGCCGATCGAGCTGACGCCGCTCGAATACCGGCTGCTCTCCATGCTGATCGCCGAACCCCACAAGGTCTTCGATCCGATCGACATCGCCCGTCAGGTTCAGGGGCGTGACGATGAGCAGGCCAAGAATGCCGTCGAGGCGATGATCGCGCGCATTCGTCGCAAGACCCATCCCTCGGCGATCGCCACCCGGCGTGGCTTCGGCTATACGCTTTCCGGCGAGGAGGCATGATCCAGTCACTGCGCCTGCGCCTGTTCATCGGTGCTGTGTTGGCGCTCGCTTTCATCCTGCTTTTGGTCGCATCCGGTCTCAGCCAGATCTTCTCCAACTATGTTGCGGATCGCTATCGCACCGACATGTCGGCGATCATCGACCAGCTGGCTGCCAGCGTCGAATTCCAGGGCGGCAAGGCCCGCATGACGAAGCAGCCCGGCGATCCCCGTTTCGATCTTCCGGGCAGTGGGCTCTACTGGGAAGTGGTGGCCGAAAACGGCATGGTTTTCCGCTCCCGCTCGCTATGGGACGTGGAACTTTCGCCCGAAGACCTGACCGAGGGACCTTATGGCTTCCGACTGGGCGAGGGGCCAGATGGCGAACCCCTGCTGGTGCAGCTGCGCGAGGTTGAGCTAGAAACGCCGGAGGGCAATCGGCCTCTGACGCTTCTGGCCGCCTTTGACCGCAAGGTGATCGACAACGCCATCGCCGAATACCGGGGCGCGATGATCATCATGCTCGTGCTGACGGCGGCGGTGCTGCTCGCTGCCGCCTTCCTCCAGATCGGTATCGGTCTTGCGCCGCTGTCGCGGCTGCAGAAGGCGCTTTCCCTCGTCCGCTCGGGCCGCACCGACCAGTTGCCCGATGCCGGGCCGACAGAGCTTCGTCCACTGGTCACCGAGCTCAATGGTCTGCTGAAGGAACGGGAAACGGCCGTCGAACGAGCCCGCGCGCGAGCAAGCGACCTTGCCCACGGCCTGAAGACGCCGCTCACTGTCCTGCTGCAGCTTGCCGACAATCTGCCCGAGCGCGAGCGCGACATGATCCGCCAGCAGGTCGACCTGATCCGCCAGCGCTCCGACCGGCAGCTGCAATCGGCAAGGCTCGGCGTCGAACAAATGGCGCAGACGGGGCTCGCCTCGCTGACCGGCAAGCTCATTTCGGTCCTGGCACCGGTGACGGCAGCGCGCGACGTCGCCTGGAAGGTCGATCTCGATGACCAGCTGACGATCGACATGGATCCCGCCGATCTGGCCGAGGCGCTCGGCAACGTGCTCGACAATGCCACGCGTTTCGCAAGGACCGAGATTGTTGTTGCCGCCGAGCGCGAAGGCGAACATATCCGGCTCGACGTCGCGGATGACGGTCCGGGTGTCGCCGAGGAGGCCCTTCCCGAGATTGCTGCCCGCGGCGTGCATCTGGTCGAGGACGAGGGGACGGGGCTTGGATTGGCGATCACCTCTGATATTCTGACCGCTTATGGCGGATCTCTCGCATTCGCACGCGCCGCCTCCGGCGGCCTCAAGGTGAGCCTGCTGCTCCCGGCCAGCCCATGACGGAAGATTCCGCCCGCCACCCGTTGCGCTTTTCCGGGTCTGCGGTTATAAGCGCGCGTCCGAACGGTCCGGCAGGGCATGCCGTGGCCGTTCTTTATGCTTGAAAACGGGCGTTCGTCAGCCTGTTTCGATACAAGAACAATGGAGTAGCAAAATGCCCAAGATGAAGACGAAGTCTGCCGCCAAAAAGCGGTTCAAGATCACGGCGACCGGCAAGGTTCTCGCCGCCGCTGCTGGCAAGCGCCACGGCATGATCAAGCGTTCCAACAAGTTCATTCGCGATGCCCGCGGCACGATGGTTCTGGCTGAACCGGATGGCAAGAAGGTCATCAAGAACTACCTGCCGAACGGTCTCTGAGACCCGATCGCTGTTGGACAATTAAGGAGATCATGACATGGCACGCGTAAAACGTGGCGTAACTTCCCGCGCCAAGCACAACAAGGTATTCAAGCAGGCCAAGGGCTTCTACGGCCGCCGCAAGAACACGATCCGCGCAGCAAAGGCTGCCGTTGATCGTTCCAAGCAGTTTGCTTACCGCGACCGCAAGAACAACAAGCGCAACTTCCGCGCTCTGTGGATCCAGCGTATCAACGCTGCTGTCCGCGAATTCGGCCTGAGCTACGGCCGCTTCATCGACGGCCTGAACAAGGCTGGCATCGAAGTCGACCGCAAGGTCCTCTCCGACCTCGCCATCCATGAGCCGGCTGCTTTCGCGAAGCTCGTAGACGCTTCCAAGAAGGCGCTTGCCTACCTCAAGGACGCAGGCACCACCAATGAGTTTGAAAGCGTGGTTAAGTAAGCCAGCGCTTCCCGACTGAAATTCAAGTATTGGGAAACCCGCGCTGGTAGGGCTGGCGCGGGTTTTTCTTTGACCGTTAGGCTGTGACGGTATCACAGCGCGACAAAAGGGCAGGAAACGGAAATATGTCCGATCTCGACAGTTTGAAGACGCAGCTTCTCGCTGACATCGCCGCCGCAGGCGACGAGCAGGCGATCGAGGCTGTGCGCGTGGCGGCCCTCGGTAAGAAGGGGTCCGTCTCGGAGCTCCTGAAGACGCTCGGCACGATGACGCCGGAAGAGCGCCAGACGCGCGGTGCCGCGATCAATGCGCTGAAAAACGAGATCACCGAGGAAATCGGAACCCGCAAGACGGCGCTGAAGGACGCGGCAATCAATGCGCGCCTGAAGGCCGAGACGCTGGATGTGTCGCTCCCCGTGCGCTCCTCGCCGGCTGAGCGCGGCCGCATCCATCCGATCAGCCAGATCGTCGACGAGATCACCGCGATCTTCGCCGATATGGGCTTCTCGATCGCCGAAGGTCCGGATATCGAGACGGACTATTATAACTTCACGGCTCTGAACTTCCCCGAGGGACATCCGGCCCGCGAGATGCACGACACCTTCTTCCTCCAGCCGGATGAGAATGGTGAGCGCAAGGTGCTGCGCACCCATACGTCTCCTGTTCAGGTGCGCACCATGGAGGCCCAGAAGCCGCCGATCCGCATCGTCATCCCGGGCAAGACCTATCGTCAGGACAGCGACGCCACCCATTCGCCGATGTTCCATCAGGTCGAGGGCCTCGTCATCGACAAGACGGCGAATGTCGGCCACATGCGCTGGATCCTGGAAGAATTCTGCAAGGCCTTCTTCGAGGTCGACAGCGTCACCATGCGCTTCCGCCCGTCCTTCTTCCCGTTTACCGAGCCGAGCTTCGAGGTCGATATCCAGTGTGATCGTTCCTCGGGCCCGATCGTCAAGTTCGGCGAGGGCAAGGACTGGATGGAAATCCTCGGCTGCGGCATGGTTCACCCGAACGTGCTGCGCGCCGGTGGTCTCGATCCGGACGAGTATCAGGGCTTCGCCTGGGGCATGGGCCTCGACCGCATTGCTATGCTGAAATACGGCATGCCTGATCTCCGCGACTTCTTTAACGCAGATGTCCGCTGGATGAGCCATTACGGCTTCCGCCCGCTCGACGTGCCGACCCTGTTTGGTGGTTTGAGCAGCTGATCGGCAAGTGACCGCCCCGGCAGCCCCGGGGCGGTGTGACGGACGGGCGGCAGGGCCGCCGGTCCGGGTGAATGAAGGCAAATGCGACGTGATTGAACATCTCGACAACATGCGCCCGGTCGATCTGCTTTGCGATGACGACCTCTTGCATGTGGAACTGACGGACGGTCGGATCGTCAGTGTCCCGGTCTGGTGGTACCCGCCCCTGCAGGAGGCGCTGCCGGTGGAGCGGAACAACGTGGAATTCATGCCGTCGAGCATCCACTGGCCCGACATCGATCTCGATGTGACGGTGGTCAGCATGCTCCTCGGTAGACAGGCGTCAGGCGGTCGACCGCTGGACGCATCGGGCAAGATGCAGATGGGAACGAGACAATGAAATTCACACTCTCCTGGCTGAAGGATCACCTGGAAACCGACGCTTCGCTTGAGGAAATCTGCGAGCGGCTGACCGCGATCGGCCTTGAGGTCGAGGATGTCGATGACAAGGCGGCCTACAAGCCCTTCGTCATCGCCAAGATCCTGACGACCGAGAAGCATCCGGAAGCGGATCGTCTCAAGGTCCTGACCGTCGATGCCGGTGACGGCAAGCCTGTGCAGATCGTCTGTGGCGCGCCGAATGCCCGCGCCGGCATGGTCGGCGCACTTGCGCGTCCGGGCACCTATGTTCCGGGCATCGATGTGACGCTCGCCGTTGGCAAGATCCGTGGTGTCGAAAGCCATGGCATGATGTGCTCCGAAAAGGAGCTCAACATCTCCGAGGATCACAACGGCATCATCGACCTGCCCGAGGACGCGCCGGTTGGGACCTCGTTTGCCTCTTACGCCGGCCTCGACGATCCGGTCATCGAGATCAACCTGACGCCGAACCGTCCGGACTGCACTAGCGTCTTCGGCATCGCGCGGGATCTGGCAGCCTCCGGTCTTGGCACGCTCAAGGCCCCGAAGGCGCCCGCCTTCAAGGTCGAAGGCGAGACTCCGCATCAGGTGAAGCTCGAGCTCGAAGACCATCTCTGCCCGGGCTTTGCCTATCGCCTCGTGCGCGGCGTGAAGAACGGCCCGAGCCCGAAATGGATGCAGCAGCGGCTGCTGTCGATCGGCTTGCGCCCGATCTCGGCGCTCGTTGACGTCACCAACTACATGACCTTCGACCAGGGGCGCCCGATGCATGTCTTCGACGCCGACAAGGTCAAGGGCGCGCTGGTGGTTCGCCGCGCCAAGGAAGGCGAGGAGATCCTCGCGCTCGACACCCGCACCTATAAGCTCAACCCGAACAACGTCGTCATCGCTGACGACAACGGCCTTGAGTCTATCGGCGGCATCATGGGTGGCGAGCATTCGGGCTGTGACGAGAACACCGTCAACGTGCTGATCGAGTCGGCCCTGTGGGATCCGATCAACATCGCCAAGACCGGTCGCGCCCATGGCATCATCACCGATGCACGCTATCGCTTCGAGCGTGGCGTTGATCCGGAATATATGGTCCCGGGCCTCGAGCGCACCACCGAGCTGGTGCTGGAGATGTGTGGTGGCACGGCTGCGGCAGCCAAGGTCGAGGGATACAAGGGTCACCAGAAGAAGGTCGTCGATTTCCCCTATTCGGAAGTCAAGCGCCTGACGGGTCTGACCGTTTCCAACGAGGAGTCGCGCCAGATCCTGACAGCCCTCGGCTTCGAGATCCTGTCGGGCGACGAGACCTCAGCCAAGGTCTCCGTCCCCTCTTGGCGTCCTGATGTCGACGGCAAGGCCGATCTCGTCGAAGAAGTCATGCGCATGTTTGGCGTCGACAACATCAAGCCGGAGCCGCTGCCACCGACCGGTTCGGTCAATGGCAAGATCCTGACCACGCTGCAGATCCGCACGCGCTCGGCCCGCCGGGCGCTCGCCTCGCGCGGCATGCTGGAAGCGGTCACCTGGTCCTTCATCTCGGCCGAGCATGCCAAGCTCTTCGGCGGCGGCAGCGAGAAGCTGAAGCTGGTCAATCCGATTGCAGCTGACATGTCGGACATGCGTCCCTCGCTGCTGCCGGGTCTGCTGACGGCTGCCCAGCGCAATGCCGACCGTGGCTTTGGCGATGTGGCCATCTTCGAGGTTTCCGGCACCTATGAAGGCGACACGCCCGACACGCAGCGTCGCGTCGCCGGTGGCGTGCGCCGTGGTACGGCGTCGATCGCCGGTGCCGGCCGCATGTGGTCGAATGGGACAAAGGGCGGCGGCAAGCCGGTCGATGTTTTCGACGCCAAGGCCGATGCGCTTGCCGTGCTCGAAGCCTGCGGTATCCCGATGAGCAATGTGCAGATCGAGCAGGGTGGCCCCGAATGGTACCACCCGGGCCGTTCCGGCACGATCAAGGCCGGCCCCAAGGTCATTCTCGGCACCTTCGGTGAATTCCATCCGAAGACGCTGGAAGCGCTCGACGTATCAGGCACGCTGTGCGGCTTCGAAATCTATCTCGATGCCCTGCCCGAGCCGAAGAAGAAGGCGACCCGCACCAAGCCGGCACTCGAGCTTTCGGCCTTCCAGATGGTGAAGCGCGACTTTGCCTTCGTCGTCGAAAAGGCGGTCGAAGCGGGCGCGATCATCAAGGCAGCGACAAGTGCCGACCGCAAGCTGATCTCGGGCGTCAACGTCTTCGATATCTTCGAAGGTGCATCCGTGGGCGAGGGCAAGAAGTCGGTGGCGATCGAGGTTCTGATCCAGCCGACCGACAAGACCCTGACCGACGAGGATTTCGACGCGCTGACGAAGAAGATCGTCGGCAATGTCGAAAAGTCGACGGGCGGAACGCTGCGCGCCTGAGCTTCTGATGGCGAGCGGACTTGGTCCGCTTGCCGAAAGACCAAGAAAAAGCCCTTTCCCTGCGTGTCAGGGAAAGGGCTTTTTGATGTGTACCCGATAGTCATGGACCGTCAGGAAGGCCGGGCTTCGGCATCACGCCTTACAGGCTGACGCGACGGCCTTCCTTGTCGGCGGACTTGCGGTCGTCGCCGTGCTTGGCGAGGATCGCCTTGGCGTCTTCGACCGAGATGCGGTGCTTCTTGGCAAAGGGGATGGGTTCATAGCCCTGGGTCGGGGCGATCGTGTTCTTCTTGTCTGACATGCAAGTCTCCAAGTCTTATTGCGTCGGCGGAGTGCCGAAGCCTCTGGTATCGGGGTGAGGGGAAAAGGGACCGCGCCTGATATCGGCCGGCGTCGCGCGCGAATTCAGCGCCATGCTTTCTATATGGGGGTATCGGACCGAAAGCTCAATACTTCTTCTTGCGCAGCGTCTTGTTGCCCTTCGGCCCGGAATAGACCGGTGTGCGCTCCCGGTTTTCCGCCTGCAGCAGTCGCCAGCGCTCGAGACGGGCCGGATCGAGGCTGCCCTCCTGGATCGCCGCCTGCACGGCGCAACCCTTTTCGTGCGAATGGCTGCAATCGCGAAACTTGCAATGCGGGACAAGCTCGGTGACTTCGGCAAACAGCGTGTCGATACCGTCGGTGATGTCGCTGACATAGAGCGTGCGGATGCCGGGCGTATCGATAACCCAGCCGCCGCTGGCGATGGCATGCAGCGAACGGGCCGTGGTCGTGTGGCGACCCTTGGCATCATGCTCGCGGATCGAACCGGTCTTCTGGGCCGTCTCGGCCCCGTGACCGGCGAGCGTGTTGACCAGCGTCGACTTGCCGACGCCGGAAGAGCCGACCAGCGCCACCGTCTGGCCCGGACCGCACCAGGGCATCAGGGGCTCGACGGCATCCGGCGAGCGCGCATTGACGATGACGACGGGCAGATCGCGCTGCAGGCCCTTGGCCTCATCGGCAAAGGGAGATGCGTCGTCGACGGTGTCGGCCTTGGTGAGAACGATGACAGGCCGCGTGCCCGCCTCGTTTGCCATCACCAGATAACGTTCCAGCCGGGCGGCGTTGAAATCGGCATTGCACGAAGTGACGATGAACAGCGTATCGACATTGGCGGCGGCAAGCTGCTGGCCGAAAGCGCCTTCGGTCCGCCGTTGCAATACGGTCTGGCGATCCAGGCGGCGGACGAGGAGGTCCGTGTAACGCGCGGCAAGAACCCAGTCGCCCACGGCAAAATCGGCGGTATTGCTGTTCGGCGGAAGCTCGATCTCTACAGGCCCCGTCGCGTCGATCGCCTCCAGGCGGTCGCGATGTACCGAAGAGATGCGGCGCACCAGAAGATCGGCCTCATCAGCCGTCACCTGCTCGGCAAAGAAGGCGCTGAAGCCGAGCCGCGCGAGGGCGGCGGTATCGAGGAGGCCGGTCAAAGGCGGACCGCCGGGACAAGACGTTGGACCATGGACACTTTCGAGCGTTGGGATCAGACGGTGACGCTTCTCATAGCGCAGAAAGTCGTCGCTGACGCGCGAAATCGAACAGGCTTCTGTGGCGGCGTACCCCTTTGTGGTCGGAGCAGAAGCCTCGGCAATCAGGCTTTCAGGTCGGCCGCGTCGACAGCTGTCATGACACCTCGGCGCGGCAGCCGGGCGAACATCACGGCATTGCCGGCGAGCGTCAGCGCCAGACCCACCATCGCGAGCGGCGTGAAGTGATAGTCCTCGTAGAGGCTCGACAGCGTCAGCGCGACGACCGGGAAGAGCACCGTGGCATAGGCCGCCTTTTGCGAGCCGATGCGCGAGACCAGCATCAGATAGGTGGTGAAGCCGACGACGGAGCCGATGACGGAGAGATAAACGAGGGCGGCGAGATAGGTCTGGTTCGGCGGCAGCACGATGGGCGTGCCGGTCACGCCGATCAGGGCAAGAAGCGCGATTGAGCCATAGCTCATGCCCCAGGCATTGGCGGTGACAGGCGTAATGCCTTCCGCGCTGTTGCGACGGGATGCCATGTTGCCGAAGGAAAAGAACAGCGTGCCGAGCGCCGAAAGCCCGATGCCCTTCCAGCTGTCCGGATTGACGGCGATGAAAATGTCGGGGCCGAAGAGCAGCGCAAGCCCGGTGGCGCCGAGACCGGCTGCGACCAGCGTGCGCGGCTTGATCTCATCACCGAAGAAGATGCGGGCATTGACGGCGTTGTAAACGGTGGCGAGCGAGAAAACGACGGAGATCAGCCCCGAGGGCACATAGCTCGCCGCATGATAGAAGCACAGGAAGTTGCAGCAGAACAGCGACAGCGCCTGGACAAGGATGAAGGGCTGCTGCTTGAGCGTCGGCACTTTCAGGCGACCGGTGAGTGCCAGCACGCCGACGAGCACGAGGGCGGCAAGGGCGAAGCGATAAAAGACCGAGACCAGCACGGGCACCGGACCGATCTGCAGCGCGATCGCGATCCAGGTCGTGCCCCAGATCAGCACGGTCGACGAGAAGAGAAGAAGATTGGTCATGGGATATGCCTCGCTTTCGAAAGGCAGGTAACGCCTGAGATGACCCATGTTCTTGCACGATCTTGCGGTGTTCTTCGCTAAGGCAGCCACGTTTGTCCGATTGGTGATGGCGCGGCGCATCAAGCGCGCTAGAATGCAGACGATCTTTCAAGGGCCATCCATGCTGCACGCCGCCACCGTCTTCGGCTCCCTGTCCGCCTCGTCCCGTGCCGAGCGTGGGGAAACGCTCGACCTCGGCGAGGGCCGGGCAAGCGCGATATGGCGCAACAGCCATGATCGCATGCGCTATGAGCGGACCGACGGGCATACCTTCAGCTGTTACTTGCGCGGCGGCGACGGCACGCGGCGGATCGATGCCGGCAGCATTGCCGGCTGGCCGGGCGCGCTCTGCATCATGCCGCAGGGGGCTTCTTCGGAATGGGAGATCACCGACAACTTCGAATTCGTGCATCTCTACGTCGCCGACGACGAGCTGCGCCGCTTGTTCTCGGAGACCTTCGACCGCAATGCCCGGCTGATGCTTCTGCCGGAAGCGACTTTCGACGAGGCGCCACGATTGGCAGAGGCGCTGGTGCATCTGGCCACTGCCACGCAGAGCGGCAACCGGCTGCTGGCCGAACAGGCCATCGTGTCGGCGGTCGAACAGCTGTTTGCCGACCCGCGTTACGGCGGCGAGCGGCGCCCGGTGTTGCGCGGCGGTCTGGCACCCGTGCTGCGGCGGCGCCTCGTCGAGCATATCGAGGCGAGCCTCGACCAGACGATCACGCTCAAGGATCTGGCGAAGCTGGCTGACTTGAGCGAATTCCATCTGCAGCGGATGTTTCGGCAAAGCTGCGGCGTCTCCCCGCATGACTTCATTCTCAACCGCCGCATCGACCGCGCGCGGCGCATGCTTGATGGCGCCGAGCCGATCGCCCAGATCGCCTCGGCCTGCGGTTTCAGCAGCCAGAGCCATTTGACGCGGATGTTCAAGGCCGTCACCGGCACAACGCCATCAGCCTATCGCCGCGCCGTCAGCGGCTGATTATCCCATCGCCTTCAGCGCCCGCTCCAGCACCCGAAAGGGCCTGATATCGCCCATATGCGCCACGTTGAAGCGCATGAAGCCGTCGGCCGAGAGCGAGGGGCTGAAGACATTGCCGGGCGCCAGCACCACCCCTCGAGGCAGGGCGGACTGGGCGAGCGCGGTGGAGCTGACACCGTCAGGCATACGACACCAGAGATAGGGGCCGCCGCGTGGCGTGAGGACCGGCGCGATGCCGAGGTCGCCGAGACGGGTGGCCACCGCGCGCCGTTCCGTGTCCAGACGCCGGTGCAATTGTTCAAGGTGTTTGCGATAGCCGCCGCTTGCGAACACGCTATGGATCGCCTCGGTCGCCACCTGGCTCGGACCGCCAAACTGGATCGCGACCTGCAGGTCGGTCAAGAGCCGGATGCGTTCGGGATCGGCGGCAATGAAGCCGGTGCGCAGCGAGGCCGAGATGGTCTTGGAAAAGCTGCCGATGCGGATGACGCGGGAAAGCCCGTCGAGGGTGGCGAGCGTGATTGCCGGCTCCGGCTCGAAGTCCGCGAATATGTCGTCCTCCACGACCAGCATATCCGCACGCGCGATGATGCCGAGCAGTTGGAAGGCAATCTGCGGCGAGAGCGTCGCGCCGGTCGGATTGTGCAGGCCGGAATTGGTGAGATAGAGGCGTGGCGTCTCGCGGGTGACGGCGGCCTCGAAGGCGGCGATGTCGGGTCCATCTGCGGTATAGGGCACGGGGATCGCGATCGCCTGATGGGCGCGCAAGAGCGTCTGAAAATTGAAATAGCAGGGATCGTCGACGATGACGCGGTCGCTGGGGCGCAGGAGCAGCCGGCAGACAAGATCGAGCGCCTGGGTGGCCGAGCCCGCAAGCAGCACCTGATCCTCGGTCAGCGTAATCGACTGCTGACGCAGCCGCGTCTCGACGAAACGCCGGAGCGCCGCACTGCCGCGCGAGGGGCCGTAATCGGTGGTGAGGCTGGTTGCCTGGCGAAGCACATTGCGCATGCCGGCATGCAGGAGTGCCGTCGGCATCCAGTCCGGCGGCAGCCAGCCGCAGCCTGGCTTCGAGGTGCCTGGATCGGCATCGAGCGCTTGGCGTGCCACCCAGAAGGGATCGACTTCCGGCGCCCGGGGTGGCTCAAGCCGGACGAGGGGTGCAGGCGTGCGCCCGGCCTCGGTCACGAAGAAGCCGGAGCCCGGTCGGGGGCGGATCAGCCCCTCGGCGGACAGCCTGTCATAGGCCTCGACGACGGTGGAGGGCGACACCGAAAGCTCTGCAGCCAGCCGGCGGATCGAGGGCAGCCGGTCGTTTGGCACGAGCTGACCCGCGCCGATGCGGCCGCGAATATCGGCCATGACCTGCGCTGTCCTTGAGGTCGGCATCTCCGGTGGTTGAACGCGCTCGTTCATCTGTATGGCCTTTGTCATCAGTACAGTTTGGCAAGATTGTACCGCTCCGTCTCTGGATGCGCCAGCCCCTCCGCGCGATAGGGGAGGAAAGACAAATGGAGACGAGAATGACGATTTCGTGGAAAGCCTGGGCCAGCGGGTTCATCGGCGTGCTGATCTTCAGTGGTTCGCTGCCGGCGACGCGCGTGGGGCTGGCCGATTTTGCCCCGCTGTTCCTGACCTCGGCGCGCGCCGTGATCGCGGCGGGACTGGGCGCTGTCCTTCTTATCGCGCTCAGGGAGAAGCGCCCCCTGCGCAGCGATCTGCTACCGCTGGCGGTCGTGGCCCTCGGTGTGGTCGTCGGCTTTCCGCTGCTGACGGCCCTGGCGCTCCAGAGCATCACTTCGGCTCAGGCGATCGTCTTCATCGGGCTTCTGCCGCTCTGCACCGCTCTCTTCGGCGTGTTGCGGGCCGGCGAGCGCCCCTCGGCGGTCTTCTGGATGTTTTCCGTGAGCGGTGCGGCACTTGTTGCCGGCTTTGCGCTGTCGACGACGGCGGATATGGCGATCGCGGGTGCCGGGCTGATGATCGCAGCAGTCCTTGCCTGTGGCCTGGGTTATGCCGAAGGTGCGCGGCTGTCGCGGCGGCTGGGCGGCTGGCAGGTGATCAGCTGGGCGCTGGTTCTCTCGCTGCCGGTGATGCTGCCGCTGGCGCTCTGGACCCTGCCGGAAGATCTTGGGGCCGTGTCGACATCCGGCTGGTTGGCGCTCGCTTACGTTTCGCTGTTCAGCATGATGATCGGCTTCATCTTCTGGTATCGCGGCCTCGCCTTGGGCGGCATTGCTTCGGTCGGTCAGCTGCAGCTGCTGCAGCCGTTTCTGAGCTTCGTGCTGGCCGCAGGGCTGCTGCATGAGAAGGTCAGCCTTCCCATGCTGGCAACAGCCCTGCTCGTCGTGCTCTGCGTGGCGGGCAGCCGGCGCTTCGCTTGAAGCTCCCTTAGCGTCCCGCCATTTTGGACATGGCCTCGTTATAGCGGGCGCCGGCCACCTTGTCGGGTGAGACCGCATTGGACAGGGCGGACAAATCCTCGGCCGAAAGCGTGATCCCGGTCGCATCGATATTGCTGTCGAGATTGGCGATCTTGGTCGTGCCCGGGATCGGCACGATGAAGTCGCCCTGGGCGAGAACCCAGGCGAGCGCCAGCTGACCGGGTGTCACGCCCTTCTCCGCCGCCATGGTTTCGAGTGCTGTGACCAGCGCCAGATTGGCGTCGAAATTCTCCTGGTCGAAGCGCGGCAACCCGCGGCGGAAGTCGTCCTTGCCGAGCTTCGACAGGTCCTTGAGCGCGCCGGTCAGCATGCCGCGACCGAGCGGCGAGAAGGGCACGAAGCCGATGCCGAGTTCCCGGCAGGTGTCGAGCACGCCGTTGGTTTCGGGATCGCGCGTCCAGAGGGAGTATTCGCTCTGGATGGCGGCGATCGGATGTACGGCATGGGCCCGGCGCAGAGTTGCGGCACTGGCCTCGGAGAGGCCCAGCGCCTTAACCTTACCTTCCTTCACGAGCTCGGCCATGGCGCCAACGGTTTCTTCGATCGGCACATCCGGATCGACGCGGTGCTGGTAGAACAGGTCGATGACCTCGACGCCCAGCCGCTTCAGCGAGGCCTCGGCGACGGCCCGCAGATGCTCCGGCCGGCTGTCAACGCCAGACGGACGCGCGGCCTTCGCCTCCTCGCCCACGGTGAAGCCGAATTTGGTCGCAATCACCACCGTGTCGCGGTGCCGCTTCAGGCCCTTGCCGACAAGGATCTCGTTCGTGAAGGGGCCATAGACCTCCGCCGTATCGAAGAAGGTCACGCCACGTTCGACGGCATGGTCGAACAGCTTCTGCGCCGTCGCCTCGTCGATATTGGTGCCATAGGCATGGCTCATGCCCATGCATCCGAGGCCAATAGCTGATGTGGAGAGGGAGCCTAGTCTGCGTGTCTTCATGATCATGCTCCGGCTTGGTTGAGTTGGTCCATCTGGGCTTTCGTAAGCTCTAGCTTGCCGGCTGCAATCAGGCTGTCGAGCTGGCGTAAACTTGTGGCAGATGCGATCGGGGCGGTGACCCCGGGCTGCGCCGCGACCCACGCAATCGCGACGGTAGCAGGGCTGGTATTGGTCTCTGCGGCCACCTGGTCGAGCGCGCCGAGAATATGAAAGCCCCGCGTGTTGAGATAGGGCTCCATGTCCTCGCCGCGCGCCTTGCCTTCGGTATCGGCAGCGCTGCGATATTTGCCGGTGAGGAAACCGGAGGCGAGCGCATAGTAGGTGATCACGCCGATCTCTTCGCGCTGGCAAAGCTCTGCGAGATCCCCCTCGAATTTCGATCGGGTGTAGAGATTGTATTCCGGCTGGATGACGTCATAGCGCCCGACGCCGACCTTGGCTGCCGCATCGAAGGTCGCTTGCAGCTGTTCGGCATCGAGGTTCGAGCAGCCGATCGCCCGCACCTTGCCGGCATCCTTGAGCTTGGCAAAGGCGGCAAGGCTCTCCTCGTCGTCCGTTTCGGCATCCGGCCAATGGGCGAGATAGAGATCGATATAGTCGGTCTGCAGCCGGCGCAGCGAATCTTCAACGGCCTCTGCAATACGACGGGCGCTGAGACCTCGCTTCTTGCCGCCGAGATCGGCGCCGACCTTCGTGACGATAATGGCATCTTCACGTTTGACGCCACCCCGCTTCAGCCAGTTGCCGATGATTGTCTCGCTTTCTCCGCCGACATTGCCGTGTGCCCAGAGCGAATACATGTCGGCCGTGTCGATCGTGTTGAAGCCTGCTTCGAAGAAGCGGTCGAGAATGTCGAAGGACGTCTTCTCATCGGCCGTCCAGCCGAAGACATTGCCGCCGAGCACGACGGGAGCGATCGAAAGGCCGGTGCGGCCGAGAGCACGTTTCTGCATGGAAAGCCTCGGGAAGAGATGAGGAGGAAAGGGTCAGCACGACGCTATCAAGCGTAAGTCGATGGCACCATTGAAAAGCATTGATGGGGTCTGAAGCAGGATTGTCGATGAGCATGATCAATCCTCGATATGGGCCTGGGATTGCAGCTTTCCAGTCCTGGATTGCCTATGCTGAATGGGATGCCACGCCAAACCTGGGCATCCGAACGCCGTTGCGCCCTGCGGGTGCTTCGCCTAATGTCCGCCCGACATTTTTGAGGAGGATTTGAGATGCTGCGTTTCGGAATTCTGTCGACGGCCAAGATCGGTCGCGAGCTCGTGGTGCCGGCAATCCAGGACGCCGAAAACGCCGTGGTCACCGCGATCGCCAGCCGCGATCTGGCCAAGGCCCGTGATATGGCCGACCGTTTCTCGGTGCCGCATGCCTTCGGCTCCTACGAGGAAATGCTCGCCTCCGACGTCATCGATGCCGTCTACATCCCGCTGCCGACGAGCCAGCATGTCGAATGGGCGATCAAGGCGGCGGATGCCGGCAAGCATGTGCTCTGCGAAAAGCCGATCGCGCTGAAGGCAGCCGAGATCGACGCGATCATCGCGGCGCGCGAGCGCAACAAGGTCGTGATTTCGGAAGCCTATATGGTGACTTACGCCCCCGTCTGGCTGAAGGTCCGGGAACTTCTGAGCCAGGGCGCCATCGGCACGCTGAAGATGGTCCAGGGCTCCTTCACCTATTTCAACCGCGACCCCGGCAACATGCGTAACATTCCCGAACTCGGCGGCGGCGCGCTGCCGGATATCGGCGTCTATCCGACGATGACCACCCGCTTCGTCACGGGTAAAGAGCCGGTACGCGTACAATCGACCATCGAGCGCGATCCGGAATTCGGCACGGATATCTATGCAAGCGTCAAGGCCGACTTCGGTGACTTCGAACTGAACTTCTATGTTGCGACCCAGATGGCCAACCGCCAATTGATGGTCTTCCACGGCACGGACGGTTTCATCGAGGTGAAGTCGCCGTTCAACGCCGATCGCTGGGGCGCCGAGGAAGTTGAGCTCACCAACCGCAGCCACAATGTCTCGCAGATCTTCCGCTTTCCCGACAGCCGCCAATACAAGCTGGAGGCGGAGGCCTTTGCCCGTGTCGTCGCTGGCACCAAGGGTGAGGTCGTGACGCTGGAAAGCTCGAAGGCAAACCAGAAGCTGATCGACGCGATTTACCGCGCCGCGGAAAAGGACGGCTGGGAAACGGTGTAAGCGGCGGCTTTCGCTTTAACGGCGAAAGACGTAGCGTGAGTACCCGAAGAAGCTGAACAGCATCGCCGCGATGGAAGCAAAGACCAGCGCGGCGTAGGGGCTCAGCAGCGGCGCGCCGATGAGAAGCAGGGCATAGACCCCGTAATTGATCAGCGATGTCACCACGCCAATGAAGCCGTAGCGGAAGCCCTCGGCCACCAGCGTGCGCTTCGACGCACCGAAGGTGAAGGTCCGGTTGAGCAGCCAGGTCGTGGCCATCGCAACCGCGATTGCAACGATGCGGGCGGGGAGCGGACCGATCGGCGTGAAGCTCAGGAAGAGCCAGAGCACGGCGGCGTCGACGACGAAGCCGGTCCCGCCGACAAGCACGAAGCGGAGGAACTTCTTCATGCCGCGCGCGACGACCGGCCCTTTTCCGTCGTCTTCGGCGAACGTTCGCGGCGCGAAGTCTCACGCTCTGCCAGCGGTTCGCCGACCGTCTTCGAGGTATTGAGAGCGGGCAGGGTCAGATAGTGGATGCGGAGCTGCTCTGCCCGGGATCGCGCGACCGAATCCAGGATGAGCGCGGCCGTGAACGACAGGAATGACATCATCATCAGCGCCATTGCGCCAATCCAGGTCGGCATGCGTGAGACGAGCCCGGTCGTGAAGAATTCGTAGAGAACGGGTGCCATCGCAGCGAGGCTGACGCCCATCAGGCCGGCCGCGATCAGTCCGAAAAAGGCGAAGGGACGCGTTTCCTTCATCAGCATGGCGAACATCCAGAGGATCTTGAAGCCATCCTTGAAGGTCGAAAGCTTTGAATGCGAACCTTCCGGACGGCGGCCGTAGTCCAGCTCGATTTCGCAGACCGGCAGTTTAAGTCGTGACGCATGCACCGACATTTCCGTCTCGATCTCGAAGCCGGCGGAAACGGCCGGGAAGCTCTTTACATAACGGCGCGAAAAGGCGCGGTAGCCGGAGAGGATGTCGGTAAAGTCATTGCCGAACAGCACGCGGTAAAGCTGGTTGAACAGGCGGTTGCCGAAGGCATGGCCCTGGCGACCGGCATCGTCGTGGACCCCGCGACGCGTGCCGACAACCATGTCGGCGCGTTCGGTGATCAGCGTGCGGATCAGCTCCTCGGCGTCCGCGGGGCCATAGGTCCCGTCGCCGTCGGCCATGATGTAGATATCGGCATCGATGTCGCAGAACATGCGGCGCACGACATGGCCTTTGCCCTGGCGGCGTTCGCGCACGACGGTGGCGCCTGCCAGCATGGCCTTCAGCGCCGTGCTGTCGGTCGAGTTGTTGTCATAGACATAGATTTTTGCCTCGGGCAGCGCCGCGCGGAAATCGCGGACGACCTCGCCTATTGTGGCTGCCTCGTTGTAGCACGGCAGGAGGACGGCGATGTCGAGGGAGGGGGTGGCCGAACGGCTCATGGTAACCTGCTCTAAGCGCTGGGGTTCGCGCAGCCTGCGGGCTGCCTTCCGTTTTACTATTTCTTGAGAAGGTTAAGGCTAGGTTTCGGGCAAGATCAGTCTTTGAAATATGATCCGTCGATCCACCCGCAGACGGGAGAGATCCTCGCGGATAGGGAGGTTTGACGAAGCATGGCCGACATCACCCTGCCGGACGCATCGCGATCGTCTGCCGCGCGCCCGCTCCTCGTGTGGACGCTGGTCTACGGCCTTGCCACGATGGTCGTGATTGCGCTGCTCAATCTGCCGGCGATGACCGACTATGTCGGCGCGGACAATGACGACGTGATGCGCCTGGTTCAGGTGCGTGATCTCCTTGCCGGCCAGTCCTGGTTCGACATGACGCAGTACCGTCTGGGCTTGGACGGCGGCACGCTGATGCACTGGTCGCGCCTCATCGACCTGCCGATTGCATCGCTCATCCTGCTTTTCTCACAGATCGTGCCGATGGAGCAGGCCGAGGCGCTGGCGCTGCTCGTCTGGCCCTTGTTCCTCATTCTGCCTCTGATGGGGGCAATTGCCGTCGCCGCCCGCCGCATCGGCGACGAGGTGACCCTGCATGTCGCATTGCTGCTGACCTCTGTCTTCGTCATCACCAGCAATCGCTTTCTGCCTGGGTCGATCGATCACCACAACGTCCAGCTCGTGCTGGTCGCCACCATCGCTGCCGGTCTGCTCGATCCCGCGCGCGGGACGGGCAGCCATGCTCTGGCCGGCTTCGCCGCAGCGCTTGCGATTGCGATCGGCGCGGAAACCACGCCGCTCGTCGCAACCGTCTGTGCGACGGTCGGCATTCTCTGGGCCATCGAGGGTGTGGCCTATGCAAGGGCGGCCCGCGCCTTCTCTCTGACGCTGGTCGTCAGCCTGTCGGCCATGTTCTTCGCGACGGTCCCGCCGGTTCACTATGCGATGGTTACCTGCGACAGCCTTTCGGTCGGTTTCTACGCCGTGGTCGGTATCGGCGCAGCCTCACTCTTCATCGCCACGCAGCTGCCGGGCATGCAGGACCGCCGACATCGCATCGCGGCAATCGGTGTCACCGGCATGCTGGTGACGCTGGGTACGGTCATCATTGCTCCGCAATGCCTGCAAAATCCGCTGAATGAGCTCGATCCGCTGCTGCACACGCTCTGGCTTTCCGGCGTCATCGAAGCACAGTCCTTCCTCGATCAGCTGGGCAGGGAACCTGCGGCCTTTGGTGGCTTCTATGCGGTCGCCTTTTTTGCCATCGGCGTCTGTATCTTCCGCATCGTCAACGGCGATCGTGTCCGCGCCCATGCCATCATGCTCGGCCTCATCACCGTCTCCTTCCTGATCGCCCTGATCCAGGTGCGCGGCGCAATCTTCGCCAATCTCCTGACCATTGCGCCGCTGGCACTGCTGATCGGCGAACTCCGTCTCAAGGCGCGCGAAGAGCCGCCGCAGCTTGGCGCGGGTCTGCTGTTTGCACTCGCTGCCTTTCTGTCGGTGCCCAGCGCCTGGTCCCTCTTCGGTGTGCTGTTCGTCGAGGGTACGGCCGGCGTGATGAACCGAATGAAGGGGCTTTCCGAAACGTCAGGCGGACAGGCAGAGAGCAGGCCTGCCTGCGATGCACCCGCCGGCTTCGCCGCCCTGAACCGTCTGCCGGACGGCGTCGTCGTGGCCGCCGCCGATCTCGGTCCGGAAATCCTACGTTTCACCCGTCACCGGGCGCTCGCAGGACCCTACCACCGCAACGAGGGCGGCATGTTGACGGAACTGCATGTCGGGCTTGCCAAGCCGGACGAGGCAGCCGCCTTCCTGCGCGGATCGGGCGCGACCATTCTGGTGTTCTGCCCCGAGCTGTTCCAGACCAAGAATATTGCCACGACCAAGGCCGATGGCCTCTATGCCGGCATGCTGAGGGGTGAAATTCCCTCCTATCTCCGGCCCGTGCCCGTGGAGGGCCCCTCCGGCATGCAGATCTACCGCGTCGAACTGCCCTGAGGGAAAGCGGCTGATGACCCACTCCTCGGGCTGAACTTGCCGCCGTTTTCCGCTAGGGAGGGGCATGAGCAATTTCTTCGACAACGATTCGCCGACGAACCTCACCGAGTTTTCCGTTTCGGAACTCTCGGGCTCGATCAAGCGCACCATCGAAACTTCCTTCGATCATGTGCGGGTGCGCGGCGAAATTTCCGGCTATCGCGGGCCGCATTCCTCCGGACATGCCTATTTCAGCCTGAAGGACGACAAGGCGCGCATCGATGCGGTGATCTGGAAGGGCTCCTTTTCTAAGCTGAAATATCGCCCGGAAGAGGGCATGGAGGTGATCGCCACCGGCAAGGTGACGACATTCCCCGGTTCGTCGAAATACCAGATCGTCATCGAGCAGATGGAGCCTGCCGGCGCCGGCGCGCTGATGGCGCTGATCGAGGAGCGTAAGCGGCGCTTTACGGCGGAAGGCCTGTTCGACCCCGCCCGCAAGCAGTTGTTGCCCTTCCTGCCCAGGGTGATCGGCGTCGTAACATCGCCGACCGGTGCCGTCATCCGCGATATCCTGCACCGCATCTCTGACCGTTTTCCGGTGCATGTGCTGGTCTGGCCGGTCAAGGTGCAGGGGGAAGGCTCCGGCGACGAGGTTGCCAATGCGATTCAGGGCTTCAACGCGCTGGAGCATGGCGGAGCGTTTCCGCGGCCGGACGTGCTGATTGTCGCGCGGGGTGGCGGCAGCCTCGAAGATCTCTGGAGCTTCAATGACGAGGCGGTGGTGCGCGCGGCCGCAGCCAGCACCATACCGCTGATCTCGGCCGTTGGCCACGAGACAGACTGGACGCTGATCGATTACGCCGCCGATGTGCGTGCGCCGACCCCGACCGGGGCTGCCGAAATGGCGGTTCCGGTGAAGGCAGATCTCGAGGCGCAGGTGGCGACACTCTCTGCCCGCCTGTCCGGCGCGATGAACCGCCAGATGGACAATCGTCGCCAGAACCTGCGCAGCCTCGTGCGGGCGCTGCCCTCGCTCGACCAGTTACTCGCTTTGCCGCGCCGTCGCTTCGACGAGGCAGCTGCGGGGCTCGGGCGCAGCCTCGAACTCAACACCATGAACAAACGCCGCAGCTTCGAGCGCGCGGCGGCGAAACTTTCGCCCGACATGCTGGCGCGCCGGTTGGTAGAGCGCAGGCAGAAGCTGTCCGACAATGCGGTGCGGGCCGAGCGCGTTATCGAGCGGCTGATCGAGCGCAACAAGGCGCGGCTCGGGCGTTTCGATGCGACGCTGACGGCAGTCCCGGCGCGGCTGAAGGCGATGACCGAGCGCTCGAAGGACAGGCTGGAAAGCCTTGGTCGCCGTGCCGACAGCGCCGTTGTCAACGATCTGCGCCGCGCCCGTCAGTCGCTGGTTTCGCAGGACCGTGTGCTGCAGTCTCTGTCCTACAAGAACGTGCTGGCGCGCGGTTATGCCGTGATCCGCGACGAGCATGATCGCCCGGTTTCACGCGCCGATGGACTGGCCCACGGCCAGGCGATCGCGATCGAATTTGCCGATGGCCGCGTGGCCGCTGTGGCTGGCGAGGGTGTCTCTCCGCCGGAGCCATCGACGCCGCAGCCGGCGCGCGCCGCGAGCATATCCAAGCCCCAGCGCAAGAGCGAACCGCCGGCCGGTCAGGGAAGTCTGTTCTGATGGCCCAGCACTTCCTGGTCGTTCTCGCCCATCCCTTGCCGGAAAGCTTTGCCGCTTCCGCTGCGAGAACGGTGGTCGAGGCGCTGGAAGCACAAGGCCATACGGTTGATATGCTCGATCTCTATGCCGAGGATTTCGATCCCCGGCTTTCCGCCGCCGAACGCGCCGCCTACATGGAGCCGGGTTACCAGCCGGCCGAAGACGTCTCGGGCATTATCGCCCGGCTGAAGGCCGCCGATGGTCTGATCCTCGTTTTTCCGCAGTGGTGGTTCAATCTGCCGGCGATCATGAAGGGCTTCATCGATCGCATCTTCGTGCCCGGCGTCGCCTTCGAGCATGACAAGGCCGGCGGACGCATCGTGCCGCTGATGACCCACATCAGGAAATTCTGGGTCGTGACCTCCACAGGCTCCCCCTGGTGGGTGGTGTATTTCTACATGGGCAATCCCGTGAAGCGCATCCTGAAGCGCGGCGTGGCGGCCTTCTGCGCCAAGTCCGTCGATTTCCGCATGCTTTCGCTGCACGACATGGACCGTGCGACGGAGGACAAGCGCAAGCGCTTCCTGGCCAGGGTCAGGGCGGCGATCAGTGCCGTCTGATACAGGCGCCGGCGCTGCGGTTGCATCGACGGAAATTACACTTTTGATTGAGAAATCAGTCGGATTGAAAACCGATGGTTGACTTTCATTAGGAAGACCTCTATCTAGGGGTCATCGATGTTTGCTTGCTAAGCTTTGGTTATCGCGCGGAACAGCCCGCGCCCTGTCGAACCTTCCTTTCAAAAATCGTTCTCTCCACAGCGCATCCGCGCTGCGGCACTCTATGCGCTATGAAAGGGTTCAACATGACCACTGGCACAGTAAAATGGTTCAATTCCACCAAGGGCTTCGGCTTCATTCAGCCTGACAACGGCGGCCCGGACGCCTTCGTGCACATCTCCGCCGTCGAACGGTCGGGCATGCGCGAAATCGTTGAAGGCCAGAAGCTGGCTTATGACATGGAGCGCGACAACAAGTCGGGCAAGATGTCGGCCTGCAACCTGCAGGCAGCCTGATAGATCCGGGATCCGCTTTCCTTTGACCACGGATGTACTGGCACTGTTGAAGGCATGATCCCCAGGGAAGGTCAGGCGGTTCGCCTGGCCTTTTTTTATTGCCCGACAAGGGCGCGCTCCTGAAAGGAGACGACATGACCGAACAACTCACAAAGTCCAGGCAGACTGCGGAGATCGCCTTCGCGAAGACGCAGTCGCAATTTCTCGCCCGCGGTCGCGCGATCGACGAGCAGGACGCGATTGCCTCGGCACGCGACGAAAAGACGATGCGTCTGCGCGAGGCACGCCTCACCCGCGAACGCGAAGCGCGTGAGAGTGCCACGGCGGCCCTGGTCGCCAAGCGTGCCCGCACCTGACCCTGACTCGAGAGATTGGAGCACCGATGAAATTCACCAGAGACCATGGTCTGGCCGAGCGCCGGACGACGGCAACCGACGCCAAGGCAGCCCTGCTGCAGGCCTTTAAGGCCGCCCATGCCGCCGCCGACCCCGAGCGTGAGGCCCGGAAGGCTGAACGTGCCGCCCGCGCCGAAGAACGCGAAAGGCGCCATGCCGAACGCGACCGCCTGAAGGCCGAGGAAAAGATCCGCGTCGAGCAGGAAGCCCGCGAACGCGAGGAAGCCCTTGTCGCCGAAGCCCGTGCCGAAAAGGACGCCCGCGAACAGGCCGAAGCCTCGCGCATCTCCCGCGTTGTCGAAGACGAAGCCGCCCGCAAGGCCGAGCGCGACCGTCGTTACGCCGCCCGCAAGGCCCGGCAGGCCTGACCTGCTCGTCCGGCTCTGGGGCCTAGCCGCCCGAGCCTGGACCCCGGAGGCGCATGCTGAACACAGCGTCTCCAAAATCAATTGCACGCAATTGATCAACCTCATGTGATTATACTGGACAACAATCATCTTCATCGCCACATGTGGCTCTGAGGCCGGACGGGCTCCCAAGCGTTCGGCCAAAAGGAGTATGATCATGATGAAGAAAATCGTGGCTGCGGCTGCCATTGCAGCAGCCGGTTTCGCCGCCCTTCCGGCAAATGCCGCACCGCATTCCGCGACCTATGTCGAATTCGGGGGCTGGACGCCGAGGGAAATCCTGTTCGGCAAGCAATATAATGGCAACGTCACCGCGATCCGCGTCGATCGTGGCAGCTTCGATCGCCACACCTACCCGATGCAGGCCCTTTACCCGACCGGAAACAGCCGGGCGCTCGCCCAGGCCATGGTGACGGAAGATCCGAGCCTGTCGGCTGCCCTCGAAGTCCGTGGCATCGCCCCGCACAATGTGCTCTGGGTCCAGACCGCGTTCAACGGTGGCAAGATCGTCTACTATCGCTGAGGCGGCGCTCGTCCCCCGTCGGTTGCGCCTGCAATCATAAATCTCGCGACACGCGAACATCACAATTGTCTGATATGACTCCCTTCCCGTCATAGAGTGTGGGAGGGAGTGATGCGCCTTGCAGTCTACAACGTCGAGAACCTGTTTGATCGCGCCAAGGCGATGAATCTGGAGACCTGGGAGGATGGGCGCCCCGTCCTTGAGAAGTTTGCGGAACTCAATGCGCTTCTGGGCGAGGTCACCTATTCCTCCGCCTCTCGCCAGAAAATGGTCGATCTGATCGTCGCGCTCGGCATGGAAAAGAGCGACACCGGTCCCTTTGTCATTCTCCGCCGCAATCGGGGCGGCCTTCTGAAGCGCCCCAAGACGGGTGGCGTCGAGATCACAGCATCCGGTCGTGCCGATTGGGTCGGCTCGCTGGAACTGCGCGATGAACCCATCAACGAACATGCCATGCGCAACACGGCGCGCGTGATCCGCGATTTGAAGGCGGATGTCTTGGGCGTGGTCGAGGCCGAAAGTCGGCCTGTGCTGAAGGCTTTCAACGAGGAGATCGTGGCGTCTGTCGAGGGCACGCCGTTTCGCCATGTGATGCTGATCGACGGCAATGACGAGCGCGGCATCGATGTCGGTCTGATGTCAGGTCCGCAATTCCCGATCGGCCGGATGCGCAGCCATGTCGATGATCGTCTGCCCGATGGCAGTGACCGCATCATCTTCTCGCGTGATTGCCCCGAATACGAGGTGACGACCGCAAGCGGCAACAGGCTGCTGGTGATGGTCAACCATTTCAAGAGCAAGGGTTTCGGCGGCAAGACCGAGTCCGACCGACGCCGAAAGGCCCAGGCGACCCGTGTCGCCGAGATCGTGCAGGAGCGGATCGCCGAGGGCTGGGAGCATATCGCTGTAATTGGCGACTTGAACGACACGCCAGACAGCGATCCCTTGAGTCCGCTTCTGCAAGACGCCGACCTGACCGACGCCTTCGATCATCCGAGCTTTGAGAATGGCGGTTTTCCCGGCACCTATGGCCTGTCCAACCCCGGCAACAAGATCGATTACCTGCTGCTCTCTCCCAAGCTCTTCGACAAGGTGGAGAAGGGCGGGGTGATCCGCACCGGCATGTGGCCGGGGTCAAGGCCGAAGCGCTGGGACACCTATGAGGAATTGACGAGGCCGCAGGAGGCGGCCTCCGATCACGCGGCGCTCTGGGTCGATCTCGACATCTGAGGGTTTGACCTCAGGCCCATTCGCCCTTCCGCATCACCGGCACCTTCGAACCGTCGGCCCGGATGCCGTCGATATCGACCTGTCCCGATCCGATCATCCAGTCGATGTGGATCAGCGAGGAATTGCCGCCTTGCGCCTTGATCTGGTCCTGGCTGAGAGAGGCGCCATTGAGGAAGCACTTCGAATAGCACTGGCCGAGCGCGATGTGGCAGGAGGCGTTTTCGTCGAAGAGGGTGTTGTAGAAAAGGATACCGGAGGCCGAGATCGGCGATGAATGCGGCACGAGTGCCACTTCGCCGAGACGGCGTGCGCCTTCGTCGGTGTCGAGCACCTTGTTGAGCACGGCCTCGCCCTTCGAGGCCTTGGCCTCGACGATCCGGCCGCCTTCGAAACGCACCTGGATATTGTCGATCAGCGTGCCCTGATGGGAAAGCGGCTTGGTCGAGGAAACATGGCCCTCCACCTTCAGCGCATGCGGCGTGGTGAAAACCTCTTCCGTCGGAATGTTCGGATTGCAGGTCACGCCGTTCTTCGCGGTCGACGCGCCGCCATGCCATTCGTGGCCGTCGGCGAGGCCAACCGTCAGGTCCGTGCCGGGGCCGGTAAAGTGCAGCGCTGCAAAACGCTCACCGTTCAGCCAGGTCGAGCGCTTCTTGAGTTCGGCGTTGTGCTCGGCCCAGGCCGCGACCGGATCGTCGCGATCGACGCGGGAAGCGGCAAAGATCGCGTCCGCCAGCTTGCGCACGGCCTCTTCGATCGGCATGTCCGGGAAAACGAGCTTCGCCCAGGAGGGGTTCGGATAGGAGCAGATGTTCCAGTTGATGTCGAAATTGGAGATATGCTCCAGCGCCGGCTTGTAGGCGATCGAGTTTGCCTTGTTGGCGCGGCCGACCTTGGCCGGATCTTGCTCGGCAAGCAGCATCGGATTGTCGCCGGCGATCGCCAGGCGTGCCGCGCCGTTCTCGTAAGCCTTGGCCATGCCGTCATAGAGCCAGTTGGGCGCGCGGTCGAAGCTTTCGTCATGCCCGTGGCGATAGCGCGCCAGCGTTGTCTCTTCGTCGGAATAGAAGGTCGTGACCGTCGAGGCACCCGCCTTATAGGCATGCGCCGTGATCAGCCGCACCAACGGCACGGCGACCAGCGGTGCCGTCAGCACCAGGTCCTGACCCTTCTGCAGCTGCAGCCCGACCTTGATCGCCACCTCGGCGAGCTTGTCGAGCTTGGTCGGATCGATGGAGGCAGAGAGATCGGGGAGGGTCATGGGGCATTCCTGTTTATGTTCTGCTTGCCTCAGACTTAAGCCCAAAGGTGGCAAAGTCTAGACGTGGCGTCGGTCAAGCGACGAGAGGGGCGGCAATGGCGCCCAGCGCCTTCAGCGCATCCTGCGGTGAAAGCCGCACCTGCAGCCCGCGCTGCCCGCCATTCATGTAGACGAGTGCCTCGTCCATCGCCGAGATCTCTATGGCGGTCGGCACCTGCTTCTTCTGCCCGAAGGGGCTGATGCCCCCGACCACGAAGCCGGTGAGTTTTTCGGCATTGGCCGGTTTCATCATCGCCGCCGATTTGCCGCCGAAGGCGCTTGCCAGCTTCTTCATCGACACCTCCTTGTCGGAGGGCACGACGACACAGACCGGCTTGCCGTCGAGTTCCGCCATCAGTGTCTTCAACACCCGCGACGGATGCTCACCGATCGCTTCCGCCGCCTGCAGGCCGATGCGCTCGGCATTCGGGTCATAGTCATAGGTCGCGGTGGTATAGGCGACCCCGGCCTTGTCGAGAAACTGCGTGGCGCGGGTGGTATTCGCCATGAGGTCAAGCCTTGAAGGTCTGCTGATAGATCTCCGGCTTGAAGCCGATCGTAAGCTTGCCGTCGACATCCAGCACCGGCCGCTTGATCATCGACGGCTGCTCCAGCATCAGCGCCTTGGCTCGTGCCGCGTCGAGCCCTTCCTTCTGCGCCTCGTCGAGCTTCTTGAATGTGGTGCCGGCCTTGTTGAGCAGCACTTCCCAACCGACCTTGCCCATCCAGCTGTCCAGGGTCGAAGCATCAATGCCCTTGGCCTTGTAGTCATGGAAGTCGTGGCTCACACTGTGCTCGTCGAGCCAGGTGCGCGCCTTCTTCATCGTGTCGCAGTTCTTGATGCCGTAGATGGTGATTGCCATGGGCCGCTGGTCTCCTGTTCGTGACCGACCGATAGCAAGACGATCCCACGGCTGGCAAGCCGAGCGCTTGGCCGCGCCGCGCACCCGTTGGAAAGTCTTTACGGGCCCGGCATGAAACGGGTTGATCGATCGTCCGGCGCGGGCCAACCTGCACCGTCTGGAGAGGATGCATTGCTATGACGACCAACTACGCGTTTGCGGTGTTCGAAGCGAAGAGTGGCACCTGCGCGATCGCCTGGAGCCATGACGGAATTTGCGGCTTTCACCTGCCAGGGGACGAGCCAAATCAGGCAGAGCACGCCATTCGTCGGCGTTTCACGGGCGCGGAGCGCGCGTCTCCAATCGCTGAAATCGCTGTGGTCATCGAACGTGTGCGAGCCTACTTCGAAGGCGAACGCAGCGACTTCTCCGATCTGCGCCTCGACCTCTCCGCCCAGACGGATCTGTACCGCCAGATCTATCTGGCCACCCGCCGTCTCGGCTGGGGCAGCACGACGACCTATGGCGGCCTTGCTGCAGAGCTGGAACTTGGACCTGCGGGCGCCTGGACGATCGGCCAGGCCATGGCCAAGAACCCCATCCCGCTGATCATCCCCTGTCACCGGGTTCTCGCGGCAGGGCGGAAGATCGGCGGCTTTTCCGCGCCCGGCGGATCGAATTCGAAGCTGCGGATGCTGGAGCTGGAAGGTGTCGAATTGCCTGATACGACGCCGGCGCAGCAGTCGTTCGCGTTCTGAGAATGGGCGCAAGAAAAAACGGAGGGTTTTGGCCCTCCGTTCATTCATTGATCATAGTCGAGGCGTCGGCCTCATTCCCACTCAATCGTGCCCGGCGGCTTCGACGTTACGTCGTAGACGACGCGGTTGATGCCGCGGACTTCGTTGATGATGCGGGTGGCAGCCCGTCCGAGGAATTCCATGTCGTAGTGGTAGAAGTCGGCGGTCATGCCGTCGACCGAGGTGACGGCGCGGAGCGCACAGACGAATTCATAGGTGCGGCCATCGCCCATGACGCCGACGGTCTGCACCGGCAACAGCACGGCAAAGGCCTGCCAGATCGCATCGTAGAGGCCGGCCTTGCGGATCTCGTCGAGATAGATGGCATCGGCTTCGCGCAGGATGTCGAGCTTTTCGCGCGTCACGCCGCCCGGGCAGCGGATGGCAAGGCCCGGACCGGGGAAGGGGTGGCGGCCGATGAACGAATCCGGCAGACCGAGCTCCTTGCCAAGCACGCGCACTTCGTCCTTGAAGAGTTCGCGCAGCGGTTCAACGAGCTGCATCTTCATGCGCTCCGGCAGGCCGCCGACATTGTGGTGCGACTTGATCGTCACGGAAGGGCCGCCGGTGAAGGAGACGCTTTCGATGACGTCGGGATAGAGCGTGCCCTGGCCGAGGAAATCCGCGCCGCCGAGCTTCTTGGCTTCTTCCTCGAAAGTCTCGATGAACAGGCGGCCGATGATCTTGCGCTTGGTTTCCGGGTCGCTCACACCTTCCAGCTCGCCGACGAACTTGTCGACGGCATCCACATGGATGAGGTGCAGGTTGTAGTGTTCCTTGAACATGGCAACGACATCGGCTGCCTCGTTCTTGCGCATCAGACCGTGGTCGACGAGGATGCAGGTCAGCTGGTCGCCGACGGCCTCGTGGATCAGCAGCGCTGCGACGGACGAATCGACGCCGCCTGAGAGCGCGCAGATGACGCGCTTGTCGCCGACCTGGGCGCGGATCTGCTCGACCGCCTTCTGGCGATAGGCCTGCATGGTCCAGTCGCCCTTCACGCCTGCAATGTTCTGCACGAAGTTCTGGATGAGCTTCGCGCCATCGGGTGTGTGCACGACCTCCGGGTGGAACTGCACGGCGTAATACTTGCGCGCCTCGTCGGCGATGAAGGCAAACGGTGCGTTGGCGGAGGTGGCGAGCACCTTGAAGCCCGGCGGGATCGCAGTCACGCGGTCGCCATGGGACATCCAGACCTGGTGGCGGGAGCCGACCGACCAGAGACCGCTGAACAGATCACAATCCTGTTCGACCTCGAGGAAGGCACGGCCGAATTCACGGTGATGGCCGCCCTCGACCTTGCCGCCGAGCTGGGCGCACATGGTCTGCTGGCCATAGCAGATACCGAAGATCGGAAGACCGCTGTCGAACAGCACCTGCGGCGCGCGGGGGCTTCCCTCATCCAGCGTGGAAGCGGGGCTTCCCGACAGGATGATCGCCTTGGGCTTCAACCGGTGAAAGCCTTCTTCGGCGGACTGGAAGGGGACGATTTCGCAATAGACGCCGGATTCACGAACGCGGCGGGCGATCAGCTGCGTTACCTGGCTGCCGAAATCGACGATGAGAACACTGTCGGGATGTGCTGTCTGGGTCATGGCGAGCCTTTAAAGAAAAAGGCGCCCTGTTTCAATGGCAGATCGCCCAGAGAATTTCGAATTTTTGTGCAACCGCTCAGAACCAGAAGACGCCGTCTTCCAGCGCCGTCTGCAGGCTGTCGACCGCCAGAGCCAGCTTCTTGTCGATGACATGCAGATACTGCGTCCAGTCGTCGATATGGTTGACGTCGTGGCGACCATCGGAAATGCCGCGCAACCCGATCAGCGGAATGTTGAAGCTCTGGCAGGCGCGCAGCACCGCGAAAGTCTCCATGTCGACCATCTGGGCGTCGATCGACTGGTAGGCAGGACCGGAGACGACATTGGCGCCGGTCGAGAGCGTCGCCGTTGGAATGCCCGGAATGCGCAGCGGTAGCTCGACGGAGACGGGGAGATCGAGAAACGGCGTCTTGCCCTTCTCGAAACCGAAGGCAGAGGCATCCATGTCGCGATAGGAGACGGCGGAGACCTGGTAGATTTCCGCCTGTTCGAGCGTCGCCGATCCGGCCGAGCCGAGCGAGACGACAAGATCGGGCAGGTCGTCATGGCTCGACAGGCGGGCGAGTTCCTTGGTCAGGACGACGGCGGCCTCGACCGGCCCGACGCCGGTCATCAGCGGCGAGATGCGGGTGCGCAGGAAGACGCCGTATTCGGCATCCGCCGCCATGACGAAGAGGACAGTCTTGCCGGCGATCGGCTTCATCTCATAGGTCATCCGGAAATCCCCTCTCGGCCGCGGATGACCATCATCGTGCTGGTCATCGAGGCAATCAGCTTGGCCGGACCGTCGGTCAGCGCATAGCCGCGACCGTCGGCAACGATGATGTTGGAGCCGGGCTTGGTGATCTCGCCGCGAAACAGGAAGCGCTCACCGCGCCCCGGCGACATCAGGTTCACCTTGAATTCGATGGTGAGCAGCGAGACCTCCGGCGTCGTGACCGTATAGGCGGCATAGCTGCAGGCGGTGTCGAGGGCAGCCGAGATCACGCCGGCATGCAGGAAGCCGTGCTGCTGGGTGAGCTTGCGGTCATACTCAAGCTCGATCTCGACCACGCCGGGGCTGACGCGCGATAGCGAAGCCCCAAGTGTTTCCATTGCCCCCTGGCGCGCAAAGCTCTGCCGAATGCGCGTTTCGACCATTTCCTGATCGTAGTCCACCATGCCCTGTCCCCTTTGCGGCGAAATTGGCACGGTCGTTCCAGGCAAGCAAGCCGGCGAAACGGAAATTCAGTTCAGCCAGGCGAGGCTGAGATTGAGCACGCTGGCGAAGGAAACCCAGGCGAGATAGGGCACGAAGAGCAGGGTGGAAATCCGGTCGATCGGCTTTGCCTTGACCATGAAGGCGATGATCGTTGCCAGCATGCCGGCAATGACCACCAGCGCCAGTTCCGGGTTTTGCAGACCGAAGAAGGCGGGCGACCACATCAGGTTGAAGGCCATCTGCGCGAACCAGAGCTGCATCGCCGCCGATTTCGGTGCCCGCTGCCAGATCCGGGCGCCCGCCACGCCGATCATCACGTAAAGCGTCGTCCAGACCGGGCCGAACAGCCAGGAGGGCGGGTTGAAGAACGGCTTCTGCAACGACTGGTACCAGTCGCCGGGCATATTGGTCAGGCCTGCGATGAGGCCTGCGCCGACGACAAAACCGATGAAGAGGATGTAGCTCAGGATCTTGGACATGGCAGGCATCTAGGGCAATCCTCTCGGTTCGGCCAGCCTTTTAGAGCCGGATGATATGCTGGTCCCAGGCGACAGGGCTCTGTCGGTCGAGAAAATCGCCGCGATAGGAGGAGACGGCAAAGCTGTCAGGCGAGGGGGCAATGCCCGCTGCATCCGGCAACACGGTCTCGGACAGGAGGCGCCCGTCCTTGCCATCCAGCACCGCCCAGAGCCCGTTTTTCGGCGAGGCGATGCCGACGAGGCCTGACGCGCGGTTGACGGCGATGGCGCCTACATAATTGCCCAGCCGGTCCGTCGTCTCGTCGGGTAGCTGGACATACGTGACTGCCTCGCCCTTGGCAAAATGCCCGACCAGCGGCGGTCGATCTGTGCGCGGGCCCTCATACTGGCAGGCAAACCAGATCCGCCCGTCGGCGGTGACATCGAGATGTCGGGTGGAGAGCTGCCGGAGCTCGGGCGGAAGTGTGTGCTTCTCGATCAGCGTCCCGGTCTTGGCATCGGTCAGAACCAGCGAGGGCTCCATATGGTCGAGATTGAGCTTGGTGCGACCGAAATCGGGATGCGTCTCGATCCCGCCATTGGCAATGACCAGGAGGCCGTCTGCCGTGACGGTAATGTCATGCGTGCCGATGCCATGGGCCGGAACCTCGCCCACGCGCTCGAAGCCGGAGATGCAGTCATAGATCCCGATCACGCCGGCATTGGCGTCGAAGTCGTTTTCGCTCGCATAAAAGAGCCGGCCATCCGGCGAGAAGGCGCCGTGGCCGAAGAAGTGGCGGCCTTCGGCTGCCGCGATGATGCGTGGCTCGACGGATTTCCTGGCGTCGAAGATAACGGCGAAGGTTCCGGGACGCCGGGCAAAGGCGACCGAGAGGCCGTTTTCGGCGCTGTGGCAGAGCCCGTGAATGCGGCCCGGCAATGCAATCTCGTCGATCAGGCTGCCGGTCTCGCTGACCAGCCCGATGGCAAAGGAGCCATCCGCGCGCTTCAACCCGCTGGCATAGACCGCGTCTGCGCGTTCCAGCGCAAAGGCTGCGCGCGGTGTCAGGCCCGCGAGGAAGGCAAGACCCGCAGAGCGCAGGAAGGCGCGGCGATCGATGAGCGGCGTTGAAATCATTTCAGTCGCCGTCGGAGAAGGAAAAGCCCGCAGCAAGCCCGATACCGCCGCCGAGATCGTTGTTGAGCCGGAGAATCAGGTCACGGCTGTTGAGCAGCAGGAAGTCGAGCTTGGCAATCTGGGCTGGATCCTCGAAGACCTGCGCCACATCGGGCTTGATGTCTGCTGACACCCGCGACAGCGAGCGGGCGACGAAATCGGTCGAGGAGACGACCGAGCGGTTGTCCTCGGCCAGAAGCTCGGCCATGCCGGAGGTGTCGAGCAGGTCCCGCAGGCCTTCGATGTTGGCGGTGATTGAGCGGAAGGTATTGCCCGAGCGCCAGTAGATCGCCTGACGCGGCAGGGCCTTTTTCGGATCGCCCTTGTAGAAATGCTCGATACGCTGGTCGCGGATTGTCTCGGCGGCATGCACGAGCACGCCGAGCAGTTCCTTGGCAGCTTCCGCTTCGTCGCGGTAGAGCGGATTATTGGGTCCCGGCGTCTTCCAGGCCGCCGCAACACCATCCGGCGCGTCCCAGGCGGCGGAGAGTTCCGAACCAAGGCGCTGCAGGTTGGCCGCGATCGCCTTACCATATTGGCAGCGGTAATTGCCTTCGGTGGTCGTCAGCGTTTCCGCGCCGGTGCCGAAGAGCACGAATTCCAGCGCGCCAAGCCCCTGCATGGCAACGCTCTTGCCCTTCAGCGTCTCGACCGATGTGACGCTCGGATCAGGTTTGGCAAGGACTGCCTGGACCTGCTTCAGCCCGGTGCCCTTTCGGTCCGGGAAGAACAGGATGCGCTCGAAGCGGTTGTCGTCGAGAACAGGGCCGACGCGGACGATCTCGATGCGCGACCAGGCTTCAACGAGATCGCCGAAGGTCGACCGGGCGGTTTGCAGCCGTTCGACGGATGGCGAACCGCAGAGCGAGGCCATGGAATCCTCCATCGCCCCCGCCTTTTCGGTCAAGCGTCGATAACCCGGTCGGATGAAACCGTCGACGGCTCGCTCCATCACCGTCGGCACCGTGGCGGCGTCGAGCACACCGACGGTCGAGTTCGATTCCTGTGCCAGCGCGGGCAGGGGCAGCAGCATCGTGGAGAGAAGGGCAAGGCGCGTGAAAAACCGCATCAGAGAGACTCCAGAAACGTGATCAGGGCCTTGCGGTCCTTGAGGGTGGCGGCGGCGAAGGCATTGCGGGCGGCTTCTGCCTCCCCGCCATGCCAGAGAATGGCCTCTGTCAGGTTTCGCGCCCGCCCGTCATGAAGAAAGAAGCTGTGGCCGCTGACGACTTGCGTCAGACCGATACCCCAGAGCGGCGGCGTGCGCCACTCCCGGCCGGTGGCATCGCCCACGGCCTGGCCGTCGGCCAGGCGTTCGCCCATGTCGTGCAACAGAAAATCGGAATAGGGCCAGATCAGCTGAAAGGCCTGTGCCTTGTTTTCTGCCTTGCGGCTGGTGACGAATTTCGGCCGGTGGCAGGCGATACAGCCGCTCGCGTAGAAGATTTCCTTGCCGCGCAGGACTTCTGCATCATCGACATCGCGACGCTTCGGCACGGCGAGGTTCTTTGCGTAGAAGGTGACGAGATCGAGCACGGGCGCGGGTCCTTCGGTATCACCGAGCCTAGGCTGCACACCGGTTGCGGCTTCAAGGCAGGCGGTCTGCTTTACCGTGCAGTCGCCGAAATGCCTGGGATCATCAGGCGTCGATATCCCGATATCGCCGGCAAAGGCGCTGGAACTCTGGTCGCGTACCGAGGCGTTCTGCGCCTTCCAGCCGAAGCGGCCGAGCTTGATCTCACCGGTGCGGTGATCCCGGGCGCGGGCGGCGCGTCCGGATATGCCATCACCATCGAGGTCATCGGGATCGGCGAGCGCCCGGATATCCTCTTCCGCGATCGCCTCGATCAGGCCGAGCCCGATCATCGGATTGGCGATACGCGGCGAGAGCACCGTGGTCGGATCGAGCGGCCCGTAATTCAGATCGCTGACCGAATAGCTGGAGCGGCGCAGCATCACCGTCTCGCCGCCTGATAGCGTCACCGGCTCCTCGGTATAGGTGATGACCATGCGCCCTTCGGCGGCCATGCCCGGCACCGCCTGGTCCTGCAGTTGGCCGCCATAGACGGGGTCGGGCAGCGAGGCGATGTCCAATCGCTCGAGCTTTGCCTTCTCCTCCGCCGTGGCGGCGGGGCGGGCGAGGCGGAAGAACATCGAGGTCTGGTCACGATCGCCTTCCGGCGGATGGCCGCGCCCATCCTTCAGGTGGCAGCTCTGGCAAGCCCGTGCGTTGTAGAGCGGACCGAGGCCATCGGAGGCCTGGGTCGAGGACGGCGAAGAGACCCAGAGCTTGCGGAAGAGCGCATTGCCAAGCTTGAAATCCTGCTCTTCGGCGAAGGTGATGTTGGTCGAAAACTGCGAGAAGGCATCCTGGTTGACACCATGGGTGGAGGTGCCCGCACCTCCCTGCATTAGCTCGAAGGCCTCGGCCTTGCTGAAATCCTCTGCCGGTTTGGTGACGGCTGCAACGCGGGCGGCATCCTTGGACGTCAGGTCGCTGCGCTGCGGGACATTATCCGCCGCAACCGGCCCCGTCTGGGCAGCGACGACCAGCAGTGTCGCAAGGCTCAACGTGAGGAGGCGGGACGATGTCATCGGAGGATCGGGCCGCATCCGGAAGATACGGCCCGCCTTTGCTGCTTACTGGAAAACCGCGCCGGGATTATCAAGGCTGTCGGAGCCTTCAAGCTCGATCGTGCCGAGATCGAGCGACGCAATGACGCGCTGGATGGTCTGGGTCTGGTCGATCAACCCGTCGATGGCGGCCTGCACAGTGGCATTGCCCTCGGCATTGCCTTCGCCGATCATCTGGTCATAGGCTTCCTTGGTCTTGGCGCGCTCGGCCATGGTGTTCATGGCAGAAAGCGTCTTCTCAAGCTTGCCCTTCATTTCCGCATCGAGTGCGGCATCCTTGGCGGCAACCAGCTCCGACAGCGACGGGCCGGTGAGCTTCGTGCCGTCGACGCGCGTGTATTCGCCGGTATAGGCGGAGGCGATGCCGATGGCGTCGTTCAGATGCGAGGCATGGGTATTGTCGGAGAAGCAGTCATGCTCCTCTTCCGGGTCATGCAACAGCACGCCGAGCTTCATGCGCTCGCCGGCGAGTTCGCCATAGGAAAGCGAGCCCATGCCGGTGAGCATGGCGGAAATGCCCTTCTTCTCGTCGGCAAGCACGGCCTTGGTCGCTTCACCCTCAGGCGCCCAGGCGGCAACCATTTCTTCGAGGTCCTGGACCAGGAGCGTCGAGGCAGACTTCAGATAGGCGGCGCGGCGGTCGCAATTGCCATTGGTGCAATTGGCCGTGTCGTAGTCGGTAAACGAGCGGTTGCCAGCACCCGGACCGGTGCCGTTCAGATCCTGACCCCAGAGCAGGAATTCGATGGCGTGATAGCCGGTCGCGACATTGGCCTCGACTTCGCCGGCTTCGTGCAGCGTCTCGGCGAGGAATTCCGGCGTGATCTTGGAAGCATCGACCTCTTCGCCGTTGATCTTGATCTTCGGGTTGGCGATGACGTTGGCCACGTAAAGCGCATTGCCGTCGCTTTCGGTGCCGTAGCCGGCGTCGACGTAATCGATCAGGCCTTCATCGAGCGGCCAGGCATTCACCTTGCCTTCCCAATCGTCGACGATCGGGTTGCCGAAGCGATAGACTTCCGTCTGCTGATAGGGCACGCGGGCAGCGATCCAGGCGGCACGGGCTGCCTTCAGCGTCTCGTCGCTCGGCTTGGCGATCAGGGCGTCAATGGCGGCATCGAGCGCCTTGGCGGTCGAAAGCGCATCCTGGAACTTGGCCTCGGCCAGCACCGTATAGTGCGTCAGCACGTCCTTGGGCGCCGGTGCAGCCATGGCCGGGCCGGCGAATATGGCAACCGATGTGACGAGCAGCGCGACCGACGCGCCGATGACGGATTTCCGGATCATGGTGTCTCCCTTCGGCGCCGACGGCGCCTCCTTTTGAACGGACGGCCCTGTCTTCGCGCAAAAGCAAACTGGTGTCAAACAGTCGACTATACGAAACAACGGTTACAATTGACAGTCGTCAAGTCAGGTGGGCCGACGGCGCATGCGGCAGAAGAAGAAGCCGTCGGTATCCATGCTCGCGGGGCTGAGCGTGACGGTTTTGCCATCGGCCGATCGCGGTTTGGGAGCCGAAGCGCCGAAGAGGCGGGCCCAGTCTTCGACCACGGGCACGATCACGAACTGCGGATTGGCCTCGCAGAAGGCCTGGACCTGACGGTCGTTTTCTTCCGGCAGCACCGAACAGGTGACATAAAGCAGAGAGCCATTCGGCTTGACGAACGTCGAGGCCTCGGTGAGGGCTTCCTGCTGCTGCGCCAGACGCTCCTGCAGGTTCCGGTCGGTAAGACGCCACTTGGTGTCTGGACGACGGCGCCAGGTGCCGGTCCCCGTGCAGGGCGCATCAACGAGAACCTGGTCGCAACGCTCTCTGAGGTTCGAAAGCCCCTTGGTGCTGTCATGCACCTGGACATTGTGGGTGCCGGCGCGCTTCAGCCGCTCGATGATCGGCGCGAGCCGCTTGCGATCTGCGTCATAGGCATGAACTTGGCCCTTGTTGTTCATCGCTGCCGCCATGGCGAGCGTCTTGCCGCCACCGCCGGCACAGAAGTCGAGCACCTGGTCGCCTTCACGCGGCGTCACGAGATCGGCGACGATCTGCGAGCCCTCGTCCTGCACCTCGAACCAGCCCTTCTGGAAGCTGAGTTCAGCCGTGACATTGGGGAGCCGCGACGGGCCTTCGCCGGCCGGAACACGCATGCCGAAACGCGCGATCGGTGAGGCCTGGGCGCCGGAACGATCGAGCGCCTTCAGCACCTTATCTCGGTTGGCCTTCAGCGTGTTAACGCGTAGGTCGAGCGTCGGGCGGGTGGCAAGCGCCTGTGCCTCGGCAAGCCAGTCGTCGCCGAAGGCCTGTTCGAAGGAGGGCTGGACCCAATCGGGAATATCGCCCTGCACATGCAGCGGCGCATCGGAAAGGTCGCGACTGGTAAAGGCCTGGAGCAGGCTTTCGGACAGCGGGGCCGGGGCAAAGTTATCGCCTTCCAGATCCGCCTGAAGAGCCTCGAGGCTCATGCCCCATTGGCGCAGCAGCACGGCCCAGCCGAGGGAATGGGCGCTGTCGTCATCCATCAGCCAGGCATGGGAAAGCTTCATGCGCAGGGCATCATAGACGATATTGCCGATGGCCGCACGGTCGCCGGAACCGGCGAAACGATGCGAAAGGCCCCAATCCTTGAGGGCATCGGCAACGGGACGGCGACGGGTCTCGATATCGTTCAAGACTTCGATCGCACCGGCAAGACGGCCGCCCAGGCGCATGGTCATTCTCCTCTGAAAGAAGAGAGCGTGGTAACGGCGATCAGGGGCAAGAGCAAGCGTCTAAAGCCATGAAGAGATCACCGGTACCGGAAGCGGCAGCAGATATCAGCGGATGATCTCGTAGCACACCTTGGCGTGGCCCGAGCGGATCATGCCGATGTTCTGGGCTGCGGCCTTCGAAAGATCGAGCACGCGGCCGCGGATGAAAGGGCCGCGATCATTGATGCGGACGACGACGCTTTTGCCGCTGCGCGCATTGGTGACCTTCACCTTGGTACCGAAAGGCAGGCTCTTGTGGGCTGCCGTCAGCTTGGCCGGGTTCATACGTTCGCCGGAGGCGGTCTTCGACGTCAGCGCGTACCAGGAGGCGCCACCACAGGAAGACTTCGCATTTGCACTGTGTGGTGCGAAAGCACAGAGTGCAGCAATAGTTGCAGCGGCGAAAATAGAGCGTCGGTTGATCGTCAAGTTATACGTCCCTAGTCGTTGACACGAGCTGTTTTTTGCGTGCCGACGGCTAAGGGAGGTCAAAAATGGCAAAAACGTGCCTTCATGCTATCACGAAAAGTTACCTATTGTAACATTTGTGATGAGTGAAAGCGGAGTCTTTACCTTAACGATTTATGAACAATCAGCAAAAATCGTTTGATTCCATGCGCTTTGATGGAATGAAAAACCACCGGACTGAACAGGCTAGGCGATCACGGAATCGGCGAAGAAAAATTTTCCTCACCTGCCCAATTTGCTGCCCGATTTGTGGTGAGAAAGCGATGGAGGCTGCGAAATTCCAGTGCTTCCAGCCCCGCACGAGCAAAGTTTGACCCCGAAAAACGCGGTTTCAGGCCCGATGGTTCCATGTCCCCGAGGCAAGTAGATCCTGAAGAGACATATGGTAATTCGGGTACTGTAAGTTGAATCCAAGCGTCTTGATCTTGGCGTTCGAAACGCGCTTGTTCTCGCCATAGAAGGAGCGCGCCATGGGGGTGAGATCGGCGGTCTCGAAGGGCTGTTCCGGTGGTGCTTCCATGCCCATCAGCCGGGCCGCTTCGGTCACCACGTCCTGGGGCGGAGAGGGCAGGTCGTCGGTGACGTTGAAGATCCCGGCGGTCCTGGGCTCGGCCAGGAAGGCGGTCGCCGTCGCGATGTCCTCGACCCGGATGCGGTTGAACACCTGGTCCTTTTTCACCAGTCGGCGTGCTGTCCCGTTGGCGAGGTTGAGGAAGGTGTTGCGCCCGGGGCCGTAGATGCCGGAGAGGCGCAGGATCGCAAGCGGGAGTCCGTCACGCGCTGCCACGACCTGCCAGGCCTGTTCGGCCTCCACCCGCTCCACGGAGCGCACCGAGACGGGTTTCAGTTCGGTCTCTTCGTTCACCCAGGCGCCGTAGTGATCACCATAGACCCCGACGGTCGAGAGATAGGCGATCCATTCAAGCTTCGGCATGATCGCCTTGATGCCGGCCTGGCCGCAGAGCCGGATCAGCGGGTCGCCCTCACTGCCGGGCGCAATCGACTGGACGAGATGCGTGGTCTCGGCCAGTTCGGCCAGCAGAGCCTCGGACAGGCTTGTGCCGTCGAAGAGGAAGGGGCGGATTGAGGCCTCTTCCAATGCCTTGCCCTTCTCGGCGCTGCGCGTGGTGCCGGCGACGGATGCGCCCTGGCCGCTGAGGAGCTTGCCGATCGCCTTGCCCGAATATCCCGCTCCGAAAATCATCATCCGCATGCGTCAGCTCTCCGTCATCCATTCCTGTCGGACATGCTCGTCCGTTTCTTGTTTGAGATGCTCCGCCCGGAGCCTCATGAAGTCTTCTCCGGCCAAAAGCCGCGACATCGCCCAGACCGCCATCCCGCGCACATCCGCCGCACTGTCCGTCAGCAGCGCTGCGCAGGCTGTTGCCAGATCACGGGAGCCGGAATTCCCTGCCGCAATCAGCACATTGCGCACGAAGCGATCCCGTCCGATCCGCTTCACCGGCGAGCCGCTGAAATAGGTGCGGAAGGTCGGATCGTCCAGCGTCAGGAAGAAGGCGATGTCGGGCGCCTTCAGGTCCTCGCGGGCGACGAGCTTCATCTCTCGTGCAGCTGCGGCAAACTTGTTCCAGGGACAGGCCGCCAGACAGTCGTCGCAGCCATAGATGCGATTGCCGAAGGCGGGCCGCAGCGCGCGGTCGATCGGCCCCTTATGCTCGATCGTGAGGTAGGAAATGCAGCGTCGCGCATCGATCTGGTAGGGCGCCGGGAAGGCGTCGGTCGGGCAGGCGTCGAGACAGGCCCGGCACGAGCCGCAGTGATCGCGCTCGGCCGCGTCGATCTCTAGCTCAGCCGTGGTGAACAGGCTGCCGAGGAAGAGCCAGGAGCCGAAATCTCGGCTGACCAGATTGGTGTGTTTACCCTGCCAGCCGAGCCCGGCAGCGGCCGCGAGCGGCTTTTCCATCACGGGCGCTGTATCGACGAAGACCTTGACGTCCTCACCCGCACGCGCGGCAAAGCGCGTCGCGACTTCCTTGAGGCGCCCCTTGATGACGTCATGATAGTCGCGATTGCGGGCATAGACCGAGATCGCTGCCTTCTCAGGCTGCGCCTGTAAAAGTCGGGGATCCTCGTCCGGGCCATAATTCATGCCGAACATGACGATGGAGCGCGCCTCAGACCAGAGCACACGCGGATCTCCGCGCCGCTCCTTTGTCTCTTCCATCCAGGTCATGGTGCCATGACGACCGGCCTCAAGAAAGCTCTCAAGTCGGGCCGGTGCTTCGGGGATCGCATCCGGCAGCGTGATGCGACAGAGATCGAAGCCCTGCGCTTCCGCCTCCTGGCGCAAGAACCGTGTGAGGTCTGCCCGCCGCTTCCGGATCTTGGGATCGATCTGCGGCTCGTCCATAACAGTAACCGTCAGAAGTCGAGGTCGGCGTAGTGCGACACCGGCGTGATGCCACGGACGCGCTCGGTGAGCAGCGGTCGGAAGGACGGCCGCGACTTGATGCGCTGATACCATTCCTTGGCGACCGGATACTCGTTCCAGTCGATTTCGCCGAGATAGTCGAGAACGGAAACGGCTGCGGCTGCCGAAAGGTCGGCATAGCTCAGCCGGTCACCGGCGATCCACTGACGCGAGCCGGACAGCCAGGTGAGGTATTTCATGTGGTGGCGGATATTGGATCGCGCCGTGCGCAGAACCTTCGAATCCGGCGCGCCACCGCCGAGGCCGTTCGGAATGATCAGCTTGTGCACACGCTCGCGCACCAGCGGCTTCGTCACGTCCTGCTCCATCTTCTGCAGGAACCATTCGGTCAACCGGCGGATCTCGGCCCGCTGGAACGGGTCCTCGGCAAACAGGCGTCGGTCACGCTTCAAGACGCCATGCGTCTCGTCGATGAATTCCGAAATGATGAACGGGCCACACAGCGCCCGCATGCTGTCATCGACATAGACGGGCAGCGTGCCGGCCGGGTTGAAGGCCAGGAATTCCTTGCGCTTCTCCCAGGTCTGCTCCTCCACCAGATCCGTCTGAAATCCGTATTCGGACAATACCAGTCGAATGAATCGGGACGCGGTGGACATCGTGTGATGGTACAGGGTCGGCATAAGAACTCGGATTCTCGGAATTTTCAGTGGCCGCGACACAGGCTGTCGAAGCGGCTGGTCATCAGCGCGGCTTCCAAGCTATAGGGTTTCGGCCCCGGCAATACAAGCAAATCACTTTGCCTTCCCCCTGAAGGAGACCTCATGGAAGATCAATCCATTATCAGCGCGCTCGTGCTCGGCCTGATTGAAGGCCTGACCGAGTTTGTGCCGGTATCATCAACCGCCCACGTGCTGCTGGCCGGCCATTTCCTCGGCTTCGAATCGCCCGGCAACACCTTTGCCGTGCTGATCCAGCTGGGCGCGATCCTGGCGATCCTCAGTGTCTACTTCGCCAAGCTCTTAGGGATTGCGCTGTCGTTACCGACGAGCGCTGAGAGCCGGCGTTTCGTCGGGGCCGTGCTCTTGGGCTTCCTGCCGGCGGCCGTGATCGGCGCGCTGGCCCATGACTTCATCAAGACTGTGCTGTTCGAGACGCCGATGCTGATTTGCGTGGTGCTGATCCTCGGCGGCTTCGTCCTGCTCTGGATCGACCGCCTGCCGCTGAAGCCGAAGTATCATGACGTCACCGACTATCCCCTGTCGCTTGCCTTCAAGATCGGGCTTTGCCAGTGCGTGGCGATGATCCCGGGCACCTCGCGCTCTGGCGCGACGATCGTCGGTGCCCTGCTGCTCGGCGCAGACAAGCGCTCGGCGGCCGAATTTTCCTTCTTCCTCGCCATGCCAACCATGCTCGGCGCCTTCACGCTCGACCTCTACAAGAACCGCAATGCTCTCACCGTCGATGACACCATGATCATCGCGATCGGTTTTGTCGCGGCCTTCATCTCGGCGCTTATTGTCGTCCGGGGTCTGTTGGATTTTGTCTCAAAACGGGGCTATGCGCCGTTTGCCTGGTGGCGGATCGCCGTTGGCACGGCAGGCATCATCGGGCTTCTCGCCTTCGGCTGAAACCGGTATATCCGAGACAAGAAAAAAGGCCGTCCCGAGGGGCGGCCTTTTGTTTTCGGGAAATCAGTTGTTCGACGGGATCGACGCCGTCGAGCAGGGGTCGATGCCATAGGCAGGCGCGCAATTGTCCTTGCGGGCCGCCACCGTGGTCGGGGCGACGAAGGAGCCAGCGATGATAACCAGTGCCGCACATGCGAAGAACAGTGCGATGGACTTGCCCATGGAAATGCCTCTTGAGACTGTCTTGAAATGAAGGGCCGGCAAGTGCTGCCGGCTGGCTGTTGGGGGCCAGTCTTTACGCATTGCCACGACCGCCATCAATAGGCGAACTTGCTTTATCCGCGGTTAACGCAGGTCTTTGTTTAGCTGCGTCTTTTGTGCAACGGCGTGACGATTGTCAGGCGATGCAAGGCAGCCTCAGGCTGCCTTGCCGGAGCCCGTATACTGACCGTGAACGCGATACTGCACCAGGTAGGTCGGCAGGATTGCGGCCATCGTTACCGGCTGGATGCCGAGGCCTTCGAGCGTGCGCCCTTCAGCCTTTGCGGCAGCAGAAACGACGTTGTCTTTCTTCAAGAGCTTCACCTGATCGCTGGTCAGCGGCGGGGTGATCAGCGGGACGGCAGACGCGATGCTGCCGATCAGCGAGGCGATGCCGAAGGGCAGCGTTACCAAGGCGCGCTTGCGACCGACGATTTCGAGCATGGTCTCGAGACACTGCTTGAAGGTCGCGACATCGCGGCCGCCGAGTTCATAGATCTTGCCGCCCGCAATCGAACCATCGACGGCACGGGCCACGACTTCGGCGACATCGCCGACGTAAACGGGTTGGAACTTGGTCTTGCCACCGCCGACGAGCGGCAGGGCCGGCGCAAGGCGGGCCATGGCGGCGAACTTGTTGAAGAAGCCGTCTTCCGGACCGAAGACGATCGATGGACGAAGGATCGTCGCATCCGGGATGATCGACTGGACGGCGGCTTCTGCACGGCCCTTGGTCGCAGCATAGACGGAGTCAGACTTGGCATCGGCGCCGATCGCCGAGATATGCGTCAGCGTCGCGCCGACAGAGCGGGCAGCTTCCGCAACCGCGCGAGCACCAAAATCCTGCACCGCGTCAAAGCCGTTGCGGCCGCTCTCGAACAGGATGCCGACGCAGTTCACGACATGGTCGGCGCCCTGAACAGCCGCATCGACCGACGAGCGATAACGCAGATTCGCCTGGACGAAGGAGATCTGACCGACATTGCCGAGCGGCTGCAGGAAGCCTGCGAGATCCGGACGGCGCACGGCGACACGGATGCGATAGCCGCGCTTCGCAAGAGCGCGTACCACATGCCGTCCCACGAAGCCCGAGCCCCCGAAGACGGTGACGAGCGGCGGAAGGTTGGACAAGGTCATGGACGGCTCCCCTGAACGATATGGGCGCACACGATATGCGCGATCTGGCCTCTCTTAACCGAATCGTCCGGCGGGGGAAAGGCCCGTCAAGGACGCACCCGCCGGACATCGAGGCGCAAGGCTGGATGGGCTCAGACGCCCTCGACGACCACCATTTCGGCATCCGCCACTTCCTGGCGAATCTTCGCTGCGATCTGGTATTCCGGCGAGTTGTAGCAATCCACCGCAGCCTGATGCGATGGGAACTCGATCACCACGTTGCGGGCACGCACCTGTCCCTCAAGCTGGGTATAGGCGCCACCACGAGCGAGGAAAGTCGCACCGTATTTCTCGAATGCCGGCTTTGCTGCGGCGACGTAATCCTTGTAGCGCTCGGCATCACGAATATCGACGCGTGCGATCCAGTAGCCCTTGGCCATGTCTTCCTCCCGGTTTCTTCGATCAAGACTGTTTGGCGAGTGCGGCATCCATCTCCGCCAGGATCGCAAGCGCCGACGCCTTCGGGTCGTCTGCCTTGACGATCGGGCGCGCCACGACAAGGTGGCTCGAGCCGGCGGAAATCGCATCCGACGGCGTCATCACACGCTTCTGGTCGCCCTTGTCGGCGCCGGCCGGCCGGATGCCGGGGGTGACGATCGCCATTTTCGGCCCGACAATCTGGCGCACTGCGGAGGCTTCCTCCGCCGAGCAGACGATGCCGCCCATGCCGGTCGCACGAGCCTGTTCGGCGCGCTTCAGCACGAGGCTGCGCGGATCGTATTGATAACCGGCATCCTTGAGGTCCTGCTCGTCCATCGAGGTCAGCACGGTCACGCCGAGCAGGCAGAGGCCGGAGCCTTCAGCTGCCTTGACGGCGGCTGCCATGGCTTTCGGATAGGCATGCAGTGTCAGCATGGTCATGCCCATGCGGGCGATGTTCTCGACTGCGGACGCCACCGTGTTGTCGATGTCGAGCAGCTTCATGTCGAGGAAGACCTGCTTGCCCTGTTTGGCCAGGTCGCGGGCGAATTCAAGGCCGCCGGCAAAGGCGAGCTGATAGCCGATTTTGTAGAAGGAGATGCTGTCGCCGAGCGTTGAGACGACGCGCTCCGCTTCCTGAACGGTCGGAACATCCAGTCCGACGATGAGACGGTGACGTGCGCTCAAGTTTAAGACTCCTGCCAGATCTCCATGGCCGTCCAGTCGCATGAGACGCGATGAAGCGCAAGCGGAAGGCGTCTGGACGGACGGTCGATCCCCTGTTCTCCTTAGGTGTTCTCCGTAGGCGGCCGCTCAGGCCTTGCGGTAGATCCACAGTTGGGCGGGCGGGATGTTGCGCACGACGAAGTCAAAATGCTGGATGTGGTAGCGATCCGGCTTGGCGATGACGGGCGAGACCGGACCGTAGGTGATCTGCACCACGGGACGGCCTTCGGGGATGCGCGAGAGCAGGTCTTCGAGCAGCTGGATACGGGCTTCCATCGGGAAGCTGAGCATCGGCACGGCGGAGATGACGCAATCGAACGTCTTGTCGGCGAAGGAGCCCAGCGAGTTCTTCAGATCGAAGGCGTCGCCATGGATGAAGTTGACGCCGGCATAGTCCTCGACCAGGCGGCGATAGAAGTCTTCCGAATACTCGACCGAAACGATTTTCTCCGGAGCGACCCCGCGCGCCAGGATCTGCTTGGTGATCACGCCAGTGCCAGGGCCGAGTTCGAGGACGGGCAGGCCCGACTTGAGGTCGATGACGCTGGCCATGCGCTTCGCCGTGACGGAGGACGTCGGCACAATCGCGCCGACCGTCTTCGGACCCTGCATCATGCCCTTGAAGAAGCGGATTTCCTCGTCGAATTTCTTCCCGAACCGTTCCTTCAGTCGAATGGCCATGATCGTCCCTCTTCTTGTTGCTGCTCGCGTCCTGCGAGGCGATTGCGACAATTTTGGGCCTGCCTGTCGCAAACGCAAGAGAGAATGGCGCTGTCGGAGCAAAAATCCTGAAAGAAAATTCCCGACTCAGACGCGCATCGGCATCAGGACATAAAGCGCGTCGGCGCCTGCCGTGTCGCGAATGAGCGTCGGCGAGCCGGCATCCGCGAGCAGGAATATCGCGTCGTCGCCGGACAGCTGGGCGGTGATGTCGAGGAGATACTTGGCGTTGAAGCCGATCTCCATCGCGTCGCTTTCATAGCCGACGGCGACTTCTTCGGTCGCACTTCCCGAATCCGGATTGTTGACGGTGAGCATCAGCTGGCCGTCGGCGAGCGCAAGCTTAACGGCGCGGCCGCGCTCCGAGGAAATGGTCGAGACGCGGTCGACGGCACGGGCGAAGGTCTGGCAATCGACGCGCATTTCCTTGTCGTTCGCCTGCGGGATAACGCGCTGGTAATCGGGGAAGGTGCCGTCGATCAGCTTGGACGTCAGAACAACGGAACCAATGGACAGTCGGATCTTGGAATCGGAAATCTCGATGCCGATGGTCAGATCCGGATTGTCGATCAGCTTCTGCAGTTCGCCGACCGTCTTGCGCGGAATGATGATGCCCGGCATGCCTTCCGAGCCGGAGGGCGCATCGACATCGGCGCGCGCCAGGCGGTGGCCGTCGGTGGCGACGGCACGCAGCTTCAGGGCCCCGCCGGCTTCGATCGTGTGCAGGAAAATGCCGTTCAGATAATAGCGGGTTTCTTCGGTGGAGATCGCAAACTGCGTGCGATCGATCAGCATCTTGAAGTCCGACGCCTTGATCTTGAAGGAATGGGTGAAGGTACCGGCCGTCAGGTCCGGGAAGTCCGACTGCGGCAGGCACTGCAGCGAGAACTTGGAACGGCCGGAGGCGACCGTCATCGTCGAGCCATCGGGGTTCGTGGCGAGCAGCACTTCCGAACCATCCGGCAGCTTGCGGACGATTTCGTAGAGAAGATGGGCAGGAACGGTGGTGGCGCCAGCCTGCTCGACCATGGCAGGCGTGCCTTCGGTGATCTCGAGATCGAGGTCCGTCGCCTTCATGTCGAGCTCGGCGCCTTCGGCTTTGAGCAGCACGTTCGACAGGATCGGGATCGTGTTGCGACGCTCAACCACGCGGTGCACGTGGTTCAGAGACTTGAGGAGATTGGACCGTTCAAGAGTTATACGCATGGGATGCTACCGCTTTCGACGTGTCGTCTTCCGGAGTTCCGGATCGGAAAAAGGGGCCGGGCAGTCCCCGGGCCGGACGATGTGGACGGGCAAAATGGCAGTAAAAGAGCGGGAAAAGCAAGAGGCTCCAAGGTTTTCCACGCTCGTCCCACGCGAAGGTTATCGGAATGGTTTATGGCGGCGGCACCCTTGCCGCGAGCATGGGGGTAGAGGATAAAGGCCGCATGACAACAGAAGACAAAAATGCGGCCACTGCGCCTGGTACCAAGCGCTATCGCCTCAACGACACGCCGATTGCGGCCCGCCCGCTGGAGCCTGCGCTCTATCTCGTGGCAACGCCGATCGGCAATCTCGGCGACATCACGATCCGCGCGCTGGAAACGCTTGCCGGTGCCGATGTGCTCGCCTGCGAGGACACCCGCGTGACGCGCGTTCTTCTCGACCGCTATGGCATCGAGAACCGGCCTTACGCCTATCACGAGCACAATGCCGATGAGGCGGGCGCCCGCCTGCTCGCCGCGCTGGAAGCCGGCAAGTCCGTCGCCCTCGTTTCCGATGCCGGAACGCCGCTCGTCTCCGATCCCGGCTATCGCCTCGGCCAGCTGGCCATCGAGGCCGGCCACCGCGTCGTGCCGATCCCCGGCGCCTCTGCTCCGCTCGCAGCCCTCGTCGGCTCGGGCCTGCCCAACGATGCCTTCCTCTTTGCCGGCTTCCTGCCCACCAAGGACAAGGCCAAGCGCGATCGCCTCCGTGAGCTCGCCAAGGTGCCGGCAACGCTGATCTTCTTCGAGTCCCCGCATCGCATCGGCGACACGCTGGCAGCCGCTGCCGACGAACTTGGCAAGGAACGGCCGGCCTCCGTCTGCCGGGAACTGACCAAGACCTTCGAGGAATTCCGCCGGGGTCCCCTGGGCGATCTCGCTCAAGACTATGCGGACAAAACGGTGAAGGGCGAGATCGTCCTCGTCATCGGCCCGCCGGCGCCCGATGCCGCCCCCGATGCCGCCGATGTCGACAGCCTCTTGGCCGAACTGGCAGGCACCATGCCGACGGCCAAGGCCGCGACGGAAGCCGCGCGCCTGACCGGCCTGCCGCGCAAGGATCTCTACCAGCGCCTTCTCGAACTCAAGGGGGCCGCATGACGGCCAAAGGCGCGGATCGAAAACGCATCCGCGCCGAGAGGCTTGGCCGCTGGTCGGAATACCGTGCAGCCCTCGCCCTCCTCCTCAAGGGCTACCGGATCGTGGCGCTGCGCTACAAGACCAAGGCCGGCGAAGTCGATATCATCGCCAGGCGCGGCGACCTCGTCATTTTCGTCGAAGTGAAAGCCCGAAGGGATCTCAAGGCGGGCGTCGATGCCGTCGGCTACGCAGCCGAGCGACGCATTGAAAATGCCGCAGATCACTGGCTTCGCAGGCAATCCGATGCAACACGCCTGTCACTTCGCCATGATATCGTCGTGGTCCGGCCCTGGCGCTGGCCCGTCCATTTCGAGGGCGCATTTTAGCTTCGTTTCACTTTCACGTCGAAGTTAACGAAAGCCAGCCATTATGACAGAGCTGACATAAAACATTTAAGTCGCTGTCATGGAGCGGTCCTAATGGAGCCTCACCGCAACAACCGGTGGAGAGGATCTGACCCATGATCAAGAAGATTTCCCTGGCCGCTCTGGCCCTGACCATGACCGCATCGACGACGCTTGCCGCGACCAACATCACCTGGTGGCACGGCATGGGTGGTCGTAACGGCGAAGTGCTGAACGAGCTTGCCCAGAAGTTCAACGCGGCCCAGACGGCCTGCGTCCTGACCCCTGTTTCCAAGGGCACCTACGAAGAAGCTCTGGCTTCTGGCATCGCCGCCTTCCGTTCGGGCCAGCACCCGAACATCCTGCAGGTCTTTGATGCCGGTGCTGCCACCATCATCAATGCCAAGGGCGCAACTGTTGCCGCTGAAGACATCATCCGCGAAGCCGGTCACACCTTCAACGCCGAAGACTACATCCAGGGCGTTCGCTACTTCTACGCCGATGCAGACGGCAAGTTCGTCGGCATGCCGCTCTCCTCGTCGGCCCCGATCATGTATTACAACGTCGACGCCCTGAAGAAGGCCGGCGTTGAGGCCCCGAAGACCTGGGAAGAGTTTGAGGCGATCGCGCCGAAGCTGAAGGAAGCCGGCTACATCCCGCTCGTTCAGTCGCACCTGCCCTGGCAGATGGTCGAGAACTTCCACTCGCGCAATAATCTCCAGTTCGCGACCAACAACAATGGTTACGACAGCGTCGTCGACACCAAGATCCTGATCAACACCGAAGAGCAGCGGATGATGTTCTCCAAGCTCAAGGAATGGCAGGACGCCGGCATGTTCGACTTCTACGGCGCCGGCTGGAACGACAACCAGAAGCCCTTCGAAGAAGGCAAGGTCGCTCTCTGGGTTGGCTCCTCCGGTTCCTTCGGTGGCCTGCTGAAGACCGCCACCATGCCCTTCGCAGCAACCTTCCTGCCAAACTGGAGCGGCATCGAAGGCTCCGGCACCAACTCCTTCATCGGTGGTGCTGCCCTCTTCGCCATGGCCGGCAAGCCGGCTGAAGAAAACAAGTGCACCGGCGACTTCTTCAACTTCATCGCTTCGCCGGAAATCCAGTACTACTACCACAAGGAAACCGGCTACGTGCCGCTGACGACCGCTGCCTACGAGCTGGCCAAGAAGGACGGTCACTACGAGCGCACGCCCCAGGCTGAAGTCGGTCTGCAGCAGCTGATGCTGCCGGGTGGCGAGTGGTCCAAGGGCTACCGCATGGGCTTCTACCCGCAGATCCGTGACGTCATGAACCGCGAATTCGTCAAGATCTTCTCGGGCGAAGTCAGCGTGGACGACGCCTTCAAGACCATCGAAGCCGAGGCCAACGAGATCCTCGCCCGCTTCTCCAAGACCGCCGGCTGATTACGCCGTCCTGTCTAGTGTCGCTCCCGGGGGCCATCGGTCCCCGGGCTTTCCATTGAGGGGACCCAGATGAAGCGCGTCCAGTTCAATTCGCGATTCCTGCCTTACCTGTTTCTTCTGCCGCAACTGGCAATCATCGCGATCTTCTTCTACTGGCCGTCGGTGCAGGCCATTCAGTCCTCCTTCTATATCGAGGACCCGTTCGGCTTTGGCTCGACCTTGGTCGGTCTGAGCAACTATGCCGACATCTTCTCGGCCTCCCAATATGGCCGCATCGCGCGCTTCACGATCGTCTTCAGTCTGGTCGTTACATTTCTCGTCCTGTCGCTTGGCCTGCTGCTGGCGCTGAAGGCCGACGCCGTGATCCGCGGCCAGTCGACCTACAAGACGCTACTGATCGTGGTCTATGCCATCGCCCCGCCGGTCGCCGGGTTGATCGGACTGATGTTCTTCGACCAGCATATCGGCCCCTTCGTGACCTTCGTCTCCTGGTTCGGCTGGGACATGAAGATCGGCATCAATTATTTCGACACCGCCTTTGCCATGGTGCTGATCGCCGTCTGGAACCAGATACCCTATAACTTCATCTTCTTCCTGTCCGGCCTGCAGGGAATCCCGGCCTCGATCCGCGAGGCAGCGACGATGGACTGCAAGTCCGGGACGCGCCGTTTCTGGACCGTGACGCTCCCGCTTCTGGCACCAACAGCCTTCTTCCTGCTGGTCATCAACATGACCTATTCGCTCTTCGACACCTTCGGCGTCGTCGACGTGATGGTGAAGGACAGTGCGGCGAACAACCCGATCACGCTGGTCTACAAGGTCTATCTCGACGGTTTCCGTGGCAATGACCTCGGCTCGTCCTCGGCCCAGTCGGTCATTCTGATGGTGATCGTCCTGGTCCTGACCCTGATCCAGTTCCGCTTCATCGAACGCCGCGTCCATTACGGTTGAGGAGAGCGCCATGTACCGCACCAAATTCTTCGACCACCTGATCCTCATCGCCGGCGTGATCTTCATGCTCGGGCCGCTGGTGGTTGCCTTCACGACATCGACCCATTCCGCAGCCGAGATCCACTCGAACGGCCTGATGCTCTCGGTCGGTGACGATTTCACGCAGACCTATGAGAAAGTACTCTTCAAGAGTGGCGGCTTCACTGGCCAGGTGACGGGCCTCACCATGGCGATGAACTCGCTGATCCTGGGTCTCGGTTTCGCCGTCGGCAAGATCGTGCTCTCGATGCTGGCGGCCTATGCCATCGTCTATTTCCGCTTCCGGTTTGCGACGCTTGCCTTCTGGCTGATCTTCACCACGCTGCTTTTGCCGCTCGAAGTGCGCATTCTGCCGACCTACAAGGTGATGAGCGATCTGAACCTGTTGAACAGCTATCAGGGCCTGATCCTGCCGCTGCTGGCCTCGGCGACAGGCACCTTCTTCTTCCGCCAGTTCTTCAAGTCGGTACCCGACGAACTCCTGGAAGCGGCGCGCATCGATGGTGCCGGTCCCTTCAAGTTCTTCATAGACGTGCTGGTGCCGCTGTCGCGCACCATGATCGCTGCCGTCTTCATCATCATGTTCGTCTATGGCTGGAACCAGTATCTCTGGCCCATGCTGATGACCACGGACGAGGGCTTCTACACCCTGATGCGCGGCATCAAGCAGATCCTGCAGGTCTGGGTCGGCTCTCAGATCCCCGATTACAACGAAGCCTTTGCCATGGCCGTGCTCGCCATGCTGCCGCCCGTCATCGTGGTGGTGGTGTTCCAGAGCTGGTTCATCAAGGGCCTCACCGAAACCGACAAGTAAAGGGAGTGCCGACCATGGCGTCCATCGACATCAACGAGGTCTCCAAGATCTACGACAAGGGCGGCGCCAAGGCCGTGGACAGCGTCGATATCCAGATCGAGGACGGCGAGTTCATCGTGCTCGTCGGCCCGTCGGGCTGCGGCAAGTCCACACTTCTGCGCATGGTGGCAGGGCTTGAGGAAATCTCGCAAGGCACGATCTCGATCGGCGACCGGGTGGTCAACCAGGTCGAGCCTGCCGATCGTGACATCGCCATGGTCTTCCAGAACTATGCGCTTTATCCGCACATGACCGTCTACGACAATCTGGCTTACGGGTTGAAGAACCGTGGCACGCCGAAGGCGGAAATCGCCGCCCGCGTTGCGGAAGCCGCCAGGATGCTGGAGATCGAGAAATATCTCGACCGCAAGCCGCGCGCGCTTTCGGGCGGCCAGCGCCAGCGCGTCGCCATGGGCCGTGCCATCGTGCGCAAGCCCGCCGTCTTCCTCTTCGACGAGCCGCTGTCCAACCTCGATGCCAAGCTGCGCGTGACTATGCGCGGCGAAATCCGCAAGCTGCAGAAGCGGCTGAAGACCACGGCGATCTACGTCACCCATGACCAGCTGGAGGCGATGACGCTGGCCGACCGTCTTGTCGTCTTGAACGGCGGCCGGATCGAGCAGATCGGCACACCGCTCGAGGTTTACAACCGCCCGGCTTCCACCTTTGTCGCGAGCTTCATCGGCTCGCCGGCGATGAACCTTGTCGATGCGCGGATCGAAGGCGCACGCTTGCTCTTTGCGGATGCGTGTCTCTTGAGTAGCGCTGGCTGGACAGACGGTCCGGTCCGTCTCGGCATGCGCGCGGAAGATCTGGTTCTGACAAGCGACGAGGATGCCCAGTTCTCGATGGCCATCGATTATGTCGAGGAACTCGGCGCGCAGCGCCTCGTCCACGGCCTTGTCGCCGATCAGGTCTTGACGGCGGTTGTTGCGTCTCATGTCGCCTTGAACGACCGTCTGCCGCTGAAGATCGCCCCATCCAGGCTGCATGTATTCTCCGCTGAAAACGGTCGTCGTCTGGATCCCGTTCTCTCCTCATCCGATGATCTGGCTACCGCAGACAGCCCCGACCGCGCCTTCGCCTGAGAGCATTCGCAGCCGGCCTCATGCTCGCTTCAGCAAAATTCACGAGGGGCGGCGTTGCCTTCGCAAAGCGCGCCGCCTAAATCTGCGGGGCAATTGCACGGGGATAGCTCATGGCCAGAATCAGAAACGTCGCGGTCCAGATGGACCATGTGTCCACGATCAACATCGCGGGCGATAGCACCTTTGCGATGAGCCTGGAGGCCCAGAGCCGCGGCTACAAGCTCTTCCACTACACGCCCGACCGGCTCTCCATGCGTGACGGCAAGATTTTTGCCACCGTGGAACCGATGGAGCTGCGCGATATCAAGGGCGACCATTACACGCTCGGCGCCCCCGAGCGCGTCGACCTCTCGACCATGGATGTGATCCTGCTGCGGCAGGATCCGCCCTTTGACATGGCCTATATCACCTCGACCCATCTGCTCGAGCGGATCCATCCGAAGACGCTCGTCGTCAACGATCCGGCCTGGGTGCGCAATTCGCCGGAGAAGATCTTCGTCACAGAATTTGCCGACCTGATGCCGCCGACCCTGATCACCAAGGATCCCGCCGAAATTGCCCGTTTCCGTCAGGAGCAGGGCGACATCATTCTGAAGCCGCTCTATGGCAATGGCGGCGCCGGCGTCTTCCATTCGACCCGCGACGACCGCAATTTCTCCTCACTGATGGAGATGTTCGGCCAGATGTTCCGCGAGCCCTTTATCGCGCAAGGTTACCTGCCGGCCGTGCGCAAGGGTGACAAGCGCATCATCCTTGTTGATGGCGAGCCCGTCGGCGCGATCAACCGCGTGCCGGCCGAACATGATGCCCGCTCCAACATGCATGCCGGCGGCCGGCCCGAGCCGACCGAGCTGACCTCACGCGAGCGGGAAATCTGCGCCCGCATCGGACCCGCGCTGCGCGAACGTGGTTTCCTGCTTGTCGGCATCGACGTGATCGGCGACTACATGACCGAAATCAACGTGACATCGCCCACCGGCATCCGCGAGGTGAAGAAGTTCGGTGGCGCGGATATTGCTGCACTTCTCTGGGATGCCATCGAGCGCAAGCGGGCATAAGCGTCTGTTTTGACGCCGAAAGTTCGCGCTTCGTTTCCCGGCTGCAACCTGTAACAACTGCAGCCCTACTTCAAGCTGCAGATGTTCCGCAAATGTTCTTGCGTTTCAATGCCGCTTATGCGAGATTGTTCTCGTCACCACACGCAATATGAAGTTGCAGGGGTGACCATCGGTCGATCGGCGAGGGCGGGCAATGGTGGCGCGTGTCAGTACGGTTGCATTCCAGGGCATCGAAGGCGTGCCCGTCGAAGTTCAGGTCATGGTCGCCCCCGGCAAGACGGGCATGCAGATCGTCGGTCTGCCCGACAAGGCAGTGGCCGAAAGCCGCGAGCGGGTGCAGGCGGCCCTGCATGCCTCGGGTCTGGCGCTTCCGGCCAAGCGCGTGACGGTCAATCTGGCGCCGGCAGATCTGCCGAAGGAAGGCTCACATTTCGACTTGCCCATCGCGCTCGGATTGATGGCGGCCCTCGGCGCCATTCCGGGTGATGCGCTCTCCGGCTTTCTTGTGATCGGAGAGCTCAATCTGGACGGCACGATCGCCCCGATCGCGGGGGCACTTCCGGCCGCAATCAGCGCCAATGCCATTGACAAGGGGCTGATCTGCCCGGCAGACAGCGGCGCCGAAGCCGCCTGGGCCGGCAGCGAGATCGACATTCTCGCGCCCCGCAGTCTGATCGCGCTCGCCAACCATTTCCGCGGCACCCAGGTCCTGTCCCGACCGGAACCGTCGATCCGGGCGCTGGCGGCAAACCTGCCTGATCTTGCCGACATCAAGGGCCAGGAAAGCGCCAAGCGGGCTCTGGAGGTCGCGGCCGCCGGAGGCCACAATCTCCTGTTTGTTGGTCCGCCAGGATCGGGCAAGTCGATGCTGGCGGCGCGCCTGCCCTCGATCCTGCCGCCACTTTCGGCGCCGGAACTGCTTGAAGTCTCGATGATCCATTCGATCGCCGGCCAGCTTTCGGGCGGCAAGCTTTCCGACCGTCGCCCTTTCCGGACACCGCATCATTCGGCCACCATGGCGGCCCTGGTCGGAGGTGGTCTGAGGGCCAAACCGGGCGAGGCCTCGCTTGCCCATCACGGCATTCTCTTCCTCGACGAACTGCCAGAATTCGCCCCGCCCGTGCTCGATGCCCTGCGCCAGCCACTCGAAACCGGTGAATGCATCATTGCCCGCGCCAATCACCGGGTTTCCTATCCCTCCGATTTCCAGCTGGTGGCTGCGATGAACCCATGCCGCTGCGGCATGGCGGGAGAGCCGGGTCATGTCTGCGCCCGAGGCATCCGTTGCCAGAGCGAATATCAGGGCCGCATCTCGGGGCCGCTGATGGACCGCATCGATATCAGGATCGATGTGCCCGCCGTTTCGGCTACCGATCTCATCCGGCCACGGGCCGCCGAAAGCAGTGCGGAGGTTGCCAAACGCGTGGCTGCCGCCCGGGCTCGTCAACGCGATCGCTTCGAGCGGCTTGGCCTGCCGTTCAGCACCAATGCCCGCTGCTCGACGGCCCTGATCGAGACGCTGGCGGAACCGGACGCCTCCGGGCTGCAGCTTTTGCGGGACGCGGCAGAAAAATTCCGGTTTTCGGCACGCGGCTATCACCGGGTCCTGAAGGTTGCCCGCACTCTCGCCGATCTCGACGGAACGGAGACGCTGGGACGCATCCATCTGGCGGAAGCAATTTCCTATCGTATCGCTTCCGAAAGGCTAGCGGCGGCGGCCTGACCGACCGACCGGATCGGGCGGCGACGGCGATCATGATGAAGGAGGATCAAGCCGGTGGGGCCGCCGGACGAAGCATGTCGACGGGAAGCGTCAGCCGGACTTCTGCGCCGGTTTCCGGATAGATGATGTCCGTGTGGCCGCGCACACCGGCGATCACCCGTTTCATCAGCGTGGATCCAAAGCCTCCGGATCCCGCCTCGGGCGGGCGAGGGGCAGGGCCTCCGGTCTCACGCCAGACCATCACGAGTTCCTGGGCGCCGCTGTCGTTGATTTCAATCGTCCAGGTGAGGGAGACCTGACCCTGGCCGACGCTGAGCGCCCCGTACTTGGCGGCATTGGTTCCCAGTTCGTGCAGGATCAGGCTGAGTACGACAACGGTCTGGCCGCCGATCGGGACGCGCGGTCCACTGGCCGTGAAGCGAGGCGTCCCGACGATGGCGAAGGGCTCAAGGGCTTGCAAGACGACGCTTTGCAGCGTGGCGTCCTCACCTTCCCGCAGGCCGCGCAGCAGGAGGTTCGAGCGGCCAAGCGCTGTCAGGCGGTCGCGAAGCCGTGCGGCCAGTTCTTCGGCATTGGAGGCGTTCTTCAGGGAGAGGCTGATAATCGCGTTGATGGTGGCAAAGATGTTCTTCAGACGGTGGTCCAGTTCCTGGGCCATGACCTCCTGCTGTTCGGCAAGCCGCTGGATTTCTTCTCTCGCCTTGATCTCGTGCCGATAGGCGCTGGTGAGGAGATAGATCAGGCCGAGCGCCGTGGTCACGACAAAGAGATAGAGCCCCATGGCGAGCAGCGTGCCGATGGAAAAATCAAAACGACCGGGGCTGATGAAAAAGTACCAGGCAGAAAGGCCGGACAGGGCCGCCACCATCAGACCCTGCCGAAGCCCGAATACGAAGCCGCAAATGATGACGGCCGGAAAGAAGGTGAGAAAGGGAAAGCCGGCAGGCAGAACGGAATCGAACCAGGCGCGGACAGCAAGCGCCACCGCGAACACGATCAGGCTTGCGACATAGGTCGCGATCAGTTTGCTGGTCGACAGCCTGTCTTGGACGGAGGCAAAGGCCGGCAGGCGTTGAAGGAATGCGCGCATGGGCCCCCAGGAAGATGCATTCGATTTTTCGGAAATCATCCTAACCCGGCAAAGAGGCGCCCGCAATCACGAGCAGAACGCCGGAGGCATGCTCCGGCGTTCTGGAAGATGAACTCACTCGCCGAGTCCGGCAAACAGCGCGGTCGAGAGATAACGCTCGGCGAAGGAGGGGATGATCACGACGATCGTCTTGCCGGCATTTTCCTCGCGCTGGCCAAGCTTGATCGCGGCGGTCAGGGCCGCACCCGAGGAAATGCCGACCGGAACGCCCTCAAGGCGGGCAACAAGACGGGCATGCTCGAAGGCTTCGTCATTGGTGACAGTGACGACCTCGTCATAGACGTGGGTGTCGAGAATGGCAGGCGCAAAGCCGGCACCGATCCCCTGGATCTTGTGCGGTCCGGGATTGCCGCCCGAGAGAACGGGGCTATCGGCCGGTTCGACGGCGACGATCTTGATCTCCGGCTTGCGGCTCTTCAGCACCTGGCCGGTGCCGGTGATCGTGCCACCGGTGCCGATCCCGGAGACGAGGATGTCGATCTGACCATCCGTGTCGTTCCAGATTTCTTCCGCCGTCGTCTTGCGGTGGATTTCAGGATTGGCCGGGTTTTCGAACTGCTGCGGGATGATCGCGTCCGGTGTCGTTTCGGCCAGCTCCTGCGCCTTGGCGATGGCACCCTTCATACCCTTGGCGCCTTCGGTCAGCACGAGCTCTGCGCCGAGCAGCGCCAGCATCTTGCGGCGCTCGATCGACATGGTCTCGGGCATCGTGAGGATCAGGCGATAGCCCTTGGCGGCAGCCGCGAAGGCGAGTGCGATGCCGGTATTGCCGGAGGTCGGCTCGATCAGCGTGGTCTTGCCAGGGATGATCTTGCCCTGGGCTTCCAGGCTCTCGATCATGGCGACGCCGATGCGGTCCTTGACCGAGGCGATCGGATTGAAGAATTCGAGCTTCGCGAGCAGGTGCGCCTTCACGCCCTTTTCCTTGGCCAGCTTGTCGAGCCGCACGATCGGCGTATCGCCGATCGTCTCCGTGATCGAACCATAGATGCGTCCGCGACCGGGTTTCTTCTGCTCAGTCATGTGTTTCTCCCTGGTGATTTGGTTGAGCCGAGCTTACGCCGCAGGCTGCGTGCATGCCAGCATGCTCATGTCGCCCGACAGGCCATCCTTGGAAAAATCTGCCTTGGTCACCCGCGCGATGCTCTCTGAGGCGCCTTGGCGGCGCTCAACTGGCGCGCACCGCGATATAGGCGGCAGTGCCCGCGAGAATGCCGGCCGCGCTGCGGTTGAGAAGCTTCAGGGCTTCGGGACGCTTCAGCAATCCGCGCGCCTGGGCAGCGAGCAGGATATAGGGCAGCAGGACCGCCATCAGCACGATGAAGGTCAGACCGACGAGCAGGATATAGTCGGCAAGCCCAATCGCCTCGAGCGGAATCAGCGTCGGCACCAGCGCGACGTAAAACAGCATGGTCTTCGGGTTGCCGAGCGTCACGAGCAGTCCGGACAGGAAGGACATCCACGGGCGCATCGCCTTTTCCGCCTTGATGTCCTGCGGAACGAGCCCTGCGGTCCAGAGCTTCCAGGCGATATAGACGAGATAAGCCGCGCCGAGGAACTTCAGGATGATGAAGGGCGTCACGAATGTCTTGGCCAGAACCGATAGCCCGAGGATCACAGCGGTCAGATAGACGAGGTCGCCGAGGATGAGCCCAAGCCCCATGAAGAAGGTCGGCCGGAAACCGGAACCGAGTGCCCGGGCCACGATCGCGGTCATGCCCGGTCCGGGAATGGCCGCCGCGATAAAGAGAGCGCCGCAATAGGCAATGATCGTGGTCAGGGTCATGGGGGCTCCTCCTCGCCCATTCCTAATCTCGGGCGGTAAGACTTGCAACGGCGACACGATCGCGATTGCAGCCCCCAGCCGGTCGCCGTTACGAGGTATCAACCGCCGTGAGGAAACGATCTCGTGCCAAGCATGCCCGCATTCCTTGCCTTCAGCCTTGTCTGCCTTGGTATGGTCCTGACGCCCGGGCCGAACATGATCTATCTGGTGTCCCGGTCTATCTGCCAAGGCCCCATGGCAGGCCTCATTTCGCTGGGCGGCGTGGCGCTCGGCTTTGTCGTCTACATGCTTCTCGCAGCTTTTGGCATCACCGTCCTGCTGCTCGCCGTTCCCTTCGCCTTCGAGGTGCTGAAATTCTGTGGCGCGCTCTATCTGGGCTGGCTCGCCTGGCAAGCGTTGAGGCCTGGAGGCCGCTCGCCCTTTCATGTGAGTGATCTGCCTGCTGACAGTCCCCGCAAGCTCTTCTTCATGGGACTTGTCACCAACCTGCTGAACCCCAAAGTGGCGATTCTCTACATGTCGCTTTTGCCACAGTTCATCGATCCAACCCGCGGCAGCGTTCTGCTCCAGTCGCTGGTTCTGGGTTTCACGCAGATCGTCATCGGCGTGACCGGCAACGGCCTGATCGCCCTGTCCGCAGGCTCTATTGCGCTCTTCCTCGCCGGGCGCCCGTTCTGGATGGTGGTGCAGCGCTGGCTTATGGGCACGGTGCTCGCCGCTCTCGCGATCCGCATGGTGACGGAAGCGCAGCGCTAGCCGCAGCCCTCATCAAACCCCTGTGGACCCGAACCCGCCGGCACCGCGCGCGGTATCGCTCGTCTCGTTCACCTCCGTGACCCGCACCTGCATCACCGGCGCGATCACCATCTGGGCGATGCGCATGCCGCGGGTGATAACGAAATTCTCCTGGCCGAGATTGATGAGCAGCACCTTCACCTCGCCGCGATAATCACTGTCGATGGTGCCGGGTGTGTTGAGGCAGGTCACGCCGTTCTTGAAGGCGAGCCCCGAGCGTGGCCGGATCTGCGCTTCGAAGCCTTCGGGGATCTCCATGATGAAGCCGGTGGGCACCAGCGCCCGCGCACCCGGTGCGAGCGTCATCGGCTCGCCACCTTCGACGGCGGCGCGCAGATCCATCCCCGCCGCGCCAATGGTCTCATAGGCCGGAAGATCCAGCCCTTCGCCATGCGGCAGGCGCTTGAGGTTGAGCACGGGACCGAGGATGTCGGAACGGATTGCGACCATGGCGGATTTCCTTTGTTGCCCGCGCTCAATTGCATATTGGCCCTCGAAACGCTAGATAACCGCCCGACTAGAAGGAATTCCAGAGATATGGCTGAAACGCTCGCCGAGGCGGTCTCCCGCCGCCGCACCTTTGCTATTATCGCGCACCCGGATGCGGGTAAGACGACGCTCACCGAAAAGCTGCTGCTGTTCGGCGGTGCCATCCAGCTTGCCGGTGAAGTCAAGGCGAAGAAGGATCGCATTCAGACCCGGTCGGACTGGATGAAGATCGAGCGCGAGCGCGGCATTTCGGTCGTGACCTCGGTCATGACCTTCGAATACGAAGGCAATGTCTTCAACATCCTCGACACGCCCGGCCACGAAGACTTCGCCGACGACACCTATCGCACGCTCACAGCGGTGGACGCGGCCGTCATGGTCATCGATGCCGCCAAGGGTATCGAGCCGCGTACGCTGAAGCTGTTCGAAGTCTGCCGCATGCGCGACATCCCGATCATCACCTTCGTCAACAAGATGGACCGCGAAAGCCGCGATCCCTTCGAGATCCTCGACGAAGTGGAAGAAAAGCTGGCGCTCGACACCGCCCCGATCACCTGGCCGGTCGGTCGCTCCAAGACCTTCTGCGGCTCCTATCATCTCGCCAACAACACCTATCGTGGCGGCGATGCGCAGGTTGAGCCGGTCAAGGTCAATGGTCCGCAGAGTGTCGCGGAAAACCTGCCCGAAAACGAACGCCAGGCCTTCATCGACGAGCTGGAGCTCGCCCGCGAGGCCTGCCGGCCCTTCGATCGCCAGAGCTTCCTCGAAGGCCATATGACGCCGGTCTTCTTCGGCTCGGCGCTGAGGAACTTCGGTGTTCGTGACCTGATCAATGCGTTGGGTGCTTATGCGCCCCCGCCGCGCGACCAGGTGGCCGATACCCGCACGGTGCATGCGGCGGAAGAAAAGATGACGGCCTTCGTCTTCAAGATCCAGGCCAACATGGACCCGAACCACCGCGACCGCATCGCCTTTGCCCGCATCTGCTCCGGCAAGCTCGAGCGCGGCATGAAGGCACGCCTTGCCCGCACCGGCAAGCAGATGGGCCTGACCGCACCGCAGTTCTTCTTTGCCTCGCAGCGTCAGCTGGCGGATACGGCCTATGCCGGAGATGTCGTCGGCATCCCGAACCACGGCACCCTGCGCATCGGCGACACGCTGACCGAAGGCGAAAACCTGGTCTTTCAGGGCGTGCCGAACTTCTCGCCAGAAATCCTGCGCCGCGTGCGGCTGGAAGATGCGATGAAGGCGAAAAAGCTGAAGGAAGCCCTGCAGCAGATGGCCGAAGAGGGCGTCGTGCAGCTCTTCTCGCCGGAAGACGGCTCGCCCGCCATCGTCGGCGTCGTCGGCGCGCTGCAGCTCGACGTCTTGAAGGAGCGCCTCCAGGGCGAATACGGCCTGCCGGTCTCCTTCGAAATGTCGCGCTTCTCCGTCTGCCGCTGGATCTCGGCCGAGAACAAGGACGATCTGGAAAAGTTCATGACCCAGCGCCGTGGCGACATCTGCCGCGATCTCGACGGCGATCCCGTCTTCATGGCGCAGGACCAGTTTTCGCTGCGCTACGAGTCCGAGCGTTACCCCGCGATCAAGATGGTCGCCATCAAGGAATATCACGTCGCCAAGGCGGCGTGATTCAAGGATCTATACTCAAGGTTGGTCTGAATCCTTGCGGACTTTGGCGGAATCCTTGCCTTTGAGCTTCGCCCCGGCGTGATACTGTCCACTCAACTTCAGATCTTGTGTGGGCGGTCGTTGCGACCGGGGCGTTCTTTTGTTCGGATATTCTCATGCAGTGCGCCGCCGTTCATCGCTTCTTGCGTCGGTGAGTGCGGCAACCCTGTTACTCTCCACCGGTGCCGCGCTGGCCGACAGCCTCTCCTGGAGTGGGGCCGTCAGCAACGACTGGTTTACTCCAGGCAACTGGACGGGCGCCGCGCATGCTCCGACCTCGGCAGACGACGTGCGGATCGATGCGCCGGGCGTACTGCTTGATGGTGCCGATGGTGCTGCGGCGACTGTCTCTGTTGGCAAAGACGCAGGTGCCCAGGGTGGCCTGACGATACGGGAAGGTCTCACCACCACCGATGCCACCCTTGGAGACAGTGCGGGAGCCACAGGCACCATCACCGTCACGGGCAGTTTCGGAAGCTGGGTCAACAGCGGCGAGACCCTAATCGGCAACAGTGGCACTGGCACGGTACGGGTCCTGACAGCGAGCGAGTTCCTTGGTGGTGTGCTCCATCTTGGGGTCGGGGCAACCGGTATCGGCACGCTGGAAGTGTCGAACCAGAGCAATTTCGAAGCCTCAAGCCTCTATGTCGGTTCCGACGGTTCGGGCACGTTCACCCTGGAGCAGGACGCCACGGCCGAGACGGGCCGAACGATCATCGCCGATGGCGCGGGCTCGTCTGGTGATGTGACGATCGCGACCGATTCCACATGGACGCTGACCGACGCCCTGACAATCGGCGGCGGCGGTGTTGGCACGCTTCTGATCAAGGAGAACGCAGATGTCACCGGCACCTCTGCCATCATCGGCGATGCGTCCGGCTCCGATGGCAGCAGCGTGACGGTGACCGGCTCCGGCACCAGCTGGATCAACACTGGCAGCCTCTATGTCGGCAATTTCGGGGACTCGACGCTCGACATCCTGGCCGGAGCGTCCGTCGAGAATGGCGATGCAGTCATCGGTCGCCATTCCACCGCTTCAGTGACGGTCAGCGGCAGCGGTTCCTCCTGGACCACCGATGCGCTGCGCATCGGCGGTGATCGGTCCGATGCCTCAAGCGCGACCCCGGGCGATGGCACGCTCGACATCCTGGCCGGCGCCACGGTGAACAGCAGCTCTGCCGTGCTCGGCGACAGCACGAATTCCGAAGGCAGGGTTACGGTCAATGGCAGGGGCTCGCTCTGGGATATATCCGGCTCGCTGGTCGTCGGAGGGTACGGCGTTGGTGCCCTGTCGATCACGAATGGCGGCGTAGTCAATTCGGTCGGTGGTGTCATCGGCGACGAGGCGACTGGCTCAGGCACGGTCACCATTACCGGCAATGACAGCCTTTGGGACAGCAGCGGCAGCATCTATGTCGGTGATTTCGGTGATGCCGCGCTTCAGCTTCTCGCCGGCGGCGACCTGACCAGCACCAACGGCTATGTTGGCATGCAGGATGGGTTCGAAAGCGAGGTAACGGTCAGTGGCTCCGGCTCGACCTGGACGACCAGCGGAACGCTCTATGTCGGTCAGAACGATCGCGCGCGCGGTCAGGTGACGATATCAGCCGGAGGGACCATCGAAAACGCCGCAGGCATGCTCGGCAATCTCGCGGGATCCTATGGTGCGATGACCGTAACCGGTGCCGGCTCCCTGTGGGACGTCTCGGGCGACCTGAATGTCGGTCATGTCGGCGAAGGCGATCTGACCGTCGCCCTGGGCGGAGATGTCACCGCCGCACGCAGCTTCATTGGCAATGATAACGGATCGGTGGGCACGGCCACCGTCTCCGGTAATGGCTCAAGCTGGGTGACCACGGGCGACCTCTATGTCGGCAGGGAGGGAACGGGCACGCTTACGATTGCCGGCGGCGGTGCGGTCAGTGCGGATGAGATCATCATCGCTTCTGAATCCGGTTCGAACGGCAAACTCATCATTGGGGCTGATCTCGGTCAGACGGCCGGCGGGACGGCGGGCTTCAACACGCGAGCCATCCATTTCGGCGAGGGTGACGGATCGTTGATCTTCAACTTCGGCGGTGCCGACCTCTCCTTTGCCTCAGTGATCGATGGTGACGGGGACATCTCGGTTGCCAATGGCAAGGTGATCTATAGCGGAAATGGCAGTGCCTTCAACGGTGTAACGGATATCTCCGGTGGCACGCTGCAGCTCGCCAATGCGCGCCTGGGCGGCACGCTTGCGGTCTCAGGCTGGGGCACGCTCAGCGGAACGGGGACCATCGGCGCGACCGCGATCCAGAGCGGCGCCACGGTCACGCCTGGTGGAACGGGTGTGGGCAGGCTTGATATCGATGGAAACCTGTCGATAAACGCCGGCGCAACCTACAGGGTCGACGTCAATCCGCAGTCCGGTACGAGTGACAGGCTGCACGCCACGGGCACTGCCTCGCTCACCGGCGGTTCCGTCCTGGTTTCGGGGCCGTCGAGCGGCTATGGCTCGAGCCGATCCTATGTGATCCTTTCGGCCGACGGAGGTCTGACCGGAACCTTCTCGACAGTATCGTCCAGCTACAGTTTTCTCGATCCTGCCCTGAGCTACGGCGCAAATGACGTCACGTTGAACCTGACCCGCAACAGCACTGGTTTCAGCGAAGTGGCCCAGACGACAAACCAGTCGAGCACAGCGGGAGCCATCGAGAACCTCGGTGCGGGGAACGCCGTCTATGAGGCTGTCGTCGTGCTCGACAACAACACGGCGGCGTCCGCCTTTCAGCAGCTCTCAGGCGCGGTGTATTCCCAAGGTTTGAGCGCCAGCCTGGAGAATACCGGCCTGATGCGCAATCTCGGCGGTGACCGCATCCGGTCGAGTTTCGGCTCCGCCGGCGCAGGTCGCAACGGTGCGATTGCCTTGGGCGGCACCAGCGGCGCAAATACGTCAGGTGCGCTCGCCTATGGCGAGGAAAAGACGAAGACCCCCGCTGAGCTCGCAGCCGAGTCGATCCTCGCTCCGCCGAAACCGCAGGGGCCTGTCGCCTGGGGTGAAGCCTATGGCGGCTGGGGCAAGAGCTTCGGCGAAAACGGCAGTGCCGATCTTTCCAATTCCATCGGGGGCGTGGCCTTCGGCATCGATACGGCTCTGGCCGACACGACATGGCGTCTCGGTGTCATGGCGGGTTATGGGGCCGCCTTCTTCGAACTCTCCGACGGCCGTTCCAGCGGTGACAGCGACGATTTCGACCTCGGTCTCTATGGCGGCAACCAATGGGGTCCGCTCGCGCTTCGCTTCGGCGCGCTCTACAAGCATCAGCGCGTATCGGCCGAACGCACGGTCGATATCGGCAGCCTTACCGATCAACTCTCGGCCGAATATGGCACCAACACGGTCCAGGCCTTCGCCGAACTCGGCTACGAGCTGAAGGTCGAGGATGTCAGGCTCGAACCCTTCGTCAATCTGGCCCAGGTGCACATGCGTACGCCATCTTTCACCGAAAGCGGCGGTGCATCCTCGCTGACCCGTGCGGCCAGCGACACCGATATCACCTTCACCAATCTCGGCCTCAGGGCCCAGACCGATCTTGAGCTCTCGGGCAATACCGTGACCCTGCGCGGGGGAGCGTCCTGGCAGCATGCCTTCGGTGATACCGAGGCGTCCTCCTCGCTCTCCTTTGCCGGCGGTAGCGACTTCGTCACCTCGAGCAAGGTGGTTGCAGAAAACAGCCTCGCGCTGCAGGCGGGCATCGACATGCCCTTCGGCGACCAGGCCTCGGTCGGGGTCAGCTTCGATGGCAATTACAGCAATCGCGGCCACGCCCAGACGGTGAAGCTGAATTTCCAGAAACAGTTCTGACAAGCACGAGGCCGGCCCCCAAGAGGGCGGCCTCGTGCGGACAGATCAGGCCCGAGCCAAGATCCGAAGACCGCGGGATGGCTCCAACTCAACCCGCAGCCGCTCATAGCTTGCAATCGTCGGATGCGAAGTCTGAAGCGGGTGCGTATGGGTCGCGGTGATCACCGCGACATCAGCGCCCGCCGCTTCTCCGGCCCGGACACCGGCGAGCACATCCTCGAACACCAGGCAGCGGGCCGGATCGACACCCAGCCGCTCGGCGCCGAGCCGATAACCGGCCGGATCCGGCTTGCCGATCTTCACGTCTTCCGCCGTCACGATCTTGAGCGGCTGCGGCAGGCCGGCCGCCCCGATACGGGCCCGGGCAAGAGCCGATGGCGCGGAGGTGACGATCGCCCATCGCTCCGCCGGCAAGCTGTTCAGAAAGGCGATGGCGCCCGGGATCGGGACGATGCCATCGAGATCCTCGATCTCGCCGCGCTCTATCTCCAGCGCTTCCTTCACCACATCGATGCCAGGTAGGTTCAGGGCGCTGATCGTGTCGATGCCGCGCTTGCCATGCATGGTCGGCAGGAAGGTTTGAAGATCAAGGCCGTGCTTCAGCGCCCAGCGGCTCCAGACACGTTCGGCGGCGGCGATGGATTTGAGGAGCGTTCCGTCCATGTCGAAGAGGAAGGCGTCATAGGCGCGATCAAAGAGCCGGTCGGGGGCGTGATGCAAGGTCTTGGGTCCTCTCTGTCGATCGCGTCGTCACGGTCCCCTAACCGCTCTTGGAGAGGGCTGCAAACACTTAATCGGGAGTGCGGCCGATGGCAGGTGACAGGTCTTCCACTCTCGCCTAATCTCCCGGCCATGAGACAGGGGCGTCCGGCGCATGCCGGGCTGAGAAGCACCCTTTGAACCTGAACCAGATCATGCTGGCGGAGGGAGTCGATTGGGTGCCATGTCGGGCTTTCCGCGTCTGCCCCGTCGCTTCTCCGCCAGAAGGGAGAAGCAGCCATGACATCCACCTCCATCCGCAACGTGCTCTCGATCGCCGGATCGGACCCGTCCGGCGGCGCCGGCATCCAGGCCGACCTCAAGGCTTTCTCGGCCCGGGGCTGCTACGGCATGGCGGTCATCACGGCGCTCACGGCGCAGAATACAAGGGGCGTCTCGGCGGTCATGCCGCTCGATCCGGACTTCGTCGCCGAGCAGATCCGCATGGTCTTCGCCGATATCAGGGTCGATGCCGTGAAGATCGGCATGATCGCCAATGCCGGGATCGCCTCAGCCGTGGCCAAGGCCCTGAAACCCCATCGCGGCATTCCGGTCGTGCTTGATCCGGTGATGATCGCCAAGGGTGGGGCCTCGCTGCTCGATCCCGATGCTGTCGAGGCGTTGACCTCAGAACTCCTGCCGCTGGCGACCCTGCTCACCCCGAACCTGCCGGAGGCGGCAGCCTTGCTCGGAGACCCCGAGGCCTCAGACCGGCGCATCATGGAATCCCAGGCGGTCCGGCTGACAGCGCTCGGACCGAAAGCCGTATTGGTCAAGGGCGGCCATCTCGCCGGAGGCGAAAGCCCCGATGTGTTGGTTGCGGATGGGCGGGTCAGTTGGTTCGAGGCCCGCCGCGTCGAGACGTCCAACACCCACGGAACCGGCTGCTCGCTGTCGAGCGCCCTGGCGGCGGAGCTTGCGAAGGGCAGGCAGCCGCAGGAAGCGGTCAGTATCGCAAAGGCCTGGCTGGCTGAGGCTGTTGCGGCCTCCGGCAGGCTGACGGTCGGATCGGGACACGGCCCGGTGCACCACTTCCATGCCATTTGGGCGGAGCCCGCGCTTTCGTGATGCCAAAGGCGGAGAAGTGCAGACAAAAAAGAAAACCCGGCGCTGGAGACGCCGGGTTGAAGTGAACTTGACTGCGTGGGATTAATGATCGGCCTTGATAAAGGTTCCGTTTTGCAACTCCTTCATCGCCTGCATCAGCTCTTCGCGCGTATTCATCACGATCGGACCATGCCAGGCGACCGGCTCCTTGATCGGCTTGCCGGTGACGAGCAGGAAGCGGATGCCCTTTTCGCCGGCCTGCACGGTAATCTCGTCGCCTGTGTCGAAGACAACCAGCGTCCGGTTGCCGGAGAGGTCGCGGATGTTCAGCTCCTCGCCCATGTATTCCTTCTCGACCTTCACGCCGAAGGGCTTGGAGGCATCGCGGAACGAGCCGGAGCCGGCAAAGATATAGGCGAAGGCCGAGCGATAGGTGTCGACCGGGAAGGTTTTGCGCTTGCCGGGCGGCACCGAGATGTCGAGATAGACGGGCTCTGCAGCGATGCCGTCGACGGGGCCGCTCTTGCCCCAGAAGTCGCCACAGATGACGCGCACGGCGGTGCCGTCGTCATCGATGACAACGGGGATGTCGGCAGACTTGATGTCCTGGTAACGCGGCTTGGTCATCTTCAGCGAAGACGGCAGGTTGGCCCAGAGCTGGAAGCCGTGCATCCGACCGGCAAAATCACCCTTCGGCATTTCCTGGTGCAGGATGCCGCTGCCGGCGGTCATCCATTGCAGGTCGCCGGCACCCAGCATGCCGTAATTCCCGAGACTGTCGCCATGTTCCACGGTGCCGGCCAGCACATAGGTGATCGTCTCGATGCCGCGATGCGGATGCCAGGGAAAGCCGCGCAGATAGTCGCTCGGCTCGTCATTGCGGAAGTCGTCCATCATCAGGAAGGGGTCGGTCATCGAGGGATCGCCGAAACCGAAGACGCGGTGCAGCTTCACGCCGGCGCCCTCCATGGTCGGCGTGGCGCGGCTCTCATGCTTGACGGGACGGATGGACATCAGGGGATCTCCTTGGGTCGAGTGACTTGCTTGCCCGGGAATATATGCGAGCGGTCGCTGCCGCGCAGGTGGGGCTGTCAGAACGCAGTGTTCACATTTGCGCCAATCCGACGCGCAAGAAATGTTGCACTGCCCGACAAAATTTTGTCATGAATGGGCGGATGTTTGCAAATCATTAGTCTATCGGGCGAAGACTACCCAAGATTCGCAGTCGGTCGATGGACCTGGGGCAGAATTCATATGTGTCGTTGGGCAGCTTACCGTGGTGTTCCGATCTTCCTGGAAGAGCTTGTCACCTCGCCTGCGCATTCCCTGATCGAGCAATCCCATTGTGCGACCCGCGCCAAGACGGCGACCAACGGCGACGGCTTCGGACTCGCCTGGTATGGTGACCGTCCCGAGCCCGGCCGCTTCCGCGATGTTCTGCCGGCCTGGTCGGACTGCAATCTGAAAAGCCTTGCAAGCCAGATCCGCTCGCCGCTTTTCCTCGCCCATGTCCGCGCCGCCACCCATGGCGCGACCCGTCGCGACAATTGCCATCCCTTCGTGCAGGGCACCTGGTCCTTCATGCACAATGGCCAGATCGACAATTTCGACCGCATCCGCCGGCCGATGGAAGGCATGCTGGACGACGAGCATTTCCATGCCCGTGTCGGCACCACGGACAGCGAGCTGCTGTTCCTGCTGGCGCTGCAGTTCGGCCTGCGCGAACGGCCGCTGGCGGCCATGAGCGAGGCCGTGGGATTTGTCGAGCAGATCAGCCTTCATCTGACCGGCTCGGCGCGGATACGCATGACGGCGGCCTTCTCCGACGGAAAGACGCTGTATGCCGTGCGCTACTCGACGGATGAACACGCGCCGACGCTGTTTGCGGCACCCATGGGCCCGAAGGGCAGCTTCTGCCTGGTCTCAGAGCCGCTGAACGACGAGACGGACACCTGGGTTGAGATCCCCGCAGGCAGCGCCGTGATCCTCAGCGAAAAGGGGCTGGACGCAGCCGAGTTCAAGCCCGAGGTTGATCGAATGCGGGTCGAACAGGTGCGTCAGCCAGCCTTGGCTGCGGTCTGACCAAGCTTCCTAATCAGCGATTCCGAGTTCAGCACGCAGCTTGCGTGTCAGAGAAGCACTGACCGTGCGATAAGAGCGCGTGAGATATTCCTGCAGATCGGCCTGGCCAAGTTCACTGTTGGGCTCGACGGTCACCCATTTGCGCTTGGCGAAATAGGGTGCCTGCGAAACGCCCTCAAGCGATGTCAGGATCTCGAAGCTTTCTTCACTGACCTTGAAGCAAAGGCGTTTTTCACTGTCGGTCAGCAGTGCGAAGACCTTGTCTCCGACCTTGGCGACACGGGCGTCCCACTGATCGGTGAGCGTGGTGCCGGTGAACCCCCGTACGAAGGCATCGAAGCTGGAGCGTTCAAACAGGCTCATGCACCTGTTCCGCCCATCTGAGTGGCGATCCAGACAGCCAGCCGCTCGGCCACCTCGTCCTTGGAAAGGTCCGGCCAGGCTTCGACGCCGTCGCGGGAAATCAGCTTCACCCGGTTGCGGTCGCCGCCCATGATCCCTGTCTCGGGCGAGACGTCATTGGCGACGATCAGGTCGGCGCCCTTGCGATCGAGCTTTGTCCGGCCGTTCTGCTCGACATTCTCAGTCTCGGCGGCAAAGCCGACGACAAGACGCGGGCGCTCAGCATGATGACCCACGGTTTTCAGAATGTCGGGGTTCTCTGCCAGCTGAAGCGGCGGGGGGGCTTCGCCGGGCTGCTTCTTGATCTTCTGTTCCGCCGATGAGGCGACCCGCCAGTCGGCAACGGCGGCAACCATCACGGCAATGTCGGCAGGAAGTGCGGAAAGAACGGCGTCACGCATCTCCTCGGCCCGCTCCACATGCCGCGTGTTGACACCGGCCGGATCGGCAATCGTCACGGGGCCGGAGACCAGCGTCACATCAGCGCCGAGCCGCGCAAGGGCAGCTGCGATCGCATGGCCCTGCTTGCCCGATGAGCGATTGGCGATGTATCGCACGGGATCGATCGGCTCATGCGTCGGGCCTGAGGTAACGACGGCTTTCATTCCGGCGAGTGGCTTGGGTCCGGAGAGCATGTCTTCAACGCGCGCGGCAATCTCCAGCGGTTCGGCCATCCGTCCGCGCCCGCGTTCGCCACTTTCGGCCATTTCGCCTTCCATCGGTCCAACAGCCTGAATGCCGTCACGCTGAAGCACGGCGAAATTACGCTGGGTGGCCGGGTGCGCCCACATCTTCGGGTTCATGGCCGGAGCGATCAGCACGGGCCGGTCCGTCGCCAGCAAGACGGTCGACGCCAGATCGTCCGCAAGTCCATTGGCCATCTTCGCCATCAGATCGGCAGTGGCCGGAGCGACCAGCACCAGGTCACATTCCCGCGCCAGCCGGATATGACCGACATCCTGCTCGTCTTCACGGGAAAAGAGCTCGGTATAGACATGGCTTGCCGACAGTGCGCCCACCGCAAGCGGCGTCACGAATTCCTGCGCCCCTCGCGTCATGATCGGCCGCACGCTCGCGCCGCGCTCGCGAAGCCTCCGGATGAGGTCGAGGCTCTTGTAGGCGGCGATGCCGCCCGCGATCACAAGCAAAATACGCTTTCCGGCCAAGCTCATGGAGGGCACCCTTATCTCTGCGGCCGCGACCCTAGCTCAATTCCAGTCGCTGGCAAATCATCGAGAACGAGACTGGTAAACGGCAGGCTCAGGTGAAACAGCAGGGGAACCTTTGCCAGTCCGCTTGGAAGGCTCGCCGTCAGGAAACCTGTACGGCAATCACCACGGCGCTCACGGCGATTACCCAGAGCGCCACGCGTCCGAGCCGTGTGTGTCTTGCTTCCGCCTTGCCGATCCGCTCGGCGGTGTCAGCATCGAAGCGCAGGCCTTCCTCGCTCATCCGCATGATTTCGCCATGCAGTTTCTCGGTCTTGGCAGCAATCTCCGGCAGGGCTTCTGCCAACCGAAGAGCCGCCCTGGCGCCATCCTTCAAGTCGGTAGCAATCCGCTTCGGTCCAAGATTATCGCGGATCCAATTCGAAACGACCGGCTCGGCGGCTTTCCACATGTTGAAGCGTGGATTGAGAATGCGCGAAACGCCCTCGACGACCACCATCGTCTTTTGCAGCATCACCAGTTCCGGGCGCGTCTGCATGTCGAAGATCTCGGTCACTTCGAACAGCAGCGTCAGCAGCTTGCCCATGGAAATGGTTTCGGCCGGTTGGCCATGAATCGGCTCGCCGATCGCCCGGATCGCCTGGGCAAAGCTCGCGACATTGTGGTGCGATGGCACATAGCCCGCTTCGAAATGCACTTCGGCCACGCGCATATAGTCGCGCGTGATGAAGCCATAGAGGATTTCGGCGAGGAAGCGGCGTTCCTTCTTTCCAAGGCGACCGGCGATGCCCATGTCGACGGCGACGATCATGCCGGCGGGATCGACGAAGAGATTGCCGGGATGCATGTCCGCGTGGAAAAAGCCGTCGCGCAGCGTATGGCGTAGGAAGGATTGGATCAGCGTATCGGCAAGCGCATTGAGATCGTGGCCGGCAGCCTTGAGACCCTCGACGTCGGACATCTTGATGCCGTCGATCCATTCCATGGTGACGACGTCACGGCCCGTACGCTCCCAGTCGACCTGCGGCACACGAAAACCGGGATCATCCTTGGTATTCTCCGCGATCTCCGACAGCGCGGCTGCTTCGAGCCGCAGATCCATTTCGACCTTGGTGGTCTGCTCCAGCGTCTTGGTCACTTCGACCGGACGCAGGCGCCGCGTATGCGGCAGGAAACGCTCCTGCAGATGCGAGACGAGATACATGGCCTCGAGATCGGCGGCAAAGCGCTTGCGCACGCCCGGGCGGATCACCTTGACGGCAACCTTGCGGCGGCCTTCGTCCGTCTCAACCTCCGCCGGATGCACCTGCGCGATCGAGGCGGCGGCGATGGGTTCGCCGAAATGGGCGTAGAGCTCTTCCACGGAGCGGCCAAGCGACTCGCGGATCGTCGTCTTGGAGGCTTGCGTCGGGAAGAAGTCCATCCGGTCTTGGAGCCCGGCGAGGTCTTCCGCGAACTCGGCGCCCACCACATCGGGGCGCGTCGCGAGGAACTGGCCGATCTTCACGTAGGAGGGACCAAGGCGCGCCACGGCGCGAGCCAGGCGATCGGAACGCTCGACGGACTTCGCGCGGCTGCGCGCCAGCGGAGCGACAGCGGCTTTGGCGATGCCGATCATCGGTGGCAGTCCTTCGGACGGAAGGGCCGCAACGACGCCTTCGCGCACCAGCACCCAGCCGACCCGCGCCAGGCGGAAATATGCCCCGAGCGTGCTCATCCCGGTCAGATCTTCCAGCCGGAATGCAGGGCCGCGATGCCGCCGGTGTAATTGGTGTAGCGGACGTTGGAGAAGCCGGCGCGCTCGATCATCCGGGCGAAATCCGGCTGGTTGGGGAACTTGCGGATCGATTCCACCAGATACTGATAGGGCTCCGCGTCACCGGTGATCATCTTGCCGAAGCGCGGGATCGCGTTGAACGACCAGGCATCATAGACCTTGTCGAGCAGCGGCAGTTCGACTTCGGAAAACTCCAGCACGAGAAGCCGTCCGCCGCGCTTCAACACGCGGAAGGCCTCCGACAGCGCCACATCGATATGCGGCACGTTGCGGATGCCAAAGGCGATCGTATAGGCGTCGAACGTGTTGTCGTCGAAGGGCAGGCTTTCGGCATTCGCCTCGACGAAGGTGAGGTTGGGCGAAAGGCCCTTCTTCTCCGCCCGCTCGGCGCCGACGCCGAGCATGGAACCATTGATGTCGAGCACGGTGGCATGCGCCAGTCGATTGGAGGCCTCGACGATGCGGAACGCGATATCGCCGGTGCCGCCGGCGACATCGAGCACCTTGTAGTTTGGATCCTTGCGCGGGTTGAGCGACGCCACCATCGCATCCTTCCAGACGCGGTGCAGACCGGCCGACATAACGTCGTTCATGATGTCGTAGCGCTTGGCGACCTTATGGAAGACGTCGTTGACGAGGCCCTGCTTTTCCTGCTCGTCGACCTGGCGGAAGCCGTAGGAGGTTTCCATGCCGCCATCGGCGGAAATGCGGCTTGCAGTCATCGGTTCACTCCACATATCGGAACGGTCGGCAGACCATAGCGAAAAGGCCTGTCCCGCGCTATCTGCGGAGAGGAAGCCTTGGCTTCGCTGGTCTATAGACCTTTAAACAAGCGGTTCAAACAGAAAGATGGGCAAAAATGCCGGAATTGCCAGAGGTTGAGACAGTCAGACGCGGTCTGGCTCCCGCCATGGAAGGGGCGAGATTGCAGCGCCTGGAGCTGCGCCGCCCGGACCTGCGCTTTCCCCTGCCGCGCGATTTTGCCGCAAGGGTGGAAGGCCGACGTATTCTCGCTCTGTCGCGTCGGGCAAAGTACCTGCTTGTCGATCTCGAGGAAGACCTGACGGTGATTGCCCATCTCGGCATGTCCGGCTCGTTCCGCATCGAGGCTGGGGAGGGCGCAAACCTGCCCGGCGTCTTCCATCATGAACGCAGCAAGGACGAAAAGCACGATCACGTCGTCTTTCATCTCGAGCAGTCGGAAGGTGCTGTCCGCGTCGTCTATAATGACCCGCGCCGTTTCGGCTTCATGGAGCTGATGGCGCGCTCGGAGCTCGATACCTATCCGGCTTTTCGCGACCTTGGGCCGGAACCCGTCGGCAATATCCTCTCGGCCGACTATCTCGCGAGCCGTTTTGCCGGCCGCAGCCAGCCGCTGAAGGGCGCACTGCTCGACCAGAAGGTCATCGCCGGTCTCGGCAATATCTATGTCTGCGAGGCACTCTGGCGCTCGCATCTGTCTCCCACCCGCAAGGTCTCCACCTTGGTAACGCCGAAGGGGAAGCCGAAGGCAGAACTTGCATTGCTGACCCAGTCGATCCGCGAGGTCATTGCAGACGCGATCCAGGCGGGTGGCTCGTCGCTACGGGACCATATCCAGGCCGACGGCACGCTGGGCTACTTCCAGCATTCCTTCCGGGCCTATGACCGCGAGGGCGAACCCTGCCTCACAGATGGTTGCGGGGGTACCGTCGAAAGGATAGTTCAATCCGGCCGCTCGACATTCTATTGTCGTCATTGCCAGAAATAAGGCCCGTGGGGCCGCGCTAGGGAGGAAACCATGACCTATGAAACCCTGCTGATCGAACGGCGTGACCGCGTCGCGCTCGTGACGCTCAACCGGCCGCAGGCGCTGAATGCGCTGAACTCCACTGTCATGCGCGAACTCCGCCAGCTCCTGGCCGAGCTGCAGGCCGATGCCACCGTCGGCGCGGTCGTACTCACGGGCTCCGAAAAGGCCTTTGCCGCCGGCGCCGATATCAAGGAAATGCAGTCGCTCGATTTCGTCGATGCCTATACCGGCGACTTTATCGGCGGATGGGACGAGATCGCCGGCTTCCGCAAGCCCTTCATTGCCGCCGTCTCCGGTTTCGCACTCGGCGGCGGCTGCGAGCTTGCGATGATGTGCGACTTCATCATCGCCTCGAAGACCGCGAAGTTCGGCCAGCCGGAGATCACGCTCGGCGTCATCCCCGGCATGGGTGGCTCCCAGCGGCTGACACGCGCCGTCGGCAAGGCCAAGGCCATGGATCTTTGCCTGACTGGCCGGATGATGGATGCGACCGAGGCCGAGAGCGCAGGTCTCGTGGCGCGGGTCGTCGAGCCGGAGCGACTGGTCGACGAGGCCCTCGAAGCCGCCGCCAAGATCGCCTCCTTCTCGCTGCCGGCCGTAATGATGGCGAAGGAAGCCGTCAACCGCGCCTTCGAACAGACTTTGAGCGAAGGCTTGCGCTTCGAGCGGCGGCTGTTTCATTCGCTCTTTGCGACCGAGGACCAGAAGGAAGGCATGGCCGCTTTTGTCGAGAAACGAAAGCCCGCCTTCAAGAACAGATAAGCGTGACGAGGGACGCGTTATCTGCAGAATCCGCGTTGACGCATCCCTGCTTTCCCGCTATATGCCCGCCCACGGTTGGGAAAGCCATTGGGCTTTTCCATGAAACAGCTCCCCAAGTGCTGAATGGTGCGGTCGCTCTGACCCGACGCGGCGATGGTGGGCTTTGGTTTGAATTCGAAGAGAGGCATCCATGGCCAACACAACTTCGGCGAAGAAGGCGACCCGCAAGATCGCTCGCCGCACTGCAGTCAACAAGGCTCGCCGTTCGCGGGTCCGTGGTTTCATCCGCAAGGTCGAAGAAGCGATCGCTTCCGGTGACGCAGCGGTCGCCAAGGACGCCCTCAAGGCTGCTCAGCCGGAGATCCAGCGTGCCGCCACCAAGGGCGTTGTTCACGCCAACACGGCATCGCGCAAGATCTCGCGTCTGGCCGCCCGTGTGAAGGCCCTGGCCGTCTAATTTTAGACACCTTTCTGACATTTTTCGAAGAGCCTGGCGTTGCGCCGGGCTTTTTGCCGTTGTGCCCGCAAGATACCTCGATACAGTGTTTTAGAGCCTCCTGATGCCTTCTCAGGTGTCAGTCTAGTGACATAAAAAACATAATAATTACAAATACTTCAGCGAGGTATCCTGACCGAAACCCCCTTTACCCTAGGGGAAGTTGCCCCCCTCGCGAGTCAAGAGAAATTTTATTTTTTCGCGTGTTTTGCGCCGCCCTTTGTGCCTGTTTGGGAATCTCCTTGATTCAAAAGCGATTCTTTTTCGCCCGAATGTGACGCGAAAATGAAGTACGAAGAGTCAATGGCTCATCGGCGCGCCGGGCCAAAAAACGGTGTTGATCTTGGCTTTTGATCCTGCCTTAATGTTTCTCAGCAAGGGGCCAGCCAATGGCCAGAAACGACGGTCCGAAGGGCAGCAATGCAATCGAGATTGGTCGCTCTTGCCGAAGCGGAGTGTTTCAACTCCGTTTTCTCATAAAGTGATCGACATTGCATCGGAAGCTTTGCTGTTTCCGCGTGGTGGCGGTTTTGCGTCTTGAGAGTGGCCGATGGTCACGACAAGAACAAGCATGTGCGGCATTACGAGGATGCTGCGTGATGGCATCACTGTCGACGTGAGGGGGCGACAGTAAACTGAGCCGGCTTTTGGCTGAAGCTGGAACAGGGTGTTTGGGGACCGTCGATCCCGCAGGGGATCGACTAGAGATGAAGCGGCTGTCGGACGGCACGAGAAACGCCCGGCACCTGGAATGAATTTGGAAGGCGGCAACATGCATATGAACTCTATGACGGCCGGTGCGTTGGCGAACGGGGACAATGCACATTCGGCGCTCGGCGCCGCATGCTCCGAAGGAGCAGGAGAGAACGCCGAAATGACGCATAACGATCTCTTCGAACGCTTCAGCAAGCGACTGAAGGCTCAGGTCGGTGTGGATGTTTTTCAGAGCTGGTTCGGACGCCTGAAGCTCCATTCTGCATCGAAGAGTGTCGTACGGCTGACCGTACCGACGACCTTCCTGAAGTCTTGGATCAACAACCGTTATCTCGACTTGATTACCTCCATCTTCCAGGCCGAGGACCCCTCGATCCTGAAGGTCGAGATCATGGTCCGTAGCGCAAGCCGCAGCACCCGCGGACCGATGGTCGAAGAGCGCGCCGCCGGAACGGAAGCCGCGCAGCCGGCTTCCCCGCGCAAGACCGGCCCGCAAACCATCGGCCAGATCGCATCGAGCCAGACGCCGGCACAGGCGAGCGCACGCACAACACCGGCAGGTCCGCTCTTTGGCTCCCCGCTCGACAGCCGCTACACCTTTGACGGTTTCGTCGAGGGCGCGTCCAACCGCGTGGCGCTTGCCGCAGCCAAGACCATTGCAGAAGCCGGCGCCGGTGCCGTGCGCTTCAACCCGCTCTTCATTCACTCCTCCGTTGGCCTCGGCAAGACCCATCTGTTGCAGGCGATCGCCAATGCCGCGATCCAGAGCCCGCGCCAGCCGCGTGTCGTCTATCTGACGGCCGAATACTTCATGTGGCGCTTCGCAACCGCGATCCGCGACAACGACGCCCTGACGCTGAAGGACTCGCTGCGTAACATCGACCTCCTGATCATCGACGACATGCAGTTCCTGCAGGGTAAGATGATCCAGCATGAGTTCTGCCATCTCCTGAACATGCTGCTCGACAGCGCCAAGCAGGTTGTCGTCGCCGCCGACCGTGCGCCCTGGGAACTGGAATCGCTCGATCCGCGCGTCCGCTCGCGTCTGCAGGGCGGCGTTGCCATCGAAATGGAGGCGCCGGACTACGACATGCGTCTCGACATGATGAAGTCGCGCCTGGAGGTCGCCCGCAAGGACGATCCGTCGATCGACATACCGGCCGAGATCCTCGAGCATGTCGCCCGCAATATCACGAGCAGTGGCCGTGACCTGGAAGGTGCCTTCAACCAGTTGCTCTTCCGTCGCTCCTTCGAGCCGAACCTGTCGATCGAGCGTGTCGACGAACTGTTGGCCCATCTCGTTGGCGCCGGCGATCAGAAGCGCGTGCGCATCGAAGACATCCAGCGTGTCGTCGCCCGTCACTACAACGTGTCGCGTCAGGAGCTCGTCTCCAACCGCCGCACCCGAGTGATCGTCAAGCCGCGCCAGATCGCCATGTATCTGTCGAAGACGCTCACCCCGCGTTCCTTCCCGGAAATCGGCCGTCGCTTCGGCGGTCGCGACCATACGACGGTCCTTCATGCGGTCCGCAAGATCGAGGAACTGATCGCCGCCGACCAGAAGCTGTCGCAGGAAATCGAATTGCTGCGCCGCCTGATCAACGAGTAAGCGGCCCGCTGCAAAGATAGAGGCCACCGCGATCCCAAAGGGCTCGCGGTGGCCTTTTCGTATCCGACAGTCGGTTCAGGCCCGCGCGATCGCGATGATTTCGGAACTGGTGTCCGAATAGGGTATGCGATCCCACCAGCCGAGCAGCTCGACCTCTTGGAAGCCCGCTGCCGCAAGCAGGCTCTGGATTGTTTCGACCTTTGCAAACCTCAGCCGGCTCTCGCTGATCAGCGTCTCGCCCGTGGCTTCGATCGAAAAGACGGCGTCAAAGGTCACGTGCTCGACCTCAACAGTCTTGATCTGATAAAAAACCTCCACCGACCCGACTGCGTCGATGACCCGTCGTTCGCGCGTCTTCGCTTGCGTCCAGTCTTCCCAGGCCTTGGCCAGCGGATTGCGGCTTTCGAGGATCACTCGGCCGCCTGGCTTCATATGCCGATGAATGTTGCGCAAGGCGGCAAGCGTCTCGGCATCGTCGAGAAAGACCTGGAAGACATGGCCCGTCATGATGGCGAGATCGAAACGATCAGGGAGTGAAAACTCTGCGGCAGGAGCCTGGACCCACTCGACCCGAGCTTCTGTGTCCTTCATCCGCGCCATCTGCAGCATGCCGTCGGCGGGATCGACACCGGTGACCTGGTGCCCGCGCTTTGCCAAACGCAGCGTCAGCGACCCCGTGCCGCAGCCGATATCAAGCACGCGGCAGGGCGCCTTGGCGAAATTCTCGTAGAAATCGCCGTCTTCGCCGTGGTGGTTGAAAGCATCGTAGAGACGGGCCATATCGAAGCGGTCAAAAGCGGCGTCGACAGGCATCGGCTCCAACTCCTTAGCAGGCGAGGTCTGCGACGACAGCGTCGAGGATCAGCATGCCCGGCGGCGTGCAACGCAGCCGCGAATTGCCGAGCCGCTCGATGAAGCCCTGTTCGAGCAGGAACTGCTCCTTGTCTGGATCAGGATCGCGGCCGGACAACTGCTGCCAGCGGGCGAGATCGACCCCTTCGCGCAGCCGAAGGCCCATCAGCAACAGCTCATCGGCCTGTGCCTCGTGATCGAGCTCTTCGCGTTCGATGATGCCATGGCCATTCTGCTCGACGGCGGAAAGCCAGGTTTCCGGATGCCGCTCGGCGACGGTTGCGATCTTGCTCCGTCCTTGCGTCAGCCGTCCATGGGCGCCGGGACCAATACCGGCATAATCGCCGTAGCGCCAATAGGTCAGGTTATGCCGGCTCTCCGCACCTGGGCGTGCGTGGTTGGAAACCTCGTAGGCCGGAAGCCCTTCGCGGGCGGTGATCTCCTGCGTCGCCTCGTAAAGCGTTGCGGCGTGATCATCGTCGGGCACGATCAGCTTGCCGGCCTTGTGCAGGCCATAGAAAGCCGTGCCTTCCTCGATCGTCAGCTGGTAGAGCGAGAGATGATCAACCGCATAGGAGATCGCCTCCTTCAGCTCCTTCTCCCAGGCCTCGACCGTCTGGTTCGGGCGGGCGTAGATCAGGTCGAAGGACATGCGCGGGAAGATCTCGCGCGCCAGCTTGATGGCCTTCAGCGCGTCTGCCACGTCATGCAGGCGGCCGAGAAAGCGAAGGTCGGGATCGTTCAGCGCTTGCACCCCGAGCGAAACACGGTTGACCCCGGCGGCCCGGTAGCCATGGAAACGGGTCGCTTCTACGCTCGAAGGATTGGCCTCCATGGTAATCTCTATGCCGTCGGGCATGTGCCAGTTGGCAGCGATCCCGTCCAGGATCGCGCCGACCGTCGAGGGGTCCATCAGCGACGGTGTACCGCCACCCATGAAGACGCTGGTGACCGTCTTCGGGCCGGATAGCGCGCGCACGGCCTTGAGTTCGGCGAGGAAGGCCGAAACGAAGCGCGCCTGGTCCACCGGCTGGTGACGCACATGGCTGTTGAAGTCACAGTAAGGACACTTGGCCGCGCAGAAGGGCCAATGCACATAGACGCCGAAGCCGGGTTCACCGGTGTCGGGCAGAAGCGTGAAGGACCGGTCGGTCAACGCGTCAGGCCTCCAGGCAGGTTTCGACAAAGAGCTTGAAGGCCCGGGCACGATGCGACAGGGCCTCCGGATCGCCCGGCTTCCAGCCATGCTTCTCGTCTGCGGTCATCTCGCCGAAAGTCCGCTCATGTCTTTCCGGCTGAAACACCGGATCATAGCCGAAACCGGCTGTCCCACGCGGCGGCCAGGCAATCACGCCTTCGACTTCGCCCCGGAAGAATTCGGTGTGACCATCCGGCCAGGCGAGGCAAAGCACGCTGACAAATCGGCAGGTCCGCTGTGAAGCCGTCGTGGCCCCGCGCTCCTGCAAGGCCTTCTCGACCTTCTCCATGGCCATCTTGAAATCGCGGCTGCCATCCTCGCGCTCGGCCCAGTTTGCGGTATAGACGCCGGGCGCGCCGTCGAGAGCATCGATCACCAGACCGCTGTCGTCTGAAAGGGCCGGCATGCCCGAAGCCTTGGCCGAGGCGAGTGCCTTGATCGCGGCATTTTCTTCGAAGGTTGTCCCGGTTTCATCGGGCTCGACGAAGTTCAGATCCTTCGCCGACTTGGCCGAGAAGCCGAACGGGCCAATGAGATCGGCAATCTCGGCGATCTTGCCGGCATTGTGGCTGGCAACAACGATGGTGCGGGTGTCGAGTTTACGCATGGATCTCTCTTTGCGGCCCGTCAGCCGATCGCCTGCTTCTGCAGGGCCACCAGTTCATCGATGCCGTTCCTGGCAAGGCCGAGCAGCGTCAGGAATTCGTCCTGGCTGAAGGGCTTGCCTTCGGCGGTGCCCTGGATCTCGACGATCCCGCCGGCGCCCGTCATGACGAAATTCGCATCCGTCTCGGCAGCCGAATCTTCGAGATAGTCGAGGTCGATGACCGGCTGGCTGGCGAAGATCCCGCAGGAGACGGCGGCGATATGATCCTTCAGGACCTTCTCGACCTTCACCATGTTGCGCGCTTCCATCCACTTCAGACAGTCATGCAGTGCGATCCAGGCGCCGGTGATCGAGGCCGTGCGCGTGCCGCCATCCGCCTGGATGACGTCGCAGTCGATCGAGATCTGCCGCTCGCCGAGCGCTTCGAGATCGACGATCGCGCGAAGAGAGCGTCCGATCAGCCGCTGGATTTCCTGCGTGCGACCGCTCTGCTTGCCGGACGACGCCTCGCGCTTCATGCGATCACCGGTGGCGCGCGGCAGCATGCCGTATTCCGCCGTCACCCAGCCCTTGCCGGAATTGCGCAGCCACGGCGGCGTCTTGTCTTCGAGGCTTGCCGTGCACAGCACATGCGTATCGCCGAACTTCACCAGGCAGGAGCCTTCCGCATGCTTGGAAAAGTTGCGCTCGAACGAAACCTTGCGCATTTGATCGGTTTTTCTGCCGGATGGCCGCATTGCAATCTCCTGGTTTGTCTGTTGCCTTCTAAGGAGGCGGACGGGCTTTTGCAAAGAAAAACCATGCCGCAGCGCCGCGAGGCGAAGCTGGGTCGAATTACCTCTTGGTCATCCATGAAGCAGTGACTATATTTGCAGCATGAAACCTCTGAGATCGTGTTCGTTCCGATAATGGCATCACCCAAGACGATTGTCGCAGACGTTTCCGCATCGCTGGACGACCGTTCCAGAGAAGTGTTTCGCCGCATCGTGGAAAGCTACCTGGATTCCGGCGATCCGCTCGGCTCCCGTAATCTCTCGCGCCTGCTGCCGATGTCGCTGTCGCCGGCCTCGGTGCGCAATGTCATGAGCGATCTGGAGGCGCTCGGCCTGATTTATGCGCCCCATGTCAGTGCCGGGCGCCTACCCACACAGGCAGGCCTGCGCTTCTTTGTCGATGCTTTCATGCAGGTCGGGGATCTCTCCGAAGGCGAGCGTGACGAGATCGAACGGCAGATCCGGCCCACCAGTGCCGACCAGCCGATGGAAGCACTGCTGACCGAAGCAAGCCGGATGCTCTCAGGCCTCTCGCGTGGCGCGGGTCTTGTGATATCGGCCAAGAACGATCCCGTGCTGAAGCATGTGGAATTCATTCGCCTGGAGCCCACCAAGGCGCTCGCGGTTCTGGTCGGAGAAAACAACCAGATCGAAAACCGCATCATCGATCTGCCTGCTGGCGTCACCGCATCGCAGCTCACCGAAGCCGCCAATTTTCTCAACGCCAATCTGACCGGCCAGACGCTGCGCGAACTGCGCGGCCAGATCGAGAAGCTGAAGACCCAGGTCGCCACTGAACTCGATGCCCTGTCCCAGGATCTGGTCGAGCGGGGGCTTGCCGTCTGGTCCGGAGAGGTCGCGGAAAAGCAGCCGGCACGGCTGATCGTACGCGGCCGGGCCAATCTTCTCGAAGGTTTGGCCGGCTCGGAGGATATCGATCGCCTGCGTCTGCTGTTCGACGATCTGGAGCGTAAGGAAAGCCTGATAGAGATTCTGGATCTCGCCGAAAGCGGTCCGGGCGTTCGGATCTTCATCGGATCGGAAAACAAGCTCTTCTCGCTGTCTGGATCGTCCCTGATCGTGGCGCCCTATCGCGATGGCGAAGACCGGATCGTCGGTGCTGTCGGCGTCATTGGTCCGACGCGCCTCAACTACTCGCGCATCGTTCCGATGGTCGACTACACCGCGCAGCTGATGGCCAAGCTCTCGCGCGGCCAGCGGTGAGGCAATTTCCCTTCAAACCCTTGATTTTTTCTCGTCAAACCCTGATATCGGGCACGCATTCGAAACCTTGAGCTTCGAAAACGAGACATCATCCGGAGAACGTCATGACCGAAGAAACCAACAAGAACGGACCTGACGCGGCAGCCACAGAGGCAGAAGCAACCGCGGCCGCCGAAGGTCAGGCTGCAAACGAAAACGAGACCGCGGCCACGCAGGATATTGATCCTGTTGAGGCCCTGAAGGCCGAAAATGCCGACTTGCGCGATCGCTTCCTGCGATTGGCCGCCGAGATGGACAATCTGCGCCGCCGCACCGACCGCGAAGTCAAGGATGCCAAGTCCTATGCGGTGACGAGCTTTGCCCGCGACATGCTGTCGGTCTCCGACAATCTGCGCCGCGCCATCGAAACCCTGCCGGACGAAGCCCGCGCCGCAGCCGATGCGACCATGACCGCCCTCATCGAAGGTGTCGAGATGACCGAGCGCGGTATGCTGTCGACGCTGGAGCGCCACGGCGTGCGCAAGATAGAGGCGGAAGGTCAGAAGTTCGATCCGAACTTCCATCAGGCGATGTTCGAGGTTCCGAACCCGAACGTGCCGAACAACACCGTCGTGCAGGTCGTCCAGGCCGGTTACGCCATCGGCGAGCGCGTGCTGCGCCCGGCCATGGTCGGCGTGGCCAAGGGCGGGCCGAAGGCTGAAGCCGTGGCCGAGGATGCGGCCAAGGCCTGACGGCTAGGGGCTGTCCTGATCAAACGAAAAAAAGCGCCTCTTGGGGCGCTTTTTTTGTTGCTCGTGTCGAAAGACGGTCATTCAAGCGGCGTTTGACGCCTGTTCCTCGTTGAGGAAGGTGTAGATCGCCGACGCAGACTCCGTTGCCCTGAGCTTGGCGACCAGATCGTGATCACGCAGCACGCGGGCAATCCGCGACAGGGCCTTCAGATGATCCGCGCCTGCACCTTCCGGCGCCAGCAGCAGAAACACCAGGTCGACCGGCTGGTCATCAAGGGCCTCGAAATCCACGGGGGTTTCGAGCCGCGCGAAGATTCCCGTGATCTTGCTGATCTTGTTGAGCTTGCCATGCGGGATGGCGATGCCGTTGCCTACGCCCGTCGAGCCGAGACGCTCGCGCTGCAGGATCACGTCAAAGATTTCCCGCTCCGGAATGTCGGTGAGCTTGGAGGCTTTGGCCGCAAGTTCCTGAAGCAGCTGCTTCTTGGAGTTCACCCGGAGGGCCGGTACGACAGCATCCTGCTGCAGCAAATCTGCCAATGCCATATCAATGTCCTTCATGCCTCGGGCCGAAGCTTGGGCGGCCGCCTGTCGGGGCCGCCCAAGTCAACCGTCAGCCTTTGATGTTGGCGGAATCGATCCACCCGATATTACCGTCATTGCGACGATAAACGATATTCAATTGTTCTTTCCCCGGGCTTCTGAACAGAAGAACCGGTTCGTCGGTCATGTCGAGAGCCATAACGGCCGAAGCCACCGACATGGTCCGCAGCTTCTTTGTGCTTTCCGCCACGATGGTCGGCGCGTAGTCTTCCGGCACTTCGTCATGCTCTTCGGCGACCGAATCCATGACCGTATAGGCAATCTCTGCCGGCGGATTGATCGGCTCTCCGGCATGATGATCCTTCAGCTTGCGCTTGTAACGGCGCAGGCGCTTCTCAACACGCTCAAAGGCGGTGTCGAAGGCGACCTGAGGATCATTGGCCTCGCCTGCGGCATGCAGGTTGGCTCCGGTATCGAGATGCACCAGGCAATCAGCCGAGAAGCGCGACTGCGACTTCGAGACGACCACTTGCCCGGAATACCCTCCGTCGAAGTACTTGGTAACCGCATCCTGGATTCGATCTTCGATCCGCTGCCGGAACGTCTCACCGATTTCCATCTGCTTGCCGGATACACGCACACTCATGGAGTTTCCCTTCTTATGATTGGTTGCGTATCCATTTTACGCCAAGCGACGCCCGCGTCCAAGCTTTTCGAGCGGTTCGGTCAGTCTGTGCCTTCGTTTGTCGGGCGTAATCGAGGGCTCGTTCCCTCGGTCAACAGTGTGCGCTGTCGATTGCGGCGCGCTTCTAGCCCCCTTGGCACCGAGAGTCAATCTCCCGTTAATCATTGCGGCGAAAAGGCGCCCGTCAGACCGCCGAAACCTTGGCCATCGCACGTTTTTCGCGCCGCCGCTGGACGGATGAGGGGATGTTCATGGCCTCGCGGTATTTTGCCACGGTGCGGCGGGCGAGATCCACGCCGGATGATTTCAGCTGGTCGACGATATCATCGTCGGAGAGGACGGCATCGGGGCTCTCCTTGTCGATGAGGGCGCGGATCTTGTGGCGAACGGATTCCGCCGAATGGCTGTCGCCGCCTTCGGCCGAGGCAATCGACACGCTGAAAAAGTATTTGAGCTCGAAGAGGCCGCGTGGTGTCAGCATGTATTTGTTGGTCGTCACGCGGCTGACGGTCGATTCGTGCATCTTGATCGCATCGGCGACCGTTTTCAGATTGAGCGGCCGCAAATGATCGACGCCGTGATCAAGGAAGGCGGACTGTTGCCGTACGATCTCGGCTGCCACCTTGGTGATCGTCCGCGCCCTCTGGTCGAGGCTGCGGGTGAGCCAGTTGGCATTCTGCAGGCATTCCGACATGAAGGCCTGGTCCGGCGTCTCCTTCGCACTGCCGCGTCGCCCGACGGCGGCCATGTAGCTGTGGTTCACGAGCACGCGGGGCAGGGCATCCGGATTGAGTTCCACCCGCCAGCCGCCGGCCCCGTCCGCCCTGACGACGATGTCGGGCGTCACGGATTCGCTGACTGAATGCTCGAAGCAGCTGCCGGGTTTCGGATTGAGCTTGCGGATTTCGGCCAGCATGTCGACGAGGTCTTCCTCGTCCACGCCGCAGATCTTTTTCAGCGTCGCAAAGTCACGCTTGGCCAGGAGTTCAAGATTGTTGACGAGCCCCGCCATGGCTGGATCGTATCGATCCCGCTGGCGAAGCTGGATCGCCAGGCATTCGCTGAGATTGCGAGCGAAGACGCCAGCAGGTTCCAGGGTCTGCAGGGTTTGCAGCACGAGCTCCACATTGGCCGTCGTCAGCCCGAGGCGAGCGGCCACCTCATCGAGATCGGCGCGCAGATAGCCCGCTTCATCGAGATGGTCGATGAGCACGGATGCAAGCAGCTGGTCGGACGCTGACGGCAGCGCAAAGGGAACCTGCTGCTGAAGGTGATCGCGAAGGCTGACCTGGCCGGCCACGAAGTCATCAAGGTCGTAGCCCTCGCTTCCTTCGCCGGATTGTCCGGGCATCGACTTCCATTGGCCGAGCAGTTCGGGGGCGTCCGGTCGCTGAGCCGAACCCTCGTCGGTGAAAGCCGTATCGAAATTGGTGTCCAGCCGGTCGTTCAGCCGCTCGCTGGCGCCATTCTCGTACCAGTCGCTATCGAGCGATGGTACGGCTCCCATCTCGCCGGAGGTGGCGTTGTTGTCCGGGGCAGCGCTGGTGTGGCGGTCGGCATTGTCGGGCGTGTCGCCGCCCAAATCTCCATCATCTGCCGCCATTTCGAGCAGCGGATTCCGCTCAACTTCCTGGGCGATGAACTGCATCAGTTCGATGTGAGTCATCTGCAACAGCTGAATCGACTGCATCAGCTGGGGAGTCATCACCAGAGACTGGCTTTGTCGCAGCATCAGGTTGGCGGATAAGGCCATGGCGGACGTTCGACTCCCCTACATTCCCCCGCTTCCCGCCTCCGAGAGGCGGAAAATCCACTTGGCCCAAAAATTGCTTTTTATTTTACTTTGGTCAAGCCGCAGCGCGGTGCGAGACGTCGTTTTCTTCGTCTGGACGTCAGAGGCTGAACTGTTCGCCGAGATAGAGCCGGCGGACATCGGCATTGTTGACGATGTCGTTGGCGCGTCCATGGGTGAGTACCTCACCGGCATGGATGATATAGGCCCGGTCGATCAGGCCCAGTGTTTCACGCACATTATGGTCGGTGATCAGAACACCAATGCCACGGGCCGTCAGGTGCCGCACGAGATTCTGAATATCCGAGACCGAGATCGGGTCAACGCCCGCAAACGGCTCGTCGAGCAGCATGAAGGTCGGATCCGTCGCCAGCGCGCGCGCGATTTCCAGACGCCGGCGTTCGCCGCCCGAAAGCGCAACGGCCGGCGACTTGCGCAGCTTCTCAATGTGGAATTCGGCGAGCAGTTCGTCGAGCTTCGCCTCGCGCTTGCGCCTGTCGGAAACATGCACCTCAAGCACCGCGCGGATATTCTCTTCAACCGTTAGCCCGCGAAAGATCGAGGCTTCCTGCGGCAGATAGCCGACGCCGAGGCGGGCACGCCGATACATCGGCATGGACGTGACGTCATTGCCGTTGATCGAGATCGTGCCGGCATCCACCGGCACCAGGCCCGTGATCATGTAAAAGCAGGTCGTCTTGCCGGCACCGTTCGGGCCAAGCAAGCCGACGGCTTCACCACGACGCACGACCAGCGAGGCGCCGTTGACGACACGACGGGAGTTATAGGTCTTCGTCAGTCCATGGGCGATCAGCGTGCCTTCATAGCGCGACTTGTCGCCCGGCAGGCCGGTCGGGGTCGCGGCCTTCTTGGGCTGCTTCGTCCTGGAGAAAAAGGGAATGTGCACGTTCACGCGGATCCGTCAGTTGCTCGGCTTCTGCGACTGCGGATCGAGCTGGATCTGAACGCGCCGGCCACAGCTATCGAGCTTGGCCTGGCCGGATTCCATTTGAACCGTGAGTTTGCAGCCGACGAAGACATTCTGGCCTTCCGACAGCACCACGCGCTCGCCCTCGAGCACGAAAAGCTGCTTGGCCATATCGAAATAGCCGGTGTCGGCAGTCGCCTGCTGGGTTCCGGAGGAGAGGAAGACCTTGTCCGCGACGTCGATCTTCTCGATGTCGGCATTACCCTGGGTCACCGTCTGGCCCTCGCCGCGATAATGCACCACCATGGTGCCGGCCTGCAGCGTCGTCGTTCCCTGCACCACCTTCACATTCCCGGTGAAGAAGGCCTTCTTTTCCTGCTCGCGGATTTCGAGCTGGTCGCTTTCGATCTGGATCGGCTGATCGTTCGACAGCTTCAGGCCGTTCATCTGGCTGCTGGTCGTTTGTGCCGAAGCCATCGTGGCAAACGCGCTTGCCGAAACGAGGAGAGCGCCAGCGAGGGTAAACTGGGCAAAGGAGCGGTAAATCATGGCTGGACGGCTTCCGTGGACCGATTGCTGCGAATGGCGGACGGCTCGATGTTCAACTTCACACTGCCCGCGAATATCATGGTTCGCCCCTTATCCTTCATCTCGAGCGAGTTCGCAACAATCGACGCGCCTTTGGTCTGGATGGCCACGGGATCGTCGGTTTTCATGGTGCCGCCGGCAATGTCGAGGCGCGCCGAGTTGAACTGCGCATCGATGCCGCTGCTCAGATTGAGGGTGAAGGGCTTGTCGAGCGTAAGAAAATTGGCGGCGCGGTCAAAGATGCCGCTGGCGGCAACCACGCGGGCGATCACCGTGTCGCTCACCGGCAGGGCGGCCGCGATCGTATCGAGGGTGATCATGTTGGGGTTCTTGATGTCCTGCAGGGCGCGCTCGGCGCGCATGGAATAGCGCACGCCATCTTCGTTGCGGCCGGCAATGGCCGGCTTCTCCATGACGACCTTGCCGTCTTCGATCTTGGCGGACTCGATCTGCAGTTCGTCGGGCAACAGGCTGCGCACCATGGAGACGGCAATGAATGCCAGCGTGATGATGAGCGCTGCGACCGGTAGCAGGATACGCAGGCGCCGGACGCGCCGGGAGTGACTGACCGCGCGCCGATAGGCATCGGCGTCGGATCGGTTTCCGGTCGTCTGAACTCCAGCTCCTGTCGCTTGCAGCATTCCTATGTCCATCCTTGTGGGAGCCAGCTTGCGCCCGCTCACCTTTCATCCCGGTTTCGCATGTCCAACGAGCCTTGCCAATAAGATTGTGTCGGGCCTGTAACAGCAAACATGCGCGTGACCCATGCCGTGGCCACGCGAAGAAAGTGAGGCGGGCATGATCACAATTTAGCGTGTGACGCACGTCATATCGCTCGCAAAGCCGGCAATTTATGGTTAAGTTGTTCCTTGACTGAGCTTTTTTGCTTTGGCAACTTTGTCGCCGCTCAATGTCACAATAGAAAATGCAGGGGGTCCGCGTGATAAAGTCGGAATTGGTGCAGATCGTCGCGGCCCGTAATCCGCATCTCTATCACCGTGATGTCGAAAACATCGTCAATGCGGTCCTGGACGAAATCACCGATGCCCTGGCTGCGGGCAACCGCGTGGAACTGCGCGGCTTCGGCGCCTTCTCTGTCAAGAACCGTCCCTCGCGTTCGGGCCGCAATCCGCGCACCGGCGAAACCGTTTTCGTCGAAGAAAAATGGGTGCCCTTCTTCAAGACCGGCAAGGAACTGCGCGAGCGTCTCAACCCGGGCATGGGCGACGAGGACGACGAATAGTCGCTTTTCGCGTTGAAAATTCCGCCCCTGTCCTTACCTTGGGCCGGGGGGGGTGATCTCTTGCACCTCGGACGGAACAGGGAGTTGTCGAGATGATCCGCAAAGTCGTGAGCCTCGTGGTGTTCGTTCCGCTGGGTGTCGTACTGGTCGTTCTTGCCGTCGCCAACCGAGCACCTGTAAGTCTCGCGCTCAATCCGTTCGATCCGGCCGATCAGGCGCTTTCCATCTCCGCACCCTTCTTTGTCTTCCTTATCCTGGCCGTCATGCTCGGCGTCCTTCTCGGGTCTGTCGTGACCTGGTTTACCCAGGGCAAGCACCGCAAGAAGGCGCGCAACCAATCGCTTGCAGCGCAGCAGTGGCAGGCGGAAGCGGATCGCCAGAAGACACGTGCCGAACAGATCGCCGGCTCGAACCTTCCGCAACTTGGCGCCAAGTAAAGCGGTCCGGGCCGTTCTCGCGGCAAATTTCCTTTTCGCACCGTTCCGGCAATGCTAAGGGCAGGCCGAGACGAACGACACCCACGGATCAAAGACGTGAAGAACAAGGAACGCCGCCCCGGCGCGAAGCCATTTCCGGGAGCCAAGGCAAAAGCCGGTGGCGATACACGGTCTGGATCGGCAAAGCCCGCATCAGCCAAGCGGTCGGACGAGCGCCAGAACCGTGCGCCGCGTCGCGAACCCGATGTCGCAAAATCCAAGCCCCAGCCGCAGGCCGCCGAGACCGGGTCCGAGCCGGCCCGCGTCCTGACAGTCCGCGGCGGTGACCGCCCGGCCGAGCGCGTGCCGCTGATTCTGGAATCGACCGGTGCCGGTGATTTTCATCTGATTGACAGTGGCGAGGGGCAGAAGCTCGAACAATACGGCCCCTATCGCATCGTCCGCCCCGAGGCGCAGGCACTCTGGCCGCGCTCGCTTGCCTCCCATGTATGGGACAAGGCAGATGCCGTCTTTACCGGCGATACGGATGAGGACGGCATGGGCCGCTGGCGTTTCCCGCGCGAAGCGCTCGGCGAAACCTGGCCGCTCGCGCTGCTTGGCGTGGATTTCCATGGCCGCTTCACCGCCTTCCGTCATGTCGGCGTCTTCCCGGAGCAGATCGCCCATTGGAGCTGGATGAAGGAAAGGATTGAAGAGGCAAAACGCCCGCTGAAGGTCCTCAACCTTTTCGGCTATACCGGTGTCGCCTCGCTGGTCGCCGCTGCCGCCGGGGCCGAAGTCACCCATGTCGACGCGTCGAAGAAGGCGATCGGCTGGGCGCGCGAAAACCAGTCGCTGAGCCGCCTCGACAAGGCGCCGATCCGCTGGATCTGCGAGGACGCGATGAAGTTCATCCTGCGCGAGGAACGTCGCGGCCATCGCTACGACATCATTCTCACTGACCCGCCGAAATTTGGGCGTGGTCCCAATGGCGAAGTCTGGCAGCTCTTCGACCACCTGCCGCTGATGCTGGATGTCTGCCGCGAGCTGCTGGCGCCAAAGGCTGTCGGTCTGGTGCTAACAGCCTATTCGATCCGTGCGAGCTTCTATTCGATCCACGAACTGATGTGCGAAACCATGCGCGGCAAGGGCGGTCTGGTCGAATCCGGAGAACTGGTCATCCGCGAGGCTGGCCTCGACGGCAGGACGCCGGGCCGGGCGCTTTCCACCTCTCTCTTCAGCCGCTGGGTGCCGAAATGACCGACGACTATCGAAACGAGGGCCCGCGGCGCGTCGGCCAGGTCAAGGAAGTCACCAGCCTCGCCAATCCCATCATCAAGGATATCAAGGCGCTGTCGCTGAAGAAGGCGCGCGATGAAAGCCGCACCTTCATGGCCGAGGGCCTGAAACTGGTGATCGATGCGCTCGATCGCGGCTGGACCATCCGCACGCTGGTCTATGCCAAGGCCGGCAAGGGAAAGCCCATGGTCGAGAAGGTCGCCGCCCGCACGGTGGCCGCAGGCGGGCTCGTGCTGGAAGTCAGCGAAAAGGTCATGTCCTCGATCACGCGGCGCGACAACCCGCAAATGGTCGCCGCCGTTTTCGAACAGCGCTGGACGGCGCTAAAGGACATCCAGCCGAAGGGCTCCGAAACCTGGATCGCGCTCGACCGGGTCCGCGACCCCGGCAATCTCGGCACGATCATCCGCACGGCGGACGCCGCCGGCGCGTCGGGAGTCATCCTGGTTGGCGATTGCACCGATCCCTTCTCGCTTGAAACCGTGCGTGCCACCATGGGCTCGATGTTCGCCCTGCCGCTGGTGAAGACCACGCCCGCCGATTTTCTCAAGTGGAAGAAATCGGTCGATGCCCGCCTGGTTGCCACCCATCTTGCCGGCGCCGTCGATTACCGGACCATCGACTACAAGTCGAAGCCGGTGATCCTGATGATGGGCAACGAACAGTCCGGCCTGCCGGATGATCTGGCGGAGGCCGCCGACAAGCTCGCCCGCATCCCTCAGGTCGGTATGGCCGACAGCCTGAACCTTGCAGTGGCCACCGGCGTCATGCTCTTCGAAGTCCGCCGCCATCTGCTCGCCCTCGACGGAGCCAAGTGACAATGCTCGCAGCCTTCAATCGACCGCTGCCTGTTCTGACATTCATCGCGATCGTCCTGATGCTCGATCAGGCGATCAAATACGCGGTGGAAACCTATCTGCCGATGCATGAACTGATCCCGGTCTTGCCGTATTGGGCGCTCTACCGCACCCACAATCTCGGTGTCGCCTTTTCCATGCTGTCGCATCTCGATGGCTGGTTCATCATCGCCCTGCGCCTCGTCATCGTCGGTTTTGTTCTATGGCTGTGGCGCAAGACCGGCCCGGAGCAGCATTTCGCCCATCTTGGCTTTGCGATGATCATCGCCGGCGCGCTCGGAAACATCATCGACCGTTTCACCTACGGCTATGTGGTCGATTACATCCTGTTTTACACGCAGACCTGGTCTTTCGCGGTCTTCAATCTGGCTGACAGCTTCATTACGATCGGCGCCATCTGCATCGTCGTTGACGAGATCATCCAGCACCGCAAGCCGAAACCGCCTGAGGCCTGATCCGGGTGGCGGGCCTTCGAAGTTTTGTCACTTTCCTGTAGCAGTGTCGTGTTTAAAGGCCCGTGACTTCAACGCTGGATAGATCTCATGAGCGTGGAACTGATCGAACGAGACCTTCCCCTGGCAAACCCGAATGCGGCACCGCTCGGGCAGCCCGCCTCGCGCGATTTGCTCGGGCGTATCGGCAACCTTGAGACACGCATCGCGAAAAGCGAACGCGAGATCGATGCGGCCCAGGCCGTCCGCTACCGGGTTTTCGTCGAGGAGATGAAAGCGCAGGTCGATCCGGATTGCGCCCGACGCGGCCGAGACATCGATCATTGGGACGGTCTCTGCGATCACCTGCTCGTTCTCGACCGCGGAATCGAGGGCGACACGGAAGACCAGATCGTCGGCACCTATCGCCTGCTGCGCCACGAAGTGGCGATGAGCCATGGTGGCTTTTATTCGAGCTCCGAATTCGCTGTCAGCGATCTCGTTGCCCGCCACAAGGATAAGCGCTTCATGGAGCTCGGTCGCTCCTGCGTGCTGCCGCAATACCGCACCAAGCGTACGGTTGAATTGCTCTGGCAGGGCTGCTGGGCCTATGCGCTACAGAACAGGATCGACGCCATGTTCGGCTGCGGTTCCTTCCCCGGTACGCAGCCGGAGGAGCATGCCCTGGCACTCTCCTTCCTGCATCACAACGCCGTCGCTCGCGGCGAATGGGCTGTCGATGCGCTGCCGCATCTCTACCGCGAGATGGACCTGATGCCGTCAGAAGCGGTCAATGCTCGTCGTGCTCTCTTCGCCATGCCGCCTCTGATCAAGGGCTACCTGCGCCTCGGCGCCATGGTCGGCAACGGCGCGGTGGTTGACCAGGCCTTCAACACGACGGACGTGCTGATCATCCTGCCGATCTCGAGCATTTCCGGCCGTTACGTGAACTATTACGGCGCCGACGCCGGCCGCTTCGCCAGCGCCAGCTAGAGCCGCTCATTTTTAAATGGTATCAGTTCTGTTGGCTGAAACGGAGTCGGTTAATAGCCCGGCTGGCGCGCGTCGTATCCACCGCATACGGCCAAGCCAGCCGGGCGATCAGGCGGCCAGTTCCAGCCAACCCGAAGGGCCGGGCATCTTTCCGCCAGGATCAGCGGCGATCGCCTCGCCCATACCTCAGGGTATGCGCAGCGCCGATCGTCGCTGATCCTGACGAAAACCTGCTCCGGCAGAACTGCTTCCATTTAAAAATGAACGGCTCTAGTCCTCTTCTCCCGATCGGGGAGAAAGTGGCGCGCAGCGCTCCGTTGCAACTCTTTGCACCGGGGATGGGGGGCGACGAAGCCGAAAGACAAGGCCTCGCTTCTGTCTTCTCACCGTGACACGCCACATCGGGCGGAAAGCTCTGGAGCAAAGTCACGTCGACGACCATGGGCCAGCTCAGGCTTGCCCACCCGCATGGGCACCTCCGCGACCATCGGCAGGTCGGCTAGCTCGCGAAGGCTCATGCTTTGCAGCGCAGGATGTCCCAGGGGATCGTGCCGCCAGTCGGCAGCCTCGCATGGTGTGGCTTTGTATCGTCTCCAGAGAAACTTGAACATGGTTTCACCTCGTCACCGCCGCGAAGCAGTGGCATTTGCGTCCCGATTGGTTGAATTTTCGGTTGTGTTGGCCTCGATTTCAATTGAGTTTTGTCCGCGGTGGCTTTAGTTTTTCTATATGAAGAATCTCAATCAGGTGCATCTGAACGGCCTGCGCGCCGTTGAAGCCGTGGGACGTCTGGGGTCGCTGCAGGCCGCAGCGGACGAGCTTGGCGTGTCCATTGGCGCCGTCAGCCAGCAGGTCATCAAGACCGAGCTGCAACTGGGCCGCACTCTGTTCGAGCGCACCAGCCGCGGCATGCTGCCGGTCGAAACGGCTATTGATGTGCTGGCGCGTCTATCGGATGGTTTTCGTCACCTGTCGGGTGGCGTGGACCTGGCAAAACGCAGCGATGACAGCGTGCTGACGATATCGGTCGCCCCGGTCTTCGCCGCCCGTTGGCTCGTTCATCGGATCCCGGCCTTTTCGGAGCGCTTCCCTGAAATCGGCCTGCGCATTGACGCCAATGACCGCCTCAGCGATGCCAGCCAGACCGATGTCGATCTGAGAATCCGGGTTGGACGCGGCCACTGGCCGGGCTTCAAGGCCGAGCTGATCCTCGAACAGCGCGTGGCCCCGCTTTGCACACCGGCCATGGCCGCAGCGCTTCAAAGGCCGGCAGATATCCTTGAGCTGCCGAAAGTCATCGACGGCCGGGCCATGTTCACCTGGGATGTCTGGCTTTCCGCCGTGGGTCTCGAGGGTGCGGAGATCAAGGCCCGCCATACCTTCAGCGAAGCCTCGCTCTGCCTCGATGCGACGATTGCCGGGCAGGGGGTGATGCTCGCCTGGCAGACCATCGCCTCGCATCAGTTGCAGCACGGCCAGCTCGTCGCGCCCTTCGGCCCGGCCGTGAAGACCGGCTTCGGCCACTACTTCGTGACCTCAGAGAACGCCCGGCGTTCCGACAAGGTGGAAAAGTTCAAGCGCTGGCTGAAACGCGAAATCGACGACGACATGGAGCGGCTCGCAAAAGCCGCCCCTGTTTTCGCTTGAGACATGCAGGCCTTGATCAGACGGCCGCGTTGTAGGCCGCGATCGCCGCCATGTTGACGATGTCGCTGTCCTTGGCGCCCATCTGGGCAATCTGCACGGACTTGTCGAGACCGATCAACAGCGGCCCCATGACGGTGAGCCCGCCCAGTTCCTGCAGCATCTTGGTCGAGATCGCCGCCGAATGGATCGCCGGCATGACCAGAACGTTGGCCGTGCCCGAGAGCCTGCAGAAGGGATACTGCTCCATCCGGTGATGGTTGAGCGCGACGTCTGCGCCCATTTCGCCGTCATATTCGAAGGAAACGCCGCGACGGTCGAGCACCTTCACGGCTTCACGCACACGCTCGGAGCGCTCGCCGGTCGGATGCCCGAAGGTGGAATAGGCAAGCAGCGCCACGCGCGGCTCAAGCCCGAGGCGATGGGCAACGCCGGCCGCTTCTTCGGCGATGTCGGCGAGTTCCTCGGCAGTCGGCATGTCATGCACGGCGGTATCCGCCACCACGATCGTGCGGCCGCGGGCAAGCGCCAGCGACACGCCGATCACCCGGTGCCCGGGGGCCGTGTCGATGCAGCGGCGCACGTCTTCGAGTGCGGTCGAATAATTGCGCGTCGTGCCGGTCACCATGGCATCGGCATCGCCGAGCGCCACCATACAGGCGGCGAAATGGTTGCGGTCGGTATTGATGAGCCGCTGCGCATCGCGATGCAGATAGCCCTTCCGCTGCAGGCGGGCATAGAGATACTCGGTATAGGCATCGACGCGGGTGGACATGCGGGCATTGACCACCTCGATGCCGGGACGGTCGAGATCGATCCCCGCCCGCTCTGCAGTCGCCTTCAACGGCTCGTCGCGACCAAGCAGGATGGCGGTGCCGAGGCCGAGATTGGCAAACGAGATCGCCGCGCGCATCACCTGTTCCTCTTCGCCCTCGGCAAAGACGACCCGTTTGGGGTGGCTTCGCACATGCTCGTAGATGCGCTGCGTGGCAGCCGCAATCGGGTCGCGGCGGGCGGAAAGTTCATGCGCATAGGCGCCGAGATCCTCGATCTCCTTGCGCGCCACGCCCGTCTCCATCGCGGCCTTCGCAACCGCGACCGGGATTGCCGAAATGAGGCGCGGATCGAAGGGCACGGGAATGATGTATTGCGGCCCGAAGCGCGGCCGCTGGCCCTGATAGGCAGCCGCCACATCATCGGGCACGTCCTCGCGCGCCAGATTGGCCAAGGCCCTGACGGCGGCGATCTTCATGGCGTCATTGATCTGGCTGGCGCGCACATCGAGCGCGCCACGGAAAATATAGGGGAAGCCCAGAACATTGTTCACCTGGTTCGGATAGTCCGAGCGCCCGGTTGCCATGATCGCGTCTGAACGGATCTCGGCCACTTCCTCCGGCGTGATCTCCGGGTCCGGATTGGCCATGGCGAAAATGATCGGATTGTCAGCCATCGAGGCGATCATGTCGGCGGCGAAGGCGCCCTTCTGGGAAAGGCCGAACACCACGTCGGCCCCTTCCATCGCCTCGCGCAGCGTCCGCCGGTCGGTCTTGACTGCGTGGGCGCTCTTCCACTGGTTCATGCCCTCGGTGCGGCCCTGATAGATCACGCCCTTGGTGTCGCAGAGAATGATGTTCTCGCCGTTGAAGCCCATCGCCTTGATGAGCTCGATGCAGGCAATGGCCGCAGCGCCTGCGCCGTTGCAGACGAGCTTGGTCGTCTTGAAATCGCGCCCGGTCAGTTCCAGGGCATTGATCAACCCGGCAGCCGCGATGATCGCCGTGCCGTGCTGGTCGTCGTGGAAAACCGGAATGTCCATGAGTTCGCGCAGGCGGCTTTCGATGATGAAACAGTCCGGCGCCTTGATGTCTTCGAGATTGATTCCGCCGAAGGACGGACCGAGATAACGCACGCAGTTGATGAATTCGTCGACATTTTCCGTATCGACCTCAAGGTCGATGGAATCGACATCGGCAAAGCGCTTGAAGAGAACCGACTTGCCTTCCATGACCGGCTTGGAAGCGAGCGCCCCGAGATTGCCGAGGCCGAGGATCGCGGTGCCGTTCGAGATGACGGCGACCATGTTGCCACGTGTGGTGTAGTCATAAGCTGTGGCCGGATCGGCAGCGATCGCCTTCACGGGAACGGCAACGCCAGGGGAATAGGCGAGCGACAGGTCGCGCTGGGTGGCCATGGCCTTGGTCGGAGTGATCTCCAGCTTGCCGGGGCGCCCCTGGGAGTGGAAGTCCAAGGCTTCCTGTTCCGTGACCGACACTTTCGTCCGGCCGGTCTTCGTCTCGCTTGCCATGCTTCCCCTCACCTTGTTGTGGGCAGCGGGCGAACGCCGGCCCATCCTGGTTGTGTTTCCTCGCCTTAAGTCGTTAGTGTCACAGCGCATCCTTTTCAAGAAAACATTGAGCCCGTGACGCTATACCAAGCCACCCCGAGTGATGTCCTGAATGTCGCCGAGCTGACGTCTGAGGAAAGCCGCGCCACGGCGACCCCGATGATGGAGCAGTATATCGAGATCAAGGCCGCCAATCCGGGCAGCCTGCTCTTCTATCGCATGGGCGATTTTTACGAGCTCTTTTTCGAGGATGCGGTCGATGCCTCGCGTGCGCTCGGCATCACGCTGACGCGCCGTGGCCAGCATCTCGGCCAGGACATTCCGATGTGCGGCGTGCCCGTGCATGCGGCAGACGATTACCTGCAGAAACTGATCAGCCTTGGATTCCGGGTCGCCGTCTGCGAACAGGTCGAGGACCCGGCCGAAGCAAAGAAGCGCGGCTCGAAATCGGTGGTGAAGCGCGACGTCGTGCGGCTCGTCACGCCGGGCACGATCACTGAAGACAAGCTCCTCTCGCCCTTCGAATCGAATTACCTGATGGCGCTTGCCCGCATCCGTGGCGGCTCTGCCCCGCAGCTGGCGCTTGCCTGGATCGATATCTCCACCGGCATTTTCCGCCTCGCGGAGACGACGGAAACGCGCCTTCTCGCCGATATCCTGCGCATCGAGCCGCGCGAGCTGATCGTCCCCGACACGCTTTTCCACGACGAGGAGCTGAAGCCCGCCTTCGACGTGCTCGGTCGTGTCGTCGTGCCCCAGCCTGCCGTGCTCTTTGACAGCGCCAGCGCCGAAGGCCGCATCGCCCGTTACTTCGGCGTCGGAACGTTGGATGGTTTCGGTGCCTTCTCCCGCGCCGAGATTGCGGCCGCCGCTGCTGCCGTCGCCTATGTCGAAAAGACCCAGATCTCCGAGCGCCCGCCGCTCGGCCTGCCCGAGCGCCAGAACGCCGCCTCCACCCTGTTCATCGACCCCGCCACCCGCGCCAATCTCGAACTGGTGAAGACGCTTTCGGGCGAGCGCAATGGTTCGCTCCTGAAGGCGATCGACCGCACCGTAACAGGTGGCGGCGCCCGTCTGCTGGCTGAGCGCCTGATGTCGCCGCTGACCGATCCGGACGCCATTGCAGAGCGTCAGGATTCCATCGCCTTTCTGCTGGCTGACGGCCTGCTCGTCGACCGCCTGCGCGATGCCCTGAAGCGCGTGCCCGACATGCCGCGCGCACTGTCCCGCCTTGCGCTCGATCGCGGCGGCCCGCGTGATCTCGGTTCGATTGTAGCTGGTCTTGCCGCCTCCGCCGAGGTCGGCCGCCTGCTCGACCCGTCGAGCCTGCCGAGGGAACTCACCGAGGCGCTGGCCGATCTCGCCGCATTGCCCGCCGATCTGGCGCCGAGCCTTGCATCGATGTTGGCTGACGAATTGCCACTCCTGAAACGTGATGGCGGCTTCCTGCGCGATGGCGCAATTCCGGAGCTCGACGAACTCAGGGCACTGCGCGACCAGTCCCGCCGGGTGATCGCCGGCCTGCAGCTGCAATATGCCGAGGAAACCGGCATCAAGTCGTTGAAGATCAAGCACAACAATGTGCTCGGCTATTTCATTGAGGTGACCGCCGGCAATGCCGGTCCGATGACCGACACGGACGAGGCGAAGTCCCGCTTCATCCATCGCCAGACCATGGCCAACGCCATGCGCTTTACGACGACGGAACTCGCCGATCTCGAAAGCCGGATCGCCAATGCCGCCGGTCAGGCGCTTTCGCTCGAACTGGCGGCCTTCGACCAGATGGTGGCGCAAGTGATCGCCGCTGCCGAGCCGATCAAGGCCGCTGCCCGGGCGCTCGCCGTCATCGATGTTGCAGCCGGCCTTGCGGCCTTGGCGGAAGAGCAGGGCTATTGCCGCCCGCTCGTCGATGATTCAAGGATGTTCGCCATCACCGCCGGCCGCCATCCGGTGGTCGAGCAGGCGCTGCGCCGTCAGGCGGCCAGCCCCTTCATCGCCAATGATTGCAATCTCTCGCCTCAGGATACCAAAGGCCCCGGCGCCATCTGGCTGCTGACCGGCCCCAACATGGGCGGTAAGTCGACCTTCCTGCGCCAGAACGCGCTGATCGCCATCATGGCCCAGATGGGCTCCTTCGTGCCCGCCGGCGCTGCCCATATCGGCGTGGTCGATCGCCTCTTCTCTCGCGTCGGTGCCTCGGATGATCTGGCGCGCGGCCGCTCGACTTTCATGGTCGAGATGGTCGAAACGGCAGCCATCCTCAATCAGGCAACCGATCGATCGCTGGTCATCTTGGATGAAATCGGCCGTGGCACGGCGACCTTCGACGGCCTCTCCATCGCCTGGGCTGCCGTCGAGCATCTGCATGAGGCCAACCGCTGCCGCTCGCTGTTTGCCACCCATTTCCACGAGCTGACGGCGCTGTCGGAAAAGCTCGCCCGCATGTCGAACGTCACCATGCGCGTCAAGGAATGGGACGGCGACGTCATCTTCCTGCATGAGGTTGGCCCCGGTTCCGCCGATCGCTCCTACGGCATCCAGGTCGCCCGTCTCGCCGGCCTGCCGGCAGCCGTGGTGTCGCGTGCCCGGGAGGTCCTGACCCGCCTCGAAGACAGCGATCGCAAGAACCCCGCCGCCCAGCTGATCGACGATCTGCCGCTGTTCCAGGTCGCCGTGCGCCGCGAGGAGATCCAGAAATCCGGCCCGTCGAAGGTCGAGGAGGCCCTGCGCTCACTCGATCTTGACGATCTCACGCCTCGCCAGGCGCTCGACGCGCTCTATGATCTCAAGAAACAACTTGGCAAGCCTTGACCGGTAGAGTGCCTGTCAATCGCGCCCTAAAGGCGCTATAGCGCCACCAATCCCGGCTGATTCCCGGGTTCCCAAGAGATGATGCAGCCCCCATGGCCAAAGCAGACCTCGCCTTCGACGACCTCCTCGACATCGACGCCCTCAAGGCGTCCTGTAAAGCAGTGGCCGAGGCCGGCTCCGGCAACATGCTCGAAACCCGCTCGAAGCTCTTGCCGATCCTCAAGAAGGCTTCCGCCGATGCGCGTGAACAGGCGCGGCTGAAGCTCTTCGAGGATGGCAGCGGCATGAACTGCGCCAACCGCATCTCCTGGATCCAGGACCAGCTGATTTCGGTGATCTTCGATTTCGCCCGCACCCATGTCTATCCGAAAGACACGGATGGTCTCTCCGTCGCGGCCGTCGGCGGTTATGGCCGCGGTACGCTGGCACCCGGCTCCGATATCGACCTGCTCTTCCTGCTGCCGGCCAAGGCCGGCCCTGCCATGCACAAGGCGGTCGAGTTCGTGCTCTATCTGCTCTGGGATGTCGGCTTCAAGGTCGGCCACGCCACCCGCACGGTCGAGGAATGCATCCGCCTTTCGAAGTCGGACATGACCATCCGCACCGCGATCCTTGAAACCCGCCATATCTGCGGCGACGAGGCGCTGGTGACCGAACTCCAGCACCGATTCGACCAGGAAGTGACGACGGGCACCGCCCCGGAATTCATTGCCGCCAAGCTTGCCGAACGCGACGAGCGCCATCGCAAGGCGGGCGACAGCCGTTATCTCGTCGAGCCGAACGTCAAGGAAGGCAAGGGCGGCCTGCGCGACCTGCAGACCCTCTTCTGGATCGCCAAATACAACTACCATGTCCGCGATACCGACGATCTGGTGCGCCTCGGCGTCCTCTCCCGCGCCGAATGGCGCCTCTTCCAGAAGGCAGACGATTTCCTCTGGGCCGTCCGCTGCCACATGCATTATCTGACCGGCAAGCCGGAAGAGCGCCTCTACTTCGATATCCAGCCGGAGATCGCGAAAAGCTTGGGTTACCAGGCCCGACCGGGCCTCTCCGCCGTTGAACGCTTCATGAAGCATTACTTCCTGGTGGCCAAGGATGTCGGCGACCTGACGCGCATCTTTGCCGCCGCGTTGGAAGACCAGCAGGCCAAGGCCGCACCCGGCATTGGCGGCATGCTCGGCCGTTTCGCCAACCGCCCGCGCAAGATCCCCGGTGCCAGCGAATTCATCGATGATCGCGGCCGCATTGCGCTTGCCGATCCCGGTGTCTTCAAGAATGACCCGATGTCGATCATGCGCCTCTTCCATGTGGCCGATCTGAACGGGCTCGAATTCCATCCGGATGCGCTGAAAGCCGTCACCCGTTCTCTGTCGCTCATCGACAATGATTTCCGGGAGAGCGAGGAGGCGAACCGTCTCTTCCTGTCGATCCTGACCTCGCGCAAGGATCCGGGCTTCATCCTGCGCCGCATGAACGAGGCCGGCGTGCTTGGTCGTTTCATGCCGGAATTCGGCAAGATCGTCTCGATGATGCAGTTCAACATGTATCATCACTACACCGTCGACGAGCATCTGATCCGCACCGTCGAGGTGCTCTCCGAGATCGACAAGGGCAAGGCGGAGGAGATCCATCCGCTCGCCAACAAGATCATGCCGGAGATCGAGGACCGCCAGACCCTCTATGTGGCGGTGCTGCTGCACGATATCGCCAAGGGCCGCCAGGAGGATCACTCCGTCGCCGGCGCCAAGGTGGCACGCAAGCTCTGCCCGCGTCTTGGCCTCTCGCCCAAGCAGACCGAAATGGTCGCCTGGTTGATCGACCAGCATCTTCTGATGTCCATGGTCGCCCAGACGCGTGATCTGCATGATCGCAAGACGATCACCGACTTTGCCGAAAAGGTGCAGTCGCTCGACCGCCTGAAGATGCTGCTGGTGTTGACGATCTGCGATATCCGCGCGGTTGGCCCGGGCGTCTGGAACGGCTGGAAAGGTCAACTCCTGCGCACGCTTTATTACGAGACCGAGTTGCTGCTTTCGGGCGGCTTCTCCCAGGTCTCCCGCAAGGAGCGTGCCAAACACGCCGCCGAACAGCTCACCAAGGCGCTCGAAGGCTGGAGCCAGAAGGACCAGCGCACCTATACCAAGCTCCATTACGAGCCTTATCTGCTTTCCGTCGACCTGGAAGACCAGGTGCGTCACGCCCATTTCATCCGCCAGGCCGACAAATCCGGCCAGGCGCTGGCGACCATGGTGCGCACCCACCAGTTCCATGCGATCACAGAAATCACGGTGCTCTCGCCCGACCATCCGCGCCTGCTCTCGATCATCGCTGGCGCCTGCGCCGCTGCCGGCGCCAACATTGCCGACGCGCAGATCTTCACGACATCAGACGGTCGAGCACTCGATACGATCTTGATCAACCGCGAATTCCCGATCGACGAGGACGAGATGCGCCGGGGTGCGACCATCTCCAAGATGATCGAGGACGTGCTGTCCGGCCGCAAGCGCCTGCCGGAAGTCATTGCAACGCGGTCAAAGGGCAAGAAGAAGAACAAGACCTTCCCGGTCCAGCCGGACGTGCGCATCTCCAACGCGCTCTCCAACAAGTTCACCGTCATCGAGGTGGAGTGCCTCGACCGCATCGGTCTTCTCGCGGAAATCACCGCAGCCCTCTCGGATCTCTCGCTCGACATCCAGTCGGCCCGCATCACCACCTTCGGCGAAAAGGTCATCGACACCTTCTACGTCACCGACCTCGTCGGCCAGAAGGTGACCAACGAGAACCGTCAGGCCAATATCGTGGCGAGGCTGAAGCCTGTCATGACCGACCAGCCGGACGAGGCGAAGGATCAGGCGAACAAGGATCAGCCCTTGGCCGGCGCGGTCACGACCCTGCCGCAGTCGCGCAGCATCGTCGCGCCGAAAAAGGCCAGGGCGTGAGAGAATGAGCCTCGTCAAGAAATTCATGACCGTCGGCGGGGCGACGCTCGGCAGCCGTATCTTCGGCTTTGCCCGCGAGACGATGATGGCGGCGGCACTCGGCACAGGCCCCGTCGCCGACGTCTTCTACGCCGCCTTCCGCTTCCCCAATCTCTTCCGCAGGCTGTTTGCCGAGGGCGCCTTCAACGCTGCCTTCGTGCCGCTTTTCGCCAAGGAGATCGAGGCCAACGGCATTGACGGCGCCAAGCGCTTCTCCGAGGAAGTCTTCGGCGTCCTCTTCTCCGTCCTGATGATCCTCACCATCGCCATGCAGCTGTCGATGCCGCTGCTCGTGCAATGGATCATTGCGCCGGGCTTTGCCGACGATCCGGAGAAATTCGACCTGACGGTGCGCCTCGCCATCGTCATGTTCCCCTATCTGATGTGCATGTCGCTGACGGCGATGCTGAGCGGCATGCTGAACTCGCTGCATCATTTCTTCGCAGCCGCCATCGCCCCCGTTTTCCTGAATATCCTGATGATCGGGGCGCTGGCCTGGGCACTCTGGACGGGAGCGGATCCGGCGACCACGGCCTGGGCGCTTTCCTGGTCCGTGCTCGGCGCAGGCCTCTTGCAGATGGCCGTCGTTTATGCGGGCGTTCGCCATGCCGGCATCCGGATCGGCTTCAAGCGTCCGCGTTTCACACCCAATGTGAAACGCCTTCTCGTGCTGGCCGTCCCGGCGGCGATCACCGGGGGCATCACCCAGATCAACCAGCTGATCGGCCAGGCCATCGCCTCGACCAAGGAAGGTGCGATTGCCGCCCTGCAATATGCGGACCGCATCTATCAGCTGCCGCTCGGCGTTGTCGGTGTCGCGGTCGGTGTCGTGCTCCTGCCTGAGCTCGCCCGCGCGCTGAAGGGTGGGCATATGAAGGAAGCGGAAGGCCTGCAGAACCGCTCGATCGAGTTCGTTCTCTTCCTGACGCTGCCGGCCGCTGCCGCGATCTGGGTCCTGTCCGACGAGATCATCCGCGTGCTCTATGAGCGCGGCGCCTTTTCCGAGCAGAACACCGCCGTTGTCGCCTCGATCCTCGCCATCTATGGCATCGGCCTGCCCGGCTTCGTACTGATCAAGGCGCTGCAGCCGGGCTATTACGCCCGCGAAGACACCAAGACGCCGATGCGCTTCACCATGGTCTCGGTCGCGCTCAATACGGGCCTCGCCATCACGCTCTTCCCGATCTTCGAAGAAAGCGGCATCGCGATCGCCGAAGCCGCTGCCGGCTGGACCAACACCATTCTGCTATTCTCAGTCCTGCTCTGGCGTGGTCACCTGATCTTCGAATGGTCGCTGCTCACGCGCACGCTACGCCTGATCATCGCCTCGGCCATCATGGCTGGTCTGCTCGTCTACCTCTCCGATCGCTGGGCCGCCTGGCTACAGCCGTCGAGCCCGTTGTTCGATCAGTTGCTGGCGCTGGGTGGGCTGATTGCAATCGCCATGCCCGTCTATTTCGGCATCGCCTTCCTGATCGGTGGCGCGGACTGGCGCCTGGTCAGACGCAGCCTGAAGCGCCGGAAGAAGACAGCTGACGAGGCCGCAACAACCTCAGCCGACCCGGATCAGCAATAGGTCCAGGTCCGCTTCGGCCCGATATCGACATGCACGATGCCGTTGCAGTAGCGCCCGATCCCGCCGATGCCGGGCGCGGTGCGGGCGGCCGCGACGATCTTCTTCTCGGATACACCGGGCACGCGGATATCCGCGGCAAAACAGTGGCTGTGCTGGGAGCGGCCGGAACGCGGGCGGTGTCCCGAGGTGACAACCGGTTTCTTGCCGGTCTTCTTGGCGATATGGGCGAGGATCGCCTTCAGCTCGTCGGGAAAGCAGTTGGCTTTGACGCTGACCCGCTGCAGCGTATAGGCGACGGCCGTATCGTGTTTCATGAAAAAGTGCCGCTTCTTATCCACGGCCCCTGCGGGGGAGATGAGACCGAGCGAAAGAACGCAGCCGAGCGCGACGCGAAACAAAGTGCGCATGAGTGACCTTCTGGAATGGGTTTGTTGTTTTGAGCGATCCAGATCGCTTGCGGCGGGTTTTTATTCCCCCAAATGTGTCAAATTTGGTGCACTTTGCTCATTTCTGCTTTTTCAGGTGTCGTGGGCCTGCGAATCGCCGTTTCCAAATGTCGCGAATTCATTCCCTAAACCCCTCGATTCTGGGAGGAAATTTCCCTATGCGTGACATCGAAAGCCTCCTCGTCACACATCGAACCGAAAGTGCGATTTCATGAGCGCAAACAGCCTCTTTCTCGTCAGCCTCGTCATCGACAGCTATGACCGGGCCAAGGCCTTCTACTGTGACAGCCTCGGCTTCGACTGCGTGGAAGACACCGCTATGCCCGACGGCAAGCGCTGGCTGGTGGTCCGTCCCAGGGGAGGCGAGGGGGCCTCGCTCCTGCTCGCCGAGGCCTAAGACGAGACCCAGCGCGCGGCCATCGGCAACCAGACCGGTGGCCGTGTCGGCTTTTTTCTCGAAACCGATGATTTCGCCCGCGACCATGAGCGCTTTCTTAAGGCCGGCGTCGTTTTCCGCGAGCCGCCGCGCCACGAGCCCTATGGCACCGTCGCCGTCTTTGCCGATCTCTATGGAAACCTTTGGGATCTGATCGAGCGGGCGAAGCCCTGACGACCGAAGTGAGCGCTTGATTGCGCCCCGCCCGCCGTGCATAAGCCGTGACCGACACGATCAGAAGATCGGGCCCTCCACCAGCCTGTTGAGGACAACCATGACTGAGTTCAAGCCGCTGGTCTTCTCCGGCGTACAGCCGACCGGCAATCTCCATCTCGGAAACTATCTCGGTGCGATCAGAAAGTTCGTCGCGCTCCAGGAAAACAACGACTGCATCTACTGCGTCGTCGACCTGCACGCGCTGACGGCCCAGCTCGTCCACGAGGACATGGCAACCCAGATCCGCTCGATCACGGCAGCCTTCCTCGCAGCCGGCATCGATCCGAAGAAGCACATCGTCTTCAACCAGTCCCAGGTGCCGCAGCATGCGGAACTCGCCTGGATCTTCAACTGCGTCGCCCGCATCGGCTGGATGAACCGCATGACGCAGTTCAAGGACAAGGCCGGCAAGGACCGCGAGCAGGCCTCGCTCGGTCTCTATGCCTATCCGAGCCTGATGGCGGCCGACATTCTCGTTTATCGCGCGACCCATGTGCCCGTCGGTGAAGACCAGAAGCAGCATCTGGAACTCGCCCGCGACATCGCCATGAAGTTCAACATGGACTTTGCGGAGAAGATCCGCCCGACGGGGCTCGGCATCGACATCAAGGTCGGCGACGAGCCGGTGCATGCCTATTTCCCGATGGTCGAGCCGTTGATCGACGGCCCGGCCCCGCGCGTCATGAGCCTCAAGGACGGCACCAAGAAAATGTCGAAGTCGGATCCGTCCGACCTGTCGCGCATCAACCTGATGGATGACCAGGACGCGATTTCGAAGAAGATCCGCAAGGCCAAGACCGACCCGGACGCGCTTCCGAGCGAGACGGAAGGCCTGAAGGGTCGACCGGAGGCCGACAACCTCGTCGGCATCTTCGCAGCCCTTGCCGACAAGTCGAAGGCAGATGTGCTTTCCGAATTCGGCGGCCAGCAGTTCTCTGTCTTCAAGCCGGCGCTGATCGATCTCGCGGTCGAGGTTCTCGCCCCAATCAATGCCGAGATGCGCCGCCTGATGGAAGACCCCGGTCACATCGACGCGGTCCTCCGCGATGGGGGCGAGCGTGCCCGCACGCGGGCCGAAAAGACCATGAACGAAGTCCGCGACATCATCGGTTTCGTGCGATAAGGTCGCGGTCGCTGGCGGGTTCGCCCGGAGCCCGCCCGCGCCACATCACATCTGTCCGGCGGCGGGGTCCTCCATGGTTTCAACACGTCTGTCACGTCTTGAAGGTCACCGCCGCAAGTTCATGGCGGTGATCGACAACACCCCGGAATGCTCGCGCGCGGTCCATTATGCCGGCCGCCGCGCCAAGAATTCCAATGGCGGACTGGTGCTGATCTATGTGATCCCGGAAGGCGATTTCCAGCAGTGGCTGGGCGTCGAGGAGATCATGCGCGCCGAAGCCCGTGAAGAGGCGGAAGGGATCATGGCCAAGGCTGCCCAGACCGTGCGCGATACGATCGGCATCGAACCCGAAATCGTCATTCGCGAGGGCAGCTCCTTTGCCGAGATCAACCGCCTGATCGAGGAAGACCGGGACATTGCGATCCTCGTGCTCGCAGCCGGCTCGACCAAGGAAGGCCCCGGGCCGCTCGTTTCGATGATCGCCGGACGGGGTGCGGCCTTCCCGATCCCGGTTACGGTCCTGCCGGATACGCTGACCAACGAGGAAATCGACGCCCTCTGCTGATTTCACCATCTGTGTGATCGCGTCTTGAAGATGCGGCCCGCAGGGTCTATTTTGGAAGTATTCTAATCTTTAGCGGTGGTATCGCCGCCCGGAGGCCCAAATGTTCATCCAGACCGAAGCCACGCCGAACCCGGCGACCCTGAAATTCCTCCCCGGCAAGGTGGTCATGGAAACCGGCACCGCCGAATTCCGCGACGCCGGCAGCGCGGCAGCTTCGCCGCTGGCCTCGCGCATTTTCGCCATCCCCGGCGTCACCGGCGTCTTCTTTGGCTATGATTTCGTCACCGTTTCCAAGGACGGCCCGGAATGGCAGCATCTGAAGCCCGCCATCCTCGGCACGATCATGGAACACTTCATGAGCGGCGCCCCGGTCATGGGCTCGGCCTCGACCTCCGCGCAAACCGACAGCGACGAAGAATTCTTCGATGCCGGCGACGAGACGATCGTCGCGACCATCAAGGAACTGCTCGAAACCCGCGTTAGGCCCGCCGTTGCCCAGGATGGCGGCGACATCACCTTCCGTGGCTTCAAGGATGGCAAGGTCTTCTTGAACATGAAGGGCTCCTGCGCCGGCTGCCCGTCCTCGACGGCAACCCTGAAGCATGGCGTGCAGAACCTGCTCCGCCACTTCGTACCGGAAGTGCAGGAAGTCGAAGCGGTCTGATGTGACCGGACTGGAGACGAGATGATCGTTCTTGCGATCGACACGGCGGGTGTGGACTGCGCAGCCGCCGTTTTTGATTCCGACACTGGCAAGATCCTCGGTCGCGTCAGCGAAACCATCGGTCGCGGCCATGCCGAGCGGCTGATGGCGATGATCGATGAGGCGCTGGCGCAAGCGAAGCTGGCGCTTGCCGATGTCGATCGCGTCGGAGTGACTGTTGGCCCCGGTTCCTTCACCGGCATCCGCGTCGGCGTTGCCGCCGCCCGAGGCCTTGCCCTGGCGCTCGGTGTGGATTGCGTCGGTGTTTCCACACTCGACGTCCTTGCCCGCACAGCAAGCGAGACTGGAAAGCCGGTTCTTGCGGCCATCAATGCCCATCGCGACGAAGTCTATGCCCAGAGCTTTGAAGCTGGCCTTCCCTTAGGGGAGCCGTTGCTTCTCGAACTGGACGATTATCTCGCCCGAGCCGCCATTCCTGGCACGGTGCTCGTCGGCTCGGCTGCCGCCCTTGTCGCCGACCGCGAGGCCGAAACGGGCCCCGATCACTACCCGATCGAGATCGTCGCACGCATTTCAGCGACGGCGAAAGCTCAGGGCAAGCCGAAGCCGCTCTATCTGCGGGGACCGGATGCGAAACCGCAGACGGGTTTTGCCGTATCGAGAGCCTGACATGCGCGACAGCCTGTTCTACCGCCAACCCGAATTCGAACTTGTTCCGATGACCTCGGAGCACTGCCGCGCAGTTGCCGAACTGCATGCCCAGCGCTTTCCCCGCGCCTGGGGGGATGGCGAATTCTTGAGCCTTCTTCTGCAACCGAACAGCTTCGGCTTTGCGGCCTGGCAGACCAACACGCTGATCTTCAAGGCGCCACTCTCAGGTTTCGTCCTGGCGCGCGAAGTCGCAGGCGAGGCGGAAATCCTGACGATTGCGGTGAGCGACAAGGTCTCCCGCTTCGGGCTCGGCTGGCGCCTTATGCAGGCAGCCATCCGCGAAGCAAAGGGCCGGGGCGGGGAGGCGATGTTCCTGGAGGTCGATGACGGCAACCAGGCAGCGCTCGGTCTGTACCGGAAGCTCGGCTTCGAGAAGGCAGGAGAACGTCCCGCCTATTACACGGATGAAAACGGCCGTCGGTCCTCCGCGCTTGTCATGCGCCGCGATCTTCGCTAACCCGGCGATTGGACGAACGGATATTCTACAGATAAGCTGGGACCATGAACGACGCCTTGAAATCGCTGGAAGCGCTGTGTGCCGAACGGGGCATGCGCATGACCGAGCAGCGCCGCGTCATTGCCCGCATTCTGGAAGAATCCGACGACCATCCGGATGTCGAAGAGCTGTATCGGCGCTCGTCCAAGATTGACGCCAAGATCTCGATCTCGACCGTCTATCGCACGGTCAAGCTCTTCGAAGACGCCGGCATCATCGAGCGTCACGATTTTCGCGACGGTCGCTCGCGTTATGAGACCGTGCCGGAAGAACACCACGATCACCTGATCGACCTGAAGACCGGCACCGTCGTCGAGTTTCACTCGCCGGAAATCGAAGCGCTCCAGGAGCGCATCGCCCGCGAGCACGGCTTCCGCCTTGTTGGCCACCGGCTCGAACTCTACGGCATTCCATTGTCGAAGGACGAGAAATAAGCCGATGTCCGCCATGCCAGTGAGGCCCGCGTGATCAACTGGCTCAGAGTCGGCATTTTCTTCGTCGTGCTGTTGCTCGTCTCGGGCCTGATGATCCCGCTCCAGCTTCTGGCACGGCGCTTCGACTGGCCGCTGCGCCGCCGCTTGCCGCGCTTTTGGCATCGCATGGCGCTCTGGTTCCTCGGTATTCGCGTGCATGTCCATGGCACGATCGAGGCCAATCGTCCGCTGATGCTCGCCGCCAACCATGCCTCCTGGAAGGATATCCTCGTCCTCGGTTCGCTCGCCGACGTCGTCTTCATCGCCAAGACGGAAGTTGCCTCCTGGCCGGTCTTCGGCTTCCTCGCCAAGCTGCAGAAGACGATCTTCGTCGTGCGCGAGGAAAAGCGCCGCACCGGTGATCAGGTGAACGAGATCGCTGCGCGCATGGCCGATGGCGAGATCGTCGTCCTCTTCCCGGAAGGCACGACCTCCGACGGCAACCGCATCCTCGGCATCAAGTCCTCGCTCTTTGGCGCCGCCGCCGCTGCCCTGCCGGACGAGGAGGATGCTGTGGTTCACGTCCAGCCCGTTGCCATCGCCTATACCCGTGTCCAGGGCATGCCGATGGGGCGTTACCACAGGCCGATTGCCGGCTGGCCCGGCGATATCGGCCTCATGGAGCATCTGATCGGCGTGCTGCGCGCCGGCGCACTGGATGTCGACGTCACCTTCGGCGAGACCGTGGACTTCAAGAAGGGCGACAGCCGCAAGACGCTCGCTCTGCGCATCGAGGAGCAACTGCGCACCATGCTGCTCGCCCATTTGCGCGGTCGTCGCGAGCCCTGAAGGCCGCAAACAATTTTTCGGTTTAATCACGGCGCGAAAACCACTAAATAGCGCCGCATGACCCAGGAAACCGTGAGCCTCTCAGATAACCCGGCGCCGGGCGCCAACACGCGCAAGGTCTTCATCAAGACCTATGGCTGCCAGATGAACGTCTATGACAGCGGCCGCATGGCCGATGCCTTGGCGGCGGATGGTTATGCCCCGACGGACGTCATGGAAGAGGCCGATCTCGTCCTGCTCAACACCTGCCATATCCGCGAAAAGGCATCAGAGAAGGTCTATTCGGCGCTTGGCCGCCTGCGTGAGCAGAAGAAGGCGCGCGCGGCAGAGGGCAAGGAATTCATGATCGGCGTCGCTGGCTGCGTCGCCCAGGCCGAGGGGGAGGAGATTTCCCGCCGTGAACCGGCCGTTGATGTGGTCATTGGTCCGCAGACCTATCATCGCCTGCCGCAGGCACTGCAGAAGGCCCGCGCCGGAGAGCGTGTTGTCGATACCGAATATGCACTCGAAGACAAGTTCGAGCATCTGCCGGATCCGACCAAGATTGCCGGCAAGCCCCGCTCGGTCACGGCTTTCCTCACGGTCCAGGAAGGCTGCGACAAGTTCTGCACCTTCTGCGTGGTGCCCTATACCCGCGGTTCGGAAGTCTCTCGTCCGCTGGCGCAGCTCCTTACGGAAGCGCGAAAACTGGTGGACAGCGGTGTGCGCGAGCTGACCTTGCTCGGCCAGAACGTCAACGCCTGGCATGGCGAAGACGAAAAGGGTCGGGCGATCGGCCTCGGCGATCTGCTCTACCGGCTCGCCGATATCCCCGGTCTCGCCCGCCTGCGCTACACCACAAGCCATCCGCGCGACATGGACGACCGCCTCATCGAGGCGCATCGCGATCTCAGGATGCTGATGCCCTATTTGCATCTGCCGGTGCAGTCCGGCTCCGACCGGATCCTGAAGGCGATGAACCGCCGCCACAAGGCCTCCGAATATGTCGCGCTCATCGAGCGCATCCGCTCCGTGCGTCCCGACATCGCACTGTCAGGCGACTTTATCGTCGGCTTCCCCGGCGAGACGGATCAGGATTTCGAAGACACGATGAACCTCGTGCGCGCAGTGAACTATGCGCAGGCTTATTCGTTCAAGTATTCGACACGTCCTGGAACGCCCGGTGCGGATCTGCCCGATCATCTATCCGAGGACGTGAAGACCGAACGCCTGGCACGGCTCCAGGCGCTGCTGCTTGAACAGCAGCAGGCCTTCATGCAGTCGATGATTGGCAAGACCATCGACCTGCTTCTGGAAAAGCCGGGCCGCATGCCGGGACAGCTGATTGGACGCTCGCCTTGGCTGCAGTCAGTGAATGTTGATGCAAAGTCATCGCAAATCGGTGACATTATACAGGTACGAATCACCGCAGCCGGCCCAAACAGCTTGTTTGCCGAGGTGGCAGAGGGTTAGAGTGAGGGCCTGAACCTGATCGCAACAGGAGCCTGATCGCTTGAACGCAACAGAAGTGGTTTCCTCACCCTCGCGCAATGTCCGCACCACTGCGACCGACGCCAATCACTTCATCTTGACGTTCGAGAACAACAGGCTTGCGAGTGAGCTCTTCGGACAATTCGACCAGCATCTGAAACTGCTCGAACAGCGCCTCCAGATCGAGGCCCGTGCCCGTGGCAATTCGGTCGCCATCACCGGGGACTTGCAGGCCACCAATCAGGCCCGCCGCGCGCTCGACTTCCTCTATGCCCGGCTGCAAAGCGGCGGCTCGGTGGAAGCCTCGGATGTTGAGGGTGCCATCCGCATGGCGGTCGCTGCCGACGACCAGCTGTCCCTGCCGACGCTGGAACGCAAGGCGAAGCTTTCGATGGCCCAGATTTCCACCCGCAAGAAGACGATCGCCGCCCGCACACCGACGCAAGATGCCTATATGCGGGCGCTCGAGCGATCGGAAATGGTCTTCGGCGTTGGTCCGGCCGGTACCGGCAAGACTTATCTCGCCGTCGCCCATGCCGCCCAGTTGCTGGAGCGTGGCGTCATCGATCGCATTGTCCTGACCCGCCCTGCGGTCGAAGCCGGCGAGCGCCTCGGCTTTCTGCCCGGCGATATGAAGGAAAAGGTCGATCCCTATCTTCGCCCGCTTTATGATGCGCTCTACGACATGATCCCCGGCGACAAGGTCGAGCGCGCCATCACGGCCGGCGTCATCGAAATCGCTCCGCTTGCCTTCATGCGCGGTCGTACGCTGGCGAACGCGGCCATCATCCTCGACGAGGCGCAGAATACCACCTCGATGCAGATGAAGATGTTCCTCACCCGCCTAGGTGAGAACGGTCGCATGATCATCACCGGCGATCCGAGCCAGGTCGACCTGCCACGCGGTGTAACCTCGGGTCTGGTCGAGGCACTGAATGTGCTCAAGGGTGTCGAAGGCATCTCGGTTGTGCGCTTCAAGGACACCGATGTCGTGCGTCACCCGCTTGTCGGCCGCATCGTGCAGGCCTATGACGCCAAGTACAAGGTACAGGACGAGAGCGAGCAGAGCGAGCATTGAGCCCGCTCCGCTAGGGAACGATGAGCCAGTTGGACATACAGATCGCCGTCGAGGCAGACGGTTGGGCAGACGAGATGGCACTGGAGGCTTTGGCCTCCCGTGTGCTCGGTGCGGCGGAAACCCATCTCGCCAAGGTCGAGGGTCAGCCCTTCCCGAAGCAGCCGACGGAACTTTCCCTTGTTTTTGCCGATGACGAGATGATCCGCGAGATCAATGCCGAATGGCGCGCCAAGGACAAGCCGACCAATGTTCTGTCTTTCCCGGCCTTTCCGGTGACGCCCGGCAAGATGCCGGGACCGATGCTGGGTGACATCATCATTGCCCGCGAGACGGTGGAGCGCGAGGCCGTCGATCTCGAGAAGAGTTTCGATGACCATCTCACCCACCTGATGGTGCATGGATTTCTGCATCTTTTCGGCTATGACCACATCGAAACCGACGATGCCGAGAAAATGGAAGCGCTGGAGACTCGCATTCTGGCGGAACTTGGCCTATCTGACCCCTATGCGGGGCAGGACCCCATCTGATAGTCTGGAACAATGAGCGATTTTGCGACAAAAGCGGCCCCGGAGGCCAAAGAAGGTAACGAGGGCCCCTCTTCTGAAGAGGGCAGTAGTCTTTCCCGAGCAGAAAGCTCGGCCCGACAATCTCCATCCTTCTGGGGCCGACTGGCCCGAATCCTGAAACCATCTTCTTCAACGAGCCTGCGTGAAGACCTGACGGTAGCACTCAGTGCCGACGCCCAGCTGGGCGAGGCGTTTACGCCCGAAGAGCGGGCGATGCTCAATAACATCCTCCGCTTCCGCGAGGTCCGTGTCGAAGACATCATGGTCCCGCGCGTCGATATCGAGGCGGTCGATCAGAGCGTGACCATCGGCGAACTGATGACCATCTTCGAGGTCTCCGGCCGTTCGCGTATGCCCGTTTATGCGGATACGCTCGATGATCCGCGCGGCATGGTTCATATTCGCGACCTGCTTTCCTACGTCACCAAGCAGGCCCGCAGCCGCAAGCGGGTGGCCACGAAAGCAGCCTCCGCGACCAATGGCGGCGAAAAGGTTGAGAAAACCCCCAAGCCGAAGATGGATTTCGATCTCGCTCGCATCGATCTCAGCAAGACGGTTGCCGAAGCCGGCATCATCCGCTCGATCCTCTTCGTCCCCCCGTCGATGCTTGCCGCAGACCTCATGAGCCGCATGCAGGCTGCGCGCACCCAGATGGCTCTCGTCATCGACGAATATGGTGGCACCGACGGTCTCGTCAGCCATGAGGATATCGTCGAGATGGTCATCGGTGACATCGATGACGAACATGACGACGAAGAAGTCATGTTCAGCCGCATTTCGGATGACATCATCGTCGCCGATGCCCGTGTCGAGCTTGAAGAGATTGCCGAGGCGATTGGACCCGATTTCGACATCGCTGACCGGATCGAGGATGTCGATACCCTCGGCGGCCTGATCTTCTCTGCGCTTGGACGCATCCCGGCACGGGGCGAGGTTGTCCAGGCCCTTCCAGGTTTCGAGTTCCATATCCTCGATGCCGATCCACGTCGCATCAAGCGGGTTCGCGTCGCACGAAAGCGGGCAGCCGCGCGCCGCCGTGTGCCCACCAAGAGCGATGTCGATCTGCGTCCAGAGACGGAAGTCGAAGCTAAGTCGGCCAAGGTCGAGCTTGCCAGCGCGGTCGAGCCTGCAGCCAATGTGCGGGCAAAACCGGCGCCGAAGCAGCGTGCTTCCAAGGCTGTGAGCGCGGCAAGCGAACCTGCGGCCGATACCTCCGGCGCTGCCTCGAATGGAAACGACCGCCCGGCCTCCTGACCTGACCGCTTCCGGAACCGAAGACCGCGACACGGCCCCCTTTTTTTGGGAGACTGCCGGCGGTTGATTCGCGGTCGTAAGGGGTGGACATGCAGGCTTTGGCAGCGAGGATCCTGCTGCTGTGGGGTGTGAGACGGGCAGGTCTCGCGGTTCTTGCAGGTGCAATCGGGGCGCTCGCCCTCCCGCCATTCGACATCTTCGCCTCGATGTTCGTGTCGTTCACGCTGCTTGTGTGGCTCTTGGACGGGGCGACAGGCAATGCCGAGACCGGCAGGGCTGGCCTGTCTTCATCCTTCTGGACCGGTTGGTTCTTCGGTCTGGGTTACTTCGTCTGTGGTCTCTGGTGGCTCGGCAATGCGCTGCTTCTCGAGGCGGACGAATTCGCCTGGGCAATCCCGCTGGCCGTGCTCGGACTGCCCGCGGTGCTGGCGATCTTCTATGGATTGGCCACGATGCTGGCACGTCTCCTGTGGTCCGACGGCATGGGCCGGATTGCGGCGCTTGCGGCCGCCTTTGGTTTCGTCGAATGGCTGCGCAGCTTCGTCGCGACCGGGTTTCCCTGGAACGCGATCGGCTATGCCGCGATGCCGGTTCCGCTGATGATGCAGTCGAGCCAGGTGCTCGGTCTGCTTGCGATCACCACGCTTGCCGTCTTTGTCTTTTCCGCTCCGGCACTGCTTGGAACGCGTCGCGGTGCATGGCCAGGCCTGCTGCTTGCCGCAGCGCTCCTTGTCGCCCATGTCGGCTACGGCGCTTACCGCCTCAATCTGGCGCCGTTGGATGAGGGGGACCGTTCGCTTACGGTGCGCCTCGTGCAGCCTTCGATCGACCAGTCCCAGAAACTTGAGAATACCGACCGCATTGGCATTTTCGAGAAGCACCTTGCCCTGACGGCCGCGCCGCCGGAGGAGGGCAAGCCCCGGCCCGAGGTCATCGTCTGGCCAGAGACATCAGTGCCCTTCATCCTGACAGAGAACCCCGATGCCCTTGTGCGCATCGGCGATGTCCTGGAGGATGGTCAGATTCTCCTCACCGGTGCAGTGCGGGCCGAGGAACGCGGCGCGGGGCAGGCCCCACTCTACTACAATGCCGTCTACATGATCGATGATAAGGGGCAGATCCTTGGCGCAAGCGACAAGGTGCACCTGACGCCCTTCGGCGAATATGTGCCGTATGAAAGCCTGCTGCGCGAATTCGGGATCGAAGAGCTGATCAGTCTGCCCGGTGGCTTTACGGCCGCTGCAAGCCGTTCGCCGCTCAAGCTTCCGTCGGGCATCGGCTTCTACCCGCTGATCTGCTACGAGGCGATCTTTCCGGCAGAGATTGCGCCCGATCTTGCCGGCGCGAGCGTCATCCTGAACGTCACCAACGATGCCTGGTTCGGGGCCTCCCCCGGTCCCTATCAGCACTTCCTGCAGGCTCGTTTGCGCGCGGTTGAGACCGGCGTTCCCCTTGTTCGCGTCGCCAATAGCGGGATTTCGGCGGTGATCGACCCTCAGGGTCGTATCATTGAGGGACTTTCTCTCAATGCCACGGGGGCCGTTGATGCAACCTTTAGTGCAAAAAATGCCCCGGAACGAAACAGCCACAACCATGTTCTAAACTTTTGGTTGGTCCTGGCTTTGATGACTTTGATCGCAGGTCTTTCTAGTCTGGGTTTTATTAGGCGGACGAATTGACCAAAAACCCCTAAAATTGCATAGTGGCTGAGACCGGTAATCTGCAAGTATGCTGAAAGATCATCGATGGCGAGCACAACGTCTCGTTATGGTGTAGCGGGCATGGGGTTGAGGTCGCAACGCCAACACTTTTGTCAGGACGACATTAATGATCGAGAACAAGAAGAAGCCGAACCCGATTGACATCCACGTCGGTAGCCGGATTCGCCTTCGTCGCACGATGCTTGGCATGAGCCAGGAGAAGCTTGGTGAGAGCCTCGGGATCACCTTCCAGCAGATTCAGAAGTACGAAAAAGGCACCAATCGCGTTGGTGCGAGCCGTCTTCAGAACATCTCCAACATCCTGACGGTGCCGGTTTCCTTCTTCTTTGAAGACGCCCCGGGCGAGCAGCCGTCGAACTCCGGCATGGCTGAAGCCTCCAGCTCCAATTACGTCGTGGACTTCCTGTCCTCCTCGGAAGGCCTGCAGCTGAACCGTGCCTTTGTGAAGATTGGCGACCCCAAGGTTCGTCGCAAGATCGTCGACCTCGTCAAGGCGCTCGCAGCCGAAGCGGACAGCGAGTAATCAGGACGCACACCTGACAAAGAGAGCGGCCGCAGGGCCGCTTTTTTTGTGCCTGGAGAGGGAAAAATTTACTCACATAAAGATATATTTATGTGGTTGTGTCCTTGTCATTGTTGCTCGAACTGAGTAACGATGCCCGCCGTCCATACTTTGAGGGGAATCCCGATGCGCGCCAATTACCTCTTTACCAGTGAGTCCGTTTCCGAAGGTCACCCGGATAAGGTTTGTGACCGTATTTCCGATGAAATCGTTGACCTGGTTTACCGGGAAGCAGCCAAGACCGGCGTCGATCCCTGGACCGTGCGCATCGCTTGCGAAACCCTTGCCACCACCAATCGCGTCGTGATCGCCGGCGAAGTCCGTCTTCCGCCGAGCCTGATGAAGACCGACAAGAATGGCAACGAAGTCATCAATCCCTCGAAGTTCAAGTCCGCTGCCCGCAAGGCGATCCGTGACATCGGCTACGAGCAGGACGGCTTCCACTGGAAGACCGCCAAGATCGACGTGCTTCTGCACTTCCAGTCCGCCCACATCGCTCAGGGCGTCGACAAGGCGGCCGATTCGTCGAACAGCGAAGGCGCCGGCGACCAGGGCATCATGTTCGGCTACGCCTGCAAGGAAACGCCGGACCTGATGCCGGCGCCGATCTACTACTCGCACAGGATCCTGCAGCTGCTCTCCGCCGCCCGAAAGAAGGGCGAAGGCGATGTCGGCAAGCTCGGCCCCGATGCCAAGAGCCAGGTGACCGTGCGTTACGTTGATGGCAAGCCGTCCGAGGCCACCTCGATCGTTCTGTCCACCCAGCATCTCGACGACAGCTGGGACTCGAAGAAGGTCCGCCAGGTCGTTGAGCCCTATATCCGCGAGGCCCTCGGCGACCTGAAGATCGCCGATGATTGCGCCTGGTACATCAATCCGACTGGCAAGTTCGTCATCGGTGGCCCGGATGGTGACGCAGGCCTGACCGGCCGCAAGATCATCGTTGACACCTACGGCGGTGCTGCTCCCCATGGTGGTGGCGCCTTCTCGGGCAAGGACACGACGAAGGTGGACCGTTCGGCCGCTTACGCTGCCCGTTACCTTGCCAAGAACGTCGTTGCTGCCGATCTTGCTGCTCGCTGCACGATCCAGATCTCCTACGCGATTGGCATTGCCCAGCCTCTGTCGATCTATGTCGATCTGCACGGCACCGGCAAGGTCACCGAAGACGAGGTCGAAGCCGCGATCCGCAAGGTTATGGACTTGTCCCCGTCGGGCATCCGTCGCCATCTTGACCTGAACAAGCCGATCTATGCTAAGACGTCCGCCTATGGCCATTTCGGCCGCAAGGCTGGCCGCGACGGTTCCTTCTCCTGGGAGAAGCTCGACCTGGTCAAGCCGCTCAAGGACGCGATCAAGGCTTGAACTGAATGACGGAACAGGAACGCAGGACGAGGTCGGCCGAAGCCTTCTTCGGTCGACGCAAGGGTAAGCCATTGCGCGACCAGCAGGTCGAGCGGATGGAAACCGTCCTGCCGGAGCTGAAGGTCGACCTCGCCTCCAAGGCGCCGGTAGACCTGAAATCCCTGTTTCCCCTGCCGGTCGAAAAAATCCGTCTCGAAATCGGCTTTGGCGGCGGTGAGCATCTGGTTCACCGCGCCCGCACCAATCCAACCACCGGCTTCATCGGCGTTGAGCCCTTCGTCAATTCCATGGCGAAGTTGCTGGCTGTGGTCGAGGCCGAGGGCTTGAAGAACATCCGCGTCTACGATGACGACGCGACGCAATTGCTCGACTGGCTGCCCGAGGGGCAAATCGACCAGATCGATCTCCTCTATGCCGACCCCTGGCCGAAAAAGCGCCATTGGAAGCGCCGCTTCGTCTCGCAGGTCAACCTGGAGCGTTTCCACAAGGTCCTGAAGCCGGCAGGCATCTTCTGCTTTGCCTCCGACATCGACACCTACGTCAACTGGACGCTGCAGCATTGCCGCGATCATGGTGGGTTTGAATGGACGGCGCGCAATGCGAGCGACTGGCTTACGCCTTACGATGGCTGGCCTGGGACGCGCTACGAGGCCAAGGCCCGTCGGGAAGGCCGATCCTCGGCCTATCTCACGTTTCGCAAGCGCTGATTCGCATCCCGCTGGAATGCGAGGCTTCGTTGCACCGGTCAGTGCAGCGATACGGTCTTCAGGTCGTCTTCCGCCGCCTTGAAGAAGGTGCTGGAGCGGTTGTCGGTGAGCAGGATGGGCGTGCCATCTGCGGCAAACAAGGCCCAGAGATCCAGGGTTGGGTCGATTTCCGGGGCTTCCGGAAAGCAGCGGGACACTTCATCCGATTTCATCTTGCGGATATAGCCGACTTCGCCGGCACCCAGATGCGCCAATTCGGATTTCGTCAGGCGGGCTGAAGCTTCTTTCAGTAACATTCCGATCCTCCGCGAATGAGGGAGAGGCGGCACAACATTGCCGCAACCTTCATTCTGCGGTGGAGATGTTAATTTTCCTTACCAGATGCACCGGATCATGACGGATGATCTCGATCGAGAGCAGTCCGTTGCGCAGCGAGGCCCCCGTGACTTCCATGCCGTCCTCGATGGCGAAGACGCGTTGAAACTGGCGCGAAGCGATGCCTCGAAACAGATAATCCGCCTCCTCGCGCTCCACCTGCTTGCCTCGAATGACCAGTTGATTGGCCTCGACGCTGACATCCAGTTCGTTTTCGGCAAATCCGGCGACCGCAAGCGTCACGCGCAGCCGCTCGGCGCCCTTCTGCGGGGCCAAGCGTTCGATATCATAGGGCGGATAACCGTCACCGCCGCGCGGTCGCCGGAAGGCATTGCCGTCGCCTGGGTCGAAGGTGATGATGAAGGCTTCCGTCGGCAGTCTGTTGCGTGTCATTGCAGTCCCGTTTTCGGCCTGGCTGGCCGTGTGTCCTAGCAGAATATGGGAAATCGCAAGTTCCCCGGCAAGCACTCTCGCTTGACAAAAGCGGACCCGCGTTCCAAGCCTCCGCCTTTCGATTTTAGGATCTCCTCATGACAGAACCACGCAAGATCATCATCGATACCGACCCTGGTCAGGACGATGCCGCCGCCCTGATGCTCGCCTTCGCAAGCCCTGACGAACTTCAGCTGCTGGGCATCACGACGGTAGCGGGCAATGTCCCGTTGCGCATGACCAGCCGCAATGCGCGTATTGTCTGCGAACTCTGTGGTGAGACCGGCCGGCGGGTCTTCGAAGGGGCCGATCGCCCCATGGTGCGCCCGCTCGTCACGGCCGAGCACGTCCATGGCAAGACGGGTCTCGATGGCGCGGTTCTGCCGGAGCCGACCATGGCGGTGCAAGGCCAGCGCGCCGTGGACTTCATCATCGAGACGATCCGCAACGAGCCGGCAGGCACGGTGACGCTTTGCACGCTCGGACCGCTGACCAATATCGGCCTCGCGCTGCAGAAGGCCCCGGATATCGCCTCGCGCGTCAAGGAACTGGTGATGATGGGCGGCGGCTTCTCCGAGGGCGGCAACATCACGCCGGCCGCCGAGTTCAACATCTATGTCGATCCACATGCCGCGGCCGCCGTTCTCGGCTCCGGCATCCCGGTCACCATCATGCCGCTCGATGTCACCCACCAGTTGATGACCACCAAGGCGCGCGTGGCCCGCATCGCGGCCCTGGGCACCAGGCCCGCCAAGGTCATGGTCGAGTGGCTGGAATTCTTCGAGCGCTTCGATGAAGAGAAGTACGGCTCGGACGGCGGTCCGCTTCATGATCCGACGGTCGTTGCTTACCTGCTGAAGCCGGAGCTGTTCGGCGGACGTCACTGCAACGTCGAGATCGAGTTGCAGTCGGAGCTGACGGTCGGCATGACCGTCGTTGACTGGTGGCGCGTTTCCGGCCGCACCCCGAATGCGACCTTCATGCGCAGCGTCGATGCCGATGGCTTCTTCGACCTTCTGATCGAGCGCTTCGCGCGTCTTTGAGACCCATGAAAAAGGGCGCGGCATTTGCCGCGCCCCCTGATCAGTTGCCGTCTGGCAGCTGGGCTTAGAACTCTTCCCAGTTGTCGGCACCAGCCGATCCGCCGCTTGCCGCCGCCATCTTGCGCGGCGCAGGCGTGTAGGACGGGGCCCTGGGGCTTGGTGCTGCCGAACTTGCAGCACTCCGCATGGTCTCGGCAGTCGCCCGAAGTGCTGCACCCGGCTGGGACGCAGCATTCACCTGGAACTTCGCCACAAGTCCGCGCAACGTATCGGATTCGTTGCGCAGTGCCATGCTGGCTGCAGTCGTTTCCTCGACCATCGCGGCGTTCTGCTGGGTCACCTGGTCCATCTGGTTGACGGCGGCGTTGACCTCCTTCAGCCCCGAAGCCTGTTCGCTGGCCGAGGCAGAGATCTGACGGATGAGGCCGTTGATCTGCATGACCTGCTGGGAGATCTTTTCCAGCGTCTGCCCGGCTTCGCCGACGAGTTCGACACCATCCTTGACCTGTGCGGCCGAGGCATTGATCAGCGCCTTGATTTCCTTGGCGGCCGTGGCCGAGCGCTGGGCGAGCTCGCGCACTTCCTGGGCAACGACAGCAAAGCCCTTGCCCGCTTCCCCGGCACGCGCGGCCTCGACGCCGGCATTGAGTGCCAGGAGGTTCGTCTGGAAGGCGATCTCGTCGATGACACCGATGATGCGCGAAATCTCCTGCGACGACTGCTCGATGCCATGCATCGAGGCAACCGCCTTCTGGACGACCTCGCCTGACTTCTCGGCATCCTTCACGGCGACGGAGACCGTATTGGCCGCAGTGCCTGCATTGTCTGCACTCGAGTTGACCTGCTCGGTCAACTCGTTGAGGGCTGCTGCCGTTTCCTCGAGGCTTGCAGCCTGCTGTTCGGTTCGCTTTGAAAGATCGGCCGCACTCTCGGAGATCTCGCTGGTGCCTGCGGCAATGTTGACGACGCTGCCATTGACCGAGGCGATGGCCTGTTCGAGGCTTGCCACGGCATCGTTGAAGTCGCGCTTGAGCGCCGCATATTCGCCAGGGAATTCGTCGGCAATGCGATAGGTGAGATTACCCTGCGAAAGCTGCGCCAGGCCGCTACCAAGTGCCGTGACGACATGCTGTTGTACGGAGGCGGACGCGCTGCGCTCCTCTTCGTTGCGACGGCGCTCGCCTTCTGCGGATCTGCGCTGTGCTTCGGCCTCCGCCGCCAGTGTGTGGCTCTCGGCGAGCTTGTGACGGAAGCCATCGAGCGCCTTGGCGACAAGGCCGATTTCGTCCTGACGATGCTGGTTGGAGACATCGCTCGAATAATCGCCCTTGGTCATCCGCTCGACATCACCGACAAGGCCATGCAGCGGGCGCTGGGCAAGCGAGCGGACGGCGAGGAAGAGCGCAAGCATAACGGCGCCAAGGACGATCAACCCGCCGACGATCATCATCAGGGTCTGCGCTTCGACCGGCGCATTGATGGCAGCATGGGGAATGTCGATGATGACTGCCCAGGTCGCGTTCACACCGGGAACGGCGAACGGATAGAGCAAACGGTCGAAGCCTTCACCATTGGTGTCAGCGAGATCTGGCACGACGCTGCCGGTGCCGCTCGAAAGGGCGGCCTTCAAGGCCTCGGCCCCCGCAACTTCGTAAGGTTTCATCAACAGATCGTCATTCGGGGCAACGAGCCATTGCGCATTGTGGGCAACCAGCAAGACACGGCCGGTTTCGAACGGCTTCAGCGCCTTCAGCTTGTCGGACAGTGACTTCAGCGAGATATCGACGCCGGTGACGCCAATCATCTTGCCGCCGGAGAACACCGGATAGGCGATCGAGCTCATTGTCGTGGGAACGTCGGTTCCCTCTGCCATGTAGGGTGCAGTGATCGCGCCCTTGCCGCTCTTTGCCGCCAGCGCATACCACTCGGCCGGATAGTCGGCACGGAAGGTGGAGAACTGGATCTGACCATCCTTGTTCTTCGACCAGTAGGGCGTGAAATCGCCGTCATCATTGGCCGAGAGCTCGGTCTTGCCCTTGATCTCGTCCTTCTGGCCATCGATGGCGCGGGGCTCCTCGGCCATCCAGCTGCCGAAGGCAAACGGGTTTTGCTCCAGATTGGCCTTCAGGACATTGGTGATACCAAGACGATCGAGCGACTTGCCCTCATGGCCACGGCCGATGACACCGGACATGGTGCGGGCAGCACTTGCCAGCTCGCCGATATCGCCAGCGATTTCGCGGGCAATCGATTTCGCCTCCGCATCCGCCTGCTCCATGGTGAGGGAGTGCACGCGGTCGCGGGTCTGGGAAATCAGAACAAGATTGGAAAGGAAGAGAACCAGGCCGATGGCGACACCGGTGACAACGAGAAGCTTGGCCGCGATTGAACGCGTAAAGAAGGCGAACATGGGAGCCTCGAAACTGAGGATCAGGACGCAGGGCTATTCGTTCCGCACCGTCATGGCGCAGCCGGGCACGACCAAGCGCACCCCCGATTGGAACCGAGGGTATGTTGCATTGCTTAATGAGCAATAAATCAGGTTTTTGAGTGCAGTGAGCGCCTTACAGCGATGCCGTAACCTCGGCTGCCAACGGGATCGACGGCTGTGCTCCGGCCTTGAGGCAGGCAAGCGAGCCCGCCACGGCGGCGCGACGCAGCGCCTCGTCGAAAACAAGCCCGGCATCCAGGCTTGCGGTCAGGTATCCGCAGAAGGTATCGCCGGCACCCACCGTATCGACTGGCTCGATCTTCAGCCCCTTCGTCCGATGCAGCAAGCCGCCTTCGGCTGCGATCACACCGTCGGCGCCGAGCGTGATGATCAGGGTCTGGCCGGTATCGCCATGCATGCTGAGCAGCATCTCCTCGCGCTCGGAGGCGCTCAGGTTGTCACGTCCTACAAGGCGCTCGAATTCGGTTTCATTGGCGATCACGATGTCGGCGAGCCGGGCGAGCTCCGCCGCCTCGGGAATGAGCGGCGCCGTGTTGAGCACGCTGCGCACGCCTCGCGCCTTGGCGGCTTCTAGCGCGGCCCGGACAGAGGCGACGGGCACTTCGAGCTGCAGCATCAGGAAATCGCCCTCCGCGCTCCTGGAGACGGCATCCTTGGCCTGCTCGGGGCTCACGGTGCCGTTGGCGCCGGGTACGACGGCAATCATGTTCTCGCCATCGCCGCCTACCAGGATGAGTGCCGTGCCGGTCGGGCCGTCGACCTGGGCAACGCTTGAAAGATCAGTTCCAGCTTTGTCGAGAAGGTCGAGAGCCGGTGCAGCGAACGCGTCACGACCGACGGCACCGACCATGCGAACGGAAGCCCCGGCGCGTCGCGCCGCCAGAGCCTGGTTCGCCCCTTTGCCACCGGCCGCCGTGGCAAACCCGGTCCCCGGAACCGTCTCGCCCGGCTTCGGCAGGCGTGGCGTGGTGGCGACGAGGTCCATATTGATGGAGCCGAAGACGGTGATCATGAGCGAGAGGCCTCCTTGAGGGTTCTGCGCTCTTTTGGACCGGGTCTCAGTCCTCGTCAACAACCCTGAGCTTGAGCAGGCCTGTCCGGCTCTCGACCGCGCGCGGCGCATCGTCTTCGCCCTCTGCGCGGCCACCGGGGACTTCGAATTCCATCGCCTCGATCTTGGCGCCGCGTTTCGCCAGCTTGTCAGAGGAGGTGATGATCATCTCCACATCCTTCTGCGCCGCCAGGAAATGGCTCTGCAGTTTCCGAGTCCTGTCGTCGAGCCGACCGAGGTCCTCCATCAATCGGATAACCTCGCCCTGGATCAGATGCGCCTGCTCGCGCATGCGCTGATCTTTCAGAACGGCCTGGATCACCTGGATGGAGAGCATCAGAAGCGATGGTGAGACAATCACCACCTTCTGCCGATGCGCTTTTTGCACGATACCCTCGAAGTTTTCGTGGATCTCGGCGAAGATCGATTCCGACGGCACGAACAGGAAAGCCATGTCCTGTGTCTCGCCCGCCAGCAGATACTTTTCCGAGATGTCGCGGATATGGACTTCCATGTCCCGCCTGAACTGCTGGGAAGCCAGTTTCTTGTGATCCGGGTTCTCCGTATCGCGGATGGCATTCCAGGCTTCGAGGGGGAATTTCGCGTCCACCACGAGCGGCGGCGAATTGTTCGGCATCCGGATCACGCAGTCCGGGCGAGAACCGTTCGACAGCGTCTTCTGGAACTCGTAGGCGCCCATCGGTAACCCATCGGCGACGATCGTCTCCATCCGCGATTGCCCGAAGGCCCCGCGCGTCTGCTTGTTGGAGAGGATTGCCTGCAGACCGACCACGTCCTTTGCCAGCGACTGGATGTTGTTCTGCGCCGCGTCGATGACTGCAAGCCGCTCCTGCAGCGTCCGCAGATTGTCATGCGTCGATTTCGTCTGTTCGGTGATGGTTGCGCCAAGCCTGTGGGTCATGCCGTCGAGCCTCTGGCTGATCGACTGGTTGAGTTCTGCCTGGCGGCTGCCGAAGACCTCCGCCATGGTCGCGAGCCGTCCCTGCATTTCGGCCTGTGCCTTCAAAAGTTCCGCAAGCCGCGCTTCTGCCGCCTCATCCCGTCGAGCAGCCTCTTCCATCAGCCGCGCCCGGGCAGCCGATGCGCGGATGGAGATCACGATGAGCGCAAGAATGGGCATGAGGATGAGCGCAGCGGCGAGCGCCACGAGGAAGGCGGGTGAAAGGGTGACTGAGCCGATGGTCACCGCCGGGATGTCTTGGATGTTCATGCCGCGATGATAGCTGATTCGGCAGAGCCGAACAGATCAAAGAGTGAACGTCGAGGCAGCGGGAAGAGTATCCTGAGTTGAGGTGAGAAAAAATGCACGAAAAAGAAATTGACGAAAAGCAAATTCAACGCAGGAAACTGAACTTTCTCCGCTCTCATTCCTCGTCTGACGCTGCGTAAAGCTAAAAAACACGCCAAATCGACAACCGAACGTTTACCATTTTAGAATTCCCTTATTGTTGTTTATCAGCGATCGCTGATGTTTTCGAGCCAGGAAAGTGATGTGTCGGCTATGGTGTCGCAAAGCGAAAATGCAGATCTGAAGAACCGCCTCCGTTTCCTCGGTTTGGATGACAAGGGTCGGGAAACCCTTCGTCGACTCGGACCTTTGATCCGCAAGAATATCGGCGGCGCGCTCGACATCTTCTACGACAAGATACGCAAGGTCCCGGAGACCGCTGCCTTCTTCCGCAATGACGATCACATGAAGGGCGCCAAGAAGCGCCAGGAAGAGCATTGGGGTATCGTCGGCACGGCCGAATACAACGAAAGCTATGTCGAGGGCGTCACGAAGGTGGGCAAGGCCCATGCCCGCATCGGTCTTGAGCCGCGCTGGTACATCGGCGGCTATGCGCTGGTCCTGGAGCGGCTGGTGCATGCGGTTGTCCGCGAGCGCTGGCCAAGCCGTTTCGGCAAACGCAATTCGGAGCAGCTTGCCGAGGAGATTTCGGTGGTCGTCAAGGCCGCCATGCTCGACATGGACTACTCGATCTCCGTCTACCTCGCCATCCTGGCCGATGAGCGTAAGGCCGCCGAAGAGGCGCGGTTGAAGGCAGAGTCGGAACAGGCCACTGCGCTTGCTGCCCTTCGCGGGGCGCTCGCCAAGCTGTCGGCCGGCGATCTCGACGCCCGCCTGCCCAACGATCTGCCGGCGAACTTCGTGCAGATGGCGCAGGACTATAACGCCTCGGTCGATTCCCTTCGGGCAACAATCTCGACGGTCCGCCAGTCGGCGGACGAGATCTTCAAATCCACGGCGGCGATTTCGGATGCCACCGACGATCTTGCCCAGCGCACCGAACAGCAGGCAGCAGGGCTTGAGCAAAGTACGGCTGCCCTCCATGAGCTGACCCAGAATGTCACGCTGACCGCCGACGGAGCGAAGGAAGCCTCCCAGGTCGTCGGTGTTGCGCTGACGGAAGCCAGGGTCTCGGAAGAGGTCGTTTCTCGTGCGGTTGATGCCATGGGCGCGATCGAAAAATCCTCCGAAGAGATCTCCAAGATCATCGGGGTCATCGACGAGATCGCCTTCCAGACCAATCTTCTCGCCCTCAATGCGGGCGTTGAGGCAGCGCGTGCCGGCGAGGCCGGTCGCGGCTTCGCCGTCGTGGCCCAGGAGGTGCGCGAACTTGCCCAGCGTTGCGCCAATGCCGCCCGGGAGATCAAGAACCTCATCTCCCAGAGTTCCACGCAGGTCGAATCAGGCGTCGGCCTCGTCAACAACGCCGGCGATGCGCTCGGCAAGATCATCGTCCGCATCGGCGAGATCAACGAAATCGTATCCAAGATCGCATCGGCCGCCGCCGATCAGTCCGGTGGTCTGCGGGAGGTAAACACCTCAGTGCAGTCCATGGACCAGATTACCCAACGCAACGCCGCCATGGTTGAGGAAAGCTCGGCCCAGACGGCAACACTGCGGGAAGAGGCGGGCCGTCTGGTCCAGGCACTGCAAGGCTTCAAGACCAGCGGAAACTGGTCGCATTCGGCGGGGCATGATGCTGGTGGCACCTACCGCATGGCATCCTGATCCGCTCCGAACCGTTCATGACGGCGCTGAAAGCGCGCCGTCATTTAGAAACTGTTTAGCAAACCATGACAGTTCTGATTGACAACAATCAAACGAGAGTCCGCGTCGCATCATGAAATCGCAATACCAGAACGACCTCGCCGAGCGTCTCGAATTCCTCGAGATCGATCAGAAGACGCGCAGCACGCTTGCCGAGCTGCGTCCGTCCATCAAGGACGTCCTGGGCGGTGCGCTGGACAAGTTCTACGCCAAGGTCACGAAGACCGGGAAGATCGCGAACCATTTCCGCGACGGCGCCCATATGAACGGCGCAAAGAACGCCCAGATCGGTCATTGGGACAAGGTTGCAGGCGGCAATTTCGACGAGAACTATGTGCGCGGAGTCACAGCCGTCGGCAAGGCCCATGCCCGCATCGGTCTCGAACCGCGTTGGTATATCGGCGGCTATTCCATGCTGGTCGGCGAACTGCTGGCGGGCGTCCTGGTCAAGCACTGGCCTTTCCCCTTCGGCAAACAGCATGCGGTCTCCCTTGGGGAAAAGCTGCGCGCTGTGGTCAAGGCGGCCATGCTCGACATGGACTATTCTATCTCCGTCTACCTCGAAGAACTGGAAACACGGCGCAAGACGCTTGAGGAAGAGCGCGCCCGTTTCGAGGCGGACCAGGCAATTGCCATGGAGCATCTGCGTCGGGGTCTTGAGGCGCTGGCCCAGGGCGATTTCGAAGCGCGCATGACGACCGACCTGCCGGAGAACTTCAAGGAAATGGCCGGCTATTACAATGACACCGTCGATCGCCTGAACACCTCCTTTGCTGCCATCCGCCGTGCCTCGGAAGAGATCCTGAACGGCACGGATGCGATCGCCCATGCATCGAGCGAGCTGGCGAGCCGCACCACGCGCCAGGCCGGCGGTGTGCAGGAAAGCTCCACGGCGCTGCAACAGCTCTCCGTCAGTGTCAGCCAGACAGCCGCCAATGCCGAACGCGCCTCCCAGGAGGTGCGCGACACCCAGCAGCAGGCCAAGAGCTCCGGCACGGTGGTCTCCCAGGCCGTCTCCGCCATGGGCGCGATCGAGAAGTCCTCGACCGAGATTTCGAAGATCATCGGCGTCATCGATGAAATCGCCTTCCAGACCAACCTTTTGGCGCTCAATGCAGGCGTCGAGGCAGCCCGAGCCGGTGACGCCGGCAAGGGTTTTGCCGTGGTTGCCCAGGAAGTCCGCCAGCTTGCCCAACGGAGCGCCGATGCCGCCAAGGAGATCAAGCAGCTGATTTCCCAGAGTTCGGATCAGGTCAAGGCCGGCGTCGGTCTCGTTACGGGCACCGGTCAGGCATTGAACGACATCATCACCCGCATCGATGCCATCGACACCTTCGTCTCCGACATTGCCACGGCCGCAAAGGATCAGGCGATTGGCCTCAACGAGGTCAATCAGGCGACCCGCAATATGGATGTTCTCACCCACGAGAACAGCGACATGGTGGAACGGACGTCGGAGGAGACCCGCCGTCTGCGTGCCGAGGTCGCCGGTCTGGTCGACCAGCTTTCGCAGATCCGCACCCGTGCATCCGCCGTCGGCTCTACAATGCGCCACGCGGAACGCCGCGTCGCCTGACCGGTCACGAAACGGAAAAGCTGAGCGTTTTTCCGTTTCCTCCGCCCGGAACTTGCGCTAAGGGAGGCCATGACCATCAAGCCTCTCATCATCCTGCCCGATCCCCTGCTGCGCCAGGTATCTGCGCCCATTGAGCGTGTCGATTCCGAGCTTGAGCAGTTCATCGACGACATGCTGGAAACCATGTACGACGCGCCCGGTATCGGGCTTGCGGCGATCCAGGTCGGCGTGCCGCGTCGCCTGCTCGTCATTGATCTGGCCAAGGAAGGTGAGGAGCCCGCACCGCTGGTCTTCATCAATCCCGAGATCCTCAAGTCCTCCGACGAGCGCTCGGTGTATGAGGAAGGCTGCCTGTCGATCCCGGACTACTACGCCGAGGTCGAACGCCCGGCCGCAATCACGGTGAAGTCGATCGGCCGCGACGGCAAGGAGCAGCTGACGGAGGCCGACGGCCTGCTCGCCACTTGCCTTCAGCACGAGATCGACCATCTCAATGGAGTGCTCTTCATCGATCACATCTCCCGCCTGAAGCGCGAGATGGTCATCAAGAGGTTCACCAAGGCCGCCCGTCAGAAGATCTAACCCCGGGCGTTTCCAACCCCGCGCTTGAAGGCTGACAGAATGGCACTTCGCATCATCTTCATGGGCACGCCGGATTTCTCCGTCGCCACCCTGAAAGCGCTGCATGCGGCAGGCCACGAAATTGTTGCCGCCTATTCGCAGCCGCCGCGTCCCGGCGGTCGCCGTGGCCTCGACCTGCAGAAGTCGCCGGTCCATCAGGCCGCCGAAGACCTCGGCATCGAGGTCCGCCATCCGCTGAACTTTCGCGATCAGACCGATCGCGATGCCTTTATCGCGCTCGACGCTGATGTTGCCGTGGTCGTCGCCTATGGCCTTCTGTTGCCCGAGGCGATCCTCAACGGCACGCGGCTCGGCGCCTATAACGGCCATGCCTCTTTGCTGCCGCGCTGGCGGGGTGCTGCCCCGATCCAGCGCGCCATCATGGCCGGCGATGCCGAAACCGGCATGATGGTGATGAAGATGGACAAGGGCCTCGACACCGGCCCCGTCGCACTCACCCGCAAGGTCACGATCGGTCCCGATATGACTGCCGGCGAACTGCATGATGCCCTGAGCCTCGTCGGCGCCGAAGCCATGGTCGAGGCGATGGCAAAGCTCGAAGCCGGCACGCTGCAAACCGTCGCCCAGCCTGACGAGGGCGTGCTTTATGCCGCCAAGATCGACAAGGCCGAGACCCGGGTCGACTTCTCCCGCCCGGCCACCGCGGTCCACAATCACATCCGTGGCCTCTCGCCCTTTCCGGGCGCCTGGACCGAGATTGAGGTCGGCGGCAAGCCCGAGCGGGTGAAGCTCCTCGCCTCGCATCTGGTTCAAGAGGAGGGGGCGCTCGCCGCTCCCGGAACAGCACTTGACGATCGCCTGACGATCGCCTGCGGCACGGGGGCGGTCAGCCTCGTGCGTCTGCAGAAGGCCGGAGGCAAGGCGTTGAGCGCGGAGGATTTCCTGCGCGGCACGCCCTTACCCAAGGGCACGGTGATCGCCTGATGCCCCGTTTCCGGATGACCGTCGAATATGATGGCTCGGCCTATGTCGGCTGGCAGCGCCAGGAGAACGGCCATTCCATCCAGGCTGCCCTCGAACAGGCGATCTTGTCCCTGACCAGCGAGACGGTGGTCATCCGTGGCGCAGGCCGCACCGATTCCGGCGTCCATGCCATGGGCCAGGTCATCCATGCCGATCTCTCCCGCGACTGGGTGCCGCACAAGCTGCGCAATGCGCTGAACGCCCATCTGGCGATGGCCTCCGAGCAGGTCGCCGTCCTCGACGTGCAGGCCGTGCCTGATGAATTCGACGCCCGCTTCTCGGCCCTGCGGCGGCACTATCTCTACCGCATTATAACCCGCCCGGCGCGTCTGGCGCTGGAGGACAAGCGGGCCTGGTGGGTGCCAAAGCCGCTCGACCAAGACGCCATGCACGAAGCCGCCCAGCAGCTTGTCGGCCATCACGACTTCACCACCTTCCGCTCTGCCCATTGCCAGGCGGCAAGCCCGGTCCGCACGCTCGATCGGCTGGATGTGACCCGCTCTGGCCATCTCATCGAGATCCGCGCCACCGCCCAGAGCTTCCTGCACAATCAGATCCGCTCCTTCGCCGGTACGTTGAAGCTCGCGGGCGAGGGCAAGATGACGCCGGCGGATGTCCGGGCTGCGCTTGACGCGCGCGACCGTGCCGCCTGCGGGCCTGTCGCACCGCCTGAGGGCCTTTACTTCATGGCTGTGGATTATCCCGGCGATGAGCCGTTCAAGGGCTGAAGTCAGCCCGGATAGACGCCGAGATACTGTTCCAGCAACTCGGCGATGATCATCGACGGCACCAGCAGCACCATGACGATGGTTGACACCATCAGCAATTGCTCACCGACGATCATCCGGATGATGCGGAAGAGGGCGGCAATGACCGAAACCATCAGGATCAGCCAAAGCAGCGCGACCACACCCGCCAGCGCCGGCAGGAACATCATCATCAGGACGAGCAGGCCGTAGGAATAAGAGATCGGCAGCGCCAGCCAGTTGATGACGACCACCATCGAGGAGAACTTCTCACCGATCCCGATAAGCAGGCAGAGGACGCCGAGCAGCACCAGCGGGAAGATCCAGTTCGAGGCCTCGACCAGCGTCAGGCGGAAGAAGAACAGCGCTCCGGTTTCGGTCCCTTCCGGCAGACCCTGCAGGTAGAGCAACCGCCACCAGGCAAAGGAAACGAGGATCGCCGGCAAGGCCCAGACGGCGGACCAGAAGGATCGCAACGCGCCGCGCTCGGTCAGGTCGAGATAGGAGAAGCCGGCCGGATCCTGCTTGAACAGCAGCCAGAGCCCCCTGAGATAGAACTCGACCTCCTTAAGCGTCGGCATGGGCGAACCACTGCTCGATGAAAGTCTGGTAGATGACGGTCAGGGTTTCGAGATCGGAGACGGCAACCCGCTCGTCGACCATATGCATGGTCTGGCCGACAAGGCCGAATTCGACGACGGGGCAGTAGTCCTTGATGAAACGCGCATCGGATGTGCCGCCCGTGGTCGAAAGCTTCGGCGTCCGGCCTGTGACTGACGCGATCGCACCCGAGAGTGAGGCAATCAGCGCATTGTTGCGCGTCAGGAACACATGGCTCGGCCGCTCCGACCAGACGATGTCGTAGGCGATTGCTGACCGCTCCGGGCGAAGCTCCGGATCGACGGCGGCCGCATCGAGCCTCCGGATGATCTCGGCCTTGACGCTGTCGGCGGTCCAGAGATCGTTGAAGCGGATGTTGAACTTGAAGCGGGCAGAGGCCGGAATGACATTGGTCGCGGCATTGCCGACATCGATGGTGGTCACTTCGAGGTTGGAGGGCTGGAAGTTCTCCGTGCCTTGGTCGAAGGCCGGGAACATCAGGCTCTTTGCCAGCGACAGTGCGCCACGCACCGGATTGTCGGCGAGATGCGGATAGGCCGCATGGCCCTGAACGCCCTTGACCGTCACCGTAGCGGAGACTGACCCTCGCCGGCCGATCTTGATCATGTCGCCGAGGGTGTCGGGATTGGTCGGTTCGCCGACCAGGCAGGCATCCCAGCGCTCGCCGCGCTCCGCTGCCCATTCGAGCAGCTTGACCGTGCCGTTGACGGCAGGGCCTTCTTCGTCACCCGTGATCAGCAGCGAGACCGAACCCTTCGGCACCTTGCCGGCCTCGACCAGCCGCGCATAGGCCGCGATGAAGCAGGCGATCCCGCCCTTCATATCAACAGCGCCACGGCCGTAGAGCATGCCGTCTCTGATGTCGCCGGAGAAGGGGCCGGCACTCCAGTCGCTTTCGGCACCCACGGGCACGACATCGCTATGGCCGGCAAACATCAGATGCGGCCCCTCGGATCCTGCCCGGGCATAGAGGTTTTCGATGTCGGGTGTGTCCTCGTCCTTCGCCACCATCCGGTCGACCTTGAAGCCGAGCGGTGACAGGAGGTTTTCGAGCACATCGAGCGCGCCGCCTTCGGCAGGCGTGACGGAGGGGCAGCGGATGAGGGCCTGGAGAACGTCGACGGGATTTGTAGCGGTCATGGACACTGATACGGGAATGGCCGCATGCCGGTTCAGGACCGGATGGGCACCTTGAGGATCAGCGAGTGTTAGCCGATCCGCTCCGGCCTGTCACCCATGGAGCATGGTCAGCCGGCGCGCTCGTTTGACGCTGGGCCATAGCGATTGGATGTGGCCGACGAGGGCCACACACAGAGAAGAAAGAAAACGATCAGTGAAAAGGCGGGTATGACAAGCAGCGCGGCCCCGATACCGGGCAGGCCGATGTCATGCAGCCGCTTGATGCCGAGCATGATCAGCGACACCATCGAGAGTGCAATCGAGGCAAAGAACAGCGACAGCAGCTCCATGGTCAGCGTTTCATCCGAACCGCGTGCTGTGGCGAGCGCGACAAGGCCCGCATTCACCATCATCCAGAAGGCCGAGCCGAGGATGAAGACACGCCGACCGATGCGCCCGTCCCATTGGAAGAGCGCCCAGCCGACCGATGTCTCCTGCCCCGGTCCGGACATCATGGATCAGTCGCGCAGCAGTTCGTTGATGCCGGTCTTCGAGCGTGTCTTTTCATCGACGCGCTTGACGATGACGGCGCAGTAGAGATGCGGCGCCGGCAGACCATTGGCCATGACGGCATTGCCCGAGGGCATCGAGCCGGCGACGACGACGGAGTAGGGTGGCACTTCGCCATACATCACTTCGCCGGTGGCGCGGTCGACGATCTTGGTCGACTTGCCGATATAGACGCCCATGCCGAGAACCGAGCCCTCGCGGATGATGCAGCCTTCAACGACTTCCGAACGCGCGCCGATGAAGCAGTTGTCCTCGATGATCGTCGGGCCGGCCTGCAGCGGCTCAAGCACGCCGCCGATGCCCACACCACCGGAGAGGTGCACGTTGGCGCCGATCTGGGCGCAGGAGCCGACCGTTGCCCAGGTGTCGACCATGGAGTTTTCGCCGACATACGCACCGAGATTGACGAAGGACGGCATCAGGACGACGCCCTTGGAGATATAGGCCGAGCGACGCACGACTGCGTTGGGAACCGCGCGGAAACCGGCTGAGCGGAATTCGCTTTCGCCCCAGCCTTCGAACTTCGAGGGCACCTTGTCCCACCAGGTCGAAGCACCCGGGCCGCCCTTGACGACTTCCATGTCGTTCAGGCGGAAGGAGAGGAGCACGGCCTTCTTCAGCCACTGATGCACGGTCCAGGTGCCGTCTTCGCCGCGGGCTGCGACGCGAACCTTGCCGCTGTCGAGCAGGTTGAGGGCCGTTTCGACGGCATCGCGGATCTCGCCCTTGGTGGAGGTCGAAACCGTATCGCGGTTGTCGAAAGCCGCTTCGATGACGTGTTCGAGCTGGGTGAGATCGGAGGCGCTCATCTGAATTCCTTAAACTTCGTTGTCTACCGTGGGGATGGAAACAATCAGGATCTGATCGAAAATTCGCGCAAAGCTCTAGCGCATAAAGGGCTGGAAGAAAACAGCCGGCGGAGCTCTGGGCTTGGGAAAGGAAGAGGCATGGCACGGTGGAAGAATGGCAAGCACAGGCGCAAGGACGGATCCTGGGATCCGCTGAAGGACAGCTCGACCGACAAGCAGACTGCGCAGGTCATTCCGCGCACGCCCCAGTCGGTCTCGTCGTCCTACACGCTTGCCTATGTCGATGACGAATTCCTCTGCCGCGAGGAGCTCCGCCCCGTCCGCCTGCAGCTCGAATTGTTGAAAACGGAGATGATCCTCACCGAGCGCAGCATCAAGTCGACGGTGGTGATGTTCGGCGGTGCGCGCATTCCTGCCCCAGGCCAGGCCGCCTGGGCAGCCAAGAACGACATTCAGAAGAAGAACCTGGAAAACGCCTCGATCTATTATGAAGAGGCCCGCAAGTTCGCCCAGCTCTGCTCCGCCCAGGCCAAGAAGATGGATTACCACGAATATGTGGTGGTGACCGGTGGCGGCCCGGGCGTCATGGAAGCCGGAAACCGTGGCGCCTCGGAAGTCGGCGCACCCTCGGTCGGCCTCAACATCGTGCTCCCACACGAGCAGGCGCCGAACCCCTATGTGACGCCGGAGCTCAGCTTCAACTTCCATTATTTCGCCATCCGCAAGATGCATTTTCTGATGCGGGCCAAGGCGATCACGATCTTTCCCGGCGGCTTCGGCACCCTGGACGAACTCTTCGAGACGGTGACGCTGATCCAGACCAAGCGCATGGCGCCGATCCCGCTGATCCTGTTCTCCCGCGCCTTCTGGGAGGACATCATCAATTTCGAGGCGCTTGCCGCTTTCGGCACGATTGCGCCAGAGGATCTCGACCTCTTCCAGTTTGCCGAAACGGCCGAAGAAGCCTGGAAGATCATCGAGGATTTTTATGACCTGAACGACGAAACGGCCCCGTAAGGGGCCGCCCGTTGTCCTTGACGATGGTGTGGGACGATCGTCGGGTGCGCTGATTAGCGCATCATGATCGGCCGCTTCGGCATGTCGTCGGCGCTGATGAAGCCGTCCTTGTTGCGGTCCATCCGGGTGAACATCCGGCCGGCCATGGCGGTCGCTTCCGCCTGGCTGATCTGGCCGTTCTCGTCGGTATCGGCGACCCGCATCATCCGGCCTTCGCCGCGCATGCCGTCGCGACCACCGCGATCCCCGCCGCGATCGGCGCGTTCGTTGTGCCAGCCATGGCGGTTGCCGTCATGGTCTCGTCCATCACGACCCGGACCATCTCCGTTCATCGCCTGCTCCTGCGGCGCGCCATTAGGCGGCGTCGGGGCAGCGGCCCTCGCAGCTTCGCGTTCGGCCTGGCGCTCGGCCCGCATGGCTTCCCGCGCCGCCTTGAACTCTTCGCGCATGGCTTCACGATGCAGGCGCATTTCGCCGGGCGTCACGACGCCGTCCTTGTCGGCATCGATCGAGGCAAACAGCGCGGTGCCGGCAGCATTTGCCTCTTCCTTGCTGATCTTTCCGTCCTTGTCGATGTCGTGCTGCTGCAGCATCTGCACGAACATCACTTCCGGACCGCCACGGCCGGGGCCGTCGCGACGGTCGCCGCGGTCCTGCGCAAATGCGCCGCCGGCGGTTGTGCCGATCAGGAGAGAGGCTGCCACGGCGGCCAGCGTCAGGGTCTTGCCGTTCATTCGGGTATCCTTTCGAGTAACTGCTTCGATGGAATGACCGTAGCGGCGACAAGGCTCAGGCCCTACTTAACTCTCGGTAAGCTGCATGAAACTTTCGTAAGCTTTTGCTCACGAGTGGTGCGGCAAGAGCGCCTGCAGGAAGCCGGTGAGATCGTCGGTCAGATAATCGACGGTATCACCATCGACATGGTCGACCCGCTCCCAGGTTTCGAGGAGCGCCGTGCCCAGGTTGCGCGGCACGAGCAAGACGGTCTTCATGCCGAGCGCCTTCGGTACCGTCAGATTGCGCGGCAGATCCTCGAACATCGCGGCATGTTTCGTATCGATGCGGTTGAGGCTCGCGAACTTGTCGTAGGTGGCGCCTGCCGGCTTCGGCAGATAGTCGGCGGCCACGATGTCGAAGATGTCGTCGAAATGGTCGAGAATGCCGAGTGCCCGCGCGGCCGCTTGCGCATGCGCCACCGTGCCATTGGTGAAGATGAATTTGCGACCCGGCAGCTGCTTGATCGCAGAGCCCAGCGCCTCGTCGGGGAGAAGCGCCGAATAGTCGATCGCATGTGCGCGTTCCAGAAAGGCGTTCGGATCGACCTTGTGATGCAGCATCAGGCCTGCCAGCGTCGTTCCGTGTTCATGGTAGTAGCGCTTCTGCAAAAGCTTCGCCTCCGCCGGCTCAAGCTGCAAAAGCTCGGACACGAAGGCGGTCATGTTCGTATCGATCTGCGCGAAGAGGTTGATGTGATGCGGATAGAGCGTGTTGTCGAGGTCGAAGACCCAGTCGCGCACATGGGCAAAATCGGCGGGCGAGGGGATCTTGGCTGGGCTGTTCATCAGGTCCTCTTGGGGCAGTGCTGGGCGGCTGCGGAATGCAGGCCGCCGCTATGCGCTTCGGCCTCTAATTAGCATTGGTCGCCGCTTCGGGAAGTGTTATCTGGAAAAGATGGGAAAGAAGATGTCGATTGCGGCAATGGAACGGGTCGTGGTCCTGCAGGACCGCAAGCGTCTGCCTGCGCGCTTCCATCCGGTGCACTCGGGCACCATTCGCCAGCGTCAGAGCTGAGCCAACCGGCCCGCGCGCGCCCCAAGCGCTCATGGCCAAACCGCCACCCTTTCCCAACTCCGCCGTATGCCTGCCGACGCGCGATGCGGCTTTTCTGGACACTCTCCCATGGAACTCTGGGCCATCATCACGGTAGGCAGTGCCTTCCTGCAGAACCTGCGTTCGACGCTGCAAAAACATCTGAAAGGCCGGATGGGCACGACAGGCGCGACCTTTGTCCGCTTCGGCTTCGGCCTACCCTTCGCCTTCCTCTATCTCGCCATCCTGCATCTTGGCCTCGGAAGGCCACTACCGGTGCCGGGGCTGACCTTTGCGATCTGGGCTTTGGTTGGCGCGCTTGCGCAGATCACGGCCACCTTCCTGCTGGTCCACCTCTTCTCCTTCCGCAACTTCGCGGTCGGAACCGCTTACTCCCGCACCGAACCCGCCCAGGCGGCCCTGATTGCGCTGCTCCTCTTCGGGGAAACCATCGGTCTCGGAACGGTAGCGGCCATCCTCGTCTCGATCCTCGGCGTGATGCTGATCTCGGTTGCGCGCACCACCTTCACGCCGGCAAGCCTGCTGACCTCGGTCGGAAGCCCCACCGCCCTCATCGGCCTCGCCTCCGGCTTCTTCTTCGGCATCTCCGCGATCGCCTACCGCACGGCCTCCCTGTCGCTCGCCCCGAGCCTTCCGGTGCCCGACGCACTTGTTCAGGCCGGCTACACGCTCTGCGTTGTCATCACCATCCAGACGCTGTCGATGCTGGTCTGGATGGCCTGGCGCGACCGGGCGGAACTCACCCGTGTCCGTTCCGCCTGGAAAGTCAGCGCCCTCGTCGGCTTCGTCGGTGCCACCGCCTCCTTCGGCTGGTTCACGGCGATGACCCTGCAGCAGGTGGCAGTGGTCAAGGCGCTCGCCCAGGTCGAGATGCTCTTTACCTTTGCGTCTTCGGTGCTGTTCTTCAAGGAGCGCATTAACAGGCTCGAGATCGCCGGCTGCGTGTTGATCGTGTTCGGGGTGTTGTTGTTGGTGGTGGTGTGAGGGCGAGGGTCATCTCCCCCCTTGCGGGGGAGAAAGCGAAATCGAGGAATTGGCCCGATCAGGGCCAAACCTCAGATTTCGCAAGAGGGGGGCTCGGTCAGCTTTGTGCTAGCGGAACCTTGCCCCTCACCGGGAAAATCTGAAGTTTAGGCGGCTTACGCTCGCCTAAGCCTTCGATTTTCCATCCTCTCCCGCAAGGGGGAGAGGAACGCCGCCATGCCCGGCTTACCATGACGGAGACCCTTGCCCCGTTGCGACCTATCCCGCCGCGCGATACACCGGACGCAGCAGCGCGCCGAGGGCGGGGAGACAAGAATGAAGACTGAGATACCCGCCGCAAACTACGCTCGCGCCGACGCCGCGCATCCATATCCCAAGCGTTGGACGGCACTTCTGGTGATGATGCTCGCGAATTTCATGAACCTGCTTGATGTCACCATCGTCAATGTCGCGCTGCCGAGCCTGCAGTCCGAACTTGGTGCGACATCAAGCCAGATCGAATGGGTGGTGGCCGGTTACGTGCTGGTCTTTGCGCTTGGGCTGCTGCCCTTTGGCCGGCTCGGGGATGTCAGGGGCAAGAAACAGGTGTTTCTGGCAGGCGTCGCGGCCTTCACCTCCGCCTCGCTGCTGTGCGGCCTGGCGCCCGATATCGGCTGGCTGGTGGCAGCACGTCTCCTGCAGGGTGCGGGAGCCGCCGTGATGACCCCGCAGGTCCTGGCGATCGCCCAGATGATGTTCCCGCCGAAGGAACGGGCGGCGGCGTTCTCCCTGTTCGGGCTCAGCGCCGGGCTCGCGGCCGTCTCGGGTCCGATCCTCGGTGGCTGGCTGATTGCGCTCAACCTCTTCGATCTCGGTTGGCGACCGATCTTCCTGATCAATATCCCGGTTGGGATCATCACGATCCTGCTCGGCTGGCGGCTCATCCCGACGCTTCCGCCCAAGCCCGGCCTGAAGAACGACTTCGGCGGGATCGCGCTCGCTGCGGTGACGATTTTCTGCGTGATCTTCCCGCTGATCGAGGGACGTGGTTTCGGCTGGCCGGTGTGGTGCTTCATCATGCTCGCCATGGCCTTGCCATCAGCGGTCGCCTTCGGCCTCTGGGAGCGGCGCCAGCATCGGATGAAGGCGCCCGAACTGCTGCCGGTCGCACTGATGAAGAACCGCAACTATGTCATCGGCTCGCTGATGACCGCGACCTTCTTCTCGACATTGCCGGGCTTCTTTCTGATCCTCGCGATGTTCCTGCAGCAGGGTTATGGGCTGACGCCCCTGCAATCGGGCATGACGACCGTGCCCTTTTCCGTCGGCATCTTCGTCGCCTCGTTGATCTCTGGCCGTCTCGGCAACATCACCCCGCGCATACGCGTCGTCGTCGGCGTGGTCATGGTCATTGTCGGCATGGGCCTGCTGCGGTCGGAGATCCAGTCGCTGGGCGAGGCTGTCGACCGCATGGCGCTTCTGCCCTGGTTCCTGCTGAGTGGGCTCGGCATGGGGATTGCGATCGCGCCGATGTTCCAGCTCGTGCTGGCCGGCGTGCCGCCGCAGGATGCGGGTGGCGGATCGGGTGCTCTTCAGGCGATCCAGCAGGTCGGAAGTGCGCTTGGGATCGCAATTGTCAGTGAGATCTTCTTTTCCGACCTGGCCCGCAATGCGGCGGAAGGCCTGAGCGGCAAGGCCGTCTATGCCGAGGGTTTGAGCCTCGGGCTGATCTACAATTTCGTCGCCTACGCGATCGTGCTGGTGGCCGTGCTGTCGATGCGCACGGTGACGCCGGGTAGTGAGAAGTTGGAACGACCGCTGCCGATCGAGTGACCGGCAGCAGAAGAAATCATTCGCTCAGGGAACGAGCAGCGTGCCTGCACCCGTCTCGGTGAAGAGCTCGAGCAGCACGGAATGGGCGGTCTTGCCGTTGAGAATGACGACACCCTGCACACCGGCCTGGATCGCCTCGATGCAGGTCTCGACCTTGGGGATCATGCCGCCGGAAATCGTGCCGTCCTTGATCAGCGCATGCGCTTCGGCGACCGACAATTCCTTGATCAGCTTGCCGTTCTTGTCGAGAACGCCGGGCACGTCTGTGAGGAAGAGCAGGCGCGAAGCGTTGAGGGCGCCCGCGATCGCACCGGCAAAGGTGTCGGCATTGATGTTGTAGGTGGCGCCGTCGCGGCCGGGGGCGACCGGGGCGATGACCGGGATCATTTCGGACCGGGCGAGCAGGTCGAGAAGCGTGCGGTCGACTTCGACAACCTCGCCGACGAAGCCGAGATCAAGCACGCGCTCGATATTGCTGTCGGGATCGCGGACCTTCTTCTGCGCCTTTTCGGCAAAGACCATGTTGCCGTCCTTGCCGCAGAGCCCGATCGCCCATTCGCCGGTCTGATTGATCAGGGCGACGATTTCCTTGTTGATCGAGCCGGCCAAGACCATTTCGACGATCTCGACCGTCTTCTGGTCGGTGACGCGAAGGCCGTTTTCGAAGCGTGATTCGATGCCCATCTTGGCGAGCATGGCGCCGATCTGCGGGCCGCCGCCATGCACGACGATCGGGTTGACACCCGACTGCTTCAGAAGTGCGATATCGGCGGCAAAGGCCTTGCCGAGCTCGGGATTGCCCATGGCATGCCCGCCGTATTTGACCACGATGGTCTTGTTTTCATAGCGCTGCATGAAGGGCAGGGCCTGGGCGAGAAGCCGAGCCTGCGTTTCGCTTTCGGAAGCTGACATGGGAAACCTCACTTTGGATCGCGGCCTTTTAGCGCATCAATGCGACGGAGGGAATAATTCCGCCGCAATATAAGCTTCGCCAAAAACGCTTCTTCTTCTCGTCGCATTGTCCGTTGATGATGAAACGCTATATTTCGGCCAACTGCACCAGGGGGCTTAATGGAACGCGACGATATCGGCGGTTTGCTGGCCCGTGTGGCGCTGAAGGACCGTGCCGCCTTTGCCTTGCTCTATGGTCGCATTTCGGCGAAACTTTTCGCCATCTGCCTGCGTATGCTGAAAGACAGGGGAGAGGCCGAAGAGGCGCTCCAGGATGTGTTCGTCAAGATCTGGCACAAGGCCGGGAGCTACACGGGCGAAGGCGACAATGCCTATCCATGGCTTTGCGCCATCGTTCGATACCACTGCATTGACCGTCTGAGGGCACGTCGACCGCAGGGTGAAGACTTGGATGCGGCGGCTGAACTGGCCGATCTCGCGCCAGATCCGGAACAGCATGCCGTGCTGAGATCTGAGGGCGGTCGCATTGACACCTGCCTGGAGGCATTGGATCCTGATCGGGCGCTCGCCGTCCGGCAGGCCTATGTGGAGGGACTGTCCTACCAGGAATTGGCGGATCATTTCGCCGTTCCGCTGAACACGATGCGCACCTGGCTGCGACGCAGCCTTTTGAAACTGAGAGAGTGCATGGATGAGCACGCCTGACCAAAGCAAGGGAGATCGATCGCGGGACGAGGTTCTCGCGGGCGAATATGTCCTCGGCGTTCTCGCCGGAGCTGAGCGGCAGAAGGTCGAGGAGCGCCTGCGCCACGACCGATCCTTTGCGGCCATGGTCAAGCGTTGGGAAGAAAACCTCACCCAGTTCAATGATGACTATGCCGAGGTGCCCGCCCCGGATCAGATGCTCTCCAGGATCGAAGACCGGCTCTTTGCGTCGCCCGCCGCGGTGGCCGCGGTGAAGGGCAGCCTCTGGAATTCGCTTTGGCTGTGGCGGGGTTTGAGCTTTGCCTCGATCGCGGCCCTCGGTCTCGTTGTCGGGCTGGATTATGCCGAACGCATGCGCCCGAAGCCGCAAACGGCTCTCACCGCAGAACTTGCCGGCGAGAACCAGGCAATCGCGCTCCACGCAACCTATGACGGAAGCTCGGGTCGCCTCGCGGTCACGCCGGTGGCGAGCGGCGGCGCCGATCAGAAATCGCTGGAACTCTGGCTTGTGGAAGGTGAACAGGCGCCCATCTCGCTCGGTGTCCTGCCGCAGACGGGCCAGGGCGAGCTCGACGTGCCGGAAGAGCTGCGTGCCCGCCTGACCAGCGGCGTGGTGCTGGCCGTCAGCCTCGAACCCTTCGGCGGCTCGCCGACCGGCAAGGCGACCGGTCCTGTCGTGGCGCTCGGCGAAGTGCGTCCCTGAAGCAGAATTCTCTAAGGTAAAACAATGAATTGTCGATCAGGCGGCCGAAATCTTCGAGCCGCCTGAAACTTGTTTGAACAGGCTTCCGTCCTTTAAGGTGTTCCCGCTGACGGGAATGAAACTCGATGTCCCGCCCGAAACACAGGGACACGATCGCGAACACCAAGGACAGAGGAAACCTAAAATGTTCAAGACCGCTCTTCGCCCCCTCGCATTCTCCGCAGCCATCCTGGCAGGCGCTGCCGCAGCCTATGCCGCCAATCCGATGGTCGGCGGTGGTGAAATGCTCGAAACCAAGAACATCGTCGAAAATGCCGTCAACTCGAAGGATCACACGACGCTGGTTGCCGCCGTCCAGGCCGCAGGCCTCGTCGAGACCCTTTCGGGCGCCGGCCCCTTCACAGTCTTCGCCCCGACCAACGACGCCTTCGCCAAGCTGCCGGCCGGAACGGTCGACACCCTGCTGAAGCCGGAAAGCAAGGAACAGCTCACCAAGGTCCTGACCTGCCATGTCGTGGCAGCCAATGTCATGGCCGAGGCGCTGGTCAAGATGATCTCCGACAATGGCGGCGAAGCCGATGTGACCACCGTTGGTGGTTGCGTGCTGAAGGCGAAGGCTGCCGACGGCAAGGTCACGCTGACCGACGAGAACGGTGGCGTCTCGACCGTCACCATTGCCGACGTCAAGCAGTCGAACGGCGTCATCCACGTCGTCGACGCGGTGATCCTGCCGAAGATGTAAGGAACTTGGTTCGGCCCTGTCTCCGCCGGCAGGGCCGACCTGATCGGAGCCTGAGCGTCAAAGGCTCCGACCGACGGCCTCGCTGATTGCCCCGCGCAATTGGTCGAGGCCGTCACCTTTTTCAGAGGATGTCGAGAGTACGACCGGGAAGGCGGCGGGCCGCTTCTTGATCTTGTCCTGCGTCTCGGTGATCAGCTTTGCCACGCCGGGCGCCTTGATCTTGTCGGTCTTGGTCAGCACGATCTGGTAGGAGACAGCGGCCTTGTCGAGCAGGCCAAGCACTTCCTCGTCATTCTTCTTCAGCCCGTGGCGGCTGTCGATCAGCACGTAGACACGTTTCAGCGTCGCGCGACCGCGCAGGTAATCAAATACGAGCTTGGTCCAGGCATCCACCTGTTCCTTCGGTGCCTGGGCATAGCCGTAGCCCGGCATGTCGACCAGCGCCATTGGCGGCAGATCCTCGCCTTCACCGGAATAGCCATCCGGCACGAAGTAATTGAGCTCCTGGGTGCGGCCTGGCGTGTTCGACGTGCGGGCAAGACCCTTCTGGCCGACGAGCGCATTGATCAGCGACGACTTGCCGACATTCGAGCGCCCGGCAAAGGCCACCTCTAGCGGTCCTTCCGGTGGCAGGAACTTCATCGACGGTACGCCGCGGATGAAGATCCAGGGCCGGCCGAACAGTGGCAGGTCGTTCTTGTCGTGTGCATCGGTCATGGGTCTGGCCTTTCTTGAGCCGGACAGATCCGGGTTTTGACCCGGAAAGTCAAGCTGCAGCGGTCGGGACGGATCGCGACGTCTGCCGCGCATGGCTGATCAGATAGGTGAAAAGGGCAGCCATCACCAACGCGCCGCCGAGGATCGTTCTGCCGGACGGGATCTCGTCGTGCAGGATCACCATCCAGACGGGGGCGAGGATCATTTCGGCCGTGCCAATGAGCGCTGCGAGCGCCGATGGGATCAAACGCGCGCCGGTGACGTAGAGTGCCATGCCGAGGCCGAGATTGAGCGCGCCGAAGCAGAACAGGAGCCCCAGATCCTGCAGGCCGACGGCAAATGCGCCAGCCTGGGTGGCTGCAATGGCAGACGCGATGAAGGATCCCGCACAGGCGGCCGGCGTCATGCGGATGCCGGGATAGCGGCGGGTCAGCACAGTCATGCAGGCAAAGATCGCAGGGATCGCTGCGGCAAGCGTCAGGCCGAGAACAGAACCGCCTTCGCCGATCGAGGCTGAAACCATGATGCCGACCCCGAGGATCACGGCGACAATGGCCCCCCAGGTGACCGGAGTGATCGGCTCGGCGAGCACGACGCGCGCCAGAAGTGCTGCAAACAGAGGGATCGAGGCCATGAACAGCACCACATTTGCCACCGGTGTCATCGAGACGGCAAGCACGAAGAAGGTGGAGACGAGGGCAAAGCCGACGGCGATGAAGAAGCCGGGCCAGCCCATGGCCCGGAAAAGCCGGATCGTGCCGTTGACCCTGTCGCGGACCAGCATGAAGGCGAGCAGGAAAAGGCCGGCGAACAGACAGCGCCAGAAGACAATCGTCCAGCCATCGGTCACTCCGATGAAACGCTGGATCGCTCCGCCATAGCTCCAGGCGATGGCCGAGCCGGCGACCAGCGCGATACCAAACCAGGAGCGTTGTGTGGAGGATGAGATGTCTGTCATCGGATCTTTCGGTCACCAAAGAGAAAGCCCCGGCATGGCCGGGGCTTTGAAGTCACTTGGTCTGAGCCGGCTTTCGCCTGAACATGTTGCCGATGTTCTTGAAGAGCTCGATCTCCACGCCATGGCGCTTCATGATCAGAGCCTGCTGCAGGATCGACAGGGTGTTGTTCCAGGCCCAGTAGATCACCAGACCGGCGGGGAAGGTGCCGAGCATGAAGGTGAAGATGACGGGCATCCAGTTGAACAGCATCGCCTGGGTCGGATCCGGCGGCGTCGGGTTCATGCGCATCTGCAGCCACATGGTGACGCCCATGATCAGCGGCCAGACGCCAATCATCAGGAAGAGCGGAGGCGTGAAGGGCAGCAGACCGAACAGGTTGAACAAGCTCGTCGGATCCGGCGCGGAAAGGTCCTGGATCCAGCCGAAGAACGGCGCATGGCGCATTTCGATCGTGACGTAGATGACCTTGTAGAGGGCGAAGAAGACCGGGATCTGCAGAAGCACTGGCCAGCAGCCCGCCACAGGGTTGATCTTCTCGTCCTTGTAAAGCTGCATCATCGCCTGCTGCAGCCCCATGCGGTCGTCCTTGTACTTCTCCTTGAGCTCTTCCATCTTAGGCTGGACGCGCTTCATGTTGGCCATGGAGGCGTACTGCTTGTTGGCAAGCGGGAAGAAGATCAGCTTGACCACGATGGTGGTGAGCAGGATGGCGACACCGAAGTTGCCGACCAGATGGAAGAAGTAGTCCATCAGGTGGAACATCGGCTTGGTGATGAAATAGAACCAGCCCCAGTCGATCATCAGGTCAAACTTCGGAATGCCGAGGCTTTCCTGATAGCTGTCGATGACCGGAACCTGCTTGGCACCGGCGAAGACCAGCGTCTTGACTGAAGTGCTCTGACCGGCCGGGATGCTGACGGCATCGTTCTTGAAATCGGCCTGGAAGCGGGGCTGCCCATCGGTGAAGTGTGAGAAGCGCGATTCGTAGGGGAGCGTCTGCTGCGGGATCAGCGATGCGGCCCAGTATTTGTCGGTAATGCCCAGCCAGCCGCCGGTTGCCTTGGCATTGGTGACGGCCGCTTCTTCGATGTCCGTGTAATCGTACTCGACAAGGCTGCCTTCGGCTCCGAGAACGCCGAGGAAACCTTCGTGCAGAACGAAGATCGACGGCGTGGAAGGCTTGGTGTAGCGGGTCACGCGGCCATAGGGAGCAAGGCTGGCAGATGCCGTGCCGTTGTTCACGATCTTGTCTTCCACCGTGAACATGTAGTGTTCGTCGACGGCGATCGTGCGGGTGAAGGTCAGGCCGGCTTCATTCGTATAGGTCAGCGTTACCGGGGTGGTTTCGGTCAGCTTTGCACCTTCCGGAGCGGTCCAGACGGTGTTCGGGCCAGGGACGGAGCCTGCATTCTCGCCAGCGATGAAGCCAAGCTCGGCAAAGTAGGCGTCGCGTGTCTCGGCCGGATTGAAGAGCGTCACGATCGGGCTCGTCGGATCGACGGTCTCGCGATAGGCCTTGAGCTTCAGGTCGTCGAAACGCGCGCCGGTCAGATTGATCGAGCCGGCCAGATCCTGGGTCTCGATGGCGATGCGCGGCGTGTTCGCGACAGCGGCCTCACGGGTTGCTTCCGCAGTCGCGACACCGCCCGCCGGGAGGCTGCCATCGACGGTCGCCGCCGGACTGGTCGCCTGCTGCTCCGCCTGGGCCTGCTGCTGGGCAAGCTGGGCTTCCTGCGCCTGGCGCTGGGCCTCGATGCGCGGGTTCATATAGAAGACCTGCCAGGCGAGGACGATCACCACCGATAAGGCAATCGCGATGAAATAGTTGCGGTTGTTCTGCATCACTCTTTCCTGGGAGCGGTCTTGTTGGACCGTGAGTTGTTCGTCTGGCGGTTTTCGATGCGGTGGACCAGCTGTTTGGACAGTTGATCGAAGGGTATGTCCAGCACCTCGCGCCGGGCGACAATGACATAGTCGTGTCCCGGCTGCATTGCAAACGCCGCATTCAGTCGCACGGCTTCTTTTAGCCTGCGTCGCATGCGGTTTCGCTCCACTGCATTGCCGTGTTTTTTGGTGACCGTGAAGCCCACGCGGGGCGGCGCGCCATCCTTGCGGTCGAGCACTTCCAGAAGAAAGGTACGACCTTTGCGCGCTTCGCCGTGTCTGACGGCGAGAAACTGAGGCCGGCTTTTGAGCCGGCCAACAGATGTCTTGGAGTCCGTGGACGTCATGGGCCCGTCAATCTCGTCGGGCTCATCCGGCCTTAGGCCGAGAGCTTGGCGCGGCCGCGAGCGCGGCGGGCGTTGAGCACCTGGCGGCCGCCCTTGGTGGCCATACGCGCACGGAAGCCGTGGCGGCGCTTGCGAACAAGCTTGGAAGGTTGGAAAGTACGCTTCGACATTTATTTAATACCGCGGTGTGCGGCCCTTCTTGGATGTGCAAATTGCAACAGCGTTTTGGTTCGTCGCACGGGTAAGCGCCGCCGGGCGCCTGTTTCCGAACGTGCGCGGCTTATAGTGTCAGGGCGGACAGGAGTCAATCAGGCCCGGTTCACGCCTCTGATACCCAACAAAGGCGAAAAAACTTCGCCTTGCCACACATCCGCCACGCAGTTTCCTTCGTTAACATGACCAAACTTTCATGTTTCTTTGCGCCCTTTGCATGGTAGGTGTGGCGCAGTGGATGAGATAGCATGAAAATGCCTTGGGCAACGATTCAGATCGGACGTTGCGGTTGGGGACGACGGGAATAAGGGCCTATGCTCGACCGGCAGGACACTAATCTGCAGGCCGACCTCTCCGGGGGGTACGCCATGCCGTCCCGCATCCGGGGTCTCTCGGGCAAGCTTCTGTGGCTGACAATTGCCTTCGTCATGGTCGCCGAAATCCTGATCTTTGCCCCGTCTGTTGCAACCATGCGCCAGCGCTGGCTTCAGGACAGGCTCAATACGGCGGCCGCCGCCGGCGTTGTTATCGATGGTCTGCAGCCCCTTGAAATGCCGCGCGGCGTGCAGGAAGACACGCTGGCAACGACGGGGACCAAGGCGATCGTCCTGCGCAAGGACGGCACCTCGCGGCTTCTTGCCGTGACCCAGATGCCGAACGAGGTGGATGCCGCCTTTGATCTGTCCGACTATTCGGAGCTCGCTTCCATCCGCGATGCCTTCTACACGCTAATCTTTGGCGGTGACCGCCTGCTGCGGGTTTACGGGCCGATCGCGGAAGGCAGCGATGTCACCGTGGAAATCGTCATGGACGAAGCGCCACTCCGCAAGGCGATGCTGGGCTATGCCCGCAACATTCTCGTCGTGTCGCTGATCATCTCCGTCATCACAGCCTTCCTGATGTACCTCGCAATCAACCGGGTGATGATCATGCCGGTGCGGCGGCTCGCGCGGAGCATGCAGGCATTTGCCGAACATCCGGAGGATCCGTCACGCATCCTGCCGGCCACCACGGGCAATGACGAGATCGCCGTTGCCGGTCGCCATCTCTCGCGCATGCAGGACCAGTTGCAGAAGACGCTTCGGCAGCAGAAGACGCTGGCCGACCTCGGTCTTGCGGTTTCCAAGATCAACCACGACATGCGCAACATCCTCGCATCCGCGCAGCTCATGTCTGACCGGCTTGTCGATGTGGAAGATCCGCTGGTCAAGAGTTTCGCCCCGAAGCTTCTGCGCACCATCGACCGCGCGGTCGGCTATACCAGCGAAGTCCTCTCCTATGGCCAGACCTCCGAGGCCGAGCCACGTCGGCGCCGCTTCCTTCTGTCGGAAGTTTGCCAGGAGGTGAGGGACCTTCTGCATCTGAGCCACGAAACCGGGATCGAATTCGTCGACAATGTCGGGCCTGACCTGGAGGTCGATGCCGACAGCGAGCAGTTGTTCCGCGTCATTCACAACATCTGCCGTAATGCCGTCCAGGCGCTCGCCACCTACACGCCCGAAGACCCCGATCACGCCCGCCGGATCACCGTATCGGCGCAACGGACCGGTTCGGTCGTCGCCATCGTCATCGACGACACCGGTCCCGGCATGCCGCGCAAGGCGCGTGAGAACCTGTTCACCGCCTTCCGTGGTTCAGCCCGTTCCGGCGGCACCGGCCTCGGCCTGGCAATCGCGCGGGAACTTGTGATTGCCCATGGCGGCACAATCGCGCTTGTGGAAAAGCCAGGCCCCGGCACCATGTTCCGTGTCGAAATCCCCGACAGGCCAGTCGCTCTCGATGACTGGCGCGCCCGCGCCTGATTGGCCCGAGCGGAGCATGTGACAGGAAAATGTCTCTTTTTTCGAAAAGGGCGCTTGCAATCCTGATCGTCCCGCTTTAGAGGATCGCCACAGGCCGACGGACAGTCGGCCTTGGCAAGCACCCGTAGCTCAGCTGGATAGAGCACCAGACTACGAATCTGGGGGTCAGGAGTTCGAATCTCTTCGGGTGCGCCATCCCTTCCCAAACTCAGACGACAAAAACTAGACGATGTGCGTGGTTTGTGACGCGTTGCGTCGTTATGGCCTGACCTGTGTCGCTACGCAGCCGATCGTCGTCGCCCCTTCCCAAGCATGAAATAAATTCTCTTGGATGTTAGGTCAGCCTGATTTAACACGACGCACCGGCAACGTTGCAGGTCCTGCCCTGTGACGTCTTACCTTGAGATGCCATATCAGCTTGTGCTCTGGAAGAAGACAGGCCCGCATGGCGGCGGAAGAATCAATCGGCCTAGGAAAACGACATGAGATGGAAGCGCACTCTTCAATTGCTCGACGTTCACGCCGAGGGTGAGATCGGCAAGGTCGCGGTCGGCGGTGTGCCGAAAATTCCAGGTGAGACCGTGGCCGAGCAACTGCTGTGGCTGAACACCGATCCCAAGGGCGAGGCTTTGAGGCGCATGCTGGTGCTTGAGCCACGGGGCGCGCCGATTGGCTCCGTCAACCTGCTTCTGCCGCCCAGGAATCCCGCAGCGGACGCTGCCTTCGTCATCCTGCAGCCCGATCAGGCCCATGCGAGCTCCGGCTCCAACTCGATCTGCGTCACGACGGCGCTTCTTGAGAGCGGCATGGTGGAGATGCAGGAGCCCGAAACGATCGTGATGCTGGAAACGGCGGCCGGCCTCGTCAAGGCGACAGCGACCTGCCACGACGGGCGCTGTGAGCGGGTGAAACTGACGATGGTGCCTTCTTTCGTCCATGAGCTGGACGTCGCTCTCGATACCGAGCGGTGGGGCCGCATCAACTTCGACCTGAGTTACGGCGGCATCTTCTATGCGCTGGTTGATGTCGGCCAGGTCGGGCTGACCATCGACAAGGGCAATGCCCGCGCCCTTGTCGAGGCGGGCATGATCCTGAAGGAAGAAATCAACCGGACGATCCCGGTGGTGCATCCGGAGATCCCGGCAATCTCGGGGGTCGCCTATGTCATGTTCCGCGATACCGACCCCGACGGTGCAATCCGCACCTGCACGACCATGTGGCCGGGCCGCGTCGATCGTTCGCCCTGCGGAACCGGCAATTCCGCCAATCTCGCCACGCTTCATGCGCGCGGCAAGGCGAAGGTCGGCGATGTGATGCTGTCGCGCTCGATCATCGGTTCCGAGTTCGAGGTCGGGCTGTCCGGGCTGACGCAGGTGGCCGGACGACCGGCAGTCATCCCGACGATCAGCGGACGCGGCTGCACCTTCGGCCTGCATCAGGTGGCGCTCGATCCGTTCGATCCCTTCGAGCGCGGCTTTGCCCTGACCGATGTCTGGGGACCGTCATCGGGCTCGATTGGTTGACTCTGCCCTGCCGATTTCTGCATTGTTTCAAATTGAATTGAATTCGATCATATGCAGTAGCTGAATTGTAAGGGTCTTGGCTGGGGGCATCTTGCTATCGGTCAAGGCTGGCGAGTAAGTAATCTCCACCGTCATGAACGCGACAAGTATTCCGTAAATGAAAGCAAACGCTACGACAGGTTCCGCCCTGCCGCTCCCGGCAAGCTCGCTCCCGACACTGCGCGGCTGCGCAATCTTTGCTGGATTGTCGGTTGAAGAAGACCGGGAATGGCTTGCGCGCTGCCACTCCCGAACCTTGAGCGCCGGCGAGAGTCTGGTCGATTTCGAAGACATGTCGAAGGATGTCTTCATTGTTCAGACAGGCGAGATTCGGGCCGTGCTTCGGTTTTCGGTCGGCAAGGAAGCGATTCTGGGCAGTTTCAAGCGTGGCGATATCCTGGGGGAGCAGTCGGCAATCGACGATATGGCCCGCTCCGCGAGCCTGATGGCCGTGAGCGACGCGACGGTAACGGTCATCCCCTGCATCGTCTTTCTCGATATCCTGAGGCAGAGATCGGATGTGGCGCTGGCGCTGCTGCAGCTGCTGTCGAAACGCATCCGGGCGATGAATGACCGTCTCTCGGAACTGTCTTTCCTCGACACCAAGCACCGGCTTTACAACACCCTGCTCAGACTTTCCCGCGTTCGCAACGACGGTGGCCGCGAGCGCATCATCTCCCCGCCGCTCGTGCATGCGGAACTCGCCGAACATATCGGTGCCAGCCGTGAGACGGTTTCCCGCGAGATGTCCAGACTGGCGCGCGAACAGCTGGTGGAGCGCACCAGCCGCGCAATCGTGCTGAAGAACCCGGTTGAGCTTTCACGACGGATCTCACGCGCCCTTGAGGGCTGAATGCCCTCGCTGGACTAGGGATAGATTACGCCCTTGCGCAGAATGACATTGGCGTAGAGGCGCGGCTCGCCGGTCTGGACGACAGTATGGGCCGCCTTGACGCGATTGTAGAAGTCGGCGCCGATCAGTTTGGTCACCGGGACCTTCGGCTCGTGCCGGGCGCAGCAGTCGATGATTTCCTGATGCACGGGATCAACCTGATCCGGCTTGCCGCCGACCACCGAGCGGAAGATCGCCTCCGGCACGAAGTCGTCGATCGGCATGACGCTGAGGATTGCGTTCAGCACCGGGACCAGCGCGTGTCCGTCGAGGCGCACCAGCCGGCGAGCATGTTCCAGCGCCGGATAGTTTCCGTCAACAATGGCGATTTCGTCGCCATGGCCCATGGCGCGCAGCGTGGCGAGAAGTTCGGGGCTCAGGAGGGGATCAATGCCCTTCAGCATGGGTGGTATCCTTGAACAACACGGTTTGATCGATGAGGTAGCGGTCGAAGATCGGCAGGCTGGCGCCGCCGATGGCGCGGGCCTGATCGCCCACTTCGCCTTCGACGATGTCGGGGATCACGACACCCTGAAGGTCGAGGCGGTTCATGGCCTCGATGGTGGCCTTCACCAGGCGGTGGCGGACCCAGGCGGGAAAGCCACCATCGATGATGGCGGCGGCAAAGTCGATGATCGAGGCGGCCGCGATCACGGCCTGGGCAAGCGCGGCTGCCGTATCCTGTATCCAGATCTCCAGCGGCTCACCAAAGTCGATCCATTCTTCCGCCGCATACCAGAGCGGCTGCGGGTCGAGCCCGCGCTCGCGCAACAGGTTTTCGAGCACGAAAATCGAGGCGATGTCGAGCAGCTGGCGCGTCTGGCCGTGCTTGTCGCGCACGGGAAGCGGTCCGATCGCCCCGGCGGTGCCCGTGCGGCCAACGAACAGCGATGAATTGACGACGATGCCGCCGCCGATGAACGAGCCGATATAGAAATAGACGAAATCCGGGTACCGCTGCCCGGCGCCGAAGACGAGCTCGGCGCCGCAGGCGCTGGTCGCGTCGTTGCGCAGATAGACCGGATGGCTCATGCGGGACTGCACTTCGACCTGCAGATCGACCTTGCGCCAGATCTCCATGGCGCCCTCGGGCGCTCCGACTTCCTCGGCCCAGTTCCACAACTCGAACGGTGCGGCAATGCCGATCCCGGCGATCCGCGCCCGAAGCGTCTCATCCATGTCCGCTTCCATCTCGGCAATGCCGTCACAGATGAAGGGCAGCAGATGGTCGGGATGGGGGTAGCGATAGGTCCGGTGCCGCTGCTCGCGGATATTGCCGGCAAAATCCATCAGCACGAGGTCTGCACTTCGGCGGCCGATCTTCACGCCAAAGGAAAACACGGCCTCCGGATTGATGAACATCGGAACCGAAGGCTGTCCGACGCGGCCACGGATCGGCTCGCCACGCATCAGCAGTTCATCGCTTTCGAGCGAGCGCATGATGACCGAAACCGTCTGCGCGGAAAGACCGGTCAGGCGGGCGATATCCGCCTTCGAACAGCCCGGATTCTGGCGCACGAGCGAAAGCACCAGCCGCTCGTTATAGGCGCGCACACGCACCTGGTTCGAGCCGCCACCGGCACTCACCCTGGGCGCCGGATCCGCCAGTCGTGCAAAATCATCCTGTGACACTGAAGGTCGCTCCTCCCGACCGCTTTCTTTTACGAAAGCTCCCGCAGAATGTCACACCGATTTAATAATTCAACTGGATTTATTTATTGACAGCCCAAATGTTCTGATGTTCTAAATGGGCGCGTGGAGGAGTGGATGCCGTCTGGCAGCCGATCGGATCGCCAAGGGGCGACCCGTGCCGACACGTTGCGGCCGGAGGAGCTGGCCGATACCATTCGGGAGGATACCAAATTGAAAAAGTCTCTGATTACCGCTGCCCTGTCGACCCTGGCTCTCGGCGTTGTCTTCGCCGCTCCGGCACAGGCAGCCGACGTCTCCGCCTGCCTCATCACCAAGACCGACACCAACCCCTTCTTCGTCAAGATGAAGGAAGGCGCGACGGCCAAGGCTGCTGAACTCGGCGTGACGCTGAAGTCCTACGCCGGCAAGATCGACGGCGATTCCGAAAGCCAGGTTGCCGCAATCGAAACCTGCATCGCCGATGGTGCCAAGGGCATCCTGCTGACGGCATCCGACACCAAGGGCATCGTTCCGGCCGTTCAGAAGGCTCGCGATGCGGGTCTGCTCGTCATCGCCCTCGACACGCCCCTGGAGCCGATCGACTCTGCCGACATGACCTTTGCCACCGACAACCTGCTCGCCGGCGAACTGATCGGCAAATGGGCTGCTGCCACCCTCGGCGACGCCGCCAAGGACGCCAAGATTGCCTTCCTGAACCTCACCCCTTCGCAGCCGTCGGTCGACGTCCTGCGCAACCAGGGCTTCATGAAGGGCTTCGGCATCGACACCGTCGACATCAACAAGATCGGCGACGAAACCGATCCGCGCATCGTCGGCCATGACGTGACCAACGGCAACGAAGAAGGCGGCCGTACCGCCATGGAAAACCTTCTCCAGAAGGATCCGTCCATCAACGTTGTCCACACCATCAACGAGCCCGCTGCTGCCGGTGCCTACGAAGCCCTGAAGGCCGTCGGCAAGGAAAAGGACGTGCTGATCGTGTCGGTTGACGGCGGTTGCCCGGGCGTCAAGAACGTTGCCGAAGGTGTTATCGGTGCGACCTCGCAGCAGTATCCGCTGCTGATGGCGGCTCTCGGCATCGAGGCCATCAAGAAGTTCGCTGACACCGGTGAAAAGCCGGCTGCCACCGAAGGCAAGAACTTCTTCGACACCGGCGTCGCTCTCGTCACCGACAAGCCCGCAGCAGGCGTCGAGTCGATCGACACCAAGGCCGGCACCGAGAAGTGCTGGGGCTGATACAGCCTCCTGCGCCTGACTGAAACAGAGGCGGGAGCTTAAGCTCCCGCCGATAGGCGCAACGCCCGGCCTTGCGCGGCGGCAGGCCGGGCGTATCCTTCATGTAAAAGAATTTGAGACAACGGCAGGGAGGATGACCCATGCAGCCGGCCAATCCCGAAACGCGGGCACCACAGGAATTTGAGAAGGTCCTGGCGTCGAGTTCGACCGAAGTCGCCTCGTTCGACCGCCATGAGAAGACTGCCCTTGAGCGTTTCCAGCATTTCCTGCATTCGAGCCCTGCAGCCGTCGCGCTGATCGTGCTCGTGCTGTCGATCGCCGTCTTTGGCCTCATTCTCGGCGGCAAGTTTTTCTCCGCCTTCACGCTGACATTGATCCTGCAGCAGGTTGCGATCGTCGGTATCGTGGGTGCTGCGCAAACACTGGTTATTTTGACCAAGGGCATCGATCTCTCGGTGGGCGCCATCATGGTGCTGTCCTCGGTCGTCATGGGCCAGTTCGCCTTCCGCTACGGCCTGCCTCCGGAACTGGCTGTTCTCTGCGGCTTCGGCGTCGGCGCGCTTTGCGGCTTCATCAATGGTGTGCTGGTCGCGCGCATGAAGTTGCCGCCCTTCATCGTGACGCTCGGCATGTGGCAGATCGTGCTTGCCACCAACTTCCTCTTCTCCGCCAATGAGACGATCCGTGCGCAGGACATTGAGGCGAGTGCGCCGATCCTGCAGTTCTTCGGTGAGAACATTCGCATGGGCGGTGCCGTCTTTACCTATGGCGTGATTGCCATGGTCCTGCTCGTGGCCGTGCTCTGGTATGTGCTGAACCACACCGCCTGGGGTCGCCATGTCTATGCTGTCGGTGACGATCCGGATGCGGCAGAACTCGCCGGCGTCAACGTCAAGGGCATGCTGATCTCCGTCTATACGCTGTCCGGCCTCATCTGCGCGCTGGCAGGCTGGGCACTGATCGGCCGTATCGGCTCGGTCTCCCCGACAGCCGGTCAGTTCGCCAACATCGAATCCATCACGGCTGTGGTGATCGGCGGCATCTCGCTCTTCGGCGGTCGCGGATCGGTCCTCGGCATGTTCTTCGGAGCGCTGATCGTCGGTGTCTTCCAACTGGGTCTGCGCCTGATCGGAACCGACCCGCAATGGACCTATCTCTTGATCGGCGTTCTCATCATCGCCGCCGTGGCAATCGACCAGTGGATCAGAAAGGTAGCAGGCTGATGACCCAGGAACCCATTCTCACCGCCCGCGGTCTGGTCAAACGCTACGGTCGCGTCACCGCCCTCGACCATGCCGATTTCGACCTCTATCCCGGGGAGATCCTCGCGGTCATCGGCGATAACGGCGCCGGCAAGTCCTCGTTGATCAAGGCCATTTCCGGTGCCGTGACGCCCGATGAAGGCGAGATCCGGCTCGAAGGGAAGCCGGTTCACTTCCGCTCGCCGATCGAGGCGCGCCAGGCCGGCATCGAGACCGTCTACCAGAACCTCGCCCTGTCGCCAGCCCTGTCGATCGCCGACAACATGTTCCTCGGTCGCGAACTGCGCAAGCCGGGTGTCATGGGCAGCGTCTTCCGCAAGCTGGATCGTCCGGCGATGGAAAAGATTGCCCGCGAGAAGCTCTCCGAACTCGGCCTGATGACCATTCAAAACATCAACCAGGCCGTGGAGACCCTGTCCGGCGGTCAGCGTCAGGGCGTGGCTGTCGCCCGCGCTGCAGCCTTCGGCTCCAAGGTGATCATTCTTGACGAGCCGACGGCAGCACTTGGGGTCAAGGAAAGCCGCAAGGTGCTTGAACTGATCCTCGACGTCCGTTCGCGCGGATTGCCGATTGTCCTGATTTCGCACAACATGCCGCATGTCTTCGAAGTGGCGGACCGTATCCACGTCCACCGCCTCGGCAAGCGTCTCTGTGTCATCAATCCCAAGGACTACACTATGTCAGACGCGGTCGCCTTCATGACCGGCGCCCGTCCGGCCCCCGAGGTCGAGCGCGCTGCATGAGGCCATCGCTTGACGATTTGATCGCCGAAATCGAGCGACGGGCGCAGCATGGCGCCCGTCTGCTCGTGGCCGTCGCCGGGCCGCCCGGTGCAGGCAAGTCCACACTGGCGGATCGGTTGAACGAGATCCTGGTCGACCGAGGGCACCGCAGCGCTGTTTTGCCGATGGACGGCTTTCATCTCGACAATGCCATCCTGGAGCAGCGAGGCGACCTGCCGCGGAAAGGTGCTCCACACACCTTCGACGTTCGTGGCCTGGGCGATCTGCTGAGAGCCGTAAAGGCTGGTGGCGAGGTATTCGTCCCTGTCTTTGACCGAGACCGGGAGCTCGCCATAGCGGCTGCCCGGTGTATCGCCGCTGACGATCGCATCGTCATCGCCGAGGGTAACTACCTGCTGCTGGAGCAGGGGCGCTGGGCCAGTCTGGCAGATCTCTTCGACCTGACCGTGATGGTGGCCCCGCCGATCGTGGAATTGGAGCGTCGTCTTGTGGCGCGCTGGACCCATTACGGTCTCACCCCGGCACAGATGGATCAGAAGATCCATGGTAATGATCTGCCCAACGGCAGGCTGGTGATCGAGCGCAGCCGGACCGCCGATTTCTCCTTTGACACTTTCTAATCCTGTACATTTACAGGGCATTGCCGAGAGTGCGAAAATTCTTAAGTTCTAATTAAATTCACCATCGGTAAAATTGTACCGGTTTGGTTCAGCGAATTTCAGCCTCCCCCTGATACAACCCATCCATGAAAGGTTAACGCAGCACCCGCCGGGGCGGCTGTCCTTGCGGAGCCCAGGCAGGGCTAGTTCATGGGGGTAAGCAAATGGCCATACTGATTGTCGAGGACAATCCGACCAATGCGATGATCATCAAGCATCTCGCAAAGAAGGTGACGGTTGAAGAGATCAAGGTCGCCGGTGACGGCAACGCGGCGCTTCAGCTGTGTCATGCTGAAGAGTTCGACATGCTCATCGTCGACCATCTTCTGCCCGGCATGACCGGACTTCAATTCGTCAATGCGGTCAGGTTGATGGATCGCTACCGCGACGTCCCGGTCGTGATGGTGACGGCAGACGACGAACCGCGTCTGCGCGATGAGGCAAAGGCTGCAGGCGTTACGGACTTCCTGCACAAGCCGGTTGAGGCAATGGCATTCCGCAAACTGCTCTCCGATCATCTCGGGACCACCGCGATGCATCCGGAACTGCGTTCGGCCTAACCAGGAGATCAGTCACATGAAGAGCATTATCACTGCGCTTCTCGCAAGCGCTCTCTCCGCGACCGCCGCCTTCGCACTGGAGGCTCCGACCGGGCCAGTGGTCCTGACGGTGAAAGGCAACATCTCGAACACCAATGCCGGCGACACGGCCCAGTTCGACCTCGCCATGCTGGAAAAGCTGAAGGGTCGAAAGGGGGAGATGGAAACGCCCTGGACGACCGGTAAGGTGACCTTCGAAGGACCGCTCCTGCGTGAGATCCTTGCCGCTGTCGGTGCCACCGGCACCAGCCTCAAGGTCCGCGCACTCAACGATTATGCGGCGGATGTCCCGGCCGAAGATGCCAAGCTGGACACGATTCTGGCAACCAAACTCGACGGCAAGCCGATGTCGATCCGCGACAAGGGACCGCTGATGCTGGTCTATCCGTTCGATCTGGATGCGGGCCTCTATAACGAGAAGTACTTCTCGCGCTCTGTCTGGCAGATCAAGGAAATCGAGGTCGGCCAGTGACATTGACAGGCGCCACAGCACGGAAGTTTGCAGGCGGAGGCACGGTTGCCTTCGTCCTGCAGACCGTGTCTGCGGTGCTTCTGATCGTGCTCCTGGTTCTTTTCGTCGACATTGCCCGACAGTACCGGATCATGGAGGACGGGGTCCGCGAGAATTCGCTCTGGTCCGTCTACCAGCTCGATCGCGAAGTCAGGCAGCTGAGCCACAGCCTCGCAACCGTTCAGAACCAGAACCAGGATGTCCGGCTGCTCGATGAGCTTTCCCTGCGCTATGACATCCTCTATTCGCGCGTTTCACTCCTCGACCAGGCCAAGTTCGGCAGTTACTTCTCCGGCGACGACAAGATCCGCGGCTATATTGCCTCGGTGACCTCGGGCGTGAAGGACGTGCAGCCGATCTTTGATGCCTATGCGGCAGGCACGCCTCCAACCGTCGCCCAGCTCGAAGAGCTCGAAGGGGCCATGGTAGGCATGGGTCGCGTTGCCGAGGACTTTCTCCTCTACACCAATACCCGCGTCAGCCATGAGCGTGCCGAAAGCCGCGCGACGATCCTGAACCTTGAGCGCACGTCCACGGTCATGCTGACCCTGTTGATGGTGTCGGTCGTGTTCCTCGTCATCACCCTCAATCGACAGCTGCGCTCGGTGCGCCAGTCGAGCCACGAGCTCCAGGTCATGGCGACCCAGCTGAGCGAAGCCTATGAAGCGGCCGACGCCGGCAACAGGGCAAAGTCCCAGTTCATGGCTACCATGGGCCATGAGATCCGGACGCCGCTCAATGCCATCCTTGGCATGTCGGAACTCTTGGAACTCTCGGAACTTCCCGACGATGCCCTGTCGAGCGTCAAGACGATCCGCTCCTCCGGCGAGGCGCTGCTGGAAATCATCAACGAGATCCTCGACTTCTCCAAGATCGAGCATGGCAAGCTGGAACTTGAAGAGCGTGCCTTCGACGTCTGTCAGCTCGCCGAAAGCACGGTCAGCATTATCAGAGGCCGCGCCGACGATCACGAGAACACGGTCATCCTCGACCTGCCGGACTCGCTGCAGGCGCTCTATGTCAAGACCGATCCGACACGCCTGCGTCAGGTCCTGCTCAATCTTCTGTCCAATGCCGTCAAGTTCACCCATCAGGGCACCGTGACGTTGCGCCTGCGCGACTTCTACCGCGAAGGCAAACTGATGATCCGCTTCGAGGTGGAAGACACCGGTATCGGCATCGATGAGGCGGGTCTCGATAAGCTCTTCAAGCCCTTCTCCCAGGTCGATGCCTCGATCAGCCGCCGCTACGGCGGGACCGGTCTCGGTCTCACCATCTGCAAGCAGATCGTCGAAAAGCTCGGCGGCGAACTTGGCATGAGCAGCACGGTCGGCGTCGGCTCGATCTTCTGGTTCGAATTGGGTGTCGTCCCCGTGACCCGCGAAGAGGCCACCGGCCTTGCCGCCAAGGTGGTGGCGGAAGAAACCCTGCCGCGCTGCCGCATCTTGCTGGTCGAGGACAACAAGGTGAACCAGATTGTCGCCACCCGCTTCCTGGCGCGTCTCGGCCAGGATGTCGAAATCGCCAACGATGGTGCCGAGGCTGTATCGATCACCCGCGAACAGGCCTTCGACCTCATCCTCATGGATATGCAGATGCCGGTGATGGACGGCATCGAGGCCACGAAACGGATCATCGCCGAAGGCGGTCCTTCCGCTGACGTTCCGATCATCGCCATGACCGCCAATGCGTCCGACGACGACCGCCGCCGTTGCCTCGACGCCGGCATGAAGGGCTTTGAATCCAAGCCCGTGACGCTCGAAAGATTGAAGAAGATGATTGCTCATACCACCTCTTCGGCCCGCGAAACGGCCCCGGTCGCCGCTCCGACGACAGCCTCCCAGAAGCTGGAATTGCCCGAACTCGACCTGGCGGAAATGCCGTTGCAGTCCATGCCTGTGCTTGGCATCGAAGGGCTGGACGAGGCGCGCCACGCCGAACTGGTGGACGCACTGGGTGAAGACGTCTTCCAGGAACTCGTCGAGTCCTTCTTCGACGATGCGACGAGCCTGCTCGACGAGCTCAACGAGGCGCTCAAGAAAAACGATCCCGAGAAGATCGATCGGGTCCTGCACACGATCAAGGGGGCTGCCTTCAATGTCGGCCTGAATGATCTGGCCGTCAAAGCCAATGCCCTGCGCAGCCACACCCCTGCGCCTGCGGAAATCGAAATGCTCGGCGAGGAGATCCTCGCACTCAAATTCAAACTGGTTGCCTGATAAGCAAGGAGGCGTTCATGCGTATTTTGTTGGTGGACGATAACAGCACCAATCTGAAGCTCCTGACGAAGCTCGTCGGCAAGCTCGACAATTGCGAGGCGCTGCCATTTGCCAGCCCCGATGCCGTGCTCTCGTCCCTGCCGGAGCTGGATTTCGACATCGCCATCATCGATTACCAGATGCCGGTCTATAACGGCGTCGAGCTCTACACCGAGATCGTGCGCTTCGACAAATATGCCGAGGTGCCGGTCATCTTCGTCACCGCCGACAAGGACATGACGACACGCATGGCGGCGCTGAACGCCGGCGCCATCGACTTCCTGACCAAACCGGTGAACCCGGTCGAGTTCCAGGCGCGTGTTCAGAACATTGTCAGCCTCGCCCGTGCCCGCCGCCAGCTCGCCGATCAGGCCGAATGGCTGCGCCGCGAGGTCGAGCGCGCTGTCGGCGAACTGCGCGAACGCGAGCAGGAGATCATTCACCGCTTGACGCTCGCCGCCGGCTACAAGGACCCGGAGACCGCGCGCCACACGCTGCGTGTTGCCGCCTACTCGGAAGCGATCGCGCTTGAGCTCGGCCTACCGAGCCAGGTCTGCCACGACATCCGGCTCGCAGCCCCGATGCACGACATCGGCAAGGTCGCCATGCCCGATACCGTTCTCTTGAAGCAGGGGCGCCTGACCGAGGCCGAGTATCGCCAGATGCAGGCCCATGCCCAGATCGGCAGCGACATTCTCGGTCGTTCCCATTCGTCGCTGCTGCAGCTCGCCTCGGAGATTGCCGCCAGCCACCATGAACGCTGGGACGGTCAGGGCTATCCGAACCGCCTTGTCGGCACCGCAATCCCGATTTCAGGCCGCATCGTCTGCATTGCCGACAACTTCGACGCCCTGACCACCGAGCGCCCCTACAAGCCGGCCTGGAGCTTCGAACGCACCGTGGAACACATCCTCGGTCGTGCCGGCACCCAGTTCGATCCGGATTGCGTGGCGGCCTTCGAACGTGCCCTGCCGCGGATCCAGGCGATCATGGAGCAGGACCGCCGCGAGCAGATGGAAGAGGCGGAGAAGGCGGTGGCTCCCGTGAGCGAACGGGTCGCCTGATCCTTTGATCCCAAGGAATGGACATGCTAAGGGCGGCGAGTTCTCGTCAAGCCGGAGGCTCGCCCCATGTCATCCCTCACCATCCGCCGCCCCGACGACTGGCATCTGCATCTGCGCGACGGCGCCATGCTGGAGGGCGTGATCGGCGACACCAGCCGTCACTTTGCCCGCGCGATCATCATGCCGAACCTCGTGCCGCCGGTGGTGACCACCGAGGATGCACGCGCCTATCGCGAGCGGATCCTGAAGGCGGTCCCGGCTGGCGACAGCTTCGAGCCGCTGATGACGCTTTATCTCACCGAGCACACCAATCCCGATGACGTGGAAGAGGGCAAGCGCTCCGGCCTGATCACGGCGGTGAAGCTCTATCCGGCCGGTGCCACGACCAACTCCCATGGTGGCGTGCGCGACATGGAAAAGGCCATGCCGGTGCTGGAGCGCATGGCGAAAGTCGGTTTGCCGCTCTGCGTGCATGGCGAGGTGACGACGCCGGAGATCGATATCTTCGACCGCGAAAAGGTCTTCATCGACACGGTTCTCGAACCGCTGCGCCGTCGCCTGCCGGAATTGAAGGTGACCATGGAGCACGTGACGACCGAGGACGGTATCCAGTATATCCGCTCGGCCGAGCGCAATCTCGCAGGCACAATCACCACCCATCACCTGATCATCAACCGCAACGACATTCTCGTCGGCGGCATCCAGCCGCATTACTACTGCCTGCCGGTCGCCAAGCGCGAGAACCACCGCCAGGCCCTGCGCAAGGCGGCGGTATCGGGTGATCACCGCTTCTTCCTCGGTACCGACAGCGCGCCGCATGTCGATCCACTAAAGGAATGCGCCTGCGGCTGCGCCGGTATCTATACCTCGATCAATACGATGAGCTGCCTTGCCCATGTCTTCGAACAGGAGAATGCGCTTGACAAGCTCGAGGCCTTCACATCGCTGAACGGCCCGGCCTGGTACGGCCTGCCGGCAAACGAGGAGAGGATTACGCTCGTCAAGCGCGAGGAGCCGGTCGAGTTCCCGGTGAAGATCTTCACCGGTGCCGGTCCGGTCACGGTCTTCAACCCGAAATTCCCGCTGCACTGGGATGTCGCCTGAAACGAAAAATGCCTCGCGGATCGCGCGAGGCATTTTTTTGAAGGTGGGCAGGGCTGAAACAGCCTGCGTCAGGCGCCGAGCGAGCCCAGTTGCGGCCAGAGGCCAAGCACGCCGATGACGATGAGATAGATCGCGACCACATAGTTCAAAAGACGCGGCATGATCAGAATGAGTATGCCGGCGATGAGGGCGATGAGCGGCTGAATGACGAGCATGTTGTCCATGGAAAAATGTCCTTCGTGGATGGTGATTCCTAAAGATCTGTCGAGGCTGATTGTTCCATGCCACGCCCATCTGGCGGGTCGCCCGGCTTGCTGCTATTGCCGAAGAAACGAGACAGACAGGAGCGACCGATGATCCAGACCCCCTTCACCGACCCCGCCGTCATGGCCGAACTCGTGGCGAAGATGCTCTGGGAGATCAAGGCGGTGCATTTCAATGCAGCCGAGCCCTACAAGCTTTCCTCGGGCATGAAGAGCCCCGTTTACATCGACTGCCGCAAGCTTTTGTCCTATCCGCGCGTGCGCTCCGCCGTCATGGATTTTGCCGCAGCGACCCTGATGCGCAATGCCGGCTTCGAGCAGTTCGACTGCATCGCCGGCGGCGAGACGGCGGGCATCCCGTTTGCGGCCCTGCTCGCTGATCGCTTGGGCTTGCCGATGATCTATGTACGGAAAGCCCCGAAGGGCCATGGCCGCAATGCCCAGATCGAAGGCCATATGCCAGAGGGTGCGCGCGTGCTCGTCATTGAGGACCTGACCACGGCCGGCGGCAGCATGTTCAAGTTCATCGATGCCATCAGGGCTGCCGGCGGCGTGGTCGATCACGGCATCGCGCTCTTCTTCTATGGCATCTTCCCAGAGGCCGAGCAGCGTTTTGCCGATGGCAAGGTGAAGCTCCACTACATCGCCACCTGGCGGAATGTACTTGCCGTCGCCCGCGAGCAGAAGCTGTTTGACGAGAAGACCCTGTCGGAAGTCGAGGCCTTCCTTGATGCCCCGCTCGCCTGGTCAGGCCGCAATGGCGGGATTTCGTCCCTCTCGTGAGCAAATGCCCATGACGCCCTCTGGCATAAAGGGCTGACTTGGTTTAAATCGATTGAAAGATGACGTCTGGGAGGTCTTGATGATCCTGTGTTGCGGCGAAGCGCTGATCGACATGTTGCCACGCGAAACCACGCTCGGCGAGCGCGCCTTTGCGCCCTATGCCGGCGGCGCGATCTTCAACACGGCGATTGCGCTCGGGCGCCTCGGCATCGAGACTGGCTTCTTCACCGGCCTGTCCGACGACATGCTGGGCGACATACTGCGCGACACGCTGAAATCCTCGGGCGTCGATTTCAGCTATTGCGCCACGCTCTCGCGCCCCTGCACGATCGCACTGGTCAAGCTGACCAATGGCCAGGCATCTTACGCCTTCTACGACGAAAACACCGCAGGCCGGATGATCACCGAAGCTGATCTGCCCACGCTCGACGACAGCTGCGAAGCCCTGCATTTCGGCGCCATCAGCCTGATCCCGGAACCCTGCGGCTCGACCTATGAAGCGCTGATGACCCGCGAGCACAAGACCCGCGTCATCTCGCTCGACCCGAACATCCGCCCCGGCTTCATCAAGGACAAGGAAGCCCACAAGGCGCGCATCGCCCGCATGGCCGACATGTCCGACATCCTGAAATTCTCCGACGAAGACCTCGACTGGTTCGATCTCCAGGGGACCCAGGACGAGCGCGCCGCCTACTGGCTGACGCGCGGCGCCAAGCTCGTGGTTCTGACCAAGGGCGCCGAGGGCGCGACCGCCTATACCGCCAATTTCAAGGTCTCGGTGCCGTCGAACAAGGTGGAAGTGGTCGACACCGTCGGCGCCGGCGACACGTTCGACGCGGGCATTCTGGCGTCGTTGAAGCGTCAGGGACTGCTGACCAAGGAGAAGGTGGCGACGCTCTCGGAAGAGGCTGTGCGCGAGGCGCTGACGGTAGGCGCCAAGGCGGCGGCCGTCACCGTATCGCGGGCAGGGGCCAACCCGCCGACGGCGGCGGAGATTGGTTTCTGAGGTAAACCTCCAACAACTTTTCAAAGGAAAAGGCCGGGAGCTTCCCGGCCTTTTGTTCATCAGTGCTTACCTTGCCGCCGCTTAACCCTGCCGCCGCTCAGCCAACGCCGAGACCAGCCCCGCCGTAGAGCTGTCGTGCCCCGTGGCCGCGACCTTGCCCTGCACCACCGGCAAGAGCCCCGTCGCCAGTTCCTTGCCAAGCTCCACGCCCCACTGGTCGAAGGAGTTGATGCGGAAGACGACGCCTTCGACGAAGACGCGGTGTTCGTAGAGCGCGATCAGGCGACCGAGCGTGAAGGGGGTCAGCTGCTCGTAGACGAAGGTGATCGAGGGGCGGTTGCCGGAGAAGACGCGGTGCGGGGCGAGGAAGTCGGCTTCTTCGTCGGGCACACCCTTGGCGGTCAGCTGGCTCTTGGCCTCAGCGAGTGTGCGGCCCTTCATCAAAGCTTCCGACTGGGCGAGGCAATTGGCGATCAGGAGTTCGTGCTGGTGGCGCAGCTCCGGTTCGAAGCCGTTGGCGGCGATCAGGAATTCGACCGGGATGACGCTCGTGCCCTGGTGGATGAGCTGGTAGAAGGCGTGCTGGCCATTGGTCCCAGGCTCGCCCCAGACGACGGGACCGGACGCGCCCTGGACCGGCTTGCCGTCGATCGTGACGCTTTTGCCGTTCGATTCCATGTCCAGCTGCTGCAGATAGGCCGGGAAGCGCGACAGGCGCTGATCATAGGGCAGGATGGCCCGCGTCGCATAGTTCAAAACGTTGCGGTGATAGACGCCGAGCGCGCCGAGCAGCATCGGCAGGTTCTGCCGGAAGGGCGCATTGCGGAAATGCTCGTCCATCGCATGCCCGCCGGCAAGGAAATCGCCGAAATTGTCCGGGCCGATCGCGATCATCAGCGGCAGGCCGATCGCCGACCAGATGGAATAACGTCCGCCGACCCAGTCCCAGAAACCGAAGACGCGGGCCTGATCGATGCCGAAGGCTGCGACCTTGTCGAGGGCGGTCGAGACGGCGCAGAAATGATGGCCGACGGCGGCTTCACCCAGCGCATCGGCGATGAAGGCGCGCGCCGTCTGGGCATTGGTCATCGTCTCGATGGTGGTGAAGGTCTTCGACGCGACGATGAAGAGGGTGGTCTCGGCAGAGAGCGTCTTCAGCGTGTCGGCGATATGCGCGCCGTCGATATTGGAGACGAAATGCAGGCGCGGGCCGTCATGGAACGGCGAGAGCGCCAGCGTGGCCATCACGGGACCGAGATCCGAACCGCCAATGCCGATATTGACGACGTCAGTGATGGCCTTGCCTGTCGCGCCCTTCATCTCGCCGGAGCGAATGCCATCGGCAAACTTGCCCATGGCGTCGAGAACGCCGTTCACGTCAGGCATGACGTCACGGCCATCAACGATGACGGGGCGGTTGGAGCGGTTGCGCAGCGCCGTGTGCAAAACAGCGCGGCCTTCGGTGAAATTGATCGGCACGCCCGAAAACATTTCGTTGCGCTTTTCGGCGACGCCGACCGCCGTCATCAACTGCTCGAGCTGGTCGAGCACCTCGTCATTCACAGCGCATTTGGAATAATCCATCAACAGATCGTCGAGCGAGGCGGAAAAACGGCTGAAGCGCTGGGGATCGGCGGCAAAGGCTGCGCGCAGGTCCTCGGCATGGGTGGCAGCGACCGTGCTCGTCAGTGTGTCGATGATGGATTGCATCGGAATGTCCCTGGTTCGACGATGATGTCGGGGACCTTATTAGTGACTTGAGACGGGATCAAGACGAAGGGGAGGCAGAAGCCTCCCCAAATTTAAATCGATTTATTTTCCGTCGCGCAGCTCGCGCCGCAGGATCTTGCCGACATTGGTCTTCGGCAGTTCGGTGCGAAATTCGATGTAGCGCGGACGCTTGTAATTGGTGAGATTGGCGGCGCAATGCGCCTTCAACTCGTCGATGGTCAGGTTTGGATCCTTCTTCACCACGAAGAGCTTCACCGCCTCGCCCGAATGTTCGTCCGGCACGCCGACAGCGGCGCATTCCAAGACGCCGGCGTGCATCACGGCGACTTCCTCGATCTCGTTCGGATAGACGTTGAAGCCGGAAACGAGGATCATGTCCTTCTTGCGGTCGACGATCTTCACATAGCCGCGCTCGTCCATCAGGCCCATGTCGCCGGAGCGGAAGAAGCCATCGGCGCTCATCACCTTGGCCGTCTCTTCCGGGCGCTGCCAATAGCCGGCCATGACCTGCGGGCCACGGATGCAGATTTCGCCCACTTCGCCGATCGGCAGCGTGTTGCCGTCCTCGTCGCGGATCTCGATGTCGGTCGAGGGCAGGGGCAGGCCGATCATGCCGGAGAATTCACGCGCATCGAGGCGGTTGACGGTGGCAACCGGCGAGGTTTCCGAGAGGCCGTAGCCCTCGGTGATCGGCCGGCCCGTCATGTCGAGCCAGCGCTCGGCGACGGGCCGCTGGACCGCCATGCCGCCAGCGAGCACCAGCATCATCGAGGAGAAGTCGATCTTCTTGAATTCCGGGTTGTTCATCATCGCGTTGAACAGCGTGTTGAGGCCCGGGAAGACATGCGCCTTGAAGCTCTGCAGCTCCTTGATGAAGGCCGGAATGTCGCGCGGATTGGCGATCAACAGATTGTGCGCGCCGAGCGCAATGCCCATCAGCGAATTCACTGTCAGCGCGAAGATATGGTACAGCGGCAATGCGCAGACGAAGTTCAGCACGTCGGGACGCGACTTGCCGGCAAAGGCGGCTTCCAGCCACAGCGCGATCTGCTGCTTGTTGGCGAGCAGGTTGGCATGGGTGAGCGTGGCGCCCTTTGAGACGCCGGTCGTGCCGCCCGTATACTGCAGGAAGGCAACGTCGCTCGACACCACGTCGACAGGCTTCAGCGACAGCTTCTCGCCTTCGGCCAGCATCGCCTTGAAGCCGGTATGACCAGGGATCGACCAGGCCGGTACGAGCTTCTTCACCTTGCGCACCACGAGATTGACGATGTGGCCCTTAAACCCGAGCATGTCGCCCATGGCGCAGACCACGACATGCTTCACGTCTGTGCGGGCCACCACCTGTTCGACCGTGTGGGCGAAATTTTCGAGCACGATGATCGCCTTGGCGCCGGAATCCTTGAGCTGGTGTTCCAGTTCGCGCGGCGTGTAGAGCGGGTTGACGTTGACCACGGTCATGCCGGCCCGAAGGATGCCGTACGCGCTCACCGGGTTCTGCAGGATGTTCGGGGTCATGACGGCGACGCGGTCACCCTTGACGAGACCCTTGGACTGCAGCCAGGCGCCGACCTTGCGGGACTGCTGCTCAAGCTCGCGGAAGGTCATGCCGCGGCCCATGCTGGAGAAGGCGAGGCGATCAGCGAATTTGGCGCAGCTGGCTTCAAAAAGCGCACCGAGCGACGGATGCGCATGCGGCGCGATCTCTGCCGGCACGGCGGCGGGGTAGGAGTTGATCCAGATTTTCTCGGCGGCGCGACCGCTGAGGCGGCTCATGGTGTCCGTCATGTATTCCTCCCGACATCTGTCATCTTCTGTGCACGCCCTAGCGGGACCGGTTCCTCCTCAGGCACCGAAGCTTATGCTTCCACATCAGCAGTGCAAGTGTAAGAACGCTATATAACCTTGACGTAAACGTCAACAATGCCATCGATCGGCTTCACAGCCTCTTGCCCGGAACCATGCGCCTGCACTCTCCGTTACCTCCTATATCGACAACCATGAAGGAGGACATTCCAATGTTGAGCGAGAACCAAGTTAAGACTGCCGGCAAGGACCCGTACGTCAAGGATACCCCGAGCCTGATTGCCAGTGACAAGGTAGAAGGCACCGCAGTCTACGGCCGCGATGGAGAGCGCATCGGTTCCATTCAGCGGATCATTCTCGAGAAACGCGGCGGGCGGGTCGCCTATGCTGTTTTGAGTTTCGGCGGCTTCTGGGGCATCGGTGACGACTATTACCCGCTGCCCTGGGAAAAGCTGACCTATGACGAGGATCTCGACGGCTACCGGATCGACTTGATCAAGAGCCAGATCGAAGCGGCACCCCGTTATCGCGACGACAGTGAGGACTGGTACCACGACAACGGTCGCTCGGTATATGATTACTATGGCGTCCCGCCTTACTGGATCTGACCATCAGGCGACCCACGTCCCAGGCAAAACATAACAGGCGCTGCCCGCATGGGTGGCGCCTTTCTCTCGTTGTTGACAAGCGACGCCGGAGCGGGGAAATCACACCGCAGAGTGGTTTTCGGGAGATAGGCATGCACGGCAACCAGAGGATCGGCGGGACCGAAGCGCAGGCGGGCAGCGCAGGGAAGGCGGGCGCCGTGGTCGGCATCGATCTCGGCGGTACGAAGATCCTCGCCGGTATTGCGGATCTTGAAGGACGCGTGCTCGCGACCCTCCGCCAGCCGACGGAGCATGGTCCTGGCGCTCCCGTGCTGGACCAGATGGCGCGCATTGTCGTTGCGCTTGCCGCCGAAGCCGGGCTTGATGTCAAAGCCGTCCGCCGCGTGGTGATCGGCGTGCCCAGCGCGGTATCGCCACAGACCGGCCTTGCCTCGCTCTCCCCCAATCTGGCCCTCCCGGAGGATCGGCCATTGGCCGAACTGATGGCGAAGCGGCTGCACCTGCCGGTCGACGTCGAAAACGACGTGAACCTCGCCGCTTTCGGTGAGGCTGTCGCTGGAGCGGGGAGGGGGCTGGACAGCGTCGCCTTCTTGTCCTTCGGCACGGGCGTCGGCATGGGTTTGGTGATCGCTGGTCAGATGCTGCGTGGCGCCTTCGGCCGCGCCGGTGAAATCGCTTACCTTCCGACCGGTGCCGGGGTGCATGATCGCGCACCGGTGTCGGAAAACGGATTGTTCGAAGATGAGGTCGGCACCCGTGGCGTGCTCTCGCGCCACCCGGAACTTGGCGGTGTGCGTGAACTGTTCGAGCGGGCGGATGCCGGCGATGCGGCAGCCCGTGATACCATCGACGATCTCGCCCGCCGCAGTTCGGTCGGAGTTGCTGCCATCCACGCGCTTGTCGATCCCGAAGTCACCGTCATCGGTGGCGGCTTCGGCAGCCAGCCCTGGTTCTTCGAGCGCATCCGCCACCATCTGGCGCCCCTGCTTCCCTTCGACTGCCGCTTGGAACCTAGCCGCCACGGCGCCGAAGCCGGCATGCTGGGCGCAGTCTTGAATGCGGTACATAAAGAAACCGCGAGCGTTTCGACGTGAACTGCTGAAGGTCGGAAGATGAGTGGTGCCGCTTACGTGACTCGAACACGTGACCCCATCATTACGAATGATGTGCTCTACCGACTGAGCTAAAGCGGCCCGCGCTGGCCGGGTTATGACCCGCCGCGATTGGTGAGGGGCTGATACAGGGATTGCCCGGTGATTTCAAGACGGATTTCGGCGGCCGGGGAAAAATTCCGCGACCGCCAAGTGAGCCCCTCAATCACTTGAGCGGCCAGGTCTTCGGCCAGTTGGACAGATCAACGGCTTCGTTCTGGTCGATCTCGACCGGGCAGTCGCGCGAGGCTTCCTCGACAAGAGCCAGCTGTGTCCCCATGGCACCCCCAACCAGTTTCCATTCGCTGTAGGTGCCGCAGTCGCCGACGCCACGTGCCTTGAAGAAGGACGAGAAGGTCCTCTCCTTCCAGTCATAGCCAAGATTGAAGGCCAGGGTGCTGGCGCTCGGCGCGCCGTCGATCATGCCCGGGAAGGCGAGAGGCGTGATCATGTCGAAGGCATCGACGAAGGCGACATAGGTCACATTGTAGGCGCCGCTGGGGCCGCAGGGCGTGATGTATATGGTCGTGCTCTCGTCGATCCGGTGAGAGAGCGCGTTGCCGTCCAGCATCGAGATATCCGTATTGGCACAGGCGCCGCCCTCGGCGAATTGACTGCGAATCGCTTCGGGCAGTTCCTCGATCATCGTGATGTCGCTGACGGGCAAAGGCGGATTTGGTGCCTTTTCTCCCTTCGAAATCATGGCGTCCGTATGCCCGATACGATCCTGGTATTCGTCGATGAAGAGAAGGCTCGCTGCCGCACCGGAGAGGGGAAACGTCGCTGCCACTCTCTTGTCGTTCCCGGAAACTGTGACGGCCACATTCGAACCGTTCTTCAGCATCTCGATCAGGCCGCTGCCGATGAAGTCGCCGGTCAGCGTCAGGGAACTCGCCAGGCTATCGACGGCTATGTCGCTACCCCGCACCACGACCGGCGCTTCCTCGTCAACCTTGATGCTGACCTCGGTCTCCCCTTGGCCTTCGGTCAATGACGTGTCGCTCACCGAAACCATGATGGTGACCGGCGCCTCCGGCTTGCCGCTCCGCTTCAGTTCGATGCGCGATAGCGGACTGTCTGAGAGAAACTGCCGCATGCTGCAGGACAGGGTCTGTTCGCAGAGGATCTGCCACGACTTGAACTCCCTGTAGCCGCTATCCTCCGCCTGCGTGGAAACTGCGCCGCCAAGGATAAAGGGCAAAGTCATAATGAGTGTGGTGGTCTGGCGCATGAAGTCCCCGCAAAAGAGCTGATTCTGCGGGGACGCTATCAGCGGCGGCCTCAGCCGCAAATCGCCTTTTTTGCGCCTATGTATTCGCGCTCAAGCCGGTCAACGACGGCCGCGACCGGCTCGACGGCCTTGACCGCGCCGATGCCCTGGCCGCAGCCCCAGATGTCCTTCCAGGCCTTGGCGCCGGTGGTTGCCTTGTCGAAATCCATCTTCGAGGGATCGGCAACAGGCAGATTGTCCGGGTCGAGGCCGGCTGCCTTGATCGACGGCTTCAGATAGTTGCCGTGTACGCCGGTAAAGTAGTTGGAATAGACAATGTCATTGGCTTGGGCCTCGACGATCGCCTGCTTGTATTCCTCTGAGGCGCGCGCCTCTTCGGTCGCGATGAAGGGCGAGCCGATATAGGCCATGTCGGCACCCATCGCCTGGGCCGCAAGGATTGCGCCACCATTGGCAATCGCACCGGCGAGCAGCAGCGGTCCGTCGAACCATTCGCGGATTTCCTGGACGAGTGCGAACGGCGACAGCGTGCCGGCATGGCCGCCCGCGCCGGTCGCAACAGCGATCAGCCCGTCGGCCCCCTTGCGGATCGCCGAATTGGCGTGGCGGTTGTTGATCACGTCATGTAGCACGATGCCGCCATAGGAATGCACGGCGGCATTCACTTCCGGAACGGCGCCCAGCGAAGAAATGACGATCGGCACCTTGTATTTCACGCACATCGTCAGGTCGTGCTCGAGCCGCTTGTTCGACATGTGCACGATCTGGTTGACGGCAAAGGGGGCCGCAGGGCGATCCGGGTTCTTCGCATTATGAGAGGCGAGCTCTTCGGTGATCTCGGCCAGCCACTCGTCGAGTTGTGCCTCGGGGCGGGCGTTCAGTGCCGGGAAAGCGCCAACGATGCCCGCCTTGCACTGGGCGAGCGTGAGCTTCGGATGCGATATGATGAAGAGCGGCGAGGCGACGACGGGGAGCCTCAGATTGTCTTTCAGGATCGACGGCAGGGCCATCACTTCACCTCCCATGAAGTTTACGTTTACGCAAACGTCAAATAGCAGATCGCAACCCGCGAGGAAAGCGGGTCTTTGCCATCCCGATGCCGCAGCGGACGTCATCCGCTGGCAGGCAGATCATGCGGCCTCATTCCTGTGTTTATTCGGCCTCATAGCAGTTTTCCGGGCTTGTGCTGAAAAAATCGAGCGTTTACCGAATCGTTACTATGATTGCAGAATGGCTGGGGCGAGCCCCGAAGGAGTATGGCGGCCAATGAGTGGATTGGAAACGGCCATCAGGAACGCCCTGGAGCGCGCTGATCGTGCGAACGCGGAGGCGCGCGCGCGCGTTTATCAATCCGCCCGTCAGGCGCTTGAAACCGGGTTGCGCAAGCAGAACATCGACGATGCCGAAGCCGTCAACTATCAGCGTCGTCGCCTGGAGGCGCTCATCCATGCAATCGAACTGGAAGAGCGCGCCCGCCTCGAAGTGCAGCCAGAACCCGCAGCCCCGCCGATGGCATCGCCCGTTGCGCCTGCGCCGCGGCCGGTTCCGGAACCGTCGATGTCTGCGTCGCCCGATCGGCGAACCGGGCGCGTCGAACCGGGATTTTCCACCGTCGATCCGCCGATGGCATCTCCATCTGCCCAGCGAGAGCCTTCCTTCGATCCGCAAATCGATCCCGCTCCGAGAGCACCTGTTGACGCCCATGCCGATGACGAGGGGCCGATGCCCGACATGCGGTCGGAACGTCCGCAGAAGGCGCCGCGCCGCCGTCGCGGTCTGATCGCGCGGCTGTTGATCACATCGATCTTCCTGGCGACGCTCGGCATCGGCGCATGGTGGGTCTATTCTTCTGGACTGCTGCTGACGGCAGCAGAGCGCGACACTTCCGTGCCCAATCCACCGCCGCGGACCGAATCCGAAGACTTTACCGGAGCCCCGGAGGCGGCTGCGCCGGCTGCACCTGCCGGCCCGCAGGCGCTCGATGCGCGCGGCGGGTTCTCCGACGACTGGATCGAGGTCTTCGAGCCGCAGCAGGTCTCGGCACTTCGACCGCGCGCCAATGCTCTTGTCGATATCGTGACCGCAAGCGATGGTAGCGCGGCCCAGATCATCTCGCGCAGTGGCGATGCGGCGGGTTCTGTCGAGGTAACCGTACCGACCGACGTCCTGCGTGAAATGGCGGGTCGAACCTCGACCATCGCGCTGACCGTGCAGTCAATGGATGACAAGCCGGTCCAGATTTCTGTCGAATGCGATTTTCCGCGCATGGGCGCCTGCCCACGTCACCGCTTCACGGTCAATCCGCAAAAGCTCGATGCGCTGTTCCGCGTATCCTTCGAGAACGGCATGGCGCCGTCGACGCCGGGTCGTCTTTTGATCAACGCCGATCTCGCGGGAAGCGGGCGCGGTGTGAACCTCTATGCTGTTCGAGTTCTCCCCGGCCAGTGACAATGGTGGGCGCATAGGCGCGGACGCGCGGTGGCGTCCGCGCCGGCGTCACTTCAGGAAGTCCGGGCCGCTGCCGATGATCTTCTTGTCGAGCTTGCCGATCTTTTCGAGATCCTTGCCCTCATAGTCGAGCGACATCAGCATGTGGCGGATGAGGTTCAGCCGCGCACGGCGCTTGTCATTGGCATGCAGCACGGTCCAGGGCGCCCGATCGGTATGGGTCTCCTTCAGCATCCGGTCGCGCTTCTTCGTGTAGTCGTCCCACTTGTGCAGGGCGGCGATATCCATGGGCGAGAGCTTCCAGCACTTCAGCGGATCGTGCCGGCGATCGTGAAAGCGCTTGAGCTGCATTTCCTGCCCAGTGTCCAGCCAGAACTTGAAGAAGCGGATGCCTTCCCGGTCGATGAGCTTCTCGAAGCGCGGTACCTGTTCCAGGAAGCTTTCATACTGGTCCGGCGTGCAGAAACCCATGACCGGCTCGACGCCGGCGCGGTTATACCAGGAGCGGTCGAAGAGAACGAATTCGCCGGCCGTCGGGAAGTGTGAAACATAGCGCTGGAAGTACCACTGGCCGCGCTCGGTTTCCGTCGGCTTCGTCAGGGCAACGACGCGCGCCGAACGTGGATTCATATAAGAGAGGGTCGCATGGATCGCGCCACCCTTGCCAGCCGCATCACGGCCCTCGAAGAGCGCCATAACCCGCTCGCCGGTCTTCTGCATCCAGAACTGAACTTTCACCAGCTCGATCTGCAGCAGGGTGAGTTCCTGCTCGTAATCCTTTTGGGAGAGCTTCTTGTCATAAGGAAAGCCGCCGGACTTGAGCGCATTGTCTTCGATCCAGTCCGGCAGATTGGGGAGATCGATGTCGAAAATCCTCTCGGTACCGCCGACCGTCAATGTCACCGCCCTGCTTTCCGTCTGCGCATCCATCTTTGTCTCCCTCGGATATCGCTGCTTTCTATTCCTCTACTTGAGACCAAGCCGAAATGAAGTTCAAGCATGTCGGTTCTACCGGCCATCTGTTCATCCATGCGGGGAAAGGCGGGGGAAGACGAGGGAAGCAATGGCAGACCGGTGTAACTTCTGTCATGAATCAGGCCTATCAGGCATGGAATGATCAGACGGCGGAGAGTGCGCAGGCATGCAGGACGATAGCGGTGAGGGCTGGCGCAATGATCTCCGACGGCTACTGTCTGCCTGGATCTACATCCTCGCAGCAGCACTGCTTGCCTTGAGCGCCTGGGCGACGGGTGCAGCGACCGGCTTTGCCGTCATCCTCTTTGTCCTGCTTTTCCTGCTCGTGGTCTTTCGCCAATTGCCGGAAAACGATGCCCCCGATGCCGTGCCGCCTGCTGCCGTTTCCGCGCCACCGCCTGCCGATCCCCTGCCGCTGATCCTTGCGTCGCTCGACGGCGTCGACATGCCGATTTTCGTGCTCAATCCGGATGCGGAAATGATCGCGCAGAACCAGTCGGCCGAGCGTGTCTTCGGCACCCTGCTGAGCGGGCTGCATGTCTCGACCCGCTGGCGCTCTCCGGGCATTCTCGACATGATCCGGGAAACAACGGAAACCGGCGCGCCCAACCAGATCGAGCATTCCGAACGCCATCCGTCCGAGCGGGTCTATATCGTCCGCGTCGCGCAGGTTGATCCGCAGCAGACGTCGGGGCAGACCTATTTCCTGCTCTCCTTCCGGGATATCTCCGAACTGCGGCGTCTGGACCGCATGCGCAGCGACTTCGTCGCCAATGCCAGCCACGAACTGCGCACGCCGCTGGCCTCGTTGCGCGGCTTTATCGAGACCATGCAGGGGCCCGCCCGCGATGACGCCAAGGCGAAGGATCGGTTCCTGGCGATCATGCTCGATCAGGCAAACCGGATGAGCCGCCTGGTGGATGATCTTCTGTCGCTCTCGCGCCTTGAGCTGAAGGCCCATGTGCCGCCGGATCGGAAGGTGGAACTGGGTCCCATCCTTGGCCATGTCCGCGACAGCCTTGCTCCGCTAGCCTCTGAGCTCGGCGTCGAAATCCGCCTCGATCTGCCCGAAGAGAAGATCGAGGTCATGGGTGAACGCGATGAGCTGGTCGAGGTTTTCGAGAACTTGATCGAGAACGCCTGCAAATACGGGCAGGATGGAAAGGTCGTCGAGGTGGCCCTTCGCAAGGATGTCGGTGGCGCGACGGAAGTCAGTGTCAGGGACCATGGCCCGGGCATTCCCGCCGAACATGTTCCACGTCTCACGGAGCGTTTCTACCGAGTCAATGTCGAAGACAGCCGCTCCAAGAAGGGGACCGGTCTTGGCCTCGCCATCGTCAAGCACATCCTGACAAGGCACCGCGCGCGCCTGATCGTGAAGTCCGATCTCGGTGACGGAAGCGTCTTTACCGTACGCTTCTGACATAAAACTGGCATCTTCGTTGTCGCACTTCAATTAAGGTGCTGAAATATATCAAAAATCTTTGTCACAAATGTTTCATCGAACTGACATAAAAGCGTGGGCCTAGAGCCGCTAAGAACGCAGTCGCCGCTGCTCGGGAGATGCGCAACGGCCGCAAAGACACACAAGCCCATTTCGGGAGATGATCATGAACGCTCTGAAACTTTCCGTAGCTGCCTTGGCGGCCTCCGTGGCCTTCGCCGGCGCTGCCGTAGCCCGCGACCAGATCCAGATCGCTGGTTCCTCCACCGTTCTGCCCTATGCCGCAATCGTTGCCGAAGCCTTCGGCGAAAACTTCGAATTTCCGACCCCGGTTGTTGAGTCCGGCGGTTCGGGCGCCGGCCGCAAGAAGCTGTGCGAAGGCGTGGGCGAGAACACCATCGACATCGCAAACTCCTCTTCGCGCATCAGCAAGTCGGACATCGAGCTCTGCAAGACCAACGGCGTGAACGACATTCAGGAAGTTCGCATCGGTTACGACGGCATCGTCTTCGCTTCCGACATCGCTGGTCCTGAATTCGCCTTCACCCCGGCTGACTGGCACAATGCCCTTGCTGCCAAGGTTCTGAAGGACGGCCAGCTGGTCGACAATCCTTACAAGAACTGGAACGAGATCCGCGCTGACCTCCCGGCCCAGCCGATCCTCGCCTTCATCCCGGGCACCAAGCACGGCACCCGCGAAGTCTTCGACACCAAGGTCATCATTGCTGGCTGCGAAGAAAATGGCGCTTTCGAAGCCCTGAAGACCGCCGCCGGTGGCGATGAGGACAAGGCTGAAGACGGCTGCATGGCGCTGCGCACCGATGGCGTTTCCGTTGACATCGACGGCGACTACACCGAGACGCTTGCTCGCGTTGACGCCAACAAGAACGGCATCGGCGTATTCGGTCTGTCCTTCTACCAGAACAACACCGACAAGCTGCGCGTCGCCACCATGAACGGCGTTGTTCCCACGGTCGAGGCAATCGCCAAGGGCGAATATCCGGTCTCGCGTCCGCTGTACTTCTACGTCAAGAACGCCCACCTCGACGTCATCCCGGGTCTCCAGGAATACGTAGAGTTCTTCGTTTCTGACGAAATGGCCGGCCCGGATGGCCCGCTCGCTGCCTATGGCCTCGTTTCCGATCCGGAACTTGCCAAGACGCAGGCTTCCGTCAAGGCCCGCACGCCGATGGCGCCGCTCAACTAATCTGATGCATCGGCCGGCGGCACCCCTGTGCCGCCGGTCTTTCTTGCTGGGGAAATGGCGGGTAAAATGGACGCGAGCATCATTATCCTTTGTATCATAGCGCTTGCGGCACTCGGCTTTGTTCTGGGACGCCGGCAGGCTATTCTGGTTTCGGCGTCTAGCGGCAGAAAGCTGCACTCGCTTCCGGGCTACTACGGTCAGATCATCGCTTTGTCGACCGCCGTCCCGGCACTCATCCTTCTCGGTTTGTGGCTGCTCATTCAGCCGCCGATTATCGAAAGCCGCGTGAGCGGCATGATCCCGGAAAGCAGCATCGCTGAGGGCAGTGCCCGTAGCCTTGTGATGGCCGATGTGCGCCGGATCGCCGATGGTCTGCAGGTCGTAGAGGCTCATATTGCCGCGACCGGCACAGACTTGAACCTCGAAGCCCTGGACGCAGACAATATCCGCGCCCGCCTTGCTGAAGTCGGCATCGCGCTCGGAGCCGAAGTGCCGGCCGCAGTCTTTGAGGCAGCGAAGGCCTATCGCGAGCAGTCAGACTTCGGCCATCTTCTGATGACGATTGCCGTCCTCGCCCTCTCCCTGGCGGCGCTGCCGTTCGCCTACGTCCGCATCAATCCGGAGCTGCGTGCTCGCAATATGAGCGAGAGCTTCGTCAAGACGATGCTGCTTATCGCGTCGCTGGTTGCGATCCTGACCACGGTCGGCATCGTGGGTTCGCTGGTCTTCGAGACCTATGTCTTCTTCACCATGTATCCGGCGAGCGACTTCTTCTTCTCGACCGTCTGGAACCCGCAATTCCACGGAGGCTCCGATCTGGGCATCATCCCGCTGATCTGGGGTACTTTCTACGTGTCGATCATTTCGCTGATCGTCGCCGTGCCGATCGGTCTGATGATTGCAGTCTTCTTGTCGGAGTATGCCGGTCCGAAGACCCGCAGCATCGTCAAGCCGGCGATCGAGGTTCTCGCCGGTATCCCGACGATCGTCTACGGTCTCTTCGCGCTCGTCACCGTCGGCCCTTTCCTGCGAGACTATTTCGCTCAGCCGCTCGGACTTGGCACCTCGTCCTCCTCGGTTCTGACCGCGGGCCTCGTCATGGGTGTGATGATCATCCCCTTCGTTTCCTCGCTGTCGGACGACATCATCAACGCCGTGCCGCAGGCCCTTCGTGATGGTTCCTATGCACTGGGCTCAACGCAGTCCGAAACCATCAAGCAGGTCGTCCTGCCGGCGGCGTTGCCGGGTATCGTCGGTGCCATCTTGCTCGCCGCCAGCCGCGCGATCGGGGAGACCATGATCGTCGTCCTCGGCGCGGGTGCTGCCGCCAAGCTGGACCTCAATCCATTCGAGGCGATGACAACCGTGACGGTCAAGATCGTTAGCCAGCTGACCGGTGACACGGAGTTCGCGAGCCCAGAGACCCTTGTCGCCTTCGCGCTTGGTCTGACGCTCTTCGTGATCACGCTGTGCCTGAACGTCATCGCCCTCTACATCGTCCGCAAGTACCGGGAGCAGTACGAATGACCGACATGACCGCTATCGGAGCTCCCATGCCCGTAGAGAAGAAATCCATTCTGGCCGTCGACGAGCGTACGCGCCGTCGCAACAAGGCAGAAGTACGCTTCCGGATGCTCGGCAAGGCTGCCGTGACCTTCGGGATCGTCGCCCTGATCGGCTTGCTGGCCTCGATCCTGTCGAACGGTATCTCTTCTTTCCAGCAGACCTACATCACGCTCGACATCTACCTGGACCCGGCAAAGCTCGACAAATCGGGCAACCGTGATCTGGCCGAAATCTCCAAGGTTACGACCTTCGGCTACGCGCCCCTCATCGAGCAGGCGATGGCAAAGAAGCTCGAGGAGAAGGGTCTTGCAGGCCAGGGCCTCACGCCCAAGGCGGCAGCCGAACTCATCTCCAAGGAATCGCCGTCCGACCTGCGCCGCTTCGTGCTCGCCGACCCCTCGGTTATCGGCGAGACCCATTCCTTCGACTTCCTCGCTGGTGGTCGCATCGACGGCTACTACAAGGGCCGCGTGACGATGGAGAGCGCCAAGCTCGACCGGAATGTGTCGCCCGAACAGCTCGTTCTCGCGGACAAGCTGAAAGATGCCGGCATCCTCGTCACCAAGTTCAACTGGGGCTTCTTCACCGCTCCGGACGCCTCCGACACCCGTCCGGAAGCCGCAGGCCTGGGCGTAGCCATCATCGGCTCGGCCTACATGATGCTGATCGTGCTGCTGCTGTCGCTGCCGCTTGGGGTCGCTGCCTCGATCTATCTTGAGGAATTCGCGCCGCAGAACTGGTTCACCGATCTCATCGAGGTCAACATCGCCAACCTCGCCGCCGTACCCTCGATCGTCTTCGGTATCCTTGGCCTGGCCGTGCTGATCAACTTCGTCGGCCTGCCACAATCGGCGCCGATCGTCGGTGGTCTGGTGCTGACGCTGATGACGCTTCCGACAATCATCATCGCCACCCGTTCGGCGCTGAAGGCCGTACCGCCCTCGATCCGCGACGCGGCTCTCGGTGTGGGGGCCTCCAAGATGCAGTCGATCTTCCACCACGTGCTGCCGCTTGCCATGCCGGGCATCCTGACCGGTGCCATTATCGGCCTGGCACGTGCCCTCGGCGAAACCGCTCCCCTGCTTCTGATCGGCATGGTGGCCTTTGTCCGCGAATATCCGGCCGGCCCCCCGGACGGCTTCTTCGAGCCCGCATCCGCCCTTCCGGTCCAGGTTTACAACTGGACCCAGCGCGGTGACCCGGCTTTCGTAGAGCGTGCATCCGGTGCCATCATCGTGCTCCTGGTGTTCCTGATCATGATGAACCTGCTCGCAATCATTCTTCGCCGCCGCTTTGAGCGTCGCTGGTAAGGAGCTCCAAGATGATGAACAATCTCGCGACTAAAATGACCACGACGAAAGCGCCGACAATGACTGAAGCCAAGATTACCGCCCGTAACGTGCAGGTCTTTTACGGGGACAAGCACGCCATCAAGGACGTGAACATCGACATCCGCCCGCGCTCCGTCACCGCTTTCATCGGGCCGTCCGGCTGCGGCAAGTCGACCTTCCTGCGCTGCATCAACCGTATGAACGATACGATTGCGAGCTGCCGCGTCGAGGGTCTGATCCAGATCGACAGCGAAAACATCTATGATGCCAAGGTCGATCCGGTGCAGCTGCGCGCCAAGGTCGGCATGGTCTTCCAGAAGCCGAACCCGTTTCCGAAGTCGATCTACGAGAACGTCGCCTATGGCCCGCGCATCCATGGTCTGGCGCGCAACAAGGCCGAGCTCGACGAGATCGTTTCGGTCGCGCTTCAGAAGGCCGGCCTGTGGAACGAAGTCAAGGATCGCCTCGAATCCCCGGGAACCGGTCTTTCCGGAGGCCAGCAGCAGCGTCTTTGCATCGCGCGCGCCGTTGCCGTCAGCCCGGAAGTCATCCTGATGGACGAGCCCTGCTCGGCTCTCGACCCGATCGCGACCGCAAAGGTCGAGGAACTGATCCACGAGCTGCGCGAGAACTTCACGATCGTCATCGTGACCCACTCGATGCAGCAGGCCGCCCGCGTGTCCCAGCGCACCGCCATGTTCCACCTCGGCAATCTGGTCGAGGAGAACGACACCGACAAGATGTTCACCAACCCGGATGACCAGCGCACCCAGGACTACATCATGGGCCGCTTCGGCTGAGCCCTGACGTCATCCACGGTCGAACTCAATTTCAAGGACGTTTCAAATGGGCTCCACACACATCTACTCGGCCTTCGACGAGGAACTGAAGTTCCTGATGCGCCGCATCTCCGAAATGGGCGGTCTGGCGGAACAGATGGTCGCCGAAAGCGTGCGTGCGCTGGTCAATTCCGACGCGGCCCTCGCCCAGAAGGTCATTTCCGACGATGTTCTCATGGATGCCATGGAGCGTGAGATCGGTGACAAGGCCGTCGTGACGATTGCCAAGCGTCAGCCGGTCGCCTCCGACCTGCGCGAAATCATCGGCGCGCTGCGCATCGCCGCCGATCTTGAGCGCGTCGGCGATCTCGGCAAGAGCAATTCCAAGCGCGTCGTCGCCATCCAGGCAACCGGCGTTCCACGCAAGCTCGCGCGCGGCCTCGAACACCTGTCGGATCTGGCACTGGCCCAGCTCAAGGAAGTGCTCGACGTCTATACGACACGCTCGGCCGAGAAGGCGAAGTCCATCCGTGACCGCGACGAGGAGATCGACGCGATCTACACCTCGCTGTTCCGCGAACTCCTGACCTACATGATGGAAGATCCGCGCAACATCACAAGCTGCACGCATCTGCTGTTCTGCGCCAAGAACATCGAGCGCATCGGCGACCATGCGACGAATATCGCCGAGACGATCTACTACATGACCACCGGCGCACAGCCGGAAGGTGAGCGCCCCAAGGAAGATCAGACGGCTTCCGTTGGCGCGATCACCGAGTAACTTGGGTTAGCGAGGTCGGAGTTTCATGCAGCCGAAGATTACCGTGGTGGAAGACGAAGAGGCCCTGTCGGTCCTCTTGCGCTATAACCTCGAAGCCGAAGGGTATGAAGTCGAGACCATCCTTCGGGGAGACGAGGCGGAAATCCGCCTTCAGGAGCGGGTCCCGGATCTCCTGATCCTCGACTGGATGCTGCCTGGCGTGTCCGGCATAGAGCTTTGCCGCCGACTTCGCGTCCGCCCCGAGACCGAGCGCCTTCCGATCATCATGCTGACGGCGCGGGGCGAGGAAAGCGAACGCGTGCGCGGTTTGGCAACGGGTGCCGACGACTACGTCGTCAAGCCTTTCTCAACGCCGGAACTGATGGCCCGAGTCAAGGCCATGCTGCGTCGCGCCAAGCCTGAAGTGCTCTCAAGCGTGCTCCGCTGCGGCGATATCGAACTCGATCGCGAGACGCATCGCGTGCATCGCAAGAGCCGCGAAGTGCGCCTTGGACCGACCGAGTTCCGGCTCTTGGAGTTCCTGATGGCCTCGCCCGGACGTGTCTTCTCACGCTCGCAGCTTCTCGATGGTGTCTGGGGCCACGACATCTATGTCGATGAACGCACCGTCGACGTGCATGTCGGTCGCCTGCGCAAGGCTCTGAACTTCTCCAACATGCAGGATGTCATCCGCACCGTTCGCGGGGCGGGCTACTCCATGGAAGCGTGAATTGCCCGGTAGAGGTCATGTTCACAGGGACCACTGGCCGTCAATGACAGAAGAGTTTTGCGGCTACAGTGCGGTTTGGTCAGCGCTTTGCGAAACGTTCGCGATAAAATGAGGGCGTGATACTCAACCGTTTCTGGAAAACCCTGTGAAGCGTGTCCAGGCTTCCGAAACCGGATCGTTCAGCAATTCTTGCAAGCGGCCAGTCCGAGCTTTCCAGCAACAGCTTGGCTCGGTCGATCCGGATGTTTTCGACGAACTGTGCGGGCGTCGTGCCGATCTGCTTGCGGAATGCGCGCGAAAAGCTGCGTTCGCTCATGCTGCATCGCGCGGCGAGCGCCGGCCCCGATAAGTCGCCAACCGGATTCCCGATGATATCGTGGACCAGGGATCGCAACCGCGGTGCCACGTCGCTTTGGATGGTCAGGCTGCTGCTGAATTGCGACTGACCTCCCGGGCGCCGCATGAAAAGAACCATCTGGCGGGCTACGGCGAGAGCGACCTTGTGGCCGAAATCGGCTTCTATCATCGCCAGTGAAAGATCGATGCCTGCAGTGATGCCTGCCGATGTAAAAACCGGCGGATCGGCGACGAAGATCGCATCTGGTTCGACGTCAGCCTTGGGACAGAGTTCTTGCAGCAGTGCAACCGAAGCCCAATGAGTGGTCGCCCTCTTGCCATTGAGATAGCCGCCGGCGGCCAATACGAAGGCGCCGGTACAGACGCTGGCCAGACGACGGGTTCCGGAGATCCGGCTGGACAGCCAGGGCAGCAGTTCCGAATTGAATATCAGAGTGCGAAGCGCGTCTTCGCTACCCCCGGGAACGATGATCGTATCCAGGTCGGAAGCTAGATCCCGCAAGGCAATCGCTCCCCCCAGGCTGAGGCCACCGAGGCCAGAGCAGGATATCGATCCGCCCGAGGGGGAAGCGAGGATGATTTCGTAGGCTTGCCCAGTATCCGTCAGATGCTGGTTGGCAATCGCAAAGGCCTCCATCGGCCCTACGACATCCAAAGCCTGGACACCATCATAGCCAACAAACACAATCTTCCGGAGTGAAGTGACATTCATCATCATTGGCTGAAACTGCGATATGTTTGACATTTTGGCCAGTCCTGCACACCGGTAATCTGCGTCCGGAAACCAATCCGGAGATGACTGTGACCAGACTTGGCCTTATCCTTCTGACGCTCGCATCGAGTTTCGTTTTGGCGGAACCGACATTGTCGACACAATCCGCGCCCCATGTTTACGAAGTGGAAGTGCCCCGTCCCAAGGCCGGGCGGGCGCGCCCTCTCGTGGCAATCGTCGCTGACAATGCGGGTACGGAAACCACGGACCTCATCGTGCCTTACGGCGTCCTGAAGCAAGCAAATGTGGCCGACGTCATCATCGTTTCGAGCAAGCCTGGTCCTGTGACGTTGATGCCGGCGCTCACCATCGAGGCCGACATGACGATGGTGGATTTCGACAGGCGCTACAAGGATGGAGCCGACATCGTCGTCATACCAGCTCTGCATGACAGCGAGAATGAAGCGATTGTCGCATGGGTTTCTCGGCAATACCGAAGCCGCGCCTTCATCATGTCGATATGTGAAGGCGCCTGGGTCGCCGCCAAGGCCGGCATTCTCGATGGAAGACAGGCCACCACGCACTGGTATGCGATGGACAAGATCGAAGCGCGATATCCAAAGGCAACCTGGGTAGAAAACAGGCGATATGTAGTCGATCAGAACGTCATGACGACGACCGGCGTCACGGCCTCGCTGCCGGCTAGCCTCGCACTGGTCGAAGGCATCGCCGATGAGCGGACCGCGAGTGCGACCGCAGTTCATTTCGGGATAACGGCACCCGGACGGCTGGCATGGAGCCCTGAACACGAGAGCGCCTCGTTCCACCTGACAATCGGCAAGGTCGGCTTGATCATTGGGAACTATCTGACGTTCTGGCGGCATCAAACGCTCGAAGTTCCGGTCTTTCCGGGGGTCGACGAGGTCGCACTTGCGCTTGTGGCCGACGCTTGGTCGAGAACCTATCGTTCGAAGATCGTTGCGACCTCTTTTGCCGCGTCGGTTCGTACGCATCACGGCCTTCGTCTCATCGCGGACCGTAATCCCGCCGGTGAAACCGACATCACTGTATCAACTGAACCGGCCTTTGGTCAGTTTGACCGGGCGCTTGACGAGATCGCGAAGCGTTATGGGAAACGAACAAGGGACGTCGTTGCACTGCAACTCGAATACGAGAAATGAAGGCTCGACCCAGCGGGGTTCCTATGCCCTGCAAAGGCAAAAGGCCTTTTGACCCAGTCCGGTAAGCACGGAACGGGAGTGAGCTTGAGCAGGTATAGGCGTCGCGCGGATCATCCTTGCGGCGCTTTTCCATGTCTCCTAGGCGAAACGAAAACGGGCCCCGAAGGACCCGTTCAGTATGCGATACCGCTGCGATCAGCGTGCGGCCTTGCGGCGCTCGCTCAGCGGCTGATAGGCGAGCTTCGCGTGATAGGTGCAGTAGGGCGCGCTGTCTGCGATTTCGCAGCCGCAGAAGTGGAAATCGTCCTTCATCGGGTCGCCGATCGGCCACTTGCAGGTGCGCTCGGTCAGTTCCGTCAGGGCCAGGCGACGCGAAATCGGCACGACCACGTTCAGCGGACGGCGAACTTCGACTTCCTCGTAGACCTCGATCTCGACCTCTTCCTTCAGCAGGGTCGCCCCGGCTGCACGCGCCACGGTCCGCGTGGTCGGATTTGCCGCCGGACGGTTCTGCAGGGCCGCAGGACGCTGTGTCTGGGGCGGACGCTTGGCGGGGCGGGCCGCAGACGAGCTGCCACCGGCCTTGGCGCGGCCCGGAAGGTTCAGTCGGTGTACCTTGCCGATCACCGCGTTACGGCTCACGCCACCGAGCTGTGCTGCAATCTGGCTTGCGCTGAGGCCTTCGGCCCACAGCCGTTTCAGTCTTTCGACTCGCTCATCACTCCATTGCACGTTCATGCCGTTTCTCTCCGCCGCTTGCGTCTGTAATGGCAGAATCCGTCACCGTTGCTTCGGATGAATCCGAAACAAATCCGCCTCGATACTGTCGGTGAGCACTTCCGCCGCATGCAATCTATTAATGAAATTTAACCTAGTGGCACGCTGACTCCGTGACAAGAGTCGTGGGAATCATCTGGAATCGATTTTCCGGTTTTCCCCAACTTGCTTCCCGAGTGAGTCAAGTATGCAACAGGTGGAATCTTGTCGCGCACGCTCTTGGCGCGAGTGGTCCAAATCCGCACCTACTCATGCGATTCCTTCGGAATTCGTTGACATCGCAGGGTGAAATGCCGATAGTGCCGGCGCCGCCGCGAGGCGGCATTTTTAATTTTTCTTGGGCCTCCTGCAGGCCGCACCGTCCCTTGTGACGGATCGTCGAGAAGGATCGTGACAGCCATGGCCGAAGCTACGCCGCTCTACCAGACCTACAATCGGGCGCCGCTGCGTTTCGAGCGAGGCGAGGGCGTCTGGCTCGTGACCGAGAGCGGCGATCGTTATCTCGATTTCGCAGCGGGCGTTGCAGTCACCTCCGTCGGTCATGGCCATCCCCATGTCGTCGGTGCCTTGAAGGATCAGGCGGATAAGGTCTGGCACCTCTCGAACCTCTATGAAGTTCCGGGCCAGGAAGTGCTGGCAAAGCGTTTGACCGACGTGACCTTTGCCGATCGCGTCTTCTTCACCAATTCCGGTGCGGAAGCCCTCGAATGTGCGATCAAGACCGCCCGTCGCTATCACTTTGCCAAGGGGCATCCGGAGAAGTTCCACATCATCACGATGGAAGGCGCCTTCCATGGCCGCACCATCGCGACGATCGCCGCCGGCGGTCAGGAGAAGTATCTCGAAGGCTTTGGCCCCAAGGCGCCCGGCTTCGACCAGATCCCCTTCGGAGATCTTGATGCGGTAAAGGCGGCAATTTCGGATGCGACCGCTGCGATCCTGGTCGAGCCGGTGCAGGGGGAGGGCGGTATCCGTCCGATCCCGGTCGAGATGCTGCGTGCCTTGCGTGATCTCTGCGACGAGCATGGCCTGTTGCTCATCCTCGACGAAGTCCAGTGCGGCGTTGGCCGTACGGGCAAGCTCTTCGCCCATGAATGGGCTGGCATCACGCCGGACCTGATGGCAGTCGCCAAGGGTATCGGCGGCGGCTTCCCGCTTGGTGCCTGCCTGGCAACCGAGGAAGCTGCCTATGGCATGAAGCCCGGCACCCATGGCTCTACCTATGGCGGCAATCCTCTGGCCATGGCCGTTGGCAATGCCGTTCTCGACGTTGTTCTCGGCGACGGCTTCCTTGAAAACGTGCGCGATACGGCGCTTGTCTTCCGCCAGGGCCTTGCGTCGCTGCAGGACCGCTTCCCGGATGTGATCGAGGAAGTGCGAGGCGAAGGCCTTATGCTCGGCATCAAGGCCAAGGTTCCGAACACCGAACTCTTGATGGCGATGCGCGACGAGCACCTGCTTGGCGTTCCCGCCGGCGACAACGTCATCCGTCTCCTGCCGCCTCTGACCGTGACGGCAGAGGAAGCGCGTGACGGCTTGGCCCGTATCGAACACGCCGCAGAGCATATCCGCGCCAAGGCCGCAGTCGCTGCGTCAGCCTAACACAGGACCCATTCATGGCATCTCCGAAGCATTTTCTCGATCTCTCCGCAGTCACGGCAGAGGACCTGCGCGGCATTCTCGAAGACGCGAAGACCCGCAAGCAGGCAACGAAGGCCGGCACGGCGGACAAGCCTCTGGCCGGCAAGATGCTCGCCATGATCTTCGAGAAGCCGTCCACCCGCACCCGCGTTTCCTTCGATGTCGGCATGCGCCAGCTGGGCGGCGAAACGCTGTTCCTGTCGGGAACCGAGATGCAGCTCGGCCGTGCGGAAACCATCGGTGATACGGCGAAGGTTCTGTCCCGCTACGTCGATGCGATCATGATCCGGACCACTGACCATGCCCGCCTGCTGGAAATGGCAGAGCATGCGACGGTACCCGTAATCAATGCGCTGACGGATATGACGCATCCCTGCCAGATCATGGCCGACATCATGACGATCGAGGAGCATCGTGGCTCCGTGGCGGGCAAGACGCTCGCCTGGACCGGCGATGGCAACAATGTTCTGCATTCCCTGGTCGAGGGCGCGGCCCGGTTCGGCTACCGCATGAACATGGCCGTGCCGCTCGGCTCCGAGCCGGACGACAAGATCCTGAACTGGGCGCGCAACAATGGCGGTGACATCATGCTCTGCCATGATGCCGATCGAGCAGTTGCCGGCGCGGACGCCGTGATCACCGACACCTGGGTCTCGATGAATCAGGAGCACAAGGCGCGCGGCCACAACGTCTTCCAGCCGTTCCAGGTCAATGCTGAACTGATGAGCAAGGCGAAGGACGAGGCGTTGTTCCTGCATTGCCTGCCGGCCCATCGCGGCGAAGAAGTGACCGACGAGGTCATCGACGGCGCGCAGTCTGTGGTCTTCGACGAGGCGGAGAACCGCCTGCACGCGCAAAAGTCTATCCTCGCCTGGTGCCTCGGCGCCATCTGAGATCGGATTTTGGGCCGCCTGCCGGTCGACTTGACGTTTCGCGCAGGTGATCCCATCTGTGCCCTTTCTGATCGGGCCGCTCGGGCCCAGCATATGGCGCTTTATGTGCCGGGAGTACATTCATGTCGACGAGACAAGTAGAACTCGGCGAATTCGGTTTCGCCGGCGATGATCGCGTGGTTCCTTTCCAGGTGGAGGGCCTCGATGTCCGCGGCCGTGCCGTCCAGCTCGGCCCGCTGATCAACACCATCCTCGAACGCCACGCCTATCCTGCGCCTGTGGCGCGGCTTCTGGCTGAAGCCATTGTCTTGACCGTGCTGATCGGCACCTCGCTGAAGTTCGAAGGCAAGTTCACGGTTCAGACCAAGGGCAATGGCCCCGTCGACCTGCTTGTCGCCGACTTCTCCACGCCGGAAAACGTGCGCGCCTACGCCCGCTTCGACGAGCAGGCCGTGGCTGACGCCGTCGCCGCCGGCCGTGCCTCGCCGGAAGAGCTTCTTGGCGAGGGCGTGCTTGCCTTCACCATCGACCAGGGCTCCTTCATGCAGCCTTACCAGGGCATCGTCCCGCTCGACGGAACATCGCTCGAAGACATCGCCGGTGTCTACTTCCGCCAGTCGGAACAGATCCCGACGCGTGTGCGCCTGGGTGCTGCCGAGCTCTTCGACCGCGATGCCGAGGGCAAGCCGCGTCGCACCTGGCGCGCAGGCGGCCTGATCGCCCAGTTCCTGCCCGAGGCTCCGGAGCGCATGCGCCAGCCGGATTTGCACGGCGGCGACGGCGACGATCGGGATTCAGATCTGCATGGCGACGATGCCTGGGATGAAGCCCGCATGCTGGTCGAGACGATTGATGCCGACGAACTCACCGATCCACAGGTGGGTATCGAACGGTTGCTGTTCCGTCTCTTCCACGAGCGCGGTGTGCGCGCCTATGAGCCGCAGACGGTGTATGATCGCTGCAGCTGCTCCCGCGAAAGGCTCAAGGGCGTTCTCCAGGGCTTCTCGGCCGAAGAAATCGAGGCGAGCTCTGAGGACGGCAAGATCACCGTGACCTGTGAATTCTGCTCGACGGAATACGAATTCGGCCCGGACGAGCTCGTTGCGGTTTGAGCCTGTTCTGCTGTCCTGAGGGCCGGGTGTCTGGCCCTCAGGCGACGCAAGTCGGGTGATGATCCGGCGCCGGAATAGTATGCATTGCATTGCAATCGAGCTATTCAGCTATTCTAAATGAATGTTTCCTAGAGTGCTGTGAACCGCTTCGGGGACATTTTGAATGCGTGTGTCACAAGATGCGGCTAAACCCGATCGGGCAGCCGCTTCCCAACAACGGGCCGGATCATATTCTCGGCCCTTCATTGCACTCGGCGGAGCTCTGAAGCGCCAGTACCTGTTGTGGACCAGTGTCACCCGTAGACGGGCGATGGCCGATGCCTACAGGCCGATCGTGCGCGGCTTTCTTCTGCCCGGCGCCGCCTATTATTACCTGGTCACCTGGCTGCACTGGCGCGACGAGAGCGGTAGCGATCTGGTAATCTTGGCAGGGATCAGCCTGCTGACTGCGGTGCTTTACACGGTCTTCCGCTGGGTATTGCTGCCCGCTGGAAAGACCTCCCTCCTGCGGCTGGAGGCCGTCGGATTTCTCACCAACCTTCTGATGTATTCGAACGTGCTGGCCTACATGCTACTGCATTTCGAAGAGCAGAAGCTCATCTACTTCGTCTTGATGGCGGTGGTTTTCTCCACGACCGGCGTCACGTTAAGGGCAACGCTCGCGAGCGTTATCCTCTCGATCGGCAGTCTGTTCTGGTTCTCGTCTCAGGCCTCGCCGGAGGTCGCCAACCAGTTTGTGTTCATCGGCCTTGCGACGTCGTTTGCAGCCTTTGGAATGGCGAGCCTTTTGCGCAAGGCGATCATGCGCCAGATTGATGCTCGCCTCCTGGCAGACCAGCTGGCATCGCGCGACAGCCTGACGGGCATAGCCAATCGGCGCTCGATTTTTTCCCGCATCGAAGCTCTGGTGGAAGACAAGACCCCGTTCTGGATAGGGATCCTTGATCTCGACGGTTTCAAGTCGATCAATGACCTCTACGGCCACGCCGTCGGTGACCAGCTTCTGTGTGAGGTCGTGGAACGACTTGAACGCCGGGAGATGCAGGGCGTCCAGATCGGCCGCATTGGCGGCGACGAATTCGCAATCCTCATTGTCGGTGCAGCCGAGGCTGACCAGATCGAAACTTTCGGCAGCTCGGTGATCGCGGATATCAGCAAACCCTACGACCTTTCGCCGCTGCGTCTCCAGATCGGGGACACGATCGGTTTTGCCCATTTTCCCTCGATGGCGGAGGACGCCCGCAAGATCTACGAGAAGGCTGATTTTGCCCTCTATCGCGGCAAGCAGTTTGCCCGGCGTCAGACGATCATCTTTGACGAGGCCCAGGATCTCGAAATGCGCGAGACCCTTTCCCTCGAGCGAGCGTTGCGCGAGGCTAAGTTGGAGGACGAGCTCTATCTGCTGTTCCAGCCGCAAAAGGATATGGCCCGCGACAGGGTCGTGAGCTTCGAGGCGCTGGCCCGCTGGCAAAGCCCAACCTTGGGTCCCGTGCGTCCCGACCAGTTCATCCGCGCGGCGGAAAGAGCAGGGCTCATTCAGAGCGTCACCCGTATCCTGTTTGCCAAGGCGCTCGACGCAATCGAGCTATGGCCGAGCGACATCACCGTTTCCTTCAACCTCTCGGCTCAGGACCTGGCGGACCGCGCCTTCATCTTCTCGCTGGTCGCAGACGTTGCCCGTCGCGGGATCGCGCCTTCCCGCATCGAGTTCGAGATCACGGAGACCGCCGTGATGAAGGACATCGCGGCCTCCCGCGTTCTGCTCGAAGATCTTTCATCCGCAGGCTTCAAGATCGCCCTCGATGATTTCGGTTCGGGGTATTCAAGCTTTGAATACATCGACCAATTGCCGCTCGACAAGGTCAAGATCGATAAGAGCTTCGTGCGCAAGGTCGCAGCGAGCCCGACTTCACGGGAAATCGTCGCTGGCGTCATCACGCTGTGCCGCAATCTCGGCCTCAAATGCGTGCTGGAAGGTGTCGAGACGGAAGCCGAGATGGAGATCCTCTCGCCTCTCTCGCCGCCTCTGATCCAGGGCTACCTCTTCGGCAAGCCGATGTCGCAGCGCGACGTGCTGGCCCGGCTGCTGGACGAAGAGGGGCCGGACAACGCCGCGAGCGCCGCCTGACTGCACGCGCCTGCATAGAGCCGTTCATTCCATTTAGAAATGAACGGCTTTAAGCTTTTTGGATTGAAAGAGCCTCGGCGACCGCTATTTCGGCCATGGCCAGGATCGCGTCGCGCGACGTCGCAGCGGCGATGAAACGGCCGTTATGGCAGAAGCTCGCGCCCTTTACCCCGCAGACGGCCTCCAGATCGCCATTGCTCAGACCCGCCCAGGCCGCGGGTAGATCCGCACGCTGCTCGAAACTGTCTTCCACCTTGCGAATGCCGGTGATGCACCAGTCCTTGTCGCGCGGGTGAACCACGAACAGCAGATGGTCGGCGCCAGCCTTGATGATCGCGGGACGAAACGGCATGCCCATCGGCAGCTCAAGCACATGGCCGGCACCGGTTGCGGCGATCGCGTCGAGAACCATGGCCTCCGCCCGAAGCTTAGCCGCGCGCTGCCGGATGGCGGCCTCCACGACGGCCCTCGCGATCGACAGGGCCGCGTTAAAGCCGCGATTGTCGGCGCCCGGTGCCTTGTCGTCAAACACAGGTTTCAATGTTTCAAGCAGGCTCGGCAGGGTGAGATCCGCGAGGGGTCCTGCGGTAGCTGGGCTGAGCGCTCCATTGTCCATGAGATCAACCGGCAGCACGAATTTCTGGTCGAAGCTCTGGTGGATTGCCGCCACATGCTCCGCCGGAACGCCGCTGGCCGTCAGATAGTCACGCCCGTAATGCTTCCACACGAGCCCGAACGAACTATAGGGCTGTCCGTCGTCGCGCAGGGGCGCGCCGCGCTGATGGTGGTCGAAGATCTGTGCCGAGGCGTCATAGGCGCCGCCGACGTCGTAGATGATCCGCTCGGGTGCAGCCGTGATCCACTCCGGCGCGCGGCTGCGCACGATCTCAGCGTCCGGATAGAGCCGCGAGAGAATGACGGTCGACAGCAATTCGTCGGCATGGAAGCCGCCACTATGGGTGACGAGATGGGTAATGCTCATGCCGGGTATGACCTTTGGTGGGCGTCGGTGAAGATGCCTCCAGATAGCGGCTGGCGCAGGTCAACTCAACTGCAAAGCATCAGTTCAGCGTGCGAACCATGCCGGGACTGTCGAGGGAGAAGGCGGGGATTTCGACGTCAAAGCTTTCGCCGTCGTCGGTTTCCATTCGATAGGTTCCGTACATCATGCCCGACGGCGTATCCAGCGGGCATCCGGAGGAATACTCGTAGGTATCGCCGGGATCGAGGCGCGGCTGTTCGCCAACGACGCCCGGGCCGCTGACTTCGTCAACCTGACCATTCTGGTCGGTGATATGCCAGTAGCGGTGGGTCAGCCGGACAGGCCTGGCAGAATGGTTGGATATAACGATCCGGTAGCCCCAGACATAACGGCTGTCATCGGGGTCCGACTGTTCCTCGAGATAGTAAGGTTCGACTTGAACCTCTATGTCCCGTGTCAGTGCGCGATACATGAATTGACCCTGAGAAAGCTTGCCTTCGATGCCGATAGAAATGGCGTTCATTGTGGCGGCAGCAAGGGCGACACACAAACACCATGCCTTTTCAAGGGATAACGACGCAACTGATCACGTCAAGGTCAATTGCTCAGCCGCGATGCTCCCCGCGGCTGAAATTTTTGCATGAACGATCCGATCGATGACCTCAGACGGCTTTCAGCGCGCGTGCGAAGTCCTCAAGGAGGTCCTGGGTATCCTCGATGCCGCAGGAGAAGCGCACAGTTCCACCAGAGATGCCGAGCTCGGCACGCGCCTCGTCGGTCAGGTTCTTGTGGGTCGTGGTCGCCGGATGCGTGATCAGGCTTTTGGCGTCGCCAAGATTGTTGGAGATCTTCACGATCTCCAAAGCGTTCTGCAGCTTGAAGGCCGCTTCCTTGCCGCCCTTCAGCTCAAAGCATACCAGCGTCGAGCCACCGGTCATCTGCTTGGCGATGATATCGGCCTGCGGGTGGTCCTTGCGGCCGGGATAGATGACCTTGGAAACGGCGTTCTGCTCCGCGAGGAAATCGGCGATAGCCGCTGCACTCGTCGTCTGCTGCTTGACGCGCAGCGGGAGCGTCTCAATGCCCTTCAGCAGCGTCCAGGCATTGAACGGTGACATCGCAGGGCCGGTATGGCGGAAATAGTCATGCAGGTTCTCGTTGATCCATTCCTTCGACGAGAGCACCACGCCACCGAGGCAGCGGCCCTGGCCATCGATATGCTTGGTCGCCGAATAGACGACGACATGCGCACCGAGTTCCAGCGGCTTCTGGAAGAGGGGCGTCGCAAAGACGTTGTCGACGATCAGCTTGGCGCCGATCTGATCTGCGAGCTTGGCGACACCGGCGACGTCGATCACTTCGAGCGTCGGGTTGGTCGGGCTTTCCAGGAACATCACCTTCGTGTTCGGACGGATGGCCGCTTCCCAGTTGGCGAGATCACGACCGTCGACCAGCGTGCATTCCACACCATAGCGGGGTGCAAGCGTCTCAACGACGTAACGGCAGGAGCCGAACAGCGCGCGCGCGGCGACGATATGGTCGCCGGCCTTGACCTGGCAGAGCACGGCAGCGGCGACGGCAGCCATGCCCGACGCCATGGCGCGGGCATCTTCGGCGCCCTCCAGCATGCACATGCGGCGCTCGAACATGTCGTTGGTCGGGCTGCCGTAGCGGGCGTAGATATAGCCTTCGCTCTCGCCCTTGAAGCGGGCCTCAGCCGCTTCCGAGCTTTCATAGACGAAGCCCTGGGTGAGGAAAATCGCTTCCGACGTCTCCCCATAAGGAGAGCGCAGCGTGCCGCCATGGACGAGTTGGGTGGCCGGGCGCCAGTTCTTGCTCATGCACGTGCCTTTCGAACACAAAAAAACCGGTCGCGAGAACGGACCGGTTTTATGAACCCGGTCTATTTAGCCACTTGTTTAACGTGGCTGCAAGCCGACCGGCCAAATCACCACGGGATAAGGCTGCAATTACGCCTTTGCAGGCCTTGCGTCAATTGGTGGCCTTTGGTTTTGTCGAGCCCAAACAGGATTGGGAAAGCCACCATGAAGCCAGGGATTTTGTCCGATCGCGCGATCGGTGCCTTGTTCGGTCAGGGCCAGCTGAAAAGCGAGGCCATGCTCGACAAGGACCAGATCCAGCCGGCCAGCCTCGACCTGCGTCTGGGCGGCAAGGCGATGCGGGTACGCGCCAGCTTCATGCCGGGTCGCAACAGCACTGTTGCCGACAAGCTTGAGAAACTGACGCTGCACGAGATCGACCTTGAGCAGGGGGCGGTTCTCGAGACGGGCTGCGTCTACATCGTGCCGCTGATGGAGAGCCTGGACCTTCCCTTAGAGATCTCGGCCTCCGCCAATCCGAAGAGCTCGACGGGCCGGTTGGATATTTTCACCCGCGTGATGGTCGACTACGCCCAGGAATTCGACAAGGTGCCGGCCGGCTACAAGGGCCAGCTTTATCTGGAGATCTCTCCGCGCACCTTCCCGATCATCGTGCGCCGCGGTTCACGCCTGTCGCAGATCCGCTTCCGCGTCGGCCACGCGCTCCTGAACGAGGCCGAACTGCTCGACCTGCACAAGGCCGAAACGCTTGTCGCAAGCGACATGCCGAACATTTCCGGCGGTGGGATTGCGCTTTCCATAGACCTGACCGGCTCGGGGCCGGACGGTCTGATCGGGTATCGCGGCAAGCACCACACATCGGTCATCGATGTCGATCGCAAGGCCGCCCACGACGTCCTCGACTTCTGGGAACCGCTTTACAGCCGAGGGCGCGGCGAGCTGATCCTGGATCCCGACGAGTTCTACATCCTGGTTTCCAACGAAGCCGTCCACGTTCCCCCGCTCTACGCCGCCGAAATGACGCCCTATGACCCGCTCGTCGGGGAATTTCGTGTGCATTACGCCGGCTTCTTCGACCCCGGCTTCGGCCATGCGGCCGCTGGCGGCTCGGGCAGCCGTGCGGTGCTGGAAGTTAGAAGCCACGAAGTGCCTTTCATCCTGGAGCACGGTCAGGTCATCGGCCGCCTGGTTTACGAGCACATGCAGGAGCGCCCGGAAGGCCTCTACGGCACGGGGCTGGGGTCCAACTATCAGGCGCAGGGTCTGAAGCTCTCCAAGCATTTCCGTCTGCCGTGACGACAAGGGCGCCGCTAAAGCCCTCCGCCGACGCTTGACACCAGCAGCGAACTGTTGGATTCCTCTGACCGTCGCGGGTGTAGCTCAATGGTAGAGCAGCAGCTTCCCAAGCTGAATACGAGGGTTCGATTCCCTTCACCCGCTCCAGTTTTTCTCTACCGCATAGCGAATTTCGCAAACGCCGCCAGCAAATCGCTGAGCCGCTTGGCCGTCGCCTCGTCCGTCAGCTTGCCGTCCCCGTCGAACAGCGTATGCGCCCGCGAGACCATCAGCCGCTTCTCCGAAAAGGTCCGGCAGCCGAGCGTGTGCAGGACGGACAGCCAGGCGTTCTGGCTGAGCAGCGTGCCGAAGTTTCCGGGCGAGGCACCGACGAGCGCAAAGGCCTTTCCGCCGAAGACCTTGGCCGTGTCGGAAGACGGCCGCGATAGCCAGTCGATCGTATTCTTGAAAGCGCCCGGAATGCCGTTGTTGTATTCCGGTGTGAACAGAATGACGCCATCGGCCGCGATGATCTTTTCCTTGAGCGCGGTGACGGCGACCGGAATGCCATCGGCCTCTTCAAGATCGCCATCATAAAGCGGAATGCCCTGGATGCCCGCCGTCTCCAGGCGGTAGCCGTCCGCCGGCAGATTGGCGGCAGCCCTCAACAGGGCGGTGTTGAGGGAGCCCTTGCGCAGGCTTCCCGAAATCCCGAGCAGTGTCACCATCAGCTTAGGTCTCCCGATCGTCTTGTGCTTCACCCTATGCCGAAGCTTGAAGCGGAGCAATCATTCGGTGGCCGGTGCCAGCGCGCGGCTCGGCCTGTGCGGGGTCTTGTTCCAGTGGAACGGTTTGAGCCTGAGCTCGATCACCGCCCTCCAGGCCGCCAGCGAGACGGCCATCCAGTAAATCGGGATCATCGCCCACTTCCAGCCGACGCCGGTCTTTTCGCTTTTGCTCATCGGGGTAGCGCCAAGCACGAAGAAGATCGCGTAGCTGCCGAGAATGTTGAAAATGTCCATCACGAGCATCATCGTCGTGAAAAGGCTCGGCTGCGGCGAGGGGATCTGCATCAGTGAAATGACCAGCAGGGTGAGGAAGACGATCAGGCCGGGATGGCTGAGCGCCGCAATCAGCATGCCGCCGACCAGCAGCTGGAAAACCAGGAAAGAGAGCCACCCCATCTCGCTTGCCGTGCGCAGCGGCCGGCGCATCAGGACCAGCCAGGTCTGCAGCCAGCCTTTGTACCAGCGTGTTCGCTGGGCCAGCCACACCCGGAATTCGGTCGGGGCATCCTCATGGGTTGGCAAGGTCAGGGTCGAGGACCGATAGCCCATTCGGTAGAGACGCATGCCGAGATCGGCATCCTCGGTGACGTTATAGGGATCCCAACCGCCGCTCGCACGCAGCAGCGCCGTCTTGAAATGGTTCGAGGTGCCTCCGAGCGGCAGCGGCATGCGATGATAGCCAAGCGCGGGCAGGAGTCGGCGGAAGAGTGCCGAATATTCAAGCGCGAAGATGGCGCTGATCCAGCTGTCTCCGGCATTGCCGATGACCAGTGGCGCCTGCAGGCAGGCGAGATCCGGTGGGCCGAGCCTGAAGGCATGATAGGCTTCGCGCAATTGCTGCGGATGGGGGCGGTCCTCTGCGTCATAGATTGTCAGAAACTCGCCGCGCGCCCCGGCCAGCGCATAGGTGAGCGCCTTTGGTTTGGTGCGTGGCGCCATGGCCGGCACGGCCACGACCTCGACATGCGGCCGGTGACCAGCCATGCGGATGGCATCGATCGTCGCATGGTCGTCGGCCTCGCAGACCAGCTTCACGTCGAGCAGACTGCGCGGCCAATCCAGCGCGTCCAGCGCGGCCAGAAGTTGCGGCACGACGTCTGCCTCGCGGTAGAGCGCCACCATGACGGTATAGACTGGCAGAACCTCGCTGTCGTGCTCGAGCCTCGCCTCTGAAACCGGGTGGCGCCGCCCGTGCGAGACGACAGCCATGCGCAGCATCAGGGCAGCGGTATGGAAGAGGGAGAGCAGGAGATGGCTGACGACACCGGCCAGCATCGGCGCCAGGATGATGAACAGCCCAATCAAGCACAGCCCGGCGCCGGCCACAAAGCCCTGGTCACCTGTCACCACGAGGCGAGCCGAGAGCGGCTGCCACGCGTCGAACAGACCGCGCACGGCGTGGCCCACCCGCCTGTCCTCGCCGATCTTCCAGCTGGACCGCCGGATCGCCGTCGGCGTGGTGACCACAAGGCTCCCGGCGCCCTGGCCGTTTCGCCCGAAGCGTTTCGCAAGGCCTTCCATGTTGAGGATCTGCGGCGCGATCGCCATCACGGGCGGCCTGTCGCTGTAATGCAGGCGCAGCATGCGCGGCTCTGCGAGCTGTGTGTCACTATAAGCATGATCCACCAGCAGTGACGGATCGATTTCCGCCAGGAAGGGCAGGCCATACATGCGCGCAAGCCCCGCAAAATAGGCCTCTTCATCGATGGTGCCGCTGGCCAGCAATTCGGTTTCGACCGAAGTTCCGTTGGCTGCAGCTCGCCTGGCCATGCGGGCAATCAGAGGTTTGGAGACGCCGAGCACATGCAAAAGCCTGGCCTCGCTCTTCAGCCGGGACAATTGCTCTCCTTCGGACACGCTCAGCGTGTTCCGTTGGTCTTGCCCCTGCGTCGACCAAAGGCGCGCGGTAACCATCCGCGGGCCATATTCCCTCGTCCACACCAAGCTGCTACACGTCATCCGGTCTGAACGACGCCCCACCCTGATCCCGGTTGAAGATGATAGAGATGCGCGGAAAAGTTACATCCCTAGATTTCGTTGGGTTGTGGCTATTCGGATTGGCCTTTTTTGCGATGGTGCTGCTATCGGCGCCGCCAGCGCGTGCGCAGGAAACGGATCTGCCCGTTCTCTTCGACGCACGGGAACGGCTGGTGCGACCCGATGTGAGCGGGGTGCTCAGGCTGCGTTTCCTGACAACGACAGATTTTCCGCCCTTCAACTTCACAGATCAGAGCGGCCGCCTTACGGGATTTCATATCGATCTTGCCCGCGCGCTTTGTGCCGAGTTGGTGCTGGAGACGCGCTGCCAGATCCAGGCATTGCCCTATGCGCAGCTGGCTTCGGCGTTGGAGGCCGGTCAGGGGGAAGCAGTCATGGCCGGCGTCGCCGTGACACAAGAGCTGCGGGAGAAGTTCAACTTTACCCGACCCTACATGCTGCTCCCTGCGCGGTTCCTCATGCGCAGCGATCTCGTCCTGCCGCGCCAGGACGCAGAGGCTCTCAGTGGCCGGAAGGTCGGGGTCGTCAAAGAAACAGCCCACGAATCAATGCTGAAGGCCTTCTTCCCGGGCATCACGCCGGTCCTTTTCGAGGATCAGGACGCCCTGACGAGGGCGCTCAGGGAACGCCAGGTCGAGGCAGTCTTTGCCGACGCCCTCCAGCTTTCCTTCTGGATGATGAGCCCGGCGGCAGCCGGATGCTGCCGGTTCCTCGATGGCCCCTTCCTCTCGGAGCGGCATCTCGGCGAAGGCATGACGATCATGCTCGGAGGTCAGGATGGCGCGCTGACCGCGGCGCTGGAAAGCGCGCTTGCCGCCCTTTCCAAGGACGGGCGGCTCGAAGAGATCTATCTGCGCTACTTCCCGGCCGGGCTTTTCTAGAGCACTTCCAGCCGAAGCGTGATCGCTTCGGCGTCGGAAAATGCGGAAAAACAGAAGCCTGGAACATTTCCGGTGATCACGGGATCACCGGAAATGCTCTAGATTCGGCGATAGCGGGCCGAGGCACTGCGCTCGAGCGCGGCACAGGTCAGCTTGTCGAGCCCCAGGCGATCGCGCAGCAGCTGTAGCAGGCGAAGCTCCTCGGCACGCACCGAAAGGTCCACCGCGGCGATCTCGACGGCCAGTGCATAAGCGGTCTCATGCAGCCATTCCGGCACGGCGTCGCGAATGGTTTCGAGCACGATATCGAGACCTTCGGGGCCCGAAAGCAGGCCGGCGCAGCGCTGCGATACCTCGATCAGCCGCTCCTTGTCGAAATTGTCGAAGACCGGAAGGATGTCGATCAGCTGGCCGATGCGGACGAGTTCCTTTTCGGCCATGGCATTGTCGACGGCGGATGCCATGACCATGACGAAGATCAGGGCTTCTTCCGGAGATACGGGTTTGTTCATGTAAGATGGTTTCCAGTTGCGGTGGGGCAGAGAGTAGGAGGCTGAACTCGGCGTTTCAAGGGATTGTGCCATCTCATCGGACGGGCTCACCAAAAAGCCCGCGTCTTGCGGCGCGGGCTTCTTCCGTCAGCACGGCAAGGGCCGAGCCCGCCTCGGCCTCTGCCCATCCATATTTCGCAAGCCAGGACGAGACGTCCTGAACACCAACCCAACACCGTGTGCGAAGCTCGCCCTGCCAGACGGCAGAACTGGTTTCGCAACTGAGTGATCGATTGCGGAGAAACTGCCGCTGCTGGGTCCGTGCCATCGCCCCGCAGGGCCATGATGTGCCGTCTGCCGCGACACAGCTGCGATCCGCAGGCGTTGCCATGACGTCGGCGAGCCGGATCCATTGCTCAGGTCCGAAGGACACGACCCCGGCAGAAAGGCTCGACGGGCGATGCAGAAGAATGACTTTTGGCTTGGCGCGTTGAGCTGCCTGCGAAAGCGGCGCACGCGGTGCCACCCGTTCGAGGTCGCCTGTATCGGCAAAGGCGGGCGATCCGAAGACATCGGGTTCTATGGCGCGGACCTCCCGTCTCGGCTCGGCGACCTGAACAGGTTCTGCCGTATCGGTCGGCAAGGATCCCACCTCCGGCAGCTCAAGCTCCGAAGGGTCCGGAACGTCGAGATCCTCGATATTGTAGTCAACAGGGTCTTCGCGCAGTGTCGCCCCGGCGCCCATGACCAGATAGGCCCACAGAATGAGCCCGACCGCGCCCGCGATGAAGGTGCCGATCCCTCGCATTAGGTCCGTTTTCCTATTGGCTCGCCCAGATGATCCGCGCCACCCATTCAACATCATTGGTGTCGAGGATGCGCGGCGGATGGTCAGGATTGAGCGACTGCAGTTCGATGGATTTGGCGCTCTGTCGGGCGAGGATCTTGGCCATGACTTCGCCCTCCCGGGTCTTCACCACGACGCGGTCGCCACGCCGCACCTGGGCACCGGGTTCGACGATCAGAATGTCGCCGTCACGGTAGAGCGGCTTCATGCTTTCGCCCTGCACCTCGAGCGCATAGACGCCGTTGTTGCGGCCGGGGGCTGCAGGAAACTCGACGAGATCCCAGCCCTGGCCAGCCGGAAAGCCGCCATCGTCGAAGAAGCCACCGGCACCGGCCTGGGCCATGCCGAGCAGGGGAATGGAGCTTGCCTGGGGTGGAAACGTGCCCTGGGGCAGGGGGCTGCCGCGCAAGGCATCTGGCGAGACATGGCGCATGAACTGGTCGAGGCTGGCGCCGGTAGCCTCCAGCACCTTGGCGATGGATTCGGTCGAAGGCCAGCGCATGCGCCCGTCCGCGCCGACGCGCTTGGATTTGTTGAAGGAGGTAGGGTCGAGGCCCGCCCGGCGCGCAAGTCCAGATGGCGTCAGCGAATGCTGCTCCGCCAGCCGATCGATCGCGGCCCATATGCTGTCATGCGAAAGCATGTTCGCGCCTCTTCAAGCCGGAACACTTGTGATCCCCGGTCCGGCACTGGCGAAAACAATAGACGAGCGTGCGCCGTTCGTAAAGCAAAAAGGAATAAAATCCTTTTGTCGGTCGATCAGGCGACCATGGCCATGTTGATCTTGCCGAGCTGGATGACGGCCTGGGTCCGGCTGTCGACCTTGAGCTTCAGGAGGATCGCCGAGACATGCGCCTTGATCGTCGCTTCCGACACCCCGAGCTCATAGGCGATCTGCTTGTTGAGCAGGCCTTCGCCGAGCATGCCGAGCACGCGGCTCTGCTGTGGAGTGAGCGTGCGCAGACGGTTGATCAGGTCTGCCACGTCGGGATCGGTTTCCTGGCCGCCCTGATAGCTCGCCGGTGTGGCGATGTCGCCTTCGAGCACCGACTGGATGCTCGACCGGATCTCGTCGATCCCTGCCGATTTGGAAATGAAGCCGGAAGCACCGAGTTCGAGCGCCCGACGGATAGTGACGGAATCGTCGGTCGCAGAGACGATGACGAGTGGCAGGCTTGCAAACTCCGCCCGAAGCGCCATCAGGCCGGAAAAACCTGATACGCCGGGCATGGCAAGATCAAGCAGCATCAGATCGGCATCGGGATGGTCGGATGCCGCCTTGCGCGCGGCCTCGAAATCACCGGCCTCGATGATTGTCTGTGTGCCGTCAATGCCGGTGACGGCCTGGCGCAGGGCGCCACGGAACAGCGGATGGTCGTCGGCGATGATGAAGGTCGATGCAGCCATGTCACAGCCCCCTCCCAAGAGCGATGTCATATTGCGCACGAGCGCGGACTCTTCTTTTAGCGCTTGGCGAGGCACTAGACAATGGTTGTGCAATGAATGGGCGAAGGAGAGCCTGCCGATCTCACGTCCGGTCCGGAACGGGCCCTGGCTGGTTTTCTGGCTCCTGTCCCTGGAACTCCTGCACAAGACCGAAGAAAGCCCGCATGAAACGTTCCATAATGCCGATCGAACGGTCGATTTCGGCATCGCTGGGAAGCTCGCCGCTCCGGGCAGCCGTCCCATCCGCGATCTGCCTTTCCAGCGCCTCGACCCGCTTTTCGAGCCGGGCGAGATCTTCGTCGTAAGCCGCTCGTTCGTCCGCCGCCATCCGGCACGTGAGCGTGCCGTCGGCCTCGGTGCAGAGCGTCACGGCGCCTGTCTGTCGATCGAGCCGCACGAAGCCGCTTTCCGACTTTTCCAGGGTGTAGCGATCCGTATTCGTCTCCTGCGCGACGACAGCCGGGATGCCGGCGGACAGCAGCACAACCGCGAAAACCATATTGCGGATGATCATCTTTGTGTCTCCTCCTGTCGTCCGTCTTGCCGGGCGTGGACATTTGTCGACGTTTGCGGCAAACCGCCTCGACCCCTCATGATCTGCGAGAGACCGGACCTTGGACAAGACCATATACAAGATCGTGCCGAGAGAATTATGGCAGGATGCGCGCTCGGCGGGCCTTTTCAAGGGCGCGCCGATCGATCTCAAGGACGGCTACATCCATTTTTCGACGGCAGCCCAGGCCGTCGAAACCGCGAGGCTGCATTTTGCCGGTCAATCCGGTCTTCTGCTGGTGGCGGTTGACGCCACCCTCTTCGGTGACGCTTTGAAGTGGGAGGCCTCTCGCGGCGGTGATCTGTTCCCGCATCTCTATGCCGATCTTCCGCTCGATGCCGTACTCTGGGAAAAGCCCCTGGCCCTCGGCGAGGATGGCCTGCATGTCTTTCCAAGCCTGACCGGGGAGAAGCCGTGATGACCGATCTCTTTTCGCTCGGCCGTCGCGGCCTCTTCCTCTTCGATGCCGAGACGGCCCATGGGCTGTCGATTTCGGCTCTGAAGACGGGTCTCGTTCCGGCCTGCAAGGCCGCCGCCGATCCGCGCCTGGCTCAGACAGTGGCCGGAATTCGCTTCCCCAACCCGCTCGGCATGGCTGCCGGCTATGACAAGAATGCCGAAGTGCCGGATGCTCTCCTGTCGCTCGGTTTCGGTTTTGCCGAAGTCGGCACGCTCACGCCGAAGCCCCAGGCCGGCAATCCGAAGCCGCGTATCTTCCGTCTGGAGCAAGACAAGGCCGTCATCAATCGCCTCGGCTTCAACAACGAGGGCCACGCCGCAGCCCTTGCCCGGCTCTCGGCACGACGCAATCGCTCCGGCATCGTCGGCGTCAACATCGGCGCCAACAAGGATGCAACGGACCGTATCGCCGACTACGTTGCCGGCATCCGCCGCTTCTATTCGGTTGCGACCTATTTCACCGCCAATATATCCTCGCCCAACACGCCTGGCCTGCGCGACCTGCAGGCCAAGGAAAGCCTTGATGCGCTTCTCTCGGCCGTGCTGGCCGCCCGCTCGGAAGAGGGGCTGAGGGCGGGCAAGCGCCTGCCGGTCTTCCTGAAGATCGCGCCCGATCTGACCGAAGAGGGCATGGACGACATTGCCGAGGTCGTGGCCGCCCACGATCTCGACGGCCTGATCGTTTCCAACACGACGCTGTCCCGCGATGGCCTGACCGATCCGACACTTGCGGGCGAAGCGGGTGGCCTCTCCGGCGCGCCGCTCTTCGACAAGTCCACCGCCGTGCTTGCCCGCATGCGCAAACGCGTCGGATCGACCCTGCCGATCATCGGCGTTGGTGGTGTCTCCTCGGCGGAAACGGCGCTCGAAAAGATCCGTGCCGGCGCCGACCTCGTGCAGCTCTATTCCTGCATGGTCTATGAGGGCCCGGCCCTGCCGGGGCGCATTGTGCGAGGCCTGTCCAAGCTGCTCGACCGCGAGCAGGTCGCGAGCATCCGCGAACTCCGGGATTCAAGGCTCGATCACTGGCTGTCGGTAAAGGTCTGATCAGTCTTCGTCCTCAGCCGCGCCAGCAACAGCAGCCCGCGCAGGGCAAGAAAGACGTTGAGCGCGATCCAGAGCCCGTGATTGTCAAACAGCGGGACAAGCACGGCGACGCTGGCGAGATAGCCGGCGAGCGCAACAAGCATCATGTTGCGCATCTCGGCGGACCAGGTTGCACCGATGAACACGCCATCCATGTGGAAGGCAAGCGCCCCGGTGAGCGCCGTCAGCGCCGCATAGACGAGATAGGTCTCGGCAGCAACGCGTACGTCGCCGGCCGTGGTGATGAAGCCGATGATCGCATCGCCGAAGATCAGGAAGAAAACGAGGCTGGCCAGCGCCAGGCCGAAGGACCATAGGCCGGTGAGTTTCACCGCGCGCTCGAAAGCATGCCGCTGCCGTGCTCCGATCGTCTCTCCGGTGATCTGCTCGGCAGCCGTTGCCATGCCGTCGAGATAGAAACTTGCGATCATGAAGAAGTTCATCAGCACCGCATTGGCAGCAAGCGTCACGGCACCGAAGCCAGCACCGATCCGGGTCATCACGGTAAAGGCCGTGATCAGCGAGAAGGTGCGGATCAGGATGTCGCGGTTCAGCCGGAACAGCGCCATCAGCTTCACGCGGTCGGTGACCATCGAGACCTGCGGCATGGCGGCCCGGCCATAGCGCCAGAAGATGAAGGCAAAACCCGCAAGCATCGCGACGACCTCGCCGATGACCGTGCCCCAGGCAACGCCAGCAATGCCGAAGCCGAAGGTAATGCCGAGCAGGATCGACATGACGATGTTGACGCCGTTGAGCAGGATCTGCAGCGCAAGGCCGACGGAACCCATTCCCCGTCCGAGCACGAAACCGAGCAGCGTGAAGTTCGTGAGCGTCACGGGCGCGGCGAGAATGCGGATGCCGATATAGGTCGCAGCCGCTGCCTGCACGCCGCCGTCGGCCCCCATCATCGCCGGGCCGAAGCCGACAATGGCCGGAGACGCAACCAGGATGAGAAGGCCGAAGCCCACGGACAAGACGATCGAGCGCCAGAAGACGGCGAAGAGTTCCGTGGTATCGCCGCGTCCCTGCGCCTGCGCCACAAGCGCCGTCGTCGAGGCCCGCAGGAAATTCAGGCTGGCAAAGAGCAGATCGAAGAGTGCCGCCGCGATTGCAAGCCCGGCAAGCTGGGCCGCATCACCGCTCCGTCCGACGACGGCGGTATCGGTGAGCCCGAGCAGAGGCGTCGTGACGAAGCCGAGTGTCATCGGCACCGCGATCGCAAGCACGCTGCTATGGCTGACCTCGATGGTCCGGGTGGCGGAAGAAGATGGGCTGTGCATGGATCGCTCCGGTGGGGACCGGAGCGGAGAATGAATCACTCAGGCCGAAAGCACCATGGCCCAGTAGGGGCGGTTGCCGGAAGCGGAATCCCAGGCCACGGCGACACCGAGCCCGTTGAAATTGCCGAGCATGTTGTCGAGATGCCGCTTGGAATCGATCCAGGCCTGCACGGCACGTTCGACGCTGTCCTGACCGGTCGCGATGTTTTCGGCGGCGGGCAGGGGAACGCCGTGTCCCTTCATTCGGGCACCGAAACTGTCGTTGAAGCCGATCAGATGCGACATCTCCCCGGCACGCGCCATGCGCTTGGCCTGAGCGATCGCCGCCACTTCCGCAGCTTTTCCCCGCGAAAGCGGAGAGAGGCCACGCGACTGGCGCAGGCGATTGACCATCGGCAGCGCGGCATCCGTTTCGGCGCGCGACTGCCCGTCATCGGGGTTGAGGATATCGGTGGAACGGCAGCCGGCGATCGCTGCCGTCATCAGGCCGGCCGAAATCAGGATCAGCCGGCGGCGGGGCAGGGCAAGGTCAGTCATCAGGGACTCAGTTCCGCGAGGCGAAGAGGCGCAGCAGGATAAAGGCCGGAATGACCACGGTGGCGCCGATCAGCAGATATTGCCCGACACGGCCGAGTGCATCGAAGCCGGTATACCAGAGGTCGATCAGGAAGTAGCGTACGCCATTCAGCAGGTCGGCCGGATCGAGCCCGAAGACGGACATCACGAAGCCGACGATGAGCGAGACGACGATCAGCTTGACGAACGTGCGGCCTGGGGTGTCGCCGAGAAATCGATTGATGCCATCAGCCATGCGTAATCTCCTGTTGTCGTCCGCTGATATGGGCGCGGTGGCCCCACCCTGCAAGCCGGCGAAGCAGGGGCTTGCGATAGGACTTGAGTTTTTTCCGGCGATCGGTCAAGACCGCGCGCCCACTCCATGCCGGACGATATCAGGCTGGAAGGTTCGAAGGGATCTCCGATGCACCCCACCCAGTTTTCCTCCGGCGATGTCATCGCCGATCGACGCGCCGATTATGCCCGCATGCTTGCCGAGAATGGCGAACATGAGGCAGCCGTGGAATTGATGGAGCAGGCGCTAGACCTGGTGCCCGACTGGCCGGCGGGCCTCGTGCGGCTGGCGGATTACGCCGAGAAGGCGAACCAGCCGGAAAAAGCCGTTCCTGCCTTGCAGCGTGTGCTGGAGCTCGACCCGCAGGATATCTTCGGCGCGCGCCTGAAGCTCGCGCTGCTCGGTGCCGAAGAGGTGCCTGACCAGCCGCCGTCCCGTTACGTCGAGGCGCTGTTCGACGACTATGCTGATCGCTTCGATACAGCACTTGTCGAACGGCTCGATTACACCGTCCCGGCCAAGCTCGCCCGGCTGATTGCAGACCATGACGACAGGCGGTTCGAAGTCGCGATCGATCTCGGCTGCGGGACCGGGCTCTTTGGTGCCGAAATCCGCGATCGGGTGACCCGGCTGGAGGGCTTCGATCTCTCGGTCAACATGCTGACCAAGGCCGAGGAAAAGGGCCTCTATGATTTCCTCGCCAAGGCCGATCTTTCCCTTGATCCGGCGCAATCGGGCCTCTTCGATGAGGGCCTCCCCGAACGTCGTGCCGACCTCGTCTCCGCAGCCGATGTGCTGATGTATCTCGGTGACCTCGCCAATGCCTTTGCGCTTTCCGCTTGCCTTGCAAGGGCAGGGGCACTCTTCGCCTTTTCGGTCGAGGATGCAGGCGAAGGAGATGGCTATCTGCTCGCCCCGAGCCTGCGTTATGCCCATACCGAGCAGCATGTCCGACAGCGTCTTGCCGAAAACGGCTTCGAGGTCCTCACTCTGACCCGCACCACCATTCGCATGGATGGCGGAAAACCGGTCTTCGGCATTCTGTTTCTTGCGAGCCGAATAGGCTGAGCCGCAGCTTTCTTGCGAATTGGCTCATAGGTCAGCTTTGCTGACCTATCGCCCTTGTTTTCCAGAGGATCTCGGGTAGGATTTGTACCTGGGAGGTCAATGTCTGGAGAGCGAAATGGCGCAGTTGACGAGCATGCTGGGCATCTGGAATTCAAACCCGACCCGCCACACGCCGGCTGAGGATCTGCAGGGCATCGTGGCCGGCAGCCTGATCGCGGCTCTTGGCCTTTACTTCCTCGCCCAGGTCGGGCTTCTGACCGGCGGCATGGCCGGCCTCGCCTTCGTGCTCCACTACTGGAGTGGCTGGAGCTTCGGTCTGCTCTTCTTCCTGCTCAATCTGCCCTTCTATATCCTGTCGCTGCGCCGTGTCGGTCTCGATTTCACCATCAAGACCTTTGCCGCCGTCGGCCTCACTTCCTTCATCGTCGAAATCGAAAGCCGTTTCCTGGTGATTGCGAGCATCGCGCCCGTCTGGGCTGCGATCCTTGGCGGCCTGCTTCTCGGCTTCGGCCTGCTCGCGCTCTACCGCCACCGCGCCAGCCTCGGCGGCCTCGGCATCCTCGCCGTCTACATCCAGGACCGTTTCGGCATTCGCGCCGGCCTCGTGCAGCTTGCCTTCGACCTCTGCGTCATGGCGCTCGCCTTTGCCGTCGTCAGCCCCTCCGTGGTGCTCTACTCGGTGATCGGCGCTGTGGTGCTCAATCTCTTTCTCGCGATCAACCACCGCTCGGACCGGTATATCGCGCTGAGGTGATACCTCTTTCGCCTCTTCTCTTTCCTTGCTTGTCCACTACCTTGGGGCGGTGACGATAGCTGATTCCGCCCTTGCCCTTCTGCCTGCCCCCTTCCTCCGCTGGTTCGGCGAAAGGGGCTGGCAGCCGCGTGACCATCAGCTGGAACTCTTGGCCCGGGCGAGATCGGGCGAAGAGGGCGGCGAAAGCCTGCTGCTGATCGCCCCCACTGGTGCCGGCAAGACACTGGCCGGCTTCCTGCCGTCGCTCACCGAACTCACCGAGCGTGGTCGGAAGAAACCCGGGGAAGCCTTTACCGGCATCCACACGCTCTATATCTCGCCGCTCAAGGCGCTCGCCGTCGATATCGAGCGCAACCTGATGAAGCCTGTCACCGAGATGGGCCTCCCGATCACCATCGAGAACCGCACCGGCGACACCCCGGCTTCCAAGCGGCAGCGGCAGAAGACCAATCCGCCGGATATCCTGCTGACCACCCCCGAGCAGGTGGCCCTGCTGATCTCCCACTCGGATGCGGAGCGCTTCTTCAAGGATCTGCGTTACGTCATCTTCGACGAACTGCATTCCCTGGTCACCTCGAAGCGCGGCCATCTGCTCTCGCTCGGCCTCGCGCGCCTCAGAAAACTTGCCCCCGGCCTGAAGACCATCGGCCTTTCGGCAACTGTAGCGCAGCCGATGGATCTGCGTCGCTGGCTGGTCGCCCAGCCTGAGGACGGCGAGGCGGCGGCTGGATTGATCACTGTCGAGGGCGGTGCCAGGCCCAACATCACCATCCTGCAGACCGAGGATCGCATCCCCTGGTCCGGGCACCGGGCGATCTACGCCATCCCCGAAATCTACAAGGTACTGAAGGAGTTCCAGACGACGCTCCTCTTCGTCAACACGCGCTCCCAGGCCGAGATGCTGTTTCAGGAGCTTTGGACAGCAAACGACGACAACCTGCCGATCGCCCTGCATCACGGCTCGCTCGACGTCTCTCAGCGCCGCAAGGTGGAGGCCGCCATGGCCGAAAACCGGCTTCGTGCGGTCGTCGCGACCTCGACCCTCGATCTCGGCATCGACTGGGGCGACGTCGATCTCGTCATCCATGTCGGTGCGCCGAAAGGGGCGTCTCGGCTTGCCCAGCGCATCGGCCGCGCCAATCACCGCATGGACGAGCCATCGCGGGCGATTCTGGTGCCAGCCAACCGCTTCGAGGTGATGGAGTGCCAGGCCGCCCTCGATGCCAATTATATCGGCGCGCAGGACACGCCCCCGGTCGGCGAAGGCTCGCTTGATGTGCTGGCCCAGCATGTGCTCGGCATGGCCTGCGCCGATGCCTTCGATGAGGAGGAGCTTTACCGCGAGGTGACGACAGCGCTGCCCTATGCCGCCCTGCCGCGTGAGACCTTCGCCCGCATCGTCGATTTCGTCGCGACCGGCGGATATGCGCTCCGCACCTACGAACGTTACGCCCGCATCCGCCGCCGCAAGGATGGGTTATGGCGCGTCTCCAATCCGCAGGTCGCCCAGCAGTACCGCCTGAACCTTGGCACCATCGTCGAAATGCCGATGCTCAATGTTCGGCTGGTCAAGCGCAACCATCTCGGCTCCATCGGCCGTGGCGGCATGACGCTCGGCAAGGTCGAGGAATATTTCTTCGAACAGCTGACCCAGGGCGACACCTTCCTCTTTTCCGGCAAGGTGCTGCGCTTCGAGGGCATCCGTGACAACGAATGTCTTGTGTCGAATGCCTTCTCGATGGACCCGAAGATCCCGGCCTATGCCGGCGGCAAGTTCCCGCTCTCGACCTATCTGGCCGAGCAGGTCCGCGCCATGCTGGACGATCCGGCCCGTCGCACCAGCCTGCCTGACCAGGTGCGCGACTGGCTGTCCCTGCAGGCGGAGAAGTCGGTTCTGCCCAAGCGCCAAGATCTGCTGATAGAGACCTTCCCGCGCGGCGAGCGCTTCTACATGGTGATCTATGCCTTCGAGGGCCGGCTGGCGCATCAGACGCTCGGCATGTTGCTCACCCGCCGGCTGGAGCGCATGCGCGCCAAGCCGCTGGGCTTCGTCGCAACAGACTATGCGCTCGCCATCTGGGGGCTGGAAGACATGGGAGACCTGATCGCGCGCGGCGCCTTGAGCCTTGCCGACCTCTTCGATCAGGACATGCTGGGTGACGATCTCGAAACCTGGCTTGACGAGAGCTTCATGCTGAAGCGCACCTTCCGCAACTGCGCGGTCATCGCCGGCCTGATCGAACAGCGGCATCCCGGCAAGGAAAAGTCCGGCCGCCAGGTCACAGTCTCTTCCGACCTGATCTACGACGTGCTGCGCAGCCACGAACCCGATCATGTCCTCATGCAGGCGACGCGACAGGATGCCGCCGCCGGGCTTTTGGACATTGCCCGGCTTGCCGATATGCTGGAGCGAATCAAGGGCCACATCCTGCACAAGCGCCTGACGCAGATCTCTCCGCTTGCGGTTCCGGTCATGCTGGAGATCGGCAAGGAGCCGGTGTTGGGCGAGGCCCAGGAGCATGTGCTGTCCATGGCGGCAGACGATCTGATCGCCGAGGCCATGGCGTGACCGGCAGGTTGCGGGTAAGAAGCCTGCGCATCGCGGAATGAGGACATGACGGGTATGACGGCAAGGCGCATGGCGCCGATCGAGACAGCTGAGACGACGACCGAGATTGCTGTCTCGGGCGTAGCCGCCGTCTGCGATCTGACCGGTGCCATGTACCTGCCCGACCACCGAACACTTGTCGTCTCTGACCTGCATCTCGAAAAAGGGGCGGCCTTTGCAAGACGCGGCCAGCTGCTGCCGCCCTATGACACGCTGGCAACTCTGCGCCTCTTGGAAGGCGTAGTCGCGCGCTATGAGCCGGCGACCATCGTCAGTCTCGGCGATAACTTCCACGACCGCGTCGGTTCGGCCCTGATGCCTCCGGTCTTCCGCGAGATGATCCATGCTCTGGCCGCTGGGCGCGATTTTGTCTGGATCAACGGCAATCATGATCCGGATGGCACAACGGCTCTGCCGGGCCATTCGATGGACGAGTTCACGCTGGCCGGTCTCACCTTCCGCCACGAGCCGTCCCTGGCGCATGGCAAGGGCGAAGTCGCAGGCCATCTCCATCCGTCGGCGACTGTCCGCCGCCGGGAAAAATCCGTCCGTCGCCCCTGTTTCGCGACCGATGGGCTGCGCTTGGTCATGCCGTCCTTCGGTGTGACAACGGGCGGCCTCGATCTCCGCCACAAGGCCTTTACCGGCCTCTTTGCCCGTACCAATCTCATCGCGCACCTTCTCGGTCGCGACCGGATCTATTCGGTGCGCTACGGCAACCTGCTGGGCTGATCCCTTTAGTCCTTGCGGAAGATCAGGCTCGCAGCCCAGCCCGTGATCAGGGCGAGCAGCACGGCAAACGTGCCATAGGCGAGCGGCTGTTCGTGGGCGGCCTCGGTGATGGCTTCTTCCAGGCCAGTCTTGATGACACGCAGCGGCAGCTCTTTTTCGGCAATGAATTCGCCCGACTTGAACAGGTAGGCATGAACCGTGTGCACGCCGTTCGGAATGTTGGCTGGCAGTCGGAGCGTTGCCTGGAAAAGGCTCGAAGACACGAAGCGGACGCCACCCGTGTCGCGCTGGTAAAGACCGCGATTCTGCTTCAGCCGACGAAATGCATCGCGGAATTCGCTCAGATTGGCGGCATTGCTGATGAAGCCGGTCGGGGTCAGTGCCAGGTGATCGATGCCGATGCCGAGCGAGGTCAGGAGATCATCCTCGGCGATCTCCTCGACGGGGCGTGTGCTGGCGAGCGAATAGGAAATCGGGATCTCTTCGAAAGTCAGCGAGGTGCGGTTGACCCAGATGCCGAACAGGCGCTCCTTGCGCCGAACGGTGGTCCAGTCCCGGGGCCCCTCCAGGGTCACCACTATATCGTATTGGCCAATCGCAAGCAGAAGCTGGTCGGTGTTCGTAAGGGCCCCGAAGACCGTCAGATCGGCGCCGGAGAAATCTGAGGTGATCGCGATCTCGCTGGTCGAGATGCCGATTTCAAGGCCTTCCCGTTCTGCCAGCTGCGTGGCGAGCGGATCCTGTGCCGCAACGGGAAGCGACAGCACAGCGACGAGGGCAAAGGCGAGAACGAGAAGCCTTGCGCCCATCTCAGCCTCCGATCGCCAGCGAGTAGACGTCGGCTGGGGTAACCACCAGCTCGATCGCAAGACGCACGCCGACTGCCAGCACCAGCAATCCGAGAAGCGCGCGCAGCTGCTCGCCGCGCAGCTTCTGGCCGACCCGGACGCCATATTGCGCGCCGATCACGCCTGCCACCATCAGGATGAAGGCGAGTACGATATCGACGGAATAGTTGGTCGCCGCCTGGACGATCGTGGTGTAGGCGGTGGTGAAGATGATCTGGAAGAGCGAGGTTCCGACGACGACATTGGTCGGGATCCTGAGCAGATAGATCATGGCGGGAACCATGATGAAGCCGCCGCCGACACCCATGACCGAGGTCAGGATGCCGATGCCGAAACCGAGCGCGAGGATCGGAATGACGCTGAGATAGATCTTCGACTTCTTGAAGCGCATCTTGAAGGGCAGGCGGTGCACCCAGTTGTGCTGGCCGGGCCGCTTCAGGGGCGCTGGTTCGTTGCGCGCCGCGCGGCGCAGCGCCCGCAGACTTTCTGCGAGCATCAGCCCGCCAACGGTGCCGAGAAAGATCACGTAAAGCAGCGAAATGATGAGGTCGAGCTGGCCCTGCCGCCGGAGCCAGGAAAAGATATAGACGCCGAGGGTCGCTCCGACGAGACCGCCAACCAGCAGGACCGACCCCAGCTTCACATCAAGCGTTCCACGCCGAAAATGCGAGATCGCGCCAGACACCGAGGAAGCGACCACCTGGTTGGCACCGGTCGCAACCGCCACAACGGGCGGGATGTTGTAGAAGATCAGGAGCGGCGTAATCAGAAACCCGCCGCCCACACCGAACATGCCCGAGAGAAAGCCGACAGCCGCGCCCATTCCCAGAATGATGAACACGTTGACCGACATTTCGGCGATCGGCAGATAGATCGTCACGTCAGGACCTCAAATGCGAATGCCCGCACCCGAAGCGCGGTCACGTCAGGGTCTTGAACCCTTTGCTCTCTCATGCTGGGTGGGTGCAAGTCTTTGATCCAACTTGCGACCCTTCGAATTCTTTCTTGCGCCTCAGGCGCAATCAAGTCAATTCGAGAGCCCGTCATAGACCCTCAATCGCGGTGTTTTATGACGGTCGCATCATTTGTTGCGCGCGAGCAGTTCGGTCACCAGCTTGTCCGTCACCTGCCCCGTCGGCTCCTCGCCGATCGAGGTCTGGAAGGCCTTGATCGCAGAGACCGTCTTGTCCCCCATCACGCCGTCAGGCGTGCCGGCATCGAAGCCGTTCTTGTTGAGGATCGCCTGTATGTTGCGGATTGCCTTTTTCATGTCGACACTGGCCGTCTTGAGGCCCTTGCCCGCCCATTCATCCGGCGTGTTGGCTGAATTGGCGTCGGGGTTCAGTTCCTTCGCCTTCCACAGGTCGACTTCGGCACGCGCCCGTTCCAGCTGGTCGGGCTTCAGCGCATTGGCCACTTCGTCCCGCTTCTGGGCAGCATCCGTGTCGCCACCTTTCGCGGCGATTGCAAACCATTTGTAGGATGCGACGAGATCCTGAGCGGTTCCGTTACCCCGGGCGCTGAGGATCGCGAGATTGAACTGGCTGTCGGAGACGCCGTACTCGGCGGCCTTGGTGAACCACTCGACCGCCTTGGCATAGTCCTGTGCACCATCCTTGCCGGAAGCATAGATGACGGCGAGATTGTGCATCGCGCTGGCATTGCCGGCATTGGCAGCCATCTCGTAGTAGCGCTTGGCTTCAGCGATGTCGGGGGCGACGCCTGTTCCCTTCTCAAGGAAGTTGGCGAGTCTGTACTGCGCGACCGCAAACCCTCTGTCGGCAGACAGACGGTACCATTTGGCGGCTTCGGCGAAATCGTTTGGTACGCCACGGCCTTCGGTGTAGCGCGCGCCGATTTCGAAGAGCGCCAGCGGATCGCCGTTCTTTGCCGCGATCGACAGCGAAGGCGGAGTGATCTCGGCCGGGACCACGATTTCTGCCGCAGGGGCTGCCGGTGCCGCCGGTGCGATTTCCTGCGCAACGACGACATTGGGCTCGGAAACCCTGGCCGGAGTTTCAAGCGTCTGGGCAGGCGCCGTCTCTGCCGGTGCCATCAGGGCGCTGACCGGTGCCGCCTCTCCGGCTTGAACGGGGGCTGACGGTGCCTGTGCAGCAGCAACATTATCGGGCGTTTCGGCAGGGGCCTCGGTTTCAACGACACCGGCGTCCAGGACCGGTTCAGCGGCCTGGTTTTCCAGATTGGTTGCCATGCCGGTCTCGACTGCCGGTGCCGGATCAGGGGCTTCGCTGGTTTCTTCTGGTACGGTCTCTTCGATAACGGCGGGTGCCTCGCTGCGGGTCAGCGTGTTGACCAGCGGCATGGCCATGGCAACGAGAAGCACGGCGCCGACGGCCATCAGGATCGGGCGGCGATAGCGCGCGAAAAGCGAAGGCCCTCCGCTCTTCGCCTTGGCCTTGACGTCGGCCATCGTCTTGTTGCCGGTCGGAGCAGCCTTCTGCGCACGATCCATCTCCATGGCGGCAGCCTGGGCGGCGCGACGGGCGGCGGCGATGTAGTCGGTACGGTCACCCGTATCGGCAGCGCTCGCGTTTCCACCCTTGGCGGACTGCTGGCTGGCCCGGACGCGCTCAAGGATCTTGCGCACATCCGGTGCGCCCGAGCCGGGTTCCAGAAGTTCGTTGGCGTCATCGGGAGGAAGGACGTCAACCGGATCGATCGACGGCGAAGGATCGACCGTCTGCCGGGACTCGACCGCCGCCTTGGGCGCCTTCTTGCCCGGCATCAGCTTCTTGCCCAGGCCGGCAAGCAGGCTCGGTTTGGCCACCTTCTTCTCGCGCGCGGCATCGATGACGGGCAGCGCGGTCATGGTCTGGGCGAAATCGTCGGCGGCCTTGAGCAGGTCCTGGTCGATCGGATGGGCTGTATCAGCCACCGGTTCCGCAGCCATGCGCGGGGCCTGGGGGGCATGTGCCACCGCCTCCGGTGCGCGCGGTGCCGGTGCCGGAGCGATCGGCGCCTGCGCAAAGAGCGGTGCGGGGTCGGCCTGCTGGCCGGTGTGATGGAGTTCGTCGAGACGGCCTGCGATCTGGACGAGCGTATCATGCAGGGCTTCGAAGGTGCGGTGCGTGCGCTCCTCAGAGTTGCGGGTGTAGTCTTCGAGCTGCTTCAGGTGATCCGACAGCGCCGAAAGGGCTGAGATATCCGCAGATGCCGCCTGGCTGCCTGCCGGGAAACGCTGGACGAAATTGGCCATCACGGTCTCGGCGGCCTGTCGTGCAGCCTCGATGATGTACTCGTCGCTGGTCGAGACATAGTCTTCCAGGGCAGAGATGCGACCGGCAACCTCCGGATCGGCCGGCGAGGGCTGGCTGATCAGCGCCGAAAGATGGGCGATCTGGTCTTCGAGCCCCTTCAGGCTCGCGCTTTCGCCGACAGGTGCGGCGGAACTGGTTTCTTCCAGACGATCGACGACGGCATTCAGGCGGTCTTCGAGGTTGCGGAGCGCACTGTCATCGATCATCGCGACCGGCTGCGGTACGTCGAATTCCTCGATGCGGCGTGCCAGGATCTCCAGCCGGTCGGCCAGGCGATCATGGACGGCGCCGCCGTCGAGCGCATCGATCTTGCGGGAGATATCGGCCAGGTAGCCGGTGAGTTCCGGGGCAGGTGCCGGACGCTGGACCTTCTCCAGCATGTAGGAGAGCTGGTCGAGCCGCTCTTCGAGCCGGGCAGCCCCCTGCTCGGTCGACAGCTGCTCGATGCGTTCCGTCAGAAGCTCGAGCCGCTCTGCCATCTCGATCGAGGCATCGGGCTGTGGCACACGCCGCTCGGCAAGGGATTCGATCTGCCGTGCAAGACCCGAAAGGCGCTCTTCCAGCCGATGAAAGGTCGCCGGATCGTTGCCGGGACCGCTGTTGCGGCTGCCGGCGGCGATGGCGCGGGTGATTTCGTCAAGCCGCATGTCGAGCGCGGAGAACTGCTCCATCAGCTTGCGCTCGTTGGGGTCGAAATGCGCACCGATATGTTCGAGCGCCGATGCCACCGTCACCAGCTTGTCCTCAAGCGCCCGGATGGTGCGGGTGTCGCCCATGCCGCCGAGCTGCGAGCGAATATCGTCAAGTCGGTCGGCGATGCGGATGATCTCGTCGCGCATGGCCCCGGTATCGAGACCGTCGAGACGCACCTCCACATCATCCCAGCGGCGTTCCATGCGACGCACGGAATCCTCGCGGGCAAGGCCATCCATCAGCGAGCGCAATTCGTTGAAGTCCTGACGTAGGCCTTCGGTGCCGGGCGCCTTGATGCCTTCGAGGCGCTGGATGCTTTCGGCGAGGCGGGCAATGTCCTGACGCATGTCGTCTTGCGGCCGCTTTTCTTCGGCGAGCTGCCGGATCGAGCGCATTTCGTTGCGCAGGCCGGAAATCTCGCGCGACAGGCTTTCGCTGATGTCATGCTTGAGTTCACGTCTCAGATTGCTCAAGGCCTCCGTGAAGTCCGTACCGCTTCGCCCGGACGCCGGTGCGGCGGTGGCGGTCCGCGCGGCATAGCCCGGCTGCGGATCTGCAAGCGGAGGCAGTGGCGCGCGCAGGGGCGCGCGAGCCGGTGCGGGTTCCTCGCTGCGGCTGTAGAGGCTGCGCTCGCTGCCGCGGGCGCGGCTTTCTTCGAGCGCGCGCTGGCGCTGGCGAATTTCAGCCAGTGGATCCGGTCGGGCATCACGCGCATCGCGTTCGCTGCGCGGCAGGTCTTCGGCGCGGCGGCCGGGCAGGGCGCGCGAGACCGGCTCTTCCGCTCCCCGGTTGCGGCTGACTTGCTGCCCGATCAACCCTTCGATGCGCGCCTCAAGCCCCTCGATGGTACGGCTCAACGCATCCAGGGAGGATGGGCTGCCGGGCCGTTGGGTCTGGGATCGCGATCCGTTCATGGTTCTGCTCGCCTTGATGATGCCGGACGATGTCTTCATCCGAATATGTTCGGGTGCTCCAGTGCAGCTTCGACCGGGTGCCTTGCGTAACGGCAGGCAAGCAGGTCGGAATCGCGGATGGATCACCAGCTTTCGAACGCAACCTTTCATGAAACATGGTAAACAAGCCGTTAAGCTTCGCCCAAAATTAATGAATCCGCAGGGCCGTTCTTCGGCGTCACGCCCCGCACAAGTACCCTTCGTTAGAAGCTCTGGATGGAAGAGGAGCAGGCCATCGGCCCTGCAAAAATGCCGCGGCAGCAAACTTTGACGTTTACGCGCACGTCAATTATTTGTATAAGCCGGAACAGTCCGATCCGTCGGAACCGAAGTCTTTGGAGGAAGATGACCGATGCCTGTCTACAAGGCCCCCGTAAACGACACGCTTTTCATTCTCAACGACGTCCTTGGTCTCGAGCGGTACAACAATCTGCCGGGCTTTGAAGACGCGACCCCCGACATGATCGAGGCGATCGTCGGCGAGGCGGCCAAGCTTGCGGAAGAGCAGCTTTTCCCGCTCAACCTGTCCGGCGACCAGGAAGGCTGCGTTCGCTCGGACGACGGTTCGGTCAAGACGCCGAAGGGTTTCAAGGAAGCTTACGACGCCTACTGTCAGGGCGGCTGGCTGGGTCTCGCAGTGCCTGCCGAATACGGCGGTCAGGGCCTGCCCTATACGCTGCATTCGGCCGTTGGCGAATACATGTCGTCCGCCAACATGGCGCTGATGATGTATCCCGGCCTGACCCAGGGCGCGATCGCCGCGATCCTGGAGCATGGCTCCGACGAGCAGAAGCAGAAGTATCTGCCGAAGATGGTCGAGGGTATCTGGACCGGCACCATGAACCTGACCGAGCCGCATTGCGGCACCGATCTCGGCCTGCTGCGCACCAAGGCTGTTCCGAACGGCGACGGTTCCTACAAGATTTCCGGCCAGAAGATCTTCATCTCCGCCGGCGAACACGACATGTCGGATAACATCATCCACCTCGTGCTCGCCCGCATCGAAGGCGCGCCTGAGGGCACCAAGGGCATCTCGCTCTTCATCGTGCCGAAGTTCATGGTCGGGGACGACGGTTCGGTCGGTGCTCGCAACACCGTTTCCTGCGGTGCGATCGAGCACAAGATGGGCATCCACGGCAACGCGACCTGCGTGATGAACTATGACGAGGCGACCGGCTACCTGATCGGGGCCGAGAACAAGGGTCTGGCGGCCATGTTCGTCATGATGAACGAGGCCCGCCTCGGCGTCGGCCTGCAGGGCCTGTCGATCTCCGAAATCGCCTATCAGAACGCCGCCAACTATGCCCGCGAGCGCATCCAGGGCCGCTCGCTCTCCGGCGTCAAGGCGCCGGAGAAGAAGGCCGACCCGATCATCGTCCACCCGGACATTCGTCGTGTCCTGCTGACCATCAAGGCGTTCAACGAAGCTGGCCGCGCCTTCACCCTCTGGACTGCGCTGAAGTCCGATATCGCCCACCGTTCGGGCGATGCCGGCGAAAAGCAGCTCGCCGACGACGTGCTCGGCCTGATGACGCCGATCCTCAAGGGTGTCCTGACCGACAAGGGCTTTGATCACGCAGTCATGGCCCAGCAGGTCTATGGCGGCCACGGCTATATCGAAGAATGGGGCATGAGCCAGTATGTCCGCGATGCCCGCATCGCGATGATCTACGAAGGCGCAAACGGCATCCAGGCGCTAGACCTCGTCGGCCGCAAGCTCGGCCTCAACGGCGGTCGCGCCGTGATGGCGCTGTTCAAGGAAATCGGCGATTTCTGCGAAGAGCATCGCAATGACGAGAAGATGGCCTTCTTCACCAAGGGTCTGAAGAAGGGCCTGAACGACCTGCAGGCCTCCACCATGTGGTTCATGCAGAACGCCATGGCCAAGCCCGACAATGCCGGCGCCGGTTCGACCGACTACATGCACCTCTTCGGTCTCGTCGTGCTTGGCTATATGTGGGCGAAGATGGCCAAGGCTGCGAACGAAAACCTTGCCGCAGGCTCCGGCGATGCAGACTACTACAAGAACAAGCTGCTCACCGGCCGTTTCTACATGGAAAAGGTCATGCCTGAGACGGCACTGCGCAAGGCCCGTATCGAGACCGGTGCGGACAGCCTGATGGAAATGGCGGCTGAGGCGTTTTGATCTTCCCCTTCTCCCCAGCGGGGAGAAGGGGGCCCGAAAGGTTAGGCGCAACGCGTTGCGCCTGGGATGAGGGGGCGCTTGCGCAATCGGCCCCCTCATCGCCTCGCATTCGCTCGGCACTTCTCCCCGCTGGGGAGAAGAGGGAAAAATTCCGGCGCCCCCGTGCGCCCAAGGGAGAGAGACAATGACTGAAGTCTTCATTTACGACCACGTGCGCACGCCCCGCGGGCGCGGCAAGAAGGACGGCTCGCTGCACGAAGTGCCGACACCCCGTCTGGCCGCCAAGACGCTGGAAGCACTGCGCGAACGCAACTGCTTGGATACCTCGACCGTCGATGACATCATCTTCGGCTGCGTCGACCCCGTCATGGAAGCCGGCGCCGTGATCCCGAAGGCTGCGGCCTTCGAAGCCGGCTACGACTTCAAGGCGCCGGGCATGCAGATCTCGCGCTTCTGCGCCTCGGGCCTCGATGCCATCAACCTCGCCGCCGGCAAGGTGAAGGCGGGTTCCGACGACATCGTCATTGCCGGTGGTGTCGAAAGCATGTCCCGCGTCGGCATGGGCATGTCCGGCGGCGCCTGGTACATGGACCCCTCGGTCAACTTCCCGGGCTATTTCATGCCGCAGGGCGTTTCCGCCGACCTGATCGCCACCAAGTATGGCTTCACCCGTGACGACGTCGACGCCTATGCTGTCGAAAGCCAGAAGCGCGCCGCCGCCTCCTGGGCCGCCGGCAACTTCGCCAAGTCGGTTATCCCGGTGAAGGACGGCAACGGCCTTGTCATCCTCGACCGTGACGAGCACATGCGGCCCGGCACCGACATGCAGTCGCTGGCAAGCCTTCAGGCATCCTTCCAGATGCCGGGCGAAATGGGCGGCTTCGAAGCCGTCGCCATCCAGGCCCATCCGGAAATCGAGCGCATCACCTATGTCCACCACGCCGGCAACTCGTCCGGTATCGTCGATGGTGCTGCCGCCGTTCTCGTCGGCTCGAAGGCCGGTGGTGAGGCCATGGGCCTGAAACCCCGCGCCCGCATCCGCGCCTTCACCAATATCGGCTCCGATCCGGCCCTCATGCTGACCGGTCCGGTTGACGTGACGGAAAAGCTCTTGAAGCGCACCGGCATGAAGATCTCCGACTTCGACCTGTTCGAACTGAACGAAGCCTTCGCCGCCGTTGTCCTGCGTTTCATGCAGCATTTCGAGGTCGACCATTCCAAGATGAACGTCGCCGGCGGCGCGATCGCCATGGGTCATCCGCTGGGCGCCACCGGCGCCATTATCCTCGGCACGGTGCTCGACGAGCTGGAACGCCGCGATCTGAACACCGCGCTGGTCACGCTCTGCATTGGTGCGGGCATGGGTACGGCAACCGTCATCGAACGCGTCTGATTTCCCGGGAGGAGTAAGACATGACTTACAAGAACTTCACCATCGAAACCGACGCAGACGGCATTGCTCTTGTCACCTGGGACATGCCGGAAAAGTCGATGAACGTTTTCACCGTCGAGGTGATGGACGAAATCGAGAAGATCCTCGAGCAGGCCTGCGCCGATGCCGGCGTCAAGGGCGTGGTCTTCACGTCGGGCAAGTCGTCCTTCTCGGGCGGTGCCGATCTCACCATGATCAAGGGCATGTTCGAGACGATTGCTGCCGAGCGGATCAAGGACCCGGCAGCCGCCATGCAGAAGATCTTCGACGCCGTCGGTCGTATGACCTGGCTCTGGCGCAAGATCGAAACCTGCGGCAAGCCGTGGGTCTCCGCCATCAACGGAACCTGCATGGGTGGCGCGACCGAGCTGACGCTGGCCTGCCATGGGCGCGTCGCCTCGAATGCCAAGTCGGTCAAGATCGGCCTGCCGGAAGTCAAGGTCGGCATCTTCCCCGGTGCCGGTGGCACGCAGCGTGTGGCACGTCTCGCCAACACACAGGATGCCCTGCAGATGATGACGACCGGACAGACGCTGACGGCCGCCCGCGCCAAGGCCATGAACCTCGTACATCAGGTTGTCGAGCCAAGCGAGCTGATCAATGCTGCCAAGCAGATGATCAAGGACGGTCTGAAGCCGGTTGCCCCCTGGGATGAAAAGGGCTTCAAGGTACCCGGCGGTGGCATCTGGACGCCAGCGGCTGCCCAGCTCTGGCCGGCCGCTTCCGCCATCCTGCGCCGCGAAACCGCTGGCAATTATCCGGCAGCGCTCGCCATCCTGAAAAGCGTCTATGAAGGCCTGCAGGTTCCCTTCGATACGGGCCTGAAGATCGAGCAGCGCTATTTCACCGAGATCCTGCAGACCACCGAGGCCTTCTCGATGATCCGCTCGCTCTTTGTCTCGATGCAGGAGCTGAACAAGGGCGCCCGTCGCCCGGCAGGTCAGCCGAAGTCCGAGATCAAGAAGGTCGGCGTCGTCGGCGCCGGCTTCATGGGCGCTTCGATCGCCTATGTGACGGCAGCCGCCGGCATCAACGTGGTGCTGATCGACCGTGACATGGAGGCTGCGGCCAAGGGCAAGACCCATTCCGAAGGTCTCGTCGCCGGCGCTGTCGGTAAGGGTAAGCTGACCAAGGACGACGGCGACAAGCTGCTCGCCCTGATCACGCCCTCGGATGACTACGGCACGCTCGCCGATGCCGATCTCGTCATCGAAGCCGTCTTCGAAGACCGCGACGTCAAGAAGGCCGTGATCGAGAAGGTCGAGGCCGTGCTGCCGGAAGGCGCGATCTTCGCCTCCAACACCTCGACGCTGCCGATCACGGGCCTCGCCAAGAACTCCAAGCGTCCGGTCGATTTCATCGGCATCCACTTCTTCTCGCCGGTCGAGAAGATGATGCTGACCGAGGTCATCCTCGGCAAGGAAACCGGCGACAAGGCGCTCGCCGTGGCCCTCGACTATGTCGCCGCGATCAAGAAGACCCCGATCGTCGTCAACGACACCCGTGGCTTCTTCGTCAACCGCTGCGTCCTGCGCTACATGGCCGAGAGCTACAACATGCTCATCGAAGGCGTACCTCCGGTCATGATCGAAAATGCTGCGAAGTTCGCCGGCATGCCGGTCGGTCCGCTGGCGCTCAACGACGAAGTGGCGATCGACCTCTCCTACAAGATCCTGAAGGCGACTGTCGCCGATCTCGGCGAAAAGGCCGTCGACCCGCGCCACATGGAGCTGGTCGCCCGCATGGTCGAAAAGGAAGAACGCTTTGGCCGCAAGAACGGCAAGGGCTTCTACGACTATCCAGCCAAGCCGGCCAAGAAGCATGTCTGGCCGGGGCTCAAGGACTTCTACCCGCAGCAGAAGCCGGATGCCGTCAACGTCAAGACGCTGCAGGAACGCTTCCTCGTGACGATCGCGCTGGAAGCCGCCCGCACCGTCGAAGAAGGCATCGTCACCGACCCGCGCGAAGCCGATGTCGGCTCGATCCTTGGGTTTGGCTTTGCACCTTACACCGGTGGCGCCCTGTCCTATATCGACGGCATGGGCGTGAAGACCTTCGTAAGCCTCTGCGAACGCCTCGCGAAGGACTACGGCGCCCACTTCACCCCGACGCCGCTGTTGAAGGACATGGCTGCCAAGGGCGAAACCTTCTATGGTCGCTTCGACCCATACGGTGAAGCCGCCAAGGCTGCTTGAGCTTAGTCTCCAACTGAACTGCAAAAGGCGGCTATCGGGTCGCCTTTTCTGTAGCACCGCCTATCCTAAGCCCCAGTCGGATCACTTGGAGCCGAGTTTGCCGAATTGTCCTCCTTTACGAGGGGCATAAAGGGATGGCGTCACGGGAGCAACTTCCGGCTCAGTCCTGGTCTTTTCTGGAAAGGGTGGCAGAGCCAACAAAACAATCGCGCCATAAAACAATCTGATGGCAGTGGTTTCCGCCAATGGCGGCATCGTAACGCCTAGCAACTTTGGCAGGAACACGGGCGCCAGGATGCAGTACATCAAAGCGGGCGGCCAACCGATGTCGCGCAACCTGCCGGAGAGCATCCAGAGAAGACCAACGATCGTCAGTGCCGTCAATGCCAGTGCGACCATAGGCTGAAGTGTCATCAGAATTGTTCGTCCAGCCACCAAGGCTGAAGTTCCATCCTGCTCGGTGTTCCCGTTAGTTTTATTGTACAGGATCGACTTGATCGTTTCTTGCCGAAAGGCCTCGATCTCGGCGTCTGTCGGGCGTTTTCCGGACTTTACGATGGCATCCACTGCTTGCGCTTGGCCTTCGAACATCAAAGGCATATTGCGGTCACCGACTATGACTTTCTGGTTTGCAATATCCGATTTCGGCAAAGGGCGGGGGGCGCTTAGTTGTTGAGCGACCATGTCATGTGGCACCATGCTTAATCGCTCGATGGGTGTTTTTGCGAAATCGAAGGCCACCATGATAAAGATCATGATGACGTAGCCTTTGCGACCGAGTGTGTGGTTTCCGAAGAGTGGCATCATGCATCCAAATACAGCTTGTGGATGCGCTGATGCTCGCAGGTATCTGTTAAGCTCACATAAGCGGAATACTTAAAATTCTATTCTTCTCGCGCTTGCCAGATATTGGCGCCAAAGCCCTCCCTCAGCTACCGACCATGTAGTTTCTGCGCAGTCCCTGAACGTCGAGCCATCGTATCACCGCCTCCGGCTCGTCCGTCTGGATGATCGTCACGCCGCGCTCGACGAAGAAGCCCCAGACATCCTCGGGACGTCCGGTTGAGAGCGCGAGATAATCGCCGCGCCCGCCGGCCACCATACCTTCCGGGCGATCGGTGATCGGATAGGTGTTGATCCACAGATGGGCATTGTTGCGGATGGCAGCCGCGCGGGAAAGCGGCGAGAGCAGCGGTCCGCCATCCGTCGTGACGGGCTTTGATGCATCCCGGTACCAATGCACGAGTTCCGCCGCCGGTGCGCTAAGCGCCGATTGCGTGCGGTCGATGAAGGCCGGTTCCGTTACGGCGTCGTCGGCCAGGATCGGCATGAAGGCGATGTCGGGACCAATGGCGCGGCGGATATCCCGGGCAAGCTGCAGCCGCTCGGCGTTCCAGACCGCGAGCTTGAGCAAGACGCCCTCCGCCATGCCAAGGCTGCGGGCGAGATCGGCAACCTCGACCAGAGCCTCGGGCTCGAGCTTGTTGTCGATGTTGATCAGGATGCGACCGCGCGCATGCAGCATTGCCTCTTCGAGCGTGAAGACATGTTCGTCTGTCAGGCGACGGTCACCCTCCACGATGAGCTGGCAGGTTCGCAGTTCGGCGAGCGTATGGTCTGTCACCTTGCCGCGACAGGTCGTGGTCCGGTCCAACGTCTCGTCATGCATGATGACAAGCACGCCGTCCTTGGAGCGTCGAACATCGAGCTCCACCATCTCGACGCCGATCGACACGGCATGATCGATGGCGGCGAAGGAGTTTTCGGCACGCACCGTGACACCCTCTTTCTTCCATCCGGCGCGATGGGCCACGACCATGACATGGTCGCGGTTGAGATTGGCCTTGATCAGACGATCATGAATGAGAGCCGCCCGGTTCGATGGCGGAATGGGTGCAAGGCTCGCGGCTCCCGTCACGAGGGAGAGCAGGAGGCCGAGGACGAGAACGGCGAGACGCATGAGCAGGGCTCCGATCTTCAGTGTCGTTCCCGCCGCATTAGGTGCGTCGCGTGAAGCCGCCGTGACGGTTTTCTGAAGCCTCTGTGACATCGAGTTCGCGAGCGGCATGCGCTTCGAGCGGTCGGGTCAGGCTGTTGGCCGGCTGCGTAAACCTGAGCGGCGTCGCATGTTCATCGTCGAACTTTTGCGATCTTGCTTGTCAGGCATGCCCAACAGGCTCGGCATCCGTCTCTTCGCTTACCGACCAGACGGGCTTGAGCGAGGTGGCGCCCCGCACCCGCACCACGGTGACCGAACAGGGAGCCGACGCGGCAACTTCGCCCGAGACGCTGCCGGTCAGCGAGCGCAGGGTCGAATTAGGTCTGGCACCCATCACCACGTGGTCAACATTGTTGTCGCGCGCAAAGGTCAGAATCGCCTGGGCCGGCGAAACGGCTTCCAGCACGTGATAGGTGATATCGCCTTCTTCCGCGCCAAGCGGTGCCGACCATTGCTTGAGGGCGGCGAGCCGGAGCACGTGTTTGCTGTTGCCTTCCGCATCAAGGTCGTCGTCGAGCGTGATGCGCGCGATCTTCATGACGTTGACGCAGGCAATGCGCGCATTGGGCGTGTTCCTGATGATCCGCCGGGCCGTTTCGCGCAGCGCCTCGGCCAGTTCCTGGCTGGCGGCATTAAGATCGATCGCCACCATCACGATTGGGGCTGAGGCGAGGATTGCGGCGGCACCGCGTGGCTTGATCAGCTCGATCGGATCCGGGTTCAGCATCCGCTTGAGGACTTTGCGCCAGGGATCGCGGCTGGTCTTTTCCGCTCGGGACGTCAGCCGGACCTGGTAGAGATCGGCAAGATCCAGCGCCAGCTGCGCCGCCGACTGATAGCGGCGGGCCGGATCGACCTCGAGGCAACGCAGGATGATTTCCTGGCAGGCCTTGGACACCATCGGATTGAGCTCACGCGGCGGCGGCGGGTCCCACCAGAGCCGCTTCTTCAACCCGCTCATCCGCTGGGGATCGCCGAAGGGTCGCCGGCCAGTCGAGAAGAAATACATGAGAACGCCGAGCGCGAAGAGATCGGATCGGAAATCCGAGCGCACGCCAAGGATCTGCTCCGGTGCCATATAGGGGGCGGTGCCGTAGGGCAGCCGGAACTCTTCGTCCATCAGGTCGGGCAGTTCGAGATGGCGGGCCAGACCATAATCGACGAGCACGGCTTCGCCGGTGTCCCGGAAGAGCACGTTGGACGGCTTGATGTCGAGATGCACGACCTTCTGTCGATGCAGGTCGGCAAGTGCGGTCGCGATCTTGGTCGCGATCTCGATCACCTCGGGCTGCGGGCAGGGCAGGCGCTGGAGCAGAGGATAGAGCGATTTGCCTGGCAGGCGTTCGACAACGATGTAGGGCTGCTTGGAGAAATCACCGCGCGCCACGAAACGCGGCACATGCGGCCCGCTGATCCTTGGCAGGATCATCAGCTCCATCTCGAAGCCGACGATGGTTGCCGGGTCTGTCCCCGAACCGATGCGCGGCACTTTCATGAGAAGCGGTCCCGGGTGGTCCGGATGCGTCACCTCGAAGAGCTTGGCCATGCCGCCGGTATGCGCAAGCTTGCCCAGCGTAAAGCCGTCGACGACGTCACCTTCCTCCATCCAGGTTCTGATCATGCCCGCCCCCTTGTTGCGCTTGTCCTGTCAGCGTCCCCGATAGAGCCGTTGGGCAAGGCCCTCCGGCAGCGAGGCGGCGCGGATGGCGGAAGCCGCGCCGTCAATGTCATAAGCAGTCCAGCGGAAAGAGAGTTCGCAGACCGCTGTGTCGTAAAGCGCCCAGGCCGCCGAGGGATTTCCGTCGCGCGGCTGGCCCACCGAACCAATGACCGCAAGCCAGCGTCGTGGGGGACCGACGGGAATGCCGATATCGGAGGTCGGGATGAACTTGGTGATCTTGTCGCCGAGACCCTGACCGTAAAGGGCGGGGCTATGCACATGGCCGCAGAAGGCGAGCCGCTCCTTGCAGCCGCGAAAATGCGCCTGCGCCGACGCGCTGTCGGTCACATAGGAGAAGCGGGAAGGGGCCGAGCCGTCGGCATGCACATAGAGCCTGTCCTCGTCGATCACTGACAACGGCAGCTTCGACAGGAAGCTGCGATGCTTCGGCTCGAGCTCGATCCGGGTCCAGTCGATGGCGATGCCGGCGGACGAATTCATCGAATAGGAGGGATCTGTCACCGCCTGATCGTGATTGCCGCGCACGATGACCGCACCGCGTTCCACCAGCTCCATGCATTTTTCCACGCACCAGCGCGGATCGCCGCCATAACCGACGATATCGCCGAGGATCACGATGCGCTCCGCACCCTGCCGCGCAGTCTCCGCCAGCACGGTTTCGAAAGCCTGGCGATTGCCATGGATATCCGAAAGGATCGCGATCTTCATGTCCTTCGTAAGCCCTCCCTGCTCCGTCGGTCGGTTGCACCATAGAGCGCTTTGCGACGGCCCGCTATTGGCCGGAAGGCGAAAGGGGGCGCGCTGTCATGCGGTCGTCAAAGAGGACGGTGTAATTCTTCCTGAGGAACGATCGGGGACGCATCGATGAACGTGACGCATGCCGAGACCACAGCAACACGCGCCGCCCTGGCGCTGGAGGATCTGCGCCAGATCCGTTCGCAGATCTTGGCCGAAGGGGAGGACAGGCTCGCCCGCTTGGTGTCGCCGGGAGAGCATCTGGATCCCGCAATCGAAAACCTCTGCCACTATCTTGCCCTGCGTCACATCGATATTCGCCCCTTGCAGCGACGGCTGATGGCACTTGGCCTGTCTTCCATGGGGCGCCTGGAGAGCCGTGTCCTGCCAACGATCGATACCGTGCTGGAGGCACTGGCGGCTCTGGCCGGATCGCCTCTGGAGCAGACCACGACATCTCGCAACGAGGCAGAATTCTTCGCGGGCGAACACCGTTTGGAAGACGCCACGGAAACCCTCTTCGGTCCCCGTATGGGTGTCCGCCGCACCCGCATCATGGTGACGCTGCCCAGCCAGGCGTCAGAGGGACCCGATCTTGCCCTCGATCTAGCCCGTGCAGGGATGGACGTGGCGCGCATTAACTGCGCCCATGACGGTCCGGAGGCATGGCGGACCATGACGGCCTATGTGCGCGAAGCCGCCGGCGTTGTCGGACGGGATATCAAGGTGTTGATGGATATCGCCGGACCGAAGATCAGGACCGGCGACATAGCCTCGGTCGACAAGAAACCGAGGCTGCAGATCGGCGACCGCGTCCGGCTTGTCGCGGCAGGGTCCCCACGCATCGATGACATCGCATCACATTCAGCCACCGTCTCCCTGCCGGAAATGGTCACCCGCCTCACCGTGGGCGATCGTCTGCGCTACGACGACGGAAAGCTTGAAGCGATGGTCGAAAGTGTCAGCTTGGGAGAAGCAATCATCGTCGTGCGACGGACGAAATCCGGTGGTACGAGGCTGAAGCCGGAAAAAGGCATCAATCTTCCCGATACGGCGCTTGGTCTGTCGCCACTGACCACCAAGGACGAAACCGACCTTGAAACGGTGATCGAATGTGCGGATCTCATCGGCTATTCCTTTGTCAGCCGTCCCGAAGACATTGATCTCCTCGACAGCGTTCTTTCTCGCCACGGCAAGGCGGAGCGTCCGCTCGGCCTGATCGCCAAGATCGAGCAGCCTCTGGCGCTGACCAATCTTCCCGCCCTCATTGCACGCGCCCGCCGGCGGGGACCTTTCGGCGTCATGATCGCGCGCGGCGATCTCGCAGCCGAGATCGGCTTCGAGCGGCTTGCCGAAATGCAGGAAGAACTGCTCTGGATCTGCGAGGCGGCCTCTGTTCCCTGCATTTGGGCGACGCAGGTGTTGGAGGACATGGTGAAGGAAGGCATTCCCACCCGGGGTGAGATGACCGATGCCGCCATGGCGGCGCGCGCCGAATGCGTCATGCTGAACAAAGGGCCGGCTGTCGTCGAGGCTGTGGCCCTTCTCGATCGACTCATGGCCCGCATGAACGATCACGTCTTCAAGAAGACACCAACGCTGCGCGCCCTCAAGACCTGGTGATACCAAGTCGATGATAGGAGGCGCCGGACGCGGAGTGTCCGGGACAGGGATCACTCTGCGGCGGCCTGCCTCTGCGACGAGATCTGCGTGATGAAAGCGCGCAAGGCAGCCGGACGGACCGGCTTGTGTTGCAGTGTGATCGAATGCCGCTCTGCTTCGGCCCGAACTTCGGCAGACCGATCCGCCGTGATTAGCAAGGCAGGCACATCCGTTTGAGTGAGGGCGCGAAGCCTGAGGATCGCGCCAATCCCGCTGCCATCGCCGAGATGATAGTCGGCAATGACGAGATCCGGGGCGCTGCCGGCGCGCAACACATCATCCATCTCGGCGATCGAGCCCGCGCATTCGACGCTGCAACCCCACCCGGAAATGAGCAATTGCATGCCCTCGATGATCTTCGGCTCGTTGTCGATGCACAGCACACGGAACCCCTGAAGGGCCGGCGTCGACCGGCTGCCCGCATCGAGCGGCACGACGCCCTTGGCAGCGGGTTTCGCCACGTCGAGCGGCATGACCACCTTGAATGTCGTACCCTTGCCGGGCTTCGAGGAAAGTTCCACCGGATGCTGCAGCACCTTGGCGATGCGGTCGACGATCGAAAGCCCGAGCCCAAGGCCCGATGCGGTGCGCATGCCCTCTTCGAGCCGGGCGAATTCCTTGAACACGGTTCGGAACTTCGAGGAGGGAATGCCGATGCCGCTATCGGTCACCTGGACGACCACCTTGTCGCCCTGGCGCCGGACGCCAACCACAACGCGACCGGACGGCGTGTATTTGATCGCGTTGGAGACCAGGTTCTGCACTAGGCGCCGCAGCAGCGTCGGGTCGGAGCGGACCGAAAGCGTTGTCGGCATGACAACGAGCTTCAGGTTCTTCTCCCGCGCCATCGGCGCAAAATCGGTTTCGATCCGCTGCAACAGGCCGTTGAGCGGCACGCTGGAGAAACGCGGCTTCATCGCGCCTGTATCGAGACGCGAAATGTCGAGAACGGCGCCGAGAATGCTCTCGACCGACTCAAGTGCCGAATCGATGTTCCCGACCAGCGCACTGTTTTCGGAATCCCCGAGACGCTCGACCAGAGAGGAGGAATAGAGCCGTGCCGCATTGAGTGGCTGCAGAATGTCGTGACCGGCGGCCGCGAAGAAGCGGGTCTTGCCGATATTGGCTTCGTCCGCCGCCGCCCGCGCTTCCGCAAGTGCGTGGTTCACCCGCGTCAGTTCCGCCGTGCGCTCGCTGACGCGCTGCTCCAGGGTTTCGTTTGCCTGTTTCAAGGCCTGGTCGGCCTCGACTCGGGCTGTGATGTCGCTGAAAGTTGCCACAAGGCCCTTGTCAGGCATCAGGTTACAGCGGACTTCGATGATCCGCTTGCCGCCAGCCAGCACCATCTGGAAGGGATTGTCGAACTGGTGGAAGTTGCGGATGACCGTCGCAGTGTCGCCGGATGGCACATCGCCGCGCTGCGCCAGGATCCCGATGATGTCGGCCAGCGGAAAGCCCACCTGGCCGACATGCTCCGGCAGGTCGAGCAGGCTGCGGAAGCGCCTGTTCCAGATCGTCAGCCGGTCGGAGGCATCGAAAACGGCGATGCCTTGCTCCATCTGCGCAAGCGCCGTCTGCAGCATGTCCTGATTGTATTGCAGGGCTTCCGAGGCCTGGTCGAGCAGCCAGACGGTGTCGGCGGAAGGATCCTCCGCCTTCTGCAGGATGAGCGAGAGCACAAGACGGGCAGAAGAGGAGCCGATCGCGCTGCCGAGCAGCTGTTCGGAGAAGTGAATGAAGGCCATGTCCGCAGGGCTGTCATCCGCAAGCTTGCGCCCCACAGTCTGTTCATAGGAGCGGAACGAGCGTTCCATGCGCTCATTACCGAGATAGCGCGCGATCGCGGCCTTGAGGTCGCCCACCGCGACGCTCGTTTTCCAGCCACGTGTGGCGAAGTTCGAGCGCGGCTGACGCTTGATGAAGATCGCCGACTGGATGCGTTCGACCGGGCGCGGATTGCGGCTGAGCGAGCCGATGATGAAGGCGAGCGTGTTGACGAGCAGGCTGAAGATCGTCGCATTAACCAGCGGATCCGCATATTGCGGCTCGAACATCGTCATGCCGGGAAGCAGGAAGCCGAGGACCGCAGAGGCGATCCAGGAGTGATCCTCCGCACCGAGGCTCGGCAGGAAGAGCAGATAGGCCCAGACCAGAAACCCGACCGTCAGGCCCGCGATTGCGCCGCGCGCATTGGCCCGCCGCCAGATCAGACCACCGAACATCGCCGGTGCGATCTGCGCAATCGCGGTAAACGAGAGAAGGCCGATCTTCGCTAGCCCCGTCGTGTTGTCGGCGGAGCGGAAATAGACATAGCCGAGCAGCAGCACCGCGAAGATTGCCGTGCGGCGGATGTGCAGGAGCGTCTTGGCAAAGTCCTCGCGCTGGCTGGGCCGCCCGAGCAGCTTCTGCCTGAGGAAGATCGGCAGGACCATGTCGTTGGAGACCATGATCGCAAGCGCGACCGAGGCGACGATGACCATGGCGGTTGCCGCCGAGAAGCCACCGATAAAGGTCAGCAAAGAGACGAAGCCGGAACCGGCTTCGAGCGGCAGCGACAGCACGTAGAGATCGGCATCGCCGCTGCCGCCGAAGACAAGCACACCGGCGATTGCTGCGGGAAGGACGAAGATATTGATGGCGATCAGATAGATCGGCATCAGGATGCCGGCGAGTTTCAGTTCGCGGGGGGTGCGGTTTTCAACAACGGTCACATGGAACTGCCGCGGCAGCATGATGATCGCAAAAGCCGAAAGCGCAATCAGCAGGATCCACCGGCTCGCGGGGGTCTCGTGCGACAGGGCCGCCATGACCGCCTCACTCTCGACAGCCTTCTGCCAGAGATCGGCCGGGCCGTCGAACATCACCCAGATCACGAACACGCCAAGCGTCCAGAAGGCGAGCAGCTTCACCACAGATTCCATGGCGATCGCCAGGATCAGGCCGTCCTGATGTTCGGTTGCGTCCGTGTGGCGTGTCCCGAAGATGACGGCGAAGCAGGCAAGGATGAAGGCGACGATCAGCGGCAGGTCGATGAAATAGAGATTGCCCGTGCCGATCCCGTAGGCAGTCGGATCGACCACGGCGGCCACCGAGCTCGATACGGCTTTCAGCTGCAGGGCGATATAGGGAATGATGCCAACGAGGTAGATCACCGTCACCAGCATGCCGACGACCGGGTTCTTGCCGTAACGGGCAGCCACGAAGTCTGCGCCGGAGGTGATCCTCTCGGTCTTGGCCAGCTCCACGATCCGCCGCAGGACCGGCATCCCCAGCGTGTACATCAGAATCGGGCCGATATAGATCGCCATGAACTCGAGGCCGCGCTCTGCGGCAAGGCCGACGCCGCCGAAATAGGTCCAGGACGTGCAGTAGACGGCCAGGCTCAGCGCATAGACCACCGGGCGTCCACCGGGCGGGACGCCGTACACGCGCGTCTTCCGATCTCCGTAACTCGCCACGGCGAACAGGAGCAGAAGATAGCCTATCGCTGACGCAACGATGATCCAGCCTGGGAGCACCTTTTCCTCCTCGACCGCGCCCTTACCGGAACCTTAGGGCAAGTCCGCACCTTTTGAAATCGTTTCGAATATTGACCTTAGTCGAAACCCGAGAGCGGCCTGTGCCGAATTACCATTTTCGAAAGCGTTAAGATTGATTAACCATGTTTTCCGGTCGGTTCTCCGCCGGCTCTTTCAGCGATCATTCAGGAGCAGGGGCATGCTACAGGAATTCAAGACTTTCATCGCGCGCGGCAATGTCATGGATCTCGCCGTCGGCGTGATCATCGGTGGCGCTTTCGGCCTCATCGTCAATTCGCTGGTCGAGGACATCGTCATGCCGGTCGTCGGCGTCATCTTCGGCGGCTTCGACTTTTCCAACTACTTCCTTCCCCTGAGCAGCAATGTCACCGCGAGCTCTCTTGCGGCCGCCCGCGAACAGGGTGCCGTCTTCGCCTATGGAAACTTCATCACGGTCGTCATCAACTTCATGATCCTCGCCTGGATCATCTTCCTGATGGTCAAGGCCGTGAACTCGCTGCGCAAGTCGATGGAAAAGGAAGAGCAGAAGGCTGCCGAAGCGGCGCCGCCGCCGGCCGACGTTCAGCTTCTGACTGAAATCCGCGACCTCTTGAAGAACCGCTGAGCCCTCATGATGGGTTCCCTCCGCAAGCGGGAACCTATCAGCAGGATCGATCTTGTCCTCAAGGAATATCATGGGATTTTTGCCATCCGATCGGTTAGACACGTCGCACCGATCGAAGGAGTGATTTTCCCATGACCCTTTTGGACAGCCTCAGCCCCCGCGCGCTCGCCGCACCGGAAAGCGGTATCGTCGAGATCATCAACTATGCGCGGGGCCGCGACGGTCTGCTGCCGCTTTGGGCGGGCGAGGGGGATCTGCCGACGCCCGACTTCATCAATCGCGCTGCGAGTGATGCGCTTCTGGGTGGCGAGACCTTCTACACCTGGCAGCGCGGCATTCCCGAACTTCGCCAGGCACTGTCGCGCTACTACCATCGTCACTTTGCAGTCGATCTGCCGGTTGAGCATTTCTATGTGACGGCCTCGGGTATGCAGGCGATTGCGCTCGCCGTCCAGGCGCTGACCTCGCCCGGCGACGAGATGATCTATCTGTCGCCCTGCTGGCCGAACATCGTTTCGGCAATCGACCTCGCCGGCGCAAAGTCTGTCTGCGTTCCGCTTTCCTTCACCGATGGCCGCTGGATGCTCGACCTGGATCGCCTGGAAAGGGCGATCACACCGAAGACCAGGGCGCTCTTCATCAATACGCCCTCCAACCCGACCGGCTGGACGGCGACGCGCGAAGACCTGAAGGCAATCCTGGAGATCGCGCGCCGCCATGGAATCTGGATCCTCGCCGACGAGATCTATGCGCTCTATTACTACGGCACAGCCGAGCGGGCGCCCTCCTTCTTCGACGTGATGGAAGAAGGCGACAAGGTCATGTTCGCCAACTCCTTCTCCAAGAACTGGTCGATGACCGGCTGGCGCGTCGGCTGGATCGTGGCGCCGCCGGAACTGGGCCAGGTCCTCGAAAACCTCATCCAGTATTCGACCTCGGGCGTCGCCCAGTTCATGCAGCGTGGCGCCGTCGTGGCTCTTGATCACGGCGATGATTTCGTTCGCGAAAACATCGCCCGTGCAACGGCCTCGCGTGACATCCTCTGCGATGCGCTGATTGCCACCAACCGTGTGGAGACTTTGAAACCCGAGGGCGCGCTTTACGCATTCCTGAAAATCGACGGCATCACTGACAGCCGGAAGGCGGCGCTTGACATCGTCGACAAGACCGGCGTCGGAATGGCACCGGGCACGGCGTTCGGCGAAGGCGGGCTGCCATTCCTCCGGGCGTGTTTCCTGCGCAACCCGGCACACATCGCCGATGCCGCAGAGCGTCTGAGCGGTTACATCAAGGCGCTTTGACGAGCGTCCCTGCCGCTGAGCCCATTCGATAAAATTTGACTGAAACGGTTTGCGCGGGCTTTACGAAGAATCCGAATAGTCAAGCCGTTTCAGTGATTTGGAGCCTTTCGATAAGCACTCTGTAAGATGCGCCTGCTTTTGATTTCCCGATAAGAATAACAACGGGAAGAAAAGTCATGGCGATCTTGGTGACGGGTGGCGCAGGCTTCATCGGCAGCCATATGGTCTGGGCTCTCCTCGATGCGGGTGAAGAGGTTGTCGTCGTCGACCGGCTCTCCACCGGCTTTCGCTGGGCCGTCGCTCCGCAGGCGCGCTTCTATCTCGGAGACATCGCCAAGCCGGCTGTTCTGAAGCAGGTCTTTGCCGAAAACGAGATCGAGGCGATCATCCATTTCGCTGGTTCGATTGTGGTGCCGGAATCGATCGCCAATCCCCTGAGCTACTACGAGAACAACACCGAAAACACCCGGCGGCTGCTCTCTGCAGCAGTCAAGGCCGGTATCGACAAGGTGATCTTCTCCTCGACCGCTGCTGTCTATGGTCTCCCTGACAAGCCGCTGCCGGTGCGTGAAGATGCCCCGTTGCGGCCGGAATCGCCCTATGGCCAGTCGAAACTGATGAGCGAGTTCATGCTGCGCGACACCGCCCGCGCCCATGGGCTCTGCTATGTCGCCTTGCGTTACTTCAACGTCGCCGGTGCCGATGTAAAGGGACGCGCCGGCAATTCGGCTGCCGGAGCCACCCATCTGCTCAAGGTGGCCTGCGAAGCCGCACTCGGCAAGCGTGCCTCGATGTCCGTCTACGGTACGGATTACGACACGCCCGACGGTACGGGTGTTCGCGACTATATTCACATCAACGACCTCGTTGATGCCCATCTGCAGGCCCTGCGATATCTGCGTCGGGGCGGTGGCCCGCTCGTTGCCAATTGTGGTTATGGCAGAGGCTATTCGGTCCTCGATATCGTTGAGGCCGTGCGCCGTGCCACGAATGTTAACTTTCAGGTCCAATACGCGCCCCGCCGCCCGGGCGATGCACCGCTTGTTGTCGCGGATTCGACCCTGGCCAAGCAGGTACTCGGGTGGGCACCGCGCTATGATGACCTCGGTGTTATCGTCGATACTGCCCTGTCATGGGAGCGTCGCCTCATCGAGCGTTCCGAACCCGACATCAAGGATCTCGGTCGCCGTCTCGCCAGCGGTTTCTAAGTATCGCTGCCATGCTGCCCAGAGTGCGAAGCTGCGGCGCGGCAGTGTGCCCCCTGGGGAGGAACGTTATTGGTTATAGCAATCCCTAATTGACGTGGATCAAGATCACCACCGGCCATGCCCCCTATGACTATCCCCATGACGGCGCAACGACGGTTCTCCGGCGTCGCAGGGATCATGGAGATCGGACATGGCAAAGCGGAATGGCGGCTGGCTGGCCGCGGTGCTGGTGGTCGCGGTGGGTGGTGCCGCATTCTATGGCTGGAAAACCTATGAAGGTGACGGCCTTCCCGAGAATATAGCTTATGGCAACGGTCGCATCGAAGCGGTCGAGATCGACATTTCCACCAAGACCGGCGGTCGGGTGAAGGACATCCTGGTCGGTGAAGGTGATTTCGTCACCAGCGGCCAGGTGCTCGCTGTCATGGAGACGGACCAGCTCGATGCCCGCCGACGTCAGGCCGTGGCCGAGCATCGCCGTGCCCTGATCTCCGTCGATACGGCGGGCAGCGTGGTGGCCCAGCGTCAGGCAGAGCGCGAAGCGGCCCTTGCGACGGTCGCGCAGCGCGAAGCACAGCTGAGTGCCGCCGAGACGACGCTGGCCCGCACCGAGCGCCTCATGGAAAGCCGCACCACCAGCCAGCAGGTTGTCGATGACGACAAGGCTGCGGCGGCAAGCGCCAGGGCTGCGCTGGCTGCAGCGCAAGCGCAGGTCTTGGCCGCAGAAGCCGCCATCGGCGCGGCGCGTGCACAGGTGATCGATGCTGAGGCAGCGGTCGCCGCTGCGGCGGCAGCCATCGAGAGCATCGACGCCGATATCGCCGACAGTACGCTGCGCGCGCCCCGCGACGGGCGAGTGCAATACCGCGTTGCCCAGCTTGGAGAAGTCTTGGGCGCCGGTGGGCGTGTACTCAACATCGTCGATCTCTCGGACGTGTACATGGCTTTCTTCCTGCCCACGGCCGAGGTTGGACGGATTGCGCTTGGCAGTGAGGCGCGCATCGTGCTCGACGCCGCGCCGGCCTATACGATCCCGGCCAAGGTCAGCTTCGTGGCCGACGTTGCGCAGTTCACACCAAAGACGGTGGAGACCGACGAGGAGCGCCAGAAGCTGATGTTCCGCGTCAAGGCTGAGATTCCGGAGGCGCTGCTTAAGAAATACATCCAGCAGGTCAAGACGGGCCTTCCGGGCGTCGCCTATGTCAATCTCGACCCGCAGGCGGCTTGGCCCGATTCCCTGACGACCAACCTGGTGCAGTGAGATGAACGGCGCGGCCAGCACTGACAGCACGGACAGCAGAGGGGCGGTCGTGCGCCTGTCGGGCGTCGACCTGTCCTACGGGAAGACGCAGGCGCTACGGGATATCTCACTCGAGATCCCTTCCGGCCTGATGATCGGCCTGATCGGTCCCGATGGCGTCGGCAAATCCAGCCTGCTCGCGCTGGTGTCAGGAGCCCGGGCGATCCAGAATGGTCAGGTCGAGGTCTTAGGCGGGGACATGGCGCGCGCCTCTCACCGTCGCAAGTCCTGCCCGCGCATCGCCTATATGCCGCAGGGCCTGGGCAAGAACCTCTATCCGACGCTCTCGGTGTTCGAGAATGTCGAGTTTTTCGGCCGCCTCTTCGGTCAGGATCGAAAGGAGCGGGAGCGCCGCATCGCCGGTCTGCTGCATGCAACGGGCCTTTCGCCCTTTTCCGATCGACCAGCCGGCAAGCTCTCCGGCGGCATGAAGCAGAAACTCGGCCTCTGCTGTGCGCTGATCCACGATCCGGATCTGCTCATCCTCGACGAGCCGACCACCGGTGTCGATCCTCTGTCGCGCCGCCAGTTCTGGGAGCTGATCGATGGCATCCGGGCGCAAAGGCCCGGCATGAGTGTCATCGTCGCGACCGCCTACATGGAGGAGGCCGAGCGCTTCGACTGGCTGGTGGCCATGGATGACGGGCGGGTGCTGGACACCGGCACCCCTGAGGAGCTGCGTGCCCGCACCGGTACCGAAACCCTCGATGCCGCCTTTGTGGCACTGCTGCCGCCCGAAAAGCGCGGCCATGGCCAACCCTTGCAAATCCCGGATCGGCAAGCCGGCGCAGAGCATGAGATCGCGATCCGGGCAGATCACCTTACCATGCGCTTCGGTGACTTCACGGCGGTCGATGATGTCAGCTTCGAGATCCCGCGCGGCGAGATCTTCGGTTTCCTGGGCTCGAACGGCTGTGGCAAGACGACCACGATGAAGATGTTGACCGGCCTGCTGGCGGCAAGCGAAGGCACGGCTGAGGTCTTCGGCCATATCGTCGATCCGAAGGACATCGCGATCCGCCGTCGTGTCGGCTACATGAGCCAGGCATTCTCGCTGTATGGCGAGCTGACCCTGAGGCAGAATCTCGATCTGCATGGTCGTCTCTTCGGCATGACAGACGCGGAGATCCACCCTCGCATCGATGAGCTTGCAGCCCGCTTCGGTCTTGCCACTGTGCTGGATGAGTGGCCGGAGGCCCTGCCGCTCGGCATCCGTCAACGTCTGTCCCTCGCGGTCGCGCTGATCCACCGTCCCGATATCCTGATCCTCGACGAACCGACATCGGGTGTCGATCCCGTCGCCCGTGACGGCTTCTGGCAATTGCTGGCAGACCTCTCCCGCCGCGACAGCGTCACGATCTTTGTCTCGACCCATTTCATGAACGAGGCCGCATTGTGCGACCGGATCTCGCTCATGCATGCAGGCAAGGTTCTGGTGACCGGCACGCCTGAGGAGATCGTGGTCGGCTGCCAAGCCAGGACGCTGGAACAAGCCTTCATCCATTATCTGGAAACCGCGATCGGCGAGGACGTCGCCCCGAGTTTCACCGGTAAGGATTACAAGGAAGAGGCCATCTCAAGGCAAGGACCCGCAGCGGAGAAGGCACGGCATCGGCCGCTGCTCGACCGGCGCCGCTTGCTGGCCTTCAGCCGACGCGAGGCCCTGGAACTCGTCCGCGATCCGATCCGGGCGACCTTGGCGATGGTCGGCAGTCTGATCCTGATGTTCGTCATCGGCTACGGCATCAATCTGGATGTCGAGAACCTGACCTTTGCCGCCCTTGACCGCGACGATACAGTATTGAGCCGCGAGTACATCGCCGAGATCGCCGGTTCCCGCTACTTCATCGAGCGACCACCGATTACGGATTACCAGGAACTTGATCGCCGCATGCGCGCCGGCGAAATCAGCCTGGCAATCGAGATCCCTCCAGGCTTCGCTCGGGATCTGGCCCGCGGAAACCGCACAGTCGAGGTCGGAGCCTGGATCGACGGGGCGATGCCCTCGCGGGCGGAAACCATTTCCGGATATGTCCAGGGCATGCATGCCACCTGGCTGACGCGCAAGGCGCGCGAACTCTGCGGGGACGACGCGATCACCGTCCCGTTCGATATCGAGCTGCGCTATCGTTACAATCCCAGTATCGCCAGTCTGGTCGCCATGGTGCCAGCGGTCATTCCGCTCCTGCTGATGCTGATCCCTGCCATGCTGTCGGTGCTGAGCGTCGTGCGCGAAAAGGAACTGGGCTCCATCATCAACTTCTATGTCACGCCGGTCACCCGATTGGAGTTTCTGCTCGGCAAGCAGCTGCCCTATATCGGCATCGCCTTCCTCAACTTTCTGATGCTTGCCGCCTTTGCCGTCTTTGGCTTCCAGGTGCCGTTGACCGGCAGCTTTGCCGTTCTGGCGCTCGGAGCCTTTCTCTACGTCTTCGCAGCGACCGCCCTTGGTCTTCTGCTCTCGAGCTTCATGAAGAGCCAGATCTCGGCAATCTTCGGCACAACGCTGATCACCATCATCCCGGCGGTCCAGTTTTCCGGCATGCTCTCACCGGTTTCGGCGTTGCAGGGGGCAGGTGCCCTGATCGGTCAGATTTACCCCGCGAGCCACTTCGTCACTATCTCGCGCGGTGTCTTTTCAAAGGGGCTGACCTTTGCCGATCTTGAGCCCCAATTGCTGGCCCTGGCCATCGTCGGACCGCTTCTGCTCGTCGCCGGAACCTTCCTTCTCAAGAAGCAGGCGGTATGAACCATGCGGCTGGCGAACATATTGGAACTCGGGATCAAGGAGTTACGCGGCCTCGCTCGCGATCCGGCGCTGCTGTTTCTCATCGTTTATGCGTTCACGCTGAACATCTACACGGCCGCCACTGCCGAGCCGGAAACGCTGTACAAGGCCGCGGTCGCCATCGTTGATGAGGACCGCTCCCAGGTGTCCGCGCGCATCGAAAGCGCGCTCTATCCACCCTATTTCCTGCCGCCGCAGATGATCACGCCCGCCGAGATCGATGCGCGCATGAATGCCGGTCTCGATACCTTCGTGCTCGACATTCCGCCCGATTTTCAGCGCGATCTTCTGGCGGGCCGGACCCCGCAGATCCAGCTGAATGTCGACGCGACCCAGATGACCCAGGCTTTTTCCGGCGGGCGCTACATCCAGGAGATCGTCACGCATGAGGTGACGGCGTTTCTGAACCGCGGCGAGGCCGAGGAGCAGGCGACCGTCGGTCTGTCGCTTCGCGCCCGCTTCAATCCCGAACTGGACAAGGGCTGGTTCGGATCGATCAACGAGGTGATCTCGGCGGTCACGATGCTATCGATCATCCTGACGGGGGCGGCGCTGATCCGCGAGCGCGAGCACGGCACGATCGAACATCTTCTGGTCATGCCGGTGACGCCGGCGGAGATCATGCTGAGCAAAATCTGGTCGATGGGCCTCGTCGTGCTGCTGGCGACGATCTTCTCGCTATTCGTGGTCGTCGAGGGGGCGCTCGACGTGCCGCTACGCGGCTCCATGATCCTGTTTCTGCTGGGCGCCGCGCTGCAGCTTGTGGCCGCCACCTCCATGGGAATCTTTCTGGCAACCGTCGCCGGCTCTATGCCGCAATTCGGTCTGCTCCTGATGCTGGTGCTGCTTCCCCTGCAGATCCTTTCGGGCGGCATGACTCCACGCGAAAGCATGCCCGAAGTAATCCAGTGGATCATGTCGGCGGCGCCGAACACGCATTTTGTCATCATGGCGCAGGCGGTGCTGTTCCGCGATGCGGGGCTTGACGTGGTCTGGCCACAGATCCTGGCGCTTGTTGTGATCTCGGCCGTCTTCTTTGTCCTGTCGCTCCAGCGCTTCCGGGCGTTTCTCCGCTAGGCACGAAAAAAGCCGGAGATGCGTTTGCATCTCCGGCTTCCTCTATCGGTCCTCAGTCTCGGGGCACGAGCCTCGGAACCGTAGCTTTCAGGCTTCGAGATCGAAGCGATCGGCGTTCATGACCTTGACCCAGGCAGCGACGAAGTCCTTCACGAACTTCTCCTGGTTGTCGTCCTGGGCGTAGACTTCCGCATAGGCGCGCAGGACGGAGTTCGAACCGAAGACGAGATCGGCGCGCGTCGCGGTGAACTTCTTCTCGCCGGTCTTGCGGTCGCAGATGTCGTAGGAGTTCTTGCCCGTCGGCTTCCAGGTGAAGCCCATGTCGGTCAGGTTGACGAAGAAGTCGTTCGTCAGCTGTCCCTCGCGGGTGGTGAACACGCCATGCTTGGTGCCGCCGTAGTTCGTGCCGAGCACGCGCAGACCACCGAGCAGCACTGTCATTTCCGCACCCGTCAGGCCCATGAGCTGGGCGCGGTCGAGCAGCATCTCTTCGGGGCTGACGACGTAGTCCTTCTTGGTCCAGTTGCGGAAGCCATCGGCGAGCGGCTCGAGCGGCTTGAAGCTTTCGGCATCCGTCTGCTCGGCAGTGGCATCGCCACGACCGGCAGTAAACGGCACGGTCACGTCGTAACCGGCAGCCTTGGCAGCCTTCTCGATGCCGACATTGCCGGCAAGCACGATGACGTCTGCGACGCTGGCACCGAATTCGGCCGCGATCGGCTCAAGAACCGCAAGCACCTTGGCGAGACGGGCCGGCTCATTGCCTTCCCAGTCCTTCTGCGGAGCGAGACGAATGCGCGCACCGTTTGCACCGCCGCGCATGTCGGATTGGCGATAAGTTCGCGCGCTGTCCCAGGCGGTGGCGACGAGGTCTGCGATCGACAGGCCAGAAGCCGCGATCTTGGCCTTCACGGCGCCGATGTCGAAGTGCTTGGGGCCAGCCGGGATCGGATCCTGCCAGATCAGGTCTTCGGTCGGCGCTTCCGGACCGATGTAGCGAACGCGGGGACCGAGGTCGCGGTGGGTCAGCTTGAACCAGGCGCGGGCAAACGTGTCCTGGAAGTAGGCCGGATCCGCCATGAACTTCTCGCAGATGGCGCGGTAGGTCGGGTCGACCTTCATCGCCATGTCGGCGTCGGTCATCATCGGCATGCGGCGGATCGACGGATCGGACGCGTCGACCGGCATATGCTCTTCCTTGATGCCGATGGGAGCCCACTGCTGGGCACCGGCGGGGCTGTGCGTCAGCTCCCAGTCATAGCCGAACAGCAGTTCAAAATAGCCCATGTCGAAGACGGTCGGATTGGTCGTCCAGGCGCCTTCGATGCCCGAGGTGACGGCGAGGCTTGCCTTGCCGTTCTGGTTCGGGTTCATCCAGCCGAAGCCCTGGTTTTCGAGTGCACCGGCTTCCGGTTCCGGACCAAGCGCCTGGGCGCTGCCATTGCCATGCGCCTTGCCGACGGTGTGACCACCGGCGGTGAGCGCTGCGGTTTCTTCGTCGTTCATCGCCATGCGGGCGAAGGTTTCACGCACCTGCGCGGCGGTCGCCATCGGGTCCGGCTTGCCGTTCACGCCTTCCGGGTTGACGTAGATAAGGCCCATCTGCACGGCGGCGAGCGGGTTTTCCATCGTGTTCGGCTTGGTCACGTCTTCGTAGCGGCTGTCCGACGGGGCGAGCCACTGCTTTTCCGCACCCCAATAGACGTCCTTTTCCGGACCCCAGATGTCGGGGCGGCCGAAAGCGAAGCCGAAGGTCTTCAGACCCATGTCTTCATAGGCGACGGTGCCGGCATAGAGGATAAGATCGGCCCACGAGATCTTGTTGCCGTACTTCTTCTTCAAGGGCCACAACAGGCGGCGGGCCTTGTCGAGGCTGGCATTGTCGGGCCAGGAATTGAGCGGAGCGAAACGGATATTGCCGGTGCCGCCGCCGCCACGGCCGTCGGCCAGGCGGTAGGAGCCGGCGGAATGCCAGGCGAGACGGATCATCAGGCCGCCGTAGTGACCCCAGTCGGCCGGCCACCATTCCTGACTGTCGCGCAGCAGGGCCTTCATGTCGGCCTTCAGCGCCGCGACGTCCAGCTGCTTGACGGCTTCACGATAGTTGAAGCCCTTGCCCATCGGGTCGGTCTTGGCGTCGTGCTGGTGCAGGATGTCGAGGTTCAGCGCATTCGGCCACCAGGCCACGGGCGTTGCGCCGGTTTCGGTGTTCGAGCCATGCATCACCGGACATTTGCCGGCGTTTTTGTTGCTCATGGTATCCATGTTTTGCCTCCTTGAAGAACCCGCTTGTCCAGGATCGGATCGCTGGCAAGCCATTGAAAAGCATGCCCGCATCACAAGCCGATGAACTGCAGGCGGTTATCCCGCCCGACCCGCCGCCCGCTCGCTTCCCTGTGGTCGCAAGCGCAAGGGCCGCCCCCATGAGGCGGCCCGTCGACGTCATCTGGAATTGTTCTAGCAAAGGCTTTCGATTAATGTAAGTTGGAAATTGTGATCAGTTCCATAGGAAAAGATTATGATCAATTTCACCCTTCGCCAGCTGCGCTATTTCGAGGCGCTGGCCCGCCATGGCCATTTCGGACGGGCGGCGGACGACTGCTCGATCTCCCAGCCGGCGCTTTCGGTGCAGATCCGCGATCTTGAGGAAAGCCTCGGTGCGGAGCTCTTTGAGCGCGCCGCACGCCAGGTCCGGCTCTCGGCCTTTGGCGAGGAATTCCTGCTGCGGGTTCGCGAAATCCTGCGTTCGGTCGATGAATTGGGCGATCTGGCCCGCGCCCATCGCAAACAGCTTGTGGGGCGTCTGCGAATCGGCGTGATCCCGACGGTCGCGCCCTATCTGTTGCCGGGCATGATCTCGGCGCTCACCCGCGACAATGCCGATCTCGATATCCATGTCCGCGAAACGGTGACCCCGAAACTCTTGCAGGAACTCGCCGAAGGACGCCTCGATACGGCGATTGTGGCCCTGCCGATCTCGGAGCTGTCGATGACCGAGACGCCGCTCTTCGAGGAAAACTTTGTCCTTGTGCGCCCCAGGGAGGATGCTGAAAAGCCCGTGCCCGACCGGGAGATGCTGCGCGAGATGCGGCTTCTGCTGCTGGAGGAGGGCCATTGCTTCCGCGAGCAGGCGCTGTCCTTCTGTGACATGGGCGCGGTGCGCCCGCGCGAGATCCTCGACGGCAGTTCCCTCTCGACCCTCGTCCAGATGGTCGGTGCCGGCATCGGCGTGACGCTCATCCCGGAGATCGCCATGCCCGTCGAAACCCGCTCCGCCGACGTCTCGATTGCGCGCTTTGCCGATCCGCAGCCATCCCGCACCATCGGTATGATCTGGCGCAAGACCAGCCCGATCTCGAGGCAGTTAATGGAGGTGGCAGATGTGGTGCGCAAGGCGACGTGTCGGTCTGAACCCGTCAACGCGCCGCAGGCCAAAATCAGTTGATTTTCAGGCGTTTGGGAAATCAAGAAAATGGTGCTGCTAGAGAGATTTGAAGGCGACGGCAGATTTCGAGAAGTCCCAGCAATACTGGGTTCTGCAGCCTACCTGCACTCTCGCGATGTAACATGTCACTGTAACAGTTTCAACGGTATTGGATTGAGCTTACACTTGTTGGCGCTCAACCGACTGTGGAACTTTGAATGAGAAATCCTGACTGGTATCGCGATGAACTCATACTCGCCCTTGAACTTTATCTTCAAAGCCCCGCGAACCCCCCCGGCAAAACAAGCAAGAAGGTAGTCGAGCTTTCCCAACTGCTGAACCGCCTCGGGCATGCACTGGGTGTTCGAGCGAGTGAGGACTTCAGAAATCCGAACGGCGTGTACATGAAGAGAGGTGGCTCGGTTTGTCTGAACAGTTTCGGGCGTTTTGCTAAGTGGATTTCCGCCTCGATTATGCCGCCACCATCATGGGTGCCAGCGTGTTGAAGTAGGCCTTATCCGGCGTCTGCCGGTCAAGGGATGAATGTGGG
>JAPZUE010000007.1 GCA_027533385.1 Rhizobium sp. | reverse complement strand
CGTCTTCAAGTCCTACGAGGATATCGTCGACCACTGCTGCTACGCTTGGAGAACCCTACAGGACCGACCGTGGAAGATAATGTCGATCGGCCGACGCAAATGGGCCCAAAGGTTCTGATCAATGACGGTTGGTATTAGAGGGCGCTCGATCTGCCAGCTCCCCGGCTCCTAGAGATCCGCGACGTGAAGAATGGTCTTGGCCGAAATTTCGGTTTCCTTGGGATAGCCGAAGGCATTGTTGATGTAGGTGACGCCGTCGATCTCCTTGTTGCGGTTCAGGTGGCTGTGACCGTAGAAATGCTTGGTCGAGCCGAGCGAACGAATGCGGCGCTCCAGGCGGTCTGTGCCAAGCACCGGAAACAGTGCCTTGTGCTTTTCCGGATAGCGCGCCGGCATCAGGTCGATGCGTGGCACGAAATGCGAGACGCTGTAGACGGCGTCGTAGCCCGATGTGTCCGGGATGACATTCATGGCGTCGAAACGGGCCGCGACCTCGGCGGGTTTGAGGCCGTCCCAGTTGCATTTGTAAAAGTCCATCCAGCCGCGGCGGATGGTCGGTCCGGGCTCGCCGAAGGAATAATCATACCAGGCGAGCAAAGGCACGATCAGAGTCTTGCCGAAGGCAAGCGGACGGGTTTCGATGCCGTAGCCGTGGCAGAGCGCATTCAGGGTCTCGAATTTTTCGAAGGATGGCCCCTTCCCGCTTCTCGCGGTCCACAGATCGTGATTGCCGGGCAGGAAAAGCAGTTTGCGATAGCGCGGCACGAGTTCGTCGAAACAGGCTTTGACGAGATCGAGTTCGTCCGAGAGATCACCGGCGACGATCAGGACATCGTCGGTGAAATCGGCGCGGGACAGCGCTCGCAGCCAGTCGAGATTCTGCCGGTAATCGACGTGAAAATCGGATCCGAGGAAGAGGCGCATGCTCAGGGGATCCGCTGCGGTTTCGAAGACATTCTAGCCTTCTAATGGAATTTCACGGCACGGCAAGAGACGGCGGAGGCCGGCAACCTCCGCCGCAGTGCATCAGTCGACGACATCAGGCAGTGGCGGGGCCGAGACCCCTTCCCGCCACTCGGTCGAAAGCGTGAGCGGCAGCGTAGCGCGGATATCCTCGGCATTGGCGGCAATGACGAGGTCGTAGTCGCCGGCCTCGGCGATCCAGGCGCGCGCCTGCGGATCGAAATAAGCGAGGTCGCGGACTGCGAGCGTGAGCCGTGCTGTTGCGGTCTTGCCGGCGGCGATATGCTGCTTGGCGAAGGCCTTGAGTTCCTTCACCGGACGCGGCAGGCGCGACGCCTTCGGCTTGACATAGAGCTGGACCAGTTCGGCCCCTGCCCGGTCGCCGGTGTTGGTCACATCTACCTCGATGGTTACGCCATCCGGCCCCATGTCGAGGCTGGAGGCGCGCGGCGCGGACCATTCGAAGCTGGTGTAGGAGAGGCCGTAACCGAAGGGAAAGAGCGGCTTGGCGCCATCGGCATCGTGATGGCGGTAACCGACGGCAAGGCCTTCCGCGTAGACGACATGGCCGTTTTCACCGGGGTAGGTCTTCGGATCGCCTGTCACGGCGGAATTGTCGGCAAGACGCTGCGGGAAGGTCTGCGGCAGGCGGCCGCCGGGCTCCGCCGCGCCGAAGAGCACATCGGCGATCGCATTGCCGGCCTCCTGGCCCGGATACCAAGCCTGGATGACCGCCTGGACCTTGTCGAGCCAGGGCATTTCGACGGGGCCGCCGGTCTGCAGCACCACGATGGTGCGCGAGTTAACGGCGGCGACCTTCTCGATCAGTTCTTCCTGGCGACCGGGCAGGCGCATATCGGGCAGGTCGAGACCTTCGGTGTCCCACTCCCCTTCCCGGCCGACGAACAGCACGGCGATATCCGAGGCCTTGGCCTGTTCGACCGCAAGCTGGATGTCCTTGTCGGACGTCGGCAGTTCGACGCCGAAGCGGAGGGCGCGAATTCGGATGCCGGACTCGACCTCTGCCGGAGAGCGGTAATCCACGCGGATCTCGTAACTTCTCCCCGCTTCGAGGAAATGTTCGACACGGACCTCGGTATTGCCATTACCGAAGAAATTGTCGCCGCGCTTCCAGCCCTCATAGCTGTCGACCACAAGCACGTCATCGACATAGAGGCGGGCAAGTCCGGCATTGGCAAGGCCAAACAGGTGGTTGCCGCTTTCTTCCGGGCGATAAATCGTCTTCAGACGGACGGAGAAGTCGCGCGGATCGAGCGATGACTTGGGCATGTCGAGCCAGAAGAAGTTCGAGATTTGCGCCTTGTCGCTATGGATCACGGGACCCTCGCAGCGGGTGCCCTGGAAGAAGTCGAGGCTGATCTCGCCTCCGAGCATGCGGGTCAGGCGGTTGTTGCGGCAGCCCATGATGTGGCTGACGCGGTTGGTGCCTGAGAGCGCATTGCGGATACCCTCGAGCGGGCTCACCTTGTAATGCGCGTTGATCTGGGCGCTGCCGCCGCCCATGATACGTGGTTCCGTGGCATTGGGACCGAGCACGGCGATGCGGTCGAGGGCCGACTTGTCGAGCGGCAGGATGCCGTCATTCTTAAGGAGCACCATTCCCTCGGCGCCGAGCTTGCGGATGAGCGCGCGGTGTTCGAGGCGGTCGACAGCCTTCTCTTCTGCCATGGTCGGATCGGCAAAGGCGCCGACGCGCTCGAGCAGCAGCAGGATACGGCGGGCGGCAGACCTGACGGTTTCTGCGGGCACCCTGCCCTCGCGGACAGCGCTAACCAGCTTTTCGCCGCGGTCGCGGGTCGGACCCGGCATTTCAAGATCGAGGCCGCCGATCACAGAGGCTTCCGTGGTGTGCGAGCCGAACCAGTCGGACATGACGATGCCCTCATAGCCCCATTCCTCACGCAGGAGTTCGGTCAGCAGCCAGCGGTTCTCGCTGGTCCACACACCGTTCAGGCGGTTGTAGGAGGACATGATCGCCCAGACGCCCGCCTGTTTCACCGCAGCCTCGAAGGGCGGCAGGTAGATCTCGCGCAGTGTGCGCTCATCCATGTCGGATGACATGGTCTGACGCTCGATTTCGGATTCGTTGCCGACGAAATGCTTGATCGTGGCGGCGATGCCCTCAGACTGCACACCCTCGATATAGGCGACGGCCAGCGCCGAGCTCAGCATCGGGTCTTCGGAGTAGCATTCGAAATTGCGGCCATTGAGGCCAGAGCGATGAATGTTGACGGTCGGTGCCAGCAGGACGCGGGCGCTCTTGGTCTTCGCCTCCTCGGCGAGCGCTACACCCATCTCGCGCACAAGCTCCGGGTTCCAGGCAGCCCCTATGCCGATGGCGGCCGGGAAGCAAGCGGATTTGACGCCGCCGACCAGCGAGCCGCCGCCGCGCGCACCGTTAGGACCGTCGGTCACCTTGATCTTGGGGATGCCGAGACGCTCGACCGCGACGGTGGTCCAGAAATCGGCGCCGGCCAGCAGGGCGACCTGCTCCTCAAGTGTCATCCGGTCGAGCAGGTCATCGATCATTGCAAGGCTCCTCATCTCGCAGTCGTGTTGGCGCGTGTCGCCACCTCCGGCAACGTTGCAGCCAACTCATGGTCTTTGTTTTTAAGCGGCTTCACCCCTGGCTTGTCCAGACCAGCCGGGGGTAATCCAGCGGGTTTTGCTCACGATATCGCGATGAACGACATGAAACCGTCATGAGGACTTTTCGACGGGGCGAATCGTCCTATCCTTTTGTTTCGGACTTTCTGAAACAAGGGGATGATGATGCGCATGCGGATTGGAATTGCCCTGTCTCTCGTGGTCGGCCTGCTTGCAGCACCGGTCATGGCCCAACAGGATGGAAAGACCGAGGCTGTGACCCTCGTGAAAAACGTCATCGAGCAGCAGATCACGGCCTTTTTGAACGATGATGCCCAGACGGCCTATTCCTTCGCTTCGCCGGAGATCAAGTCGGTGTTTCCCAATGCGGAGCGCTTCTTCGAGATGGTGAAGAAGAGCTATGGCCCGGTCTATCGTCCCGGCAACTATGCCTTCGGGCGCAATCAGGTGTCGCCCGATGGCACGGTGGCCTATCAGGAGGTGCTGATCTCGGCGCCTGACGGCAAGGACTGGGCGGTGTATTACGAGCTGAAGCGCCAGCGTGACGGCCAGTTTGCCATCAATGGCGTGCGCATGAAGCGCGAGACGAACAGTCAGGGTATCTGAACCTTCAGGGCAGGACGATTGAGCGCCCTGCCCTCGATCACGCTCAGATCGGGTCGATGTCGCCGCGGTTCCACATCTCGATGGTTTCGGCCTTGAAATCCTCGAAGCGGTTTTCCGCGATCGCCTGGCGGATGCCCTGCATCAGTTCCTGATAGTAGCTCAGGTTGTTCCAGGATAGCAGCATTCCGCCGAGCGCTTCATTGGAGCGCACGAGGTGATGCAGATAGGCACGCGAGTAGTCGCGGGTCGCCGGGCAGGATGACTGTTCGTCCAGCGGGCGCATGTCTTCGGCATGGCGGGCATTGCGGATATTGACCTTGCCGCGTCGGGTAAACGCCAGACCGTGGCGACCGGAGCGGGTCGGCATGACGCAGTCGAACATGTCGATGCCTTCGGCGACCGATTTCAGCATATCATCCGGCGTGCCGACGCCCATCAGGTAGCGCGGCTTTTCCGTCGGGAGCACAGGCAACGTGATGCGCAGCATGTCGAGCATGACGGCCTGGGGTTCGCCTACAGCGAGACCACCGATCGAATAGCCTTTCAGGTCAAGCTGCTTGAGGCCTTCTGCCGAGCGGATTCGGAGCGCCGGCTGGTCGCCGCCCTGGACGATGCCGAACATGGCTTTTCCGGGCTGGTTGCCGAAGGCGACGCGGCAACGTTCGGCCCAGCGCAGCGACAGCTCCATGGCACGTTCGATCTCGCGCGGCTCGTTGGGCAGCGCCACACATTCGTCGAGTTGCATCTGGATGTCACTGTCGAGCAGACCCTGGATCTCGATCGACCGCTCCGGCGACATGTGATGGAGCGAGCCATCGACATGGCTTTTGAAGGTCACGCCCTGCTCGTCGAGCTTGCGCAGGCCAGATAGCGACATGACCTGGAAACCGCCCGAGTCCGTCAGGATCGGGCCCGGCCAGCGGATCAGTTCATGCAGGCCGCCGAGGCGGGCGACGCGCTCCGGACCGGGGCGAAGCATCAGGTGGTAGGTGTTGCCAAGGATGATATCGGCGCCGCCTTCCTTGACCTGGTCGAGATACATGGCCTTGACGGTGCCGACGGTGCCGACGGGCATGAAGGCCGGGGTGCGGATCGTGCCGCGCGGCATGGTGATCTCGCCGAGGCGAGCCTTGCCGCTGGTGGCCTTCAGATTGAACGTGAAATTCTCGGACATCGGTCAGTCGTCTTTCCGGAAGAGCAGGCTGGAATCGCCATACGAATAGAAGCGGTAGCCGGTCTCGATGGCGTGGGCATAGGCCGCACGCATCGTGTCGAGGCCGGAAAAAGCGGATACCAGCATGAAAAGCGTGGATTTGGGCAGGTGGAAATTGGTCATCAGCATGTCGACTGCCTTGAAGCGATAGCCGGGCGTGATGAAGATGCCTGTCGCACCTGACCAGGCGGGAATGTGGCCACTTTCTTCGGCAGCACTTTCGAGCAGACGCAGCGAGGTGGTGCCGACAGCGATGATCCGGTTGCCCCGGGCACGAACGGCGTTCAGAGCGGCTGAAGTCGACGGCGAGATATAGCCGATCTCCTCATGCATCTTGTGCTCGGCGGTATCATCCGCCTTGACGGGCAGGAAGGTGCCGGCGCCGACATGCAGGGTCACGAAATGGCGCTCGATGCCAGCGGCGTCGAGTTTGGCAAAGAGGTCTGGCGTGAAATGCAGGCCGGCGGTCGGGGCGGCCACGGCGCCCTCCTCGCGGGCGTAGATCGTCTGGTAGTCGGCGCGATCCTTCTCGTCCTCCGGCCGCTTGGCGGCGATATAGGGCGGAAGCGGAATGTGGCCGACGGTGGCAATCGCCTGGTCCAGATCGGGGCCCGAGAGGTCGAAGGCGAGATCGATTTCGCCGGCTTCACCCTTTTCCGCAACGGTGGCGACGAGGGAGCCGAGCATGCAGGCGGCACCTTCCCCCTGCCCCGTGCCGAAATCGATGCGGTCGCCGGCCTTGATGCGCTTGCCGGGCTTGGCAAAGGCCTTCCAGCGATTGGCGGCCACACGCATGTGCAGCGTGCAGGAGACGGCGATTTCCTCGGCACCTTCGCGGTGGCGCACGCCTTCGAGCTGGGCCGGGATCACCTTGGTGTCGTTGAAGACCAAGGCATCGCCGGGCTTCAGGAAGGAGGCGAGATCATAAACATGATGGTCTTCGAGAACCGGGTCGCCATTGGGGCGCACCACCAGGAATCGCGCATGGTCACGCGGGTTTGCGGGCCGCAGCGCAATATTGTCTTCCGGCAGGTCGAAGTCGAAGAGATCTACACGCATTGCTTCACATCAGGTCTGGATTGACGGGTTTAAACGCGAAAACCCGCCCGGGTGCCATGCACCGAGGCGGGCTTCCGTAGAAGAAGCCGATCAGGCGTCGGCAGCGACCTTCATCGAGACGATCGAGTCGGGATCGCGCACGGGCTCGCCCTTCTTGATCTGGTCGATGACGTCCATGCCCTCGATGACCTGACCCCAGACGGAGTACTGCTTGTTGAGCCAGGGTGCATCGGTGAAGCAGATGAAGAACTGCGAATTGGCCGAGTTCGGGTTCTGCGAACGGGCCATGGAGCAGGTGCCGCGAACATGCGGGGTGGCCGAGAATTCGGCCTTCAGGTCGGGCTTGGAGGAGCCGCCCATGCCGGCGCGACCCGGGTTGAAGCTGTCTGCACCCTGCTTGCCATACTGGACGTCGCCGGTCTGAGCCATGAAGTCTTCGATGACGCGGTGGAAGACAACGCCGTCATAGGCGCCTTCACGCGACAGTTCCTTGATGCGGGCGACATGGCCGGGGGCCAGATCCGGGAAGAGCGCGATGACGACCTTGCCCTTGGTGGTTTCCATCAGGATGGTGTTTTCCGGATCCTTGATCTCGGCCATGGGGGTTCTCCTTGGTTGGGGCTTGACGCCCTTTTGATATCAGTTGCGACCGACGGTGACCTTGACCATGCGGTCGGGATCGGTGACTTCGCCGTTGCCGCCTTCGCCACGCTTGATCTTGTCGACGAATTCCATGCCGGAGACGACCTGGCCGACGACCGTGTACTGGCCGTTCAGGAAATCGCCATCGGCGAACATAATGAAGAACTGCGAATTGGCGGAGTTCGGATCCTGGCTGCGGGCCATGCCGACCGTGCCGCGGACGAAGGGCTTGTCCGAGAACTCGGCGGGCAGATCCGGCAGGCTCGAGCCACCGGTGCCGGCGCGACCCGGCTCGAAGCCGTTCTCCATGTCGCCGAACTGCACGTCGCCGGTCTGGGCCATGAAGCCCTCGATCACGCGGTGGAAGGCAACATTGTCATACTCGCCCTTGGCGGCGAGGTCCTTGATCTGGGCAACGTGCTTGGGCGCGACATCCGTCGCCAGCTGGATCACGACCGGGCCGTCCTTCAGCTGGATGGTCAGGAAGTCCTCGTTGGACTGAGCCTGGGCGGCGCCGAAGCCGGCGATGGCCAGCACGAATGCGGTTGCGAGTTGGACGAGCTTCATGATCACTCCCGTTTGGATATTGCGGCTCAGCGGCCGTATCTGGAATTGAGGGCGGCCAGCACCGGAGCCGGCACGAAGGCGCTGACATCTCCGCCCATGGCGGCGATCTGGCGGACCAATGTGGCGGTAATGGGCCGCGAGGCGGTGGCGGCCGGCAGGAACACGGTCTGCAGTTCCGGCGCCATCTGGGCGTTCATGCCGACCATCTGCATCTCATAATCGAAATCGGTTCCGTCGCGCAGTCCACGAACGATGATCCGCGCGCCATGCCGGCGGGCGGCATCGACGGCGAGATCGGCGAAGGACACGACGTCCAGATCCCCTGCCCGGCCCGGCAAGACTTCAGCCAGGGAGGCACGGATCAGATCGGCACGCTGTTCGAAGGTAAAGAGCGGCGCCTTGCCCGGATGGGTGCCAATGGCGACCACCAGGCGATCAACGATGTTCAGCGCCTGAACAAGTACGTCCAGGTGGCCGTTGGTCATCGGATCGAAAGAGCCAGGATAGAAAGCGGTTGCCATGAGAACCCGTGTTTTGGTTTCGCCCGCCTTTTGTCACGGAAGCCGGGATATCGCAAGCACCCAACGGCCTCGCTTGCGTCACGCTTTTGCCAGATGCGAACCCCGCCCGCTGCGCTGAACGACAGATGAACGCGTCATTCAAGGCGGCTTCAGACGGGTTCCTCTATTCCTGAAGCATCAACCGAACCGAGATACCCCAAGGATGTTCCGATGCTCGTTCTTCTGATTGCCTCCGCCATTGCCGCTTCGCTTCTCGTCGAGCTCGGCCTCATGGTTGCGCGGGAGTGGATGGAAGCGTCACAGTTCCGTCACAAAGATGAACCGCAGATGAACGGCGCGTTCAAGAGGACTTCAGGCGGCGGTTGGTAAACATCTTCCTACACTGTGCGGGAACTATTTTCGCACGCAAACATTTTACGGCTGCGAATGCCGGCATTCAAAGGACTAAAGCAATGCATGACAAGGTTACCCTGATCAACCTCGTATGGATGATGATGATGACTGCCATGGTTGCCACCTCCGCAACCTTCTACGTCAAGGGCAGTGGTGACGCTGCTTTCTACGGCCCTCCAATGACGGCTCGCTATCACAGCTTCAGCCATTAATCGGATTTCAAATCTTCGCCGCTAGAAACGCAACATCACGCTGAAGAAGAGAAAGGAAAAGACCATGTTTCTGACGCTTACGGTTCTTGCCGCTCTGATCAGTGGCATGTTTGTGGCCTCGGTCGTTTCCACGATCACGGCGCTCAAGCGCGAAAACGACGATTTCCGGGCCATGATGGAGCGCCGCAAGGCCTTCTGAGACCGATCCCAAGCGGTCACAGTCGGTGGATCCACACGCCGGCCCCAACAAGACCGTATCAAACTTGATGCAGACCTCCAGCAAAAAGCCCGCGCGGACAAAGTCCAGCGGGCTTTTCGTTTGCGCAGTTGAAGCTGGATGCATTGAAACCGGCATCAATTGCTCCGTTCAGCGAAAAGTAAGGTCAGCAACGGTCCTATTCATTGGCCGTGATCATCGGCTCCCGTTTCCAAAGAAATGCGATTTTGTGATCATAAACCCAATGGGTATATCGCGGTCGGGCCGTTGGCGGCCTGGAGGGTCGCGGTCAAAGACTTGCTCCCTGGCGTCGAGCCAAGGAAGCCGTTGAGTGAGCTGGTCGGTGACGGGATCAGTCGTGATTTCAATATCAAGTCCGACAAACTCTGCTCCAGGGAATATCGTTGCAAATTCTCCGCGCCCAATCTCAATTATCGATTTGGGATTCGTTTCATCCTGAAAAACGACGATTGTCGGCATATGGCCAAAAAAATCGAAAGCCTTACGACCCCTGGCATTACTCAAGAGCTCCAAGTCACTATCCTTGAGGCCGCCAACACTGCTCTTGATGCCCAGGGTTGAGAGAACTCCCTGTTCGTAAACTTGGTTGAGACCGCCATCTGCTCCGCGCCAGCGAGGCAGCAGATAAAATGTCCCTAAACCTGCGGGCAGATCAAAGATCAACGCCTCGCCATAAAGCGTTGTAGACCCACCCATGCCGACCAAGCTATTTTTTATGCGTGCGTATCGGCATTCCATGACCGTCGAAGCTTCATACTTAGACCCTTTGTGAAGCACCTTGGCGATCACCCGAAAACGGACAGTAGCACCTCCGTCCTGGCAACCTGTCAAAGGCACGCTACACAAGGAGGCTACAAACATGCGTCTGGTGATCGCGCTTCCAGAGCCTTGGTTCATTGATCGTCGTTTTCGATAGGTCTCAATCTTCTACTGGTTGTATAAGCCGGCGCCCATTTCAATTTTATGTGCTTGAAATGTATGTCCGCCTTTCGAACGAGATCGGCCGGCCCGATTAGGGCCGGTCTCTGTTTCATTCGGCTGTGGGTTCGCCTTCGGCGGCAGCCGGGCTTTCAACACCAGCCTCTGCCACGGCCTCGCCTTCAACCACCTCATCCTCACCTTCCGGCTCCGTGATGCGCTCGACCGACACGACCTTTTCGTCCTTCGCGGTCGAGAAGATCGTGACACCCTTGGTGGCGCGGCTGGCGATGCGGATGCCGTTGACCGGTACGCGGATCAGCTGGCCACCGTCGGAGACCAGCATCAGCTGGTCGGTATCCTCGACCGGGAAGGCTGCGACGAGTTCGCCGATCTCCGCCGTCTTCGAGGTGTCGGTGGCGCGGATGCCCTTGCCGCCTCGGCCGGAGGTGCGAAAATCGTAGGACGAGGACCGCTTGCCGAAGCCCTTCTCCGAGACCGTGAGGACAAACTGCTCGCGAGCCTTGAGCTCCTGATAGCGCTCTTCGGCCAGTTCGCCTTCGGCTCCGACTTCCTCGCCGACGAGAGCGATATCGTCTTCATCGACGCCCAGGGCGCGACGCTCGGCGGCGGACCGCTTGAGATAGGCCGCACGCTCCCATGGTTCGGCATCGACATGGGCGACGATCGTCATCGAGATCAGGCGGTCGCTGTCGGCAAGCGTCAGGCCACGGACACCGATCGAATTGCGCCCGGCAAAGACGCGCACTTCATCAACCGGGAAGCGGATCGCCTGGCCAAGCGCCGTCGTCAGCAGCACGTCGTCACGCTCGGTGCAGGTTTCGACGCCGAGGATCTCGTCACCTTCCTCCTCAAGCTTCATTGCGATCTTGCCGTTGCGGTTGACCTGGATGAAGTCGGAGAGCTTGTTGCGGCGAACCGTGCCACGGGTCGTCGAGAACATGACGTCGAGATTTTCCCAGCTCGTCTCGTCTTCAGGCAGCGGCATGATCGAGGTGATGCGCTCGCCGGGCTCCAGCGGGAACATGTTGATCATCGCCTTGCCGCGCGACGTCGGCGTGCCGATCGGCAGGCGCCAGACCTTTTCCTTATAGACGATGCCGCGCGAGGAGAAGAACAGAACCGGCGTATGGGTGTTGGCGACGAAGAGACGTGTTGCGAAATCCTCGTCCTTCATGGCCATGCCGGAGCGGCCCTTGCCGCCGCGACGCTGGGCGCGATAGGTCGTCAGCGGTACGCGCTTGATGTAGCCGGCATGGGACACGGTGACGACCATGTCTTCGCGGGCGATCAGGTCTTCGTCATCCATATCCGGACCGCCATCGACGATCTGGGTCCGACGCGGAGTGCCGAATTCGTCACGGATAGCCTTGAACTCGTCCTTGACAATCTGCTGGATGCGAACGCGGGACGAGAGGATCTCAAGATAGTCGGCGATTTCGGCGCCGATCTTGTTCAATTCCTCGTCGATTTCATCACGGCCGAGAGCCGTCAGGCGGGCGAGACGCAGCTCGAGAATGGCGCGCGCCTGCTCTTCGGAGAGATTGTAGGTCAGGTCATCGTTGATGCGATGGCGCGGATCGTCGATCAGGCGGATCAATGCTTCCACGTCATGGGCAGGCCAGCGGCGCGTCATCAGCTGTTCGCGGGCGGTTGCCGGATCCGGCGCATTGCGGATGAGCGCAATGACTTCATCGATATTGGCAACGGCGATAGCCAGACCGACCAAGACATGGGCGCGCTCGCGGGCCTTGCGCAGCAGATACTTGGTGCGGCGGCTGACGACATCCTCGCGGAAGGCGACGAAGGCCCTGAGCATGTCGAGCAGCGTCAGCTGTTCGGGCTTGCCGCCGTTCAACGCCACCATGTTGCAGCCGAAGGAGGTCTGCAGCGGGGTGTAGCGATAGAGCTGGTTCAGGATGACATCGGCATTGGCATCGCGCTTCAGCTCGATGACGACGCGGTAGCCTTCACGGTCGGATTCGTCGCGCAGGTCGGAGATGCCCTCGATGCGCTTTTCGCGCACCAGTTCGGCCATCTTCTCGATCATCGTCGCCTTGTTCACCTGATAGGGGATCTCGGTGATGATGATCTGTTCGCGATCGCCGCGCATCGGCTCGACGCGGGCAACGCCGCGCATCACGACCGAGCCCCTGCCCGTCTCGTAGGCCGACTTGATGCCCGAGCGACCGAGGATCATGGCGCCGGTCGGGAAGTCCGGACCCGGGATGATCTGCATCAGCTCCGGCAGCTCGATCGCCGGATTGTCGATGAGCGCGGTGCAGCCGTCGAGCACTTCGACCAGATTGTGCGGTGGAATGTTGGTCGCCATGCCGACGGCGATACCGCCGGCACCATTGACCAGCAGATTTGGGAACTTGGCGGGAACGACGACCGGCTCCGACATGGTGCCGTCGTAGTTGTCGCGGAAATCGACGGTTTCCTTGTCGAGATCGTCGAGCAGCGCGTGGGCGACCTTCTGCAGGCGGCATTCCGTGTAACGCTGGGCCGCCGGCGGGTCACCGTCGACAGAGCCGAAATTGCCCTGACCGTCGATCAGCGGCATGCGCAGCGACCAGTCCTGCGCCATACGGGCCAGCGCGTCATAGATCGCGGCGTCGCCATGCGGATGGTATTTACCCATCACGTCACCGGTGACGCGGGCGCTCTTGACGTATTTCTTGTTCCAGTCGAGGCCCAGTTCGTTCATGCCGTAGAGGATGCGGCGGTGCACCGGCTTCAGGCCGTCGCGCACGTCAGGCAGCGCGCGGCTCACGATAACGCTCATGGCGTAATCGAGATACGACCGCTGCATTTCCTCCATGATGGAAATCGGCTGGATGTCGGACGGGAACTTGCCGCCGCCGGGAGTGCTTTGCTCAGTCAAATCAGGTCACGATCTCTGTTCGGAATCACTGGGGATTTTATAGCGGAACAGGCGGGGGAGCGCCAATTTTGCACCCGGTTATAAACAGGCTTTTGCGGCGCCGGAAAGGCATTTCTCCCAATATGTTGGGGGCGCGGCTTGCAAGGCTACCAGCGCTTCGGCTTTATGGGTGCTTCAACATGAGAAAGACCCGAGCATGGCCGTTACCGAAACGATGATCAGCGCCTTCACGACCCTCCTGGTCACCGTCGACCCGCCAGGGCTTGCACCGCTCTTCCTCGGCCTCACCCAGGGCATGACCCGCGCGCAGCGCCAGCAGGTGGCCATTCGCGGCTCGGTGATGGGCTTTGCCATCCTGACAGTCTTTGCGCTCTTCGGCGCAAGCATTCTCGGCGCACTCGGCATCTCCATGGGCGCCTTTCGCATCGCCGGCGGCCTGATGCTGTTTGCCATCGCCTTCGAGATGATCTTCGAAAAGCGCAACGAGCGGAAGGAGAAGACCACGGGCGACGCGATCACCAAGGATCACATCCACAATCTCGCGGTCTTCCCTCTGGCGATCCCGCTGATCGCGGGTCCGGGCGCGATCTCCGCGACGGTGCTGATCTCTGGAACGATGGAGGGTTGGGTCGGCAAGGCGCAGCTCGTGGCCGTGATCGCCGTGGTCCTCGGCCTGGTCTTCGTCTCGCTCTATCTGGCGGAGCGGCTGAACAAGTTCCTCGGCGTGACCGGCCGGGCGCTGCTGACACGCCTGCTCGGTGTTCTGCTGGCGGCTCTTTCCGTGCAGTTCGTGGTCGACGGGGTGAAGTCCGCCTTTGCGGGCTGACCACCCCGCGCCAACGATAAGGCAATTCGGCAATCAGCTAATTTCCGTTTCGACGTTCTGAGTTTGCTCGATGACAAAATGAAAATGGGGGCCGAAGCCCCCATCATTACCTGCCGCTCGGCGCGTTCTCAGAACGGGATGTCGTCGTCGAGATCGCGCGAGAAGCCACCCGAGGGAGCGCTGCCGCCGCGGCTTGCGCCACCGGAGGAGCCGCCGCGCGAAGGTGCCGGCGAGCCGTAGCCGCCGTCATAACCACCGCCGCCATAGCTGTCGCCGCCGAAGTCATTGCCGCCCCGCGAGGCACCGCCGCCATCACCGCGACCGCCAAGCATGGTCAGGTTGCCGTTGAAGCCCTGCAGGACGACTTCGGTCGAGTAACGGTCGGCGCCACTCTGGTCCTGCCACTTGCGGGTCTGCAGCTGGCCCTCGACGTAAACGGTCGAGCCCTTCTTCAGATACTGTTCGGCGACCTTGCAGAGACCTTCATTGAAGATCACGACCGAATGCCATTCGGTCTTTTCCTTGCGCTCGCCGCTGTTCTTGTCCCGCCAGGTTTCCGAGGTCGCGATGCGCAGATTGGCGATCGGACGACCGTCCTGGGTCCGGCGGATTTCGGGATCGGCACCGAGATTGCCGATCAGAATGACCTTGTTGACGCTACCAGCCATGACACTCACCTTACTGCCGCGCCGCCGCGGCGTTCAAACTTCAATCAATTTGCACCTTATCCCAATCGCCGACGCGAATGGGCGTTGCGACCGTATAATCCACAGAATGTGGGCCGATGAAAAATGTTCTTTATTTGTTCTAATATTTCCCTATGATTCTGTCAACAGAATCGAAATTGCGCTTCGGCGGCCCCTTGCGCCTCGACTCGGAGGGGCCGTTGCCTACATAAGGACAGTTCTCCCAGGAACCGTCCCCTTCCCTTTGCCGATCAGAGCCTGACATGAGCGAACTCAAGACCATTTCCATCCGTGGCGCGCGCGAGCACAATCTGAAGGGCATCGACCTCGATCTGCCGCGCAACAGCCTGATCGTGATGACCGGGCTTTCGGGCTCCGGCAAGTCGTCGCTTGCGTTCGACACGATCTATGCCGAGGGCCAGCGGCGCTATGTCGAAAGCCTCTCGGCTTATGCGCGGCAGTTCCTGGAAATGATGCAGAAGCCGGATGTCGACCAGATCGAGGGTCTGTCGCCGGCGATCTCGATCGAGCAGAAGACGACCTCGCGCAACCCGCGCTCGACGGTCGGAACGGTCACCGAAATCTACGACTACATGCGTCTCCTGTTCGCGCGTGTCGGCGTGCCCTATTCGCCGGCCACGGGCCTGCCGATCGAGAGCCAGACGGTCAGCCAGATGGTCGACCGGATCCTGGCGCTGGAAGAAGGCACGCGGCTTTACATCCTTGCGCCGATGATCCGCGGGCGAAAGGGCGAGTACAAGAAAGAACTCGCCGAACTGATGAAAAAGGGCTTCCAGCGCGTCAAGATCGACGGGCAGTTCTACGAAATCGCCGAAGCCCCGACGCTCGACAAGAAATACAAACATGACATCGATGTGGTCGTCGACCGCGTGGTGGTCCGTCCCGACATCGCAAGCCGTCTGGCCGACAGTCTGGAGACCTGCCTCAGGCTCGCAGACGGCCTCGCGGTCGCGGAATTTGCCGACAAGCCTCGGCCGCCGGAAGAGACCTCGGCCGGCGGTTCGGCCAACAAGTCGCTGAACGAGACGCATGAGCGCGTGCTGTTTTCTGAAAAATTCGCCTGCCCGGTCTCCGGCTTCACCATTCCGGAGATCGAGCCACGCCTCTTCTCCTTCAACAATCCGTTTGGTGCCTGCCCGACCTGCGATGGTCTCGGCAGCCAGCAGAAGATTGACGAGGCATTGATCGTGCCGGAAGTGCACCGCAAGCTGAATGACGGGGCGATCGCGCCCTGGGCCAAGTCCAGCTCGCCCTATTACAACCAGACGCTTGAAGCGCTCGGCAAGGCCTTCGGCTTCAAGCTGACGAACAAGTGGTCGGAGCTTTCCGAGGCCGCGCAGAAGGCAATCCTGCACGGCACCGAGGAGAAGATTGACTTCCATTATGCCGATGGCGCGCGCTCCTACACCACGACCAAGACCTTCGAGGGCATCGTGCCGAACCTTGAGCGGCGTTGGAAGGAGACCGACAGCGCCTGGGCGCGCGAGGAGATCGAGCGCTTCATGTCGGCGGCCCCCTGCCCGGCCTGCAATGGCTTCCGTCTGAAGCCGGAGGCGCTGGCGGTGAAGATCAACGGCCTGCATATCGGTCAGGTGACCGACATGGCGATCCGCAATGCGGGTTCGTGGTTCGAGGACCTGCCGGGCAAGCTCACCGACAAGCAGAACGAGATTGCGGTCCGCATCCTCAAGGAGATCCGCGAGCGCCTGCGCTTCCTCAACGATGTCGGGCTCGACTATCTCTCGATGTCGCGCAATTCCGGCACGCTGTCGGGCGGCGAGAGCCAGCGCATTCGCCTGGCATCACAGATCGGCTCGGGCCTGACGGGCGTTCTCTATGTGCTGGACGAGCCGTCGATCGGCCTGCATCAGCGCGACAATGCGCGGCTGCTCGACACGCTCAAACACCTGCGCGACATCGGCAACACCGTGATCGTCGTCGAGCATGATGAGGATGCCATCCTGACGGCTGATTACGTCGTCGATATAGGCCCGGCGGCCGGCATTCATGGTGGCCAGGTGGTGGCCAAGGGCACGCCGCAGGAGATCATGGCCAACCCGAAGTCGCTGACCGGCAAGTATCTTACCGGTGAGATGGGCGTCAGTGTTCCGGCGCAGCGGCGCAAGCCGAAGAAGGGCCAACAAATCAAGGTCGTCGGCGCCAAGGGCAACAATCTGAAGAATGTCACCGCGTCGATCCCGCTCGGCGTGTTTACGGCCGTGACGGGTGTGTCCGGTGGCGGCAAGTCGACCTTCCTGATCGAAACGCTCTACAAGGCGGCCGCGCGGCGCATCATGGGTGCGCGCGAAAACCCGGCCGAGCACGAACGCATCGACGGGTTCGAATTCATCGACAAGGTGATCGATATCGATCAGTCGCCGATCGGGCGTACGCCGCGCTCCAATCCTGCCACCTATACCGGTGCCTTCACACCGATCCGCGACTGGTTCACCGGCCTGCCGGAAGCCAAGGCGCGCGGCTATCAGGCAGGTCGCTTCTCGTTCAACGTCAAGGGCGGTCGCTGCGAGGCCTGCCAGGGCGATGGCGTGATCAAGATCGAGATGCACTTCCTGCCGGATGTCTATGTCACCTGCGATGTCTGCCACGGCAAGCGCTACAATCGCGAGACGCTCGACGTCACCTTCAAGGGCAAGTCGATCGCCGACGTGCTCGACATGACGGTCGAGGAAGGCGTCGAGTTCTTCCAGGCGGTGCCGGCGGTGCGTGACAAGCTGCAGGCGCTCTACGATGTCGGTCTCGGCTATATCAAGGTCGGCCAGCAGGCGAACACGCTGTCAGGCGGCGAGGCGCAGCGCGTCAAGCTTGCCAAGGAACTGTCGAAGCGCTCGACCGGCCGCACGCTCTACATCTTGGACGAGCCGACCACCGGCCTGCATTTCCACGATGTCGCCAAGCTTCTGGAAATGCTGCAGGAACTGGTCAATCAGGGGAATTCCGTCGTTGTGATCGAGCATAATCTTGAGGTCATCAAGACCGCCGATTACATTCTCGATTTCGGTCCGGAGGGTGGCGATGGCGGCGGCCAGATCGTGGCCCAGGGCACGCCGGAAGAGGTGGTCAAGATCGAGGCCTCCTATACGGGGCAGTTCCTCAAGGAGTTGCTGCAACGGCGTCCGGTGAAGAAGGTACAGGCAGCGGAGTGATCCGCCGGAGCCTACCAGAGGCGTTGAACGCCAAAGGTGTCGAAGGCTGGATCGACCGAGATGATCGACAGAGAATCGAGCCGCGCTTGCGCGGCCAGAATTCGATCGAACGGATCCTTGTGCGCGGACTGCATCTTGCCCGCGAGGATGGCGTGGGAGGCCGTCACCGGGAGCTTTTCGAAGCCCGCTTCTGCGACAACGAGTTCGAAGTTCTCGATGATTTCGCGCGCCATGTCGAGTTTGCCGATGCGGAACTTGTTCGAGATTTCGTAGGCTGTCACGGAGCTAACGTAGCGGCGTTCATTCGCGTTTTCGATGGCCGATCTGGCTGGTTGACTTAAGCGTGGATCTGCGGTGAGCCACCAGAGAAACGCATGAGTATCAAGGAGAAAGCTCATTCGCCGTTGTCGCCGGGAAATGAGTATTTGCCCTCCCATGCCGCGAGTTCGTCATCGGACATAGGCTCGAGAAACAGATTGGCCGGAAGCGTGGCGCGCAGATGCGCGAAGCGACCATAACCGCGTACGGGCTGCTGCTTCGGTTCGAACGGCACCAATTTCGCAATGGGTTCGTCGCCGCGCGCGATGACGATCTCCTCGCCAGCTTCGACGCGGGCGAGAAGTTTGGAGAGTTCCGTCTTGGCCTTGTGGATGGTGACGACCGTCATCGCTCGCTCCTGGGCTGCAATTCATATTAGCTAATTGCCTAGCTAACTTCAATGGGAGGCATTTCGTGAGCAAATCAGGCACTATTCGCACGGGGATCGGCGGTTGGACCTTCGATGCCTGGGACGACAGTTTTTATCCCGGTGATCTGCCGAAGAAGCGGCAGCTTGAATATGCCAGCCGGCAGCTGACCGCGATTGAAGTGAACGGCACCTATTATTCCAGCCAGAAGCCGGCAACCTTTGCCAAATGGGCCTCGGACGTGCCGGAGGGTTTCGTCTTTTCGCTAAAAGCCAGCCGGTTTTGCACCAACAGGAAAGTGCTCGCCGAGGCCGGGCCCTCGATCGACAAGTTCGTCAATCAGGGCATTGCCGAACTGGGCGACCATCTGGGGCCGATCCTCTGGCAATTCATGGCGACGAAGAAGTTCGAGCCGGAGGATTTCGAGGCCTTCCTGGAGCTCCTGCCGAAGACGCTGGAAGGCCGGCCGCTGACCCATGTGGTCGAGCCGCGCCATGAGAGCTTTCAGGTGCCGGAATTCATCGGGATGCTGCGCCGTCACGGCGTGGCGGCGGTCTGCGCCGATCACCAGGATTATCCGATGTTTGCCGATCCGACCGCGGATTTCATCTATGCCCGGCTGCAAAGGGGAACGGATGAGACCGAGACCTGCTATTCACTGGAAGCACTTGATCAATGGGCCGACCGGTTGAAGACTTATGCCAGCGGCAAGGTTCCAGAGGATCTGCCTCTGATCGCCAAGGACATGCCGGATGAGGTGAGGCCGCGCAATGTCTTTGCCTTCTTCATCACCGGCGGCAAGGTGAACGCGCCGCGCGGGGCGATGGTGCTCAAGACGCGGATTGGCTGAGCAGGGCAACACAACTGACCGTCATCAATTTGTGACAATGGCGAATCTGGACTAGGCTCGGTCGCAGAGTCGCGGGCCTGCCCGCGATCTGGACCGGCATGCTTCCCCCTTTGGACGTGCACGTCCAGTCACTGAGGAATCGGGGCACTTCATGTCGGGCATTGCCGTTTTCATTCATCTCGCCGGAGCCGTGGCGCTGTTGCTCTGGGCGACCCGCATGGTGCGAACCGGCATTGAACGGGCCTATGGCGGCGTTTTGAAGGACAAACTCCGGCATGCCGTGGGCAATCGGCTGTCCGCGGCCTTTGCCGGTTTCCTGTTTGCTGTCGCGCTGCAGAGCGCAACAGCCGTCGCCTTGATCGTCTCCTCCTTTTCTGCGGCGGGTTACGTTGCGCCGGCCATCGGGGTTGCCACGCTGCTTGGCGCCGATTTCGGCTCTGCCTTCGTCGTGCGCATCCTGCGCTATGATCTTTCGCTTCTCGTGCCCGTCCTGCTGCTCGCAGGCACGGTTGCCTTCCGGGCGTCGGAAGCGCGCGGCTGGCGGCAGATCGGGCGCATTCTCTTTGGCCTCGGCCTGCTCCTGCTGTCGCTGCGACTGATCGGCGAGGCTTCGGAGCCGCTGCGGGAGAGCCGCATCCTGCCGATCCTGTTCAACTATCTGGCCAGCGACTGGATCAGCGCCTTTGCGCTTGCCGCTTTGCTCGCCTGGGCCTTCCATTCGAGTGTCGCCGCAGTGCTGCTGGTCGCCTCGCTCGCCGACAAACATCTGCTGCCTGACGCGCTGATCATCCCGCTTGTTCTCGGCATCAATTTCGGTGCGGCGATCATTGCTGCCTTGCTGACCAAGAATGCCGAGCCGAACGCGCGAATCGTGCCCCTTGGCAATGTCGTCATTCGCGGTCTGATGACGCTGATTGCGCTTGCGGCGCAGTTTGTCTTTGCGCTGAGCCCTGCCGTTTTCGCCAGCCATCCGGGTGACGCGGTCGTCATGGTGCATCTGGCAATGAACGGCGCCGTGCTGGTTCTCGGGCTTCCCTTCGCCGGGCTCGTGGCCAATCTCCTGGCACGGTTTCTGGCGCGCAGCGGCGACAGAGCGGCGAATGACGACCGGCTGTCGGCGCTCAATGTCACCGATCTGGCCAACCCGCAGCAGGCGATCTCGAACGCGACGCGCGAAGTGCTTGCGGTGTGCGACAAGACCGAAGTCATGCTCAACGGGATCTTCGATCTCTTCGAGCATTGGGATCCGAAGAAGATGGAGCGGATTGCGGCGCTCGACGACCAGATCGACACGATCCATCGCGACATCAAGTTCTATCTCGCCCGAATCTCCGAGACCGCGCTTGACCAGACTTCGGCTGCGCAATGCCAGAACCTGCTCGGCGCCACCATCAAGATCGAGCAGGCGGCCGACATCATTTCGCAAAACATGCTGACGCGTGCGCGAAAGAAGAAGGAACGCAATGTCGCCTTCTCGGCCGAGGGCTGGGCGGAGCTCTGCGCCATGCATAACGAGGTTGTGCAGAATGCCCATCTCGCCTTCAATCTGCTTGTCACGCGCGATCTCGAACATGCCCGCCAGCTGGTGGCCCGCAAGGAGGCGATCCGGAACCTCGTCAAGACCAGCGAGGAAAGCCATCTGCAGCGTCTGCGCCAGGGCAATGCCGCAAGCTTCGAATCGAGCTCGCTGCATATCGACACGATGCGGGATCTGAAGGAAATCAACTCGCTGTTCGTCTCGATCGCCTATCCGCTGCTTGAAGGGGAAGGTCTGCTGCGCCGCAGCCGTCTCGTCCAGCCGGCAGAGCTTTAGTCGCGTTTCGAACCAATCAGTCGGGAAGGATATGGCCGACCAGAGTTTCGGCGGTCAGAGTGCGGCCGGCACGCAGGCCTGCCTGCGCGTGTTGATGGACGCCGGCGCAGGCGGCCTCGAAGGCCGGTAGGCCGTTCGCCAATCGCGCGCCGATGATGCCGGCGAGCACATCGCCGGATCCGGCCGTCGCAAGGCTCGGCGGCGCCGTCTCCTCGATGGCGGCGCGTCCATCGGGTGCGGCAATGACCGTGTCTGCGCCCTTGTAGACGACGATGCCGCCCAGGGCTGATGCAGCCGCCAGGGCTTTGTCGACCTTGCCGATCCGGGTATCGGCAGCGATATCGGGAAACAGCCGCGAAAATTCCCCCTCATGCGGGGTCACAACCAATCTTGGATCGCTTTTGCCGAATGCTTCTTTCAGCTCACCGGCGCTCGCCTTGAAGGCGGAGATGCCATCGGCATCAAGCACGAGGCGGCGTCCGGCCTCGCCGATCATCAGGGTGAATGCCCTCGCCCGATCGAGATCGCCAAAGCCAGGCCCGAGCACATAGGTGTTGCGGCGGGTGTCCGAAAGCCAGGCGGACAGATCTCCTGCTGTATCCATGCGCGTCAGCATCACCGCAGTCAGGTGGGCGGCGTTGACCGAAAGCGCCGTTGCGGGAGAAGCAAGCGTCACGAGGCCGGCACCTGCAATCAGACCCGCTTCGGCGGACAGTCTGGCGGCGCCGGTTGCCGTTTCCGGCCCCGACAAGACGGTCAGGTGGCCGCGGCTGTACTTGTGGTCTTCGGCAAGGGCCAGGCGGGCCTGGCTGGCCCAGACCTGCGGGCCGTTGATACGGAGCGCCCCGGCTTCGGTTTCGACAATCCGCGAGGGAATGCCGATGTCGAAAACCTCAAGCGAACCGCAATGCATGCGCCCAGGCAGAAGAACGTGCCCGGGTTTGCGGGCCATGAAGGTCACGGTGTGCACGGCTCTAAAGGCGTAACCTCTAACAGCGCCGGTCTGGCCATCTATACCCGAGGGCAGGTCGACGGCGAGCACCGGAAGGTTCTGTTCCCGTACGCGGCGGATGACGCCTTGCGCCTCATCGGGCAGATCGCGGCTCAGACCGGCACCGAAGAGGGCGTCGATCACGAGATCGCCCTTTGCCGGGGTATACCGCTCGATTGGGAAAACCGGAACCGGGCAGGCGGCCTCAGCGCGAGCGGCATCTCCCTTCAAGGCGGAAACCTCCGCCAAGCTGAAAAGGGCGACATGGCAGCCGGATCGGGCAAGAGCGGAAGCTGCGACATATCCATCGCCTCCGTTATTGCCCGGACCACAGAGGACAACGAAGCGCAGCGCGCCTGGAAACAGGCGGAGTGCGGCTGCGGCGACCGCCTCCCCTGCCCGCAGCATCAACCCAAAGCTGTCGATGCCGGAACGTGCCGCAGCGGCATCGACACGGGCCATGGCTTCCGGTGTCAAAAGAAACTCGGGATTTGACGATCTTCTGCGGCGGGTCATGTCGTCACGCTAGAGCACAATCCACGCCTTGCGCAACACTGCACGTTTTTAGGCAGGCCGCACTGCATATTTTATACGCATTTGCCTATTTTTGATGCCTATGCATTCGAATTTGCGCAAGAAGCACAGGCGTTTAGCACTGCGCCCGTTCACGAAAAAAGATTGGCCAAAATCGATATTTTGAACAAATCGGGCTGGCTTTTCCGGACATTTTGCTGGAGATTTGCCCTGTCGGACGGAGGAGGAACCGGTTTTCGCGGCATTTTCGCGAAAAACTGGCACATTCCATGCATTCTGCCCGGCGGGCGGGGCTCATCCTGCTTTACTGAGGAAGCGGAGAGAAATTTTCTCATGAAAAAGATCGAAGCGATCATCAAGCCTTTCAAGCTCGACGAAGTGAAGGAAGCCCTTCAGGAAGTCGGCCTGCAGGGTATCACCGTGACGGAAGCCAAGGGCTTCGGTCGCCAGAAGGGCCATACAGAGCTCTATCGCGGCGCCGAATATGTCGTGGACTTCCTGCCGAAGGTGAAGGTCGAAGTTGTACTGGCCGATGAAAACGTGGAAGCCGTCATCGACGCCATCCGCAATGCTGCCCAGACGGGCCGCATTGGCGACGGCAAAATCTTCGTTTCGAACGTCGAAGAAGTCGTCCGTATTCGTACCGGCGAGACAGGTATCGACGCCATCTAATCGGACCCGACACCTAGGGAGGTCGGGTTTAAATCGTCAGCTCACGCGAGGAACATAAAAATATGACGACCGCAAACGATATTCTGAAACAGATCAAGGACAACGATATCAAGTTCGTCGACCTGCGCTTCACCGATCCCAAGGGTAAGCTGCAGCATGTCACGATGGACGTGACCTGCGTTGACGAAGACATGTTCGCCGATGGCGTCATGTTCGACGGCTCCTCGATCGCCGGCTGGAAGGCCATCAACGAGTCCGACATGGTGCTGATGCCGGATCCGGCCACCGTGCACATGGACCCCTTCTTCGCCCAGTCGACGATGGTCATCCTCTGCGACATCCTCGACCCGGTTTCCGGCGAAGCCTATAACCGCGACCCGCGCGGCACCGCCAAGAAGGCCGAAGCCTATCTCAAGGCATCGGGCATCGGCGATACGATCTTCGTCGGTCCGGAAGCCGAATTCTTCGTCTTCGACGACGTCAAGTACAAGGCCGACCCGTACAACACCGGCTTCAAGCTCGACTCGACCGAACTGCCGTCGAACGACGACACCGATTACGAGACCGGCAACCTCGGCCACCGTCCGCGAGTCAAGGGCGGCTATTTCCCGGTTCCGCCTATCGACAGCCTGCAGGACATGCGCTCCGAAATGCTGACCGTGCTCGGTGAAATGGGCGTCGTTGTCGAAAAGCATCACCACGAAGTGGCGGCTGCCCAGCACGAGCTTGGCATCAAGTTCGACGCGCTGGTGCGCAATGCCGACAAGATGCAGATCTACAAGTATGTCGTGCATCAGGTCGCCAATGCCTATGGCAAGACCGCGACCTTCATGCCGAAGCCGATCTTCGGCGACAACGGCTCGGGCATGCATGTGCATATGTCGATCTGGAAGGACGGCAAGCCGACCTTCGCTGGCGACGAATATGCCGGTCTCTCGGAAAGCTGCCTGTTCTTCATCGGCGGCATCATCAAGCATGCCAAGTCGATCAATGCCTTCTCCAACCCGTCGACCAACTCCTACAAGCGTCTGGTCCCGGGTTATGAAGCACCGGTTCTGCTCGCCTACTCGGCCCGCAACCGTTCGGCTTCGTGCCGCATTCCCTTCGGCTCCAACCCGAAGGCCAAGCGCGTCGAAGTGCGCTTCCCGGATCCGACCGCGAACCCCTACCTCGCTTTCGCTGCCATGCTGATGGCCGGTCTCGACGGCATCAAGAACAAGATCCATCCTGGCAAGGCCATGGACAAGGATCTCTACGATCTGCCGCCGAAGGAACTGAAGAAGATCCCGACGGTCTGCGGCAGCTTGCGCGAAGCGCTCGAAAACCTGGACAAGGATCGCAAGTATCTGACCGCCGGCGGCGTCTTCGATGACGACCAGATCGATTCGTTCATCGAACTGAAGATGCAGGAAGTCATGCGCTTCGAAATGACCCCGCATCCGGTCGAATTCGACATGTACTACTCGGCCTGATTACCAGGGTATCCAAGACAGGCGCCGGTGGAGAGATCCACCGGCGCTTTTCATTGCGGGTCGTACTGTTTCGACGGAATGGCGCTTTCACGAAGGGCTGTGGCACGGTAGCACTGGTTGCCAATTCCCATGCTCGGTCAGAAATCTCCATGCCAGCTTCATCCAAGACATCCGATCCGCGTCTCTATGACTGGCTGTTGTTTCTGCTGGCACCGCTCTTCTTTTCATCGAACCTGATTTTCGGCCGGGGAATCACGGGCGAGGTCGGGCCGTTCACCACGGCACTGCTGCGCTGGGTGGGGGCTGCCCTTCTGATGTCGCCTTTCATCTGGCGGGAGCGCGAGGCATGCCTGACCTTTGTCCGGCAGCATACGGCGCTCTGGCTGACACTCGGCATTCTGGGCATGGGCATTTGCGGCGGGGTCGTCTACTGGGCGCTGACGGTGACGACCGCCTCGAACGCGACCCTGATCTACACGACCTCGTCGCTGTTCATAATCCTGTTCCAGTGGCTGTTCCAGAAACGGGCGATCACGCGGCGCGAACTCTTTGGCATGATCATCGCATTTGCCGGTGTCGTTGCCATCGTGTTGAAGGGTCATCCCGAAGCTCTGCTCGATCTCACCTTCAATATCGGAGACCTGGCCATCCTCGTTGCTGCCATTGCGTTTGCAGCCTATTCGCTGCTGCTCCGGCGCCCATCGGTGCGGGAAATGCCGCCATTGCCGTTGTTTGCCCTGCTGGCGCTATCGGGGGCGATCGTGCTCGTGCCGCCGGGGGTGATCGAGATGGCCTCCGGATGCCCCCTGCCCGACACGCTCATGGAGTTTGCCAAGCTAGCCGGGATCATTCTCTTTGCCTCGCTTGCCGCCTTCTACTGTTTCCAGCATGCCGTCCAGATCTTCGGAGCGGGTATTGCGGGTATGACGCTCTATCTGATGCCGCCGATGTCGATCGTGATGGCCGTCATCTTTCTTGGCGAGCGCTTCGAAAGCTATCATGCCGTCGGCATCGTGCTGGTCACGGGCGGTCTTGTTCTGGCGACGGCACCGGCGCGAAAGAGGGGCTAGGTGTGGCAGGCTGCCGCGCTGTCACACACCATCCCTTGATTTTGCCGGGCTTTCTTCCCAAATATGACAGGGAAAGGAAGTCATACCATGAAACAACGAAGCGCTAAATTTGGTATCGGGGACGTCGTACGGCACAAGTTCTTTCCGTTCCGCGGCGTAATCTTCGATGTTGATCCGGAATTCGCGAATTCCGAGGAGTGGTGGAACGCAATTCCCGCCGAAGTCCGGCCGCACAAGGACCAGCCCTTCTATCATCTGCTGGCTGAGAATGCGGAGACGGAATATGTGGCCTATGTGTCCGAACAGAACCTGGAACGCGATCAGAGCGACCAGCCACTGCGCAATCCGCAGATCCAGCAGATCTTCGTGATGGAGCAGGCCGGTCGTTACAAGCCGAAGATGAACTTCGCCCACTGACCTCCATCCGATGCCCTTAAACGGAAGAAGCCCGCGTCATCGACGCGGGCTTCTTGCATTTCACGCTAACGTAAGCTGGTCAGTTGCCCTGCTTGGCAGCGTTCTGAGCGTCGGTGATCGCCTTGTTGCGCTCTTCCTGCTTCTTCTGCATGGCTTCCTGCAGCAGGCGCTGGCGCTCTTCGGCCTGCGACTGCGACATAGCTTCGCCTTCGAAAGCACCGGTGAAGCCGGTCAGCGGGATCTTGATCGGGTTCGGAGCACGGCGGAAGTTGATCGACGTGAAGACGACTTCGCCACCCTTCTTGAGGCTGTCGATGATCGCGTCGGTCAGCGGGATCTCGGCCGTGCAGCGGTCAGGCAGGCAGACAGCGTAGTCGAGCTTGGTGCCCTTGCCGCCATCGATCTGCATCATGACGCCCGGCGGGATCAGACGCGCCGAGGGAACCGTGACCTGCAGAAGCTTGCGGTTGACCTTGCCTTCGACGGTGATCAGGCCAACGGCTGTGATCAGCTGACCATTGGCGGCGACGAGCTGGTTCTGCACGACGCAAACGTCGGACTCTTCCTGCTTGGCGCAGGTCTTGAACCAACGCGCATCGGTGGGAGCGGCAGCGTCCTGCGCCTGCGCGACAACCGGCATGGCCGTGGCGGCGAAGGTCAGTGCGAGTGCAGACACAGCCGTCCGCGTTGCGTTTCTAAGTTTGAACATCATACGTATTCCGTCTCCTGAAAACCCCTGTCGCGCGGACTTGCCTGCCGCGTCATTCGCCCGTCTTGCCTGCCCTCACCTGTCGTTCAAATGAGGCAAATACATGACCCGGCGTTCCGGCTCACCTGTTACATTGCAGCGGGCGGAATATCCAGCATTTCTTTGATGCCGGCGACTCAACATCCCCTGCATCCCATCCGCTTGTGTTGGTTTTGTGGTGATTGTGGTAGCGTCCGCGCACATTCCAGATTCTATACCGGGGAGGATCACTGCCTTGCGTCGTCTTTTGTTTAGTCTTTTCCTGATGTCATTTGCCACCGTCGCACAGGCTCAACCGGTGCATGGCATCTCAATGCATGGTGAGCCGGCCCTGCCCGCCGATTTCAAGCATTTTCCCTACGTGAATCCAGAGGTTAAGAAGGGCGGCAAGGTCAACTACGGCGTTGTGGGCACCTACGACGCCCTCAATCCCTTTGTTCTCAAGGGCATGCGCACGACGGCGCGCGGTGTCTGGGATCCGGAATTCGGCAATCTGCTCTATGAGCCGCTGATGACGCGCTCGGCAGACGAGCCTTTCTCGCTCTATGGCCTGCTGGCCGAAAGCGTCGAATGGGACGCGGACCGCACCTTTGTGCAGTTCAACCTCAATCCCAGGGCACGCTGGCATGACGGCAAGCCGGTCACTCCCGAAGATGTGATCTTCACCTTCGAATTGCTACGCGACAAGGGCCGTCCGCCCTTCAACGGCCGGCTCAATGCCGTCGCCAAGATGGAGAAGGTCGGCGAGCATGGCATCAAGTTCACCTTCAACGAAAAGGCCAATCGCGAGACACCGCTGATCTTTGCGCTGTCGACCCCGATCCTGCCGAAGCATGCGATCGATCCGGCGACCTTCGATCAGGGCGGGCTTGCCATTCCGGTCGGTTCGGGCCCCTACAAGATCAAGGAACTGAAGCCCGGCGAGAAGATCACCTGGGCGCGCGATCCTGACTATTGGGGCAAGGACATTCCGGCGAAGGTCGGTTTCGACAATTACGACGAGATCACAGTCACCTACTTCCTGCAGGAAGCGACCCTGTTCGAAGCCTTTAAGAAGGGTGAGATCGACATCTATCCGGATGGCGACGCCAATCACTGGGAGCGCGCCTATGACTTCCCGGCCGCGAAGAACGGCGACGTCGTGAAGGAGGCGTTCACGACGGGCCTGCCCACGGGCATGCTGGGCTTCGTGTTCAACACCCGTCGTCCGATCTTTGCCGACGTTAAGGTGCGCGAGGCGATCAGCACCGCCTTCGACTTCGAATCGATGAACAAGACGCTTTTCGGCAATGCCTTTACCCGCACGCAGAGCTACTGGCAGAACTCCAAGCTCGGGGCCTTCGGCAATGCGGCGGATGAAAAGGAACTGGCCCTGCTCGGTCCCGCCAAGGACCGGCTGTCACCGGAGATCCTTGCCGGCACCTATACGCAGTCTGCGACCGATGGCTCGGGCGGCGACCGCAAGGCCCTTGCGCAGGCGGTCAAGCTTTTCGGCGAGGCCGGCTACAAGATCCAGGGCGGCAAGATGGTCGATGCGTCCGGCAAGCAGCTCGCCTTCGAAGTGATGACGCAGAACGAGGGCCAGGAGAAAATGGCGCTCGCCTTCCAGCGGACGCTGAAGCTGATCGGCGTCGAGATGGCGATCCGCACGGTCGACGATGCCCAGTATCAGGCGCGGTCGAACAGCTTCGACTACGACATGATCATCAAGTCCTATACCTCCTCGCTGTCGCCGGGTGCCGAGCAGGTCAATCGCTGGGGTTCCGAATCGAAGGATGCCCAGGGCAGCTTCAACTATGCCGGCGTGGCCGATCCCGACATCGACCGGATGATCGAGGCACTGCTGCAGGCGCGCGATCCCGCCGATTTCCAGGCTGCCGTGCGTGCCTATGACCGTCTGCTGGTGGCCGGTCACTATGTCGTGCCGCTCTATCATATCGGTGAGCAATGGGTGGCGCGGTGGAAGCATATCGGACGGCCCGAAACGGCGCCGCTCTATGGCTACCAGCGGCCGACCTGGTTCGACGCGCGGGTGCAGTAAGACATCAACCGTTTGACGCTGTGTTTTCGGGCCGGAGCTTGTCTCCGGCCCGCTTTGCTTTAAGGACGAGCCATCACACGGCCAGAAAGGACTGTAACATGGACCGCATCACCATCGACCTCGTATCGGACGTGGTCTGCCCCTGGTGTTATCTCGGCAAGGCGCGGCTGGAGCTCGCGATCGCCGAAGTGCAGGACGAGGTGAGTGTCGATATCAACTGGCGGCCCTATCAGCTCAATCCCGACTATCCGCCTGAGGGTGTCGACCAGCAGGTCGAACTCGCCAAGAAGCTCGGCGGCAAGGACAGGATGGACCAGGCGCATGCCCATCTGAAGTCGCTCGGTGCCGAGGTCGGCATCGCCTTCGACTTCGACGCCATCAAGATCGGCCCGAACACACTCGATGCCCACCGGCTCATTCACTGGGCGGGACAGGAAAGCCGCGAAACCCAGGGCCGTGTCGTCGATCTTCTGTTCAAGGCGAATTTCGAGCAGGGCCGCAACATCGGCGATCCGGCCGTGCTTCTCGACATCGCGACCGAAGCCGGGCTGTCGCGCCCCGTGATCGAATCGTTGCTCTCAGGCGATGCCGACGTGAAGCACGTGCTGTCGGAAGTCGATGCGGCCAAGCAGATGGGCGTGAACGGCGTTCCCTTCTTCATCTTCGATCAGCAATATGCGGTCAGCGGCGCCCAGCCGCCGGCAGAGCTTGCCAATGCGCTGCGCGAAATTGCCAAGGCCAAGGCAGAAGCTCTCCGCAATCTGAATTGACGGTTATGCCGAACACCCTTATCCCGGTGAGGTAACTCCTCCCCGGGATCGCCACCTTGTCCGCTGACACCACCTTCAAAGGCATCCTCCTCGCCTTCATTTGCTTTGCCGCCTATTCCTTCAGCGATGCTGCCGTAAAGCTCGTCGAAGGCCGCGTGCCGGCTTTCGAGGCTGGCTTCATCGGCAGCCTCTTCGGTTTTCTCGCCATACCCTTCCTGATGAAGCGCGGCGACCGCTATACGGATCTGGTACGCAGCACCAACTGGCCGCTCTGGTGGCTGCGCTTCGTCTGCGCCACGGTCGGCACCGTCGGTAGCATCATTGCCTTTACCCGGCTGTCGATGGCAGAAGCTTTCTGCCTGATATTCCTACTGCCGTCCTTTGCCACGATCATGTCTGTGATCTTCCTCAAGGAACAGGTCGGCATGAAGCGCTGGGCCGCCGTTGTCATAGGCTTCATGGGCGTTCTCGTGGTTCTGCGCCCCGGTTTCCGCGAACTGGAGATCGGGCATCTCGCGGCTTTGATTTCGGGATTTGCCGGTGGTGTGTCGATCGTGATCTATCGGGCGATCGGGCCGCAGGAAAAGAACATCTCGCTCTACGGCGCGGGCCTTCTCGGCAATGTCATCCTCTGCGGTGCGCTGTCACTTCCCGACTTCCATATGCCGTCGGCCTATGACATGGGCCTTCTTGCCGCCTTCGGCATCCTGGCGGCGGTCGGCAACATCTTCATGATGCTCGCCTCCTTCTATGCGCCAGCGGCAATCGTCGGGCCGATCCAGTACAGTCAGATGCTCTGGGCCATCCTGCTCGGCTATCTCGTCTTCGGCGACAAGGTCGATTGGCCGATGGGTATCGGCATCGCGCTGATCGTCGGGTCGGGGCTTTTGACGCTGATCCGCGAGCGCAAGCGCGACACGCCGCTTCCGCCGCCGGTGGCCGGCAAGACGGATGCGGCGCTGGCAATCAAGCCGGAGGATGGCGAAGCGCGCCGGGAGAGTACCTGACTACTCGCTGTCAGGCTGCTTCGGCCTCGCCGATCACTCCACCGTTCAAGAAGATGAAACGATCGAACAGTGAGAGATCAAGCGGGTTGGGAAGACGGATATGGGCATGGCCGGGTAGGCCTCCCTGCTCCGCATCAAAGCGTCGATCGACCTGGGAGATGAAGATCATCACGAACCCATTCGCCTTCGCGTTGGCGCGCACCTGGCGAACCTGATGCTCGAGATCCGGAGTTTCCCGTCGCTCGTTGAGCATCTGAAGGTAATCGATCACCGCCACAGTCCCGCGCGGCATGCCGTTCATTGAGGCGATGATGTAATCGGCATCGATGCGATCGGAATCATGAAGCTGGAATAGCCCGTCGAATTTTGACGGCGTCGCATCAAGCCGATGCATGCGCTCTAGGACTTCGCGTTCGGTATAGGCCAAGGTAAAAAACAGGCCGTGCTGACCTTTGCGCATGGCGTCTATGAGGATCTGCAGAGTAAGCAGCGTCTTGCCCTGCCCTGGTCGCGCAGCAACCAGCACCAGTTCACCAGCTTGCAAATCCCGATAGTCCATCCGGTTGGATGTTGCGGCGCTGCGTCTTTCTGCAAGCAGGCTCCAGCTGGGAAAACCCTGTTCGCGGGCGACCTCGTTAAGTGCTGCCGCCAGCGGAATGCCCTGCCGCCGGCTGATGAGACGTGCCTTGCGCTTCAAATAAAATAACGGAGTGGTTTGCGTCATCGTGTTACCTCTGATGACGGGCAGAAATCGCAACCCCTCCTCATGCCGCGCCCGAATCTTCGGTTCGGATGTCAATCAACGCCCAGCATGAAAAATGCTTTCCCGAATGGAGGGGGGAGGCACGGGCCGTGCACCCGAGGAAACTAAACTGATTCGCGAGCGGACAGAAAGAGCCGACGGATCAGCCCTTCGCCAGTTCCGCCAGCTGTGTGATCACCACCGCCGCGCCTGCCAGACGCTTTTCCGGCGTCGGCAGATCGCGGGTGAGGAACACCGAGTGATCCGGCCGGATCTTCGCCATGGTGCCCTGCTTGGCGATATAGCCAACCAGCGCTGCGGGGTTCGGGAATTGCTTGCCCCGGAACTGGACGACGACGCCCTTCGGGCCGGCTTCCAGCTTCTCGACATTGGCCTTGCGGCAGAGCGCCTTAATGTAGACGACCTTCAGCAGATGCTGAACCTCGATCGGCAGCGGGCCAAAGCGGTCGATCAGTTCGGCGCCGAAGCCGTCGATTTCTCTGAGATCGTCGAGTTCGCCGAGGCGGCGATAAAGCGCCATGCGCAGATGCAGATCCGGCACGTAGTTTTCCGGGATCATGACCGACGTGCCGACTTGGATCTGCGGCGACCAACCGGTATCGACCACTTCGTCCACACCCTTCACCTCGGCGACCGCCTCTTCCAACATCTGCTGGTAGAGTTCAAAGCCGACTTCCTTGATATGCCCCGATTGTTCCTCGCCGAGCAGGTTGCCGGCGCCACGGATATCCAGATCGTGGCTGGCGAGCTGGAAGCCGGCACCGAGCGTATCGAGCGATTGCAGGACCTTCAGGCGCCGCTCGGCACCCGCCGTCAGCACCTTGTTGACCGGCAGCGTGAGCAGCGCAAAGGCGCGGACCTTGGAGCGACCGACACGGCCACGGATCTGGTAGAGCTGCGCCAGACCGAACATATCGGCACGGTGCACGATCAGCGTGTTGGCGGTCGGGACATCAAGGCCGGATTCGACAATGGTGGTCGAGAGCAGCACGTCGTAGCGGCCTTCATAGAAGGCGTTCATGATGTCTTCGAGCTCGCCGGCTGCCATCTGGCCATGGGCGATCGCCACCTTCAGTTCCGGCACACTCTCGTCGAGGAAACTCTTCACATCCGCGAGATCAGCGAGACGCGGGCAGACATAGAAGCTCTGGCCGCCGCGATAATGCTCGCGCATCAGGGTCTCGCGGATCACCAGGGGATCGAAGGGCGAGATGAAGGTACGCACCGCCATGCGGTCGACCGGCGGCGTGGTGATGAGCGAGAGTTCGCGCACGCCGGTCATGGCGAGCTGCAGGGTGCGCGGGATGGGCGTCGCCGAGAGCGTCAGGACGTGGACATCCGACTTCAGCTCTTTCAGGCGTTCCTTGTGCTTGACGCCGAAATGCTGCTCTTCATCGATGATCAAGAGGCCGAGATTGGCGAAGGTGACGCCTGAGCCAAGCAGCGCGTGGGTACCGACGACGATGTCGGTCTTGCCTTCGGCGACTTCCTTCTTGACGAGGTTCAGCTCCTTGGTGCCGACGAGGCGGGAGGCCTGCTGGACACGGATCGGCAGCCCCCGGAAGCGTTCCGAGAAGGTCTTGAAATGCTGGCGTGCCAGCAGCGTGGTCGGAACAACCACGGCGACCTGGATGCCGTTCATCGCGGCAATAAAGGCGGCGCGCAGCGCCACTTCCGTCTTGCCGAAACCCACGTCGCCGCAGATCAGGCGATCCATCGGGCGGCCCTGGCCGAGGTCGGAGCGGACGGATTCGATCGCGGTTTCCTGGTCTTCCGTCTCGTCATAGGGGAAACGGGCGGCAAACTCGTCGTAGAGGCCTTCCTGCGTCGTCAGGACAGGTGCAGACCGGGTCATGCGTTCGGCGGCAATGCGGATCAGGGCGCCCGCCATGTCGAGCAGGCGCTTCTTGAGCTTGGCCTTGCGCATCTGCCAGGCGCCGCCGCCCAGCTTGTCGAGCTGCACCTCGGTCGCCTCGCCGCCGTACCGGGACAGCAGATCGATGTTTTCGACCGGCAGGAAGAGCTTGGCATCGTCGGCATATTGCAATTCAAGGCAGGCATGCGGGGCGCCTGCGGCCTCGATGGTGCGCAGTCCGACGAAGCGGCCGATGCCGTGCTCGGCATGCACGACGATTGAACCTTCGTCGATGCCGGCGACTTCCGAGATAAAATCGGCGGCGCGCTTGCGGCGCTTGGAACGGCGGACCATGCGGTCGCCGAGGATGTCCTGTTCGCCGATGATGACGAGATTGTTGGCCTCGAAGCCACCTTCGAGGCTGAGAACGGCGGTGCCCGCCTCGCCCTTCTTGAGCTTGTCGACGTCTTTCAGCGCGGCGACGGGCACCAGCCGTTCCAGACCGTGTTCGTTCAGCACCTGCAGCAAGCGGTCGAGCGAGCCCTCGGACCAGCCTGATACGACAACCTTGGCGCCGGCGGCGCGCTTGTCGGCGATATAGGTTACGGCCTGGCCGAAGACGTTGACCCTAGCACCCTCGGCGCTGTCCTCGTTGGCGCTTTTCGCCCAGCGCGGCGTCGGGCGGGCCTCGACCTCGATGACCAAACGGCTTTCGCCGCCGGCTTCGGCAAAGGGTGTGATACGGATCGGATCGAAGGCGTCGAGCGCCTTGCCGAATTCGCTGGCGCCGAGATAGAGGCGCTCCGGCGGCACCGGCTTATAGGGCGTGCCCTGGGCGAGATGGCCCTTGCCGGGCGTTGCGCTGTTCAGCCGTGCCTCGTAGTAGTCGCGGATAAGCTTGGCGCGTTCTTCCGCTGCCTCACGTACGGTATGGTCGGTGACCATACGGAAGCCGCGCAAATAGTCGAAAGTGGTCTCCAGCTTGTCGTAGAACATCGGGAGCCAATGCTCCATGCCGGCATAGCGGCGCCCCTCGGAGACGGCGGCATAGAGCGCGTCATCGCGGGTGGCGGCGCCGAACAGCGACAGATAGTTCTTGCGGAACCGGCTGATGCTCTCCGGCGTCAGCGTCACCTCGCTCATCGGGTTCAAGTCGAGAGAGCGGACCTGGGCGATCGTGCGCTGGTTTGCCGGATCGAAGGAGCGGATGCTTTCGAGCGTGTCGCCGAAGAAATCGAGGCGGACGGGCTCTTCCGCGCCGGGCACGAAGACATCGAGAATGCCGCCGCGCACGGCAAATTCGCCGACTTCGCGGACCGTCGCGACCCGGTCGAAACCGTTGCGTTCCAGGCGCGCGGCGATGTCGTCCATGCGCACCTGATTGCCCGGTTTCGCCGAAAATCCCAGGCTGTCGATCACATCCGCCGGCGCCACCTTCTGCAGCATGGCATTGACGGTCACCAGGACGATCGCCGGATGCGGCTTGAGGTAGAGCGAAATCAGGCCCGACAGTGCGGAAAGACGGCGCGCAGAGACGTCGGCCGAGGGCGAGACGCGGTCATACGGCAGACAGTCCCAGGCCGGTAGGCTCAAGACCGGGATATCGGGTGCGGCAAAGCTCAGGGTCTGTTCGATGTTCTGCAACCGCTGTCCGTCGGAGACGACATAGGCAACGGGCCGGCCCTCACGTGCGAGTTCGGCGAGGATGAAGGCATCCATGCCGTCGGGCACATGGGAGAGCGTCAGGGCGGATTGTGCGCCGACAATCCGCTTCACATCGATCAGGGGCATATCAGTTACTTTGCAGCGTGTTCTTCGCCGGTGACCGGTGAGAAATCCGGCCTGAGGGCGGCAATGCGTTCGAAGAGAGGTGTCTGGAGACGGGCGGGAACAGGCTCGGCGCCGGTGATGTAACGGACGAGGTCGTTGTCCTCCTCGGCCATGATCACCTCGAGCTCGTCGAGTTCGGCGTCGGTCAGGCCCTCGATCTCAGCTTCGCAGAACTGGCCGAGCATCAGGTCCATTTCGCGGATACCGCGATGCCAGCAGCGGAACAGGATGCGCCGGCGGCGCGGATCGAGGTCGGCACTGCTTTTCACCAGTCCAGTCATATCGGCATCCTTCCAATTCTTGGGGCCTCTATAGAGCAGCAACCGGCAAATGTCAGCTTGCCAAAGGGGCAAATAACGAGGCATTTTGCCCCCATCATGCGCCCTCACCTGCTCAATCCCCTCTTCGCCTCCGTGGCCTCGCTCAGCGGAGTAGGCCCCAAACTCGCCCAGCTCCTCGCCACATTGCTCGGGCGTGAGGATGCCGAGGACGCGCGGGTGGTCGACCTGCTCTTCCTTGCGCCACACAGGCTGATCGACCGGCGCCATCAGCCGGGCATCGCCTATGCGAACCAGGGATCGCTGGTGACGATTACCGGCCGCGTCGACCGACACCTGCCGCCGCCAAAGGGCAAGAGCAACCTGCCCTACCGCGTCATGCTGCATGACGAGACGGGGGAACTGGCGCTCACCTTCTTCCGCGTCAAGGGCAACTGGCTGGAAAAGGCATTGCCCGTCGACGAGATCGTCATGGTTTCGGGCAAGGTCGACTGGTTCAACGGTCGCCCCTCGATGGTGCATCCGGACCTGATGGTGAAGGCGAGCGAGGCGGAGAACCTGCCGCTGGTCGAGCCGGTCTATCCGCTAACGGCGGGGCTTGGACCCAAGGTGCTGCGCAAGGCCGTGGAGGCGGCAGTCGAGCGCATGCCAGACATGCCGGAATGGGCAGATGCGCCGCTTGTGACGAAGCAGGGTTTTTCGAGCGTGCGCGAGAGCCTCGTGGCACTGCATAATCCGCGCGACGAGAAGGATATCGACCCGCAGGCGCCTGCCCGGCGCAGGCTTGCCTATGATGAGTTCCTGGCCGGCCAGGTGTCGCTGGCCTTGGTGCGGCAGAAGCTGCGGCGGGTGCCGGGCACGCCCATCAAACCGACGGGCGAGATCAGCGGGAAGATCCGCGCCAGCCTGCCCTTCACACCGACCAACAGCCAGGTGGCAGCGATCGACGACATCCTCGAGGACATGGCCTCCGATCAGCGCATGCTCCGGCTGGTCCAGGGCGATGTCGGCGCCGGCAAAACGCTGGTGGCGCTGTTTGCCATGGCAGCTGCTGTTGAGGCGGGTGGACAGGCGGTGCTGATGGCGCCGACGGAAATCCTGGCGCGGCAGCATCATGCGACGCTGGCCAAGCTTGGCGCCCCGGCAGGCCTTAAGATCGAAGCACTGACCGGGCGGACCAAGGGCAAGGAGCGCGAGGCGATCCTGGAGCGCATTGCCTCGGGCGAAGCGCAGATCGTCATCGGCACGCATGCCCTCTTCCAGGACGCCGTCAACTACAAGAACCTGACGCTCGCCGTGGTCGACGAGCAGCATCGCTTTGGCGTGCATCAGCGTCTCCGGCTCACCTCCAAGGGCATCTCGCCGCATATGCTGGTCATGACAGCGACGCCCATCCCGCGCACGCTGGTGCTGGCCGCCTTCGGCGACATGGATGTCTCCAAGCTCACCGAGAAGCCGGCGGGTCGCAAGCCGATCCAGACGGTGACCGTGCCGACCGAGCGCGTGCCTGACGTCATCGAGCGGCTGAGGGCGGCGATCGCGGAGGGCAAGAAGGCCTACTGGATCTGCCCGCTGGTCGAGGAGACGGAAGAAAGCGAACTGATGTCGGCCGAGGAGCGGCAGTCGGTGCTGGCGCAGTTCATCAAGGCGCCTATCGGGCTTGTGCATGGGCGCATGGCGGGGCCGGAAAAGGACGCTGCCATGCTCGCCTTCAAGAATGGCGAGACGCGGCTGCTGGTCGCCACCACCGTGGTCGAAGTCGGCGTCGATGTGCCCGATGCGACGATCATGGTAATCGAACATGCCGAGCGCTTTGGGCTTGCCCAGCTGCATCAGCTGCGCGGTCGCGTCGGGCGTGGCGACGAGGCCTCAAGCTGCATCCTGCTCTACAAGGGCCCGCTGGGTGAAACCGGCAAAGCGCGGCTGTCGATCCTGCGCGATTCGGAAGATGGCTTCCTGATCGCCGAGGAGGATTTGAAGCTGCGCGGTGAAGGCGAGCTTTTGGGAACACGGCAGTCGGGTACGCCGGGCTTCAAGATCGCCAGCCTGGAGCATCATGGAGATCTGCTGGAGATCGCGCGTAAGGACGCCGCCTATCTGCTGGAGCGTGATCCGGAACTCACCTCCGAACGTGGGCAGGCGGTGCGCATGCTGCTCTATCTGCATCGCCGCGACGAGGCGATCCGCTTCCTGCATGCTGGCTAAAAAGAACAGTCAGGAGCGACCGGCGCGCTTGGGCGGTTCCACCGGCTGCTCGGCATCGAAATCCCGAAATGCCGCCATGGCGTCTGCCACCGTCGGTTTGTAGTCCGGCGTTACGAGACCTGCGGAAATCAGGAGCTTCACGCCCTCTTCCGGGGTCATATCGAGCAGCATCAGCTTGCTACGCGGCACGAACATCAGGAAGCCGGCAGTCGGCACGGGCGTTGGCGCCAGAAAGACCGCGACCATTTCCTCGCCGTCCTGATTGAGCTTTGCGGCGATCTCGCCCTTGGCATCGGTGGAGACGAAAACCAGCGCCCAGGTGCCGGCACGGGGAAACTCGATGAGCCCCACTTTCTTGAAGGACGTCCCCTGCTCCTTTAGCACCGTCTCGAAAATCTGTTTGGTGCTCTTGTAGACAGTTCGCACCAGCGGCATCCGGTTGAGGATGTTCTCGCTATAGCCCACAATCGAGCGTCCGATCAGGTTGCGACCGAGAAAGCCGACCAGGGTGATAAAGATGATGGCAATCAGCAGACCGGTGCCGGGGATGGCGAACTTCAGATAAGCCTCCGGATTGTACCGGTCCGGGAGATAGGGCTTGACCCAGCTATCGGCCCAGCGGATGAAGGTCCAGGTCAGATAGATGGTGATCGTCATCGGTGCGCAGATGATCAGACCCGTCAGGAAGTTGTTCCTGAGACGTGTCGCCATCGAAATCTTGTCAGAACCTTCGGTCATGCCCACCGTCATTGTGCAGCGCCGTAATGCAGCGGACAATGCCGGAGTGACACCTGGGGCGCAAGAGCAAGAATTGGGGCAGCGGCCTGCCCCAACCGAGCCTCACTCGACCGTGACGGACTTTGCGAGGTTGCGCGGCTGGTCGACGTCGGTGCCCATGAAGACGGCCGTGTGATAGGCCAGCAGCTGGATCGGGATCGAATAGATCATCGGCGAGACGATCTCGGCGACCACGGGCAGCACGATGGTGGCCATGGTCGGGAGCTTGGAGGCGGCTGCCCCCTTCTCGTCGGTGATGAAGATGATCTTGCCGCCGCGGGCTGCCACTTCCTGCATGTTCGACACGGTCTTCTCGAAGAAGCGGTCGAAGGGTGCAATCACGATGACGGGCATGTTTTCGTCGATCAGCGCGATCGGGCCATGCTTCAGCTCGCCGGCGGCATAACCTTCGGCGTGGATATAGGAGATTTCCTTGAGCTTCAGCGCGCCTTCGAGCGCCAGCGGATAGCTGGTGCCACGACCGAGATAGAGCACGTCCTTGAACTTGGAGAGATCGCGCGACAGGGCCTCGATCTGCGGCTGCACCGCATTCAGGACCTGGCTCATGATGCGCGGCATTTCAGCGAGGCTCTTCACGAGCTGCTTTTCTTCCGTCGCCGCCAGCGTTCCACGGGCACGACCGGCGGCGAGCGCGAGCGAGGCGAGAACGGCGAGCTGGCAGGTGAAGGCCTTGGTCGAGGCGACGCCGATTTCCGGTCCGGCAAGGATCGGGAAGACGGCATCCGATTCGCGGGCGATCGTCGATTCCTTGACGTTGACCACCGCACCGATCTTCAGGCCGTTGTCGCGGCAGTAGCGCAGCGAGGCAAGCGTATCGGCAGTTTCACCGGACTGCGAGATGAAGAGGGCCGCCTGATCCTTCGACAGCGGCATTTCGCGATAGCGGAATTCCGAGGCGACATCGATCTCGACCGGCAGACGGGCATAGCGCTCGAACCAGTATTTGCCGACAAGGCCAGCCAGATAGGCGGTGCCGCAGGCGGAGATGGCAAGGCCGCGCAGATTGGCGAAGTCGATCTCGTTCGCGGCATCGCGAACGGTATGGTTGGCGAAGTCGACATAATGCGAGAGCGCGTGGGAGATCACTTCCGGCTGCTCGTAGATCTCCTTTTCCATGAAGTGACGATGGTTGCCCTTGTCGATCATGTAGGCGGAGGCCGAGGAGATCTGTACTGGACGATCGACCGGATTGCCGTCGATGTCGAAGATATGGGCGCCCTGCTTGCCAAGGATCGCCCAGTCGCCATCATGCAGATAGGCGATGCGGTTGGTGAACGGCGACAGCGCGATGGCGTCCGAGCCCAAGAACATCTCGCCATCGCCGAAGCCGATCGCCAGCGGCGGACCGGAGCGTGCCGCCATGATCGTCGAGGGGTCGTCGTTGAAGATGACGGCGAGCGCATAGGCGCCCGTCACGTGGCGCAGCATCTCGTGCATGGCTTCACGGCGGCCAAGGCCCTGGCGACGATATTTGGCGAGCAGCTGAGCGACGACTTCCGTGTCTGTCTGGGTGGTGAAGACGGCGCCTTCGGCGGCCAGTTCTTCCTTGATCTCAGCGAAATTCTCGATGATGCCGTTGTGAACGACGGCCACGCCATCGACGAAATGCGGATGGGCGTTGGTTTCGTTGGGTACACCGTGGGTTGCCCAGCGGGTGTGGGCAATGCCGATATTGCCGGGCAGCGGTTCGCCTGCGAGCTTGGTCTCGAGATTGAACAGCTTGCCTTCGGCGCGACGACGATCCAGCTTGCCGTCGTTGATGGTGGCAACACCGGCGGAATCATAACCGCGATATTCGAGCCGCTTCAAGGCGTCGACGAGACGCTCCGCCACGGGCTTGTTACCGACGATGCCGACGATGCCGCACATGAAATTCTCCGTTTCGTATCAACCACGCGGCTTTTCCTAGCGGTTTCATCGCAATAGGCAATTGTCCGTGAGGTCAAATTGCGTTTCGTCTCGTAATGCAACGCAGCATAACAAGCGGTGAAGATCGGGCTGACGCAGTTACTTGGCGGCCTTTTTTGCGGCCTTTATCGCGAGATTACGTTCGCGGATGACGGCGGCGCGGCCCGGCTTCATCTCCTGGCGGGCGCGACCAAAGGCGAGCGCATCTGCGGGCACGTCCTCGGTAATGACGCTGCCGGAGGCGATGAGCGCGCCATCGCCGATCTTGACCGGGGCCACCAGCGAGGAGTTCGAACCGATGAATGCCCCTGCCCCGATCTGGGTTTCGTGCTTGTTCACGCCATCATAATTGCAGGTGATGGTGCCAGCGCCGATATTCGTTTCCGCACCGACGACAGCGTCGCCGATATAGGTCAAGTGATTGACCTTGGCGCCCTTGCCGATCTCGGCCTTCTTCACTTCGCAGAAATTGCCGACCTTGGAGCCTTCGGCGAGGTTGGCGCCGGGACGCAGTCGCGCAAACGGACCAACGGTCGCGCCAGCGGCGACATTAGCGCCTTCCAGATGCGAGAAGGCATGGATGACGGCACTGCCCTCGACGGTAACCCCGGGGCCGAAGACGACATTGGGCTCGATCAGCGCGTCCTGGCCGATCACCGTGTCGTGGCTCAGAAACACCGTTTCCGGGGCAATCATCGTCACGCCGGAGACCATCAGTTCGTGCCGGCGGCGCTCCTGCCAAAGACGTTCGATGACGGCGAGTTCGGCGCGATTGTTGCAGCCGGTCAGTTCGCTCTCGGGCGCATCGACGGCGACCGCCTTGCCGCCCAGCGAGCGGGCGATCTCGACGAGGTCCGTCAGGTAATACTCACCCTTGGCATTCTGGTTACCGATCCGGGAGAGGAGGTCGAGCGCCTTCTTGCCATCGATCGCCATCAGGCCACTGTTGCACCAGGTGACGGCGCGCTCGGCCTCAGTCGCATCCTTTTCCTCGCGGATGGCGATCAGTTCGCCGTTTTCAACGAGCAGGCGGCCATAACCGGTCGGGTTCCTGGTGTGGAAGCCGATCACCGCGACGTCAGCGCCGCCGGCAAGCGCGTCGCGCGCGGCTTTCAGCGGTGCTGCGGTGATCAGCGGGACATCGCCATAGGCGACGAGAATTTCATCATAGCCACGGGCGATCGCATCGCGGGCCATCTGGACGGCATGGCCGGTGCCGAGCCGTTCGGTCTGCAGGACACTTTCAACAGCAAGCCCGTCGATCGAGGCCGCCTTTTCCACCTTCTCGGCGTCACGGCCTAGCACCAACGTCACGTCGGATACACCGGACGCGGCAATCGACGTCATCACATGCGCGATCATCGGCACTCCACCGACCGGATGCAGCACCTTGGACATCGATGACTTCATCCGAGTGCTGTCACCAGCGGCGAGAACGACGGCGAGGCAGGTGCGAGTCATTGATGGCTCCGAGGAAAACTGAGGCGTTTCCTCCTAATGCCAGCAGGAGGAAGCTGCAAGCCTCGTGGGGATCACGCCTTTTTGCCGAGCATGTCGACGGCCTTTAAAGCGGCACGGCGGCCAGCTTCTATTACGTGCTCCATGGCGGCACGCGCTGCCTGCGGATCGCGAGCCTCAATTGCCTCGACGATCGCCAGATGATGCTCGGTGATGGTGTCGCCGCGACCTGCCAGCTTCGGATCGAAGGCCAGCGTGAAGGCACCGTCGAGCGAGGCCTTGATGAAGCCGACCATGCTTTCCAGGAAGGGATTGGCTCCGACAAGCGTCAACAGGACATGGAAGCGCAAGTCGGCTTCGACCTGGCTTGGCCAGTCAAGGTCTTGCGAGCCCAGGAGCGTGGCATAGTGGCGGAGCTCGGCACAATCCTCCGGCGTGGCCCGCAAGGCTGCAAAGGCTGCAGAGGCCGGCTCAAGGACCAGCCGGACGTCGTAGAGATGTTCGATGAATTCGCGCGTTACGCCTGTGCGAAAATGCCAGCGCAAGACATCTTCGTCGACGAGGTTCCAGTGACACGTGTCTGTAACGCGCGTACCGACCCTTGATTTCGCAACAACGAGACCTTTGGCGGAGAGGGTCTTCATCGCCTCCCGCAATACCGAGCGCGATACATCGAACTGTGCTTCAAGTTCGCTATCACCCGGTAAAGTTTCGCCTATTCCAAATTGGCCGCCGACAATCGCAAGGCCAAGTTGTTCAACAACCTTCGCGTGGCTTGTCCGAAGATTGGAAACGACCTTCAGTTCCCGAACTTCATCCTTGCGCATGCTGCCTCGCATTCCAGACTGTACTGTCTGGTTAGCTATACGAAAGGGGAAAACGGGTGAAGCCGTTATCTGCGTATTTTCGTATTTTTACACCGCCTCAAAAAGAAAGGGCGCTTTTCGCGCCCTTTCCAGTCGAGAAATCTGCGTGATTTACTGCGGCAGCTTGTCGTCAACGCCTTCGATGTAGAAGTTCATGCCGAGGATTGTGCCGTCGTCAGCCGACTCGCCTTCCTTCAGCCACGGCGTACCGTCCTGCTTGTTGATCGGGCCGGTGAAGGGCTTCAACTCACCCGACTTGATCTTGGCTTCGGTTTCCATCGCCATGGCCTTCACGTCATCAGGCATGTTGGTGTAAGGCGCCATCGAGAGGATACCGTCCTTCAGGCCGTCAAAGGTCTGGCCCGAGGTCCAGGTGCCGTCGAGAACGGCCTGGGTGCGCTTGATGTAGTAAGGCGCCCAGGTGTCGAGGATGGCGCTGAGCTGCGCGGTCGGGCCTGCAGCGATCATGTCAGAGGCCTGACCGAAAGCCTTGAGGCCACGCTCTTCGGCAACCTGCATCGGCGCGGTGGTGTCGGTGTGCTGCGTCAGAACGTCGACACCCTGGTCGAAGAGAGCCTTGGCGGCATCTGCTTCCTTGCCCGGGTCGAACCAGGTGTTGACCCAGATGACCTTCAGCTTGAATTCCGGGTTTACGGTGCGTGCGCCGTGCAGGAAGGCGTTGATGCCGGCGACGACTTCCGGGATCGGGAACGAGGCGATGTAGCCGGCGACGCCGGTCTTCGACATCTTGCCAGCGATCTGACCGTTGATGAAGCGGCCTTCATAGAAGCGCGAGTTGTAGGTCGCGACGTTTGCGGCGGTCTTGTAGCCGGTCGCATGCTCGAACTTCACGTCCGGGAACTTCTCGGCAACCTTGAGCGTCGCATCCATGAAGCCGAAGGAGGTCGTGAAGACCAGGGCGCAGCCCGAACGGGCCATGCGCTCGATGGCGCGCTCGGCATCCGGACCTTCCGGAACGTTTTCGAGGTAAGGCGTTTCGATCTTGTCGCCGAAATGTGCCTGGAGCTGCTGACGGCCGATGTCGTGCGCCTGGGTCCAGCCGCCGTCGGTCTTCGAGCCGACATGGACGAAGCAGACCTTCGTCTTGTCCTGGGCGGCGGCGGGTGCCGCAACGCCGATAATGGCGGCTGCCGAAGCGGCAAGCGCGAGAAGGAAGTTCTTCATAGTGTACCCCTGTCTGGTTAGGTTGAAGCTTTTGTTTTGATTATCTATCCGGCACGAACGGCTTGCCGAGACAAGCCGGCGTGTTGATCAGCGTCGTGCGGCGATTATGGGAGATTATGATCAGCACGACAATGGTTGCCGCATAGGGCAGCGCGGACAGAAATTGCGAGGGAAGGCCGATGCCGAGCGCCTGGGCATGCAGCTGGCCGATGGTGACGGCGCCGAAGAGATAGCCTCCGGCAAGGACGCGCCAGGGCCGCCAGGCGGCGAAGACAACGAGCGCCAGCGCAATCCAGCCGCGGCCGGCCGACATGTTCTCCACCCATTGCGGTGTATAAACCAGCGACAGCTGCGCTCCGGCGAGACCTGCACAGGCGCCGCCGAACATCACAGCCAAATAGCGCGTGCGAATGACCGGCAGGCCAAGCGTATGGGCCGAGCCGTGGCTGTCGCCGATGGCGCGGAGTTTCAAGCCCGAGCGGCTCTTGAACAGGTACCAGTTCACCCCGGCCACCAGAAGGATTGAGAGGTAGAAGAACAAATCCTGAGCGAAGAGGATCGGGCCGATCACCGGGATGTCCGATAGGAGCGGGATGACAATCGGCTGCATCTTGACGCCCGGGAGGCCAACAAAACTCTCGCCGATCATGCCGGACACGCCGAGGCCGAGGATCGTCAGCGCAAGCCCCGTTGCGACCTGGTTGGCAACCAGGGTGAGGGTCAGAAAACCGAAGAGCAGCGAAAAGAAGGCACCCGTCGCGATGCCCGCGAGAACGCCGAGATAGGGCGAACCCGTCAGGTTGGTGGCGATGAAGGCGCAGACCGCGCCGATGATCATCATGCCCTCGACGCCGAGGTTCAGCACGCCCGAGCGCTCGGCAACCAGTTCACCCATGGCGGCGATGACCAAGGGGGTCGATGCGGTGATGATGGTCAGAAGGATGGCTTCAAACATGGTCAGGCCTCCTTCGACACTATGTTGCGGGCACGATCGAAGACGATGCGCACCTTGTAGAGAATGAGCGTGTCACAGGAGAGCACGAAGAAGAGCAGCAGGCCCTGGAAGACACGGGTCACCTTGTCGGAGACACCGATCGAGAGCTGCGCTCCTTCGCCGCCGAGATAGGTCAGCGCCAGCACAAAGCCCGAGGCGATGATGCCAAGCGGATTGAGACGGCCCAGGAAGGCAACGATGATGGCGGTGAAGCCATAGCCGGGCGAGATCGTCGGCTGGAGATGACCGATCGAGCCCGAGACTTCCGAAATGCCGGCAAGGCCCGCAAGCGCGCCGGAGAACATCATCGAGAACCAGACCATCTTGCGCGAAGAGAAGCCGGCAAAGCGCCCTGCCCGCTCGGACTGGCCCAGCACCACGACCTGAAAGCCCTTCAGCGTGTAGCGCATCATGAACCAGACGGCGACGGCGGCAATCAGAGCGAAGACAATGCCGAGATGGGCGCGGCCCGAATCGAGGATCTCCGGCAGCACGGCCTCAGGCACGAAGGACCGTGACTGCGGGAAGTTATACCCGGCCGGATCCTTCCAGATGCCGCGTGTCAGCCAGTCGAGGAAGAGCTGGGCGATATAGACCAGCATCAGGCTGGTCAGGATTTCATTGGTGTTGAAGCGGGTCTTCAAGAGCGCCGGAATGGCCCCATAGGCTGCACCACCGATGGCCCCCATCACGATCATCATCGGCAGCAGCAGGGGCGAGGACCATTCGTAGAAGGTAATCGGCAGGATCGAGCCGACGATAGCACCGACGATGAACTGGCCTTCGGCGCCGATGTTCCAGTTGTTGGAACGATAACAGACGGAGAGACCGACACCGATCAGGATGAGCGGTGCCGCCTTGACCGCGAGTTCATGCAGCGACCAGACCTCAAGCAACGGCTCGATGAAGAAGCTGTAGAGCGCCGAGACGGGGTCCTTACCCAGCATGGCGAACATGATGCCGCCGAAGAAGACCGTCAGCGCCAGCGCCAGCAGCGGCGAAACGATGGCGAAAAGACTGGACTGGCGGGAACGGCGTTCAAGTTCAATGCGCATGGGCCGCCTCCGGGGCAGTCTGAAGACCATGGACGCCACCCATCAGGATACCGATGCGTTCGCGGGTCATGGTCGAGGCGGGATAGGCGTCGGACAGTTTGCCTTCGGAGATCGCCGCAATCGAGGTCGCGACCTCGAAGATCTCGTCGAGGTCCTGGCTGATCACGACAACGGCAGAGCCGGCCTTGGCGAGATCGACAAGGGCCTGGCGAATGCGGCTTGCAGCACCGGCGTCGACGCCCCAGGTCGGCTGATTGACGACGAGCACGGAAGGCTGGCGGTCGAGTTCGCGACCGACGATGAATTTCTGCAGATTGCCACCCGAGAGCGATCCGGCGGCGGGGTCGTCGCCGCTCTTGCGCACGTCCATCATTTCGGAAATGCGGCGCGCGGCCTGTTGGACGAGCCCATGGCGGATCAGGCCGAGTTTACCGCCGGAGAGGTAGGCGGCGCGATCGGATGCATTGCGCGAGAGGAAGAGGTTTTCGGACAGGCTCATGGCCGGGATCGCCGCATGGCCGTGGCGTTCCTCGGGCACGAAGCCGGCGCCGAGCAGGCGACGTTCATTGATGCCGAGACGTCCAACGGATTTGCCGCGCAGGCGGATCGCATCGGCGTTTTGCACCGGATATTCGCCGGAGAGCGCGTCGAAAAGTTCGCTCTGGCCATTGCCGGCGACACCGGCGATTGCCAGGATCTCGCCTGCCTTGACCGTCATCGAGATCGTCTTGAGCGGCATGGCAAAGGGGGTGCGCGGGCTAACCGAGAGGTCGGTCACCTGCAGCTGGATTGCCCCATCCGCCGGCGGCTCGACCTTTTCGACACCCGCGACATCCGCGCCCACCATCATGCGGGCCAGCGAGGCCGGCGTTTCCTGACGCGGATCGCAGGCGCCGGTCACCTTGCCGTGACGAAGCACGGTGGCGCGATCACAGATGCGCTGCACCTCTTCGAGGCGGTGGCTGATATAGAGAACCGAACGCCCTTCCGCCTTCAGCTTGAACAGGGTCTCGAACAGCTTGTCGGCTTCCTGCGGCGTCAGCACGGATGTCGGCTCGTCGAGAATGATGAGCTTCGGGTTCTGCAGCAGCGCGCGGACAATCTCGATGCGCTGGCGCTCGCCCACCGAGAGATCGGCGACATGGGCGTCGGGATCAAGCGGCAGGCCATAGGCGACCGAGAGTTCCGCCGCCTTCTTCGACAGTTCCGAAATGGAGATTTTCTCATCAAGCGACAGGGCGATGTTTTCGGCAACCGTCAGCGCTTCAAAAAGCGAAAAATGCTGGAAAACCATGCCGATGCCAAGGCGACGCGCGGCGGCCGGATTGGGGATCACCTGATCCCTGCCCTGCCAGCCGATCGAGCCGGCCGAGGGTGCCAGGATGCCGAACAACATCTTTACGAGGGTGGATTTGCCAGCACCGTTTTCGCCAAGAAGGGCGTGAATCTCGCCGTGGCCGATGTCGAGATCAATGCCGTCGCAGGCCTTGAAACTGCCGAACAGCTTCGTGAGGCCCCGCACGGTCAAAAGCGGCTTTTCGCCCTCGGGCGGTTGTTGCGGCACAGGTCCCCCTTGCACTCTCATGCGCATCGGCCGGGTCTTGCGCCCGGTCCATCGCTTAATTCATAACCGGTTTGCGGCAGCGCACAATATATAGGCAAAAGTTTTTTTTGGTTTTGCCCAGACGCGTTCGCCGACCATCAGTCCCGACGGCCGAGACCCGGGAAAAACTGCAGGATACCGCCGATGACGTAGAGATAGATGCTGGTGACGATGGTGCCGACCACCACCCATTGCGGGGATTCGAAATGGAGGAGCAGCGCATAGCCGCCGAAACCGCACCACAACAGAAAGACCGCGAGATTCAGCGGGCGTAGCCGCTTGACGCGGACCGGATGGAGGAAATGGATCGGCAGGAAGGTCAAAAAGACCGACAGCAAAACTGCAACCAGCGCGGTTGTCGCGCTCGCATCGATGACGAAGAGCGTGAAGATCAGCATGTTCCAGACGACGGGAAAGCCGGAGAAGAAATACTCGTCCGTCTTCATGCCCATGTCGGCATAATAGATGGCGCTCGACACGACGATCAGGCCGGCGGCGACGAAGGACCAGGGCTCACCGATCATGCCGCTCTGGTAGAGCGCGAAAGCCGGGAGAAGAACATAGGTGACATAGTCGATGATGTTGTCGAGCGTATCGCCGGACCAATTGGGCAGGACTTCCTTGACGCGCACCTTGCGGGCAATCGGACCATCGATGCCATCGACGAGCAGCGCAAGCCCCAGCCACCAGAACATGTCGACGAAACGCTTTTCAGCCGCGGCAACAACGCCGAGGAAGGCGAGGAAGGATCCGGAAGCGGTGAGCATATGGACCGAAAAGGCGCGAATCTCGGCGTAAGGCACGCGCTTGTAATTGAAGATTTTCATCCCTGCTCCAGTCGGCGGCACTTCGGAGGGAACGGTATCGGATGAAATGACGCGGTTTGCAACACAGGTGCTCGCCTATGCCCTGATTTCGGCGGAGGCCTCTCAATCAGGCTGCGCCATTTGGGCCCATGGATTTTACGCCGGCGGAGATCTAGATAACGATTGGAAGATCAACTGGAATTTCCCTCATGAGCCAGCAATTCGATATTGCCGTCATCGGTGCAGGCCCGGCCGGCCAGATCGCTGCCATCGCCATGGCGCGCGGCGGGCGGCGCGTGGTTCTGATCGGACCCGAGCCTGATGGTTCGGATCGCCGGACAACGGCGCTGATGGATCAGTCGCTGACCATGATCGAGCGTCTGGGGCTTTGGCAGGACCTCAAGGCACGCGCGGCGCCACTTCAGGTCATGCAGATCATCGACGGCACCAAGCGGCTGCTGCGCGCACCCACGGTCGCCTTCCGTAGCGCCGAGATCGGGCTCGACGCCTTCGGCTACAATGTTCCGAACGCGGCCCTCATCGAAAGGCTATCCAAGGCGGTTGCCGAGGAAGGCCTGATCACCCGCAAGCCGCTTTCGGCGGAGACCATTCATGTGGGTCGCGATGCGGTGATAGTCGGCCTGGGCGGCGGGGAAACGGTGACGGCAGATTTCGTCATTGGCGCCGACGGCCGCCGCTCGAAGACCCGTGAAAGCGCCGGCGTCGGCGTCAAGACCTGGTCCTATCCGCAGACCGCAGTGGTGATGAATTTCACCCATAGCCTGCCGCATCAGAATATCTCGACGGAATTCCACACGGAATCCGGTCCCTTCACACAGGTTCCGTTGCCGGGCCTGCGCTCGAGCCTGGTCTGGGTCGTGGCGCCGCAGGAGGCGGAGCGCCTGACCGGGCTGACAAGCGAAGAATTGTCGCTTGAGGTGGAAGGGCGGATGCAGTCGATGCTCGGCAAGGTCACCGTGGAAGACGGGGGGCAGTCCTGGCCGCTGTCCGGCATGACCGCCACGCGTTATGGCCAGGGTCGTGTCGCCTTCATCGGCGAGGCCGGCCACGCCTTCCCGCCGATCGGCGCCCAGGGACTGAACCTGAGCCTGCGTGATATCGCAGCACTCGAAGAGATCCTCATCGATCCCAGCTCGGCATCGATTCCTGGCGACAGTGGCGACCGTTTTGACAGGAAGCGGCGGCTCGACATTGCAAGCCGCACGGCGAGTGTCGACCTGCTCAACCGCTCGCTGCTGTCAGGCCTCCTGCCGGTACAGATGCTGAGGGCTGCGGGGCTGCAGGTGCTGGCGAGCGTCGCTCCGCTGCGCAACTTGGTCATGCAGGAAGGTGTTGCCCCTGGTCGCGGCCTGAAAAGCCTGCCGTCCCTGTTACGGAAAAAGGTCGGGCGGCAATAGGCCGTGGGTGATGGCGAAGAGCAAAGCCGACACCGAGAACACCGAAAGGACCGTCGTGATCAGGATCGTGGCTGACGCGCGTTCCTGCCACACGGCATATTGCTGGCCGATGACGAAGACATTCGTGGCCGTCGGCAGCGAGGCAAGCAGGATTGCCGTATAGACCCAGAGCGGGTCGAAATTGCCGACAAAACTCAGGACAACATAGACCAAAACCGGATGCACGACGAGCTTGATCGGCACGATATAACCGATCTCGGCCGGGATTCGCTTGAGGGGACGCAAGGCGAGCGTCACACCCATGGCAAAGAGCGCGCAAGGGGCTGCCGCCTGCGCCAGATAATCGATCAGCCGCTGGAGGGCGAGCGGCGGCTCGTAGGCAAAGGCTGCCGCGACAAAGCCGACCAGGGTCGCGATGATGAAGGGATGGGTCAGGATCTTGCGGGCCACATCGAGCGCAAGCTGTGCCGGCGGGCGCTTGTCACCGCCGGCAAAGGCCATGAGGGCCGGAGCTGCGATGAAATGGGCGGCATTTTCAAAGCAGAAGACGAGCGCCACGGGAACGGCCGCCTTTTCTCCAAACGCGAGCAGCGCCAGACCAGGGCCCATATAGCCGATATTCCCGTAACAGCCGGCAAGAGCCTGGACGGTTGCCTCGGGGATGGTGTTACCACGCAACAGACGGCCGATCGCAAACACCAGCACGAAGATGGTGTAGGTCGCGGCCAGACAGGCGGCGATGAAATCGATGCGGGTCAGTTGCTCGATCGGCGTGCGCGAAACGAGCTTGAAGAAGAGCGCCGGCAGGGAGACATAAATGACAAAGAAGTTCAGCCAGCCGAGCGCCTGTGCCGAGTGATCGCCGAGCCTGCCGGAGACATAGCCGATCAGGATCAAGCCGAAAAACGGCAGTACCAGCGCGACAATTTCGGCCATCCGCAGTCTCCTTCGGGACGCCTCCGCGCGCCCTTTCCGGACTTAGCCGATTTGCGACAGGATTGGAAAGGTCTGCTGGAACCAGATCGCCATGTCCGAGACATAGCCGAAGATGAAGGCAAGACCGGTGAGCACGAGCAGCGCGCCCATTGCCTTTTCCACGTGACCCAGATGGCGGCGGAAGCGCGTCAGGAACCGCATGAAGGGTCCGGAAAAGCCGGCGGCGATCCAGAAGGGAACGGCAAGACCGAGTGAATAGATGGCCAGCAGAAGGGCTCCGTCGCCAACGGTTTCCTTCGAGGCTGCCACACCGAGGATCGCGCCGAGCACCGGGCCGATGCAGGGCGTCCAGCCGAAGGCAAAGGCAAGGCCTATGACATAGGCTCCCGAGAGGGTCGCGGGCTTTCCGCCGCCTGCGAATCGGTATTCCGAGGAGAGGAGACCGAGCCGGAAGAGGCCGAGGAAATTCAGGCCCATCACGATGATGATGACCCCACCGATCTTCGACAGAATGTCCATATGCTGGCGAAGCAGGCCGCCAATGGTCGAGGCCCCTGCCCCCAGCGACACGAAGACGGTGGCAAAACCGAGCGTGAAGACAAGCGAGGTCAAAAGCACCGTTCGACGTGCAGCGGCATTTTGCGCCTGGTCGCCGTCTCGGAACTGGTCGACCGAGATTCCCGCCATATAGCATAGGTAAGGCGGCACCAGCGGCAGGACGCAGGGTGACAGGAAGGACAGGGCACCGGCCAGAAGCGCGCTGAAAAAAGAAATATCGGCAATCGACACGACGAACTCCGGAACCCGTATTGCCGCCCTTCCTAATCCCGCGACCCCCAGCTTGCCAATCACCATTGCGTAGGCTGCGACAACGGGGCTGAATTTTGCAGGTAAAACTGTATTTTTGCGGTTGACCACCCGGGGTCACCTGCCTATGTTCCGCGCACTTCTTGAGGCGGCGCAAAAACCGCACGGGAGAGCGTAGCTCAGCCGGTAGAGCAACTGACTTTTAATCAGTAGGTCCAGGGTTCGAATCCCTGCGCTCTCACCAAAAACCTAATAAAAACAGAGATTTCGACCGGATACTAATTTTGAGTTACCCCGCGCTGGCTTGGGGTAACGCCAGGGTAACTGGCCCGAGATTCGTGATGACGGCGGTATGGCGATGAGTTACGGCTTTTCTGCGCGTGAATATCTGTTTCGAGCCAGAAAATGTTTGGCTCAGGAAGACCCCTCGTGTCTGTTCTATGCTGCCTTTGAGCTTCGCTGTGGTGTCGAAGTACGCATGCGCGAATACCTAGAATCATGGGATCACGTTAGCAACAAGCAGAAGAAGGGCTGGCAGATTGCCTCCCTCGGAAACGCTACACTAGAGGCTTTCAAGACTGATCGCTATCAACGCTGGAAGCTATCAGAACCTCAAACACAAACCGTGGTCAGCGTGCACTATTACACGCCAGTCACAAGCAGCCTCCAGAAGAATGCGGAAAAGCTCGGGAATTACCTCCACTCGCAAACCCGGCATATCCCTGCGGGTTCGGAGTGGTGGGGCTCTTTCAGGTCTCTGCTGGAAGAGATGGAAAAGCAACTGACAGTAGCCACGTCAGGGACCTTGCTGGGGCCGGCAATGCTAATGGAAGACAATCAAATCCTGATGAGCGCCAGGCTGCCTCCCGTTTATAACCCAAAGGAATTCGTCGAGCTTCAGCATCGTTCGATTATTGATGTCGATTATCTCGACGAGTTGCCTGACCCATTGGACCCTAAAGCCGTTGTCTGGAAGTAAACAGCCCCTTCAGTGGATCTTCTTCAGGCGGGCCACCTCGGCAGCGAAGCCCCCGGTCGTTGCGGCGGGCGGAGCCGTATAGCCATCCGGCTCGTCAGCCAGCCACGACACGGCAGCTAGCTCGGCGTCGGTGCGCCCTAGCCTACCCTCTACGATGACCTTTCCGTCCCGCACAGCACACTTGTGAGCCGACAGGAACTGAGCGGTAGCAGCGCCCAGCAGTTCGGGCCGAACACCTTTCTTGGCAAGCGACTGGCGAATATGGTCCACCACCAGTCGGCGATCCGACTGGTCGCGTAGGCGGCGGTTTTCGGACTCCAATGCGTCCCGCTCGGCGGCAGCCTTCAGCTGGTCCAACATTCGTTGCCGGGCGGCGCGGTCCAGTACCCAGCGCCCGTCGGCTTCCTTGTAGAGAGTGCGAAGGCCCTCGTCCCCAATGGCCTCGGGCGAGTCTGCTTCCTCGGGCAACTCCGATGCGGCCTTGAGGATCTTGGCGAAGTCGATCTCGATGATCATGTGTGTTCTCCTTAGTTTGAGATGTCGGCACGCAGGGCTTCTTCCGCACCCCGGGCGCGGTCGGCAGCATCCGCGAGCCGTGCGGCCTCGCTGGCGATGGCCGGGGAGACGAAGCCTAGGAAGCTCCGCCCGCAGCGCTCGGCGGCGTCCAGCGCGGCCTGTAGCCGTGCGCGGCGCTTATGCTGCTCGGGGTAGAACGTCTGGCCGTAACGGTGGATGGCCATTTCGTAGGTTGCCCGCGACATACCCGAGAGAAAGGCCGGGCCGCGCAAGACCGCACCCACCAACAACGTGTCCCGCTCCGAGAATGCTGTGTTGATGGCGGCTTGCCGGTCCTTGTCGCTCATGGAGGCTAACCGGGCGCGAATCTCGGTTTCCAGCGCAGCGCTCCCCGGATCGGCTGCCGGGGGAGTGCGAAGTGTCGCGTCGATCTGAGCAAGCTCCTCCCGCACCGCAGCTTGAGCCGTGTCCAATCGGGCAGCAGTCGCCTCGGCCAGCTTGAGCGCATTCTCTCTGAGGCGGATGGCCCGGGCCTCGGGCGTCATGGTGCGGTCGGCTGCAATGGCGTCGGCAGCAGCGGCCAGTCGTTCGGCACTCTCCCGGGCAGTTTTGACGGCAGCCGCCAGAACGGCCACGGCGGGGTCTGGCTTCGGCTGTCCGCGCTCGTCCTGCGGGTGGTGGTGTTCGACCAAAGCCTCGTTCAGGTCGGCAGCGATCTTGAGTTTCATGTCTGTGTCTCCGTTAAAGTAGGCCGCTGGCCTCCACCTGCCCGCCGGATGCTCCGCGCGGTGTGGCAGCCCGCCAGAGGGCGATGGCAATGCTGAGAATGAGGTCGTCGTGCTTGCCCGTGCGAGCATTGAAGGTTGACCTTCCGGCCTCGCTGACCTTGCGGCGGAAGTCCTTCAGTTCTTCAGCCAGTGCCCCGGCATCCGTGAGGTCCGGGGAGAAGCGAAGCGCTCCGGTGTGCAGCATCGCGTCTAGCGTGCTAATGAGAAGCGACTTGGGTACATGCCAGCGACGGGCTCCCTGTCGGGTTGTCTCGTTTCCGGCGGTGATGGTAACGCGGGTCGGCGCTAAACCCGCGCTGTCGAAGATGTCCGCAACGGCTCTACCGACCCCGGTCTCGTCAACCACGAGCTCGCAGCCGTCATTGAGCGGCGGGCGAGCAAGTAGGTCACCCACCTACTGGACAATCTGCGGATAGGATGTGCCGAGTGGAATGCGTGAGAGATATCGGATGTCGTAGCGTACCCGCGACCGCTGACGGCTCCGCTTCGGTTTCACTTCGCCACCCATCTCGTGGTCCCACTCGTCCAGAGGTGTGACCGTATGGTGCAAAACGCAGATTGCCGTGGGGTCCGAAGACTGGCCGAGGTCCGCACCCATGATGTATCGGCTAAGCGGAGTTGCCGCCTCGATCACCGGGCCGCTCCGACTGCTGCCCCAGAACTGCGTCAGATCAAAACTCACCATAGCGGCCTTACCTCGTCAGAAAATGCCGCCTCAATGACGGATAGCGGGAACACGGCTTCATCGGGATCGTGGAAGGCCAGTTCGTATTCCTCGCTGAACCGTAGCGCGCCGAGAGCCTTTAGCTCCTCGTCCAGATACTCCTGAGTGATGCGCGGACACATGCTCGCCGGAACCTTCACGCGGTGCCACTTCTCGTCACCCACCCAAGCCTCGTAGAACCAACCGCGCTTGCCAGCTGGCGTAGTCAGGGCAATTAGTCGGCTCTCGGGCTTTGTAGCCATCATCGGGCGCACCGCCGTGAGTAGTTCGTCCTCCACTCGGGAGGCCTCGTCGATTACGACGAGATCGACGCCAGCGATGCCGCGAATGGTCTTTTCAGTCCCGGGTAGAGCCAGAATGCGGGCTCCGTTGGATAGCTCGGCCCGCTGAACACTCTCGGAAGTGAGCCGTGGCGCTCCGGGGAGCCTACCGAGGAACCCAACAATGCTCCGGAACAGTTCCCCGGATTGGCGCTGCGTAGGACTGACGACCACGATTTGCGCCTGCGGCACGTAGAGGGCAGTGTTCAGCACAAGGAAAGCCGCGACGGTGGACTTGCCCGACTGGCGTGAGCAGAGCAGCAGCGCTCGCCGGGGGTTCTGGCGCATAAGGTCGGCCTGCCACGGATCGAGTGCGATACCGCAATCTTTGGCTAGCAGTACCGGGTCCAAAGCCCTTGAAAAGTCGCGCGCTAGCATGGGCGGCTCCCGGTGGTTCGGGCAGACCAGCGCGCCCGGGCTAGCCAGCAACCGGGGCGACGCGCACTATGACCAGAAGGAAGGGTCCTGCGCGATGCAGCCGCCGGTCTGCCCACGCCGAGGGGCTGCGGCTCCCGGCGCTTCATGAGCCAGCACTCCCGCTGGCGTAACTGTGGTCGATTACCGCCCCCTCAGCGAACTTACTCTCTAGCCCATGGAGTACCTGGGCCACGGCCTGTCGTGCTTCGGGATGGTCCCTGAGGGCCCGCACCAGTTCAGTGCGCATCTCGATGTAGACCGGCGATATGAGGATGTTGTTGTTGATCGTGGTGCCGGTGTTGAGGTCGCCCAACAGCTTGCCGGTTAGCTCGAAGTTGCGGTGCAACTGGCTGGCCACCCGCTGAGCCCCGGCTGTGTCCGCAACCTCCTCGCAGCGGTCCATCATGGCGAAGAGCCGGTGACGAATGGCTACGATGTTGGCCAGCAGGCTCTGGGACTCCGTCTCCCTCAGCCGGTCAAGGTCCATGGGCAAATCCGGCCCGGCGAGGAGCTTAGCGCGAAGCTGCGGAGGCATGTGGTTCTTGGCGTGGCGGCGGAGAGGATCGGTCCCCATCTTGTAGCGGCGCGCCAAGGCAGCGAACGGTACATTCCGCGCGAGCGCCAGTTCGATCGCGGCCCTCTCGCGATGCTGGCAGACTGTACACTCTGGACCTGGCTTGCCCATTACGATCCTACTAACCGTCGCGGCGGGTTCGCAGTTACCCCTGCGATACCCCAGCGCTATCAATCTAGGGTAGTACTACTAAAAAACGTAATGGTTTTAAAGGGCTAAGACGGGTCCAAGGGCTAATAGGCTATTAGTAGGCTGCAATCGGAGATGGGCAATTCGCCTAGGTCTTTGCGCCGGGGTGTGGGACGTGAGAGCTCTGGGGAGAACTACCCACGGGTATTTACTTCACCTCTACAACCCCCGAGAATGCATCATCAGAAAAATTGGTGAAGCTTATGGAATTTCTCGATCAAATACTCGGCAGACCTAGCTATGCATTTTTTGCTAGCCTCGCCGTAACGGTAGCACTACTTCCAGTATCACTCTTTGGCGCGAAGTGGTGGAGTAACTCCAGTTCGAAACGGTACAAGAGGCGAATGTTTTTGCGGCTCAAGAACGTGTCCGCCGGCATTTATCGTGCTAAAGATAACTACGCAGCTTATGATGCCGCCTACGTTCTTCTCCGGATACTTTTAGTAATGTTTCTGTTGCTGGCGTGGGCAGCTCTTTCTGTTACTTTGATCGGAATTGGGAAAGATCCGGAATACGAACGCTGGCGGCTAGCCTTTGAATGGATTCCAACAATAATTTATGTACCATTTGTAGTCTATTTGAATACAAAAATGAACATATAAATACGATATTTAAGAGACATGGTCAATCCGTACTTGGCTCTTCGATCTATACGTAGGCAGATTAACGCCGCCTCTCGCGAAATTCTTGCAGAAGAAGATGCCAAGGCCTTAAAGAGTACCGTTGACGCCATGCTGCAACACGTTCCTTCTGATAACTTCGTAAACGATGATTTGCGTCGGGTGATGGCGCTAAAAACAGAGCTTAAAATTTAACCGCCCCATAGGCCGCCACACGCCCTTTAGGCCCGCCCGAGCCCCGCCCTAGCCGTCGCCCCGCCGCGCGCGTCCAGCGTCCCACACGCGACCTTGGCGCCCGGTCTGGCCGGGGGGACGCATATACCGCGCCACCGCAACCTATTTCCCTTAAAGCCTAAAAGCCGTTACTCGCGCGCGTACACGTACGCCCGTGTACATATAGGGGCGCGCGCGGGTAACGGCTTTAACGGCTTTAAGAGCTTTACACATACGTATTACGTAGCGTTTACAGAGGCTTGCGGCAAAGTCGTTTCCCCGGGAATAGGCTTTGGACGGTACTAAACGGCTTTAGACGCATTTAGGGCTCGCCCCGGATCGACCGGCAACGAGCCCCGCATTATTCCAAGTCATTTTAAATCGTAGGTTTCTCTATCCGAGGTAGGGGCAGTTCGACCGGCTTATCCAGCAGACCGGTCCTTACCCAGCGCAATTCGGTGATGCGCCCCTTCAAGGGTTTTGTTGTCTTGCCGTGGTCGGCGCCCTCGGTTCCTGTCGCCTTGAGCAACTTCCCAACTGCGTGGCGGCTCATAGCCTTGAAGCCACCGTCGCCACTGCTCCGCAGGAACCCCATCAGATCGGCAAAGCGGAAGTAAGTCCGCCCTTCGTGGTCATCGACAAAAGGCTTACCCAGCAGAACCTCCTCCAGATTCTCGGCGCGGTGGCGGTCGTTGCAGAAGGCTGTCAGCAGATCATGGAATGCCCCGCCTACCGTCTCGTCTCTGGGCAGAGCCTCCTCGTCAGCAAACTGAAGCGCATCTGCAATCGTGTCCGACCATTCGGCAGCCTTGGGCTGATGGAACACCACCTGAAGCTCTTCTGCGCACCGCACATTAAAGCTGAAAAAGTGGACCACCTCCTTGGGCGGAAGTACGATCTCTCCGTGGCCTTGTACCGTGACGCGCCAAAGCCGCTCGTCCCCGCCAGTCAGGATCACAATTCGCTCGATGATTGGGATGCGACTCCGGTTAGAGGGTGACGGTTCATCGGGTTCTGCTGCGCCATCCTTAAGGCCGCTGCGAATGTGGCCGAGCGCTTCGGATGCGCCCAGCCCACAAGCAACCGCAGCGTCAAGGAGAGCGGCTTGAGCCTCATCCACTTCGACCTCACCTTTGCCAACCAGCCGCCCCATATCCTTTGCCCTACCATAGACGAGCTTTGCCCTCCCTCCCTCAGCGCATGCAGCGATCTCTGCGGAGTATTCGGCCAGCACCCTACGCGCCCTGCTCTTCAAGGTCGGCTGCGGCATTTGCCTGACGCGCTCCGCTGCCGCAAGGAACTCGGCAACGGTCATGCCCATACCCTTATCCTTCAAGCCGCAGCGATCACTGGTGTCGCCGCCAAGATACGGCATGTTAAGCCAGTTGCCCGCGCCGTTTGCCGGGGGATAGACTTCCGCGTCCGCGTGACCCAGCCGCCCCGCCCACTCTCGGAGCCGCTTGTTCATTTCCGCCTGAGGCATCCAGTCGCCAGCGAAGGTCAGAAGGTGCGCCCCGCCGCTCTTGGACCGGGCGCAGACCAGCGGCAGACCGAGGCGTCCGATGTCCCGTACCAAAGCGGCGTGGTCCAGCAGCCCGTCGTACTGGTCCACATCGATTACGCCCCACCGACACATTCCGTCCTCTCGGAGCGGGCTCACCCCGAGCGGACGGGCACCGGCGAGATGGCGCTCCCACAACTCCGCCGTGGCAGGCTCCTTGACGTCGAGCGGTCCATTACCGTGCTCGTCTTTCATCTCCATCTTCTGGCCGACCAGCCGGAGCCGCTTGGTGTATGTCCCGTGCCGCTCCTCCGCCCCCCGGAACAGTTCCAAAAGGCTCTCGGCATGTCGCTGGGCCTCGGTCATGGGCGACCTCCGACAAATCCGAGATGGCCGCACATGCGGCAAGCGTAGAATACTTCGCCATTTCTTAGAGGCTCGATTAGCAGTGTATGGCGCAGCGACGGCGGCAGTTCGTCGCAAAGGTATCCGGGGCCAATTAACAGCTCCTCGCAAAAGGTGCAGTCGGCCTTAAACCATCTACGTTTACCTTGCCTATTCTTAACTATATCGGGTCCGTTCAGAGCATCCACAACTTTACCTAGGCCCGTGCAGACGGTATACTCTTCCACGTCCAACGCTTTAAGAAGGGGCGAAAGACCAGAGGCCCGGGGCGAGGTGGAAGTCGCCGCCGGGCCGTAATTTTGCTCAGGCATCGACGGCCTCCTCAGTAGAGACCTCTGCGCGCTGTACAAATTCATTAAGCGCAGACTGTCTGTAGTATACGTGCCGGCCGATTTTCGTATATTTAGGGCCGCGCTTGCGATATCTCCACCATTGCATTGTGGCGAGCGGCACGGGTTTGCCCGGAGGACCAAGAAACGCAGCTGCGTCTTCTTGGGATAGGAGCGGATCAGGATTGATATTCATCGTGTTCTCCGGTGTTAGAACTGGCTTACACGTGAAATATACGGCCTAAGCGGGCCTAACCCTAACTAGCCCGTCAGGCGGGCTAGTTTTTTAGTTCTGGGAACAGAAGCCGAATATGTGTATCAATTACCGAGAGCAAGAAGTTGTCCCGCGCCATCCTTTTCTTGAGCGAGCCAATGTCTGCGGCGTTCGCTACGAACCGTTGCTCATCGCTGGCGATGCGCCTACCATTCCTACCGTTCCTATCAACAGGTGGTGCCCTCAAGATCGCGGCTACGGCTGTCGTATACCGACCCAAAGAATCCTTTTTTCTGGTCGCAGCATCGTCCCGATAGAGACGGAGTAAGATGCGTTCGATCAGCTCCAAATCCTCTGCATCCGCTAAATCCCCCGGCTCGTATCGATATGCGACGGCATTTGGCTCCCGCGTACGAGAGAGAATGTTATGCTCAAGTAGTAAGGTGACCAGCTTGAAGAATTTCGGGCTGGCGAGCTTGAAATGAAGATGGCTGACAATACGCTGCCAGCTATCACCTTCCACCCGCAGCGCGCTCACCAAGAGTTTCCCTTCCTCTTGGGTGATCCGCTCTCCATCTTCCAGCTCTTTTAGCAGCTTTGAATGTGGGTCGCCTGCTTCGGCTATCCAGCTCTCGCGCTCCCTTGCGATCATGTCGTCGATGTAGTCGGCCAGCGCGCCGAGCCTCTCCCAATCCTTCGTACTTCTGGGCCATGGCGGAAGTTCGGCGTTCTCCTGCATTAGGCCCCCTCCCCGATCTTGAACACCTTCCCGCTCTTGCTCGCGGCAGCCACAGCCGCGCCCCGGCGGGTAGCGGCCTCACGGGCGGCTTGTACAAGCTCCTCCCGAGCGACGTGAGCGTAGCGCATTGCGGTGGCAACGCTCGTGTGGCCGACAATCGCCATCTGCACAGGTAGCGGAATAGACTTGTCGGTGTAGGTTTTGGTTGCGAACCAGTGGCGGATAAGATGCAGCGAAGCGTTCTCCCCAGCGGTGACGGCGGCGCGGCTCATGACCCGCTCGAACCCAGCCTCCAGCGTCTCCACCCGGATATGCTTGGGCTGCGTTCTCGTCTGCCCGCTGGCGGCCTTGGCCGAAGACAGCGGCGACGCACAGACCCACGGCACTCCCACTATCCGCTGCTCCCGCTCGGCGTCAGTCAGGAGTTGGCGCGCCTCGTCAGTCATAGGCTTTTCGAGATAGCCGGTCTTGCTGTCCGACCAGCGAAGAAGTCCGTGCTGAAAATCCACGTCCTCCCACCGTAGCGCGCAAACCTCCCCGGCCCTGCATCCCGTGGCGAAAAGCAACTTGATACCGAGAACAACCGGGGGGATAAGCTTCCCTTCTGCCGCGAGGCTATCGGTCACCGACAGCATCCGCGAAACCTCTTGGTCACTGAACAAGCGCTGGCGGCGGCGGCTGGACTTCAGGCGGATACGCGCCGGGTTGGAGCCCGGCGGGCGCAGGCCCGCCTCCTCCGCCCAGGACATAGCCGACGACAGAACGCGGATGGCCCCGCTGGCCTGCGTCGTCGCCGGGGCTGGCTTTGCACCCTTCTTAGCGCGGCGCGGCTGCTTCAAAAGCTGCTGGTACATGGCGGAGACGTCTTTTGTCTCAAGCGCATCGATCTTCAGACTGCCAATGTGTGGCTTGAGCAGCCGTTCCACGCAGCGGGCGTACTCGCCCCACGACTTAGGCTTGAGATGCACCTTGGCGTGGTTCTCTATGAAGCTGTCCAACACGTCGCCCACGCTAGGCACGGCCCGGCGGCGGTCGGCTTCGGCGCGGGCCTCCTGCCTAGCCTCCACCGGGTCACCACCGCCCGCAACCTCCGCCATGAGCGCCTTGGCCCGGTCACGGGCTTCATCCGGCGTTGTGGCCTTGATTGTGACGCGCTTCAACTTGCCGTGCTGGCGGTAAACGTAGGTGAACGACTTGGAGCCGCTAGGCCGCACCCGCAGGCCGAAGCCCGGAACGGTTGTGTCCCATATCACATAGTCGGTGCCGTCGGCTTGGGCAGCATCATACACGGCACGGGTAAGGCGGCGCTTGTCGGGAGCGGGCTTCTTGGGAGTGGACATCGTAGCCTCTCTGGGGTAACGCTGGGGTAACGAGTGGGCCAATACCCACCAGTGTCTACCCGCTACTAATAAACGTTACCCGCGCAGAAAGCTAGTATTTTTAGTTGCTTACCAGCCATCGCCAGTTTCAGCCATTGCCGACCAACGGCGCCAATGTCTAACCTTTAATCAGTAGGTCCAGGGTTCGAATCCCTGCGCTCTCACCACTCTCAAAAGCTTTTCTTGAGATCCGTAAGATTTTAAAGATGGGTTTAGCCGATCACCAATCGGCATGTCCTATTGTGGGCCAGGCTCAGGTTATAGGGGTTGGTCCATGCGTGTGACGGTGGCTTTGATGATTGCTGCAGTCTTCAGCATTCTGGCGATCAAGCATTCCGAAAACTCTCTCGGAGGAGGTCGGCTGACCGCCTCGGCGACGGATGTTGCCGCCGGTTGACGGGTTGCTTGGCTGACTGTGGCGCTCACGCAACAGATGTGCGTTATCCCTACGCGCGATTGATTGAAAGTGACCGGGTCGGAACCGGTTTTGCCGCAATCGTCGCTGACGATCAGCGGCAGGAGTAAACGCCATGAGATTCATCTTCATTCTGCTGGTCGCGTCGGTGCTCAGCATTCTCGCTTTCAAATACGCGAACAATTCCCTCGGCGGCGGAGAACTCATGGCGTCGCCCATGGACGTGAACCGGAGCTCCTGAAGCCTCAGGATCGGCATGGTTCACCCGTCCTGACGGGCCGATCACCGCATCAGCTGATCGAGCCATTCCGGTGAGAGCCGCGCCTCCAGTTCAGACGCAAGTTCGTTGAGCGCATCATCGACCATCCCGCGATAGCTCAGCCCTCCCCCTTCGATCCCGAAACCTGCCAACAATTTGCGACGATAGGCGTCGCTTGAGAAAAGCCCGTGCAGATAGGTACCGATCACCCGGCCATCGGCCGAGCCGGCGCCGTCTGCGCGACCGTCGATGACAATCGGCGCTCTCACCGTATCCACACCCTCGGTCAGGCCGAGATGGATCTCGTAGCCCGAAAGCGGCACGTCGTATTCGAGCGAATGCGCCTGGCTGTTGCGCACCGTCTTTTCGGCTGCCATCACGGTTTCCACGTCGAGGAGACCAAGGCCGTCGACCTTGCGCGGGGCGCCTTCGAGCCCCAGCGGGTCGGCGACGCTGCGGCCGAGCATCTGGTAACCGCCGCAGATGCCGACAACGCGACCGCCACGCCGGACATGCATCTGCAAATCCCGATCCCATCCATTCGACCGGAACTCCTCAAGATCCGCGATTGTCGATTTTGAACCTGGCAAAACGACCAACCCGGCATCCGCCGGCAGGGGATCGTCGGCACGCACATAGACGAGGTCCACCTCAGGTTCGGCGGCCAGCGGGTCAAGATCGTCGAAATTGGCAATGCGCGAGAGCACGGGCACCGCGACCTTCAAGGCGCCGCCCTTGCCCTTGACCAGGCGTTCCAGGACGACGGAATCCTCCGCCGGCAGCCTGGCTGCAGCCTTCAACCAGGGGATGACGCCGAAGCAGGGCCAGCCCGTGAAGGCGTTGATCGCGGACAGTCCGTCATCGAAGAGCGTGACGTCACCGCGGAACTTGTTGATGATGTAGCCGACGATCTGGGCGCGGTCCTCGTCCGGCAGAATGGTATGCGTGCCGACAAGCGAGGCGATCACCCCTCCCCGGTCGATGTCACCGACGAGGACAACGGGAACGCCCGCCCGGGTGGCGAAGCCCATATTGGCGATGTCGCCGGCTCTCAGGTTTATCTCGGCAGGCGAGCCAGCCCCTTCAACGATCACGAGGTCACGGCCCGCGCCCATGGTCGCGAAGCTTTCGAGGACCGCCCCGAGCAGTTGCGGCTTCAGTCGCTGGTAGTCGCGGCCCTTGGCCTGACCAAAAACCTTGCCCTGAACGATGATCTGGCTGCCGGTCTCGCTCTGGGGTTTTAGAAGGACGGGGTTCATGTGCACGGTGGATGGGGTGCGGGCGGCCAGCGCCTGAAGCCACTGGGCCCGACCAATCTCTCCACCGTCATCGGAGACGGCGGCGTTGTTGGACATGTTCTGCGGCTTGAACGGGGCGACATTCAGACCGCGATTCGATGCCAGCCTGCAGAGACCCGCAACGAGTATCGTCTTTCCGACATCCGACCCTGTTCCCTGCAACATGATCGTTCGCGTCATTGCATTCTATCCTGTTTCCGCCGCAGCCGAGACCGCTTGAATTCCATGGTTTTGCCGCGATTTCGCCATCAAGGTTACCGCAAATGCGACACTGCGGCAGCCTGTCGCGGCCAATTCATTCGCACTTGATCATTTGCGACATGCGATGACGGTTTGCGTGCTGGTATCGAGGCCGCCGAGTGATTATCTGCGGCTCGAAACCGGCGCCCCGAAGAGGCGTGGCAATCTAGGAAACACCCATGCTCTACATCCTGCAGAACCGCAATAGCCTCGCCATCGCCTGGAACGGCCGTGCCCCGCAGCGCAAGACTGTCGCCCGCTGGGAAGTGCGCAATCCGATCATCAGCCGCAAGGGCTGATTGATACCGTCCATTGTGGAAAAACGGGCCGATCGCCGCCGATATTTGGCGGGATGCATTGGCCCAAAAACACAAACGCCCCGGGACGCAATACTCGATCCGGGGCGCAACCGACAGTAACGCGCCGGCCTCTCCATCTATCGTTACAGATGTTACCGGATCGTTAGCGGACATCCGCTTCACGGAATTTTTCAAAATTTTTTACGGGTCGAGAAAATTCTCGACGCGCCGTTCATATTGACGCAGCTGGGACACGTTAAGTCTCATCTGGGAATGCGCAGTCCCATGCCTTCCGTTCCGTCCATCACAACTGCCGGTCCTTTGAGCAGAGCTTTCGCGCCCAAGTGCTCAAAAGCGGCAAAATCAGTCGCACCAATGGCTTGGGTTCAGCGTGTCGCTGGAAGTGCTGCCGGGCGGGAGGTTGATTTTCGAAACCAAAGACGTAGGCTGCTTCCCGTGACACGAGGTCGACAGGGCATATCCGCCCCCTACGACAAGACCCGGTCCGTCGGATGACGTAGCGGAGCGACGCGTCCCGTTGCTCATCCGCAGTGAAGAGAAAATTGGCAGGGCGGTCCGCAGTAGCCGCATCTGCCCGTTCCGATGAACGCTGCAAGATAAGACTGGGAGGTCTTAACTCCATGAAGAAGCTGCTTGCTTCCACCATTCTCGCCGCGGGTCTCTACGCAGTTGCGGGCTCCGCCCAGGCTGCCGAATGCGGTGAAGTCTCGATTGCCGAAATGAACTGGGCATCGGCCGGTGTTGCCGCCTATGTCGACAAGATCATCCTGGAAAGCGGCTATGGCTGCACGGTGACCGTGGTCACCGGCGACACCATGCCGACCTTCGCCTCGATGAACGAAAAGGGCCAGCCGGACATCGCTCCGGAATTCTGGGTCAATGCCGTGCGCACCGCGCTTGACCAGGCGATTGCCGAAGGACGTCTGATCCAGGCCGCTCCGCTGCTTTCCGACGGCGGCGTTGAAGGCTGGTGGATTCCGAAATTCATTGCCGACGCAAATCCTGACATCAAGACTGTCGAAGATGCGCTGAAGCGTCCGGATCTCTTCCCGGCTCCGGAAGATCCGTCGAAGGGCGCTGTCACGAACTGCCCGGCAGGCTGGAACTGCCAGGTATCGACCGCAAACCTCTATCGGGCCCTTGGCGCCGAGGCGAAGGGCTTCGAACTGGTCGACACCGGTTCGGCTGCCGGCCTCGACGGGTCGATCGCCAACGCCTTTGAAAACAAGAAGGGCTGGCTCGGCTACTACTGGGCTCCGACCGCCATCCTCGGCAAGTACGAGATGGTCAAGCTCTCCTTCGGCGTCGAGCATGACAAGGCGTCCTGGGATGCCTGCACCGCCGTTCCGGATTGCCCCGATCCGAAGGTCAACGCCTATCCGGTATCCGACGTCTACACCGTCGTGACGAAGGGCTTTGCCGAAAAGGCCGGCGTTGCCATGGACTACGTCAAGACCCGCAAGTGGGACAACCAGACGGTCGGCAAGGTTCTCGCCTGGATGGACGAAAACCAGGGCACGAACGAAGACGGTGCCAAGCACTTCCTGGAAACCTATCCGGAAATGTGGACCACCTGGGTCGCTCCGGAAGTGGCCGAAAAGATCAAGGCTGCTCTCTAAGACCGGCCTCTTGCCAATATGCGACGGGCTTTCGAGCCCGTCGCGCTTTCTGCGAAGCGGCATGCCGCATCACGCCATTCAACGACTCCCGACGTCGCAGACGGCATGAATTCCCTTCCGGAACTCGACTAGCCTCTCGTCTCGGGAACATGGCATCGCCGTCAGGGCCCATCGCAGCGTTTCAGACGCCATAAAGAGCGAGGGTCGACAAGGGGAACGAGATGGCTTCGACTTTATGCAATTACATTCCGGAACTGTTGTGCAAGTTTCCGGAAATCGACGACACCGTGATGCGCGGTGTGCGCAAATCCGTGGATGACAGCTTCAAGGGCTTCGTGCGTGCCTATGGCAATGTGATCGATGCGGTGACGCATCCCTTGCAGGTCTTCCTCAACTGGCTGGAAGCGCTTTTCGTCAACACGCCGTGGTTCATCTTCCTCGCCGTGATGGTGCTGATCGTCTACTTCGCCAGCCGCAATCTCAGGATTGTGGCGCTGACCATAGTCGGCATGCTGCTGATCGGCTTTGTCGGCCTCTGGGAAGACACGATGATCACGCTGGCGATCGTGACCGTCTCCACCCTTCTCGCGATCGTCATCGGCATTCCGATCGGTATCCTGATGGCGCGCTCGGATCGCGCTCAGTCGATCGTCAATCCGATCCTCGACGTGATGCAGACATTGCCGAGCTTCGTCTATCTGATCCCGGTCGTCATGGTCTTCGGCATCGGCAAGGTGCCGGGCGTCATCGCCGTCGTGATCTATGCCGTGCCGCCGATGATCCGCCTGACCAATCTCGGCATCCGGCTTGTTGACCGCGAAGTGCTGGAAGCGGCCGACGCCTTTGGCTCGTCACCGGGCCAGAAGCTGATGAACGTGCAGATCCCGCTGGCGCTGCCGACCGTGATGGCCGGCATCAACCAGACCATCATGATGTCGCTCGCCATGGTCGTCGTCGCCTCGATGATCGGCGTGGGCGGTCTCGGCAAGAACGTCCTGCAGGCGATCTCCAACCAGTTCCTGACCATCGGCTTCCTCAACGGCTTCGCGCTTGTTGCCATCGCCATCATCTTCGACCGCGCCAGCCAGGCCTATGGCAAGCGCCTTCAGCGCCATACGGAGGTGGTCCATGGCTAGTCACGACATCGAGATCCGCAATCTCTACAAGATCTTCGGTCCGAATGGCGGTGCCTTCATCGACCAGGTGAAGTCCGGAATGTCGAAGTCCGAACTGAACGAAAAGCATGGTCACGTTCTCGGCCTGAAGGACATCAACATTCAGATGCCGGGCGGCGGCATCACCGTCGTCATGGGTCTTTCCGGCTCAGGAAAATCGACGCTGATCCGGCATATCAATCGGCTGATCGAACCGACCGCAGGCGAAGTTCTCTATGATGGGGTCGACGTCTGTCGGATGACGCCGCTGGAGCTTCGCGAATTCCGTCGCCACAAGACGGCGATGGTGTTCCAGAAGTTCGCCCTTCTGCCGCATCGCACGGTGCTTGAGAATACCGTCTACGGTCTCGACATCCAGGGCATACCGCGTTCGAAGAGCGAGGAAATCGGCCGCCGATGGATCGCGCGTGTCGGTCTGTCCGGGTTCGAGAGCCACTATCCGAACCAGCTTTCGGGCGGCATGCAGCAGCGCGTGGGTCTGGCGCGCGCGCTTTCCAACGATGCCGACATCCTGCTGATGGACGAGGCCTATTCGGCGCTTGATCCGCTGATCCGTGTCGACATGCAGACGGTTCTGCTCGACCTGCAGCAGGAGCTGAAGAAGACGGTCGTCTTCATCACCCACGATCTCGACGAGGCACTGCGGCTCGGTGACAAAATCGCCATCCTCAGGGATGGCCAGGTCATCCAGCAGGGCACAGGTCAGGAAATCGTGCTGCAGCCGGCAGACGATTATATCTCGGCCTTCGTCAAGGAAGTGAATCGCGGCCGCGTCATTCGTCTCGACACGATCATGGGACCGATCTCGGGATCTACCGAAGGTCTGGCGCTTACCGGCAGCACCGTGCTCGAAATCGCGGCCCGCATCATGACCGATGCCCGGCAGTCCAATGTCATCGTCACGGATGACGCGGGCGCACCGATCGGCCGGGTTGACCTACAGCAGATCATTGCGGCGATGGTCACGCCAAAGAGCCACGAAGACAATCAGCTGGCCGCGGAATAGCGGTCTCATCCTCTCCCCCCGGGAGATGTGGCGTGACGGCCCCGCGACATGCGGGGCCGTTGTCGTTTTGGCGATTGAAACGACATAAAGACTTCTTTATATGATTGATACGACAACCAGAGGATCCGCCATGGCAACCCCGTCCAATCCGCTTTCAGAACTCTTGGCCGAAAAGGGCGTGCTGCTCGCCGACGGCGCCACCGGCACCAATCTCTTTGCGCAGGGTCTTGAGGCCGGGGAAGCACCGGAACTCTGGAACGAGGCGCAGCCGGAAAAGATCGTCAAGCTGCATCAGGATTTCGTCGATGCCGGCGCCGACATCATCCTCACGAACTCCTTCGGCGGCACGCGCCATCGCCTGAAGCTGCACCATGCCGAAAACCGCGTGCATGAACTGAACAAGAAGGCCGCCGAGATTGCCCGTTCGGTGGCCGACAAGGCGCCGCGCAAGGTGATCGTCGCCGGCTCCGTCGGCCCGACCGGCGAGTTGCTGATTCCGCTCGGCGCGATGTCCTACGAGGATGCGGTCGCGGCCTTCGTCGAGCAGATGGAAGGGCTGAAGGCTGGCGGCGCCGATGTTGCCTGGATCGAGACCATGTCCTCGCCGGACGAAATCCGCGCGGCTGCCGAAGCTGCCGTCAAGGTGGGCATGCCCTACACGTTTACCGGCTCCTTCGACACGGCCGGCAAGACGATGATGGGATTGCACCCGAAAGACATCCACGGCGTGGCCGCCGATATCGGTTCCGGTCCACTGGCGGTCGGTGCAAACTGCGGCGTAGGCGCCTCCGACATCCTGCAGAGCCTGCTCGACATGACGGGCTCGAACCCGGAGGCGACCGTGATCGTCAAGGGCAATTGCGGCATTCCGGAGTTCCGTGGCTCGGAGATCTTCTATTCCGGCACGCCACCGCTGATGGCGGATTATGCCCGCCTTGCCCGCGATGCCGGCGCCAAGATCATCGGCGGCTGCTGCGGGACGTCTTGCGACCACCTGGCAGCCATGCGCAAGGCACTCGACGACTATACGCCGGGTCCGCGCCCGACGCTTGAGGTCATCATCGAGCGTATCGGCCCGCTGCGCAACAAGACCGCCGACGAGAGCGGTGCGCAGGAAAGCGGACGCCGGAGCCGTCGCCGCGGCAACTGAGGCAAGCCACTGTCACTAAAATCAAAAAGGGCGCCGCTGGGCGCCCTTTCCGTTTCAGCAATTTGCCGATGACATCAGCCGACGAAAGCGCGCTCGATAACGAATTCGGCCGGCTTGTTGTTGGCGCCCTCGGTGAGGCCTGCCTTTTCCAGGAGTTCCTTGGTGTCCTTCAGCATGGCTGTCGAGCCGCAGATCATGCCGCGATCGATGGCGGGGTCGAGCGCCGGCACGCCGAGATCGGTGAACAGCTTGCCGTTCTCGATCAGGTCGGTGATCCGGCCCTTGAAGGGGAAGTCTTCGCGGGTCACCGTTGCGTAGTGCTTGAGCTTGTCACCGACGACTTCGCCCAAGAATTCATGGTTCTTGATTTCCTCGACCAGATCGAATCCGTATTTCAGCTCGGCAACGTCGCGGCAGGTATGGGTGAGGATGACTTCCTCGAACTTCTCATAGGTCTCGGGATCGCGGATCAGGCTGGCGAAAGGCGCAATGCCGGTCCCGGTCGAGAACATGTAGAGGCGCTTGCCCGGTGTGAGCGCATCCAGCACCAGCGTGCCGGTTGGCTTCTTGCGCATCAGCACCTTGTCGCCCGGCTGGATCTTCTGCAGATGCTGGGTCAGCGGGCCGTCGGGAACCTTGATGGAGAAGAATTCGAGTTCCTCGTCCCAGGAGGGGCTCGCGATCGAATAGGCGCGGTAGATCGGCTTGCCCTCGAACATCAGGCCGATCATCGCAAACTCGCCCGAGCGGAAGCGGAAGCCGGCGGGACGGGTCATGCGGAAGCGGAACAGGCGGTCGGTATAGTGCGTGACGCTCAGAACCGTTTCGGCATAGACGCCTTCGGGCACGATCAGTTCGGCGTTGTCGGTCTTCACAGGAGCATTCATAGGCTGTCGGTCCTATCGTTCAGTCGATTGGGAAGAGCCTATAATCCAGACCGTCCCATTCCACAATTCAGCCGGCATGCGCATTTCGCAGCCGAGATATCCGTTAAAGCGAAGGCGGCAACCTTGACCGAGGTCAATTTGCCGCCCTTTGATAGCGATTTCTATATGTCTCAGGCGCCAGTGGAGCCGAGGCGACGCCAGCTGAAGCCACCGGCGGCTTCCGATGCCCGAGCCGTCGGCTGGTAGCGCTGGGCAACGCCCATGAGACAGTTATCAGCAAGCCGTCGCTGGGCGACGGGATTGGTCACGGCGAAGCTGTCGAAGCCGGTGCGCAGCATCAGCGGCACCTGGTCGATCAGAACGTCGCCAACGGCGCGGAGTTCGCCCGCATAGCCCAGGCGCTCGCGCAGCAGCGACGCATGGCTGAAACCACGGCCATCATTGAAGGCCGGAAACGCGACCGCGATCAGTGCGATGCGGTCGAGATGCGGCTCGAGCTTCTTCACGTCGTCAGCCGGTGCGATCAGCACGCCGAGGCCGACATCGTTGGTTTCACCGACGGCCTCCAGGAAAGCGTCCAGCGACAGAATGGCCTTCTCACCCTCGCCCGCCTTGCGCTCTTCCGTCTCGGTTACCCAGATGTCGCCATCGACGAAACCGGTTTCTTTCCAGATCTTGGTCATAATTCTTCCAGTCTCACGCGGCTTCGGCAGAGGCGTTGCCATAAAGCGCGTCCTTGAACGGCTTCGGGCCGACGCGGCGATAGGCTTCGAGGAAGGTCTCCTTCGGATCGAGGCGCAGGCCGAGATAGGTATCGACGATCGTCTCGACGGCGTCGGTTACCTTTTCCGGCTCGAAGCCGCGACCGATGATCTCGCCGATCGAGGAGTTTTCGTCACCGGAACCGCCCAGCGTGATCTGGTAGAGTTCGGCACCCTTCTTCTCGACACCGAGCAGGCCGATATGGCCGACATGGTGGTGACCGCAGGCATTGATGCAGCCGGAGATCTTGATCTTGAGTTCGCCGATCTCCTGCTGGCGCTCCAGCGAACCGAAGCGCTCGGAGATCGCCTGGGCGACCGGGATCGAGCGCGCATTGGCGAGCGCGCAGTAGTCGAGACCCGGACAGGCGATCATGTCGGTGATCAGGTTCGAGTTGGCGGTCGCAAGGCCCGCCTTTTCCAGCGCCTGATAGAGCGGATAGAGATCGCCCTTGGCGATATGCGGCAGGATCAGGTTCTGTTCGTGGCTGACGCGGATTTCGTCGAAAGCATAGGTCTCGGCGAGCTCGGCCACCAGATCCATCTGGGCGTCCGAGGCATCGCCCGGCGTGCCGCCAATCGGCTTCAGCGAGATCGTCACCATGGCATAATCCGGGTGACGATGTTCCTTGACGTTGTGACGGACCCAGGAACCGAAAGCGGGATCGGCCTTCTGCGCACGGGCCAGTGCCTCCCAGCCGTCCGGACGGGCGGTGAGTGCCGGCGGGGCGAAATAGGTTTCGATGGCGCGGATATCGCCTTCCGGCAGCTTCAACTCGCTGTCGCGGATCTCGGCGAATTCGGCCTCGACCTGACGCGTCAGTTCTTCGACACCGGTTTCGTGCACGAGGATCTTGATGCGGGCCTTGTACTTGTTGTCGCGACGGCCATGCAGGTTGTAGACGCGCACGATCGCGGTGATGTAGGTCAGAAGGTCGGCTTCCGGCAGGAAGTCGCGGATCTTCTTGGCGATCAGCGGGGTGCGGCCCTGGCCCCCGCCGACATAGACGGCAAAGCCGAGTTCGCCAGCTTCATTCTTCTTCAGATGCAGACCGATGTCATGCACCTGGATGGCGGCGCGGTCCTTTTCGGCGCCGGTAACGGCGATCTTGAACTTGCGCGGCAGGAAGGAGAATTCCGGATGCAGCGACGACCACTGGCGCAGGATCTCGGCATAGGGACGCGGATCGGCAACTTCGTCGGCAGCAGCGCCTGCGAAATGGTCGGCGGTCACGTTGCGGATGCAGTTGCCCGAGGTCTGGATCGCGTGCATCTCGACGCTTGCGAGATCCTTCAGGATATCGGGCGTGTCGGAGAGCTTCGGCCAGTTGTACTGGATGTTCTGGCGGGTCGTGAAGTGACCATAACCGCGGTCATATTTCCGCGCGATATGGGCAAGCATGCGCATCTGCTTGGAATTCAGCGTGCCATAGGGAATGGCGACGCGCAGCATGTAGGCATGCAGCTGGAGATAAACGCCGTTCATCAGCCGCAGCGGGCGGAACGCGTCCTCGGCGATCTCGCCGGACAGACGGCGGTTCACCTGGTCGCGGAACTGCTCTACGCGCGCCGATACGAAGGCGTGGTCGAATTCGTCATAACGATACATGTCTTACCTCAGGCCTCAAGCCGCAATGAATGCCGGGTCGGCATAACCGTGCCCTTCGGCATATGCAATGGTCGGGCCCTCCGCCCGGATACGTTCACGCAGGCGAAGGGGGCGCAGGATACCGTCCTTCTCTTCGATCTCGATGACATTGACGTCGAGAACCAGATTGCTGGCGAAAGCCTGCTTGCCGGCAGCTTCCAGGGCTTCGACGGCCTCGGCATGGCGCGCGACGAAGGCTTCCTGCAGACGCTCGGTCCACTGGCCATTGGCATCGAGCCAGACGGCGATGCCGTCGGTCAGGCGGTTTGCTGTGAGAACCTTGTCTACCATCGTCAAATCCTTGCAGTTTCCAGTTCAGCCGTGACACGCGCGCCGAGCGGTTCGGAGCGGCTGAAATCGGCGCCGGCGACAGCGTCGCCGATAATGACCATGACCGGACCGGTCAGCTCGGTACGAGCCTCGAGCCCCGGCAATTCCTTGAGCGTGCCGTGCAGCAGACGGCTGTCGCGACGCCCGGCATTCTCGACAACAGCAACCGTCGTATCCTCGGCGAGGCCGCCCTCCATCAGACGCTCGGCGACGGAGGCGGCGACCGTGCGGCCCATATAGACGGCAACGGTGGCACCCGACAACGCAAGCCGCGCCCAATCCGGCAGGACATTGCCCTGCAAATCGTGGCCGGTGGTGAAGACCAGCGACGAGGACACACCGCGCAGCGTCAGCGGCAATTCGAAGTCGGCCGCGGCTGCCAGTGCCGAGGTCACGCCGGGGACAATCTCGTAGGCAATGCCTGCGTCACGCAGCGCTGCCATCTCCTCGCCAGCACGACCGAAGACCAGCGGATCGCCAGACTTCAGACGGACGACACGCTTGCCGGCATGACCGAGTTCGACGAGGAGCGCATTGATTTCGCTCTGCGACTTCGAATGGCAGCCCTTGCGCTTGCCGACCGGGATGCGCTCGGCATCGCGGCGGCCCATATCGACCACTTCGCGCGGGACCAGCGCGTCATAGACGATGACGTCGCATTCCATCATCAGGCGATGGGCGCGCAGCGTCAGCAGATCTTCGGCACCCGGGCCTGCGCCGACGAGAAACACGCGGCCTTCGACCCGATCGGCAGCAACGCCCTTCAGCAGGCGGGTTGCTTCGCGGCGGGCCAGACTGATCTCGTCGGCCTCGACGTGATCGGCGACCTTGCCCTTGAAGAAATCGCGCCAGAACAGCCGGCGCGGCGCACCGCGCGGCACGAGACGATCGACGGCGCGGCGATAGGAATTCGCAAGGCGCCCGAGCTTGCCAAGCGAACGCGGCAGGAGACGGTCGATATCGGCGCGGATCATCTGGGCGAGAACCGGGCCAACGCCTTCGGTGCCGATGGCAACGGCAATCGGCGCACGGTTGACGAGCGCGGGCGTGTAGAAATCGCAATAGTCCGGCTGGTCCACCGCATTGGCCGGGATGCGAGCCGCGCGGGCAGCGGCCACGATCTCACGGTCGAGAGCGCCCTCGCCCGTTGCGGCAAAGACCAGACGCGCGCCCTGAACTTGTGAAGGATCGAAAGGTTCGGCGATCTGCTCGATGGCGTTTGCAGCGAGGAATGCAGCGTAATCGGCTTCCGGGGCATCGGCATAGGCGACGATGCGGGCCTCGGTATTCTTCAGAAGGCGCGCCTTTGCATAGGCCTCGTCACCGTTTCCAAAAACGGCGGCGACCTCGTTCTCGACCTTGAAGAAGGCCGGAAAGACAGAAAGCTGTTTGTCCTGCTGTGCCATGAATCATCCGATGCCAGTGGACGACACTATCGCGTCCCGGTCTTAAAAATTGAAGAAACAGAAATTCCTTCGCTCTGCACCTTGCGTATTTCTGTCCTAGTCCCCTTGCCGATGCGAGCAAAACTCACCGACTGACGCTCTGATCCCCCATCCGGGGTAAGGATGCCCCACATCCGCGAAAAAGTTGGAGACAGAGCATCATTTCACTTTCGGCGCCGGTTCTGCAAGCGATAGGATTGCAGCGCACAACAGCGGAGCGGCACCAGATGACCTCACCCGAATTGACCCGTCGACTGCTCGACGTGATCGAACACGACATTCTGCCGCTGACGGCCAAGGGCGTCGCCGCCGGCAACAAGGTGTTTGGAGCCGCGATCCTTCGCAAGTCGGACCTGTCGCTCGTTCTCGCCGAAACCAACAACGAGCTGGAAAACCCGCTGTGGCATGGCGAAGTTCATACGCTGAAACGCTTCTACGAGCGGGGCGAGCGCCCCAACACGAAGGATTTGATCTTTCTGTCGACGCATGAACCCTGCACCATGTGCATGTCGGCGATCACCTGGGCCGGTTTCGACAATTTCTACTATTTCTTCAGCCACGAAGACAGCCGCGACGCCTTTGCCATCCCGCATGACCTGAAGATCCTGAAAGAGGTCTTTGGCCTCGAGCCCGGTGGCTATCGCCGGCAGAACGCCTTCTGGCTCAGCCATGCGATGATCGAAATGGTGGCCTCGGCAGACGATGCCGAACGCCCAGCCCTTTTCGAGCAGGTCAGCCGGATCAAGGCGGACTATGACCGCCTGTCGGAGACCTACCAGTCGTCCAAGGGCGAAAACGACATTCCGCTCAACTGAGCGATCAGACAGGACCATCATGGAAGCCTCCAAGGACATCAATTGCCTGCTCGAGATCATGGCGGCGCTGCGTCAGCCCGAGACGGGTTGCCCCTGGGACATCGTCCAGACTTTCGAGACGATCAAACCCTATACCATCGAGGAGGCCTATGAGGTGGCCGACGCGATCGAGCGCAAGGACCCGGACGATCTCTGCGAGGAACTGGGTGACCTGTTGCTACAGGTGGTCTTCCATGCTCGGATCGCCGAGGAGCAAGGCCTCTTCTCCTTCGGCGATGTTGTCGAGGCGATCACCCGCAAAATGATCCGCCGCCATCCGCATGTCTTTGCCCGCTCAGATGCTGACACGCCGGAGGCGGTCAAGGCGCAGTGGGACAAGATCAAGCAGCAAGAAAAGGCCGAGCGTGTCGCGCGTCGCGCCGCCCGCGGTGCGGCTGCCGATCCCGACACCGGCTACCTCGGCTCGGTCCAGCGGTCGTTTCCGGCATTGACCGAAGCCTTGAAGCTGCAGGAGCGTGCGGCCAAGGTCGGCTTCGACTGGTCGGAGGCCGCCCCCATCCTCGACAAGATCGAGGAGGAGATCGGCGAATTGCGCGAGGCACTTGCCGAAAACAGGCCGGACAAGGTCAAGGACGAACTCGGCGACCTGATCTTCGCGCTCGTCAATATCGGCCGCCATGTCGGTGCGGAACCGGAGCAGGCCCTGCGCGGCACGAACACGAAGTTTCGACATCGATTCAGCTATATAGAAAGATCTCTTCAAGCATCAGGTGAAACGCTGGACGGCGCGTCTCTGGAGCGCATGGAGGAACTGTGGCAGGCGGCAAAGGGCAGGTAGACGGCAGGCAAACGGCGTCCCGCAGTCAGCCGCAGCGCTATTGATGACTACGACTGAGATCCTCCTGAATTTCCGGGCTGTGCGTACCAATCTTGTTTGCCCGCCACCACGCGAAAGCCGTGAGAAGGACGATAGCGGGAAGCAAACCAACACTTGCAAAGCCCCATCCCGATTCCACAGCCTCCTCCACCTGTGAACCGAAAACGAAACCCACCGAAACCAGCAAGGCCGTCCAAAGCATGGCCGATGCTGCGTTCAGGACCGTGAACTTGCCCCAGGACATGCTCCCGAGGCCGACCGGGAGAGCCCCGATCGTCCGCATACCCTTGGGATATCTGTAGATAAAGATGTAGGCGCTGCCGTACTTCGCAATCAGGGCTGTCGCTCCCGCGTAAGTCCTTTCGGCGAAGCGCCACCTCTTTACCCAAGCGTCTCCGTATCGTCTGGCAAAGAAGAAACGGGCCTCGTCACCCAGATAGCCACCGGCAAAGGTCACGAGCAAAACAAGCGGCAGCTCCAAAGCTTGGGCTTGAGCTGCATAGCCCGCGAACAATGGGAGGCTTCCACTTTTCAACATGCAGTATGCAAACAGCAGGATGTAGATCCATGTCCCGTAAGCTCTTATCAGCTCAACCAAACCGTCCATTTCACTTCACCACATCAACGTAACGTATCAAAGAACCAGCGTCGTAGATACGGTCTACGCGTTCTATCGGATTTTGCTCTCCCCCTGATCCGCCTGGTGAATGAATGGTCGTTGGCCGCTGAGGTGGGTTTGGCTGCGCAGACCCCACACTTCGGAAGATCCGGTGTTCGGCGGAAATGCTTTTGAAGCGGCTGCGGCCGGCATCATGGCATCGGGGCGAGACCCAGACCCAGCTGGGTGATACAAGCGCCGTCCCCACGGGCGCAGCACTGTGTGTGCCGGACGGATGCCACATCACCACAGAGGCTCGCAAACAGGCGGTGAAAGACCGCGCCATGCCAGGGGCATCCGGGCGTGGCGAGCGGGTTCGCAGCGATCACCAGTGTGACGACCGGGCGCTTCCATCCGGTCACCCTGCCCTCAAATCGGCCGCTGCCGGCAAAGGTCCAGGCGTGGCGGGCAATGGCGGATACGAGCAGGCGCGAGGACAGCCCGGCCGGCAGCTTCGGCAGGAATTGCCGCGCGATCGGCGGAATGCGATTTTCCAGGATGTAGTGTCCCGTGCGACGCCCAGCCTCGGCCAAGACGCGATCGGCCTCAGCATGCGGGAGCGTTGCCTGAATGGCGGCAAAGAGCGCCACGGGCTCGTGCTCGTTTAACATTGTCGTGGGCAGCGAACCGATATAGTGCTCGAGCCCGGCTGCCTCGAAAATCAGACGTGCGACACCGGGCCCGTAGAGGGCGGACAGCGCCTGACCGGTCTGGATGATTGCGTTCGGGCCGATGCGGGCTGGCGGACGCGCCGGAGTCTTTTCCGGCCCTTCGGCGTCGGCGAAGAGCCGTGCCAGACCCCCGTCAGACGTGGGCATCGTGGCTCTCCGGCCCTCCGCCGCAGGCCATGACGGGGGTGCGGGCCTCTTCCGCCTCACCGGCCTTGCGGGCGCGCAGCTGGCTTGCGCGGTCGGAGGCCGCCTGCCAGTCGGCCATCTGGGCTGGTGCGATCTTGCGGCTCATGTCGAAGCCAAAATCGACCTTTTCCTTCGATTGCGGCCCCCAGTAATTGTGCTTGCCGAGGTCGTAGAACTTGCGCTCGAAGCCAGCCTTCATGAAGGCCTTGAGGCAGCCGAGCAGGTAGCGGCGGCGAAACCCCTTGCCGCGCCAGGGGTAGTGGAAGAGCGCCTTGATCATGTAGAAGCGGCGGTAATTGTTCATGACACGGTCGAGCAGTTCGGCGCGGTCCATGGCATCCGGCTTCATGATCGGCGTCACGAAATTGTATTTCGAGAAGTCGAAGATCTCGACCTTGTCGCCCAATTCCTGGAAGAGCGGCGAGAAGGGCCAGGGGGTATACATGGCCCAGTTGGCGAGATCCGGGTTCCAGTCGCGCGCCATGCGATAGGTCTCTTCCAGCGTCTCCGCCGTCTCGTTCTCAAGACCAACGATGAATTGCGCCTCGGTGAAGATATCGGCTTCGCGGAGAAGACGGATCGCCTTCTTGTTCTCGGCTACCTTGGTTTCCTTGTTGAAGCGGTCGAGTTTCAGCTGGGCGGCGGCTTCCGTGCCGAGCGAGACATGCACGAGGCCGGCCTTGCGATAGAGGGCCAGATATTCCTCGTCCCTGATGATGTCGGTGACGCGGGTGTTGATGCCCCACTTCACCTTGTCCGGCAGGCCGCGCGCAATCAGCTCTTCGCAGAAGGCGATGAACTTCTTGCGGTTGATGGTCGGTTCCTCGTCGGCGAGGATGAAGAAGCCGACCTGATGGTCGTTGACCAGCTTTTCGATCTCGTCGACCACCTTTTTCGGATCGCGGATGCGATAGTCGCGCCAGAACTTCCATTGCGAGCAGAAGGAGCAGGTGAAGGGGCAGCCGCGCGCCATGTTTGGGATCGCGACCCTGACGCCAAGCGGCACGTAGATGTATTTTTCCCATTCGAGCAGCGTCCAGTCCGGCTCGACGGCATCGAAATTCTTGACAGTGGGGGCCGCTGGCGTCGCGATGATCTTGCCGTCGTCGGTGATGTAGGCGAGGCCCTTGATGCCTGCCCTCGCCTCCTTCCAGTTGCCGGCAGCAAAGGCGCGGGCGAGTTCGACGATGATTTCCTCGCCTTCGCCACGCACGATGACGTCGATATAGGGCGCCTCGGTCAGGACCTGCTGGTACATGAAGGTGGCATGGATGCCGCCAAGCACGCGTAGCGCCTGAGGGCAGACCTCTTTCGCAATCTCCAGACAACGCTCGGCCATGTAGATCGACGGGGTGATCGCGGTGCAGCCGATCAAATCCGGCTGCAGGCGGCGCAATTCCTCGCGCAGCCGGTCCTCGGTCATGTCGTTGGTCATGGCATCGAGGAAATGGATATCGGTGAAGCCTGCGGACTTCAGCGCACCGCCGAGATAGGCGACCCAGGCGGGCGGCCAGTTGCCGGCAATCTCGGCGCCGCCGGAGTGATAGTTCGGATGGATGAAGACGACGCGCATAACCACCTCCCATGTGTGTAAACAAAAGTTGACACATCGGATGCGGTAACCCGTTGACCTGGATCAAGGGCGTTTGACGAACGTCAACCGCTACTGGTCGGCAATCCCAGTCCAGCTTGCGGAATCGTAATCGTTGTTCACTATCGAGGCGCGTTGAGGCCTGAACGCATCAAGAGCGTCGAGCAACTGCTTGGATCGACGGTCCCATAACACCCCGAGATGATGCATGATCTCTGGACGGCTCGTGGCAGGACTGCTGGAGTGCCTCCTGATCAGCTGGAGATGATGTATGGGAAGTCTTCCGCCTTGAGACCGGATCAGCCTTACCTGGTCGATTTCATCCCATGCAAGCGTCGTGCTGGTCGGAAAGCCTAGTACAAGCCCGTCGGCGGAAACCCTCAGGATCAGACTGTTGCCTGGAACAAACCACTCCAGCCGTCTTGAGAGGTAAGCCGCAAACACTGCGATACCCAAACACACGACGGTAACCATCATTTCGACTGCGAGGGAGAGCGAGAGCCAATGGGAGAAACTTCGGCCAGCAAACCACCCCGAAACCATGAGGATCAACGTCAAAACGACCGCATCGACATGCCGCCGGCGATGCAGTTCGAATGACGGACCATCACCTTCCGCCTGAACCGGTCCAACATCTTGGTTGCTCATCGCGTACTCGCCTGCAGGGGCATCTACCGCTCCCAGTCTTCCTTCGGCGCGGGACGCAGGCCGCCGAGCTTGCGTTCGAGTTCATGGGCCTGGCGGTCCGTCAGGCGCACGTCGAGGCTGACGGAGCCGTCTTCATGATCCTCGCGGTCGCTGACGACAGCGTTTTCATAGAGCCAGGAGATCACCGCGTGCTTGTCGGCGGGAATGGTGATCGTGGCCTCGGTCAACACGCCGGAAAGACGCTGGGAGATGACGTCGAGAAGCGTATCCACGCCCTCGCCGCTGATGGCGGACACGGGCAGGACATTCTCGCGGCCGGCCGCCTTTTGCAGCAGGCCGTCATGGTTTTCCGGGTCGAGCCGGTCGATCTTGTTCCAGACTTCGAGGATTCGCTCTGAGCGCTCCTTCTCGTCAATGCCGAGATCGTCGAGAATGCGCAGAACATCGGCTGACTGGGCCCCATTGTCCGGGTCCGACATGTCGCGGACATGCAGGATCAGATCGGCTTCCAGCACTTCTTCCAGCGTGGCGCGGAAGGCAGCAACGAGGTGGGTCGGCAGGTCAGAGATGAAACCGACGGTATCAGACATGATCACGGTGCGGCCATGCGGCAGCTTCATGCGGCGCAGCGTCGGATCGAGCGTCGCAAACAGCATGTCTTCGGCAAGCACACCCGCACCGGTGATGCGGTTGAAGAGCGTCGACTTGCCGGCATTGGTATAGCCAACCAGAGCCACGATCGGATGCGGCACCTTTCGGCGCTTGGCGCGGTGCAGCTGGCGGGTGCGGACGACCTGCTCAAGCTCGCGCTCAAGCTTGATGATCTTGTCCTGCAGCTGGCGGCGGTCGGCTTCGATCTGGGTTTCACCCGGACCGCCCATGAAGCCCGCGCCACCGCGCTGGCGTTCAAGGTGGGTCCAGGAGCGGACCAGACGGCCCTTCTGGTAGTTGAGATGCGCAAGCTCGACCTGTAGCGTGCCCTCCTTTGTGGAGGCGCGGCGGCCGAAGATTTCAAGAATGAGGCCGGTTCGGTCGATGACCTTGGCGCCCCATTCCTTTTCGAGATTGCGCTGTTGCACGGGTGTCAGAGGATGATCGACGATCACCAGGCCGGCGTCGTGCTCATCGAGCAGAGCGGTCACCTCGGCAATCTTGCCGGTGCCGAGCAGGGTTGCCGGCCGCGGCTGATTGACCGTGACGATGATGCCCTGCACGATGGTCAGATCGATGGCGCGGGCAAGACCGATCGCCTCTTCAAGGCGCGCTTCGTTCGAGCGGCTCGGAGCCGGCGGTGCGCCTTCGGGCAGCGGCTGCGCCTTGGCCTGCTTCAGGACCGGCACGAGCACGAGCGCTCGCATGTCATCCCGGCGCTTTTCGTTTTCCGGGATGATCGATTCGTTCTTTGTATCGCGGCTGGTGATGATCTCAGTCCTGTCCGGAAGAGGCGTCGTCGCTCTCGAACATCGACATCGGCTGGCCCGGCATGATGGTCGAGATTGCGTGCTTGTAGACCAGCTGGGAGTGGCCGTCGCGACGCAGGAGAACACAGAAATTGTCGAAGGATGTCACAACACCGGTGAGCTTGACGCCATTGATCAGGAAGATCGTCAGCGAAATCTTCTGCTTGCGAACGGTGTTGAGGAATAGATCCTGGAGATTCTGAGAACGTTCCGCCATGGCGCCGCTTCTTTCTTTCTTGCCGGTCTTTTGTCGACCGGTGTGATTATTGTTTGACAGCTGGTCCGGTTGGGGAACTGGCCCCTCGCCCCTCCGCCGAAAAAACGTGGTATCAAATCACCGTCTTTTCCGCAACGTCGAAAAAGGACGAACGGATGCGCTCGGCCATGGCGCCGGGATGGCCATTGCCGATCGGCTGTCCATCGATCTCGACAATCGGGAAGCAGATGCTGGTTGCAGCTGTGATGAAGACCTCCCGAGCGGAAAGCATCTCGTCGCGGGAAAACTCGCGCTCCTGCACCTTGATCCCCAATTTGGCCGTTACGTCCATCAGGCCGGTGCGGGTGATGCCGCGCAGAATGCCGTGTTCAGCAGGACGGGTGACGAGCACGCCATCCTTGTCGACAATCCAGACATTGGTCGCCGCCCCCTCGGTCACCATGCCGTGCGCGTCGATATAGATCGCCTCCTGGGCGCCCTTTTCCTTCGCCGCCTGCCGCGCCATGGCATTGGGCAGAAGTCCGACGGTCTTGATGTCGACCCGGTCCCAGCGGTTGTCCGGCAGGGTGATCGCCTTCAGACCGGTCTCGTTCTTCTTCGCGATCACAGCGGGATCGGTGATCTTGGCAGTGATCACGAGGCTCGGCGGGGTATCGGCCGAGGGATAGACGTGATCGCGCCGGGCCACACCCCGGGTAACCTGGAGATAGAACAGGCCGTTCTTCACGCGGTTGCGACGGGCTACCTCCCGGATCACCTGGGTGAGCGCCGCACGGCTCATCGGGCTCTTCATCTGAAGCTCCGACAGCGAGCGATCGAGCCGATCGAGATGGCGGGTGAGATCGACGATCATGCCGTGACGGATCTCGCAGACCTCATAGACCCCATCGGCAAACTGATACCCGCGATCCTCGATATGAACACCCGCCTCGGAATGCGGCAGATAGCGGCCATTGACAAAGGCGATGCGGGGCATGGGGACTTCAACCTTCAGAAATACTGGATCGAAACGCGGAACAGCTGCTCGACGTGTCGAACGGCGTCGGCGGAGGCGAAGAGCACGACACGGTCCTTCGCCTTGATCTTGGTGTCGCCGTTCGGGCGGATCACGGTCTTGTCGCGCAGGATGGCACCGATGCGCAGCCCCGGCGGCAGTTCAAGATCGCGGAAGGGCTTGCCGACGAGCGGCGAGGTTTCCAGCGCCTCCGCCTCGATGACTTCGGCCTTGCCCTTCTGCACGGCATAGACGGCGCGGATGCGGCCCTTGCGGACATGCTGGAGCACACGGGAGATCGTCACGGCGCGCGGATTGATATGGGCGTCGATGCCAATGGAGCCTGCGAGTTCATGGAAGGACGGGCTGTTGATCAGCGCCATGCCGGACTTGCAGCCGAGGCGCTTGGCCATGGCGGCGCTCAGAATATTGGTCTGGTCGTTGTTGGTCAGCGTCACCATCAGGTCGGCGTCCTGAATGTCCGCCTGCTGCAGGATGTTCTGGTCGAGAGCGGAGCCATGCAGCACAATGCCCTCCTGCAGCTGATCGGAGACGGCGAGCGCGCGTTCGCGGTCGTTCTCAATGATCTTGAGGCGTGTCTTCGGCTGCATTTCCTCAAGCGCGCGGGCGACGTAGTAGCCGATATTGCCGCCACCGGCGATCACGATGCGGCCCGCTTCCTGCTCTTCATGGCCGAAGAGGCCAAGGGTGCGGCGAGCATGATCCCGCTGGCAGATGACATAGGCAAGGTCACCGACCAGCAGATGATCCTGCGATCGTGCGACCATCAGCTTGCCATTGCGCCAGATCGCACAGACGGTTGCCATGAGATCGGGGAAGAGTTCGCTCAGCTGGTTGAGCGGCGTGTCGACAACCGGGCAATCCTCCATGCATTCGATGGCGAGCATGGCGATGTGGTCATCGGCAAAGCGGACGATATCGGTGGCACCGGGGAAGGAAATGCGGCGCAGCACCATCTTGCCGACCTCGATCTCCGGGGAAATCGTCACATCAATCGGCAGATTTTCGCGGCTGAAAAGGTCGGAATATTCCGGCTTCAGATAGTTCTGGGACCGGATACGGGCGATCTTGGTCGGCACATTGAAGAGCGAGTGCGCGACCTGACAGGCGGTCATGTTGATCTCGTCATAGAGCGTGACGGCGATCAGCATTTCCGCCTGGTCGGCACCAGCGCGCGCCAGCACATCCGGATGGGCGCCGTGGCCGACATAACCGCTGACATCAAGCGTTTCGGTGATGTGGGAGACGAGCGATGCCGAGGTATCGATGACCGAGACGTCGTTGCCCTCCTGGGAGAGGCGCTCGGCAATGCCGTAACCGACCTGGCCCGCGCCGCAAATAATGACTTTCATTCGATGCTTCCCGCCCCAGGTCCGGTTCTATCGATTCTGCTTCGCCCGCTTATACGCCAAGCGACTTCAGTTTGCGATGGAGAGCCGAGCGTTCCATGCCAACGAATTCCGCCGTGCGTGAAATGTTGCCGCCAAAGCGGTTGATCTGGGCTATCAGATAGTCGCGCTCGAACATTTCACGGGCTTCCCGCAGCGGCAGTGTCATGATGTGGGTGTCGTTGCGGGCCGACACCTTGGGCAGCATGTCAGACAGGTCCTGCGGCAGCATTTCGGCGCTGATCGGCGCATCCGGGCTGTCGCCCTGGGCAAGGATCATCAGGCGCTCGATATTGTTGCGCAGCTGGCGGATATTGCCCGGCCAGTCATTGGCCTGCAGCACGGCCATCGCATCGTCGCCAATCTTGCGCTGGCGAATGCCGGCCTGTTCGGAGATCTGGCGCATGAACATGTCGACGAGGAAGGGAATGTCCTCGCGGCGCTCTGCCAATGCAGGAACCTTGACGGGTACCACGGCGAGACGGTGGAAGAGGTCTTCGCGGAACCGGCCCTCGGCAATCAGGCTTTCGAGGTTGTAGGCGCTGGAGGAGATGATGCGCACGTCGACCTTCACCCGCTTCGATCCGCCGACGCGCTCGAACTGCTGCTCGACCAGCACACGCAGGATCTTGTTCTGTGTTTCCCGCGGCATTTCGCCGATCTCGTCGAGGTAGAGGATCCCGCGATGGGCTTCCTCAAGCGCACCGATGCGGCGCGGCTGGCCGGGCGTGCCTTCGGTGCCAAACAGCGCCATTTCCATGCGGTCCGGCGTGATGGCTGCGGCATTCAGCGAGACGAAGGGACCGGCCGAGCGGGCGGAACGCTTGTGGATCATGCGGGCGACGAGTTCCTTGCCGGAACCAGAGGGACCGAAGATCATGATACGGCTGTTGGTCGGCGCGACCTTTTCGATTGTCTGGCGTAGCTGCGAGACGGCGACCGAGGTGCCGATCAACTCGATCGCATCACCGGTGCGGCGCTTCAGCTCGGAGACCTCACGCTTGAGCTTGGAGTTTTCCAGCGCCCGTTCGGCAATCAGGATGAGACGGTCGGCCTTGAAGGGCTTTTCGATGAAGTCGAAGGCACCGCGCTTGATCGCGGAGACCGCAGTCTCGATGTTGCCGTGGCCGGAGATCATCACCACAGGGAGGTCGGGATGGCGCGTCTTGATCTCGTCGAGCAGAGACAGGCCGTCCAGACGGCTGCCCTGCATCCAGATGTCGAGGAAGACCAGTCGCGGCACGCGGTCCGAGATCGCGGCCAACGCGCTGTCTGCGTCATGCGCGGTGCGGGTCTCATGCCCCTCGTCGCTCAGAATGCCGGAGACGATCTCGCGAATGTCCTCTTCGTCGTCGACTACCAGAATATCAGAGGCCATGGACCTTTTCCTTGTCGCTTTCAGTCTCGATGACGGGGGCGTCTGCACGCGGCAGGATGATACGGATCATCGCGCCCCTGCCCCGGTCGAAATCCGCCGGAGCGTCGTGCAGCTCCAGCTGCCCGCCATGCTCTTCAATGATTTTCTTGACGATCGCGAGCCCGAGGCCCGTGCCCTTTTCGCGCATCGTCATATAGGGTTCGAGAATCCGGTGGCGGTTCTCGTTCGGCAGACCGCGTCCGTTGTCGATGACATCGACAACAAAGCGATCGTGTTCACGGTCGAAGGAGGAGCGGATCAGGATCTTGCCGCCATCGCCCAGTTCCTCCTTCGGCACCGATTCGATCGCCTCCACGGCATTCTTGACGATATTGCCCACCGCCTGTGCCAGCATGCGTGCATCGAAATTGCCTTCGAGCGACTCGCTGCCGAAATCACGCTGGAATTCAACCTCGGCACTGCCGATCTCGCGCAGGAACACGGCATCCGTCAGGATCTCGCGCAGGTCCGAGCGCTGCTTTGTCGGCTTGGGCATGCGCGCGAAGGCGGAGAACTCATCGACCATGCGGCCGATGTCTTCGACCTGGCGAACGATGGTGTCGGTGCACTGGTTGAAGACAGCCTTGTCGTCCTCGGCGATCTGCTTGCCATAGCGACGTTTCAGGCGTTCTGCGGAGAGCTGGATGGGGGTCAGCGGGTTCTTGATTTCATGGGCGATGCGCCGCGCAACATCCGCCCAGGCGGTCGAGCGCTGGGCGACAACAAGGTCGGTGATATCGTCTAGCGTGATGACATAGGAATCAACCGAACCGCGGGTTTCCTCGCGGGTGACCTGAACGTTGAGCGTCCGCTCCTTGCCGCCACGGATCATGTTGATCTGTTCGCGATACTCGCCACGATGGCGCACCGCGGCCTCCGCCAGGACGCGGTCGACCTCTGGCGCCACAAGCGCAATCTTCTGGCCAATCAACTGGTCGCTCGGAAGCGCCAGGAAGTACTCCGCCGAAGGATTGACGATGGTGATGATACCGTCATCCTCGACGCCGATAACGGCCGCCGTGACACCGGATAGCACGGCCTCGATGAAGCGACGGCGGTCGTCGACCTCGTCCTTCGCTTCCAGGATCTCGTCGCGCTGGGAGCGGATCTGGGAGACCATCTTGTTGAAGGTGCGCGAGAGGCTGCCGACGTCGCCATCCGCCGCGCGCACAGGCACAATCACATTGAGATTGCCCGAGGCGATGCTATCAGCCGCGCCGATCAACAGCCGGATCGGCCGAACGATGCGGTCGGCCACGGCAATGGCCGTCCAGATGGCGGCCAGGAGAACGATCAGGGCAAAGCCGAGATAGAGGATGGCAAAGGCGATCTGCAGCGTCGTGCGGCCGTCTTCCATCGACTGGTATTCTGCGGTGTTTTCCTCCATGAGGCGCATGGCCTGCATGACCTTCGGATCCACGGCTCGGATCGTATAGAGGTAGGTCCCCGAAATACTCTCGAGCTTGATGATCGCGCCGACGAGGTTCGTCACACCTGGCGGAATGAGGGTTGGCTGGCCGGCTGCGGCACTTGCCAGCGCGTCGCGCGGAATTGCCGGAAGCGGCTTATCGGTTTCGATGTCGGCCTGCGTGATCGGCGAACCGTCCTCACGCACCAGAAAGGCACCGAGCATGCCACGGCCCCTGGCCTGACGCGTCATCAGATCCACGAAGCCCTTGCGGTCAAGATAGAAGAGCGCGCGATTGCGTTCGAGGTCGTTGGCCATCGAGATCGTCTGGCCCTGGAGATAACTCGCGCTCTCCAGCATGTAGGCCTGGGCGACATTCATGGAGGACGACACGATCGATTGGGTCCGGATGGAGAACCATCGGTCCAGGCCGACATTCAGGGTGATCGATGCGAAGATTGCGACCAGAATGGCAGGCGTGATCGCGATGATCGAAAACAGTGCGACGATCCTGACGTGAAGGCGGGCAGCGGCGCGTCCCCGGTTCCGGGCCTTGAACAGACGCATGACCTCGCGCCCGATCAGGAACATCAGCCCGACAATGAACAGCGAGTTGACCACGGCGGAGGCGACGAGCACCTGCGAGGTCGGCTCGATCGATGTCAGACCGAGCAGAACCGGCAGAGTGAGCGAGGCACACAGCAGGGCTCCACCGGCCAGCAGCAGGCCTGGCAGCGCAAAGGATGCGCGCCGATCATGCGCCAGTGCCGTATCGGCCTCTGCTGCGGCGGCGTTTCTCACGCGTGCCATTATGTCCCCCGGATCCGCTCGATCGGATCTCATTGACGCGACAATCTCCTGATTGCCGTCTGCTCTGCTGCTCAAAGGCTTCGTCAGACCGGCCCCGCGTGAAGCAGGGCCGATGAGAAAGCAACGTGGCTTTTGAGCAACGCAATGTGGCGAAATTGCAACGGCCGTTCGACGGATGTCAAGCGGAACGCGAGCTGCGGTAAACCGAGACGCCAAGCTCCCGGATCTTCTTGCGCAGCGTGTTGCGGTTCAAGCCGAGCAGATCGGCGGCCTTGATCTGGTTGCCACGGGTGGCCGTCAGGGCGGCGAGGATCAACGGATACTCCATCTCCGTCAGAACCCTGTCGTAGAGGCCCGACGGCGGAAGCGCATCGCCGAATGAGGCGAAATAGGTGCGCATGTTTTCCTCGACCGCCTGCGAAATGGTCATGGTCCCGGTCGGCATTCCGACCTTGGCAATCGGGCTGTCGGCGACGTCGGAGCGCAGTTCCTGCTCGACGATCTCGCGGGCAATCACATCCTGTGGATAAAGCGCCATCAGGCGACGGACCACGTTTTCCAGTTCGCGGACATTGCCCGGCCAAGGATAGGACTTCATGACTTCCAGCGCCTCGTGGTCGAAGCGCTTGGCATCGAGCCCTTCCTTTTCGCCCTGCTGGATGAAGTGGCGAACGAGATCCGGGATATCCTCCGCGCGATCGCGCAGCGGCGGCAGGCGCAGCGGCACGACGTTCAGGCGGTAATAGAGATCCTCACGGAACAGGCCTTGGTTGATCGACTGTTTCAGGTCCTTGTTGGTTGCAGCGACGATGCGCACATCGGTGCGGATCGGCGTGCGGCCACCGACTGTCGTGTATTCACCCTGCTGGAGAACGCGCAGAAGACGGGTCTGGGCGTCCATCGGCATATCGCCGATTTCATCGAGGAAGAGCGTCCCGCCTTCCGCCTGTTCGAAACGGCCGGTCGAGCGGGTCTGGGCACCGGTAAAGGCGCCCTTTTCGTGGCCGAAGAGTTCCGATTCGATCAGGTCACGCGGGATCGCAGCCATATTGATGGCGACGAAGGGACCATTGCGGCGCTTGCCATAGTCATGCAGCGCCTTGGCGACGAGTTCCTTACCCGTGCCGGATTCACCGGTGATCATCAGCGTCAGGTCCGTCTGCATCAGGCGGGCGAGCACGCGGTAGATTTCCTGCATGGCCGCCGAGCGACCGACCAGCGGCATGCCGTCCTGCATGTCGTCATCGAGACGGGCCGGACGCTTCTTGGGCTCGGAGAGTGCACGGCCGATGATGGCGATCAATTCCGTCAGGTCGAAGGGTTTCGGCAGGTAGTCATAGGCGCCCTTTTCCGACGCCTTGATCGCCGTCATGAAGGTGTTCTGGGCACTCATGACCAGCACGGGCAGCTCGGGCCGCGCCTTCTTGATGCGGGGCAGAAGATCGAATGCATTCTCATCCGGCATGACGACATCGGTGACCACGAGATCACCCTCGCCTGCTGAAATCCAGCGCCAGAGGGTCGCCGCATTGGAAGTGATCCGGACGTCGTAGCCAGCGCGGCTCAGTGCCTGGTTCAGCACCGTGCGGATCGCGGCATCGTCATCTGCTACAAGGATCGTGGCCGTCATCAGTTCGTTCCCGTGATTTTGGCAGGGGGCGCATCTTCCAGCGCCGTCTCTTTCGACATGGGCATGAGGACCCGGAAGGTGGTGCGACTTGTCTGGCTGTCGCATTCGACGATCCCGCCATGGGCGCCGATGATCTTTGCGACAAGCGCCAGGCCAAGGCCCGAACCATTGGTTTTCGTGGTGATGAAGGGATCGAAAAGATGCGGCAGCAGATCGGACGGCACACCCGGACCGTTGTCATGGACGCAGAATTCGAGCGGCAGCGAGATCTTTTCGCGCGAACCGGCGACCGACAACCGGATACCCGGGCGATAGGCCGTCGTCAGCTGGATCTCGCCATCGGAGCGCTCCCCGATGGCTTCCGAGGCATTCTTGACGAGGTTCAGGAAGACCTGCACCAGCTGATCACGATTGGCAAAGACTGGCGGCAGTGAAGGGTCGTAGTTTTCGGTGATGCGGATGTTGCGGGCAAAGCCCGCCTTGGCCACCGCCTTCACCTGATCGAGGACCGAATGGATGTTAATCGACTGACGATCCACCGGGCGCTCGTCGGAGAAGACCTCCATGCGGTCGACCAGCGAGACGATACGATCCGTCTCGTCGCATATCAGGCGAGTGAGTGCCCTGTCTTCATCTGTTACCGCTGTCTCAAGCAGCTGCGCGGCGCCGCGGATGCCGGATAGCGGGTTCTTGATTTCATGCGCCAGCATCGAGGCAAGCCCGGTGACCGAGCGTGCCGCCGCACGATGGGTCAGTTGGCGGTCGATCTTGTCGGCCATCGAGCGTTCCTGGAAGACCACCACGACATTGCCGGGCTGGCTGAGAACCGGCGCGACATAGAGGTCGACCAGTTTTTCCTGACCAAGGCGTGGCGAGCTCAGATCGACGCGGTATTCATTGACGGGCGCGCGGCGTTCGCGCACCTGCTCGATCAGCGACAGGAGCGGGCTGCCAAAGGGAATGAAGGTGGAGATGCGATAGCGCGACAGATGCGAGGCGCTCGCGCCAAAGAACGCTTCCGCTTCCCAATTCGCAAAGGCGATGTGGCCGTTGGCGTCCACCATCACCACCGGGTTCTGGATGGCATTCAGCACGGCCATGGCGAGGCCGTTGCCACTCATGCCCGCGTTGTCACTCGCCGTCATGCGGCCTCCTGTCTGGCGCCTGGAGCCAAAGCGGCTGCGAGCGAGTGCTCCAGAGCCTTGGCCACGTCTTCGGCATTCTTCGATGTCATGATGGCTGCTTTGGCATCTGGTGCGAGACCGGGCGCATAGCGCTCGAGATACCAGCCCAGATGTTTGCGGGCGTGACGAATACCGACCTCAACGCCGTAATGCTCCAGCATGGCCCGGTAGTGTTCGACAACAAGGTTCGGGATTTCCGACGCGGCTGGGCCATCTTGACCCGCGAGCACACCCGCATGCCAGGGCCTCCCCTGGCAGCCGCGCCCGACCATGACGGCATCGGCTCCAGAGCGGCGCAGGATCTCCTCAGCGTCGGCTACAGTCTCGACGTCGCCATTGGCGATCAAGGGGATGCGGATCGCGTCACGGACAGCGGCAATCGCATCCCAGTTTGCACGCCCTTCATAAAACTGCATGCGGGTGCGACCATGCACGGTGATCAGCTGCACGCCTGCGGCTTCCGCACGGGATGCGATGTGAGGCGCGTTGATCGACGTCTCGTCCCAGCCGAGGCGCATCTTCACGGTCACCGGGATCTTCACGGCCTTGACCGTTGCCTCGATCAAGGACAGGGCATGATCCGGCTCGCGCATCAGGGCGGAGCCGGCATAGCCGCCGATGACCTTCTTGGCCGGGCAGCCCATATTGATGTCGATGACATCGGCGCCGTTGGCCTCGGCGATAACTGCTGCTTCTGCAAGCCATTTTGCTTCGCGGCCGGCAAGCTGCACCATGTGCGGGGTCAGGCCCGCGCCCTTCAGACGCGTCCAGCTTTCTGCGGCATTGAAGACCAGTTCGCGGCTTGCCACCATTTCGGTCACGACAAGGCCCGCCCCGAAGCGGAAGGCCAGCTGACGGAACGGCAGATCTGTGACACCGGACATTGGCGCAAGCACCACCCGGTTCCGGACGGGAACCGGGCCGATGCTGAATGGCGTGTCCAAGGCGACAGAAACCAACTGATTATCTTTCAGGCAAAGAATGTATTTGCACTATTTTTAGCCAGCCATCGATGGCTTGCCAAGAGGCAAAGGTCACGCATCGACAAAAATTCGGGCAAATGCTGGAAAAGGTCGTTTTGAGCCGATAGAGCACGGTTGCAAAGGAAATGTGTCATGGACCAGGCGGGGCGATGGAGCAAGAGCTGAGCGGAACAATCGGGATCGTCGTTGTTGCCGCAGGCCGCGGCGAGCGCGCCGGCGCATCGGTCGAGGGACCCAAGCAGTATCGGCGGATCGGTGGAAAGCCGGTCATCTGGCGCACCCTGAAACTCTTCCTCGACTGGCCCAAAAGTGGTCCCGTCGTTGTCGTCATTCACCCCGATGATCGCGCGCTTTTCGACGCAGCCGTTTCGGACCTGCCCGCAAGGCATGCGCTTCTTGTCGTCACCGGTGGCGCAACGCGACAGGAATCCGTGCTCAACGGCCTGAGGGCGCTGCGCGCGAGCAACATCAGCTCCGTGATGATCCATGACGGCGTGCGGCCGTTTGCCGAACCGGCACTTCTCTATCGGATCGCGGAGGAGCTCGCGGCGGGCAAGCCAGCGGTTCTTCCAGCCGTTGCCGTGTCTGACACGATCAAGCGGGCGAATGCCGCAAAGATCGTCACGGATACCGTGCCACGCAAGGACCTCCATGCCGCGCAGACGCCGCAAAGTTTCCACTACCAGAGCATCCTCAGCGCCCATGAACGGGCGGCGCTTGAGGCCGGATCCGACTTTACCGACGACGCCTCGATTGCCGAATGGGCCGGCATTCCGGTTCATCTGGTCGAGGGATCGATCGACAATGTCAAACTGACCGTGAAGAGGGATATCGCCATGGCCGACGAGAAGCTGAAGGGCAGCGCCCTGCCCGACGTTCGCACCGGAAACGGCTATGACGTGCACCAACTCGAGCCCGGAGACGGGGTGACGCTCTGCGGGATCTTCATTCCGCACGACCAGAAACTCAAAGGACACTCGGATGCGGATGTCGCGCTGCATGCGCTGACCGACGCGCTGCTCGCCACCTGCGGGGCCGGCGATATCGGCGACCATTTCCCACCGTCGGACATGCAATGGAAGGGTGCGCCATCTCGGATTTTTCTGGAGCATGCGGCAAAGATCGTGCGCGAGGCCGGCGGCACGATCATGAATGCCGACATTTCGCTAATTGCCGAAGCGCCTAAGATCGGGCCGCATCGACAGGCCATGCGGGAAAAGCTCGCGGAAATCCTTGGTATTTCGCTCGATCGCTGCTCGGTGAAGGCGACGACGAATGAAAAGATCGGCTTTATCGGTCGCCGCGAGGGTATCGCAGCGATTGCCACGGCGACCGTCGTCTTCCAAGGAACTGACTGATGGGGCTTTATCCGGCGGATATCGAGGAAAAGGCAGCGTCGATCATCGCGGCCTATCGCGAGCTTGGCTGGATGATCGCAACGGCGGAATCCTGCACGGGCGGGTTGATCGCAGGCGCACTGACGGAGATTTCCGGATCATCTGCGGTCGTCGATCGGGGCTTCGTCACCTATACCAACCAGGCCAAGAAGGATTTGCTCGGCGTTAGCTCCGACACGCTAGAGAGTTTCGGGGCCGTCTCGATGGAGACCGCCCTGCAGATGGCGCATGGCGCACTCATGCGCTCTGATGCCGAGGTCGCCGTTGCGGTGACCGGTATTGCCGGGCCGGGCGGAGGATCGGCGGAGAAGCCGGTCGGGCTGGTGCATCTGGCATTGACGACCCGAAGCGGGCTGATCGATCACCGGGAAATGCGCTACGGCGATATCGGCCGTGATCAGGTTCGGCTCGCAACGGTCAGGACAGCGCTGGCGATGCTGGCAGCCGCGGCTCAGGCGCCGGCATAGATCTTGTCGGCGCGCTCCTCGAAGGCTTCCGAAAACATGCGGAAGGCGCGGTCGAACATAGAGCCCATCAGGGCGCCAAGGATGCGGTTCTTGAACTCATAGTCGATGTAGAAATGCACCGAGCAACCGCCCTCGCCTGCCTCTTCGAAGCGCCAGCGATTGTCGAGATATCTGAACGGACCCTCGATGTATTTGACGTCGATGGCACGCTCGGCAGCCGTCAGGAGAACCTGTGTGGTGAAGGTCTCGCGGATCGCCTTGTAGCCCACCGTCATGTCGGCCAGCAGCAGTTCCTTACCGTCGCGTTCGCGGCGCGAGCGAATGGTCAGCGCTTCGCAGAGGGGTAAGAATTCCGGATAGCGCTCGATGTCGGCGACAAGCGCATACATGCGGTCGGGCGAGTGCTTGACAGGGCGGCGGGTTTCGAACTGAGGCATATCAGGGACTTAATGAGGAAGCCCCGCAAGATCAAGCAGCTGCGCCATTTCGCCATGGGATTTCAGCGTGACGACGGGGACGTTTGAACCGTGACGCTCGATTTCCTGGATGATGCGCGGGGCAAAGCGGTGTTCGAAGTTCCAGATGTAGGAGAGGAATTCCCAAAAGGCACACGCCCGAGTATTGATACCAAATCCACCTTGTGCAGCCAAATACCGCCTCATCTAGGCCGACCAAGACGGAGACTCCCATGTACCAACCGTGCCAATCGACCATATAGCAGGTGCGCCAGTTTAAATCTGCGTGGTGGATGCCTCTGGAAATAGAACGACACAATATCTTGTGCCCCCCTGAGCAAACAGGGTAAACTGTCCACTGGGAGCGCAAATGATGAAAGCAGTAAAGATATTGCGCTGATTATCGGGGTGCGGTACTGAATTCAATCGATTCAGATTGCAAATGAATATCCATCGTGGGTTCTTTAACCTTGATATAAATAGCGTTATCGCAAATGAATTTTATGAAGTGATTCAAATATAGCGGGCTTTAAACTTGATAAAAGCACTAATAACAAAATTATTTAAATTGTGGATAACTCCAGTTTTTATTGTTGCGTCAATGCACATACGAAAGATATATTTTTTTGATTTCATTATAGGAATAATATTATTTTTCATGTTTGCGGCAGTAAACGCTCTTATTGAACGATTAACTGAAGGACTGCCCGACCTATTCATCATTGTGCGCGGCCTATTCGGAATTTTATCGTTATCGCTTGCGCTGCCTGTGATGATTGTTTTCTATCTATACTTGGAGATATTCTGGAATATTCTAGGCATTACCAGGATTTTCGGAGTGCGCGATGGTGCTTTGCGTAGCAAAGTAACTAAGTGGATTTCTAGCCGAACAAGGAGCTAATCTATGGGCAGCAAATTTGAAATAGGTGGTACTGTAAGTGGCGCATACAGAGGTGGTTCGGTTTGTCTGAACCGTTTTGGACGTTTTTTTCAAGTGGATTTCCGCCTCGATTATGCCGCCACCATCATTGATGCCAGCGCGTCGAAGTAGCGCCTGATCCGGCGTCTGCCGGTCAAGGGATGAATGTGGGCGTCGGCTATTGAAAGAGGTCAGATATCGGCCGATGTCGACGCGTGCCTCGGACACGGTCTTGTAGGCGTGGAGGTAGACTTCCTCGTATTTGATCGAACGCCAGAACCGTTCGACGAAGACATTGTCCCGCCAAGCGCCTTTGCCATACATTGAGGTGGCGATCTTCGCCTTCGTCAGTACGGCGATGAAGTCGATGGAAGTGATCTGCGATCCCTAGCGCGCATTGAAGATATCGGACTTACCATCACAAGCAAGCGCCTCTTCCTCTGCTTCGATGCAGAAGACTGCTTCTATCGTGATCGACAACCGCCATCACAGGACCCTACGGCTGAACCAGTCTACGACGGCGCAGAGATAGACGAAGCCCTGCGCCATCGGAACATATTACAAGTCCATAGCCCAGACTCGGTTATGAGTCTGGTGACCGCCGGCTTGCTTGGGCAGGACAATCTCGGCTAACCGGTCAGGCCTTGGCGAGCAGCTTCTCCCGCGCCGCCTTCAGCCGCGCAAAGTCATCGCCGGCATGGTGCGAGGAGCGGGTCAGCGGACTTGAGGACACCATCAGGAAGCCCTTGGTGTAGGCGATGTCCTCGTAGGACTTGAACTCTTCCGGCGTGACGAAGCGCTCGACCTTGTGGTGCTTGCGGGTCGGTTGGAGATACTGGCCGATGGTCAGGAAGTCGACGTCAGCCGAGCGCAGGTCGTCCATCAGCTGCAGGACTTCGTTGCGCTCTTCGCCGAGGCCGACCATGATGCCCGACTTGGTGAACATGGTCGGGTCGAGTTCCTTCACCCGCTGCAGCAGGCGGACGGAGTGGAAGTAGCGCGCGCCCGGACGGACCGTCAGATAGTTGCCGGGCACGGTTTCCATATTGTGGTTGAAGACGTCGGGCTTGGCAGCGACGACGCGCTCAAGCGCGCCCGGCTTCTTCAGGAAGTCCGGGGTGAGGATTTCGATCGTGGTCTCCGGCGAGGCCTCACGGATGGCCCAGATCACCTTCTCGAAATGCTCGGCGCCACCGTCGGCGAGGTCGTCGCGGTCGACCGAGGTGATGACGACGTGTGAGAGGCCCATCTGGCGGACGGCCTTGGCGACGTTGGCGGGCTCTTCGAGGTCGAGCGGGTTCGGCTTGCCGGTCGCGACATTGCAGAAGGCGCAGGCGCGGGTACAGATCTCGCCCATGATCATGAAGGTCGCGTGCTTCTTGTCCCAGCATTCGCCAATATTCGGGCAGCCCGCCTCTTCGCAGACCGTCACCAGCTTGTGGGAGCGCACCAGCTCGCGGGTCTCGTGATAGCCCTTGGAGGTCGGTGCCTTGACGCGGATCCATTCCGGCTTGCGCAGAACCTCAGTGTCGGGCTTATGGGCCTTTTCCGGGTGGCGGACGCGCTTTTCTTCGCCGGACGCCACGGGGGCAGCGGTCGGAAGATTGGTCCTGTCGAGAATGGTGACCATGGTCAAAACCCTATCCCGCCGCGTCTGCGGCCTAATCGATGTTTAGCGCCGAACGAGCTTTGCGACGAACAGCAGAATGCTGGCGCCGACGAAGCTGGTGATCAGATAGCCGAGCCAGTTGCCTTCGACAAAGACACCGAAGGTCCGAAAGATGGCGGCTGCAATCACCGCGCCGACGATGCCGATCACGATGTTCATGAAGACGCCGAAGCGCATGTCCATGAGCTTGCCGGCCAGCCAGCCCGCAAGGCCACCGAAGAATATCGTTGCGAGAATACCGACTTCGAAACCAGCCATGTCGAGCCCCTTTCGGATCGTCAATTGAGAACCTGCCGCCCATATAGGCGGCAAGCCCCTGTTTCACAACCGGACTTTAGGCGTTCAATACGCGGCCATAGGCGTCGAGCACGCTTTCCTTCATCATTTCCGACAGGGTCGGATGCGGGAAGATCGTGTGCATCAGCTCTTCTTCCGTCGTCTCGAGGTTCATCGCGACGACGAAGCCCTGGATGAGTTCGGTCACTTCCGCGCCGACCATATGGGCACCGAGCAGTTCGCCGGTCTTCTTGTCGAAGATGGTCTTGATCATGCCCTGGTCCTCGCCGAGCGCGATCGCCTTGCCGTTGGCGGCAAAGGAGTAGCGGCCGACGCGGATATCGCGGCCCTCGGCCTTGGCCTTGGCCTCCGTCAGACCGACAGAGGCGACCTGCGGGTTGCAATAGGTGCAGCCCGGGATCTTGGCCTTGTCCATCGGGTGAACGCCCGGAACACCGGCGATCTTCTCGATGCAGATGACGCCCTCATGCTCGGCCTTGTGGGCGAGCATCGGCGGGCCGGCAACGTCGCCAATGGCGTAAAGGCCCGGTACATTGGTCTTGCCGTAGCCGTCGATGACGATGCAGCCGCGATCGGTCTTCACGCCGAGGGTTTCGAGGCCGAGGTTCTCGATATTGCCCTGGACGCCAACGGCGGAGATCAGGCGGTCGGCGGTGATCGTCTGAACCTTGCCGTCCTTGGTCTCGACATGGGCGGTGATGGAGCTAGCGCCCTTCTCGACCTTCGAGACCTTGGCTTCGGTGATGATCTTCAGGCCGCGCTTTTCCAGCTGCTTGCGGGCGAAGGTGGAGATCTCAACGTCTTCGACCGGCATGATGTTCGGCATCAGCTCGACGACGGTGACGTCGACGCCCATGGAGCGGTAGAAGGAGGCGAATTCGATGCCGATGGCGCCCGAGCCCATGACAACCAGAGACTTCGGCATGAAGTCCGGCTTCATCGCTTCGAAATAGGTCCAGATCAGCTTGCCATCCGGCTCGATGCCCGGAAGAGCGCGCGGACGCGCGCCGGTGGCCACGATGATGTGCTTGGCGGTGTAGGTGCCCTCGCCCAGCACACCCTTCGGAACCGGGTTCTGCGGCTCGACGACGGGCTTGGTCATCTTGCCGACGACGACTTCACCGGGCTTGGAAAGCTTGGCTTCGCCCCAGATGACGTCGATCTTGTTCTTCTTCATCAGGAAGCCGATGCCGCCATTGAGACGGGCTGAAACGCCACGCGAACGGGCGACGACTTCCTTAACGTCGGCGGTCATGGTGCCATTCAGCGTTAGGCCGTAAGCCTTGGCGTGGTTGGCGTGATCGAGGATCTCAGCCGACCGCAGCAGTGCCTTTGTCGGGATGCAGCCCCAGTTCAGGCAGATGCCGCCCAGATGCTCGCGTTCGACGATCGCGGTCTTCAGGCCGAGCTGGGCGGCACGGATGGCGGTGACATAACCGCCGGGGCCGGAGCCGATGATGATGACGTCGTAAGCATTCGACATGGGCGCTTCCACTCCTCGGTTTCTTGCGAGCCCCCGCTCAAGCGGAGGCCCGTTTCGGGACTGGAAGCGAAACCCTCAGGCTGCGGGTGTCTCGGCTTCCGGTTCATGACGAACCAGCATCCCGTAGATTTCATCCTTGAGCTGCATCCGCTTCTTGCGCATTTCCACGACATGGAAGTCGTCTGCAGGCTCGACATCTGTTTCGGCGCGGTGGATGGCCCGGTTCACCTCGTGATAGGTCTCGGACAATCTCGCAAAATGACCATCCGTTTCCTTCAGATGACGCATCAGCGCGACGTGTTCCGGGAATTCCACTGCCAGTTCGTGCGGTGTGTTCGACATGATCCCATCTCCTCTTTCGGGGTTGATGGGCTCAGGTTAGACGCAGCGCACAAGACCTCCTTGATTTTGATCAACGCGCCCTGACTGAGAGTTCAGGCCGCGGTTTTTCTTCAAAGACCGAGCATCATCCGGACGATCGGCTCGAGGCCTCGTCCAATGGCGCGGGTGTTTTCGGCGTCCAGATGGATGCCATCCAGCGGCGTGGTTTCGGCCACCGATCCCGCGTCGAAGAAGGCACATCCCGATTCGTCCGCCGCATCGCGATACATGCTGGCGAGCATGGCACCCTCTTCCACCGAATGGTTGAACATGGCGCCGAACACCGAATTGGCCGTCTCACGGATCGCAGGCGGTGCGACGATCAGGATCTCGGGCTCCTCGAACTCGAAACCCCAGTCATGCTTCTGGACGAGCTTGACCAATCGCTTGACGCCACTGGTCGCGCCGATTGCCGTTCCCTGGATGCCGCGCTTGAGGTCGTTGGTCCCCAGCATGATGATCACGAGATCGATCGGCTTGTGCGTCGCAAGGATCGTCGGCAACAGCTTCACGCCGTTGCGCTCACAATCACCCAGATAATCGTCATAAGCGGTGGTGCGACCGTTCAGACCTTCGGCGATGACCCGGACCCCATGGCCGAGCGCCTTCTGCAAGACGCTCGTCCAGCGATCCTCGTGGGCATGCCGACCCAGGTTTACCGGGTCGTATCCCCATGTCAGGCTGTCGCCGTAAGCGAGAACGGTCTTCATTGCACCGCTCCCTGATCAGACCAGCATGCCCATCGGATTTTCGATGTAGCGCTTGAAGGCGCCGAGCAGCTCGGCTCCGAGCGCGCCATCGACGCAGCGATGGTCGGTGGAGAGCGTCACGGTCATTACATTGGCGATCTTCATCTCGCCATTCTTCACGACAACCCGCTCTTCGCCGGCACCGACCGCAAGGATCGTTGCATGCGGCGGGTTGACCACGGCCGAGAAGCTCTTCACGCCCATCATGCCCATGTTGGACACGGCGGTCGTGCCGCCCTGATATTCCTCGGGCTTCAGCTTGCGGTCCTTGGCGCGCTTGCCCAGATCCTTCATCTCGTTGGAGATGGTGGACAGGCTCTTGGTCTCGGCCTTGCGGATGATCGGGGTGATCAGACCGCCCGGGATCGACACGGCAACCCCGACATCGGCGTGCTTGTGCTTGACCATGGCGCTGTCCGTCCAGGAGACGTTGGCATCCGGCACGTCGCGCAGCGCGAGGGCCAGGGCCTTGATCACCATGTCGTTGACCGACAGCTTGTAGGCCAGCTTGCCGTCCTTTTCGGGGGCGGCAGCGTTGAGCTGCGCACGCAGCGCGATCAGCGCATCCAGTTCGCAATCCACGGAGACGTAGAAGTGCGGGATGGTCTGCTTGCTCTCCTGCAGGCGCTTGGCAATCGTCTTGCGCATGCCGTCATGCGGCACGAGATCGTAGGAACCTTCGGCGAAGTTCTTGAGAACGGCTTCGTCGGACGGACCCTTGGCAAGAGCCGGTGCCGGTGCGGCAGACGATGCTGCAGCAGCAGGTGCCGGAGCAGCCTTGGCTCCACCGGTGCTGACGGCCTTCTCGACGTCGCTCTTGACGACGCGGCCCTTCGGACCGGAGCCCGAGACGGCCTTGAGGTCGAGACCGGCTTCCTTCGCCAGACGACGGGCGAGCGGGGACGCGAACACGCGTTCGCCAGTCGAGGCCGCGGGTGCCGCCGGAGCAGCTGCCGCAGCGACGGGCGCCGGAGCGGCCGCCGGGGCGGCCTCCGTCTTCGGAGCCGGGGCAGCCCCGGCCTTCGGGGCGGCAGCGCCACCACCGGCCGCAGCCGCAGCCAGATCCTCGCCATCGGCGGCGAGGATTGCGATCACGGCATTGACCTTGACGGCTTCGGTGCCGGCGGGAACGACGAGCTTGGCCACGATCCCTTCATCGACGGCTTCCACTTCCATGGTCGCCTTGTCGGTCTCGATCTCGGCGATGACATCGCCGGACTTGACCTTGTCGCCTTCCTTGACCAGCCACTTCGCCAGATTGCCCTCTTCCATGGTCGGAGAGAGAGCCGGCATGGTGATATTGATCGGCATGAGCCTCGCCTCCCCTTACTTGTAGCAGACGGCTTTGACCGCCTGGATCACTTCGCCGACATTCGGCAGAGCGAGCTTTTCGAGGTTTGCCGCGTAAGGCATCGGCACATCCTTGCCGGCGATCGTGATGACCGGGGCATCGAGATAGTCGAAGGCTTCGCGCTGGACGGTGTTGGAGATGAAGTCGCCGACGGAGGACTGCGGGAAGCCTTCCTCGACGGTGACGAGGCGACCTGTCTTCTTGACCGATTCGATGATCGCCGGCATGTCCATCGGGCGGATGGTGCGCAGGTCGATCAACTCGACGTCGATGCCTTCCTTCGTCAGTTCCTCCACGGCCTTGACCGCATAGGTCATGCCAATGCCGAAGGAAACGATGGTGACATCCTTGCCTGCCTTGTGGATGCGCGCCTTACCGATCGGCAGGACAAAGTCTTCCATCTTCGGCACTTCGAAGGAGTGACCGTAGAGAATTTCGTTTTCGAGGAAGATGACCGGGTTCGGGTCACGGATGGCAGCCTTCAACAGGCCCTTCGCGTCGGCTGCCGTGTAGGGCATGACGACCTTCAGACCCGGGATCTGGCTGTACCAGGCGGCATAATCCTGACTGTGCTGGGCGCCGACGCGGGCCGCTGCACCGTTCGGACCGCGGAACACGATCGGCGCACCCATCTGACCGCCGGACATGTAGAGCGTCTTGGCAGCCGAGTTGATGATGTGGTCGATCGCCTGCATGGCGAAGTTGAAGGTCATAAACTCGACGATCGGCTTCAGGCCGGCCATCGCAGCACCAACGCCAAGGCCGGCAAAGCCATGCTCGGTGATCGGCGTGTCGACGACGCGCTTGGCGCCGAATTCCTGCAGCAGACCCTGGGTAATCTTGTAGGCGCCCTGATATTCGGCGACTTCCTCACCCATGATGAAGACATCCGGGTCGGCGCGCATTTCCTCGGCCATGGCTTCGCGCAGCGCTTCACGCACCGTCATCGTCACCATTTCGGTGCCGGCCGGAACGTCCGGATCAGCAGAGACTTCCACCTTCGGAGCGGCCGGAACGGCAGCAGCAGGCGCGGCAGCCGCCGGCGCGGATACCGGCTCGGTTGCCGCCGGCGCTGCCTTCGCAGCAGGTGCCGCATCCGCGCTTTCACCATCCTGCAAGAGAACCGCGATCGGCGTGTTGACCTTGACGTTTTCGGTGCCGGCAGCAATCAACAGCTTGCCCAGCACGCCTTCATCGACGGCTTCCACTTCCATGGTCGCCTTGTCAGTCTCGATTTCGGCAATCACGTCGCCGGACTTTACAGTATCGCCTTCCTTCTTGATCCACTTGGAAAGCGTGCCTTCTTCCATCGTCGGAGAAAGGGCGGGCATCAAAATTTCGATCGGCATGGGTTCCCTCCCCGATTACAGAAGAATGTCGGTGTAGAGCTCGGATACATCCGGCTCCGGATCGGCCTGGGCGAAATCGGCCGAGTCGGCCACGATATCCCGGACGTCCTTGTCGATTGCCTTCAGCTGGTCTTCTGAGGCCCAGCCGTTTTCCAGCAGACGAGCCTTGACCTGCTCGATCGGATCCTGCTCCGACCGCATCTTCTGCACTTCTTCCTTGGAGCGATACTTCGCCGGGTCGGACATCGAGTGGCCGCGATAGCGATAGGTCAGCATTTCCAGGATGATCGGACCCTTGCCCGAACGGCAGTGCTCCAGCGCCTCATCGGCAGCCGCCTTGACGGCGCGCACATCCATGCCATCGACCTGGACGCCGGGAATGCCGAAGCCGGAGCCACGCAGCGAGTAGTTCGACTGCGCGGTTGCGCGGGCCGTCGAGGTACCCATGGCGTAGCGGTTGTTCTCAACGATGTAGATGATCGGCAGCTGCCAAAGGGCAGCCATGTTGAAGCTCTCGTAAACCTGGCCCTGGTTCGCAGCGCCATCACCGAAATAGGCAACGGCGACATTGTCATTGCCGCGATACTTGTTGGCGAAGGCAAGACCGGTTCCGAGCGAAACCTGCGCGCCAACGATGCCGTGGCCACCATAGAAATGCTTCTCTTTCGAGAACATGTGCATGGAGCCGCCCTTGCCCTTCGACAGGCCACTGCGGCGACCCGTGAGCTCGGCCATGACGCCGCGCGCGCTCAAGCCAGCTGCCAGCATGTGCCCGTGGTCGCGATAGGCAGTGATGACCTGATCACCTTCCTTCTGCGCCATCTGCATGCCGACGACGACAGCTTCCTGGCCGATATACAGGTGACAGAAGCCGCCGATGAAGCCCATGCCGTATAGCTGGCCGGCCTTTTCCTCGAAACGGCGGATCAGAAGCATTTCGCGGTATGCGTGAAGCTCTTCGTCTGCTCCAAATTCAGGTGAGTTCTTCCCGGTGAATTCTTTGCCGGCCGATTTGGCGGAAGACTTCCGACCGTTCGCAGCTGCTGGCTTGCGAGGCGCCATGCATCCCTCCCATGGGTTATTATGGTCCAAAGTTGGACACAGAATAGGGAAGAAAGACGACGGCGGCAATGCCATAAATGCATGGCTCACATTCGCCGCAAGCAACTGTAATGACTAAAAAATTTACGATTAACCGGATTTAGGTTAATCAGAAATACGTGTTGAATATCACGATTTCATCCGGACGCGACATATTCAGCTGATAGCGCGCCTTTTCATCGATGATGTCCTCGTCGAGCGAGCCATCGCTGAGCAAGCTGACCTCTTTTTCAAGGATGGTGCGCTGGGCCACGAGCTTCTCGAGCTCAGCCGCACGCTCCTGCCGGATGCGCTCAAACTGCTGACCGGCTTTCAGACCATAGTCACCGTGAACCGAGTGGTAGCCAAAATAGGAGAGGAAAGCGATGGTGACAGCAGGAAGAATGAGACGACCGTATTTTTTCTTTTTGTGATGTCTGGTCCACATGCCGACAAATGCCCTGTAACGCGAAACTTGTCGCAAGGGTAACGGTCATGTCTTAACCGATCGTTGACCCTAATCGCAGGCGCAAAGAAAAAGCCCGTGCCGGACGGAACCGGCACGGGCTTCAAATTCAGGATAGACGCAAATCACCCGCGCAGGATCGAGGTGCCTGCGTAGACGGCCTGCGGACCCAGCTCTTCCTCGATGCGGATCAGCTGGTTGTACTTGGCGGTGCGGTCCGAGCGGGCGAGCGAGCCGGTCTTGATCTGACCGCAGTTGGTGGCAACCGCGAGATCGGCAATCGTCGAATCCTCGGTTTCGCCCGAACGGTGCGACATCACGGCGGTGTAGGCAGCGCGGTGAGCGGTCGAAACGGCGTCGAGGGTTTCCGACAGCGAACCGATCTGGTTGACCTTGACGAGGATCGAGTTGGCGACACCCATCTTGATGCCGTCGCGCAGGCGGGCCGAATTGGTAACGAAGAGATCGTCGCCGACGAGCTGAACCTTCTTGCCGATCTTGTCGGTCAGGGCCTTCCAGCCGTCCCAATCGTCTTCTGCCATGCCGTCTTCGATCGAGAAGATCGGGTACTTGGCAGCGAGTTCGGCCAGATATTCCGCCATGGCTTCCGGCTCAAGCGTGCGGCCTTCGCCTTCGAGAACGTACTTGCCGTCCTTGAAGAACTCGGTCGAGGCGCAGTCGAGCGCGATGTGCATGTCTTCGCCGGGACGATAGCCGGCCTTTTCGATCGACTTCATGATGAAGTCGAGCGCTGCGGGAGCAGAAGCGAGACCCGGGGCAAAGCCGCCTTCATCACCGACATTCGTGTTGTGGCCGTCGGCTGCGAGCTGCTTCTTCAGCGTGTGGAAGACTTCCGAACCCATGCGGACTGCGTCGCGGATGGTCTCGGCGCCGACCGGCACGATCATGAATTCCTGGAAGTCAATCGGATTGTCGGCATGGGCGCCGCCGTTGATAATGTTCATCATCGGAACCGGCAGGACATGGGCGTTCGGGCCACCGACATAGCGGTAGAGCGGCAGGCCGGAGGACTGAGCGGCAGCCTTGGCAACGGCAAGCGAGACGCCAAGGATGGCGTTGGCGCCAAGGCGCGACTTGTTCGGCGTGCCATCGAGCTGGATCATCAGATTGTCGATCTGGATCTGGTTCTCGGCATCATGACCGCCAATCGCGTCATAGATCTCGCCATTGACGGCTTCGACGGCCTTTTCCACGCCCTTGCCGAGATAGCGCTTGCCACCGTCACGCAGTTCGACGGCTTCGTGTGCGCCAGTCGATGCGCCCGAGGGAACGGCTGCGCGGCCCATGCTGCCGTCTTCGAGATAGACGTCGACCTCTACGGTCGGATTGCCGCGGCTATCGAGAATTTCGCGGCCGATGATGTCGGTGATGGCAGTCATGTTCACTTCCTGATGGCTGGAACGGTTGGAACCTTTACCGCCCTCTCATAATCCAAGGGGCAGAAAATACAATGGCAGCTTCATGACAGTCATCCGGCAAACCGCCGAAAACACAACCCTGACGTTTACTCCCTTGCCAGATTTTACACCCCGAGTTTAAGAAAATTTTAATCGATTAGTAATCGCCCGGCCCTAAGGTGGGCAAACATTCAGCCGGCGACAACTTGCTCGGCACTTTCACTGTTTTGGAGGACAGATGAAGATCAGCATTTCCCAGAGCATCACCCTGTTCGGCTGCGTCGTCGGCGCCGGCATCACGCTTGCGGTCGCAAGCAAGCAATATGCCCTGCAGGAATTGCAGGTGAATGGTCCCGCCTATCAACAGATCGTCAACGGCAAGGATCTGATCGCTGACATCCTGCCGCCGCCGCTCTTCGTCATCGAAGCCTATCTGCTTGCGACCGAGGGGGCGTATCACGAGGAACTGGCACAAACCAATCTGGAGCAGATCCAGGCACTCAAGGCCTCATACGAGCTGCGTCGCGACTTTTGGGCGACATCTGACCTTGCCCCGGACCTGCGTCAGAGCCTGAAAACCAACGCGATCGAGACCGCAGACACGCTGTGGGCGATGATCGACAGCCAGTATGCCAACGCAATCCAGTCTGGCGATCCCGAGGTCAAGATGGCCGCGCTCGACGCGATGATGGACGCCTACAAGGCCCATCGCGAGGCCGTTACCGTGCTCGTCAACGAGGCCAACGCCTTCCTCGCCCAAGCGGAGAAAAATGCAGCAACCGATTCGGAGCGGTTGTCCCGCCTGTCGGCCGCCATGGCAGCGCTGTCAGGAATCATCCTGATTGCCGGCCTGTTTGCCCTGCGCAGAAGGGCGATTTCGCCCCTCAACGCGATGAAGGCCTATATGAGCAACCTTGCTCGTGGCGACTATTCGCAACCGGTGCCTTATGTGGAACGCGCCGACGAGATCGGCCAGATGGCCGCGTCCGTCCAGGTGTTCCGCTCGGCGGCCATGGAGCGCAAGGCAATCCGCGAACGGCAGGAGGCCGAGCAGGCGCTGGCGACAGACCGCGAACGCGCCGAGATGGAGGCTAGGGCAGCGGAAGACCGCCAGCGGGCGCGCGTCATCGACAGTCTGAGCATCGGGCTTGAAAAGCTCGCCTCTGGTGATCTGACAGTCGAGATTGCCGAGCCATTTGCGCCGGACTACGAAAAGCTCCGGATGGAATTCAACGCCAGCATTCGGGCGCTGGCGCATACCCTCGCCAACATCTCCAGCACGGTTGGCACCGTTCGGTCGGGTACGGATCACATTGCCAGCGGCACCAACGATCTCGCGCGGCGGACGGAAACACAAGCGGCCTCGATCGAGGAAGCCGCCGCTGCTCTCGATGAAATCACCGCAACGATCCGGACTTCGTCGGAGCGGGCACGCGAAGCCAATATGATGATGACGCGCACCAAGAATAGTGCCGAGGTTTCGGCTGCCGTGGTGCGCGATGCGGTCGTTGCCATGGCCAAGATCGAGGAATCCTCGGCCCAGATCGGCCAGATCATCTCGGTGATCGACGACATCGCCTTCCAGACCAACCTTCTGGCCCTGAATGCCGGCGTCGAGGCGGCGCGGGCCGGGGAAAGCGGCAAGGGTTTTGCGGTCGTGGCGCAGGAGGTCCGCGAACTGGCCGGGCGATCCGCGAGCGCTGCCAAGGAAATCAAGGCTCTGGTGGATGCGTCTGCAACCCAGGTCGGCGCCGGCGTGTCGCTGGTGAACCGCACCGGTGAGGCGCTGTCGATCATCGACCAGGAGGTGCAGCAGGTACACCAGCTGATCCATGCGATCGAAATGTCGGCCGCAGAACAGTCCAGCGCGCTGGCCGAGGTGAATGCAGCTGTCAATCACATGGACCAGGTGACCCAGCAGAACGCCGCCATGGCGGAAGAGGCCAATGCGGCCTGTCGCGACCTGAACGGCGAAGCGGAAAACCTGCGGCAGATGCTGGCCCGTTTTCAGCTCAGCGGGCGCTCTTCAGTGCAGACATCTCACAACGAAGGCTATCGCCGGGCCTCCTGATCCATCACAGGGCTGCCATCAGGCGGCCTTGGCGATCTCGTCGAAGGCGATGAGCTTTTCGAGCAGACGGCGCATATCGGTGATCTTGACCATGTTCGGGCCGTCAGAGGGGGCGTTGTCCGGGTCCTGATGCGTCTCGATGAAGAGGCCACCAACACCGACCGCGACGGCTGCACGTGCCAGCGTCTCGACGAATTCGCGCTGGCCGCCCGACGAGCCGCCCTGCCCGCCCGGCTGCTGGACCGAATGGGTGGCGTCAAAGACGACGGGGGCACCCATGGCAGCCATGATCGGCAGCGAGCGCATGTCGGAGACCAGCGTATTGTAGCCAAAGGATGCGCCGCGCTCGCAGAGCAGCACGTTCGGATTGCCGGAACCGGTGATCTTGTTCAGGACATTCTTCATGTCCCAGGGGGCGAGGAACTGGCCCTTCTTGACGTTGATCGCACGACCAGTCTTGGCTGCCGCTACGAGAAGATCCGTCTGCCGGCACAGAAAGGCCGGGATCTGCAGGACGTCGACGGTTGGAGCAACGGCAGCGCACTGCTCTTCGGTGTGGATGTCGGTCAGCACCGGAACGCCGAATTCCTTCTTGATGTCGGCAAAGACTTCCATCGCCTTTTCGAGCCCGATGCCGCGCTCGGCCGAGAGCGAGGTGCGGTTCGCCTTGTCGAAGGAGGACTTGTAGACGAGGCCGAGGCCAAGCTCGCGGCAGAGCTCGACGAGCTGACCGGCGATCATGAAGGCGTGGTCACGGCTTTCCATCTGGCAGGGGCCGGCGATCAGGGCAAAACGGCCCTTCTGGGAGAAAACGGCCTTGGCCGAACCTTCGCCGACCACGACTTCCGAATTGGGAGAAACGCTCATTTCAACTCCTCGAAGGCGAAGGTGACACCTTGCCCTTTTTCCGGCGCGACAACGAGGCGCGCGCCTATTTTGTGATGGAGGACGCCATTAGCAGCGAGGCAGGCTTCTGTCACGCCGAGATCGCCGACAGAGACAACCACCGCGGCTCCGATCAGGCCTCGCTCCGCAAGAGTGGGTTTCAGGCCATAATGGGCAAGGAAACCGTCAGGGGTCAAAACCTCGACCGTCGCGTTGGCGGTGGCGATCGAAAGGCCGAAGGAATGGGCTGCGATATCCCGCTGCCTGAGCACCGTTTCCAGGAGATACTGGAAGTCACTCGGGTTCTCTTCGACCAGGACCACCCGGGCAAGGCCGGCTGCACCATTCGCATGGACCAGCAAGGCTCCACGATCGGTCGGAAGCGGGTTCACGCGCTCGCAGGCAAAGGCGAAGAAATCGGGCGCCCTGAGATCTGCCGCAAACGCCAGTTTAAAGGCTCCTTCCGCCGTCCTGCCATCCGGGAAGCGGAACTGGCGGGCAAACTCAACGATTTCGCCACCGCTTAGTCCCTGAACCCGGTAATCCGCGTCATCGGCTGCCGCACCCTCGGTCTTGACCACGATGGCAGACAGTCCCTCCCCGCGGCGAAAGCGGAAAGCCTGATCACGCGCGACAAAGACATTGCCCGTGCGCGCCGCCTCAAGGCAGTCTTCCCGGCTGCCGACAGCGAGCGGCTCAAGATAGGTATCGTCGGAAAAGAAGACGCAGGCATTTTCCGTGCCGAAGGGATGACGCGCATCGGCGGCGACGGTGAAACCCAGCCTGCCCAGGCGTTCCCGGCTCGTGTCGAGATCGACGATGGGCAGCACCAGGTGATCGATGGCACGCGGAAGGGACAGTGGATCGGACATGCATTGCTCTCGCTTCTTCGGCCAACACTTAAGTACTGCGCGGCTGGCTTGAAAGGGCCTCGATGGCCTGGCGCAAGGCATCGATCTCCTGGCGCGCCTCACGCAACTCCCTCAGAACCTCCTCGTCGATCTTTTGGTGCAAAGCGAGAACCTCGATCTCGGCCTTCAGATTGATCTCGTAGTCCTTGGCGGCCATGAAGCGATCCCGCTCGGCCTGGCGGTTCTGGCTCATCATGATGATCGGCGCCTGGATGGCGGCCAGCATCGACAGAATGAGGTTCAGGAAGATGAAGGGATAGGGATCGAGCGACCTCGTCGTCAGGATCACGGTATTGAGGATGACCCAGGCAACCAGGAACACCATGAAGCCGATGATGAAGCTCCAGGAGCCACCGACGCGTGCGATGCTGTCGGCGAGCCGCTGCCCGAAGCTTGAACCGGCAATGAAATCCTCGCCGGCATTGGTGGAAACTGTCCGCCGCTCGCGAGCGCGAATCAGCACCTTCTTTTCGGCTCTCGTCAGATCCGACGGCTGTTTGCCCAAAATGATCTTTTCGATGTTTTTCAACATGACCCCGTCCGGATCGCACCGCCAGCGCAAGATACGGGCGCCAACTGCCGCCCGTTTCAGTTTTTCATCATGCGCTATCGCATTTTATCACCGGCTCTTCACGGAAATTTATCCACTTGCGGAACACAAATGGAACATATAGTGTCTGTTCTGGCTTTGTTTCACCCTAGGGGCACCACATATGCTGACGCGCAAGCAACAGGAACTGCTTCTCTTCATCCACGAACGGATGAAGGAATCGGGTGTCCCGCCGTCCTTCGACGAAATGAAGGATGCGCTGGACCTCGCATCGAAATCCGGCATCCATCGGTTGATCACGGCGCTCGAGGAGCGCGGCTTTATTCGCCGCCTGCCGAACCGGGCGCGAGCCCTTGAAGTGATCAAGCTTCCGGAGGCCTATACACCGAGTTTGCAGCCGCGCCGCGGGTTTGCGCCCAGCGTGATCGAGGGCAGCCTCGGCAAGACCCCGCCGCCCGCGGCGTCCTCGAAGCCAGCAGCCGAAAGCAACGGCTCGTCCGTATCCGTACCGGTCATGGGCCGGATCGCAGCGGGCGTGCCGATCTCGGCGATCCAGAACAACACCCATGACATCACCGTGCCTTCAGAGATGATCGGCTCGGGCGAGCACTATGCGCTTGAGGTGAAGGGTGATTCGATGATCGAGGCCGGCATTCTCGATGGCGACACGGTGATCATCCGCAACGCATCGAACGCCAATCCGGGCGACATCATCGTGGCGCTCGTCGACGACGAGGAAGCAACACTCAAGCGTTTCCGGCGTCGCGGCGCTTCGATCGCGCTGGAGGCTGCAAATCCAGCCTATGAGACCCGCATATTCCCGCCGGATCGCGTCAAGATTCAAGGCAAGCTGGTCGGCCTCATTCGCCGCTATCATTGAGCGCCATCGGCTTCTGGTCGATGGTTTGTGACGACGCCGGTCGGTGGCGGAACTCATGCACGGCTGCCGATGAACCGCTGCGCCAGTCATAGAGCCGGTGCGCGGTCCAGGACCTCGGCGGACCCGTTAAGGCAGATGTGACTGTCAGTGCCTGCCGGGCGTCGCCAAGGCCTGAGATCTCAAGCGCCCCGGTCGCACGCAGACTGGTCTCCGAAATCAGCAGCGCACCGGAGCGGCAGCTTGTCATGGCTGTGCGGGCTGAAAGCACGACGATCTCCGCACGGTCGCAGGCCGCCCCGAGGAGGTCTGGGCGCTCCAGCGTCATGAGTTTCGAGCCATTCTTGAGTTCGATCACACAAGCCTGCTTGATGCAGACGAAGTGTTTGCTGTGGGCGGCGGCAAGAAGCGCGTCGAGGCTTTCCTCGGCAGTCTTTCGCTGATCGGCTGAGAGTGTCTGGCCCGTCTCTCTCTCAGGCCGCGGCGGCAAGTCGCCGATGGACTGCAGCATATCGGGAGGTATCGCTGAATCGACACCGAGCACCGGGCGCCATTGGTCGAAGATGAAGGCGGGCGGACGCGTTCGGTTGACGGCAAGGGTGATTGCTTCGCCCTCCCCCACGCGCAGCGCCACAAGGCGCGCGTCCTCGCTGATCGTCAACTCGCCACCTTGCGGCTTCGGACCTAGCCAGGTGGAGATGAGCGTGACGATAATCAGCACGGTGCCACAATGTCGAATGGGCGTTCTGAGCAGCGTTAGAAGCAGCATGCCCGCGATCGTGCCCAGCATGAAGACATCGGGCAGTCGCGGAAAGACATAACCGTCGCCCCAGGCTGCAACCGTATAGGCGACGGCGAGAACCAGCTCGAGCCCCTGCCCCATGATCCAGAAGAAGGGGGCATCCAGCCCGAAAGGCATCAGCAGCATCGCTATGAAGCCAGAGGGCATCACCACGAGCGAGATCAGCGGCATGGCGGCGAGATTGGCTTCCAGACCATGAGTCGACAACCGGTGAAAGTGGCTGATGGCAAAGACGGCGGTGGCAAGCCCGCCGATCAGGGAGGTCGCGAGCGTGCCGCCGACGAATTTTGCGCAGCCAGAAGCGACCTTCATCGTCAGCGAGCGCGCCTGTGGAAGGATCGCGCGCGGCCGCGCCCGCCAGCCGGCATAACCGGCGATGAGCGCTGCGGTTGCGGCAAAGGACATCTGGAAGCTCGGCCCCATGACGGCGGAGGGCTGTGCCGCTAGGATCGCAATCGCCGCCAGCGCAAGATTGTGCAGACTGACGGCCGGGCGATCGAAGAGCACCGCGCCCAACATGATGGCCGTCATCAGATAGGCGCGCAGCGCCGACACCTGGTAGCCGGATATCAGGACATAGCCCGTCGTCGCCAACAGTGCGCCAGCGGCCGCGATCTTCTTGACCGGGTATCGATGGGCAAAAGAAGGCAAGAGGCTGAGCAATCCGCGCAAGCCAACGAAGAAGATGCCAGCGGCGAGTGCCATGTTCAGCCCCGAGATCGCCGTGATGTGGGCAAGGCCGGAGACACGCAGAGCCTCTGTTGCCTCCTCCGACATCGATCTGCGCTCACCGGTGATGATGGAGGCGGCAAAGGCACCGGGGTCCCCAGGCAGGACGCTGCGGATCCGATTGGAGATGCGATCACGTATCGAAAACAGGTTTTGATCGAAACGGGCGATCAGACCAGGGGCTTCGCCGAGCGCTGCAGTCTCGGCTTTTGGCGGGCCGAGGAAGAAACCGACAGCACCGATGCCAGCGAAATAGCTTTGGAAGGCAAAGTCGTTCATGCCGGGCAGTGCCGGACCCGATGGTGGCGACAGTCGTACGCGGCCGGTCAATCCATCGCCGATGGCCGCCGGCATATGCTGGCTGCGCGCCAGCACCGATACCCGTTCCGGCGGTCGGCGAATGGTGGGTTCGGCCGTTTGGGTGATGCGCAGTATATAGCGCCATTCCCCGGAGGCGCCCTGCTCCCGACGCTCGACAATCCCCGTGACCGTGGTCACCAATGGCTGATCCAAGATCACGGTCGAGACGCGACGCGTTTCCCACTCCGCCAGCAGCATGCCGCACAGGCTTAAGGCAGTACTCCACAGAAGCACACGGGCCACCGTCTCTTTCCTGGACGAGAGGAGGGCAAGGCCAAGACAGGCAAGAGCAAATCCGAGCACGGCGGCAGACGGCGGACGCGCAATGGAAAACCAGATTGCAGCGCCAAGTCCGAGCCAGACGGGTACGAAGAGGAAAAAATGGCCATGCAGACTTTCGTCTGAGAGGGATTGCCTCAGAGTAACTTGCGCATGGGTCACGCTGCGCGAAACAAGCGCCAAACCACCGGTCGCAGTGGGGCGCGAGACAAAGCGATTGGCGGCAGACCGAGACGGTTCCGTCCGGACCGGCTCGTCGCCGGGCCGGAGCCGCCTTTCCCCTTGTGTCTCCGCCACATGCACCATCGGGCTTGCCCCGCCAGAGGCCGCATCCGGCATCAGAATAGGCGAAAATCGGGAACAATCAAAGCTTGCAGTCAACCTGCGCCACGCGCCCTATCCGAGCTTCAAACGATTAGAACCGCTCGGTTCGATTGTTGCCGTTTTCGCGACGCACAATTTGCCCTTTGGATAGCTTGGCATTAACTTCGGTATCATATAGCTACATCACACGCTTAACCGATGGCGGCTTTTTTCAAGACGCCTTCCCGCCAATTCCGGAGGACAGCATGACGGACAAAAGCGCTACTTTGAAACTCGGGGACAAGACTGTCGACCTGAGCGTCAGGGCCGGCACGATCGGCCCCGACGTCATCGACATCGGCGCCCTTTACAAGCACACGGGTACGTTTACCTACGATCCGGGCTTTACGTCCACGGCATCCTGCGAATCCAAGATCACCTATATCGACGGTGACGAAGGCGTTCTGCTGCATCGCGGCTATCCGATCGAACAGCTCGCCGAGAAGGGCGACTTCCTCGAAGTCTGCTACCTGCTGCTCTACGGCGAACTGCCGACGGCTGCGCAGAAGAAGGATTTCGATTACCGCGTCACGCATCACACCATGGTGCATGAGCAGATGAGCCGCTTCTTCACCGGCTATCGTCGTGATGCCCATCCGATGGCCGTCATGGTCGGCACGGTCGGCGCTCTCTCGGCCTTCTACCACGACTCGACCGACATCACCGATCCGCATCAGCGCATGGTCGCTTCGCTGCGCATGATCGCGAAAATGCCGACGATCGCCGCCATGGCCTACAAGTACCATATCGGCCAGCCCTTCGTTTATCCGAAGAACGATCTCGATTACGCCTCGAACTTCCTGCGCATGTGCTTTGCCGTGCCGTGCGAAGAATACAAGGTGAACCCGGTTCTGGCGCGCGCCATGGACCGCATCTTCATCCTGCATGCCGACCACGAGCAGAACGCGTCCACCTCGACCGTGCGTCTCGCCGGCTCGTCGGGTGCCAATCCGTTTGCCTGCATCGCGGCCGGCATTGCCTGCCTCTGGGGCCCGGCGCATGGCGGCGCGAACGAAGCGGCGCTCAACATGCTGCAGGAAATCGGCTCGGTCGACCGCATTCCGGAATACATCGCCAAGGCCAAGGACAAGAACGATCCGTTCCGCCTGATGGGCTTCGGTCACCGCGTCTACAAGAACTACGACCCGCGCGCCAAGATCATGCAGAAGACCATGTATGAGGTGCTGGAAGCGACCGGTCACGGTGACGATCCGCTGATGAAGGTGGCGCTCGAGCTCGAGAAAATCGCGCTCAGCGACCCCTACTTCATCGAGAAGAAGCTCTATCCGAACGTCGACTTCTACTCGGGCATCACGCTCCGCGCTCTCGGCTTCCCGACGACCATGTTCACCGTTCTCTTCGCGCTGGCCCGCACCGTCGGCTGGATCGCACAGTGGAACGAAATGATCGAAGATCCGCAGCAGCGCATCGGCCGCCCGCGCCAGCTCTATACGGGTGCTCCGCAGCGTGACTACAAGCCGCTCACCGAGCGCTGAGACGCAACGACGTCGAACGACTTCAGGAAGGCCGGCTTGTCCGGCCTTCTTGCGTTTTGGCGCCCATTCCGGCGCCAAGGCTCCGACGGGCAATCAAACTCCCCGTGAAGGCTACGCATTTCGGCAGCACATGCCTTCATTTCCCGAAAGCTTTGTTCTAAGGAAGTCAACCTGCTTCGTCCCGAACGAAGATTTACAATGAGGTTTATGCGTCCCGATGCTCGTCCTTATGCGAAAAGCTTCCCGAACCGTCTTTGCCAAGGCACTGTTGATATTGTTGGTCGTGTCCTTCGGCGTCTGGGGCGTTTCGGCTTCGTTGTTCAGCAACACGTCCGACACCGTAGTTGCCGTTGGTGACCAGACCGTCTCCTCCAGCGATTTTGCCTTCGCCTATCAGCGGCAGGTTGCGGATCTGAGCAACCGCTTCGGCATGCAGCTGACAACCGAGCAGGCACGTGCCTTCGGTGTCGAGTCCCAGGTGTTTTCGCAATTGGCCGCCGGTGCGGCACTCGATCAGCTGGCGGCAGACATGAACCTCGGTCTGTCTCAGGATCGCCTGGCGCAGCTGATCGCCGATGATCCGGCCTTCAAGAACGCGGCCGGCAATTTCGATCGGGCCCTGTTCTCGTCGCGCCTGCGCAATGCCGGCCTGCGCGAGGACGATTACATCGAAGAGCGTTCCAAGGTCGCAATCCGCAGCCAGATCGTCGATGCGACGGCAGACGGCTTCGTGGCTCCCAAGGTTCTGGTCGATGCGATCAAGGCCTATCGCTACGAGAACCGCGACATCAACTACTTGCTGCTGACGAATGCCAATATCGAGCCGATCAAGGCGCCGGATGACGCAACGCTAGCGGCCTGGTTTGAAACGACAAAGTCCGGTTACCGTGCTCCGGAATATCGTAGCTTCAGCTATGTGAAGCTCGAGCCGGCCGACATCGCCGACAAGGCGTCGATCACGGACGACCAGATCCGTGAAGACTACGAACGCCGCAAGGCATCTTACGAGATCGCCGGCACACGGACGATCGAGCAGCTGTCTTTCGAAAACCGCGAAATGGCGGAAGCTGCCCTTCAGGAGCTGCAGAACGGCACGAGCTTCGACCAGCTCGTCACCGATCAGGGAAAGACCGCAGGCGACGTCTTGCTCGGTGACTTTACCCGAGACCGCCTGCCGGATCCGGCTCTGGCCGAGGCTGCCTTTGCGGTGACTGCGGAAGGCGGGACCACAGGCGTCGTCGACGGCGCGCTTGGGCCGGTCATCCTGCGCATTACCAATATCAAAGAAGGCCGCACGCAAAGCCTTGACGAAGTCAAGGAAGATATCCGTGAAGCGCTGGCCGAGGCTGCCGCGATTGCCGACATCACCGCCGTGCACGACCAGTTCGAGGACCTGCGCGCAGGTGGTTCGACGCTGAAGGAGGCCGCCGATCAGTTGAAGCTGCAGACGGTCACCGTCACGGATATCGACCGCCGGGGGCTGGACACTCGGGAAACGGAAGTTGCCGGCATTCCCGAGCGCGACAAGCTGCTTGACGAAGTCTTCCGCACCGACATCGGCGTCGAAGCCCTTCCCGTCAATCTCGGCAGCAGCGGCTTCATCTGGTTCGAAGTGACCGACATCAAGGCGGAACGCGACCGCGAACTCTCCGAAGTTCGCGAAAAGGCCGTGGCCGACTGGACAGCCGAGCAGCAGCGCATCGCCCTTGGCGCCAAGGCCGAAAGCCTGCGCAAGCGGATCGCCGATGGCGGCACGCTTGAAGAAATCGCAACCGAACTTGGTGTCGCGGTGGAAAGCAAGGCCGGGATCACGCGCCGCAGCGAAGATGCCGTTCTCGGCCCGACGGCGATCCTTGCCGCGTTCTCGGGCCCTCAGGGCACGGTTGCAACAGCATCGGGTGCCGACCCTTCGACGCAGATCCTGCTGTCGGTGACGGCCGTGCGTGACCAGCCCACGGGCGGCGTTCCGCTCGGCGAAGACGAGCAGATCGCCCAGATGGCCAATTCCGCCGGCGACGACATCCTTGACCAGATGGTCGGTCAGCTGCAGGCGGAATACGGCGTGACGATCAACCAGACGCTGGCCCAGCAGGCGATCGTCCGCTAAAACGTCGGCACAGGGGGAGCTGCAGTATGTCCGGGTTGAAGCCCTTCATCGCCAAGATCGCCGCGCGACAGCCGCTGACCCGGCAGGAAGCGAGCGACGCGTTCGAAATCCTGATGTCGGGCGAAGCCAGCATGGCGCAGGTCGGCGGCTTCCTGATGGGTCTTCGGGTCCGCGGCGAGACTGTCGACGAAATCGCCGGTGCTGTGTCGATCATGCGGCAGAAGATGGTGCCGGTGGATGCCCCCGAGGATGCCATCGACATCGTCGGAACCGGCGGTGACGGCACCAACACCTACAACATTTCGACGCTGGCGGCCTTGATCGTGGCCGGCGCCGGTGTTCCGGTTGCCAAGCATGGCAATCGGGCGCTGAGCTCGAAGTCCGGCACTGCAGACGCCCTCTCGCAACTCGGCGTCAAGCTCGATATCGAACCTGACCTTATCTCCCGCTGCGTTCGCGAAGCCGGCATCGGCTTCATGTTCGCGCAGCTGCATCATCCGGCCATGCGCCATGTCGGCCCTGCCCGCGTCGAGCTCGGCGCACGGACGATCTTCAACATTGTCGGCCCGCTTTCGAGCCCGGCTCGTGTCAAGAAGCAGCTCTTCGGCGTCTATTCGCCGGAATGGCTGATCCCGGGCGCGGAAGCCTTGCGGGACCTCGGCCTCACCAGCGCCTGGGTCGTGCATGGCAGCGGTCTCGACGAGATCACCACCACGGGCCCGAGCCAGGTGGCCGAGCTGAAGGACGGCGAGATCCGGACCTTCGAACTCACCCCCGGCGATTTTGGCGTTGCAACGGTTTCGCTCGACGCGATCCGTGGCGGTGATGGAGCTGTCAATGCCGCAGCACTTCGCGATGTGCTGGGCGGCGCAAAGACTGCCTATCGTGATGTGGCGCTCTGCAACGCAGCGGCCTCGCTGATCGTTGCTGGCAAGGCCAAGGACGTGACCGAGGGCATGCATCTCGCCAGCCAGTCGCTCGACACGGGAAGCGCCGCTCGGGCGCTCGAGAAGCTGATCGCCATTTCCAACTCTGCTGCTTGAGGGTAAGTTCAGCGTATGACCGATATCCTGAAGCGCATCGAAACCTACAAGCGCGAAGAAATCGCAGCCGCCAAGGCCGCCGTTTCGCTGGCTGAACTCAAGGACCGGATCGCGGGCCAAGACACGCCGCGCGGCTTTTACCGCGCGCTCGTGCGGGCCCGGGACGAAGGGCGTTTCGGCCTTATCGCCGAGATCAAGAAGGCAAGCCCGTCCAAAGGGTTGATCCGCCCGGATTTCGACCCGCCATCACTGGCTGCGGCCTATGAGGCCGGTGGCGCTGCCTGTCTTTCCGTTCTTACCGACACACCGAGCTTCCAGGGCGCGCCGGAATTTCTGACCGCAGCCCGCAAGGCCTGTGCGCTTCCGGCGCTGCGCAAGGATTTCATGTTCGACGCCTACCAGGTCTATGAAGCCCGCGCCTGGGGTGGGGACTGCATTCTGCTGATCATGGCGTCGCTGTCGGATGGCGAAGCGGCGGAGCTCGAGGCGGTCGCCTTTGAACTCGGCATGGATGTGCTGATTGAAGTGCATGACGCGGACGAGATGGAACGGGCGCTGAAGCTCAAGTCGCCGCTGGTCGGGATCAACAATCGCAATCTGCGCACCTTCGAGGTGAGCCTCACCGTGAGCGAGGAACTGGCGTCGATGGTGCCTGCCGATCACCTGCTCGTCGGCGAAAGCGGCATCTTCACCTATGAGGATTGCCAGCGACTTCAGACGTCCGGCATCACCACCTTCCTCGTCGGCGAGAGCCTGATGCGCAAGGACGATGTGACGGAGGCGACCCGGATGCTGTTGACCGGCAAGACCGGCGCGCTGGCTGCGGAATGACGTCCGGATCGAATGGTCTGACGCATATCGGCGCCTCCGGCGAGGCGCATATGGTCGATGTCTCGGCCAAGGATGACACGGTTCGTGTGGCCGTGGCCGAAGGCTTCGTGAAGATGAAGCCGGACACGCTTTCGACGATCCGGGATGGCAACGCCAAGAAGGGTGACGTGATCGCAACGGCCCGGATCGCCGGGATCATGGCTGCCAAGCAGACGGCCAGTCTCATCCCGCTCTGCCATCCGCTGATGCTGTCCAAGGTGACCGTCGATATCACCGAGGATGCACAACTCCCCGGTCTCCGCGTCGAGGCGACGGTGAAGCTCACCGGCAAGACCGGGGTGGAGATGGAGGCCCTGACTGCCGTCTCCGTGACCTGCCTGACGATCTACGACATGGCCAAGGCCGTGGACAAGACGATGGAAATCGGCGGCATCCGCGTCATGGAAAAGAGCGGTGGCAAGTCGGGCGACTTCCGCCACCCGGAGCGAGGCTGATGTCGCTCCTGCCGGTCGAGGACGCGCTCTCACGGCTTCTGGCCGCAGCGCGACCGATTGCCGAGACTGAGCAGGTTTCGCTGCATGAGGCCAACGGGCGGGTGCTGGCGGCCGATCTGACGGCCCGCCTCACCCAGCCACCCTTCGATGCCTCGGCCATGGACGGCTATGCGCTACGTGCCGAAGACGCCGCCGAAGTGGGGTCAATTCTGACGGTCGTTGGCGAATCGGCGGCCGGGCATGGATACTCCGGGACCCTCGCTTCGGGCGAAGCCGTGCGTATCTTCACCGGGGCCCCCGTCCCTGACGGTGCGGACAGCATTCTTCTGCAGGAGGATGCCGAGAAGCTTGAGGGCGGTCGCATCCGAACCCATTTTGCCGTCAGCAAGGGGCGACATATCCGAGCGCGTGGACAGGATTTTGCCGAGGGCGATGTCGCGCTCTCTGTAGGTGTGCACCTCGATTTCAGCCATCTGACGCTTGCGGCTGCGATGAACCATGCGACACTTCCCGTCTTCCGTCGTCCGCGAGTCGCGATCCTCGCCACAGGCGACGAACTGGTATACCCGGGGGCGTCCCCCGGCCCGAGCCAGATCATCGGCTCCAACACCTTTGGCATTGCGGCACTCGCCCGCGACAATGGCGCAGAGGTCATCGATCTCGGCATTGTCCCCGACAACCGGGACCTGCTGCTTGAAGCGATCGGACGGGCGCGTTCCAGTGGTGTGGATGTCCTGGTGACCCTCGGCGGCGCCTCGGTCGGCGATCACGATCTCGTCCAGTCGACGCTCGTCTCCGCCGGCATGAAACTGGATTTCTGGCGGATCGCCATGCGACCGGGGAAACCGCTGATGGTCGGGCGGCTGGATGGGATGCAGGTGCTGGGGCTGCCCGGCAATCCGGTCTCCAGCCTTGTCTGTGGGCTACTGTTTCTGGAGCCGCTGCTGTGCCATCTCGGACATCGAATGCCTGCGCGGCGGATGGCTTCGGCGAGGCTGCGCAATGGCATGCCCGCCAACGACAAGCGGCAGGATTACGTGCGGGCAAGGCTCTTGGCTGACGGCGGCGATATTCCGCTCGTCGAAAGCTTCGGCAAACAGGATTCGTCGATGATGCGGATCTTCTCGCAGTCGGACTGCCTGATCATACGACCGCCGCATGCACCAGCCGCCGAAGCGGGCGAGACGGTCCCGGTGATGCTGTTGCGGCCTTGAACGCATCTCCCGACTGTCTGCACGGTGATTGAAACAGAAGACCCGGCACTCAGGCCGGGTCTTTGCATGTGTTTCTCGTCGCTTGCCTCAGACCAATCGGCTCTGTTCCAGCGCCGCACCGATGAAGCTCGCAAAGAGCGGATGCGGGTCCAGCGGACGGGACTTCAGTTCCGGATGGTACTGCACGCCGATGAACCAGGGATGGTCGGGATATTCGACAGTTTCCGGCAGCAGACCGTCCGGCGACATGCCGGAGAAGACGAGACCGCAGGATTCCAGGCGATCCTTGTAGTCGACATTGACTTCGTAGCGATGGCGGTGACGCTCGGAGATGTCGGTCGAGCCGTAGATCTCGGAGATCTTTGTGCCCTTCTTCAGCGCCGCCTTGTAGGCGCCGAGACGCATGGTGCCGCCGAGATCACCCGCTGCGGAACGCTTCTCAAGCGCGTTGCCCTTCATCCATTCGGTCATCAGGCCGACAACCGGCTCATCGGTCTTGCCGAATTCGGTCGAGGACGCATTTTCGATGCCGGCGAGATGACGCGCCGCTTCAACGACGGCCATCTGCATGCCGAAGCAGATGCCGAAATAGGGAACCTTGCGTTCACGCGCAAACTGCGCCGCCAGGATCTTGCCTTCGGAGCCGCGCTCGCCGAAGCCGCCAGGGACGAGGATGCCGTGCACCTTTTCAAGCCATGGCGCCGGATCTTCCTTTTCGAAAATCTCCGACTCGATCCACTCGAGCTTCACCTTCACGCGGTTGGCGATGCCACCGTGATAGAGGGCTTCGATCAGGGACTTATAAGCATCCTTGAGGCCGGTATACTTGCCGACGATCGCGATGGTGACTTCGCCTTCCGGCGTGCGGATGCGGTTGCAGACCTCTTCCCAGGCATCCAGACGCGGCTTCGGTGCCGGTTCGATACCAAAGGCGGCTAGAACCTCGTTGTCGAGGCCTTCCTTGTGATAGGCCATCGGCACGTCATAGATGTTGGCGACGTCGAGGGCCTGGATCACGGCACTTTCGCGCACGTTGCAGAACAGCGAGAGCTTGCGGCGCTCGGCCTGCGGGATTTCGCGGTCGGCGCGAACGAGCAGAATGTCGGGATGGATACCGAGCGCCTGCAGTTCCTTCACCGAATGCTGTGTCGGCTTGGTCTTCAACTCGCCGGCCGCCGGGATATAGGGCATCAGGGTCAAGTGAACGTAGACGGCCGTCCCGCGCGGCAGGTCGTTGCCGAGCTGGCGGATCGCTTCCATGAAGGGCATGGCTTCGATGTCGCCGACGGTGCCACCGATCTCACAGATGACGAAATCATAGTCGTCATTGCCTTGGATGACGAAGTCCTTGATCTCGTTGGTGACGTGCGGAATGACCTGAACGGTTGCGCCGAGATAGTCGCCGCGACGTTCCTTGTCGATGATGTTCTTGTAGATGCGACCGGTGGTGATGTTGTCGGTCTTGGTGGCCGAACGCCCCGTGAAGCGTTCGTAGTGACCGAGATCGAGGTCGGTCTCGGCGCCGTCGTCGGTGACGAAGACTTCGCCGTGTTGAGTCGGACTCATGGTGCCCGGGTCAACGTTGAGATAGGGGTCCAGCTTGCGCAGACGCACGCGGTAACCCCGTGCCTGCAACAATGCTCCGAGTGCCGCGGCCGCAATTCCTTTGCCAAGAGAGGAAACCACGCCGCCAGTGATGAATACATATCGCGCCATGGGCTTCACCGGATACCGTTTCAGATTCGATTCCGCCAGCCCCAATCGGGCTTGTCCCAAATTTTTCGTGAACAGGGCGGAATATGCACAAAAGAAAACCGGCGGACCCTTGAGCCCGCCGGAGTGATGGAAGTCGTTCCGATCAGTTGTTCGGAACGGCGTTGGGGTCTGCCGCCGGGGCGGGTGCTGCCGGCGTGGTCGCCGGTGCCGCAGGCGTGGAGGCAGCCGGTGCGGTGGTCGACGGCAGAGCCGGTGCTGCGCCCGGGAGCTGGTCGAGAACGCTGCCGCCGCCCTGCGTCGTGCCGTTGCCGGCCGGGATGCGGTCGAGAATGTCGGTCGGACGCGACTCATGACGCGCCAGGATGCCGAGCGCCAGCGAGATGACGAAGAACAGCGTCGCAAGGATCGCCGTAGTGCGGGTCAGGGCATTGGCTGTGCCACGTGCCGACATGAAGCCCGATCCGCCGCCGATGCCGAGACCACCGCCCTCGGAGCGCTGGATGAGGACGACGCCGATCAGGGCGACGACGACCATGAGGTAGATAACGAGCAATACGGTCTGCATGGAATGTCCATCCTGCCCTGTCAGGGCAAAATCAATGAGGTTGGCGGCTCTTTACATGAGAGGACCGGGCTTTGAAAGCCCCTCTCCCGCTTTTCGAGGCTTTCGCCTTCAGGCGGTCAGTTCCTCGTAGACCCGGTATATGGCGAGAAAATCCGCCGCCTTCAAGCTTGCACCACCAATCAGGGCGCCGTCGACATTCTCGACCGCCATGAGTTCGCGGGCATTCGACGGCTTGACCGAACCGCCATAGAGCAGCCGCATCTTCTTGCCTTCCTCGCCAAAGCGCTTGACGAGCTCGGCGCGCAGGAAGGCATGGGCTTCGGCGACGTCGCCAGTGGTCGGCGTCAGGCCCGTGCCGATCGCCCAGACCGGCTCATAAGCAATCACGGTGCGTTCTGCCTGGGCTCCATCCGGAACGGATCCGGCAAGCTGGCGCTTCAGGATGTCGAGCGTCTGGCCCGACTTGCGCTCCTCGGCTGTTTCGCCGATGCAAATCACGGCAGTCAGATCCGCCTTGAATGCCGCTTCAGCCTTGGCACGCACCAGGTGGTCGGTTTCGGCATGGTCGGTGCGACGCTCCGAATGGCCGACGATGACATGGGTACCGAAGCAGTCCGCGATCATCTCTGCCGAGAGATCGCCGGTATGAGCACCCGACGCATTCTGATGGCAATCCTGGGCACCGATTTCGAGCGGGCTGTCGGTGCAGAGCGCGGTCGAGACATAGAGCAGGGTCGCCGGCGGGCAGATCAGGCTGTCGACCTTGTCGGACAGCGGTCCCTGCACACCTTCCGCGATCGCCTTGATCTGATCAAGCGAAGCCCGCGTGCCGTTCATCTTCCAATTGCCCGCAACCAGCGGACGAACATCCGGTGTCATGTCGTGAAAAACCCCTATTTCGCTTTTGCGAAGTAGCAAATCTGAACCTGTATGGAAAGATTATGCAAATGGATTGGCCGCTTTATCGGGCGATATGGTGAAAATGTGAACCTTCGCCGCCCGGATTACCGGCAATGCGTCACGCTCAGCGGATCAGCCAGTTGAGTACAGTCCGCCAATCCGTCATCCGGACAGGCGTACCATGGGAGCCAGTCTCGAACAGCGTGAAGCGAACCGGTTGGCCGGCGGCCCTCAGCTTCCGGTAGATGGAGATCTGGTCATCGGCGGCATAGACGCTGTCACGGCTGCCATGGGTGAACCAGATTGGCAGCTTTGCCTTGGCGGCCGCACTCTTTGGCAGCGCGGGATCAGGCGCGCCTCCGAGTATCGCCATACCGGAGAGTTTCGCGACGGTTGCCGGATCGCGCGACAGACCCCAGCAGATGAAACTGCCCATGGAGGCGCAGGCAAGGACGACGGGCTTTCCGCCGGACTGCGTCGCGGCATGGGCGACAAGTGCGGCAACCTCTGCCACGCCCTTGTCGTCGAAGCTTCGGACAGAGGGGGCGTAGTAGGTTCCGCCGTTTTCGGCGGCGAGGTTCTTCAGCCGATTGAAGTTGCCGCCGAAACTGATGTCGTTCAGCCCGAGACGCCGGTCGCCGCCCCGGCCATGAATGAAGATCACTGTGAAGGCCTGCCCCTGATCGCGCCCGACGCGTCCGACCTCCATCGGCCCCGTCGCAAGCTGCAGCGTCTGGTTTTCCTGAACCCGCCGAACCTTGAGGGAGACGTAGCGATCCTTCACGCGGCGCTCGGGAATGCTGTCGCGACCGTTAATGTCCCGCATCTCGTCGTAATCGACACGGGTAAAGTCGCCACCATCCAGCGATGCAATCACCGTCTGCGCCGAGAAAAGCTCGTCCTTGAAGGGGCCTACCGTCTCGGCGCGGACACTTGTGAGAAACAGAAACGGAAAGAGAACGCAGGAAATCGCCGCAGTGCGGAAATGAGCTGTGGACATCTGCATGGAAGATGGGTTTCCTCTCGCCTCGCGCTTGCCTTCGCGAAATGGCCCACGCAAAGCTGGCCCGAATTCAACATGCGCCGGCTGTCTGGCCCTTCGCGCCTGCCCTGCCTTTCTGGCACAATCCGACCGATTCGCAACAGCGACGGGCCTGGAGCGGCGGCTTTCCGAAGGGGCCGCAGACCCGGCAACGAACAGCAACAGAGTATCGAACGACGCCATGGACGACAACGATCTCTTTTCCGGCATGCCGATCGACCGCAAGGTCGAGGCAGATCCGACGCCTGCGCCCTCCGCGGCGCCGGTCGCCCGACCCGCTGCAACGGCTCCGACGCCGGGTGCGGACGAATACGGCGCGTCCTCGATCCGCGTTCTCGAGGGGCTCGAGCCCGTGCGCATGCGTCCCGGCATGTATATCGGCGGGACCGACGAGAAGGCGCTGCATCACCTCTTTGCCGAAGTCATCGACAACTCGATGGACGAAGCTGTCGCAGGCCACGCGAACTTCATCGACGTGCATCTCGATGCCGAAGGTTTCCTGACAGTCACCGACAACGGCCGTGGCATCCCGGTCGAACTGCATCCGCAGGTACCGGGCAAGTCGACGCTCGAAGTCATCATGACCAAGCTTCATGCCGGCGGCAAATTCGACGGCAAGGCCTACGAGACCTCGGGCGGTCTGCACGGTGTGGGTGTGTCCGTCGTCAATGCGCTGTCCGACCTGCTGGAAGTCGAAGTCGCACGCAATCGCAAACTCTATCGCCAGCGCTTCTCGCGCGGCGTACCACTGGGCGGGCTCGAGGAACTGGGCGAAGTCCACAATCGGCGCGGCACGCGGGTGCGCTTCCATCCCGATCCGCAGATCTTCGGCGACCACGCGAAATTCGATCCGGGCCGGATCTTCCGCATGGCGCGGTCCAAGGCCTATCTGTTCGGTGGCGTCGAGATCCGCTGGTCCTGCGATCCCGGCATGGTGCCGGAAGGCGGCGAGATCCCGGAAAAGGCGGTCTTCCACTTCCCCGGAGGTCTGAAGGACTATCTGGCCGCCACTCTCGGCAAGGAATTCACGGTTACCCGGGAGATCTTCGCCGGCAAGACGGAAAAGACCGGCGGGCATGGCGCGCTGGAATGGGCCATCACCTGGTATGGTGGCGACCCGCAGGTCCATTCCTATTGCAACACCATCCCGACGCCCGAAGGCGGCACGCATGAGGCGGGCCTTCGCATCGCGCTCACCAAGGGGCTCAAGAACTACGCCGAACTGACGCAGAACAAGCGGGCACAGCAGATCACCACCGACGACGTGATGATCTCGGCGGTCGGCATGCTCTCGGTCTTCATTCGCGAGCCGGAATTCGTTGGCCAGACCAAGGACAAGCTGGCGACCGTCGAAGCCCAGCGCATCGTCGAAAACGCGCTGCGCGATCCTTTCGACCATTATCTCGCCGACAATCCCAATGAGGCGGCCAAGCTGCTCGACTGGGTGATCGAGCGGGCGGAAGAGCGCCTGCGCCGCCGCAAGGAAAAGGAAGTCAACCGCAAGACGGCGGTGCGCAAGCTGCGCCTGCCGGGCAAGCTGGCTGACTGCTCGCAGAACACGGCTGAAGGCGCGGAACTCTTCATCGTCGAAGGTGACTCGGCCGGCGGCTCGGCCAAGCAGGCGCGCAACCGCGCCAATCAGGCCATTCTGCCCCTGCGCGGCAAGATCCTGAACGTCGGCTCGGCAAGCCGCGAAAAGCTGATGGCAAACCAGCAGATCGCCGACCTGATCCAGGCACTGGGCTGCGGTACGCGGTCGAAGTACCGCGAGGAAGATCTGCGCTACGAGCGCATCATCGTGATGACCGATGCCGACGTTGACGGTGCGCATATCGCGTCGCTGCTGATTACCTTCTTCTACCAGGAAATGCCGGAGCTCATCCGCGGCAACCACCTCTATCTCGCCGTGCCGCCGCTCTATGTCATCCGCCAGGGTGCCAAGACGGTCTATGCCCGTGACGACGCTCACCGGGCGGAGCTGATGGAAACTGTGTTCAAGGGCAAGAAGGTCGAGATCGGCCGTTTCAAAGGTCTCGGTGAAATGATGCCGGCCCAGCTCAAGGAAACCACCATGGATCCGGGCAAGCGGACGCTGCTGCGCGTCGAGATCGATGATGTCGATTTCGAAGGCACGCGTGACGCCGTGGATGCGCTGATGGGAACGAAACCGGAGGCCCGTTTCCGCTTCATTCAGGATCGGGCGGCGTTTGCGGAAAATCTCGACATCTGAGGTCATTTGACCAATGAGGGCATGTAGCGCCGCTTGTCTCACGGACGATAATGCTCCATATGCAGGGCAGCTTTAACGGGACATTCCAGATCGTGAGCCAGGCTGATATCCAGACCCCGTCGAAAGGGCCGCGTTGGCTCGGCCAGGCGACGGCCAACCGCATTGCGCTGATTACGCCGATTTCCGTGGCGCGCTGGCTGCTGGTGCTGATCGGCATCGCAGCGATCTATTTCTTCCATGGTTTTGTCGTGCCGGTCCTGGCGGCGCTGGTCATCGCCTTTGCCAGCTGGCCGCTTTACCGCCGGCTTCTGGAACGGATCGGCGGCAACACCACCATCGGCGCCACCATCGCACTTACGGCGATCCTGATGTTTCTGATCATCCCGATCGGTATCGCCATTTCCTATGCCGTGGACGAAATGCGCCAGTGGATCAGCTGGGCGGTGCAGGCAAACGAGACCGGCGCACCGCCGCCGGCCTGGATTGCCGCCCTGCCCCGCATCGGTGACTGGCTTGCCACGCAATGGAACGAGCACATCGGGCAGCCGGGGGCGATTGGCGAGCTTATCCAACTGGTGAGCGGCGCCAATATCGGCAACATCTATCGCGCCGTCATCGCCGCGGGAGATGGTCTGTTCCATCTGGTGCTGACGCTTCTCTTCATGCTCATCGCCCTGTTCTTCGTCTATCGCGATGGTGCCAACTTCTCGCGCCAGCTCGACTTGCTCGGCGAACGCATTCTGCCCAACCGATGGGAACGCATTTCCCGCGTCGTTCCGGCAACGATCAGCTCGACCGTCACCGGCATGACGCTGATCGCCATCGCCGAGGGCATCATTCTCGGCATCGCATATTGGCTGGCCGGCGTCCCCTCGCCCGTCACCCTGGGCGTCATCACCGGCGTCATGGCTCTCATTCCGGGCGGCGCACCGCTGTCGTTCACGCTTGTCTCGATCTACCTCGTCGCCAGCGGTTCGATGTTCGAAGGCGTTGCTCTCTTCGTCTGGGGCTCCGTCGAACTCTTCATCGTCGACAAGACGGTACGCCCGAGGCTTGTCGGCGGCCCGATCCAACTTCCGTTCCTTCCCACCTTCTTCGGCCTCGTCGGTGGTGTGAAGACGATGGGTTTCCTCGGTCTGTTCCTTGGACCGGTGCTGATGGCGCTGCTGGTATCGATCTGGCGGGAATGGATCCGCGAAGTGGAACTCTCAGACGAGGATGCTTCACTGGAGGCACAGGGTGAACTGGATCTGGTGCATCAACCGGAACCGGAAACACGACGGCTTTCAACGGGATAGCGGGTAATAGCTCGGCGGATGGCAGTCCGGCGCTTTGCGACATGTCATCTCGAACACCCGGCGGGCGTCTGAATTCGCGCTCCCGCCTTTCGCCTTGCTTTGGCTTCAATCCTTCTGTTTCGTCTTGTTGCCAACTGCCTCGCCGGGAGCCCACAGATGAAGACTGCCCTGATCATGATGACGATTCTCGGCTGCGACGACAGCGTCAGCCAATGCGAATTCGTCGAGACACCGGCAGAACGTTACGTTTCCATCGAACTGTGCAATGCAGCCTCGGAGCAGGTTTTGGGACGCTACACCAATATCGGCTATCCGACGGCCGTAGCCGTCTGCCAGTTGCCGCCGCCTGACATCACCGAAGCTCTCGCCGCGCAGGTGCCTGCCCAGCCGGACGCCACGGAAGCCGCTGTTGTCCCAGAGCCCACCGAAGAGCAGAAGCAAACCCTCAAAGACAAAGCCATTGATGCCGTGCGTGAAGTCCTTCCCGGCAAGGCCGCGATCAAGATGATCTTCGAAAAGCCCATTCACGTGGTGTCGGAAAGCTATTCCTGGGTGGCCAAGAAGATCGTGCCTTGAGGCCCTGGCTCAGGCAGCCGCCAGAGCAAAACCACTCGCGTAATCACGTGCAAGGCGACGCTCTTCGGCGATGGCCAGCCGCTCGACCATGTCGATCATCGCACGGGCCGGGTCGCTCAGACTGCCATCACCGCGGTAACGCTCAACGAGGCGCTGGGCGATGTGGTCCAGTTCAAAACCATTTGCCGATTGGATGAGGCTTCGCCAGAGCATGATGGCGTCGACGAACAAGGGGCTGACATCACGCGCGAGTCCGGCTGATTCGAGCAGGGCGCGGACCGCATGGAAGCGACCGGTCGCCAGGATGGAACGGACACGACGCTCTTCGAGCCCCGAGATGGCCACGATGGCAGAGGAGAAAAAGTCCGTGCGTCCGGCGCAAAGCGCATGCATCAGGAAGGCGGGCGTCAGACGGCCGGCCACGCGCAACTGATCTGTCAGGCGTGCCAGTTCATCGCCATGCACATCGGCAAGAAGCGCGATCGTCGCACTGTCGCCAGCCTCGCGGGCGATGCGCTCGATGCGACGGCTGCCAATGGCGCCGATGACGAGATCCGAGCCGGCCAAGGCCTCGGCGACGAACTGAACGAGAAGCTGGCGTACTCCGCTCGTCAGGTCATCCCGCTCCAGAAGCCGTGCGCGGATCCGCTCGCATTGGCCGTGCCGTTCGGCGATCCGGCGGAGAGTGAATGTCGTGAAGCAGACACCTGGATTTTCCAGCAGCACCTCGAGTTCAGCCGCATCGCCAATCTCGGCCAGAGCGGCGGCTACGCCGACGCTGACCTCTCGGCGTGCAGCAATCAGTGCACGGGTTTCAACGGTGCCGCGGCCCGCGATATCCACAAGGTCGGCATCGGTCAGAACCGGCGAATGCAGGATGACGGCGGAGGCGATTTCCGGCTGATCTTCGGCGAGCGAAACCATCAGGGCGCGCGGCGCACGCTCTTCCTGTGCCAGCACATCGGCAAGGGCAAGCCGGACCTGCGGTGACGGATCATCGAGCAGATAGGTCATTGCCATCTGGGCGGACTGCCGGTCTTCCGGCGCCATGTCCGACTGCAGATAGGCACGCGCCAGAGCGTTGGCAGCGCGTGCCCGCTCCTGCGATTTGGCTGTTTCGACCCATCTGAGAAAAGCTGCAACGATCAAAGTCGAACCCACTCGCTACCTGTAAACATACCGAAGCATTCGGTGTTTTCGACAGTAGGTTCAAAGTGTTTAAGAAACGTTCACCACGTTCATTAACCACGGAGACGATGTGCCCCGAGCCCGTGACACAAGGCTCGGGTCGGATCGGGTTCACCGCAGCTGGTTGGGGCGCCTCAGTTCAAACACCGGGCCCATCCCGGCATAGTCCATGTATCCGAGCCGCATGATCGGATCGGCGCCGGCCAGATCAAACCGTCCATCGCGGATCACCGATTCGTCGATGTGAATTCCCACCACCTGGCCGAAGACCGCGTGACTGTCGGTGTCGTTGCCAAACATGTCGGGCAAGGTCAGGACCTTGGTGACACGGCATTCGAGCGCAGCCACAGCTTCGCCGACATAGGGCGCGTCAATCAGTCTCGCCGGAACCGCCGTCAGTCCCGCAAGCTCGAATTCGTCCGTGCCATAGGGGACGGCAGCGGATGAAACATTCATCCGGTCGATCAACGCACGGCTGACGAAGCTTGCGGTGAAGACGCCGGTCTCCTCGACATTGCGCAGACTGTCCTTCCGGCCACTGGACGAGAACATCACCATTTTCGGGCGATCGCCGACGGCGTTGAAGAAGGAGTAGGGCGACAGATTGCGACTGCCGTCCCTCCCCTTCGTCCCGATCCACCCAATCGGCCTCGGCGCCACGATCGCCTTGAAAGGATCATGCGCCATGCCATGGGCATTCGTCTCGGTATCGTAGAACATCAGTCGTTCCCACCGCGCCAGGAGACGACGTCCTCCAGGGCCGGTCGCGGACGCTCGACGATCGGAAACTCAGTCGAGCCGATGTGAATGAAGCCGGCGACCTTTTCACCCGGTTTGATGCCGAGAAGCGGATAGGCGCGCTCGTCGAAGGCGAACCACTCGGTCAACCAGTTCGACACATAGCCATGGGCGTTTGCCGCCATCAGAAGGTTGAGGCAGACGGCACCAGCCGACATGACCTGCTCCCATTCAGGGATCTTCACATGCGGAGCGGCTGTCGAGACGACACCGATGACGACAGGAGCGCGGGTGAAGCGGGTGCGCTCGACCTTGATCATCTCCTCGGACAGATCAGGGTTCTTTTCCTGTGCCATCTTCAGCAATGCTTCGCCAATCGTGGCCCGCTCGTCACCGCGATAGACGATGAAGCGCCAGGGGGCGAGCTTGCCGTGGTCGGGCACGCGCACAGCGAGCGTCAGTATCGATTCGATCTCGGCCTTGTCCGGACCCGGCTCACACATCTGAAATGCGGGCACGGAGCGGCGAACTGCGAGATAATCGAGCAGCTTGATGTCTTTTTTCATTTTCTTGATACCTTCATAGGCCTTGGCGGGGTCGGCAGGTCTTGAAATTGCCATGCGGTTCGGTTTGAAGTTGCCGGCATTGGGAAGGAAGTCAACACACAGTGCGTCGCATGTTCAGCCAAGATGGTCTCGTCCGACTGCTGCTCTGGCTCTTCGTGGCCTCGGCCGCAACCTCACCTGCATTTGCACAGGAAGCCTTCGAAACCTTCAAGCAGTTGAATGGCTCGACCAAGATGCCGAAACTGAAGGCATTCTCGGCTCCGGCCGTCGGCGCCATTGCCAATGTCACCCAGGGCCGCAGCGTCCGGCTGGATGCCAAGCTCACCGAAGGCGGCGAGCCGATGCAGCATGGCCTGTCCTGGCGCGTGTTCAGCCCTATCCCAGGAGCCGATGGCAAACTGCCGCTTCTCGCCAGTGCCGAGGGCGGCTCTGCGGCTTTCCAGCTCGCTCCCGGTGATTATTTCGTCAATGTGTCCTTCGGGCGTGCGGGGGCCACCAAGAAGCTCAGTGTGCCGGCCGAAGGCGATATTGCCGATCAGGTTCTGGTGCTTGATGCCGGCGGCATGTCGCTCAATGCCATTTCCGGTGCCGACACCCATATCCCGGACAAGCAGCTGAGTTTCGACATCTATTCGTCAGAGGTCCGCGAAGACGGCGAACGCGGGCTCGTGCTTGCGGATGTGAAGCCCAACACCATCGTCCGGCTGAATGCCGGTACCTACCACGTCGTGTCGGAATATGGCTCGATCAACGCCGTGGTCCGGGCTGATATCACCGTCGAAGCCGGGGAGCTGACGGAAGCGACGATCCAGCATCGCGCGTCGCAGGTCGGCTTCAAGCTGGTCTCGGAAGCAGGCGGCGAAGCAATCGCCGATACCGCCTGGTCGGTTCTGACTTCGGGCGGCGACATCGTGGCGGAAAGCGTCAGCGCTTTCCCGGTCATGGTGCTGGCAGAAGGCCAGTATACGGCCGTTGCCCGGAACAAGGATGAGCTCTTCCAGAAGGACTTCGAGGTGAAGGCCGGCGTCAACATGGATGTCGAGCTGCTGCTCAACCAGCCCTGAGGATATCAAGCCGCGCGGCTGAATTTCCGGCGGCTCACCGGCGCCATGCTGAAGACGGCGCCGAAGAGGCGTGCCAGCAAATCCTTGCGGTCGGCATGGGTCGCCAGCTCTTCCCACGGGATGACCGCACCCACGCGCGCCTGGATCGTTGAACCGGACAGGCGGCGGAACTCGCGAATGAGCAAGGAAACGCGCAGCGTCAGAGAGATCTTGCTGGCAAGATGAAATAGGCGACCGTTCTGGCCTTCGAAGAAGACGGGCACGACGCTCGCCTTGGCGGCCTGGATGAGCTTTGCCGGGAACATTTTCCACGGCAGGTCCTCGGCGCGGCCGAAGCCCTTCTTGGCCGTCGCAACACCGCCAGCCGGGAAAATCACCACCGTGACGCCTTCCTTCAAAAGCCGCAGCGCCTCGTGGCGGGTCTGCATGTTGATCGCAAGCGCTTCCTTGGTTTCCTCGAAAGAGACGGGGAGCGAATAAGGCGCCATTTCCGGCACCTTCAGGAGTTCGTTGTTGATGAGCACCCGGAACGGCCGGCCAAGCTGCTCGGCGATCGCCAGAACCGCGATGCCGTCACCGATCCCGAAAGGGTGATTGGCAATAATGACGATGGGGCCCTCGGGAATGTTGGCCGGCGGCCAGGTGCCCTCGACCTTGAGATCGACATTGATCAGATCGAGCATCTTGCCGAAGACACGATCGGTCTTGCCGACGATGTCGTTGCGCCAGATCTCGTAGAGCCGTGTGAAGCGGTCGCGGCCGGACAGGCCTTCGATCGAGCGGATGAACCAGCGCTTGAGCTTGGGGTCGCGCTCGTTGGCATAGGACAGTTCTTTGAACTTCACGGGAAGGCTCCAGATGGGCGGAGAGTCATGGTACCGTCATATGCCGTTTTGATGACAGCCGTCTGACAGCACCGGAAGCGCTGCCAGACGGCGATTTTTGTCAGATCTTCCGGTTGGCCAGCTTGCGCTTGACATCCGGCGGGGTCGCCTCACCCGAAAGCACGGCAATCGCTTCCGCAAGCGGCATCGACACCTGGTCCTGCGAGCCAAGACGGCGAATGTTGACGGTTTTTTCTTCCGCTTCGCGCTTGCCGCAGACGATGATCACCGGAACCTTGGTCACGGAGTGCTCGCGGACCTTGTAGTTGATCTTTTCGTTGCGGAAGTCCGTTTCGACCTGAAGGCCGGCATCGCGAAGCTGCTCAGCAACTTCACGACCATAGTCGTCGGCATCCGAGGTGATCGTGGCAACGACGACCTGCAGCGGTGCAAACCAAAGCGGCATGTGTCCGGCGAAGTTCTCGATCAGGATACCGAGGAAACGCTCCATCGAGCCGCAGATGGCGCGGTGGATCATGACCGGCTGAACCTTTTCCGAATTCTGGTCGATGTAGAAGGCACCGAAGCGTTCCGGCAGGTTGAAGTCCACCTGGGTCGTGCCGCACTGCCATTCACGGCCGATGGCGTCACGCAGGGTATACTCAAACTTCGGACCATAGAAGGCGCCCTCGCCCGGCAGAATACCGGTCTTGATGCGTCCACCGGACTGTTCCTCGATCTGCTTCAGAACGTCCATCATCACGCTTTCGGCGCGATCCCAGAGCTCGTCGGAGCCGACGCGCTTTTCCGGACGGGTCGAGAGCTTCACGACGATCTCGTTGAAGCCAAAGTCCTCGTAGACGGAGAGAATCAGGTCGTTGATGCGCAGGCACTCGGCCGCCATCTGCTCTTCCGTGCAGAAGACGTGGGCATCATCCTGGGTGAAACCGCGCACGCGCATCAGGCCATGCAGCGCGCCGGAGGCTTCATAGCGGTGCACCGTGCCGAACTCGGCGAGGCGAACCGGAAGCTCGCGATAAGATTTCAGGCCATGCTTGAAGATCTGCACGTGACCCGGGCAGTTCATCGGCTTCAGCGCGAAGACCTTCTGGTCCGCTTCCTCGTCATCCGGGTGGGTGAAGGCATGGGCCGATTTCACCGCGAACATGTTTTCCTGGTACCAACCCCAGTGCCCCGAGGTTTCCCAGAGCGACTTGTCGAGCACCTGCGGGGCGTTGACTTCCTGGTAGGTGCCCTCGAGACGACGGCGCATATACGAGGTCAGGGTCTGGAACATGCGCCAGCCCTTGCCGTGCCAGAAGACGACGCCGGGGCCTTCTTCCTGGAAATGGAAGAGATCCATTTCGCGGCCGAGCTTGCGGTGATCGCGCTTTTCTGCCTCGGCCAGGATATGCAGGTACCGGTCCAGATCTTCCTGTTCGGCAAAGGCGGTGCCGTAGATGCGGCTCAGCATGGCGTTGTTGCTGTCACCGCGCCAATAGGCGCCGGCCACCTTCATCAGCTTGAAGGCCATGCCGATCTGCCCGGTGGACGCCATATGCGGCCCACGGCAGAGGTCGAACCAATCGCCCTGATAGTAGATCTTCAGATCCTGATCTTCCGGGATCGCATCGACCAGCTCGACCTTGTATTTCTCGCCCTTGGAAGCAAAGACTTCCTTGGCCTTGTCGCGCGACCAGATCTCCTTGGTGAAGGGCTTGTTGCGCTGGATGATCTCCTTCATCTTCTTTTCGATCTTCGGCAGATCATCGGGCGTGAAGGGTTCAGCCTTGGCGAAGTCGTAATAGAATCCGTTCTCGATCACCGGACCGATGGTGACCTGCGTGCCGGGCCAGAGTTCCTGCACGGCTTCGGCCATCACGTGAGCCGCATCGTGGCGGATGAGTTCCAGCGCACGCGGATCGGTACGGGTGACGATCTCGATCTTGCCGTCGATGATGGGGTCTGAGAGGTCGCGCAAGGTGCCATCGAGCGCAATGGCGACGGCCTTCTTGGCAAGCGACTTGGAAATCGATTCGGCGACCTGCGCACCGGTCGTGCCGGCGGCGAATTCGCGGATGGAGCCATCGGGGAAAGTGAGAGATACGGAAGCGGACATAAACGTCTCCTGATCCAGTCCCGCCAACGAATGCGGGTGGTGAAAATTGCGGGATGAGACACCCCGCCACGAACCGGCGCTTGATAGGCCGAAAGCGCTGCTGAGTAAAGGATCTTGCTAGGCCTGCCCCATGAACCAGAAGCGGCGCGCCTCTACTGGCAACGTGTTGAGGACCCGCTCCAACGCCTCGGGATCGACGTGACGGCGGATCGTCGACGTCACGTCCTCGATGGCGGTATCGGTCGATAGATTGTGGTCATGGCGAAGGGCGCGGACTTCCTTCATCAGCGTATCACGATCGGCAAAGGGTTTGACCGGCGCCTCGGTGTCCCAGTCACTGACGAAAATGGCGCGCAGCACCGGCGGCAGGACATTGGCAAAGGCAATCGCTTGCCCGACGGTCAAGCGGTGGCGAAAGACCTGCAGCACCGCCTGCAGCATGGTGTAGGCTTGGTGAGACGTCTGGATCATCGACGTCGCGACGAGATCCTTCATGAAGGCGTCGAAGTCGGCGGAGGCCTGGCGGTATTCGAGGGGCATCGGCATGCGATCGTATCCCAAAAGCGAATCGGCCGCCCAACTATGCCGCGATCTCTGACCTCGGTCAGCCGCCTTGCTTGCGGCCGAAGATCCAGAGGCGCCAGGGTGTGTACCAGGAAAAGCTTGTTCCCAGCGTTTCCGGCACGGGATCTGGACCCCAGGTTCCGCCGGGTCCACAGCGGACGACCCTGAAAAGCGTCAGCCAGCCACCCGACCAAAGACCGTGACGGGCAACGGCCTCGTAACCGTATTCGGAACACGTCGGCATATGCCGGCAGGAGCTGCCGACAAGGCTTGAGAAGGTCAGCTGGTAGAGGCGAATGAAAGCCATGCCGAACAGGCGGCCCGGGGTCTTTCGAAAAGGCCCCTGCCAGTTTCGGCTTCTTGGGGCCGCTTTTGCCGGCTCATGCCCACAGTCGGGGCCGTTGCACATGATCAGCTCGCCTCGGCGGGCATCGCCGGATGCTCGATCTGGTCTAGACAGTCGACCACCGCATCGAAGGTCAGCATGGTCGAGGCATGGCGCGCCTTATACTCCCGCACGGGCTTCAGGAAGCGCATGTCCTCGAAACGCCCCTCCGGCCCCTCGCCGTCCTCCTTGAGCATCGCCAGCATATCGAGCCGCGCCTTGCGCAATTCCTCGGCCTTTGCACCCACGACATGGCGGGCCATGATGCCGGACGAGGCTTGGCCAAGCGCGCAGGCCTTCACCTCATGGGCAAAATCCGTGACGACGCCGTCCTTGACCTTGAGGTAGACCCTGACCTTCGAGCCACAGAGCTTCGAATGCTTTTCGGAGATGGCATCGGCATTGGCGAGTTGCCCGATGCGGCCGATGTTTCCGGCAAATTCGAGGATCTTGGTGTTGTAGATGTCGTCCATGGTCAATCCGCTCCGGCGCTTCTCCCGTATATAGGGAGTGACTGCGGCAATGCAGCCATCATCATGTCGCAGGCACCGTCTTATCATCGTTCTGATCAGCCACTATATCGGAGAGCCTGGCACAGAACAAATGCAAGCCGTCCCTCTGGGCGGACGATCTTCTCACCGCAGATTTCGACAACGGACTTGCAATATGAGCCGCATTACGCATTTACAATCCGGCAAAGCCAAACAAGCGGCTCGCCTTGCGCGGGACCGGGAGACCAAGGCCATGGATGCCATTGTCAAGAAACTGACCGTCGAAGCCCCGCGCCCCACGCGCGAAGAAGCCGAGCAGGCGGTACGTACGCTTCTCCTCTGGGCCGGCGACGACCCGGAGCGCGAGGGTCTGCTCGACACGCCGGCCCGGGTCGCCAAGGCCTATGCTGAGCTTTTTGCCGGTTACAGCGCCGATATCGAGGACGTTCTCGGTCGGACGTTCGAAGAGGTCGGCGGCTACGAGGACATGGTCCTGGTGCGCGACATCTCGTTCTTCTCGCATTGCGAACATCACATGCTGCCGGTCATCGGCAAGGCGCATGTCGCCTATCTGCCGAAGGGCCGCGTGCTCGGGCTGTCGAAAATCGCGCGTGTGGTCGACGTGTTTGCAAAGCGTCTGCAGACGCAGGAAAACATGACGGCGCAGATCGCACAGGCGATCGACGAGACCCTGCAGCCGCGCGGGGTTGCGGTTTTCCTTGAGGCCGAGCATATGTGCATGGCAATGCGCGGGATCCAGAAGACGGGTTCCACGACGCTGACCACCACCTTCACCGGCGCCTTCAAGGACAATGCCGCCGAGCAGGCGCGCTTCATGTCCATGGTTCGGAGCCGTTAAGCTCGCGAGTTTTGCCATGTCTGGTTTTGATTTCGATGCGCCCTCGAGCGACAAGAAAATTCTTGAGGAAGGTCTCGCCTTCACGCCGAAGTTCGACGATCACGGTCTGGTGACCGCTGTGGTCACCGATGCGCGCGACGGCGAGCTCTTGATGGTAGCGCATATGAATGCCGAGGCCATCGCGCTGACGCTCCAGACTGGCATCGGCCACTATTACAGCCGCTCGCGGGCGAAGATCTGGAAGAAGGGCGAAAGCTCCGGCAATCTCCAGACAGTCAGGGAAATGCGGGTCGATTGCGACCAGGATGCAATCTGGCTGAAGGTGGAAGTCGCCGGGCACGATGCCACTTGTCACACGGGCCGTCGCTCCTGCTTCTATCGGACGGCTCAGGCGGTGGACGGCAAAGCATCGCTCACGATTGCCGACGATCACCGCCATTTCGACCCGGATCACGTCTACGGTCATTGAGGCATGCCCTCGGCATAACGAAATCGTAAGCAGACAGTGTCGTAATGACACCCGGAGTGTTCAGCTTGTGGGGTACGGAGATGCTGAACTGGAGTATGATTTCAAATGGCGGTGCCACAGTGGCACAACCAGCCAAGGATGGCGCGGCGGCGCCGCCCGGACCTGTTGTTCGTGAAAAACGCGCAAAAGCGAAAGTGGCGCTTGCCCTTGGCGGAGGTGCTGCCCGAGGCTGGGCGCATATCGGCGTGCTGCGCGCGCTGGATGAAGAGGGCATCGAGGTCGGCATGATTGCAGGGACCTCGATCGGGGCGCTGGTCGGCGGGTGTTATCTGGCTGGGAAGCTGGACGAACTCGAAGCCTTTGCGCGGTCGCTGACGATGCGCCGCATCGCTTCGCTGCTTGACCTGACCATCGGTGGCGGCGGCCTTCTCGGCGGCATGCGGCTGACGAAGCGCATGCAGGAGCATCTGGAAGGACTGACGGTCGAAGACCTGCCAAAACCCTTCGTGGCGGTGGCCTCCGAACTCAACAGCGGTCACGAGGTCTGGATCGACGGCGGCAGCCTGATTACGGCATTGCGCGCGTCCTATGCGCTTCCCGGCATCTTCGAGCCGATCCATTGCAACAACCGGACCCTGATCGACGGCGCACTGGTCAATCCGGTGCCGGTTTCGGTGTGTCGCGCCTATGAGCAGCCGCTCGTGATGGCCGTCAATCTGCATTACGACGTGTTCGGTCGCTCGGCTGTGGTGAAACACAAGGCGTCGATGCCCGAACAGGCGAATGCAGAAACCGCGAGGGCACCGAATAAGGTCGGACTGACCGGCGTGATGGTTCAGGCCTTCAACATCATCCAGGACCGCATTTCGCGCGCGCGCCTGGCCGGCGATCCACCGGATCTCGCGCTGCATCCACGCCTGAGTGATATCGGGCTTTCGGAGTTCCACCGTGCCGGAGAAGCCATCGAGCGCGGCTATGAGGAAACCAAGGCACGCGTGACGGAAATCCGTCGCATGCAGTAAGCGGTTTCGCGCTGAAGGCGGCCTGGACCGCCTTCAGTCTTGTGATGTGGAATGGCCGGATCAGCCGGCGATGTAAGCCTTGATATGCTCGGCTTCCTGCTCGATCTCGCGGATACGAGACTTAACGACGTCACCGATCGAAATGATACCGGACAGCTTGCCGTTGTCCTCGACGGGCACGTGACGGAAGCGGCGGCTCGACATCATCTCCATCAGTTCATTGACGCTGGTATCTTCGCGGCAGCGATAGACATTCGTCGTCATGAAGGCAGAGACGGGCTGATCGAATGCATCCTTGCCGGCAGTGCCGATCGCGCGGACGACGTCGCGTTCGGTGAATATGCCGACGATGCGGCTTTCCATGCCGACCACGACCACGGCACCAATCTTGTGTTCTTCCAGGACATGGGCGGCTTCGCCCAGGGTCACCGTCGGGCTGATCGTGATAACGTTGCGACCCTTTTGCTCAAGTATGCTTCTGGCAGATGCAGGCATGCGTTCCTCCTCGCATAGAACACCCGGATGGCAGCCCAGACCTCCTCGGACCGCCAGGAAAAGGGTGCCCTCAATTTAGCAAGAATGCAACATGCGCGACATCACGCGAGCGTGTGGCCCTTTTTATGGGGATCGAAGAGGGCAAAGCAGAAGAATCCGAGAAGGAAACCGCCGATATGCGCATCCCAGGCGATGGCAGCCGAATCGGCACCGAGCATCGGCAGGCCGAGCGCGATTGCGACGTTGCCAAGAAACCAGATGATGATGAAGACGCGAACGGTGTGGTCGGCAAGCGCCTGCCCTACCGAAAGCAAAGGCGGCTCCCGGCCGCTCAACCGTGCCAGGCTACGCTGCCGATCGCCAAAAGCGAATCGGCAGGCAGCGCCCATCAAGGCCGAGATCACGCCGGAGGCACCCACCATGAGGGAGGGCTCGCCCCAGTTCACCACGGCATGAAGCGCTGCGGCTGCGACCGATGAGACGATCCAGAACAAGACGAAACGGATTTCGCCAATGCGGCGACAGACCGGCGTTCCGAAGGCGGCCAGCCAGAGAGAGTTGAAGGCGAGATGTTCGAAGCTGCCATGCAGCAATGAATAGCTGACCGGCGTCCACAGCCAGGCCAGTGATTGTTCAGCCAGCGGATAGAGATAACGAATCGGTGAAAACGCGAATTCGACGGCGATCCACTGATTGATTGCTGCAGACAGTACAAATTCCTGCAGCGCATAGATCCCGCAGATCAGGGCGATTGCGACCAATATGCCCGATGGCAGATTGAAGATTGGCGGATTGGCGGGCGGTTGATTCAGGTATCGTGGCTGACCTGCCTCGTATGTCGCATCTTCATCTCCACGAGATCCCGCATCATCCTGCATCTGACTATCCTTTTGCCGCGACAGTCATCAGGTAATGCAGCTGCAGAATAAAAAAAAGGCCGCCCGGATGACCGAGTGGCCTTTGCCGACGCTTGGCGGATCGTTGCGTCGACTGGAGGTAGTGCCGAAGGCTGCCCTTCGCGTCTGATGAGGTTTAATGCCATTTCAGCGCAAAGCCCGCAATCGAAAGCCTTTCTTAACCTTAACTGGTGGCAGAATATGGTTCCGCCTGGAAAAAGCGCCGGCAAAAGCAAACACTATATTAACGGCTTAGAGCCTAATCTTGAGCTATAGAGAAACAGACAGATTTCCCGTGATGTACTCGACGCAGGCAAGCCAGACAAATGTAATCGCCTCGCCGGGACAGCAGCGCGCTTTCCAGCGCGTCGCCGTCAGCCTGCAAGGTCGCCTGATGCTTGCCACCTACGAAGAGTATGTCTGCAAGGTGATCGACATGTCCCCCGGCGATGTTCGCTTCGCCTGCGCCGGCATGCCTCGGCCCGGCGAACGCGTGGTCGCCTATATCGATCACCTCGGTCGCATCGAGGGCACCGTCGTCAAGCTCACGGAAGACGGCTTCATCATCTCGATCAACGCCACCATCCGCAAGCGTGAAAAGCTTGCGGCACAGCTGACTTGGATTGCGAACAAGCACGAGCTTGGCCTTCCGGAAGATCGCCGTCACGATCGTCTGACACCGCGTCAGACGCGTACCGAGCTGACGCTCGAAGACGGCAAGACCTATCCCTGCCGCCTCATGGACCTGTCGCTGTCGGGTGCTACCGTCGACATCGACATCCGCCCGCCGATCGGTTCGGCGGTGCGGCTCGGCAACATGCGTGGACGCGTGGTGCGCCATTTCATGGAAGGCGTGGCGATCGAATTCCTGTCGCTGCAGTCAAAGGAAGCACTCACCGAATTCCTCTGAGTATCCCTGCAAGCCAGTCAAAGAGGCGCCTGCGGCCCCCGCAAGGCGCCTTTTGTTTTCGGCGCGGCTGAAATCGTCCCAGAGCGGCACAGCTATTTCAAAAAAATTTTTGGCGCCGACTGACAGAACCAGAGCGCAACACGTGCATCGGCGCCATCAGATACGTCAGGCAAACCTCCATTACCAGCTGTCACCTGGCCAAACGGGCAGCTTCGGCTACGGCGCGCACAAGCGCCAAACATCGCCTCAACCATATGATTTAATTGCCCTTCTTCGGATTTTTCGCGCTTTCGAACAACGCGATCTGTAAAATGCCATACAAAAGCATGGAAAACTTTGCTCAAAACACATTCAAATAAAAAACAAATACACCTAAATATAGAATATCATTTTCATTTATTTCTCATCTAATACTACTGCTATTCTTCGCGGCCCATCAAATTATCTGTGTCATTGCTGTCTCCACTACCAGGAGACAACCAATGACAACAAAGAAAAATCTGGGTATTGGAACTCTGGCCACCGTCCTCTCAGGGGCAATGGCCTTTCAAGTCTCGGCTATGCCGGCCAACATGCAGATCGTCGGCAAGGCCAATCCGCCGATCGGACACTATGAATTCTGTCAGACCTATTCGGGCGAATGCGCCGGCAGTCAGACCGACAGCGGGCCGATGGCCCTGACCGAGGATCTGTGGAAGGCGATTCTTGAGGTCAACTACACGGTCAACAGCTCGATCACGCCGCTCACCGATATGGAGATCTATGGTGTCGAGGAGCGCTGGACCTATCCCCGCAGCGTCGGCGACTGTGAAGACTTCGCGCTGCTGAAGCGCAAGTTGCTGGTCGATCGCGGCGTCGATCCCGCCGATCTCCTGATGACCGTCGTGCTCCAGCCGAACGGCGAAGGTCATGCCGTGCTGACAGTCCGCACTGATCACGGCGACTTCATTCTCGACAACATGCGCAACAAGGTGCTGCTGTGGTCCGAGACGGAATACACCTATCTGAAGCGCCAGTCCTCGAGCAATCCCGGTCGATGGGTGAAGCTTCAGGATGGTCGCGCAGGCATCGTCGGCAGCGTGTCCCAGTAAAACACGCCGCCCTCCGCTTCTGGCCCGGTCTGTCCCCGCCTACCCGTCCCCCGACCGGAGCCAATGAGCCGGTCCCGTCCAACCGGGACCGGCTCTCTTTTTGTCTAAAGGCACCAGGGGGCAAGAACTTAACCGCAAATTAACCACGTTCGCAGAAGTCTTATCGCATCACCTCCCCCGCAAAGGGAGCGGACCGAGGGGGCCAGGGCGACATGCGAGGCGATGCAAACAGGCTGGATGCGGAAGACGAGCGGCTGCCGCTGATCTCGACCCGCTTCCTGATGATCGCCACCTTTTCGATTCTGATGCTGGCCGCCGCCTCAGTCGCCATCAGCTGGTATGGCCAGTCCTATGGCGAGCGCCTTTCTCTCGCGGGACACAGCGAAAGCACGGATATCGTCGAAATCACCATAGGGCGGGACAGACTCAAACTGCCCGAAAACACCATCCGCTTCGAACAACAGCGCCAGAGCGGCGTCGCAGAGCGGGTCGATCTTTATCTGCTCTGGCCGGAAATGACGGGTTACTCCGTCGCCCAGAGACGTCGATTCGATGACCTCTTGCTGTCTCAGTCACTGATCTTCCTACAGATTTCACAAAGCACCATGTCCCGGGACATGTCCGGTCGCGTCGATCCCATCTATCAACACCTGCTCCAGCCGGATGAGGCGCCCGGGCCAGCTGGCCTGACGCTGCATACGTTTCGGGATGGCACAGGCTATGACGGCGAAAGACTGCTCACAGCAAAGCTCCCCGACGGTAGCAGCTATGCCATCCGCTGCATGCTGCCTGCTGCAGCTGACAAGGCCAGCAGCAGCGATTGCCAGCGCGACATCCATGTCGGTGAAGATCTGACCGTTCTCTACCGGTTCTCGAGCCAGCTGCTCAATGATTGGCAGGCGATCGACGCCGCCGTTCACGACTATGTCTCGAGCCGCGCCAGCCCCGCCGCGCCGACGCTTAAAAAACAACCCAAAGCGTCAACGGAGCATTCATCATAAACCTCTTGGTAAGGCTAATTTCGTAGGGTCCAGCGAGATGGTCGCGATTGGGGGAGAGCGTCCGGTCGTCAATGGTGAAATTCAAAGAGTATCGTGGTGCATAAAGTTTTCGGAAGCTCCAACTTCGCAGCCGCTGTGCGTCGGCTTGTCCTCGCGGCGTTTGCGGTCTTCGTGACACTTGTCGCTGCCGTTGGCACTGCCCAGGCAAATCCCAAATATGCCGGCATCGTCATCGACGCCAAAACCGGCAAGGTGCTCTACAGCGAGAATGCCGACAGCCTGCGCTACCCGGCCTCGCTGACCAAGATGATGACCCTTTATATGGTCTTCGAGGCGCTGGAGGCTGGCCGCATCTCGTTGAGCAGCAAGATTCCTTTCTCTGCCAATGCAGCCAAGGAGCCGCCGTCGAAGCTCGGCGTAGGCACCGGTCGCAGCATTACTGTCGAACAGGCTATCCTTGCGCTCGTCACCCGGTCGGCCAATGACGTGGCGACGGCTGTTGCAGAACATCTCGGCGGCTCTGAAAAGCGCTTTGCCCAGATGATGACGGCCAAGGCTCGCAGCCTCGGCATGACCAAAACCACGTATCGCAATGCACATGGCTTGCCCAACACCGCGCAGATGACGACGGCGCGCGATCAGGCTCGCCTTGGCATCGCCCTGCGTCAGCATTTCCCGCAGTACTACGATTACTTCTCCACGCGCAGCTTCCGCTTCGGCAAGCAGACCATCGGCAACCACAACCGGCTGCTCGGCCAGGTTCGCGGCGTCGACGGGATCAAGACGGGCTTTACCCGCGCTGCAGGTTACAACCTGGCCACGTCGGCCGAGGCGGGCGGTCGTTCCATCGTTGCCGTCGTGCTGGGCGCAACCTCTGGCGCGCGCCGCAATGCGCAGATGACCAATCTCGTTCAGCGCTACCTGCCTGCCGCGTCGAGCACGCGTGGCAATGGAAACCTGATTGCCAAGAACGACACCTCCGTTGCGCCGTCTTCTGCTGCGGCTACGGCGTCTGTGAGCGGCGATGTGCCTAGCCTGCCCCAGACGGGCCCGCTGCCCGATCCGCGCTACACCGGCGTTGCCCAGGCCTATGCTGCCCAGCCGACATCGAATGCAGCCGCCGCGCTCGAGACCCTTCGCCCGGTTGCTCCCGCAGCAGCGGCGTCGGGTGTGCCCGTACCGCAGCCGGCACCTGCCTATATGCCCGACAGCGGTGCTTCGATCGCTCCTGCCGCCACGACGCAATCGGTCGCAGCCGCATCGGCAGCCGCACCCAATGTCGATGCTATGACGACTGCCTCGACGGCGCCCTCCGGTGGATGGGTGGTTCAGATCGGGACTTCGCCGGACAAGGATCTGGCTATGGATCTCCTGCGCGACGCGCAGGAAAAAGGCGGAAAGGTATTGCGTTCCGCCACCCCCTTCACCGTCGCTTTCGGCGAGGGTGCGAACCAGGTCTACCGTGCCCGTTTTGGCGGATTCGACGAGCAGAGGGACGCGGTGAATGCCTGTAATGCACTGAAGAAAAAGGGAATCCGCTGCTGGGCTGCGGCCCAGTAAAACGGTCGCCCAAAACCCTCGATTTGTACTGTTTACGAGGATAGTGGAATGGCATCGAAAGACTTCAGATACGGTCCCGTCGAGGATCAGGACAATGGCGGGCAGCTCGCTTCCAGCAGCGTTCTCCATCCGCTCCACGAGGCGGCCTACCGGCTCGCGGATCTCGGGCTTCGGGAGAAGCGGTCGAAGACCAAGGACCTGATCGGGCTTCTGCTCAGCCATGGTGCTCGCGCCTGGCGCTATTCCCAGCCCGAAGCCAATATCCATCTGCACGTCTCGGCCCAGGGCGGTCGTTTCCCCGTCGTGCTGCGGCTGCGCTGAAAAAGGCGATTTCCGAATGCCGCTTTACCGTCTGGGTGACCGGATCCCGCAGATTCCTGCTGCCGATCAGTTCTGGCTGGCACCCAATGCGCAGGTCATCGGCGATGTGCGCCTAGGCGAAGAGGTCGGCATATGGTTCGGCGCCGTCCTGCGCGGCGACAATGATCCGATCGTGATCGGTGCCCGGACCAATATCCAGGACGGCGTGATGGTCCATACGGACCCTGGCAAGGGTGTGACCATCGGCGAGGGCTGCACCATCGGCCACCACGCCATCATTCATGGCTGCAGCATCGGCAATAACTCGCTGATCGGAATGGGATCGACGGTGCTCAACGGCGCCCGCATCGGCGACAACTGCCTGGTCGGTGCCAATTCCCTGATCACCGAAGGCAAGGTTTTCCCGGACAATTCCCTTATCGTCGGATCGCCGGCGCGTGTCGTCCGGACACTGGATGACATCGCAATTGCGGGCTTGCGGCTCTCAGCCGAAAACTATGTGCGCAACTGGCGTCGTTTCGCGGGTGGACTGCAACCCCTGTAAGCGCAGGGGTTCTATGCCGCGATCTCCGCGCAGGACGAGCAGGTCCCGCGCACCTCGATCGTTGTTTTCTCCGACTTGAACCTCAATCCCCGCGCCACCGTCGCAAGCTTGTGGTCGATATCGTGGTCGTGGAACTCGGTGACATGGCCGCATTTGTTGCAGATCATGAAGGCAACGGTGCCATGACCGGAGCATCCGTCATGCGGGTGCGCGCAGGCGACGAAGGCATTCAGGCTTTCGAGCCGATGGACCATGCCGAATTCAACCAGCTTGTCGAGCGCTCGGTACACCTGCAGAGGCGCGCGAAAGCCATGTTCACGCAGCTTGTCGAGCAGCGTGTAGGCCGATAGCGGCCCGTCTGAATGGACAAGCGCGTCGAAGACGAGGGACTGGTTGCGCGTGAGATCGGTCTTGGTCATGGTCATGCACCCGGTCTGGCGTCTGAGGATCTGATGCCTGGCTTTGGCAGCAGGCTTACGAGGAAGAGCAGGAGGGCCGCCACGACGATCGACGGGCCCGATGGGGTGTCATAGGTCAGCGAGCCGAAAAGGCCCATGACGACGGCGATCGCACCGATCACAGAGGCCAGAACCGCCATGACTTCCGGCGTCGAGGCAAAGCGGCGCGCGGCAGCTGCCGGGATGATCAGCAGCGAGGTGATCAAGAGGATCCCCACGATCTTCATGGCAATCGCGATGACCAGCGCCATCAGCAGCATGAAGATCAGTCTCGCCCGCTCGGGCTGCATGCCCTCGGCTTCGGCCAGTTCGACATTGACGGTGCCGGCGAGCAGAGGGCGCCAGAGCCAGGCAATGATGGCGAGGACGAAAAGGCCCCCGATCCAGACAATGGCGACGTCCGTCGGGGTTACCGCGAGGATATCGCCGAACAGGAAGGCGATGAGGTCGAAGCGGACCCAACTCATGAAGGCGACCATGACCAAGCCGATCGCGAGCGTGGCATGGCTCAGGATGCCCAGGAGAGCGTCAGCCGACAGCCCCTGGCGCTTCTGCAGGACGATCAGGATCAGCGAGACCATGGAGGCGACGACAAACACGCTGATCATCAGGTTCAACGAGAAGAACAGCGACAGCGCCACACCCAGGAGCGCCGAATGAGCCATGGTGTCGCCGAAATAGGCCATGCGCCGCCAGATGACGAAACAGCCAAGCGGACCGGTGGTCAGGGCGAGACCGATGCCGGCGAGAATGGCGCGGACAAAGAAATCATCCAGCATGGCCATGCTCCCTGTCCTTCACGACGGCAGCAACGCCATGCGCGTGGTCATGGTCATGACTGTGGTCGTGGTGATGATGGTCGTGATCGTGGTCATGATGGTGATCATGCTCATCGTGATGGTGGTGGCCGTCATCCGGATGGCAATGGTCCGTGACGCTGCCATCGGCATGCAGAACGCGTCCATCGGGCAGATGGGTGTGATCGTGGTCGTGGCTGTAGACGGCCAGAGTCTGGGCCGCCTTGGCGCCGAAGAGCCGCATGTATTCAGGGCTTTGGCTGACGGCCGCCGGCGTTCCGCGGCAGCAGACATGGCCGTTGAGACAGATCACCGTATCGGTTTCGGCCATCACCACATGCAGGTCGTGGGAGATCAGCAGGATGCCGCAGCCGTTCGTATTTCGGATCGAGGTGATCAGATCATACAGAGCAATTTCACCCGAGAAATCGACACCCTGGACGGGTTCATCGAGCACCAGGATATCCGGCTTTCTGGCCATGGCACGGGCAAGAAGCGCGCGCTGGAACTCGCCACCCGACAAATGCTGCACTTCGGCATTGGCAAGATGCGCGATGCCGACAGCCTCAAGCGCGCTTTCCACCTCGAACGTGGAAAGCGGTGCGGTGAGGGTCATCAGCCGGCGAACGGTCAGCGGCATGGTCCAGTCGACCGTCAGCCGCTGCGGGACGTAGCCGACCGTGAGACCGGGCTTGCGCTCCACCCTGCCCTCGTCCGCCTTGATCACGCCAATCGCCATCTTGGCACTGGTGGATTTGCCGGAACCATTAGGGCCGATCAGGGTCACGATTTCACCCGGGCGGACGGAAAAGTCGACGCCGCGCACCAGCCAACGACCGTTTCTGCTGACACCGGCGCCGGTCAGCGACACCAGCGGCGCGGCCTCCCGTGATTTCATGGCATTCATGGAGTTCTCGAGATTTTGATGTTGCCACCTCCTATGCCACACGTTATAGCATAACGCAACGCAGGTAATAGTATTACATAACCACTCGCAGGAGCTTTGCATGACCCGCTATCGCCTCGGACTGGCTGCCTCGACGGCGTTTCTCATTCTCTCGCCGACACTGGCGTCCGCCGCTCCCGACGTCGTGGTTTCGATCAAACCGGTGCATTCGCTTGTCGCCTCGATCATGAAGGGCGTGGGTGAGCCCTCGCTGATTGTCGAGGGTGCTGCGTCCCCGCATACCTACACGCTGAAGCCGTCCAATGCGCGTGCGCTGGAAAATGCCGATCTTATCTTCTGGGTCGGCCCTGGCCTTGAGGCCTTCCTCGAAAAGCCCCTGGAGGCGCTGCCGAAGGATGCCAAGGTGGTCGAGCTCGAAGATGCCGATGGCCTGACGAAACTGCCCTTCCGGGAAGGTGGCGCCTTCGAGGGCCATGATCACGGCGAGCATGCCAAGGAAGGCGGTGAGCATGCCCATGGTGAGGCGGAGGAGCATGGACATGATCATGCTCACGAGGATGGCCACGACCATGGTGCGGAGAAGGCTGCAGCATCGGACGGTCACGATGAGCACGCGCATGGCGATCATGCCCATGACGAGCACGAGCATGGCGGCATCGACATGCATCTCTGGCTCGACCCCACCAATGCCAAGGCGATGGCGGCCGATATCGCGAAAAGTCTTGCCGAGGTCGATCCTTCGAACAAGGCCACCTATGAGGCCAACCTGACCGCCCTGAATGCGGAGATCGACGCGCTTGATGCCGAGATTGCCGCGCAGTTGAAACCGGTCCTGGAAAAGCCGTTCATCGTTTTCCATGACGCCTACCAGTATTTCGAGAAACGCTACGGCGTGAGAGTGGCCGGTTCCGTGACCGTCAGCCCCGAGACCATGCCGGGCGCCGAGCGCCTCTCGTCCATCCATGCCAAGATCGAAGAACTGGGTGCTGCCTGCGTGTTCGCGGAGCCGCAGTTCGAGCCGAAGCTTATCGGCGTGGTGACAGAAGGCACAAAGGCGAAGTCGGGCGTGCTTGATCCGGAAGGCGGCGCGCTGGAGGCCGGCCCCGCGCTCTATGGCCAGCTGATGCGCAACCTCGCAACGTCGATGAGCACCTGCCTGTCGCAGTGATCCTCTCCCTCCCCCGGGCAAGAAGGCGGGACCACGGTTCCGCCTTTTTCGGATCTGTTTATGTTATGTTATTACATTTAATGAGCTCATCATGAAAAAACTTCCTGTCACCGTTCTCTCCGGTTTCCTTGGTGCCGGTAAAACGACGCTGCTCAACCACGTTCTTGCCAATCGCGAGGGTTTGCGTGTCGCCGTCATCGTCAACGACATGAGCGAGGTCAACATCGACGCGGCCCTTGTGCGCGGTGGTGATGCTGCCCTCTCCCGCACCCAAGAACAGCTTGTCGAGATGAGCAATGGCTGCATCTGTTGCACGCTGCGCGACGACCTCCTGAACGAGGTGCGTGGGCTCGCCGAGCAGGGACGTTTCGACTACCTCTTGATCGAGGCAACCGGCATTGCCGAGCCGCTGCCGATCGCCACGACGTTCGATTTTCGTGACGAGGAGGGCCGCAGCCTGTCCGACATCGCGCAACTCGATACGATGGTGACGGTTGTCGACGCAGCCAATCTGATCGGCGACTATTCGTCGAGTGATTTTCTCGCCGATCGTGGCGAGACGGCCGGCGAAGGGGATAACCGGACGCTGGTCGATCTGCTCGTCGAGCAGATCGAATTTGCCGATGTGATCATTCTCAACAAGGTCGGGACGGCAACGCCGGATCAGCTCGATGCTGCGCGCAAGATCATTGCCGGCCTCAATGCCGATGCACGCGTCATTGAAACAGATTTCGCCAAGGTCGCGGCAAAAGACATTCTCGGGACAGGTCTCTTCGACTTTGCCAAGGCAGAGACCCATCCGCTGTGGTTCAAGGAGCTGCATGGCTTCCGCGACCATGTTCCGGAAACCGAGGAATACGGCATCCGTTCCTTTGTCTACCGCGCCCGCGCGCCCTTCGATCCCAGCCGCTTCCGGGCCTTTCTCGACCAATCCTGGCCGGGTGTGATCCGCGCCAAAGGCTTCTTCTGGCTCGCCACCCGTCCGCATCATGTGGGGGAACTGAGCCAGGCTGGACCCCTTGTGCGGACGACCAAAATGGGCCTGTGGTGGGCCTCAGTACCAAAGTCGCGCTGGCCGGACGATCCGGACTTCATGAACGCGATGGCACCCTATCTCGACAAGGAATGGGGAGACCGGCGGCAGGAGATTGTCTTCATCGGTGCCGACCCCATGAACCGGCAGAGGATCGAGGCGGAGCTGGATGCATGCCTGGTACCGGCCAAGGCGTTTACGCCGTCGGCCTGGGAGGCTCTCCCAGATCCCTTTGTCCGCTGGGCTTAGAGCCGCCCTCTTCTTTCCAGAAGCGACAGAACCACGGCTGCGCCGGCTTCTCCGGCCGGCCGTTCCGTCGACAGGCGATGCCAGACATCGTCGTAGCCTGCGAGCATCGCCACACGCTGCGGTGTCTCGGTCGAGAGCCGCTCGGCCCAGCGAACGAGGCTTGCGGGCCGCAGAACATCGTTGAAATATTCCGGAACCACCGCGTAATCGGCAATCAGGTTCGGCAGTGCTCCGGTCCAGATCTTGATGCGGTGGCTCAGCATGCGGATGATCCAGTCACCCTTGTAGGTCGAGGCGACAGGGACATGGGCGAGTGCCAGTTCCAGGATCACGGTCCCGGAAGCGGCAATGGCGGCGTCGGCCTCTTCGAAAGCGCGCCACTTCGCCTCATCCCCCAGCACGATCTCCGGTCTCAGCGCCCAACCTGCGGTGATCTCCCGAACGCGTGCCTCCTGGCGCGGTACGGTCGGCAGGACAAAGCGCGTCTCGCCGTTGCGGGCAACAAACTCGTCCATCGCCTGCCCGAAGATGGGCAGAAGCTGGGTAATCTCGCCACCGCGTGACCCGGGCAGCAGAAGGATCGTGCGCTTCTCGCCGACAGGCCTTGTGCCCCTCGCCTTGCGCGCCTCGCGCACGCGGCGAATATCCGGATGGCTTGCAAGGCGGTGCCCGACAAAGTGCGTGTCGGGTCCACCGAGCCGCTGCATCACGGCGGGCTCGAAGGGCAGCACCGCCAGCACGGCATCGACATAGTCGAGCATGGCCTTGGCGCGGTATTCCTTCCAGGCCCAAACGCTGGGGCAGACATAATTCACGACCGGCAGATCGGGCAATCCGCGCCTGACCTTCCTGGCCACCCGATGGGTGAAATCGGGACTGTCGACGATCAGAAGCAGATCCGGCCTTGCTTTGACGATCTCTTCTGCGGTCCAGGAGATCAGCTTGATCAGCCGGGGCAATTTCGACAGGACCTGCGTGACCCCCATGATCGAAAGCTCGGAGAAGTCGAAGAGTGACTTCAAGCCCTGAGCCTCCAGCGCTTCGCCGCCGACGCCGAGGAGTTCGATGGGTCCTGAGTGCATCGTCTTCAAATGCGCGATCAGATCGGCACCCAGAAGATCTCCGGACACTTCGCCGGCGATTACGGCAATCTTCAGCGGTTTGTCCGTCATCAGGCCTGCTCCCTGCCCATGCGGTCAATGCCGACCACGAAAAGCCCGGCGGCATCAGCCGCGAGGATCACGGCCTCGCGCTCCACCACAAGCGCGCGCCCCGCCTCCACGGCAATACCTGCAAGGCCTGCAGCCTTGGCGTTTTCGACCGTCGACACGCCGATGGTCGGAAGATCGGCGCGCAAATCCTGCTGCGGCTTGCAAAGCTTCACCAGAACACCCTTGCGACGCTGAGAGATGCGCCCATCGCCCCTGAGCTCCCGAACCCGGGAGAGCATGGCATCTGTCCCCTCGACGCCTTCCAGCGCCACGATGCGGCCACCGACCGAGACCGACCCCTGCCCCACGTCGAGCCTGCCGAGCGCTTCGGCAGCGTCGGCGGCTCGGTCTATGTCCTTGAGGTCGTCGGCTGTCGGCGTGACAGCGCCGATCGGACCGACAGTCGCAAGCAGGCCTGGCAGAATCTCATGGGCACCGAGAACTTCGCAGCCCTGGGCCTCGATCAGTGAGATCACCATGCGAAGGACCGCGTCGTCACCGCCCGCCAGCAACGTGCGGATTGCCATCGGCAGCTTGAGAATGGACTTCCAGTTGACCCTGATTTCACCGAAAGCGGGGCGTCGCTTGACCGCGCCCGACATGACAACCCTTCGAATATCATGCTGGCGAAACACGGCCGACAGGCCGGCCATGTCGCCCACGCCGATCACGGCATTGTCGAACCCCTGCCAGATGTCATCGGCCTCGTTCTTCAGGCGAAGGACGAAGGGGCTTTCTCCGGCCTCACGGGCGGCTTCTGCAAGGAAGAGCGGCAGTTTTCCGCTGCCGGCGATGATCGCAAGGCGACCTTTCCGCGGCAGGCCGTCAGTCCGAGCGGCCGCCGTCATGGGTCAGTTCTTGCCGCGATTGGGCGACGACAGCGCCCGATCGCTTTCAGCGGCGATGAAATCAAGGATTTCGATGACCGGTGCGCAGTCGAGATATTCGTCGCGGATAGCCGCCGCATTGGCGCGGGCAGAGCCTTCGCTCTCGAAGATCTGCTTGAAGGCGCGGCGTACCTGGTGGATCACCGCGCGCTCGATGCCGGCGCGGGTCATGCCGACCACGTTCAAGCCGCCGAGAATGCCGGGATTGCCGTTCAGCATGCCATAGGGAATGACGTCGTAGCTCACGGCAGACAGGCCGCCAATAAAGGCGTGACGCCCGATGCGGGTGAACTGATGCACGGCGCAGCCGCCACTCAGGATCGCGCGGTCTTCCACGCGGACATGGCCGGCGAGCATCACATTGTTCGACAGGATGATGTCGTTGCCGAGGATGCAATCATGCGCCACATGGGAATTGGCCAGGAAGAGGCAGTTGTTGCCAACGCTGGTAATCCCGCCACCGCCAACGGTGCCGCAGTTCATGGTCACGCCTTCGCGCATGGTGCAGTTTTCACCGACCACCAATCGCGAATCTTCACCAGCTTCGTGAAGGCTCTGGGAGACACCACCAATCACGGCCATGGGATGGATCGTCGAGCCGGCGCCGATCTCCGTTAAACCGGTGACAACGGCATTCGAGACGAGCTCGACGCCATCCTTGAGCGTCACGCGAGAACCGACGCGGCAGAAGGGACCGATCTTGACATTCTCGCCGATCACCGCGCCGTCTTCGATCACGGCCATCGGATGAATGACGGCGCTTGCGGCAATCCGGCTCATTTCTGATCCTTGCGCATGATCATCGCACCGATATCGGCTTCCGCCACCAGTGCTCCGTCAACCTTGGCGTCGCAGTGGAATTTCCAGATATTGCCGCGCTGCTTCTGCTTGACGACATGATACTCGACTCGGTCACCGGGAACGACCGGCTTGCGGAAACGGGCATTGTCTATCGTCATGAAGTAGACGAGATTGCCGGCCTCGCCTTCCTTGCGCGCGCAAATCGCACCGGCCGTCTGGGCCATACCTTCGATCAGCAGCACGCCCGGCATGATCGGGCTTTCCGGAAAGTGACCGGTAAAATGCGGCTCATTGGCCGTCACGTTCTTGATGCCGATGGCGGAGTTGTCGCCGTCAATCTCGATGATCTTGTCCACCAGCAGGAAGGGATAGCGGTGGGGCAGAAGCTTCATGATCTCGAGGATATCAGCCGATCCCAATTCGCTTTTCGCGAGTTCAGTCATTGCTGGCTCCCTTCTCCTTGGCGCGACTGTCATAGCGGCTCAACGTATCGGCCACTTCGCGCAGATAATCCTTCAACGGGCGGGCCGGAACGCCGCCATATTTCTCACCCGGAGGCACGTCCGCAAGCACACCGCTCATGGCGGCGATCTGGGCACCGTCGCCGATCTTGATGTGTCCGTTGACGCCGGCGGCGCCGCCGATCATCACACCATCACCAATGATCGTGCTGCCGGCGATCCCGACCTGGCTGACAATGCCGCAATGGCGGCCGATGCGCACGTTGTGTCCAACCTGCACAAGATTGTCGATCTTGGTTCCCTCGCCGATCACCGTATCGTCCATGGTGCCGCGATCGATTGTCGTGTTCGCACCGATCTCGACATGATCCTGGATGATCACGCGACCAATCTGAACGATTTTCAGCATGCCGCGCGGACCGGGCGCGTAACCGAAGCCGTCCTGGCCGATGCGAGCACCGTTGTGAATGATGACATTGTTGCCGATCAGGGCAACCTGAATGGTCGCGCCAGCGGCGATGACGCAGTCGCGACCGATCCGCACACCCGGACCGATGACCGCGCCCGGGCCAATCCGCGTACCACTTCCAATCTCGACGTCTGCTCCGATCACGGCCATGGCCTCGATTTCCACGCCGTCTTCGAGACGCGCCGTGGGATCGACATAGGCCGCCGGGGAAATCTTCGCGGGCTCCGAGGTCATCAAGGGCGGCTTCAGCCCTTGCGGATGCAGAATCGCGCCTGCCAAGGCAAAAGCGGTATGGGCGCTTTTTGCAATCAGAACGGGGAGGTGCGGCGGGATGAAGGAGAGAAGCGGCTTTTCACAGAAGATCGCGGTGGCCTGGCACGTGGCCAGCTCGTCCCGGTTGCGACGGGAGAGGATGTAACAGACATCGCCCTCCTTCGCGCGGCCCACCGGAGATACGGACCTGACGATCCGCTCTCCCTGGCTCTGATCCTGCAATTCCGCCCCAGTCTGGACTGCAAGCGCAGCCAGGGTCACCCCGGCATGGGGCGGAAAGAAGTGATTATGGTTCATCAGCAAACGCTCCAGAACGTCAACCTGTCAGCAGTTCTGGACAGCCAGCCTTAGAACTGGTTCGCCATGCTGAAACGGAATTCCTGGGTCTCGTCAAAGTCTTCCTTGGCGACCGGAACCGCGTAGTCGACTCGGAGCGCACCGAAGGGCGAGTTCCAGATCACGCCGGCGCCAACAGAAGCGCGGAGCGACAGGTCCGTACCCACCGCACCTGCCTGATTGCGCAGGTCGCTGCCGTAGAGCGTGCCGGCGTCGGCAAACACTGCGCCACGGAAACCGAGGTCCTGCGGAATGGCCGGAAGCGGGAAGGTCGCCTCGGCAGAGGCCGTGAAGTAGGTCGTGCCACCAAGCGCATCGCCATTGAGGCGCGGACCGATACCGCTGTTGTCGAAGCCGCGGATTTCCTTGCCGCCGATCTTGAACTGATCGAAGACGTTCAGGTTATCGCCGAGGGCGACAACGTGACCGGCAGAACCGGCGAGCGAGCCAACGATATCGAACTCATCCGACAGAGTGTAGAAGACGCGGGCGCGGACAAACGCCTTGTAATACTCGGAGTCGCCACCCAGGCCAGCATATTCGTGGGTGAAGCTCGCATAGATACCCTCATGCGGGTTCGTACGATCATCCACGGTGTTGTAGACCAGCGAGTGGCCTAGAATGGACTGCTTCCAGGTGCTGCCCGTGATCGCATCGATGTAAGGCTGAGCAACGGTGTTGTCGCCGGTCGTCGACGCAAGTCCGTCGGCGCCAAAAGCGCCATCGTTGATGTAATCAAGTTCCTTGTAGGTGTAGCGCAGCGTCGTTGCCAGATCTTCAGTGATCGGCGCCGTCACGCGGATCGTCGCACCCTGCTCTTCGTAGTCATAGTTGGAGTTCGCGCTGGTCGAGCTCTTGAAGACGTCGAAGCCTGCAGCGAGGCGATAACCGAGGAAGTAGGGCTCGGTGAAGGAGAAGTTGTAGGTCTGCGTCTCGTCGAAGCCACCGCCAGCCGCGATACGGATGAACTGACCGCGACCCAGGAAGTTCTTTTCTTCGACAGAGGCTTCGAGAACGATGCCACCGTCACCGACGGAGTAACCGGCACCGATACCGAACGAACCGGTCGGCTGATCCTGGACGTCGACGATAACCACAACGCGGTCCGGCGAGCTGCCAGCCTGGGTCGAGATATTGACCGACGAGAAGAAGCCGAGGGCTTCGAGACGGCGCTTGGCGCGCGAGATGGTCTCCTGGTTGAAGGCGTCGCCTTCGGAGATGTCGAACTCGCGGCGGATGACGTAGTCGCGGGTACGGGTGTTACCGCGCACTTCGATGCGCTCGACATAGGCGCGCTCGCCCTGGTCGACGAGATAGGTCACGCCGATGGTGTTGGTTTCGAAGTTGCGGTCGCCACGCGGAACGACGCGGGCGAAAGGATAACCAGCCGACGACACACGACGGGAGATAGCTTCCATCGACTTCTGGATGTCGCGTGCGCTGTAGGTCTGACCTTCGCGGGTTTCGAGCAGGCCCTGAAGCTCGGCACCGTCGATACCGTCAACGGTCGACTCAACAGAGATCGCGCCAAAGCGGTAACGCTGGCCTTCGTCCACCGTGATGTTGATCGTGTATTCGTTGCCAGCCTCGTTGAGAACGGCTTCGGACGAGATGACGCGGAAGTCGGCGTAACCGTGGTTGTAGTAGAACTGGCGCAGCGCTTCTTCGTCGGCGCGCAGCTTGTCTTCGTTGTAGACGTCCTTGCGGGTCAGGAAGGACAGGATGCCCGATTCCTTGGTCTGCAGAACGGCGGCGAGGCGACCGTCGGAATAGGCGTTGTTGCCAACGAAGTTGATCGAGCTGATCTTGGTGCGCTCACCTTCGTTGATGACGAAAGCGAGGTTCACGCGACCTTCGGCGACCGGCACGACCTGCGTCGTCACCTCGACATCGGAACGGCCGATGGCGGAATAGGCTTCGCGGATGCGCTGGATGTCGGCGCTGATCAGGCTGTCGCTGTACGGACCCTGGGCCTGCGTCTGGACGATGCCCTGCAGCTTGTCATCCTTGATCTTGCGGTTGCCGTTGAACACCACCTGGTTGATCAGCTGGTTCTCGACGACCGTCACGACCAGCGTGCCACCCGAAACGGAGATCCGTACATCAGAGAAGAAGCCGGTGGCGTACAGACGCTTGACCGATTCATCAATGTCGGCGTTGGAGAAAGTCCGACCCGGCTGGATCGAAAGGTTGGTGCGTACAGCTTCCGGACCTACACGCTGAGCCCCGCGTACGTCGATACGCTGAACCACTGCGGCTTCGGCAGCAACTGCCGATGCGAGAACGGCAAGACCTGCGCCCGAAGACACGACACCAGCAGACAGCGCGACCGCCGATACTGCGTTCAAAAACTTTGAACCAGCCTTCATGTGTATACTTTACCTTCTTCCATTGCCCCGCAGTCGGCACCCGACTCCGGCCCGTGTGTGGTTTTAACGGGTTTTACCCTACAAGCAAGTGCGCGCGTTAATTTCTGTTTACTTCATTTCAACGCGTGGCCCAATCGCCACTATCAATTTGAAACAGCGTAAACAAATCCTTTCGCACCTTGCAAGGTCCCGCCTAGCCAATCAACCGGCTGATATCGTTCCAGGTGGCGAAAACCATCAGAGACAGGATCATCGCCATACCAATGCGGAAAGCGACTTCCTGTGCGCCCTGCCCCATCGGCCTCCCCCGCACTGCCTCAATCGCGTAGAGAACGAGATGGCCGCCGTCAAGGACCGGAACTGGCATCAAGTTCAAAAGCCCCAGGGAAACGGAAAGAACCGCTGCCAGATTTAACAGAGCGATAACGCCCAGTGTCGCCATCTCACCGGAGGCCTGCACGACGCGCACTGGCCCACCCAACTGGTCGGCATTCATGCGCCCTGCAATCATGTTGCCGATGTAATCGAAAGTACCCGTGACGATATGCCCAGTCTGGCGCACGCCTTCCCAGACGGCCTCGACGGGAGACAGCTGCACGATCCGGAAATTGCCGGCCTGCTGGTCGGTGATGATGCCGATCTGGCCGACCTCCATCTCATTGCCGAAGCGATCGGTTGTCACAGCGCGTTTTGGTGTCAGCGCAAAGTCGATTTCCTGACCGTCGCGGCGCACGGTCACCTCGACCGGGATTTCCGGACGCATGGTGATGTAGCGCACAACATCATCGAAAGTCTCGATCGTGCGGCCGTCCAGAGCCAGAAGCACATCCCCGCGCTGGATACCGGCGGCCTCTGCGGCACTCCCGGGCTTGATGTCGGCAACGACGGGATCGGAGATCGGCTTGCCCATCGTGGCGAACATGCCAGCGAAGATCACAATTGCGAGAAGAAAATTCGCAAGCGGCCCGGCAGCGACCGTCACGGCACGCTTCCAGAGCTTGGCGCCATTTAACGTCTGCGCCAGTTCTTCTTCGGTGAGTTCCTCGGCCATGGACCCGTCGGGACGGCTTGCGACATCGGCGTCACCAAAGAAGCGGACATAGCCGCCGAGCGGGATGGCCGATACCTTCCATCGAGTGCCGTGCTTGTCTGTATAGCCGAGGATTTCAGGCCCGAACCCGACGGAAAAGGCCATGATTCGGATGCCCGACCAACGCCCGGCGAGATAGTGTCCCATCTCATGGACAAAGACGAGCAGCGACAGGATCAGGATGTACGGGAGAATGTACCCGAAGAGGAAGTTGAAGACTGCGCTGATGTGTTCCATCTGTCCGTTTCCTGATCTCGCCGTAGCGAAGATTGATGTCGTCGCGTCAACGGCGAGAGCCTCACCTCAAAGCCCGAAGAGAATAGCCCCCATCGACACCGCCACGGTGGTACCACCGGCAGAACTGCCGACCGCCAAGAAGAACGCGGCAAAACAGGCAAATACAAGGCCGTCCACGCGGTCCATGACACCGCCATGGCCGGGAATAAGCTTGCTGGAATCCTTCACGCCGAAACGCCGCTTGATGAAGGATTCGAAGAGATCCCCGATCTGGCTGGAAACAGACAGCGCAAAGGCGACGACGGCCACCCAGAGCCCGACATCCTGAAAATGCGCCATGGCGACCAGCATGCCGCCCGTCACACCGGCGACCGTGCCGCCAATCGCACCGGACCATGTCTTGCCGGGCGAGATTTTCGGGGCAAGCTTCGGTCCGCCGATCGCGCGACCGACGAAATAAGCAAGGATATCAGTGGACCAGACGACGATGAAGACGAAGAGCATGGCGATGAAGCCAAGCGAATCCTCGCCCCGGATCGCCGAAAGCGAGATAGCGCTGAGGCCGGCGTAAACCAGTCCTCCTGGCTGCCACCAGCTGACCCGACGCAAAGCCGCAGGTATCGCAGCCGTGATGACGAGGCCGGCGAACAGCGGAACCGTCAGGTCGGCCTCGCCGAACAACATGTTCAGGGTGATCAGGGCCATCGAAAACCAGCCGAAGGCATTCGCCCGCAGGCTCTGCTCCCCAAGACGGGTCATCTTCGACCATTCATAGTAGACGAGCAGACCGATCGCGGCGGCGACGAACCTGAAGGCCAGCCCGCCGACCCAGGTCGCGGCAAGAACCACCAGGATCATCACGACGGCAGAGACGATTCTCAGCTGGAGTTCGCGCGACATGGTGAGCGTCATGAGCCGACGGCCACGGCTTTGGTCGACAGTCCGCCAAAGCGGCGGTCACGCGCGGCATACCGTTCGAGGACCGAATCGAAGAGGGCCGGCGTGAAGTCCGGCCAGAAATCAGGCACGAACATCAGTTCCGCATAGGCCGCCTGCCAGAGCAGAAAATTGGAAAGACGCTCTTCGCCGCTCGTGCGAATGACGAGGTCCGGATCCGGGATGCCGGCGGTATCCAGCCGGTCATTGAGCGTCTGTGCATCAATCTGGGACGGATCAAGCTTGCCGGCCTGCACATCGGCAGCCAGCCGCGCCGCAGCGCGTGCGATCTCGTCACGGGATCCGTAGTTGAAGGCGATGACCAGGGTCATGCCCGTATTGTTCACTGTCGTGTCTTCCGCTTCCAGGAGAAGCGAGCGGATGTCATCGCGCAGATTGACGCGATCACCGATGATACGGATGCGCACACCGGCCTGATGCAGATCTGCGAGGTCACGACGGATGAAGGCCTTCAGCAGGCCGAACAGCTCGTTGACCTCGGCCTCAGGCCGGCGCCAGTTCTCGGACGAAAAGGCAAACAGCGTCAGATAGCTGACGCCTGCCTCGCCTGCCGCCTTCACAGTCTCCCGAACCGTTTCGACCCCCTTGCGATGGCCGAAAGTCCGCGGCAGACCACGGGCGTTCGCCCAGCGGCCATTGCCATCCATGATGATCGCAACATGCTGCGGAACGATGCGATGTTGAACTGTCGACATTGGCGAGGATCCAGGCGAGGTGGAGAGTGCGGCGTCAGGCGACTCTGCCTTAAACCTGCATGATTTCCTTTTCCTTGTCCGCGAGCAAGCGGTCGACGTCGACAATCGTCTCGTCGGTCATCTTCTGGACCTTGTCGGACAGAGAACGGCTGTCATCCTGGCTGATGGAACCGTCCTTTTCGGCCTTCTTCAGGCTGTCCATGCCGTCACGGCGAACATGGCGGATCGCGACCTTGGCCTTCTCGGCATAGTCATGTGCCACCTTGACCAGCGACTTGCGGCGCTCTTCGTTGAGCTCGGGCAGCGGGATACGCAGGTTCTGCCCGTCTACGATCGGGTTGAGGCCGAGATTGGCTTCGCGGATGGCGCGGTCGACAGCATTGACCATCGACTTGTCCCAGATCGAGACGCCGAGCATGCGCGGCTCCGGAACGGTCACGTTGGCGACCTGGTTCAGCGGAACGCGCGAACCATAGGCTTCGACCACCACCGGATCGAGGACGTTGGCGGACGCACGACCCGTGCGCAACGATGCGATGTCGTTCTTGAACGCGTTGATCGCGCCATCCATGCGGCGCTTGATGTCGTTGAGATCAACCCCTGCGGTCATCATGGTTCTCCCATTGCTCTGTCATTCGGCGGGACGAATTGCCCGCGCTTGCGTGTGATCAATTGTCGGTGACGATCGTCATGCGGCCGGCGCCGGACAGGATTTCGCCGAAACCACCCTTCTCATGGATCGAGAAGACGATGATCGGAATTCGGTTTTCGCGGGCAAGTGCGACCGCGGCGACATCCATGACGGCCAGTCCCTTCTGCAGGACTTCGTCATGGGTCAGGCTGTCGAAACGGGTCGCAGTCGGATCCTTCTTCGGATCGGCGGAATAGATGCCATCGACCTGCGTGCCCTTGAAGATGGCTTCGGCACCGATTTCGGCTGCTCGCAGCGCGGCGGCAGAATCGGTGGTGAAGAACGGGTTGCCTGTACCGCCGGCAAAAATCACCACCCTGCCCTGCGCCAGGTGATGAAGGGCCGCGCGCTGCGAAAAGCTCTCGCAGATTTCCGGCATGGCGATCGCCGACAGCACAACCGTGTCGATGTCGAGCTTGCGCAGCGATGTGGCGAGCGCCAGCGCGTTGATGACGGTTGCCAGCATACCCATGTGGTCGCCGGTCACGCGATCGCCGCCCTTGGAGGCCACGGCCACGCCGCGGAAGATGTTGCCGCCGCCGACCACGACACCGACCTCGACGCCCATGCGACGGGCCTCGGCGATGTCACCGGCGATCCTGTCGGCCACTGCCACATCGATCCCGAATCCCTGGCTACCCATGAGGGCTTCGCCGGAAGCCTTGAGGAGGACACGTTTGAACAATGGCTTGGCTGACATGAATGCTCCCGAGATCAATTCTGTGCCGGATACACGAAGGGCATCGCGTTGTCACGCGATGCCCGATGTTTTCCCTCGAAGAAGGGTAACTGAAATCAGCCCTTGGCAGCAGCTGCGACTTCGGCAGCGAAGTCTGATTCTTCCTTCTCGATGCCTTCGCCGAGCAGCAGGCGAGCCATGCCGCTGACTTCGATCGGAGCGCCGGCTTCCTTTTCGGCTGCCTTGATGGCGTCGCCGACGGTCTGGTCCGGATTGATGACGAAAGCCTGCGAGAGAAGGGCGACTTCCTCGAAGAACTTGCGCATGCGGCCTTCAACCATCTTTTCGATGATGGCGTCCGGCTTGCCCGAAGCGCGGGACTGCTCGATGAAGACGTTACGCTCGCGCTCTGCAACGGCGGCGTCGACTTCTTCCGCACGGATGGCGAGCGGGTTGGTCGCGGCGATGTGCATGGCGACCTGGCGGCCGATGGCGGACAGAACGTCCTTGTTGCCGGTCGACTTCAGGGCGACGAGAACGCCGAGCTTGCCGAGGCCGTCAGCAACGGCATTGTGGATGTAGGTGGCGACAACGCCATCTTCGACCGAGAGCTTGACGGCGCGGCGCAGCGTCATGTTCTCGCCGATATGGGCGATTGCGTCCTTGATGGTGTCGGTGACGGTCTTGCCGCTGGCCGGATAGGTGGCAGCGCCGATCGCCTCGACGGAACCGTCGGTGCCGATGGCAACGGAAGCCACACCGCGGACGAGGTCCTGGAAGGCGTCGTTGCGGGCAACGAAGTCGGTTTCGGAGTTGACTTCGACGACAACGGCCGAGGTGCCTGCGCCGTTGATGCCGATAAGGCCTTCAGCAGCCGTACGGCCGGACTTCTTGTCGGCCTTGGCGATACCCTTGGCGCGCAGCCAGTCGATGGCGGCTTCGATGTCACCGTTGTTTTCGGTCAGAGCCTTCTTGCAATCCATCATGCCTGCGCCGGACTTTTCGCGCAGTTCCTTTACCAGTGCTGCAGTGATTTCAGCCATTGTGTGCCTCTTGTCTGTTCAGGCGGTCGATCCGTAACCTCAAGGCGACGGATGGCCGCTGTGTTGGGACGAAATGTACCCGGATGTGTGACAACGTGATGAAGCGGGTCACCACGGAAACAATCGGCCGTCTTCGACGCCGTCCCGCCTAAAGCGGAGGCATCCGGAAGAACGGAGGCCGCCCGCTGCTCAAGAGAGCGCACAGGCGGCCATTCCCTTGACGGGAAAGTGCGGCGGGAACCCGCCGCGAACGCGATTACGCGTCGGCTTCGGTCTCGAGAGCCGGCTCGATCGGAGCTTCAGCGGAAGCGCCGATGTCACGACCCGAAGCGCCCTGCTGGCGAGCGATGCCGTCGATGGCAGCGCGCGAGATCAGGTCGCAGTAGAGAGCGATGGCGCGCGAGGCGTCGTCGTTGCCCGGGATCGGATAGTCGATCAGGTCCGGATCGCAGTTCGAGTCGATGACTGCAACAACCGGGATGCCGAGGCGCTTGGCTTCGTCGATCGCGATCTTTTCCTTGTTGGTGTCGATGATGAACATCAGGTCCGGGGTGCCGCCCATGTCGCGGATACCGCCGAGAGCCTTTTCAAGCTTCTCGCGTTCGCGCTCGAGGTTCAGGCGCTCCTTCTTGGAGTAGCCGGAAGCTTCCGAAGCCAGGATCTCGTCGAGCTTGCGCAGACGGGCGATCGAGTTCGAGATGGTCTTCCAGTTGGTCATCATGCCGCCGAGCCAGCGGGAGTTGACGTAGTACTGGGCCGAACGCTTGGCGCTGTCAGCGATGATTTCCGAAGCCTGACGCTTGGTGCCGACGAACAGGACGCGGCCGCCGCGAGCGACGGTGTCGGACACGACCTGCAGGGCGCGCGACAGCATCGGAACGGTCTGAGCCAGGTCGATGATGTGGATGTTGTTACGATCGCCGAAGATGTACGGCTTCATCTTCGGGTTCCAGCGGTGCGTCTGGTGACCGAAGTGAACGCCAGCTTCCAGAAGCTGACGCATGCTAAAATCAGGCAATGCCATGCCTTTTTCTCCTTTTCCGGTTGAACCCCCGCGAGACAAACAGCAGGCCTTTCGGCCTGCCACCGGGCGGAAGCGGCAGGATTTCTCCCTGTCGATCCCAAGCCTCGCGTGTGGAATGACGCCGGCCATACAGGGGCGTCGGACAAAAATCAAGGGCGCAAACGCCGAATTTTCCAGCCTTCGTCCCGGTTTACGGGCAGTCGACATCCGGCTTGCCAAGCACTTCCAGCTTGGTCAGCTTGCCGGCCAGAACGAAATCACCATAGTCGAGCGTCAGGTCGCGGGTGACGCCGTTTTCATAGAGTTTGAAGGACTGGCTGTAGATCGGCTCCTGATCGCCCTTGGTCTTCTCATCGAAGTAAGCAATCGAAACCGGCCAGTAATCCTGTGTTCCGAGCGGCGCCAGAGCCTGGGCTTCCGGGTCAGCCGCATTGGATTTCTGCGGGCCGCCAACGATGGTTGTCGTCAGGAAGGTCTGGTCGCCATCTTCGGAGCCGTCGAAGATCCGCGATTCAAAAACCCGTTCGCCCTTGCGGGCACGGGCAATCACTTCCAGCATGTGTTCGGCCGGAAAACGGCTTTCTGCGAGTTCCACCGCGCGCTTGTCCGGACCTGTCAGTTCGATCTTGACCTTGCCATCGGCCTCCGAAGCGGCGCCGCTGACATCCTTGTCGAGCTGATCGTCGGTGAAGGACTTGTTCTCGAAGCGGAAGGTGCCGGCAGCAACATCCTCAAAGGTCGTAGAGCGCTGGTCGGTGACCCGCACGCCTTCGCCAACGTCGATCCGCGTCACGAAACGGAACTGGGTGTTGAAGCCCTTGCAGGCCGATCCACTGAACTCATAGACCATGCGACCACGCACGGACTCGATGCCGGAGCGATCGGAGGCTTCCTTCAGCACGACCTCGTAGACGGCGCGATGCGGCACCAGGCCGACGGTCGCGGCGGATGCCGCATGACCCATGGCGCCCACAGTCGTCAGGGCCATCGTCGCGCGGACCGCCATTCGCAAAGGAAACATCGACACCCTCCTGTTGGACTCGTCAGCGATGTTATAAGAACACATCCGGCAAAAGCGAGACATGCTTTTCGTCGCCACAACTTTCTCAACTTTTATCAACAGACCGGGAATCGACCATGTCCGACACAATCGACGGCCGCCTTGCAGCGCTGGGCATCAGCCTGCCGGAAGCCGCAGCCCCCGCCGCCAATTACGTGCCCTATGTGATCAGCGGAAACCTGCTCTTCCTCTCAGGCCAGTTGCCGATTGAAGGCGGAAAAGTGGCAGTGACCGGTCTCGTCGGCGGCGATGTCGCACTCCCAGAGGCTCAACGGGCGGCCGAACTCTGCGCGATCAACATCCTGGCCCAGGCCAAGGCCGCGCTTTCCGGCGACCTCACGCGTATTACCCGGGTCGTCAAGCTCAACGGTTTCGTTGCGTCTGCCCCCGGCTTCGTCGAACAGCATCTCGTCATCAACGGCGCCTCCAACCTGATTGCCAATGTGCTGGGTGAAGCCGGCAAGCATGCACGCGCTGCCGTCGGCATGGCCTCGCTGCCGCTGAACGCCGCCGTCGAGATCGATGCGATCCTGGAGATTTCCCTGTGAGCCAAGTCGACTGGATCAAGGACCTGCCCGTCGCCCATCGCGGCTATCACGACATGAACAAAGAGATCTGGGAAAACACGCTCTCGGCCTTCCGTCGGGCCATCGAGGCGGGTTTTGCGATCGAATGCGATATCCAGCTGTCCTCCGACAGCGTGCCGATGGTCTTTCACGACCACGACCTGCAGCGGCTGTGCGGCATTTCAGGTGAAGTGCGCGAGCGTACTGCCGGCGAGTTGAAGATGCTGTCGATCGGCGGCACAGCGGACAAGATCCCGACGCTTCGACAGATGCTGGATCTCGTGAAGGGCAAGGTACCGCTTGTCATCGAGCTCAAGGGCATCGACGCGGAGCAGGATGACGGCTTCGTCGAAGCCGTCCTGGAAGTGCTCGAAGGCTATGAGGGCAAGGTCGCGCTGATGAGCTTCGACTATCACCTGCTGCGCGCGCTCAAAGTTGCCGACTGCCCCTGGCCGGTCGGCTTGACCGCTGAAGGCGTCAAGCCCGAAGTGCTGGAAGCGCATCAGGAAGCCATGGATCTCGGCCTCGATTTCACCTCCTATTGTGTCGTTCACCTACCAAATCCGTTCGTCACGGGCCTGCGTGAAAAGGGCACACCCGTGATTACCTGGACGGTCAGGGATGAAATTGCGCGGGCACAGACCTATACATATGCAGACCAGATGACATTCGAAGGCTTCGACCCGCGCCAGTCGCCGGCGATCGCCTGACGGGAGATCCATGGCAGACGAGGTGACGATCCGCGTAGTCCGCTCCTTCACGGAGATCGCTTCGGCCGAATGGGGAGAGCTCACAGGAGCGTCCCGCTCGGCCCCCGGCTACAACCCCTTTACCTCGCATGCCTTTCTCTCGTCCGTCGAAGAGTCGGGTTCGGCGACCGCCGAGACCGGCTGGATGGGCCACCATCTGCTGCTCGAAGAGGAAGGGCGCCTGATCGGCGCCGTTCCCGCCTATCTGAAGAGCCACAGCCAGGGTGAATATGTCTTCGACCATGGCTGGGCCGATGCCTTCCACAGGGCCGGCGGGCGCTACTATCCCAAGCTCCAGGCCTCAATCCCCTTCACGCCGGCCACTGGGCCCCGGCTGCTTGTCCGACAGGGCGAAGACGTATCGCGCGTTCCGGCGCTCCTCGCACAAGGCCTGCAGCAGGTCGCCCGCGAACTCGGCACGTCATCGGCACATGTCACTTTCCTTCCGCAAGGTGAGCTGCCTGCCCTTACGGAAGCCGGATTTCTGCATCGCACGGACCAGCAGTTTCATTTCATCAATCGTGGTTATGCCAATCACGAAGCGTTTCTGGCGGAGCTCTCCTCGTCCAAGCGGAAGAACCTGCGCAAGGAACGGCGGAATGCGCTGGAAAACGGCCTCTCCATCGACTGGCTGACGGGCAGCGATCTGACGGAAGAGATCTGGGACCAGTTCTTCCGCTTCTACATCGACACCGGCAGCCGCAAATGGGGCCGGCCCTATCTGACCCGAATGTTCTACTCTTTGGTCGGCGAGCGCATGGCCGATGACATCCTGCTGGTGATGGCCAAGCGAAACGGCCGCTATGTCGCCGGCGCCATTAACTTCATCGGCGCGGATGCGCTTTACGGCCGCCACTGGGGATGCATCGAGGACCACCCGTTCCTGCATTTCGAGGTCTGCTACCATCAGGCGATCGATTTTGCCCTTCACAAGGGCCTCGCCCGCGTCGAGGCGGGCGCGCAAGGGGAGCACAAGCTGGCGCGCGGCTATGAGCCCGTGACGACCCATTCGGCGCATTTCATCACCCATCCGGGCCTGCGCCGTGCGGTTGCCGACTATCTCGAACACGAGCGTCGGGAAGTGGCCCAGGTGGGCGAATATCTCGGCGAACATACGCCGTTCCGCAAGGGCGAACGCCAGCTTCGCGAGGGCGAAGAAATCGACGGTTGAGCGCCTGTTTGAGAGGCTTGAAGATCGCTCGTCCTTCCCGTTAAGTGACGCCAGCAATCGAGGAGACGACCATGACCGCCTATGATCCCGACAACATCTTCGCCAAGATCCTCGCCGGCACCATTCCGTCGGTGAAGCTCTACGAGGACGACAACACGCTCGCCTTCATGGACGTCATGCCACAGGCGCCGGGCCATCTCCTGGTCATCCCAAAGACCGGTTCGCGCAATTTGCTCGACGCAGACCCGGCGGTACTCTCAAAGCTCATGCCGGTTGTCCAGAAGCTCGCCAATGCCGCAAAGGAGGCGTTCGAGGCCGATGGTGTCTACATCGCCCAGTTCAACGAGCCGGCGGCCGGGCAAACTGTCTTCCACCTGCATTTCCATGTCATCCCACGGCACGAAGGCATGCCACTCAAGCCGCATGCAGGCGGCATGGCGGATATCGAGATGCTGAAAGCCCAGGCTGAGAAAATCAAGGCTGCGCTCTGAGCGGAGCGCCCTGCTGCCTGCTTTCACGGGATCAACCGACGAAGCCACCGATCACCAGAACGGCTGCGATGCCGACAAGGCCCAGCACCATGATCGGAAAAGACCCGGTCGCGCGCCATGCGCGGCCTCTGGGGGTAGACTTGCGCAGATCGTCGGGCAAGACCTTGAAACGGGGCGGATCCCCGTGTTTCAGCTTTCGGAAGCGTACTACCTTTGACATTTCGCTTTCCTTCCTGTTGATCGGTTCACCCGATCTGGGAAGCGAATTGTGGCAAGTCCAGTCCAGACACGCGCCTGTGATTGCACGCGATCTCACAGCAACAGCAGACCGGCGCCCAGGATCGCAAGCGGGACCAGGACCCCGACAAGGACCCGCTGGCCAGACAGCAGGAAGGCTGCAAAGCCAAGACCTGCTGCAGCAAGCCGGAGCCAGAGCGGCGAGCTCTCAAGCGTACCGGTCGGGAAAACGACGAGCTTGGCGGTGACGGCCATCACCAGTGCTGTTGCAACCGCCCTCACCCAGTTCAGCGCCTCGGATCCCTCCTGAAGGCGGTTGCCGGCAATCACGCCAAGCCAGCGCCACATGTCGGTCGCCAGCCAGCCCGCGACGATGATGACGATATAGGGCCAGTAGTCCTGCATCAGACAACCTCCTCTGCCTGGGCTTGCGCGTCCTGTTCCTTCTCAACCATCTGCGGCCTGTCCTTGCGGATGACATAGCGGTCGAAGAGATAGGCGAGCGTGCCGCCACCCAGACCTGCAATCAGGATGTCGAAACCGGGCGCAACAAGGGCCAGCAGCGGACCGGAGACGGCCCCGACGATAAAGGCGACCTTGACGACTGACTGGCGGCCTGTCGCCCAGATCGAGGCGATGAAATAGACGGGTGTGAGGAAGAACAGGAGACCCGCCACGACAGGCGGGAACTTTGCCACCAGCCCATAACAAACACCGACGAGAATGGTGTTCACCGTCACCAGGGTGATGCCGAAACCGGCAAAATAGGCGACGCGCGCCTCGCGCGGCACGTCCTTGAAACTGCCCATCGCAAAGACCCAGGCAGTGATCGCGACGAAGTGCGACAGGAAGAGCAGGAGCCAGGTCGGCGTTCGCTCGGTGCGCATCTCGGGCACCAGCGAGGCGACCATCGGCATCATGCGGATGGACGAGAGCGAGACTGCGAGAAAGATCGCCAGCAGGTTTGCGCCGCTGGTCATGGTGCCGATGAGGATCATCTTTGCAGGAAGCGCCCAGACGGAAGCGGTCATGAACATCGCTTCGGCGCGGCTGACGCCCGATTCGAGCGCAAAGGCAGAGAAGCCAACGAAAGAAATCATCAGAATGATCGCGGGAAGGCTGAAAAGGCCCCGCATACCGGTGAAAAACCACCGCGCTTGGGAAAGTTCGGGAGAAGCCGAAGACATCTGAAATTCCGGATCGGCAAAATGAAAGTGCCGGGCTTAACGCCCGGCACGGATGGTTTGCAAGAGCTGCGCTTACTTCTTCTTCGGAACCTTCGGCACGGCCGAGCGCTTCGGCTGCTTCGGCGCCTCGTCGATCACCGCCACATCGCCTTCATCGACGATGGCGGCCGCCTTGGCTGCCGGCTTGCGCTTGGCCTTGACGGGCTTGGCCGAGGCAACCTCGGCTTCCGGCTTCGGCTTGACGGGCGCCACTTCGGCGATCGCCTCGAGATCGAGCACTTCGGCGCCGGCTTCGTCGGACTTGGTGCCAACCTTGACGACGCCGCCCTTTTTCAGCTTGCCGAAGAGGATCTCGTTGGCGAGCGGCTTCTTGATGTGCTCCTGGATGACGCGCGCCAGCGGGCGTGCGCCCATCTTCTCGTCGTAACCGTTCTTCGCCAGCCAGGCGATCGCAGTCTCCGACAGATCGAAGGTGACGTTGCGTTCCGAAAGCTGTGCTTCCAGCTGCATGACGAACTTCTGCACGACCTGATGAATGACTTCCGTCGGCAGCGGCGCAAACGGGATGGTCGCGTCGAGACGGTTGCGGAACTCCGGCGTGAACAGGCGGTTCAGCGCCTCCTCGTCTTCGCCGGTGCGCTTGGATGAACCGAAACCGATCGCCGACTTCGCCATTTCCGATGCGCCCGCATTGGTCGTCATGATCAGGATGACGTTGCGGAAGTCGATCTTCTTGCCGTTGTGATCCGTCAGCTGGCCATGGTCCATGACCTGCAGCAGGATGTTGTAGATATCCGGATGTGCCTTCTCGATTTCATCGAGCAGCACGACCGAATGCGGATGCTGGTCTACGCCATCGGTCAACAGACCGCCCTGGTCGAAGCCGACATAGCCGGGAGGTGCCCCGAGCAGACGCGAGACCGTGTGCCGCTCCATGTATTCCGACATGTCGAAGCGCAGGAGCTCGACGCCCAGCGACGAGGCGAGTTGCTTGGCCACCTCCGTCTTGCCCACACCGGTCGGACCGGAGAAGACATAGCAACCGATCGGCTTGTTGGGTTCGCGAAGGCCGGCGCGAGCGAGCTTGATCGATGTCGCAAGCGCCTCGATGGCCTTGTCCTGGCCATAGACCACGGAGCGCAGGTCCTTTTCGAGATTGGCCAGCACCATCTCGTCGTCCTTGGACACCGTCTTCGGTGGAATGCGGGCCATGGTGGCGATGGTGGCTTCGATCTCCCTCTCGGTGATCAGCTTGCGGCGGCGCGAGGCCGGCAGCAGCATCTGGGCCGCGCCGGTCTCGTCGATGACATCGATCGCCTTGTCGGGCAACTTGCGGTCGGAGATGTAGCGCGCCGAAAGCTCGACAGCCGACTTGATCGCCTCGTTGGTATAACGGAGCTTGTGGTAGTCCTCGAAATAGGGCTTCAGGCCCTTCATGATCTCGATCGCATCATCGATCGACGGCTCGTTGACGTCGATCTTCTGGAAACGACGAACCAGCGCCCGGTCCTTTTCGAAGAACTGGCGATATTCCTTGTAGGTGGTCGACCCGATGCAGCGGATCGCCCCCGACGACAAGGCGGGCTTCAGAAGGTTGGAGGCATCCATCGCACCACCGGAGGTGGCACCCGCACCGATGACGGTGTGGATCTCGTCGATGAAGAGCACCGCGCCCGGATAATCTTCAAGTTCCTTGACCACCTGCTTCAAGCGCTCTTCGAAATCGCCGCGATAACGCGTGCCGGCGAGCAGCGTGCCCATGTCGAGCGAGAAGATGGTGGCATCGGCCAGCGCTTCCGGCACCTTGCCCTCGACGATGCGCTTGGCGAGACCTTCGGCGATCGCCGTCTTGCCGACGCCGGGGTCACCAACATAGAGCGGATTGTTCTTTGAGCGGCGGCACAGCACTTGGATGGTGCGGTTGACCTCGTCGTGACGGCCGATCAGCGGGTCGATACGGCCGGTCTTGGCCTTTTCGTTGAGGTTGACGCAATAGGCCTTGAGAGCCTCCTGCTTGCCCTTTGCCGAGGCTTCGTGGGGCTCACGACCACCCTGCTTGGCCTCGGGTTCACCCTCGTCTGCGCCGCGCGGGCTGCGAACCTGCGAGGAGCCGGGGCGCTTGCCGATGCCATGCGAGATGTAGTTGACCGCATCGTAACGGGTCATTTCCTGCTCCTGCAGGAAATAGGCGGCGTTGCTTTCGCGCTCGGCGAAGATGGCGACGAGCACATTGGCACCGGTCACTTCCTCGCGACCGGACGACTGCACATGAATGACCGCACGCTGGATGACGCGCTGGAAGCTGGAGGTGGGCTTCGAATCCTCGTCGTAACCGGTGATCAGATTGGCGAGGTCGTTGTCGACGAAATCGGTGACGGTCTTGCGCAGGGCATCGAGATTGACGTTGCAGGCCCCCATGACGGCGGCGGCATCAGCGTCGTCGATCAGAGCGAGCAGCAGGTGCTCCAGCGTCGCATATTCGTGGTGACGCTCGTTTGCGTAGGTCAGGGCCTGATGCAGCGCTTTTTCGAGGCTGGGTGAAAATGTTGGCACGTCTGATCCTCACTTCTTTTCCATGACGCATTGAAGCGGATGTTCATGTTGCCTGGCGAAATCCATCACCTGTGAGACTTTGGTTTCGGCGACTTCGTAGGTAAAGACACCGCATTCGCCCACGCCATGATTGTGAACATGCAACATGATGCGGGTGGCGGCTTCCCTGTCCTTCTGGAAGAAGCGCTCCAGGATATGGATCACGAATTCCATCGGGGTGTAGTCGTCATTCAGAAGCAGGACGCGGTACAGATTCGGCTTCTTCGTCTTCGGCTTGGTGCGGGTGATCACCGAGGTGCCGCGATTGGCATTGTCCCCGTCACCCTGGCTCTGCATGAAGACCGGCTTGGCAGTCATTTCAGTTCATTCTCCGTTGTCCGGCCGGTTTGCCGTTACACGTCGGTGCGGACGAACACTCAGCACGGTAAGGTAGTTCATTATGCGGTGATTTTAAGCCCCCCTGACCCTGGTGACGACAATTTGTCACGAAGCCCAGAAAAGCGAGAAAATTGAGGGTTTAGGTTATACAAGCGGCCACAAATGACAAGACCGGCCGTGCAGGGCACGGCCGGTCTTGCAGGTTACGCGCAAGCTTGGGATCAGGCAGCCGCAGACATCGGCGCCATGGCCTTGGCAACAGTCGCCTCGTAGGGCTTGTAGGCCATCTTGGCGAGCTCGGCATACATTTCGCCCATCTTCGTCGCTTCCGCAACGAAGCCCTCGTAGGAGGACTTGATGAAGGACGTCTGGAGCTCGAAGGCTGCCTCGACACTCTTCACCGATGTCATGGCTTCCATGAAGGAAGCGAGATCCTGGAACGACTTCTTCGAATAGTCGGTCGCTTCGGTCGCGATGGCCTGGAAGCCCTTGGTCACTTCAGAATAATTCTTCAGCATGGTGTCCATGGCTTCCTTGCTCTTCTTGCTGGCGTCATCGATGTTGAACATGCGAGCATCCTCCTTCTGTTCGGCATATCAGCTGGCGCGAAGATAGCAGCCGCACAAAAATGGTCAAGGGAATTTGTGCGGCGCACAACAATCGTCAATTGTAAGCCGGATAAGGAAATGGGGCCGCACCGTCAGGCACGACCCCATCCATTCTGATCTGATCCGACTGACCGGCACGCCACAGAAGGCTGCCGGACCTCACATGCATCAGAGGTCCACGTCGAGGATCGCCATGGAGAAATTGTAGGAGAGATCGCCATCTTCCTCGTCCTTGAAGACGACGCCGAGAAACTCGTCACCCACGTAGACTTCAGCGGAGTCGTCCTTGCGGGGACGGGCCCTCACGCTCATCGTCGGGTTGAAGGTGCGCTTGAAATAGGCGTCGAGTTTCTTCAGTTCTTCGGGCTTCACACTGCGTCTCCGTGGACTGTTTCTTGGGTGCGCGCTTGTCGCACGGGCATTCCGGGCCTGTAAAGACGCGAAGTGGAGTTTGCCCAGGAAGGCTGGGCAAACTTTGCCGATCACGTTCTCGTGCTGTCAGTCGTCCGAGGCGATCATCTGGTCCATCGACCGGCTCGGTTCGGCGCATCCCGCCTCGCCGACCACCCGCGCCGGAACGCCTGCCACGGTGGTGCATCGGGGAACCGGCTTCAAGACCACGGAGCCCGCCGCAATGCGCGAGCAGCTGCCGATCTCGATATTGCCCAGCACCTTGGCCCCTGCCCCTATCAAGACGCCATCGCCAATCTTCGGGTGGCGATCTCCTGTTTCCTTGCCCGTACCGCCCAGGGTCACGCCCTGTAGGATAGATACGTTCTCACCGATCACTGCGGTCGAACCAACCACCAGGCCCGTGGCATGATCAAGGAACAAACCTTTGCCGATCCGTGCCGCCGGATTGATGTCCGTCTGGAACATGTTCGACGAGCGGCTCTGCAGGTAGAGTGCAAAATCCCGGCGGCCATTGTTCCACAGCCAATGCGCCAGACGGTGGGTCTGGATGGCATGGAAGCCCTTGAAATACAGCACCGGTTCGATGAACCGCGTGCAGGCCGGATCACGGTCATAAACCGCCTGAATGTCGACGCGCAGAATCGTCGACCATTCCGGCCAATCCGCCATCATCGCCTCGAAGGCCTGACGCAGGACGATGGCAGGAACGTCGGAGTGATCGAGCCGCTCGCAGATCCGGTAGATCACACAGTCCTCCAGAGAACGATGGCTCAGCACCGTCGAGTGGAAGAAGGCTGCCAGCATGGGGTCACGATCGGCCGCCACGCGGGCTTCGTGCCGCAGGCTGTCCCAGATCGGATCCATGGACTTGACAGTTTCGGTCTTGAGGACGTCGTTGTGTGCGACCATTGCCGGTCTCCTCATTCGTCTTGGAGCCGCATTATATAGTCGAAGACCTGATGAACTCAAATGGGGGCCGCATGAAACAGTCGAACAGCTTTGCCAAAGGCTTTATCAAGGCTTTCTGTGAGGCTGGAACGGGCCTGCTGGTGCTCGACAATCCACAGCGAAAGAATGCGGTCACCGCGGCGATGTGGCGGGCCATCCCGGAGGCCATCCATTGGCTGCATACCGATGCCGGCGCCCGCGTCATCGTGCTAACCGGCGGCAGCGCAACCGATTTCTCAGCTGGCGCAGATATTTCGGAATTTACCGAATTACGCAAGGATGCGGAGACCGCCCGGATCTACGAGGCCTCGAACAGCCGCGCCTTCGCCGCCGTCCGGGAGGCGCCCCTGCCCGTGATCGCCGCGATCCGTGGCATCTGCTATGGTGGTGGCTTCGGGCTTGCGGCAGCTGCGGATCTCAGGCTCGCCTCCTCGGATGCGGTCTTTGCCGTGCCGGCCGCAAGGCTCGGCCTCGCCTACCCAGCCGATGCGGTGCAGGATTTCGTCCGTGGCCTCGGGAGCCAGATGGCGCGACGGGCCCTCTTCACCGGAGCCGCGATGAAAGCCCCGCAGCTTCTCGATTGCGGCTTCCTGTCGGAGATGACGGAAGCGGATCAGCTTGAACAAAGGGCGCAGATCCTAGCCGATACGATCGCCGCCAATGCGCCCCTGTCGCTTCGGGCATCGAAGCTTGCGCTACGCGCGGTCGAGCAGGCAGACGAAGACCTGCTGCGCGAGGCAGAGATCATCGGTACGCTAACCTTCGAGAGTGAGGACTATCGCGAGGGGCGTGCGGCCTTTGCCGAACGCCGGCGACCGATCTTTACCGGGCGCTGACGGTCAGCGGCTTTCCAGCTCGGAATAGAAATCAAGCGCCGCCTTCTTGAATACCCTGTCGCCGACGGCCAGCATGTGATCGCGGTTCGGGATGTCGAGCGCCAGGGCTCTCGGCATCAGTTCGGCGAGTTCATGCGGCGAACCGGCGATATCGTCCTTCGTGCCGACGCCGATCAGGGTCGGGATGTCGACCCTGGCGATATCCTGACGGCTGACGAGGTCGCGAGACGTGCGGATGCAAGCCGCGAGCGCCAGACGATCCGATTTGGTCTGATCGGCAAAGGCGCGGAACATCCGGCCTCGCTCATGGGTGACATCGTCCAGCGAGGGAGCGAGCAGCGCATCGGCGATCGGATCCCAATCGCCGACACCGTCGCACATGCCGATGCCCAGACCACCGAAGACCAGCGAGCGGACGCGGTCGGGGTGCTCGATGGCGAGAAAGGCGGAAATGCGCGCCCCCATGGAGTAGCCCATCACATGGGCATCCGCGATGCCGAGATGGGTCAGCAAGGCCGCAGCATCCCCTGCCATCGACGTCGGATGATAGGCTTCCGGGTCATGCGGCTTGGCACTTGCGCCATGACCGCGATTGTCGATCGCGATCACCCGGTAACCGGCATCGCCAAGCGTGCGCAGCCAGCCTGGATAGACCCAGTTGACGCTCGCCGACGAGGCGAATCCGTGGATGAGAAGAATCGGTTCTCCGGCCGGGTCACCATCGTCGAAATAGGCGAGATCCAGCCCATCATTGCGGAAACTGGAGAACGGCGGCGCGTCGAGATTCATCGATCAGTCCTTGTGGAGCACGGGCGGGCAACCATAGCCATCAGGACCGTGACATCAATTGCCGCAGGCCGATTTTCTGTGGTTTTTGGCAGTCTGCGGCTCTACACTTTTGCCAAGGACGGCGCTAATGTCCGCGCCAATTCGCAAAGCAGTCTCGGAGCACATCATGGCCGGCCATACCATTCCCCATTTCCAGAACGACGGCGGTCACCGCGTGATTGAGGTCGGCGTGAAGGAATTCATGTGCACTGGCGCCTCTGTGCCGTTCGACCACCCGCATATCTTCATCGACATGGGACACGACAACGAAAAGGTCTGCTCCTACTGCTCGACGCTCTACCGCTACAATCCGAGCCTGAAGGCCGAACAGACCAACCCGCCAGGCTGCGTCTTCCACATCAAGGCGGCGTGACCGCGGCGTCACGATCGGCAAAAATCATGTCCATCAAGCACGCCGCCATCGTTGGAGCCGGGGTGGCGGGCCTGACTGCTGCCCTGTCGCTTGCGCGCAAGGGCATCTCCTGCGACATCATCGAGCAGGCGCCGCAGCTGGGCGAAGTCGGCGCCGGTCTGCAGCTTTCACCGAACGCAACCCGTGTGCTCGGCCAACTCGGCGTGCTGCCGGATCTCGAACGACAGTGGGTCGAGCCACGCTCGATCAACCTGGTCTCCGGCCGCGATCTTCGCCACCTTGCGAACGTACCCGCCGGCGATTTTGCCCGGCAGCGCTGGGGCCATCCCTATGGCGTTCTGCATCGATCGACATTGCAACAGTCCCTGCTGCGCGCGGTTCTGAACCAACCGCTCTGCCGGCTGCATCTCGGCCATCGGGTTCAGGGGGTTGGTGCAGATGCGCTCACGGCCATCATCGCGCGACAGCCTGATCTCATCATCGGCGCCGACGGCGCCTGGTCCGTCGCGCGTGATGCGATTGCCGGCAGTCCAACCGTCAGCTTCTCAGGCAATATCGCCTGGCGCTTCACGATCAGCCAGGCTGCGGCACCGTCGTTTCTGTCCCGGTCGGGCGTCACGGCCTATCTCGGCGCCAGGGCGCATCTTGTCAGCTATCCGCTTAGGGAGATCGACGGCTTCAATCTGGTGGCCATTGCGGCGGGCACCAGGAGTGACGAGAGCTGGGCCATCGATGCCGATGCGGCGCGGCGCGCCATGCTGCTCGAACAGTTTTCCGGCTGGCACCGCGAGATCAGGACGGTCCTCGCGGGTGCCGACCATCCGACCTTCTGGCCACTTTATGCAGCCTCGGACGGCAACTGGCACAACGCACGGGACACGGTCCTGATCGGCGACGCAGCCCACACGATGATGCCGTTTTCAGCGCAAGGTGCGGCCATGGCGATCGAGGATGCGTTTTCGCTCGCCGCTCATGTCGCGCGAGCACCCTTGCCCTCCGCCCTTGCCTCGTTCACGGCGGAGCGCAAGGCACGCGCCGCACGGGTCAAGGCACGCGGCGACTTCAACCGCTTTGCCTATCATGCCCGTGGACCCTTCCGCATCGGGCGGAATATCGTGCTGTCGCTGCGACCGGCGGAAAAGCTTGCCGCCGATCTCGACTGGCTCTACGGCCACCAGATCGGCGACTGAACTGCGGGCTTTGCCTCAGACGGCTGCGGCTGCGGCAAAGCCTCGTTCAAGGTCGGCCTGGATGTCCTCGATGTTTTCGAGGCCGATCTGCAGGCGGATGACCGCGCCATCGGTCGGTCCCTTGCGGATCTTGCGATCCTCCAGATTGACCAGAACCGCCAGGCTCTCATACCCACCCCAGGACCAGCCCAGGCCGAAAAGCTGGAGGGAATCCAGAAAGGCATGGGCCTTCGGCTTGATCTTGTCCGGCGATGGGGCCGGCAGGACGAAGGAGAAGACGCCGCTTGCGCCCTTGAAGTCACGCTTCCAGATGTCGTGGCCGGGGAAGCTTTCCAGCGCCGGATGCAGGACGCGCGCCACGTCCTTGCGGCTTTCCAGCCAATGCGCGACGGCAAGCGCGCTCTTGTAGTGGTGGTCCAGGCGCATGCCCATGGTGCGCAGGCCGCGCAGGATCTGGTAGCTGTCATCCGGGGCGCCGCAGATCCCCAGTGCTCCATTGGCTTCCTTCAAGGCCGGCCAGTGCCTGGCATTGGCAGAGACCGTGCCCATCAGAATGTCGGAATGACCCGAGGGATATTTCGTGGCGGCATGGATCGACACGTCGGCGCCGAAATCCAGCGCCCTGAAATAGAGCGGCGTGGCCCAGGTATTGTCGATGGTCACCACGCAATCATGTCTGTGGGCCGCATCGGAAATGGCCCTGATGTCCTGCATTTCCATCGTGTTCGAGCCTGGCGCCTCGGTATGCACGAGCTTGGTGTTCGGACGGATCAGACGTTCGATCTCGGAGCCGATCTCAGGATCGTAGTATTCCACCTCGACGCCGAGGCGGGTCAGCATCGTGTCGCAGAAATGGCGGCAGGGTGAATAGACGGAATCGACGATCAGCGCGTGATCGCCTGATGACAGGAATGCAAGGAACGGCACCGTGATTGCCGCGAGGCCGGATGGTACCAGGATCGTGCCGGCAGAGCCTTCCAGTTCATCGATGGCGCTGCACAGGGCATCCGTCGTCGGGGTGCCGCGCGTTCCATAGGTATAGCGCTGGCTGCGCGTCTCCATCGCCCGCGCATTGGGGAACAGCACCGTCGAGGCATGCACGACCGGCGGATTGACGAAGCCGTGATAGTCGGTCGGATCATAGCCGATATGGCACAGCTTCGTGTTGGTGCCGGCGTCGGCCAGCCAGTCTTTCGATTTGCTCATGGATTCAGGTTCCTAACGCATGCTTCCGGAGGGTTTTGGCCGGTGACGAGAGGCTGGTCAAGTTGCACAATCGCGTGATCCGGCGGCGCATGTCTTGCCGAAGACGCCCGGAAAGACTGTCAAAAAGGCGTCATTTTCATCAGTTTGGGGCAAAAACCACACATTTTTGCCTATTTGGCGGGCGTTTTTGATAAATTCGCGCTTTTGTGGCCATTCTGCGGCATAAAGACTTGACCGTACCGACATTTGCGAATGAGATATGACTGCTCGCACCGGGAGGCCGCGAGCCGACGTGCCCTGTTAGTTTTCGGCAGGCGGCCGTCGCTGGCATAAAACAAGAGAAAAAAGGTTGGGAAAAATGAACAACAAGTTCCTGTCAGCTGCCATCGGCGCTGCGGTCCTGGGTTTTGGCGCGTCCGCAGCTTCCGCCGCGACGCTTGACGACGTGAAGGCCAAGGGTTTCGTCCAGTGCGGCGTGAACACGGGTCTTGCGGGCTTCGCTTCGCCGGATGCTGCCGGCAACTGGACCGGTTTCGACGTCGATTATTGCAAGGCCGTTGCTGCCGCCGTTTTCGGTGACGCTACCAAGGTAAAGTACACGCCGACCACCGCACAGAGCCGCTTCACCGCGCTTCAGTCCGGCGAAGTCGACGTTCTGATCCGCAACACCACCTGGACCATCAGCCGCGACACCGCACTCGGCTTCAACTTCCGCACCGTCAACTACTATGACGGCCAGGGCTTCATGGTTCCGAAGAGCCTGAACGTTTCGTCGGCTCTCGAGCTCTCCGGCGCCGCCGTCTGCGTCCAGTCCGGCACCACGACCGAACTGAACCTTGCCGACTACTTCAAGGCCAACAACCTCGAATACAAGCCGGTCGTCTTCGAAAAGCTCGAAGAAGTGAACGCCGCCTATCAGGCCGGTCGTTGCGACGTCTACACGACCGACCAGTCGGGCCTCTATTCGCTGCGTCTGACGCTCACCAACCCGGATGAGCATGTCATTCTGCCGGAAATCATCTCGAAGGAGCCGCTTGGTCCGGCCGTTCGTCAGGGTGACGACCAGTGGTTCGACATCGTTTCCTGGACTCATTACGCGCTGGTGCAGGCTGAAGAATTCGGCATCACCCAGGCCAATGTCGACGAAATCAAGTCGACCACCACCAACCCGGACATCAAGCGCTTCCTCGGCGCTGAAGCCGACACCAAGATCGGTACCGATCTCGGCCTGTCCAACGATTGGGCCTACAACATCATCAAGGGCGTCGGTAACTACGGCGAAATCTTCGAGCGCAACATCGGCGTTAACACCCCGCTCAAGATCGAGCGCGGCGTGAACGCTCTGTGGTCGAAGGGCGGCCTGCAGTACGCACCGCCGATCCGCTAATCGCGGTCGGACCTTGGCGAGGCGGCGAAAGCCGCCTCGCGCTTTATCAAGACCACGTGTTCAGACCGGCACGTGCGCTGTGGTCAGCAGCGAACCCAGAGAATGCCGGCTGTCTCTAAAAACAATAACAGTTTAAGGCTCAATGAAGCCTCGGGGATTTGGCACAGCATGACAGATCACGCCACCAGTTTGCCTGCCGGCAGGCAGAGCTTTGGCTCGCTGATCTACGATCCGAAAGCAAGATCCATCTTCTTTCAGATCGCTACGATCGCCGTCATGACGTTCATCGTCTGGACAATTGCGAACAACACCATCGAAAACCTGGCCCGCAGCAATACCGCCACGGGCTATGACTTCCTCAACGGCCGCGCCGGTTTCGACATCGGTCAGAGTCTCATCGCCTACACGGCGGATTCGACCTACGGCCGCGCCATTCTGGTCGGTCTTCTCAACACCATCCTGGTGGCTGTGACGGGCATCATCACGGCGACCGTGATCGGCTTCATCATCGGTATCGGGCGCCTGTCGCGCAACTGGCTGATTGCGAAGCTCTGCACCGTTTATGTCGAAGCGTTCCGCAATCTGCCGCCGCTGCTCGTCATCTTCTTCTGGTATTCGGGCGTGCTTGCGACGCTGCCGCAGCCGCGCGATTCGCTAGAACTGCCGTTCTCCAGCTTCCTCAACAACCGTGGCCTCGCCTTTCCGAAGCCGATCTGGGGCGATGGCGCAAGCCTGATCCCGATCGCTCTGGTCGTTGCCATCATCGCCACCGTGATCATTGCCCGCTGGGCAAAGGCGCGGCAGATGCGCACCGGTCAGATCTTCCCGACCGGTTGGGTTGCGGCGGGCCTGATCATCGGCCTGCCCGTTCTCGCGTTCCTTGCCGCCGGCTCGCCGCTGACCTTCGACTATCCGGTCGCAAGCCGCTTCAACATGTCCGGCGGCGCCGTGATCGCTCCGGAATTCGTGGCACTCTATCTCGCTCTGTCCTTCTACACCGCTGCCTTCATCGCGGAAATCATCCGCGCCGGCATCAAGGGCGTGTCGAAGGGCCAGACGGAGGCTGCTTCGGCTCTCGGGCTACAGCCGTCGACCACCACCCGTCTAGTGATCGTGCCGCAGGCGATGCGCATCATCATCCCGCCGCTGACCAGCCAGTATCTGAACCTGACAAAGAACTCGTCGCTCGGCGTGGCTGTCGGTTTCCCAGAACTGGTCTCGACCGGCGGCACCACCCTGAACCAGACCGGCCAGGCGATTGAAATCGTCTCGATCTGGCTCGTCGTCTATCTCTCCATCAGCATTGTGACCTCGCTCTTCATGAACTGGTTCAATGCCAAGATGGCACTGGTGGAGCGTTGATCATGGCGCGTGACTTGACCTATATCCGCCAGGAAATGCTGGCTCCGCTTCCGCCTCCAACCTCCGATGCGAGCATCGGCGGCTGGATCCGCAAGAACCTTCTCGCCACGCCGAAGGATGTCGTCCTGACCATCCTCGGCCTGGCCGTGCTTGCGCTGATCCTGCCCGGGGCGATCAACTTCCTGTTCCTCGACGCCGTCTGGTACGGCGCCGATCGTGCCGTCTGTGCCACGATTGCGCAGGGCGGCACGCAGCCGGATGGCTGGAAGGGTGCCTGCTGGGCGTTCGTTGAAAACCGCTTCTCGCAGTTCATCTTCGGGCGTTATCCGATCGAGGAACGCTGGCGCGTCATCCTTGTCGGCGTGATGTTCGTGGCATTGCTCGTGCCGCTGCTGATCCCGAAGGCGCCGCGCAAGGGGCTGAACGCACTCCTGCTGTTCATCATCTTCCCGGTCGTCGCCTTCTTCCTGCTGCATGGCGGGTTCGGCCTTGCGATCGTCGAAACCCCGCTCTGGGGCGGCCTGATGGTGACGCTGATCCTGTCCTTCGTCGGCATTGCCGTGTCGCTTCCACTCGGCATCCTGCTGGCGCTCGGACGGCGTTCGGACATGCCGGTGATCAAGGTGATCTGCGTTACCTTCATCGAAGTCGTGCGTGGCGTGCCGCTGATCACCGTTCTCTTCATGGCGAACGTGATGCTGCCGCTCTTCATGCCGACAGGCTGGACGATCGACAACTTCCTGCGCGCGCTGGTGGGTGTTTCGCTCTTTGCTTCGGCCTATATGGCGGAAGTGGTGCGCGGCGGTCTGCAGGCGATTCCGAAGGGCCAGTATGAGGGCGCGGATTCGCTCGGCCTCTCCTACTGGCAGAAGACCCGGCTGATCATCCTGCCGCAGGCGATCAAGCTGGTCATTCCGGGGATCGTCAACACCTTCATCGGCCTGTTCAAGGATACATCGCTCGTGTCGATCATCGGCATGTTCGATCTCCTCGGCATCGTCCGCCTCAACTTCACCGATGCCAGCTGGGCTACGCCCGTGACGCCGCTCACGGGTCTGATCTTCGCCGGCTTCGTATTCTGGATCTTCTGCTTCGGCATGTCGCGCTACTCCGCCTTCATGGAGCGGCACCTCGACACCGGTCACAAGCGATAAGAACAAGGGCAAAAACCATGGCTGAAGCCACCTCGAAGAAAATGGCCGTCTCCGACACCGATGTCGCGGTCGAAATCATCAACATGAACAAGTGGTATGGGGACTTCCACGTCCTGCGCGACGTCAACCTCAAGGTGATGAAGGGCGAGCGCATCGTCATCGCCGGTCCCTCCGGCTCCGGCAAGTCGACCATGATCCGCTGCATCAACCGCCTGGAAGAACACCAGGCGGGCAACATCATCGTCGACGGGATCGAACTCACCAACGACCTGAAGAAGATCGATGAAGTGCGCCGCGAAGTCGGCATGGTGTTCCAGCACTTCAACTTGTTCCCGCACCTGACCATCCTGGAAAACTGCACGCTTGCCCCGATCTGGGTCCGCAAGATGCCGAAAAAGGATGCCGAGGAAATCGCGATGCACTTCCTGAAGCGCGTCAAGATCCCGGAACAGGCCAACAAGTATCCCGGCCAGCTCTCCGGCGGCCAGCAGCAGCGTGTGGCGATTGCCCGTGCGCTCTGCATGAAGCCGAAGATCATGCTGTTCGACGAGCCGACCTCGGCGCTCGATCCGGAAATGGTCAAGGAAGTGCTCGACACCATGGTGGGTCTCGCCGAAGAAGGCATGACCATGCTCTGCGTCACCCATGAAATGGGCTTTGCCCGCCAGGTCGCAAACCGCGTCATCTTCATGGACCAGGGCCAGATCGTCGAACAGAACTCGCCGGCCGAGTTCTTCGACAATCCGCAGCACGAGCGCACCAAGCTCTTCCTCAGCCAGATCCTGCACTAGGCGTCGTCAGACTGACGGTCGACATGACAAAGAGCCCGCCGCGACAACGCGGCGGGCTCTTTCGCTTGGACCGAGAATTCCGATCAGGGGCACCAGCTCTGCTGACGGGCCATGCGCGGCTTGGCAAGCCCTTCGGACACCAGGATCGATCCCAGCGAGCGACCGTTGCGGGTCGCAACCCGCATCACGCTCGGCCCATTGCTTGAGGCCTGAGCCTTCAGGGTTTCGAGATCGAACCGCCCGGAACTCAAGAGATCCTTCAGCCGCACCTTGGCGGCGAAGCCACGATCGCGCTCCTGCTGGCAGGCAGCGGCTTCGGTGCGCGGGGCGGCAATGTCAGCCAGCACGATCTTCGTCTTTTTATACCAGAAGGTGTCGCCGCTCATGACGCAGTTGTCGAGGCCGGACGTGCCGCAGAAATAGAACTTTCCGGAGAAGTTCTCGCCTGTGAGCGCCGCCGTCTCGGTCTCTGCCGCTTGAGGCCTGGCGGCGGGGACGGCTGCCCTGGCGATGCCGACATCCGCCGGGGGCACGGGTGCCCTAGCAGTCTGTGCGGGCGGTCGTGTCTGTGCCGGCTGCGACTTTTCGCGCTCGGCCTCAGAGTTGCGCTGGGTTTCCTGTGCCGTCATGCTCTCATGCGACAGAAGGGGAGCGAGTTCCTTGAGCAGGACGGCGCGGTTGTCATAAACCGCGATCCCGCCGGCAACGACGGCCAGCACGACCAGCCAGGATGTCATGCCCTGGCCGCCGGATGACCGGCTCGACTTGCGGCGTTTGGCAGGGGCGCGGCGGGAAGAAGCGGTGCGACTGGACATGGTTAACCTCTCGTGAGCGGCATCATGACGCGCAAGGGTTTCCGAAAGGTTGGCAGGGAGACAGTTTTCGGAGGATGCCACCGCTGTGCTGGAATGATCCACATGAAAAGGGGGAGTCGCTTGGCGGTTGCCCTCCCCGGCCTACAAAAGCCGCACGCCATCAGCCATGGCGAAACTGGCTCCTTGCAGGCAGATCTGCGCGCTGCCGCTAAAGGCTTTATAGCTCGCAAAATGCGACATGCGGGGAATAATCAGGTGTTAGATCAGAAGGGTGGCGATCCCTGTAGGGCTCGAACCTACGACCTAGTGCTTAGAAGGCACTTGCTCTATCCAGCTGAGCTAAGGGACCGTCTTTGCGCCGCTTGAGGCGGCGAGAACAGGATCAGTGCGTCCAGGGCTGCAGGCGATTGTAGCGGAAGTTGTCGGTGTAGGAGACAACCTGGCGCTTGGCTTCCTTCGGCAGGATCACGCGGTATTCGATGCCCTCGCGCTTGGCATAGGCTTCGGCCTGCTCGAGCGTTTCGAAGGTAAGCTTGATCTGCTGGCGGGTGTCGCCCGAGGTGGTGTAGCCCATCATCGGGTCGATCTTGCGCGGTGCGGACTGGTCGAATTCCAGGACCCAGATATGGGTCTTTGCCTTGCCGGACTGCATGGCGGTTTTCGCGGGGCGGTAGATCTTCGCAGACATGGGTCTCATCCATCTCCAAGACTTCGCGGCATGATCTGCCGCACACTTCCGGGTCGCCGCATGCGGTGACCTTTGATTGCTGGTCGGAGTGGAGAGATTCGAACTCCCGACCCTCTGGTCCCAAACCAGATGCGCTACCAGACTGCGCTACACTCCGTTCCAGCAATGCAGCCGGAATACACGGTTCACCCTGCACCCGCAACAGTAAAAAAGCGGTTTTCCGGGCGCTGATTTTTCAGGCGAAACCCGGCAGGGAGGGCTGCGGCTCACTTCGGGTTACTTCGGTAGATCAAGTGGCAGGACCAGGCGTGCGGTCTGCTCCAGGCCAAGCTCTGCCGCGTGGCCACCGCGAATTTCGAGCACGTAGCGCACCGGTTCGCCCGATGCCACGATCGATTCGGACAGCGGCGTGGTTCGTTCAGCAATGCGTACGATTCGACCGGTCTCGTCGATGAAGATCATGTCGAGCGATTCGGGCGTGTTGGCCATCCACATGGTCACCATGCGGGTTTCACCGAAATCGAACAGCATGCCCGTGCGATCGGGCAGCGCCGGACGCTCCATGAGCCCCCTCGCCCGCTGCTCGGCCGAGAGCGCCCATTCCACGTCGAAAGTGATCGTCTGGCCATACGCCGTCTGGAAGGCGAGCTGCCCCCGTTCGAAGACAACCGCGGCGCTCGCGGAGACCGCAAGGTTCAAAAACACGAAAAGCGCCATTACGGCGCTTTTCATCATGATCAACAAACGGGCCATCAATTCAGTGCGCCCGAACCGCGGGACCTGGATTGTCCGGGTGGATTTCCGCCGCCATCAGGCCCTTGTCGCCAGGTCCGAAGCGCACGAGCACGGTCTGGCCGGGGCGCAGCTCCGTCAGGCCGAAGCGACGCAGCGTCTCCATGTGGACGAAGATATCTTCCGTGCCTTCGCCGCGGGTCAGGAAGCCGAAGCCCTTGGTGCGATTGAACCACTTGACCAAAGCGCGCTCAAGACCGCTGGTCGGCGTGACCTGAACATGGGTGCGAACGGGCGGCATTTGCGACGGATGGATGGCGGTCGACTGATCCATGGAGAGAATACGGAAAGCCTGATAGCCGCGCTCGCGTTTCTGGATCAGCGCGACAATACGGGTTCCCTCGAGGATGGTCTGATATCCATCCCGTCTGAGGCAGGTCACATGCAGGAGGACATCCTGCATGCCGTTGTCGGGAACAATGAAACCGAAGCCCTTGGCCACGTCGAACCACTTGACGACGCCGGTGATCTCCATCAGGTCGACGGCTTCGCCGGACAGTTCCTCGAACTCGCCGAGCCCTTTCGATGACATCCTGTCCGCCATTTCCCCAAGCCCCTCGAAAACGCGTCACATTGCTCAGTTAACTGATTCTTGAGATTCAGATTAACATTTGGTCAACGGATCTGCGCAAGTCCTAGTTTTACATTTCACCAATTGCTTTTGCACCGCAGCCTTGCTCGAAGCTGACTGCTGTTCCATATCGTCCGGGTCAAAGGAGAACACCCATGCGCTACCTACACACCATGGTCCGAGTGAAGGACCTTGAGGCTTCCCTGCACTTCTATTGCGAGCTTTTCGGCCTGACCGAAATCCGCCGCTATGAAAACGAGAAGGGCCGCTTCACGCTGGTCTTCCTGACCGCGGAGAAAGATCTCGACAAGGCCGAGGCCGACATGTCTCCCTGCCTGGAGCTCACCTATAACTGGGATACGGAAGACTACACCGGCGGCCGCAATTTCGGCCACCTCGCCTATGAGGTCGACGACATCTATGCGATCTGCCAGAAGCTGATGGACAATGGCGTGACCATCAACCGACCGCCGCGCGACGGCCACATGGCCTTTGTCCGCTCGCCGGACGGCATCTCGATCGAGATCCTGCAGAAGGGCGAGCACCTCGCGCCGGCCGAGCCCTGGGCCTCGATGCCGAATACCGGCGCCTGGTAAAGAGCACCGCTTCGCGCAAGTTTGCGCGCCTAGTCTCCGCATCAAGCGAGGGTCGCCCCGGCGGCCCTTTTTCTTGCCCGGCAAGCGACCGACGGAGACTGGACATGACCCGCATTTCCCAACCACGCAGACCCTCGCTCGGCATTCTCGCCGTTATGGGTGGCGTGCTTCTCGCGTCCTGCCAGACCAGCGCCGACGAAGTCCTGTCGTTCGGCGAGAACGCGCCTTCGGAAGAGGCCGCTGCGCCCGCCGGGAAAAGGACATTCCGAGACCCATATGTGGTTGCCGTTTCGGGACAGGTGGCCGACGCATCCGGCACGGCACCGTCCCAGATCGAGACGGATCCGCCACGGCTGAAGCGCCAGCCCGTGCCGATGGCAGCGGCCTATTCGGACATTGCCGAGCCGCCGCCGGAAGTGCTCGCCCTGCAGCAGCAGGCAGGCCAGGGCCAGGGCCAGAGACAGGCGCAGGCGCCTGCCCAAGCCCAAGTGGCCGCCAATCTCGGCGAACTGACCATGCAGCCGACGACAGTCACGCCTGGAAGCAACAGCCTGTTTTCCGCCGCGCAGAGAACACAAGCGGCGACGGCCGTCGATCCCGCAGCCGCCCAGCAGGTTCCAGCGGCCCCGGGGGACCAGCGCGGCAGCCTCGTCCCCAGCGAGATGCCGACACTTGGCGTCAACGCCATGCGCAAGAGCCTCTTCAGCCCCTCAGCGGAACAACAGATGCTGATGCAGCAACAGGCACTGCAGGAGCAGGCGCGCGCGGCGGAGGCCTCTTCGCTGCCCTTGACCGAGGAGGCCGCGACCGGCGCCGAGGAACCGGGCCTGAAGCGGCTTTCCGATCCGCGCCCAAAGCGGAAGATGCTCGCGCTGCGTGAGCCCACCGGCAGCGTGCCCGAGCAGGTCCAGCTGACGCCCGATCAACTCGCGGCCATGGGTGCCGTGGAAGAGCCTGATCCGGCCGAGCCTCTGCCGGCAGAAGAGCTGGCGGCTGTGGCTGCTGCGGGCGAGAAAAAGAAGCGTTGGCTTCCCTCGCTGTCCGATCTGCTCAAGGGCGGCAAGAAGACGGAAGACGTGGCCGCCGCGCCCTGATCATTCGCCGGTCTCGAAGATGCAAGTCCCTCCAATCACTGGCTTTCCTCGGTTTTCGCCTGGGCACGGAACCGGCTGTCACAAAATCTGCACGAAAGGTCAAAAAGCCGCTTGCGGTCTTGGAACAGCCTGACTATAAGGGCGCCACGAAGCAGACGCGCCCTTCGTCTATCGGTTAGGACACCAGATTTTCATTCTGGGAAGAGGGGTTCGACTCCCCTAGGGCGTGCCACTTCGTTTCACTTTCCCACGACATTTCGGTTCCATGCACTTCGGTATCACCGAGTGGGTCAGCGCGTTTTCTGCTGCCAGCTTGGCGGCTCGATTTTTCTCATGAAGATCGTCAAATTTCCGCTTGCGGTCACCTGAGTGCCTGACTATAAGGGCGCCACCGAAGCGCACGCGCCCTTCGTCTATCGGTTAGGACACCAGATTTTCATTCTGGGAAGAGGGGTTCGACTCCCCTAGGGCGTGCCACTTCGATCTCTCCCAAACAGTTCGGAACCTGTGGATAAACAAGCGCCAAGTGCTTGTTTGCGTTTACAATCCTGCCTGACGGCAAGCCTGTGGAAAAAATCGACTGAGGGGGCCGATGGCCTCTTGCACTCGGGGCAGGTTCCAGCCATAAGGGCCCCACCGAAGCGCACGCGCTCTTCGTCTATCGGTTAGGACACCAGATTTTCATTCTGGGAAGAGGGGTTCGACTCCCCTAGGGCGTGCCACTTCGATCTCCCCGACAACAGGTCAGATCGTCTGCTTCACGGCGCCTTTGCGGCGTCCATGACGCGGAATTGCACACGCCGGTTCCCCTGCCAGTGGTCGGCGCTCAGCGTGCCCGCGACATGCACCTGGTTGCCGCGATTGTTCATCAGGAAATGGCCGAGATCGGTTTCGGCGGCGCGGAAGGCGATTCCATCCAGGCGACTGCCGTCCATGCCTTCGAGCGTGATCTTGATATGGGTCGTCCCAACGGGACGGGCGTCCTTCAACCGGTGCAGCGGCACGGCGAAGATCGGCTGCGGATGACCGGAGCCATAGGGACCGGCCGCCTCCAGCTGATCGACGAGCGCAAGCGTCGCGCCGGAGGCGCCGATCGCGCCATCGATTTTCAATGTCTGGTTGGCTGCGAGTGCGGCAACCTGCACGGAGGCCTGCTCTTCGAAAAAGCTGCGCAGACGCCCGAGATTGGCACGCTCGACCGTCAGGCCCGCCGCCATGGCATGGCCACCGCCCTTGACCAGAAGGCCTTCGTCTACCGCTGCGCGCACCATCCGGCCCATGTCGAAGCCGTTGATCGAACGGCCCGAGCCCGTGCCCTTGCCGAGCGGGTCGAAGGCGATCGCGAAGGCCGGACGCTTGAACTTCTCCTTCAGCCGCGCGGCCAGAAGGCCGACGATGCCGGGATGCCAGTTCTCCTTGGCGGTGACGATGACGGCGGCGCGCTCGCCCGTGCCATATTCGGCCATCGCTTCGGCTTCGGCTTCCGCCAGCATGATGGCTTCCATCGCCTGGCGCTCACGGTTCAACTCATCGAGCTTGGTGGCGATCTGGTCAGCCTCCGCCGCATCGTCGAGTGTCAGCAAACGACTTCCGAGGGCAGCATCGCCGATACGTCCGCCGGCATTGATTCTCGGGCCAACGAGGAAGCCGAAATGATAGGGCGTCACGGGACCACCAATCCCGGCCACGCGCAACAGCGAGGCGAGACCGGCATTGTTCTGGTGGCGCGCGGCAATCAAGCCTTTGGTGACATAGGCACGGTTGAGGCCCTTTAGCGGCACGACATCGCAGACGGTCGCAAGTGCCACGAGATCGAGCCAGGCGAGCAGGTCCAGCGACCGGGCATGCGGATGGCCCGCCTCGCGCAGAACACGCAGCGTCGCCACCAGCACCATGAAGACGACGCCGGCAGCGCAGAGATGCCCCTGCCCCGACAGATCGTCCTCCCGGTTCGGGTTGACCAGCGCATGGCAGACCGGCATTTCGTGGCCCATCTGGTGGTGGTCGATGACGACAACATCAACCCCGCGTCGCTCGGCAGCACCCAGCGCTTCGATACTGGTCGAACCGCAGTCCACGGTGATCAGAAGGTTTGCGCCGCGCTCTATCAACTGGTCGATGGCCGCCGCGTTCGGGCCGTAGCCTTCGAAGATGCGGTCGGGAATGTAGATTTCGGCCTCAACGCCGAAATGATGCAGGAAACGGTACATCAGCGCGGACGACGCAGCGCCGTCGACATCATAGTCTCCGAAGATCGCGACGCGCTGCTTGCGGTCGATCGCTTCGACAATGCGGGCTGCGGCCGCGTCGCAATCGGTCAGCTTGGAGGGATCCGGCATCAGGTTGCGGATGGTCGGGTCGAGAAAAGCCGGCGCCTCATCGACGCCAACGCCCCGGCCCGCAAGCACGCGGGCGACCAGTTCCGGAATCCCGTGCAACTGGCTGATGGCGAGTGCCCGGTTCTGGCCCGCCTGATCGGTACGGGACATCCAGCGCTGGCCACTGGCGGATTGCTCGACGCCCAGAAAGGCGCGGATTACGGGATCTACCGGTTCGGTCGACATAACTGCTCTTTGCACGTGTGCAGGCGCTCATGCCCGCACCACTGGATCGGCGGCGACTGAACCGCCCTGCCCCGTTCTATTATACGGATCGAAGAAAATCACCAGAGACCGGATCGAACCTGTATCAACCGGTAGAACCCGGGCTCAAGACATCAGCCAGGCCACAAGCGCAAAAGGAATCGTCATGACGGCTGTGAAAACCACCAGCAAAACCCAATCCGACTGGGTTTCCAGCGAAACGCTGCGCGCGACCGGCTCGCTTGCACGGCTGTGCTGCAGCTGGTCTCCATCCTCCTGAGTGCCCTCTGCCAAGTCGGCCCAGGACACGCTGTTCTCGCCAACTCCCATCGAAGAGCTCCTCCCCAAGAACCCGATCGTGGCGGCAGACTACGCCTGCCTTAGACTTTTGGCGAGAGAACAAACATAGAGTTTTTGCAAATTGTCAGGTGAATAACGGAAAATGGCCGCCGCTTGATCCAGCGACGACCATCCGAAACCTTGAAACCCCTGAATTTTCTCAGGTCTTGGGCCGCTCGATGCGGATGACCTGAGGCTCGCCGATGAGATAGCCCTCGCCCTTGATCGCTCCGACGGCCTTGCGGACCGCGCTTTCCATGGTGGCATGGGTGACGAGGATGATCGTCTGCGGACGATCCGGTGCGGCGGGCTGCTTCGAATGCTGGACGATCGATTCAAGCGAAATCGCGTTCTCTGCCATTCTTGCAGCGATGCTGGCGAAGACGCCGGTGCGGTCCTGGACCGTGAGCCGGATGAAATAGCCGCCTTCATGGCTCTGCATCTCGGCCTGGCGATAGGGCTCGAGCAGATGGGCGGGACGACCGAGGACCGGCACTTCCTGCGCACCCGGACGGCTCTTGGCAATATCCGTGATGTCACCGAGGACGGCGGACGCCGTGGCATTGCCGCCGGCACCGGGGCCGACCATCAGCAATTCGCCGAGAATGTCGGATTCGAGCGCCACCGCATTGGTGACGCCATCGACCTGGGCAATCACGCTGTCGAGCGGCACCATGGTCGGATGCACCCGCTGCTCGATGCCGCTTTCGGTCTTCTGGGCAACGCCGAGGAGCTTGATGCGATAGCCGAGATCGGCGGCTGCATGGATGTCCTCAATTGAGATATTGGTGATGCCTTCGAGATAGATCTTGTCTGCCGAGATCTCGCAGCCGAAGGCCAGCGTCGTCAGGATCGACAGCTTGTGGGCGGTGTCATTGCCCTCGATATCGAAGCTCGGATCGGCCTCGGCATAACCAAGGCGCTGGGCTTCCTTGAGGCAATCGGCAAAGGAAAGCCCCTCCCGCTCCATCCGGGTCAGGATGTAATTGCAGGTGCCATTCATGATCCCGTAGATGCGGGAAAAGTTGTTGCCGGTGAGCGATTCGCGCAGCGTCTTGATCACGGGGATGCCGCCAGCGACCGCCGCCTCGTAGTTCAGCAGGCGACCCTTTTCCTCGGCGAGCTTGGCGAGTTCGACGCCGTGACGCGACAGAAGTGCCTTGTTGGCGGTGACAACATGCAGACCGCGCATGAGAGCTGCACGGACCGACTGCTCGGCTGCCCCTTCGGCACCACCGACGAGCTCGACGAAGACGTCGATATCGGCTTCTCTCGCCATCTCCACCGGATCCGCATACCAGGCAATGCCATCCATCTGGATGCCGCGATCCTTGGAGGCATCGCGGGCGGAGACGGCCGTCACCGTGATCGGGCGGCCGCAGGCCACGGCCAGCGCATTGGCACGGGTCTGAAGGATACGAACAAGCGAGGCACCGACGGTGCCGAGACCCGCCACGCCGATTTTAAGGGCATTTGCCATGAGGCATTCCTGACGTCATCGAAAAGGAAGTGAGGCGGTCCTGACCGGACCGCCCGGGGCTCAACGTGGGCTCAACGGTGGGCGTTGAGCGAAATCACGTTGTGCATCGTCTCGTCGGCCGTCGACAGGAACTTCTTGATGTTACGGGCGGCCTGGCGGATGCGGTGTTCGTTCTCGACGAGGGCGAGACGGACATATTCATCGCCCATTTCACCGAAACCGATGCCGGGGGCCACGGCCACATCGGCCTTCTCGACGAGCAGCTTGGAGAATTCGAGGCTGCCGAGATGGCGGAACTTTTCCGGGATCTTCGCCCAGGCGAACATGGTGGCGGCCGGCGGCGGCACTTCGAAGCCGGCCTTGCCGAAGCTTTCGACCATGACATCACGGCGGCGATGATAGACACTACGAACTTCCGCGATATCGGAACCATCGCCGTTCAGCGCGTGGGTTGCGGCCACCTGAATCGGCGTGAAGGCGCCGTAGTCGAGGTAGGACTTCACGCGCGTCAGCGCCGAGATCAGGCGTTCGTTGCCGACGGCAAAGCCCATGCGCCAGCCGGGCATGGAGAAGGTCTTGGACATGGAGGTGAACTCGACCGTGCAGTCCATGGCGCCCGGGACTTCGAGCACGGACGGCGGCGGATCGCCATCGAAGTAGATTTCCGAATAGGCAAGGTCAGAGAGCACGATGATGTCGTGCTTCTTCGCAAACGCGATGACGTCCTTGTAGAAGTCAAGGCTCGCGACTCGCGCCGTCGGGTTCGACGGGTAGTTGATGATCAGCGCCAGCGGCTTCGGGATCGAATGCTTCACGGCGCGTTCGAGCGGCGGGAAGAAGGTTTCGTCCGGCTCGATCGAGATCGAACGGATGACACCGCCGGTCATCAGGAAGCCGAAGGCATGGATCGGATAGGTCGGGTTCGGGCAAAGAATGACGTCACCGGGTGCGGTGATCGCCTGCGCCATGTTGGCGAAGCCTTCCTTGGAGCCGAGGGTGGCGACAACCTGCGTGTCGGGATTGAGCTTCACGTTGAAGCGACGGGCGTAATAGGCCGCCTGGGCGCGGCGCAGGCCCGGAATGCCCTTGGACGAGGAGTAACGATGGGTGCGCGGGTCCTGAACGACTTCGCAAAGCTTGTCGACGATCGCCTGCGGCGTCGGAAGATCGGGATTGCCCATGCCAAGGTCGATGATGTCGGCCCCACCGGCTCGCGCACTCGCCTTCAAACGGTTGACCTGTTCGAAAACGTAGGGCGGCAAGCGCCGGACTTTGTGAAACTCTTCCATCTTCAACCCCTGAAACCGCGCGGATGATAACCGCGGCAGGCGCGCTCGTTTTCCCAGTGATCACCCGCATCGCAACGAGGCGCGAAACCGAATGCGCGTGATGATATTCCAATCGAAGCGCTCGCAGGAAAATTTGTCGCAAATCCGGCTGCAAGCCCTGAATCGCCGACGAAATTTTATGTCAAAAACGCCCCGGTTGCTTTGCGAAAAAATCGCCGCCAGTGCAAGCCTTAATTGGCGATCTGGGCCTGCGTTTCGGCCCCATGCTGCGCCGCAAGCTTGCGCAATTCCGCAAGCCTTGCCTGATACTCGGCTTCGCTGATGGTGCCGGCCGAGCGCGCGGCGCCAAGCGACGTCAACTGGGCCTGCAGGGCGATTGCCTCTTCATTGCTCATCTGCACGTTCGCGGCACTAAGCGATCCCCCAAAATTCGGGTAGCCGTCGCGATAGGTCGAGCGCGCCTGCGCCATATCCGGGTTGTCCGGATCTTCCACATTCACCTGCAGGGCTGTCGGAACCGACGCGACCTCAGCCGTTGCCGGTGTGGTCGACTGGCAGCCCGTGCCCGCCATCAGCGCGACGACTGCGGCGGCAAGCGCCTGCCCCGAAAGACCCGAGAAACTGAACTTCTTGTGCACCATGGCCCCGACCGCCCGCGTTCACGCGGAAAACTGACATTCCTCAAGGGCGCAATCATCCATCCTCTTCGAAAGACTATGCGCCAATCTCTGGAACTTGTAGTCGTTTTCATGCAGGATAGGCAAACACAAAAGACGCCAGAACAATCCTGGGGAGGACGGCATGGACAGGACGCGGGAAGAAGCCGAAGCGAATGCCGCGTTCGATCCGAAGCTGATCGAGCCCTACATCATAAAGGATCCACAGGCGCTGACCATCAACGCCGCCAAGGCACTTGAGAACCTCGGCAAGGCTGCCTCCGTCTGGCTGAAACCCCGCGAGACCGGGGAAATCGTCGATCCCGTCTCAGAACCCGTAGCCGAAATGGTCAAGACCATGGGCAAGGTCGCGGAATACTGGATGTCGGACCCAAAGCGCACGCTGGAGGCCCAGACGCATCTGCTGAATGCCGTGTTCGGCGTCTGGAGCCGGTCGCTGGCGCGATTCGCGACGCCGGAACAGGCGGTCAGCGATCCCCTTCCGAAGGATAAGCGCTTCTCCGACGAGGACTGGGAGCGCAATCCCTTCTTCGATTTCCTGCGCCAGACCTATCTCGTCTTGTCGCAATGGGCCGAGAAGATGGTCAATGATGCCGGCGGGCTCGACGAGCACACGCGACATAAGGCCAATTTCTACATGCGGCAGATCACAGCGGCGCTGTCGCCGGCGAATTTCGTCGCCACCAATCCGCAGCTCTACAAGGAGACCGTGCAGAGCAGCGGAGCAAACCTTGTCAAAGGCATGCAGATGCTGGCCGAAGACATCGCCGCTGGCGGTGGCGATCTTCGCATCCGGCAGACAGACACCAGCAAATTCGCCGTCGGCGAAAACATGGCGATCACGCCGGGCAAGGTGATCGCGCAGAGCGATGTCTGCGAGGTCATCCAGTATGAGGCAACGACCGAGACGGTGCTGAAGCGCCCTCTCCTGATCTGCCCGCCCTGGATCAACAAGTTCTATATTCTCGACCTCAATCCGCAGAAGAGCTTCATCAAGTGGTGTGTCGACCAGGGGCATACGGTCTTTGTCATCTCCTGGGTTAACCCCGACGAGCGCCATGCGACCAAGGACTGGGAAGCCTATATCCGCGAGGGCGTCGATTTCGCCCTCGACACCGTGGAGAAGGCAACCGGCGAACGCGAGGTGAATGCGATCGGATACTGCGTCGGCGGCACGCTGCTTGCGGCAGCCCTTGCTTTGCATGCGCAGGAGAAGAACAAGCGGATCGCCAGCGCCACGCTGTTCACCACCCAGGTGGACTTTACCTATGCCGGCGACCTCAAGGTCTTCGTCGACGAGGGGCAATTGCGCAGCCTGGAAGAGCGGATGCACGAGACCGGCTATCTCGACGGCTCGAAGATGGCGGCGGCCTTCAACATGCTGCGCGCCTCGGAGCTGATCTGGCCCTATTTCGTCAACAACTACCTGAAGGGCCAGGATCCGATGCCCTTCGACCTCTTGTACTGGAATTCCGATTCGACCCGAATGGCGGCGGCCAATCACTCCTTCTATCTGCGCAATTGCTATCTCAACAACACGCTGAGCCAGGGCAAGATGGAGCTTGCCGGAAAGCGGTTGTCGCTGAAGGACGTGAAGATCCCGATCTACAATCTGGCGACCAAGGAAGACCACATTGCGCCGGCAAAGTCCGTCTTCGTCGGCAGCAGCCTTTTCGGCGGGCCGGTCGAATACGTGGTCTCCGGTTCGGGTCACATCGCCGGTGTCGTCAATCCGCCGGACAAGCAGAAGTATCAGTACTGGACCAACGGGGCCGTCAGTGGAACCTATGAAGACTGGATGGCGAACGCCAAGGAGACACCGGGCTCCTGGTGGCCGCACTGGCAGGTCTGGATCGAGAAGCTCGCCGACGAACGGGTGCCTGCCCGCAAGCCGGGCGGCGATGCATTAAACGCAATCGCGGACGCGCCCGGGCGTTATGTGCTTGCCCGGGTCTGAGCACAGCGCCCACACCGGATGATCTTCTCTCCGCCCCTGATCCCAGCGAGGCTGGTCCGCCGCTACAAGCGCTTCCTGTTCGACGCCATCCTCGAGGACGGCGGCGAGATCACCGGCTTTTGCCCGAACACTGGCTCGATGCGGGGTTTGGCCGAACCGGGATCGCGGATCTGGCTGTCGCGGCATGACGCCTCCAGCCGGAAATACGCCCATGCGCTGGAACTGGTCGAAGCCGATGGCACCGTGGTCGGGGTGAACACGGCGCTTCCCAATCGCCTTGCCGAGGAGGCGATCCTCGCCGGGCTCGTGCCGCGGCTCGATGGCTTTCAGACGCTCAAGCGCGAACAGCGCTACGGCCGTAATTCGCGCATCGACATCCTGCTCGAAGACGAGGGCAAGGGCAGTGTGCATGTCGAGGTAAAGAACGTGCACTTTATCCGCGCGGCGGGCCTTGCCGAGTTCCCGGACAGTGTGACGAGCCGTGGTGCCAAGCATCTCGACGAGATGGGCGACCTGGTCGAGACGGGAAGAAGGGCGGCGATGCTCTTCGTTGTCCAGCGCGCGGACTGCGATCGGCTGAAGATCTGCGCCGATCTCGACCCTGCCTATGGCCGAGCCTTCACGCGAGCGATTGCACGCGGCGTGGAGGCCTATGCCATCCGATGCGCGCTCGACCGCTTCAAAATCGTACCCGAATGCCTCATCCCGATAGACGAAGACGGTCTGCGTGCTTTATGAACGGCCAAGATCCTAGATTAGAGGTTTCGAAAGCCACCCCATGGTCACCTATATCGATGCGGCGACGGCGCCGTTGAAAAACACCGGCGCGATCCGGCTGTACGGCGCAGACGACTTCGAGGGCATGCGCCGCGCCTGCCAGTTGACCGCGCGCTGCCTCGACGCACTCGTGCCGATGGTGAAGCCGGGTGTGACGACGGCAGCCATCGACCGATTCGTCTTCGAGTTCGGCGCCGACCACGGCGCCCTGCCCGCAACGCTGAACTATCGTGGCTACAAGTATTCCGTCTGCACCTCGATCAACCATGTCGTCTGTCACGGCATGCCGGACGACAAGCCGCTGCGCGACGGCGACATCGTCAACATCGACGTGACCTTCCTGCTCGATGGCTGGCACGGCGATTCGAGCCGCATGTATCCCGTCGGCCAGGTCAAGCGCGCCGCCGAGCGCCTGATGGAAGTCACCTATGAATGCCTGATGCGCGGGATCGGCGCCGTGCGTCCCGGCGCACGCACGGGTGCGATCGGCGAAGCGATCCAGAACTATGCGGAAGCCGAACGCTGTTCGGTGGTGCGCGATTTCTGTGGCCACGGGGTCGGGCGCCTCTTCCACGACAGCCCGAACATCCTGCACTACGGCAAGGCGAACGAAGGTCCGGAACTGCGTGAAGGCATGATCTTCACCATCGAGCCGATGATCAATCTCGGCAAGCCGCATGTGAAGGTGCTCTCGGATGGCTGGACCGCCGTCACTCGCGACCGGTCGCTGACCGCACAATACGAGCACACCGTCGGCGTGACGGCGACAGGCTGCGAGATCTTCACCCTCTCGCCAGCAGGCCTGGACCGCCCCGGCCTCGCCTGAGGCCGGCGGCAAGGCACCACTTTCCGCAACTTGAACTTGCGCGCGGCGGCAGTCGTGTCACTATATCCGTGCGGCCTTGCAGCCGTTCGACCATGACGGTCAGGATTGGGGTGGCATGACAGGCAAGCTTCCATTCGCAGACGGTTCTGCACGCGGGCAAGGTGTGATGGCAGACGAGGCGGGCGACCTTTTCGGTTCGCCAGGGGCCCCTGCAGTCGATGACTTCCACGACGTCGATGAACGCAGCTTCTTTGCCGAGCAGCCAACGCGCGACACGAATATCGCCAAGGCGGCATCGACGCGGGCCGCCATGCAGCCAGAGGCGCATTATCTCGGTCATCGCGAGAGGCTGCGCAACCGCTTCCGCGAGGGCGGCGAGACAGCGCTTGCCGACTACGAGATCCTCGAACTCTTGCTCTTCCGGCTCATTCCGCGTCGCGACACCAAGCCGATCGCCAAGGCGCTGCTCGCCCGCTTCCAGACGCTGGCGGGCGTGCTCGGTGCGCCGCCTGCCCTCCTGCAGGAGGTCAAGGGCGTGGGCGAGACCGTGGCGATCGATCTCAAGCTGATCGCCAGTGTCGCGCAACGCATGCTGAAAAGCGAATTGCGCGAGAAACAGGTCCTCTCCTCTTGGTCGGCCGTCATCGACTATTGCCATGCCGCCATGGCCTACGAGACCACGGAGCAGTTCCGCATTCTCTTCCTCGACAAGCGCAACGTGCTGATTGCAGATGAGATCCAGGGGCGCGGCACGGTGGACCATACGCCGGTCTATCCGCGTGAAGTGGTCAAACGCGCACTCGAACTTTCGGCGACCGCAATCATCCTCGTGCATAACCATCCAAGTGGTGACCCGACACCGTCGCGGGCGGATATCGACATGACGCGCACGATCGTCGAGACGGCGAAGCCGCTCGGCATCACCGTCCACGACCACATCATCATCGGCAAGGACGGCCATGCGAGCCTCAAGGGCCTGCGGCTGATCTGACTGAGCTACTGCGATCGGCACCCTGCCGGCGCTTTGGCGACAACTCTCCTTCACATTCGTCTGTGATAACGAAACGGTGACGTTGCCCTGTCATACTGGCTATGGAAAATGTGCACTGCAGCATGGCAGCAGGCGAATCAGAGGCACCTCATGAACCAGTATGACTTTGTCGTAATTGGCAGCGGACCGGCAGGACGCCGCGCGGCGATCCAGGCGGCCAAGCTGGAAAAGAAGGTTCTCGTCATCGAAAAGGGCACGCGTGTCGGTGGCGTATCGGTTCATACCGGTACGATCCCTTCCAAGACCCTGCGCGAAACGGCGCTCAACCTCACGGGTTGGCGCGAGCGCGGTTTTTACGGCCGCAGCTACCGCGTGAAGCAGGAAATCAGCGCCGATGACCTCCGCCGCCGCCTGTTGATCACGCTCGACCACGAGGTCGAAGTGCTTGAACACCAGTTTTCCCGCAACCGCGTACACCAGATGCGCGGCAAGGCGCATTTCCTCGATCCGCAGACCCTTGAAGTCGTCAAGGAGGACGGGGAAGTCGTGCATGTGCAGGCAAAATCCGTTCTGCTGGCTGTCGGGACGCGGCCGTTCAAGCCGACGCACATTCCCTTCGACGGCGTCAGCATCATCGACAGCGACGAAATTTTGGAAATCAAGGAGCTGCCGCGCTCGATGATCGTCATCGGCGCCGGCGTCATCGGCATCGAATATGCGACGATCTTCTCGGCGCTCGATACCGTCGTCACGGTGGTGGAGCCGCGCGACACCATGCTCGATTTCATCGACAAGGAAATCGTCGAGGACTTCACCTACCAGCTGCGCGACCGCAACATGAAGCTGATCTTCGGCCAGACGGTCGAGGGGGTCGAAAAAGTCGACGGCAAGTGCCGCGTGACGCTGAAGAACGGGCGTGTGCTGACTTCGGAAATGGTGCTTTTCGCCGCCGGTCGTGTTGGCGCAACCGACACGCTGAACCTTCAGGCCGCGGGGCTCGAAGCCGACAATCGCGGTCGCCTGAAGGTGAACCCGGACACTTTCCAGACCTCCGTTCCGAACATCTATGCTGCCGGCGACGTGGTCGGTTTCCCATCGCTCGCCTCCACCTCGATGGAACAGGGCCGTATCGCCGCCCGCCATGCGGTTGGGGCACCGGCGCATGATCCACCGCAGTATTTCCCCTATGGCATCTATGCGGTGCCCGAGATTTCGACCTGTGGTCTGACCGAAGAAGAGGTCATCCAGCGCGGGATCCCTTACGAAACCGGGATCGCGCATTTCCGGGAAACCTCGCGCGGCCATATCATGGGCCTCGACAGCGGCATGCTGAAGATGATCTTCTCCCTGAAGACCCGCCGCTTGCTCGGCGTGCATATCGTCGGCGAAGGGGCAACCGAACTGGTGCATATCGGCCAGGCTGTCCTCAACCTCAAGGGCACCGTCGAATACTTCGTCGAAAACACCTTCAACTATCCGACGCTCGCCGAAGCCTACAAGATCGCCGGGCTCGACGCCTGGAACCGGATGGGCGAGCTGAAGGTGGAGAAGGCAGAACGCCGGGCCGCGGAGTGACATTTCAGGTCCCAGCCCGTCGGTTCTGAGGCGAGACGAAGCGTTGCCCAGCTGCTAATGAGGCAACTCCTTCGCAGAGCTTCGAGTCGCCCATGTCCTCGTCTTTCCGCCAGATTGCGGCCAGGCCGCAACTGGTCCTCCTGTCGATCATGATCTTCGTGCAAGGCTGCGCCTATGGCGCGACCCTGCCCTATCTCGGCGTGACGGCCATCGGGGCGCTCGGCATGAGCGACCAGGCCTATTCCGCGCTGACGGTGGTCGCCTCGATCATGACAGTCACCATCAGCGTCTCGCTCGGGATCCTCTCCGATGGCATGAGCGATCGCCGCCGGATGATCGCGCTTCTGGGGATTGCGGGCACGATCGGCTATGGCGCGATCTTTCTCTTTCCGACCATCCCGGTCTTCGTCATCGCCACCGCTTTCGTCATTCCCTTTGCACAGGCCGTGCATTCGCTGCTCTTTGCCTCCGCTCGGATCGAGACGGCGGATCTGTCGCAGCAGGACGCAGCAGCGGTCAACACGGTCGTGCGCGCCTTCATGTCGGCGTCCTGGGTTGTGATGCCGGCGATCCTTGGCCTCGTCCTTGCGCAATCGGCAAACATGATTGGCGCGTGGGGCGCGGCGGCGACTTGCACATTGTTGATCGCCACGGCCTCTGTTCTTCTCCTTGCGCCACCGAAGGAACAGAAACAGGCTGGAGGCACCAGTGGTGCAGCATTCCGTGAGGCTCTGCGCGAACTGATCAGGGCTGACATGCTGGTGCGGATGATCGCGATGGCCGCCGTGACCGGAACGACACGGCTCGCTGGCACCATATGGCCGCTCATTCTGACGCTCGAACTGGGCGGCTCCACCCGGGATGTCGGGTTCATTGCCGCGCTCATAGCCTTCATCGAGATCCCCTTCATGCTGATCGCAGCGTCGCTCCTGAAGCGTTTCAGCCTGCTCGTGCTGATCGTGGCTTCAGCACTGCTCTACGGCCTGCACATGGTGGGGTTCGCCTTCGCTAGCGAGCCCTGGCATTTCTACGCACTTGCTCTGCCGGGCGCTGCCACCGCAGCTGCGCTTCTCTCGCTGCCGATCACCTATTTCCAGGATCTCTTTCCAACACGACCGGGTCTCGGGACGGCCTTCATGCCGATCAATGCCTTTCTCGGCAATGCCGTCAGTGCTGCCACTTTTGCTGTGGGCGCGCACTTCTTCGGCTATTCCGGCACGGCCTGGCTCGGCCTTGCCCTGGCAATCGTCGGCGTCGCGGGCCTTCTGGCCGTCGACCGTTCAAGACACAAGCCCGGCTAGGAATTTCGCGTTAAAAATCGAGCCGTTCTCCGTCTTCCGGTATCAACAGGCGAGTCGTGGCCAGGGCCTGCTTGGCCGCCATAGCGCGAATGTCGGCGCGGGAAACGGTTGCATGATCGACCGCATCGAGATGGGTAACAATGACCGTCGCATCGCCCGCCTGCCGGAGCGTTTCCATGACCATGGCCGCATCCATGACCAGCGGACCTTTGCCGTTCCAAAGCGCGCCGCAGCCATGGATCACAACGATGTCAGGCCGATCACCCGCCAGCACGGACTCGACCTCCGGACACAGGATGGTATCGCCCGCCCAATACAATTTCAGTTCGGATGGTGCGCTGATCAGAAAACCTGACACCTCCCCCATGTCTTCCAGCACCTCCGGCGGACCATGGCGGCCGTCGGTGGTCCTGATCGTGACATCACCGATGCGGATTGCGTCACCAATGGCCCGAACATCCTCAAAGCCCATGGCCTTGATCGCATCTCGATCCCGAGCATGGCACAGAATGGGCATGGATCTGGCCAGTCGCGTCTGAGCGACCTCGTCGAAGTGGTCGGAATGGAGATGCGACACGAGCACCGCGTCTATGCCCTCGAGAAGCTCATCGACCGGGCAAGGCAGATCGACAAGCGGTGACGGACCGCGTCCAGAATAGCTTTTGCCTGCCCCCTTGGCCGCGAGCCAGGGATCGATCAGCAACCGGATGCTGGCAAGCTCGACAGTCAGCGTCGCACTTCTGATCAGCCTGATCTGCATCGCGTCCTCCACTCCCAAACATGAAAAAGCCGCCCCGGAGGACGGCTTTCTCTGAAATTCAACCGGAACCCCGAGATTACTCGGCGTCGCCTTCGGCGGCCTTCTTCTTCGGAGCTGCCTTCTTCTTCGGAGCGGCTTCTTCGCCTTCGGCAGCGTCGTCAGCCTTGGCAGCAGCCTTCTTCTTCGGGGCAGCCTTCTTGGCGGACTTTTCGCCTTCTTCGGCGTCGTCAGCCAGCAGCTCTTCCTTCGTCACCTTCTTGTCGGTGACGGAGACTTCAGCGAGCAGCTTGTCGATGACCTTCTCTTCGAAGATCGGTGCGCGCAGCGAAGCGGCAGCACCCGGGGTGTTGCGGAAGAAGTCGAGGATCTGCTTTTCCTGGCCCGGGAACTGCTGCAGCTGGGCGAAGAGCGAACGCTGCATTTCTTCTTCGGTCACTTCGATGCCGGCCTTTTCGCCGATCTCGGAGAGAACGAGGCCGAGGCGAACGCGACGCTCGGCGAGCGCGCGGTATTCTTCGCGAGCGGCTTCTTCGGTCGTGTCTTCGTCAGCGAAGGTCTTGCCGGACTGGGCGAGATCGGTGTTGATCTGGCGCCAGATGTTTTCGAACTCGGCGTCGATCAGCTTGGAGGGCGACTCGAACTTGTAGAGCGTGTCCAGCTGGTCGAGGATCTGACGCTTGACCTTCTGGCGGGTGACGTTGCCGTACTGGCTTTCGATCTGGCCGCGTACGATTTCCTTCAGCTTTTCAACCGATTCGACGCCGAGCTTGGTGGCCAGTTCGTCATTGATTTCGGTCTTGGCCGGGGCAGCGACTTCCTTGACGGTGATATCGAAGGTTGCTTCCTTGCCGGCGAGGTTGGCCGCCGGATAGTCGGCCGGGAAGGTCACGGTGATGACCTTTTCGTCACCGGCCTTCAGACCAACGAGCTGCTCTTCGAAGCCCGGGATGAAGCGGTTGGAGCCGAGAACGAGTTCTGCGTCTTCGTCCTTGCCGCCATCGAAGGGAACGCCGTCGACCTTGCCGAGGTAGTCCATGGTGACGCGGTCGCCATCGGCAGCCTTGCCCTTCTTGGTTTCGAAGGTACGGGCGCTTTCAGCGATCTTTTCGATCTGCTCGTTGATCTCGTCTTCTGAGACTTCGACGACTTCGCGGGTGACCTTGATGCCATCGACCGACTTCAGTTCGATTGCCGGGATGATTTCGTAGGAGAGCGTGAACTCCAGGTCAGCCTGAGCCGACAGGATCTTTTCCGCTTCCTTCTCGTCCTCGGTCATGACGATTTCCGGCTGCGTCGCCGACTTTTCGCCGCGCTCGGAGAGGATTGCCGAGGGCTTGTCGCGGATGATCTCGTTGACGAGTTCAGCCATGATCGACTTGCCATACATCTTCTTGACATGGGAGGTCGGCACCTTGCCCGGGCGGAAGCCGTTGATGCGGACCTTGTCCTTCACCTCGGCCAGACGCTCGTTCATGCGCTGTTCCATGTCCTTGGCCGGAATGACGACCTTGATTTCGCGCTTCAGCCCTTCAGCGAGCGTTTCGATAACCTGCATGTTCTTACCTTCATGTCGTGGCGGCCGTGCTCGGACAGCCGGTGGTTTTCTCTGAGCACGACGCCGGAATTGATTTTCCCGGACGTGGCTGCGTCGCAATTCGTCAACAATCTGCCAAGCAAAACGGCGCCGGACTGACGGGAGCCACACCTCGGTGCTTCTCTCATCGATCCCGCGCGGCTTAGCTGGTGCGGGTAGAGAGACTTGAACTCCCACGCCTTGCGGCACCAGAACCTAAATCTGGCGTGTCTACCAATTTCACCATACCCGCGTCCAAAAGCGCATGCTGCCTTCGCGCATGGCCCCTCCGGAGCGCGCGTCTCTATAACACCCGTTTTCCCCCACGCAAAGGAAAAATGACAGTGTTGCAGGCCCCGCCGGACAGGCTTCACAGGCTTTGCAACGAGAGAATGGCGCCGCTCAGTAGAGCGGCTCCTCATAGAGCGGCTCGCCGTCCAGCATCAGGGCGCGAATCTGTGCCTGGCCGTCTTCGGAGACCCGGGCGGCAACCGAGACACGCCCCTCATTGCGGCCGTCCTCGATCGGCTTGCCCTCACCTTCCGGGACATAGAAGCGCTCTATGCCGAAGGGCACGGTCAGACTTCCGGCATTTTCCCATTCCCAGCCATAGATCGTGATCGGCTGCGAGATGACGACGACGCTGCCGTCTTCTGCCGCCAGCGGATCGAAGGACGCCTGGGAGACGATCCAGAAGCCATCCGTCCCGGGCGTCAGGCGCACATTGAGCCTCGCCACTTCGCCGTCCTGCGGTCGGGTGCCGGCGATCGAGGTCGTTGAAATGTTCGAGATTTCATAGGTGAGTATGACATAGTCACCGCGCAGGAGATCGCGCGGGTCGACGGGGACCGTCTTCAGGAGGACTTCCGTTCCGGATCTGAGAATAGATGCCCTGCCCTCGATCATATAGCCGAGGATGGAAGTCTGGACGAGAGCGACGGCCAGGGCGACGGCGGCAAAGGGTTTCGCGGCGATCATGACTTCACCTCTGCAACGGGACGCGAAAAGCGCTTCTCAAGACGGATGACGACAAAGGCAAGCAGAGCGACCACCAGACCGGACAGCAGGAAGAAGGCAGATGTGCCAAGGATGCTGTCGATCGTCTCATAGGACAGGTAGAGTATCTCTGCGGCAAAGGCGCCGTAGGCGAGGAAGCGGACGGCGCCATTGTCCCGGCCGTCGAGCGCGATCGCCGCGATCGAGAGCGCCAGCACCATCACACCCAGAGCTGCCGTCGTGACCGCTTCAAGCGCACTTCCCTGGAAATAGGCGAAGCCGCTCAAGGCCATCACCAGGGCATAGAAGCTGCCGGAGGCGCCAAGCCGGCGATGCAGTGCCGCCAAAGGAGAGGCCGGCAGCGTCAGAGCCAGGAAGACCAAGGTGCCGGCCATGGCGACTGCGAATGCATAGAGCTCGCTGCGATCGAGGATCGTCGTCCACCAGATCCAGGCGACAAGCAAACAGTATCCGAAGTGCTTCGCCCGGTTTGCGCCCGTCCAATAGGCAAGAGCGAAGATGGCTGCCGCACCCGCCAGCGGCCACCAGGCCCAGAGGCCGTGGCTGGCGAGGTCCCAGCCGAAACTGTCGAAGCCGGCGGCAAAGGTTGCCAGCGACAGCACACCCGTTGCGACCGCGAGCGCCCCGGAGCGGAAGAGTGCCGCGGAAATGGCCGTCATCACGAACCAGAGGAACATCGCGGAAAAAGTATCGCCCGAGAGGTGGTAAGCTTGACCGATCAGCGCGATCGCACCTCCGAAGGCCGCCGCACCCAAGACCAGCGATCCAGCCGCCAACCGGTTGGCATCCTGCGAGCGCGCAATCAGCGCGGCGATATGGAAGATCCAGATCAGGGCAATAATGCCGACGACCTTGACCAGGCGCGGTATCAGTTCCCAGTTGGCCGCAATCAGCATCAGAAGGGAGGCCGCGATCAATACGGCCGCAAACATCGACAGGACACTGCCGATGCTGAAGCGCGCGCCCCGCTGATCAACATCCGCCAGCAGCCGTTCGGCTGTCGCCAGATCGATCATTCCGCGTCCGACCCAGTCGTCCAGGTCACGTTTCAGCCTACCCCGATACATGTCTTAGTCCCCGTTATTCTCACCGCAATCTGAAACGGCAGGACTGGAAAGACAAGCGGAAGCCGGAACCTTGGCAGGGGGCATCATCGGCCCATGCAAGAACCGCATGCCTTCCATGCTCATTTTGCACTGCACAAACTCGTAAGTGTCACCTATATTCATATTCAACAGAGCGACGGAACTTCTGGCGCTTCTTCTTCGACCCGCTTACTCCTCCTCCCAAAGCGGGATCGATTGATCAACGACACTCCTCCTCCCAGTCGTTGGTCTGCAAAAATGACGCTCACCGGACCTCCTCCCCCGGTGGGCGTTATTTTTTTGCCTTACTCTTCCCCAACAGATCCGTGCCCGAAACCGCCGGCCAGCAATGCCCGTTCAATTGGCGCTGTTTCGCCGCGTGCAAACGCACAAAAAATCATCAATTAACAAAGCGTTAAATCGATTGATATGCGCACAGCGCATGGGTGCCCTGCCGCATTATGCCTTCAATCGTTTCGCGATGCAGCATATATTCCAGTCATCGAATTCAGAGACGCGGCCCACGGCGGGGCCCAACCCAGAGGTAGACCCACATGAACATCGCTCGCTCGCTCAACAACTGGCGCAAGTACCGTCAGACCGTCACCGAACTCGGCCGCATGTCGGACCGCGAACTGCGTGACCTCGGCATCGGCCGCGAAGACATCCGTCGCGTTGCCCGTCACGCCGTCAACGGCTGATCGGTACCGACTTCGGTCGGATCCAAAATAGAAGACCCCGGATCTCCTCCCAGATCCGGGGTTTTTCTTTGTCTGCTCAGCAGTGCTGCTCAATCTTCGCGGACTGCAACGATTACGTCATGGATCAGCTTCAGCACTGCCGGCGCATCGATCGCTGTGCAGATCTTCTGGCTCGGCAGGTCACCATCCCAATCGGAGGGACCGAATCCGCGGCCATCCGGCTTCTGGATCGTCTGGCCGTCGGCAATGCCGCCGCAGACGACGCGGATCACTCCGCTGCGGGTCTTGAAGAGTTCCGGTGCCACGACATAGACGCAGGCGCAACTGTCATGCACGACCATGCCGTCGTCGACCAGGCCCTCGTAGAAATCGATGTAGAACTGCGAGAGATCGAAGAGCAGGCGCGCGCGGCTGGTGCCAGCAGCGTCCCTGATATCGGCAAGCTGGCTGCGCGTCATCACGGTCTGCATGGTGACATCGAGACCGACGACGACCACCGGCCAGCGGGCGGTCATCACGACGTCAGCCGCTTCCGGGTCGCCATGGATATTGGCTTCGGCGGCCGGCGTCACATTGCCGTTGACGTCGAAGGCGCCGCCCATGATGACGATCTCCTTGACGAGATCGACGATCTCCGGGTCTTCCTTCAGCGCATTGGCGAGATTGGTCATGCGACCGACGGCAACGATCGTCACCTCGCCCGGATTGGCGCGGACGGTGTCGACGATGAAGCGATGGGCCGGACGCGGATCGGGATGCACATCCGTGACCTCCGGCACGCCGATATTGCCGAGCCCGTCATCGCCATGGATGAATTTCGGCGGCTCGTGGCTGACGCGATGGGGAATGAAGGTCTCGCCGGCGCCGCGGGCGACGGGCGCGTCAATCTTCCATTCGCGCTTCAGGAACAGCGCGTTGCGGGTGGTCACATCGATCTCGGCATTGCCGAAGACCGTGGTGATGCCGAGGAGGTCGATCTCCGGATGATGGTGCAGGAAGAGGAGCGCCATGGCGTCGTCGACGCCCGGATCCGTATCGAAGATGACCTTATGCATGGGAGAAGTCCTTTTCTTGTTGTTGTTGATCGGCATCCGCCGGGCGGGCGCGACGATAGACCCGAAGCGTGACGACGGGAAGACGGGCGATCAGCCGCTCGCCTTCTTCTTTTTCCCGACATTGCGCAAAACATGGCTGAAATCGGAATTGTAGAGGTCGCTGTCGCGGAACTCCACATGACCGAACACCTTGCCGACCATGATCAGTGCGGTGCGGGTGATCTTCGCCTTGCGCACTTCTTCGGCCATATCCTTCAGCGTCGTACGGATGAAGAGCTCATCCGGCCAGGTCGAGCGATAGGCGATCACCACGGGGCAGTCCTCGCCGTAATAGGGCGTCAGCGTATCGCGAATATGCGTGAGATTGCGGATAGACAGGTGAATCGCAAGCGTCGCCCGCGACTTGCCCAGAATCTCCAGCGTCTCGAATTCCGGCATCGAGGATGCCTTCATCTCGGTCCGGGTGACGATCACCGTCTGGGCGATCTCCGGCAAAGTCAGCTCGGTCTTCAACCGTGCTGCGGTCGCGGCGAAGGCCGGTACGCCGGGGACGACATCATAGGGAATGCCGAGCGCATCGAGGCGGCGCATCTGTTCGGCGATCGCGCCATAGATCGAGGGATCGCCGGAATGCACCCGGGCGACGTCCTCGCCCCGCGCGTGGGCCGCCTCGATCTCGGCGATGATCTCGTCGAGATGCATGGAAGCCGTGTCCTTGACGAGTGCATCTTCGGGTGCCGCCTTGACGATTTCCTCCGGCACCAGCGAGCCGGCATAAAGGCAGACCGGGCAGCGCTCGATGAGCCTGAGGCCGCGCACGGTGATGAGATCGGGGGCTCCGGGGCCGGCGCCGATGAAATAGACGGTCATGCTGCTCTCCTTAACGTTGCGGGAGCGTTACCCCCCTCTGGCCTCTTTCGATTACATCGAAACACGGCCATCTCCCCCTCAAGGGGTGAGATCGGCGCTGGGCATAGAATGCGCCAAAGAGCCAATCTTGAATCTGCGTGAAATGCATCAACCTGAACCGCGCGCTCATTGGAACGCGACCGTGGCCGTGGTCCAATCTCCCCCCTTGAGGGGGAGATGGCCGGCAGGCCAGAGGGGGGTACCAACCGGAGGGAGCCGACGGCGAAGGGCATGATCACGCCTTCATCCCGGTATCGGCCTTCCCGGAATATCCGCGCGGCGTGTAAACCCAGGTCTTGCCGTCGCCGGTCGTGACTGTGCGGCTCTCGGACGAGCCAACCACCACGACGGTCAGCATGTCGACGTCGTCGACGTTCAATTCGCCGAGCGGAACGGTGCGGACATTTTCGCCCTCACGCCCGAGATTGGTGGCGAGGATGACGGGGGTCGTGGCCGGGCGATATTTCAGCAATTCGTCGCGGGCATAGGCGAGCTGGGTACGACGCTTCATAGAGACGGGATTGTAGAAAGCGATGACAAAATCGCCCTCGCCCGCCGCCTTCACCCGGCGCTGGATATGCTCCCAGGGGGTCAGAAGATCCGAAAGCGAGATGGTGCAGAAATCATGGCCGAGCGGCGCGCCGATGCGGGCGGCGGCGGCCTGGAGGGCTGAGATGCCCGGCGAGACCTGCACTTCGATCCGGCTTGCGGCATCAGTAATGCCGCCCTTGTCGAAGAGTTCGAAAACCAGCGTCGCCATGGCATAGATGCCCGCGTCACCCGAACAGACCAGCGCCACGGTCTTCCCCTGCCCGGCGAGTTCCATGGCATGCACGACACGCGCCTCTTCCTTGCCGAGGTCGAAATCGTGGCGGGTCTTTCCCTCGGCGAGGGACCCAAGAAGATCGAGATAGAGCGAGTAACCGACCAGATCAGTGGAGGCTGCGACCATGCGCGACACCTCGGGCGACCGCCAGCCTTCCGAACCCGGACCGATGCCGACGACAAAAAGCGTGCCGCGTGCACGTCCAATGGTATCAGGCTCAATCATATCGGCAGCCCTTGCAATCGCGGCCGTTGCGCCCTTCGACTTGATCTTTTCGACGACGAGCTCGCCATCGGCGCCGACAGCCGCCAGCGCCGCCCCTTCCGCCACGCCGTGGCAGCCGACTTCGGCAAAGACCACCTCGGACGGGTTCTTCAGACGCGGCGCTTCGGCTTCCAGCGTGGCTGCCGTGAAAAAGCGGGCCGGCACGCCGAAATGGGCGGCCACCGCATGGATCGCCGCCTCATCCGCTTTCAGATCGATCGAGCAGACGGCGGCCAGGCTTGCCCTTGCAAACCCGCCCTTAGTGAGCGCTTCCTCGGCGAGCGCGATGGCTTCTTCCGGCTTTGCATGCCGCTCGCAGCCCATGCCGAGCACCAGCGTCTTCGGATGATAGACGAGTTCCAGCTCGCCTGCGGTCTTCTGTTGGTCGGTCACGGAGAGCGTCACGCGGGCCTCTTGTTGGAATGGAAGTCTTGATTGGGTGAGCCAGGGGGCGAGTGGATGCAGCGCACCCCCCTCTGTCACTTCGTGACATCTCCCCCACACGGGGGGAGAGTGGGCGTTCGTTCCGCTGCCGGCCTCACCGGCAACATCGGCGGCGTCTTGCTCTCCCCCCTTGTGGGGGAGATGGCCGGCAGGCCAGAGGGGGGTACCCGCAACGCTATCGATGACGAGCCGCACGCCCGCCCCCGCGACAAGCTCCGCCATAACGGCCTTGGCGCACTCGGGATTGGCAAGGACATAGCCCTCAGGCGGTTGATCGAGCGCCACGCCGAACTTGAGATCGCCGGCTGTGGTGATGGCGGCATGGGCACCGAGCGCGGAGGCAATCTGCCTAGCCAAATCATTGGCGCCGTGGTGTCCCCCGAGCAAGGGCACGACCGAGGAGCCATCCTCTGCCACAGCGAGTACCGGCGGTTCCGCGTGTTTGTCGGACAGCAGCGGAGCAAGCAGCCGGATCAGAGCGCCCGAGGCCATGACGGCCACGATCGGCCGACCGGCAGCAAAGAGCGCCTGCACATGGTCTTTGGCAGAGACAAAACGAACATCCGCCTCCACAACGCGCGAGGCGGCGCCATGCAGCTCGCCCCCGATGTCCTGCGCAATGCTACGGCCCAACCAAGCGGCTGATGCGCTCAAGATGACGACGGCGGGTGTGGCCGGGGAGGCAAAGACTGGCGTCATGCGGCTCCGCTTCCAAGTTTCTTGGCAAGCGCCGGATGCCAGCGTTCGTCGCCCTTGTAGATCAGGATCATCGAGAAATAGGGGGCGGTGTCCTCTGCCACATCGGCAAGCGGTGTCAGCTTCTGTTCGGCAAGGCTGACCCGCTCCGCATATCCGGCCTGCGCCGTCAACCCGAGGCTTTCGATCAGGGCGCGGATGCGGGCGAAATGCCGGCCGAGCTTGATGATGGCGACAGCACCCGACGCCTGGATGCGGGCTGCAAGCTCCTGATCCGAAAGAGGTCCGGGCAGCACCATCAGGACGTCGTTGCGGGCGGCAAGTGGACGACCAAGGCCAGCGGCCGCCGCCATCATCGAGGAGACGCCCGGCACGACCTCTGTCGGATAACGATCGGCAAGCCGCTCGAAGAGATACATGAAGGAGCCGTAGAAGAAGGGGTCCCCCTCGCAGAGCACGGCGACATCCGATCCGGCGTCGAGGTGGTGCGACAGCGTCTCGGCAGCCTTTGTGTAGATGTCCTGCGCCGGAAAGCGCTCGACGCGCATCGGCACGATGATCGGCACCTCCAGCTGGGCGGCGGTCAGATAGGGAGCCGCGATCTGGCGGGCAAAGCTCGGTCCGGTATCGGGCGCCGGATAGGCGACCACAGGGCAGCTGGTCAGGATCCGATGTGCCTTCAGCGTCAGCAGCTCCGGATCGCCGGGGCCAAGGCCAAGGCCGTAAAGTTTGCCGGTCATGTATGCAGTTCCTGAATACTTAAGTGCCCCTCATCCGCCCTTCGGGCACCTTCTCGCCGCAAGCGGGGAGAAGGCCGGTGCGGCGGCCGTTTTGCGTCCTTCTCCCCGTTCACGGGGAGAAGGTCCCGGCAGGGGGATGAGGGGCCAACTTGCAGCGTCATGCGCCCTCTCCCTTAACGACCGTCCACATCGTCACCGGCATCAGCGACTTCCAGCCGCAATAACGGCCGACAGGTGCCGCGCGCGCCACCTGAATTCGGCTCAGCTCTCCGCCATGGCGGCTGCGCAGATCGACAAGCTTGGCCTCGCCTTCGATCGTCACCGCATTGGCGACCAGCCGTCCGCCGGGGGGAAGCGCTGCCCAGCAGGCCTCGAACAATCCCTCACCGCTGATACCGCCGCCGATGAAGATCACATCAGGGGTCTTCAAACCCGCGAGAACGACCGGCGCTTCGCCGTCGACGATTTCAAGATCGGGCACACCGAGAATTTCGGCATTGTCGCGGATCATTGCCAGCCGCTCGGGCTTCGCCTCGATCGCGATCGCTTTGGTACCCATGCCAGATCGCATCCATTCAATCGCAATCGAACCGCAGCCGGCGCCGACATCCCAGAGGCGGGCATTCGGAAAGGGCGCAAGCTGGGCGAGCGTTGCCGCGCGGATCTCGCGTTTGGTCAGCTGCCCGTCATGGCGAAAGGCCTCATCAGGCAGGCCCGGCACGGGCGCCAGTAGCGGGCCGTCGGCAGCGCAGTCGATCGCCAGCGTATTGAAATCCGAGATATCAGGGCAGGTCTCGGCCATTTCCAGCGCCGTCATGCGCAACAAACGCTCTTTCGTGCCGCCCATATGTTCGAGCACATGCAGAACGGAAGCGCCGAAGCCGCGCTCGGCGAGCAGCACGGCAGCGGCCTGCACGGTGGAGGCATCCGAAGTCAGCGCCAGGATGCGAGCGCGCGGCATGACGTGTCGGTTGAGGAAAGCGAGCGGACGGCCATGCAGCGAGATCTGCGTCACCGATTGCAACGGCCAGCCGAGCCGGGCGGCGGCAAGCGAAAAGGCTGACGGGCTCGGCAGCACGAACATTTCCTCGGCGGCCACATAACGCCGGAGCGTCGCGCCAATGCCGAAATGCATGGGGTCACCGGTGGCGAGTACCGTGACCGGCGTGCCGCGCAGTTTCAGGATTTCGGCCAGCGTCTCCCGAAAGCCCGCCCCCCAGGTGAGGATGCGTTTCAGGTCCGGCAGGCTCGATCCGTCGATGACCGCGTCCAGCCGCTCGCCGATAACAAGCGTTTCCGCCTGCCAAACGATGGCCTGCGCCTCGGGAGTGAGGCTTTCCAGCCCGTTGTCGCCGATGCCGATGATGGTGAGCCAGGGTGTGTGGGACGCGTCAGACATTGGTGCCGAGCCCTCCCGCCAAAGCATTGACGGCAGCCGAGGCCATCGCCGAGCCACCCCGGCGACCGCGCACCGCGATATAGGGAATGCCTCTGGAATTGGCGATCAATTCGTCCTTGCTTTCGGCGGCCCCCACGAAGCCCACCGGAAATCCGAGGATGATCGCCGGCTTCGGCGCGCCGGCGTCGATGCGTTCCAAGAGACGGAAGAGCGCCGTCGGCGCATTGCCGATCGCGACCACGGCACCTGCGAGATGCTCGTCCCAGAGATCGACCTGTGCGGCCGAGCGGGTGTTGCCGATTTCGTACGCCTTCGGCCGTACGCGCTCGTCGTTCAGGAGGCAGAGGATCTGGTTTTCGACCGGCAGCAGGCGGCGAATGATGCCGTGGCGAACCATCTCGACATCGACAAGAACCGGGGCACCCTTTTCAAGTGCTGCGGCACCGGCCTCGAAGGCGCCTTCGGACCACCTGATATCATCGGCGAGATCGACCATGCCGCAGGCATGGATGAGGCGGATGACAAGCGGCTGCAAGACCGTGGGGAAACGGTCGAGAGCAGCTTCCTCGCGGATGGTGGCGAAGGACTGGTGGTAGATTTCAGCGGGGTCGCGGATGTAGTCGAGGGGCGACGTCATTGGGGATACCCCCCTCTGTCGCTGCGCGACATCTCCCCTACAAGGGGGGAGAGTGGGGTGTGCCGTGTGGTGGCCTCAGTGATAGCCGCAGTCCGCTCTCCCCCCTTGTAGGGGAGATGGCCGGCAGGCCAGAGGGGGGTGTCTTCGCACGCGATCTTCAGTTCCCGATGCCCGATCCCGAGCACCCAGCCCTCTTCCGCAATCGAAACGGCGACCTCCTCGTCTGATAGCATCGGCGGCCGATCCAGCAGCGTTGCAAGACGGCCATCCGCATCGAACCTGGCGAAAGCCTCGGCGACGGTGCGAACCTGCGCCTGGTCCTTCACCTCGTCCTGAGAGGCCAGCGTGAAGAGCGAGGGGTAGATCTCCGCAAAGACAACAGGCTTGTCGAAAGTCGCAGCAAAACCCGTTTCGAATGGCCAGACGGCGACATGTTCAGCGTGGCCGCTCTCGTCGAGGAAGCGAGACAGCCTGTTAATGCCGAGCAATGTCTGGCTGCCGACGGAACCGTTGTAGCTCAATTGCCAGACGGATTTCGCGCCCTTGGCGAACTGCTCCGAGCGGCGGAAGGCAAGCGGAGCCTTTGTCGGTGCAGGCGGCTTCCTGTCGGAGAGATCGGCATAGACATGCTGATGCGGGCGTCCCCAGAAGCGCGGTTCGCCGGAAAAATGGGTGGCGTTCCAGCGCGAGGCGAGATCGAAGCGGTTGTTGCGGTTATCGGGCGCATCCTCGATTTCGTACGCGATCTTGCGCCAGAGGGCCCGCCAGTCCGCGCTGCCCGTCAGCCGCTCGGCGGTGCCCGCCGGATAGCCGAAGGCGAAGTCGAAACCGCAGAGGAGGCGTTGGCCTTCAGCGACCGCAGCGCCGACCACGGCCTCGAGCCGCTGCATGAAGGCATGGCGGGTCGAGAAATTCTCGTTCCATTCGATCGCATGACCATCGCCCTCGCGCCGGGCGAGGCATGCCCAGAGCGAGTTCTTGCCGGTGACCGGTTGCCCGGCCCCCGACCAGTCGACGATCAGGATGCGATCGAAGAGCGGCATTACTTTTTCTTCTGCATCGACTTTGGCCCCAGCGGATGATCAGCATGAGGATATGGCGCGTGGTGATGATGGTGATCGTGGCCATGCGCATGGCCATGGTCATGCGCGTGATCATGACCGTGATCGTGACCATGATGATGGTGGCCGTGATCATGGTCATCATGGTGGTGATGGTGCCCATGGTCGTGCGCATGGGCGTGATTATGATCGTGCCCATGATCATGGTCGTGGTGGCCGCAGCCACAGTTCGGTCCATGCTCGTGATGCGCGGCCTTGCCCGAGGACGGGGCGTCCATGACGGCTTGCAGCTCGGCATCCGGCGTCTTGTCCTTCAGCGCCGCATACTTACCGCCGAGGGTAAAGGACGGCGCATAGTCGAAGGCCTTAGCGACCGGGACGGGCTTCAGCGGCGCCGGCTCGGCATGGCTGTGCACCGGCGTCCAGGGCAGACCATGCTCGCGGCAGAAATCGGGGTCGCGGCAGGAGGCATCGCAGTCGCCCTTGCAGGGACAGTTCTCCAGGCCGCCGCCGATACCCTCGACATGGTGGTGATGGCTCTCCTGTGGCTGGCCGACATCCGCTTCGAAGCCGAGCACCTGTTCGCGATACTTGCACATCTGGCAGTTCATCACTGCCGCGCCTTCGAGGATCTCCCTGACGCGGTCCTGGAAGGCATCGAGCACCAGCGGGTGGTCGTTCAAATAGCTCGCCTTGACGAACTGGATCTCCGGATGCCGCGCCGCCACCTCATCCGTGTAGCTGTAGATGCGCTTCACCAGGACGCCGGTGAAGAGGAAATAGGGGAAGACGACGATGCGCTTGTAGCCGAGCTTGGCGGCATGGGTCAGGCCCGGCTCGACCAGCGGGAAGGTCACGCCCGAATAGCAGGTTTCGCCCCAGCCGAAGCCCATGCCTTCCCAGAGCATGCGCATGACCTTGGTGGCATTGGAATTGGCATCAGGATCGGACGAACCGCGACCGACAACCATCAACAGCGTCTCATGCTTGTCGACGAAGCCAAGCGTCTCGTTCGCCTCGTCGACTGCCGTCTGGATGCGGTCGCCGGCGGCACGGATCATCTTCAGGTCAATGCCGAGCTCGCGGCCGTAATTGATGACGAAATCCTTGTGCTGCGCCTGATAGGTATTGAGCACCGAGGGGATGTCGTTCTTGGCGTGGCCTGCGGCAAACAGCATGCCGGGGACCGCCAGCACGCGGGTCACACCCTGCTCCCGCAGGCTGTCGAGGCCGGCCGAGATCACCGGGTTGCAGAATTCGAGATAGCCGTATTCCACCGGCATGTCGGGATTGCGGGCGCGCAGCGCCTCCGCGATCACGGCGAATTCCTTCGCCGCGTTCTGATTGCGGCTGCCGTGGCCGCAGACCATGATTCCGAGTTTTTCCGCCATGATACAAGGCCTCCCTGCTTCGTTTTTCTTTCTGTACGAAGCGCCGGACTTATCGCGCCTTGCGGCACGGTCCATGGCCTTTGGGACAGCTCCGGAATTGGCCCCCGGATTGGGTCGGCCGCACCGGACTATTTCCAGCCTGTCGAACAGGCGCCGTCGCACATTACCCTGAGCTTTATCGAAGGCTTATCCAGTGGTCAAACCGGATTGCGGCGCTTTGTGTGACGGAAGCGCCAGTCCACAGAATGTCCCTTATGCGACCCGCGCGACATGGCGTGCAAGGTTGCGTCGCCGAGGCGATTGGTCCACAACAACGCACCTTCCCTGCCCGCGTGCAAAACCTCACTTGAGTCTCTCCGTGGTCGATCTCGCATTTCAAGCCTTGCTGCTGTTGTTCATTGCCGCCTTCATCGCCGGTTTCATCGATTCGATTGCGGGCGGCGGCGGGCTGATCACCATCCCCGCCATGCTGATCGCGGGCATTCCACCGCTGGAGACGCTTGGGACCAACAAGTTGCAGTCGATGTTCGGTGCGGGGTCCGCAACACTTGCCTATGCCCGCAAGGGCCATGTGGACCTGAAGAAGCAGCTGCCGATGGCCGCCATGGCGGTGATCGGCGGTGCGCTTGGCGCCGTGGTCGCGAGCTTCGTTCCGGCTGCCGTGCTGCGCGCCTTCATGCCCTTTCTGCTGGTGGCGATCGCGCTTTATTTCGCTTTGAAGCCGAACCTTTCCGACGTCGACAGCCACCAGCGCATGACACCCTTCATGTTCGGCCTGACCTTCGTGCCGATGATCGGCTTTTATGACGGCGTCTTCGGCCCGGGCACGGGCTCCTTCTACATGCTGGCCTTCGTCTCGCTCGCCGGCTTCGGCATGCTGAAGGCAACCGCGCACACGAAGCTCCTGAACTTCGGCTCGAATGTCGGCGCCTTCCTGGTCTTCGTCGCCGGCGGCGTCGTGCTCTGGAAGATCGGTTTCCTGATGGGCATCGGCCAGTTCCTCGGCGCCCAGACCGGCTCGCGGCTCGCGATGAAAAACGGTGCGCGACTGATCAAGCCACTGCTGGTGATCACCTGCGTGGCGCTTGCGATCCGCCTGCTCGCCGATCCGACGAACCCGATCCGGGTGTGGATCGGGGTCTGAGATATCCCGACTTTGCGCGAAGCTCTCTCAGGCGCTATATTCCGAAACATCGGCAGAACCAGAGCGAGACGCCATGGCGAAGACGGCCCTTGATCTTGGAGACCATTGGGAACGCTACATTGACGATCAGGTCAGAAGTGGACGCTACGCGTCTGCCGATGACGTTGTACGCGAAGCGTTGAAAGGCCTGCAAGATCAGGATCGCAAGCTGGCAGACGTGCTTCAGCAGATCGACTGGGGCAGGCAGCAGGCTGAATGTGGAAAATTCGCCGACGACGACTTTCTTGACCGGCTCATCGAAGCGGAAGTCGAGGATAGCAGCCGTTGAGTGGCCGCTATCGCCTCACTCTGAAGGCCGCAGAGGACCTCAAGGCGATCAATGACTATACCGCGCGGACATGGGGCAATGAGCAACGCCGCAAGTATCTTGGCGAAATGAGACAGCGGTTCCGGTGGCTTGCCGAACACCCTCGCCTTTGCCGGGAAAGACCGGAGCTGCGGGACAACTGCTATTCCTTTCCTCAGGGCGAACACATGATCTTCTATGCGATCCGCTCGCCCGATATCGAAATTTTATCTGTCATTCCCAACAGGTCGCTTCCGGATTTCCTAAAACGCTGAAAGCTCAGCGGTAGACCGAAAGTGTCTAATACTCCACGCCGATCTGTGCCTTGATGCCCGAGCGGAACGGATGCTTCACCAGTTCCATCTCCGTCACGAGATCGGCAAGTTCGATCAGCTCATCCTTGGCGTTGCGGCCGGTGAGCACGACATGGGTCATCGGAGGCTTTTCGGTCGCGAGGAATTCCAGCACCTCGGCGAGATCGATGTAGTCGTAACGGATCGCGATATTGACCTCGTCGAGCAACACCATGGAGTTGGCCGGATCGCGGATCAGCTCCTTTGCCTTTTCCCAGGCCGCTTTCGCCATGGCGATGTCGCGCGCCTTGTCCTGGGTCTCCCAGGTGAATCCCTCACCCATGGTGTGAAATTCGCAGAGATCGGAGAAATGCCTCAGGATCAGATCGCGTTCACCCGTCGACATCGCCCCCTTGATGAACTGCACCACCGCGCATTTCTTGCCATGGGCAATGTGGCGGAAGATCATGCCGAAGGCAGCCGAGGACTTGCCCTTGCCCTTGCCGGTATGAACGATGATCAGGCCCTTCTCGCCGGTCTTGGTGGCCATGATCTTGTCGCGGGCGGCCTTCTTCTTGGCCATCTTTTCCGCGTGGCGGGCAAGATCGCTCTCGGCGGTTTCGATGTTTGGGTCGTCGCTCATATCCGCACTTCCTTCAAATCCCTGGAGCCGACAGCGGCCAGCTCCTCAAGTGTAAACTTTGCCGAATTGCTCTTCGGCGTCCACAGGCCGCGCTCGATCGCCTCGATCAGGCGGTCCGCGAGCTCACTTTGCGCCGGGGCATTCTTCTCGGCCATGAAGTCGCGCACGCGCTCGTCGAGGATGAAAGCCTGGTAGACGGCTTCGAAATGGTGGTCGCGGACCGCCCCCGTCGTCGCGGCGAAGGCGAACATATAGTCGACCGTTGCGGTGATCTCGAAGGCACCCTTGTAGCCGTGGCGCATGACGCCTTCGATCCATTTCGGATTGACCACACGGGCGCGCACGACGCGGCCGATCTCCTCCTCGAGGCTGCGGATGACGGGCTTTTCCGGCCGCGAGTGGTCGTTGTGATAGACCTTGGGCCTGACGCCCGCGACATGTTCGATCGCCGCCGTCATGCCGCCCTCGAACTGATAGTAGTCGTCGCTGTCGAGCAGATCGTGTTCGCGGTTGTCCTGGTTCTGCACCACCGCCTGAACCGAGCGCAACCGCTCCTCAAAGAGACCACGTTCCGCCTTGCCCTCCTCGCCCGCGCCAAAGGCATAGCCACCCCAGACGAGATAACTCTCGGCGAGATCGGCGCGGTCGCTCCAGCCCTTTTCGTCGATCAACGCCTGCAGGCCGGCACCATAGGCACCGGGCTTCGAGCCGAAGACGCGGTAACCGGCGCGGCGGGCGGCTTGTTTTTCGTCCAGGCCCTCGCCTCTCAGCTTTTCGGTTTCCGTCCGCACGCGGGCCGCAATCGGATTGTCCCCCGCGTCCTCATCAAGCGCCGCCACCGCCCGCACCGCCTTGTCGAAGAGTGCGATCTGTTCGGGGAAGGCATCGCGGAAGAAGCCGGAGATGCGCAGTGTGACATCGACGCGCGGACGTCCGAGGATCGCCATCGGGATGACCTCGAAGCCTGTGACGCGGCGCGAGGCCATGTCCCAGAGCGGCTTGACGCCGATCAGCGCCAGGGCCTGCGCAATATCATCGCCGCCGGTGCGCATATTCGACGTACCCCAGGCCGTTATGCCGAAGGAAACAGGCCATTCGCCATGATCCTGCACGTAGCGCTGGATCAGCAGTTCGGCGGACTTCTTGCCGAGTTCGTAGGCCGCCGGCGTCGGAACGGCACGGCTGTCGACGGAGTAGAAATTGCGGCCCGTCGGCAACACGTCCGGCCTCCCGCGCGTCGGCGCTCCGGAGGGTCCGGGGGGCACGAACTGGCCGGCGAGGCCCTTCAGCAGACCCTGGATTTCAGCCGGGCCGGAGGAGACGACGGCGGGTTTCAGGCGGGTTTCGATCTCGGCGAGCACGGCGCGGGTTCGCGGCCAGTCATCCGGGCATTGGGTTTCACCGGAGACGAACTTGGCGGCAAGCAGTTCGATGCGCTCGACGGTGTCGCCAGCGGTGCGCCAGGGGGCATCGATGAGATCGGCAAGGATCGCAGGTTTTGCCCCGGACCAGGGGGCGGACATGATGCAGTCGAGGGGGTCGAATGATTTTGGCGGCGTGCCTGGGGTACCCCCCTTTGCCCTGCCGGGCATCTCCCCCTCAAGGGGGGAGATCGGGGAGGTTGGCGCTCTGCCTTCCTCCGCGTCTGCGGACGTGGATGCGGATGGGGATGCGGGTGCGGGTGCGGGTGCGGGTGCGGAGATCATCGGCAGCTGAGGCGTCTTTGTCAAAACTGCGAAATCCGCCGACATGGGCGTTCTGCCGATCTCCCCCCTTGAGGGGGAGATGGCCGGCAGGCCAGAGGGGGGTAACTCAGGATCCAGCGCCGGCAAGTTACCCCCCTCTGTCAGCTTTGCTGACATCTCCCCCACAAGGGGGGAGAGCAGATGGAGATCCCCAGCGATCGCCCGCTGCAAACTGGCATCCCCGCCCTCGCCCTGCCCCCTTGGTACCCGCGCCAGCGCGACGACGAGATCGGTCAGCAACCGCCCCTCAGGGGCTAGCCCGAAGATGTGGAGCCCGTCGCGGATCTGCATTTCCTTGAGCTCGCAGAGATAGGCGTCGAGCTTTTCCAGCGCCTGATCTTCCGCCTCCCCCTTGGCGATGCCGGCATCCTGGTCGAGGCCGATATCGGCGATCAGTTCAAGAATCTGCTTCTTGAGCAAATTCAAACGGCGCGGATCGCCGCCCGAGGCCTCGTAATACTCGTCGACCAGCGCCTCCAGGTCCTTCAGCGGCCCATAACTCTCAGCACGGGTCAAGGGCGGCGTCAGGTGGTCGATGATGACGGCGGAGCTGCGGCGCTTGGCCTGCGTGCCTTCGCCGGGGTCGTTGACGATGAAGGGATAGAGATGCGGCAGCGGTCCGAACACCGCCTCCGGGAAACAGGTCTCCGACAGCGCCAGCGCCTTGCCCGGCAGCCATTCGAGATTGCCGTGTTTGCCCATATGGATCACCGCCTGCGCGCCGAATTCCCGTCTTAGGAAAGCGTAGAAGGCGAGATAGCCATGCGGCGGCACAAGGTCCGGGGAATGATAGGTTTCCTTGGGATCGATATTGTAGCCACGGGCCGGCTGGATGCCGATCAGAAGCTTGCCGAAGCGCATCAGCGGCAGGGCGAAGGCACCGTCGAGGTGAAAAGGATCGACCTCCGGAGCACCCCAGCGGGTGGTGACGCGCTCCTGAACCTCTTTGGGAAGATCCTTGAAGAACTCGATGTAATCGCAAACGGAAAGACGTTCGCGAATGACCCGTCCGTCATTCGCCGCATTGGTCGGACCGGCCATCAGCGCCTGCATCAGCGCGTCGCCATCGGCGGGCAGATCGGCGACCTCGTAACCGGCGTCGCGCATGGCGCGCATGACCTCAACGGTGCCGGCCGGCGTATCGAGACCGACGCCATTGCCGAGACGTCCGTCGCGGTTCGGGTAATTGGCCATGATCAAAGCCACGCGGCGCTCAGCGGGCTCGGTTGCGCGGAGCTTCGCCCAGTTGGCGGCAAGTTCCGCGACGAAGCGCATGCGGCCGGTATCCGGCTCGTGGCTCACAAGATTGGCTTCGACCCGCTCGTCGAATCGCGCCTTGGACTTGAACGAGACGGCGCGGGTCAGCACCCGGCCATCGACCTCCGGCAAAGCGACGCTCATCGCAAGGTCGCGGGCGCTCAGACCCTGGCTCGAACTCTCCCAGGTGGCGTGGGGCGAGGACGAGAAGATCGCCTGCAGAACCACAGCGCCCGTTTCGTCGAGGACCGTCGACGGCTTTTCAGCCCCCGGGGTCGAGACGGCGAAACCGGTGGTGTTGATGACCACTGATGGCGGGAATCGGGTGAAGATGGCGCGCAGCGTGTCGACCGAGACCTGGTCCTTGAGGCTCGACACGAAGACCGGCAGAGGCGTGAGCCCCTCGGCCGACAAGGCTTCGACCATGGCCTGGACGGGTGCCGTTTCGCCGCTCTGGACGAGGGCACGGTAGAAGCAGAGGGGGGCGATATTCCCTCTCCCCGCCTGCGGGGAGAGGGTCAGGGTGAGGGGCTGGTCTTGCTCGGTGCTTTGCCCCTCAACCGCCCTTCGGGCACCTTCTCCCCGTGAACGGGGAGAAGGAAAAGCCAGCCTCTCCCACTCCTCGACCCCGATTACGCCCCGACCCGGCCACCAGATGCCGGCTTTCAGCAGCGGACGCGCCGGTTCCGGGCGCTCCGTCCCGCGCAGCATAGCCTCGGCATAGGCGACGAAGGCCTCGGCATTCCCCGCCCCGCCTTCGGTGAGATAGGTCCAGAGCGCCTGGCGGTCGTCATCCGCGCAGGCCTGGAAAGGCAAAAGGCCCTCATCCGGCTTGTCGTCGCCGGGCAGCACGACGATGGCCGCGCCGCTGCGGCGGGCTGAGGCATGCAGCGCCTCCAGCGCATAGTGGAAGTAGCTCGCCCCACCCAGCGCCCGGACCACGATCAACCTGGCGTGGCGGGCTGTGCGTTCGATATAGGTATCGACCGACATCGGGTGCTTGAGCGTCATCAGGCTGGCGAGCCGCCAGCGCAGCGCTTCTCCGCCCCTCGCTTCAACGGCTGCGGCTATTGCCGCAAGCTCCGTGTCCGCCGCCGAGAGAAACAGCACGTTCCCCGGCGTTTGGCCAAGATCGATCGCCTCGTCGCCGTCGCTGATCGATCCCTTCTGGGCTAGGAGGAGATGCATGACGGCTCCCGACGAATATTCTTTGACCGGCTGGCGGTCAGAGGTTGGGATACCCCCCTCTGCGCCCTGAGCCCGTCGAAGGGCGGACATCTCCCCCTCAAGGGGGGAGATCGGAAGGCGGAAGCGTCGTGCCCATCTGTGAAGCCTTCCGCTGCTGCAGCCCTGGATGTCTGGCCGCCATAAGTCGATGACGTGAGCAAAAACCTTGGCCGCCGGATGTCAGTTTGTCCAGGAACCGCCATGCGCGCGCCGATCCGATCTCCCCCCTTGAGGGGGAGATGGCCGGCAGGCCAGAGGGGGGTAGCCGCATGCTCCATGGTCAAACCGTGTCAGCCGCCGCCTGGACGTCCTCGACGACAGCGCCGAAATCCCACTCATGCAGGCCGATCACCACAAGCCTCGTCTCGCGCTTTTCAGCGCTCGTCCAGGGACGGTCGAAATAGGTATCGATGCGGGTGCCGACGGCCTGGATGACGAGGCGCATCGGCTTGCCGGGCACGTCGATGAAGCCCTTCAGGCGCAGGATGTCGTGCTTCTCGATAACCGGCTTCAGGCGGTCGACGAACTCCTGCGGATCCTTGATCGCTCCGAGCTTCAGGACGAAGCTTTCGAACTCGTCGTGGTCGTGATGGTGGTCGTGGTCTTCGCCCGAGGCATGCAGTGCCTCATGTTCCAGCTCGTGATGCGACTTGCGGTTTTCGATGTCGTCTTCGGTGCTGGCGCCGATCCCGAGCAGGACGAGCGAAGGCACTTCGCCATTCTTCGCCTCGATCATCGAGGGCTTGCGGCTGGTGCGGCCTGTGACTTCGGCGCGCACGGCGGCGATACCGGCAGCGTCCAGCAGGTCGGTCTTGTTGAGCACGATGAGATCGGCGCAGGTGAGCTGGTCCTCGAAGAGTTCCTCGATCGGGCTCTCGTGGTCGAGATTGTCGTCCTCGGCGCGCTGGGCGGCGACGGCATCATGATCGTCTGCGAAACGGCCTGCCGCCAAGGCAGCGCTGTCGACAACGGTGACAACGCCATCGACGGTGACGCGGGTGCGGATATCCGGCCAGTTGAAGGCGGCGACCAGCGGCTGCGGCAGCGCCAGACCCGAGGTCTCGATGACGATATGATCCGGCTTGATATCACGCTCAAGCAGCTTCAGCATGGTCGGCACGAAGTCGTCGGCGACCGTGCAGCAGATGCAGCCATTGGTGAGCTCGATGATGTCGTCCTCGGTGCAATTCTCGGCGCCGCAGCCCTTCAGTACATCGCCATCGACGCCGAGATCACCGAATTCGTTGATGATCAAAGCGATCTTCTTGCCGCCGGCATTCATCAGCATGTTGCGGATGATGGTGGTCTTGCCCGCGCCGAGAAAGCCGGTGATGACGGTGGCGGGGATCTTCTGCTGCAACATGGTTCAACCCTTCATTTTCAGCGGCAATCCGGCCGCAACGAAATAGACGTCTGCCGCTTGAGCGGCGATGGCTTGGTGGAGACGGCCGGCATGGTCGCGGAAGGCGCGGGCCATCTTGTTTTCGGGCACGATGCCGAGGCCGACCTCGTTGGAGACGAAGATGACGGTGGCCTGGAGTTCCCCGAGACTGGCCGCCAGTGCCGCGCCGTCCGCGTCGACATCACGGCCCTCCTCCATCATCAGATTGGTGACCCAGAGCGTCAGGCAATCGACGAGGATGACGCGACCGGGCTGGTCCAGCGCCTTCAGCGCGCCGACGAGATCGACGGGCTCCTCATGGGTCGTCCAGCCGTCATTGGCACGGTCGGCCTTGTGGGCGGCGATGCGGGCACGCATCTCGTCGTCCCAGGCGCGTCCCGTCGCAAGGTAAAACCTGTCGAAGCCGGTATCGCTCGCCAATCCCTCGGCAAAACGCGACTTGCCCGAGCGGGCGCCACCGAGAACCAGGATGGATCGGGAATGGGATGCGGTCATGGGTTGCCATGACCTTCGACCGCGCGCAGACGGTCTGTGGCGCATGCCTTCAGCATGCACGAAAGATCAAACGATGCCCGGACCCAAAAGACGGACCGGCACCGTCGGGTCGACAAGGACCCGCGGATGCAAGACGTCGCCACGACAACCTCCGTGCTGGCAACGGGGAAACCTCCCCAGTGTGGGCACCATGCCCGTGGATGGCAGGTCTCCTGGCTCGCAGGTCGTGGTCTTCGAAAGGACCGTCGGGTTCTCCTCGCCTTCCCAGGGTTTGCGGGCGACACGAAAGAGCGGACGATTCGTAGAGAAAGAGGCGTCCTGCCCCGGCTGATCGTGCTGCCACCCCAGTGGCTTTTCCGTCCTGTCGTTTTCGATTGGCCGGTCGCACTCCGCGACCCGTCACCACCTGAAACGGCAGAGCGGATGGAGAACCCTCGCTGCAATACAGTCGCGGGGTCGGCTGCGTTCGGCGTGCCCGGCTGGGGTCCACGCCTTCGCATTCCCTTTTGCTCTCCGGACAACATCTCTGCCGTCCGGAAACCATCCATCACGAGGATTAGGCCGAGGTCGGGCCCAAGTCAATCACGGCTGCGGCGCATGGATGCGTCATTGCGCCCGGGCATGGCTCAAGGGGTCGCTGGACAGGTCGGCGTCACGGCGGGATCACAGTCTGGTCGAAGGCGGATGGTGCCGACAGCTCCCTGTTCCACCGGTGTACCCTTGCCGACATCGGCGGCTCGACGGGCAGGCTGTGGCGGTGCAGCGGGGCTGACGGTCGGCGCTTCCGCAACCGGAGGAGCTGCCATCTCCTGCGGCGGCGGTGCGGGGGTGGGCGGCACGGCAACGACAACAGGCTTTTGTGGCTGAGGCACTGACGGGGTGGCGGCGGCGTGTGCATCAGGAGCCGAAGAAGCCTGCGCGGTCACCGGCGGCGGATCTGAAGCAAGCCGTGTCGACACGGTCCGGGGCGGCAGCGACTTGCGGATGCGCGGCGTGGTCAAGGAGAAGGCGAAGCGAATGCGGGCGGCAATCTCTTCCGCAAGGGCGTGGCGGGCCCAGCGCGGGTCGTCGGTCGGGCTGTTGACCCGGAAACTTCCCTTGGCCACCGGCTCGCCGGTTTCGACCGAAACGGCCGTCACGGTGAAGTCAGCCTGGGCGAGACGGCGACGGGCGCCCTCGCCGAAGCCGAGGCGATCGATCTTCACGAGCAGAACAACACGCTCGGCGCCCTGCGGAGCCCGGGTCGCAGCGATGGCGGAGGAAACACGACGGTCCACGCTCTCCAGCAGTTCAAGGGGAACCCGCGCATCGGCCATCACCGTGACGTTGCGGACGAAATAGACCAGAGGTCGATCGATGCTGCGTCCCTGGAAAAGCGTACAGGAGCCCAGCAGCATGGTCAGGCTCAAGGCAAAGGCGATGCGAAGGCTCTGCGCAAACATGACGACCCCGGACAGGTGATTCTCGACCTGTCCGACAATTCGCCATGTATGGTTAGTGGATGGTTAACTTTGCGGCTGGATCGCGTGGAACAGCGCTGCGGCAGAGGCATATTCACCGTACCTGGCCTCTCGGCGCGCTTCGGCCTCGGCATCGGATCCCCAATGCTCGATCGTCCAGTCCTCATCGAGATGGGCAAGCGTCCAGACCTCATCGAGATCGAAGGCGCCTTCGGCAAATGCGAGTGTCAGCACAGCCGAGCCGGTGAGCGTGGTCACCACGTTCAGGCAGGAAATCCGGAACGGATCGCGATAACGCTCGAGAGCGCGACCAAAGGCTTGAAGGGCCTCGCGCGGCTGCTCCTGGTGCATCACACCTTCGACAAGGATGAAACGTGCGCCGTGGGCGGTGGCGACCCATCCGAGCAGCGGGTCCCAGCGGGCCGACTGGCGGTCGATCAGTTCCTTCGGGCCGTCGGCCCGGTAGCAGAGCAGATCCGTGCCGGCAAAACGCACGATCTCGGCAAAGACCTCGTCCAGGCTGTTGGTCACCGCGTCGATCGCCGTATTGGCGAGCTTGGTGACAGGCATGGTTGCCGGGTCGATGTGTTCGCCCTGCCCGGCCCATTCGGCCACGACGAGTTCGGCTGCCTCGCGGGTCGGCAGCGTCAGCAGGTTCTTGGCAGGGGTCTTGACCGGCTTGCCGTCGAGCGTGATCGAGAAGCCATCCTCGCGCGCCTCGATCCCGACGCTCTCGTAGAAGCGCTTCGGCAGCGGTCGCTTCATCTGGATCTGCGCCCGGCGCACCGGGTCCTCATGACTGGGCTCCGGGATGAAGGTCCCGAAAATGTCCTGGCTGAGTTCGTCGCGCATCAAAGGCTCCTAGTGGATATAGGCCAGAAGGTCGGCGGGGCGTTCGACCACGGCATCGGCACCGGCCTTCCAGAGGTCGTCCGCCTTGGCATAGCCCCAGGACACGCCGATCGCGGTCGCACCGGCGGCCTTGGCCATCTGCATGTCGTAGATGGCATCGCCGATGACAATGGTCTCGCGCGGGGCAATGCCGGCCTCGTCACAGCATTCGGTCACCATGGCCGGATGCGGCTTGGAGGGGCATTCGTCGGCCGTACGGCAGAAGAGGAAATGGGGCTTCAGCCCATGGCCTTCAAGGATCATTTCCAGACCGCGGCGCGACTTGCCGGTGACGGCGCCGAGCCAGATGTCGTCGCGGGCGATCAGGGCGTCCAGGACATCGCGGATGCCATCGAACATGGTTTCGCCGAAACCGGAGTCCCGGCGGACATCGGCAAAGATCGCCTTGTAGTGGGCGGCCATGGCGACGGCCTCGTCATCGGCATGCGGCTTGCCATCCATGCGGGCGATCGCGATGTCGAGCGTCAGGCCGATGATCGACTTGGTCGTCTCCAGTGCCGGTTCCGGCTTGCCGAAGGCGACAAAGGTGTGGCGCATGACTTCATGGATCAGGCCGGCGCTGTCGACCAGCGTGCCGTCGCAATCGAAGAGAACAAGCTTCATTCGGCGTCCCTGTCCCCGTCCGCCTGGTCGAAGCCGAGCAGGTTCCAGCTCTGCACCATATGCGGCGAGAGCGGCGCCGTCACCTTCAGTCGCCCTCCGTTCGGATGCGGCAGGTCGATATGGCGGGCATGCAGGTGCAACCGCTTCTGGATACCACCGGGGAAATCCCAGTTGTGGTCATCGATGAAATACTTGGGATCGCCGATGATCGGGTGACCGATATGCAGTGCATGGACGCGCAACTGGTGGGTACGGCCGGTATAGGGCTCCATCTCCAGCCATGCGAGGTTCTGGGCCGCCGTGTCGATGACGCGGTAGTAGGACACGGCGTGGTCTGCCCCCTCCTCGCCATGCTTGCAGACGCGCATCCGGTCGCCTTCGTCGGTCTGGTCCTTTGTCAGCCAGGTCGAGATCTTGTCCTCGTGCTTGCGCGGCACACCCTTCACCAGCGACCAGTAGATCTTCTTGGTATCGCGCTCGCGAAATGCAGCCGTCAGCTTCTGGGCGGCGCCGCGCGTACGGGCAACGACGAGAACGCCGGAGGTGTCGCGGTCGAGGCGATGCACGAGGCGCGGTTTCTCGCCCTTCCGGCTCGTCCAGGCTTCGAGCATCTTGTCGATATGGCGGGTCAGGCCCGAGCCACCCTGTACGGCAAGGCCGGCGGGCTTGTTCAAGACGAAGACCTTCTCGTCCTCGTGCAACAGCATGCGCGAGAGGAGTTCATGGTCGTCGCCGTGTTTTAGATCGTGGCTTGCGATCGGGCCGGTCTTCTTGGCGTCCACATCCATGGGGGGAACGCGCACGACCTGGCCGGGCTGAACGCGGGCGTCGGTCTTCACGCGACCGCCGTCAACGCGCACCTGGCCGGAGCGCAGAAGCTTCTGGAGCGCGCCGAAGCCGAGACCCGGATAATGGATCTTGAACCAGCGGTCGAGCCGCATGCCGGCCTCGTCGGCCTCCACGGTGATATGTTCGATGCCTGCCATGAGGATACTTTCTACTCGGGTTCTCCACCCACTTATCCCGTGCCTTTAGTAGATTTCGGGCGGAAAGGGAAAGCCGAAATGCGCAGATGCGTTTCAGAACAGGCTGCGTCCGAGGGCAAGTCCACCGAAAGCGGCGGCCAGCGACAGAACGACGCTCGCAAAGACATAGACAAAGGCGCTCAAGAAGGCCCCGCGTTCGGCAAGCGCCAGTGTGTCGAGCGAGAAGGATGAAAAGGTGGTGAAGCCACCCAGGAAACCAACAACAAGAAGAAGGCGCATCTCCGCCGGCGCGGAGACCTTGCGGGCGATCAGTTCGGTCAAGAGCCCGATGACGAAGGACCCCACGATGTTGACGGTGATCGTGCCCCAGGGAAAGGCGGGTCCGAGCAGGCGGGTCATGGCGATCCCCGTCAGATAGCGGGCCACGGAACCCGTCGCACCGCCGACGGCAACGAGCAGGATGTTGAACATGGATGCCTCCGGCTTGAACGGCCCTTTCCGCCGTTCAAGCCGGTCCAGGCCGCCGCGTCAACCCTTGGCCGAAGCCAGAAACTGCGTCACGAAAGCGGATAGAGCCTTCCAGTCGGTGAATTCGTGATCTCTGGAGACATCCGTGGGCGCGTTTTCATGCTCGGCCATGCGCCGGATGATCCAGCGTTTGAAAAAATCATATTCGGTGTAGCGCAGCGCTCCGGCTGCGTGATGGATAATGCCGGGCTTCCAGCCGCTCTCCTGCAGCAGCGTATCGGGAAAATGGGTCGCCTCCTCCTGCTCCTCCTCGAACTCGCTGCGGATCAGCATGGATATCGACACGAAGGCGGAGGGAATGCTGTTGAGCCAGGACGCTTCCTGCCGCACGAAGGCGGCGAAGGCAGCCGGATAGCGCGCCGCGTGGACAGGGGCGCAGAGGATCGCCGCCTCGGGATGGCCAAGCGCATATTCTCCGCCTGACGTGATATCGAAAAGAAGGGCTCTGTGCCCGGCCGCTTCGATTGTCGACGCGACCGCTTCGGCGATCTTGCGCGTCTGACCTTCGATCGTCGCGTAACCCACAAGTACGATCATCTGCCCGTTCCTCCCTTGCTGTGTTTTCATCCTGCAAGACGGGGGCGGGCCACGCCTTGATCTGGCGCAAAACGGGGTTTTTTTTCGTTCACTTCCGATCAAATCTAGTTTTATTCAATTTTTCTCATTCGACTTAAAGATGCATAGATACCCGTGGTTTATGCTAATATCGTTACATAGTATCTGGAAACGCCCATGACACAGGTTGTCACAGTCTCTGCCCATACTGCGGCCTACGCAATGGAACCGGTGAAGCCGCCACAGCGCGTATCCCGCGCTACCTATGTGGAGGAACACACGCGTTTGCTCGCCCAGCAGGCGGCGCAAAGCGAAGATCTCCGCCTGAGGGCTCTGGTGAACGTCGTCCAGCCACCGGCGCTGGCCCTTTACTTCCTCACCTCGACGCAACAGCAGTTCGAACAGGCAACGCTGAAGGAGACGATCGAGGCCTACAAGAACTCAGTCGCCTGAGAAGCTGATCCCGACGGCAAAGAAAAAACCGCGACCGGTGACGGCCGCGGTTTCGTGTTTCATGGGTCCCAATCGGGATCAGTTGCCCCGGGCCGGACCGACCGGGAGAACCACATCCACGGCACCGGCCTTTTCGAAGGTCAGCGTGACATTGACGCTTGCACCTTCCTTGAAGGGCTCCGCCACCTTGTAGAACATCAGATGCAGACCGCCCGGCTTCAGCTCGACCGACTGGCCGGCCGGGATGGCGATGCCGTCAGTCAGCTGACGCATCTTCATCACGTCGCCTTCCATGGCCATCTCGTGCAACTGCACCTCACCGGCCTGAGCGGAGGTCGCCGATACGAGCTTGTCGTCCGCTCCGCCCTTGTTGGTGATGGTGATGAAGCCGCCGCCAACAGGCTGGCCGGGCAACATCGCCCTGGTGAAACCAGCCGTCAGTTCGAGGTCGCCGGCTGTCACTGCCTCGAAGCCACCCGGATTGGTGGCTGCCATGTGATCGCCATGGCCGGAATGATCTCCATGGGCGCCATGCGCGCCGTGACCATCGGCAGCGGCCTGCTCGGCGGGAGCACCGTGACCGGCATGCCCGCCGTGTGCCCCATGGCCGCCATGCGCATCGCCTTCAGCAGCGACAAGCTTGAGGACGGGTGCCGGCCCCTTCAGGTCGTGCGGATCCTGGCCGGGTGCGGCAATCTGATCCCAGGCCACCTTGGCGTCGGCACCGCAGAGCTGGACTGTCGGGAAGGCAAGACCAGCCGCCGGATCGCCGGCTGCGACCTTACCGTAGACGACAAACGTGTCGTAGAAATTGTCCGGCAGTTCGCCGTTCTTGAAACGGATTTCGATCGGGCCGGATTTCACTTCCTTGCCATGGTTGTCGTAGCTGTTCCGATAATCGCCGGTGATCACTTCGACTTCCCAGCCGGGCTTCGGCATCGGCTTGGCGGAGATAAAGCCTTCCGGCAGCTTGATCTGGACTTCGTTGGTCGCCTTGCCGTCGCAGCCATGCGGCACCTGAAGCGTGGCGGCCACGTAGGAGCCAATGGCAGCAGGCTGGTTGGCGAAGGTGGCGTGGGCGAACACGGAAGTCGTCGAGGCGAGCGTCGCGATGGTGGTGGCGAGGATCAGTTGGGTCTTCATGGGTGCGTCTCCTTGCCGCGGTCCTTTTTGGCCGCCGGCAGTCTTCTGTCTCTGTTGAAATCTGAAAGCGATCAGGCAGAGAGCGGCGGGCCGCGAAGGCGCGGATGCTCCAGGAGATGGCCGGAACCATGGACCGATTCGGCGGGAGCGATGGCACCGATGCTGTGAAACCGATCGATCAGCCAGGACTGGTCGGGCGGTTCGGGCAGGAGGACCGCACCCGCCAGCCGGCAGGCGTCGCAATCGGCCATCGGCGTGGCGTGCTTCTGTCCCTGATCGGCAATGCAAAGGTCGGAGAAAGTGCCATCCGGCAGCGCATAGGCAAGCGACTGAACATTCGCTGCGATGGCCGCAGGTGTGCGATGGGCAAAACCAACCGACAGGAAGACCATGGCGCAGAAGATGCGCAGGATGATCGTCGCTGTCGTGACTTTCGGCTTCATGATTGTTCCCGTTTCGAAGGATCCATATCGCGATGCCGACATCAAGCCAAGTGGCGAGATGCCGCGCCTGTGTGAGAACCTCGTCCCAAGTTCGCCCGCGCAAACAGAACGCCTGAGCGACAATTATTTGTTCGAGAGCGACGTAACCTCTTGCCAAGCCACCCCGTCGCCAGATAATGCCTGCATGACCTTGTTGGGAGAAACCGGTTCATTCCGGTGCCGAAGGAGCAACCGCCCCGGAAACTCTCAGGCAAAAGGACCACAAGGCGTCGACTGCACTCTGGAGAGAGGCCCGTTTCCAAAGCGGGCCAAGCCGAAGGGATAACAATCTCAGGCACAAGGACAGAGGGGGCTCATGAACCGGCACAACCGTGCCCAGACTTGAGCAAGCGCGTGAGCGCGAACCCGGAGGCGACGTCTTGGACGATCAGACCCAACTGAAACGCACCCCCCTTTACGATTTTCATGTATCGCTTGGCGCCAAGATGGTGCCCTTTGCAGGCTACGACATGCCGGTGCAATATCCGGCCGGCGTGTTGAAGGAACACCTTCACACCCGCGCCGCCGCTGGCCTCTTCGATGTCTCCCATATGGGTCAGGTCGAACTCGTCGCTGACTCCGGCACCTATGATAATGCCGCCAAGGCGCTGGAAACGCTGGTTCCCGTTGATATTCTCGGCCTCAAGGACGGTCGCCAGCGTTATGGCTTCTTCACCGACGACAATGGCGGCATTCTCGATGACCTGATGATTTCGCGGCTCGGCGAGCGCCTGCTGGTCGTCGTCAATGCCGGCTGCAAGGATGCCGATATCGCGCATCTCAGGGCAAAGCTTCCGGCAGGTGTGCAGGTTCTCGTCCATGACGACCGCGCGCTTCTCGCCCTGCAGGGGCCGAAGGCGGAAGCCGTTCTAGCAAAGCTCAACTCCGACGTAACCGCCATGAAGTTCATGGATGTTCGCGAGCTTGCCTTGGGCGACATCCCTGCCCTGGTGTCGCGCACCGGCTATTCCGGTGAGGACGGTTTCGAGATCTCGGTCCCAGCGGACCGGGCGACCGATCTCGCCAAGGCGCTGCTCGACCAGCCGGACTGTCAGCCGATCGGACTTGGCGCTCGTGATTCGCTGCGTCTCGAAGCCGGCCTCTGCCTCTATGGCAACGACATCGACACGACGACATCGCCGGTTGAAGCCTCGATCGAATGGGGCATCCAGAAGGTCCGCCGCTCAGGCGGCGCCCGCGAAGGCGGCTTTCCCGGTGCGAGCCGCATTCTCGGCGAACTGGAGAATGGCGTTTCCCGCCGCCGCGTCGGGTTGAAGCCCGAGGGCAAGGCCCCGGTGCGTCCGCCGGCAAAGCTGTTTGCCGATGCCGAGGGCAAGACCGAGATCGGCCACGTTTCCTCGGGCGGCTTCGGTCCGAGCGCCGAAGGCCCTGTTGCCATGGGTTACGTGCCGACCGCCATGGCCGAACCCGGCACCCAGGTTTTTGCGGAGGTGCGCGGCAAGTTCTTGGCCCTGACCGTCACCGCCCTTCCTTTCGTTACCCCCACCTACAAACGCTAAAAAATCTCCGGAGAGAACCATGCTGAAATTCACCCCTGAACACGAATGGCTGAAGATCGAAGGCGATATCGCCACCGTGGGAATCACCACCCATGCAGCCGGCCAGCTCGGCGATCTCGTCTTCGTCGAACTGCCGGATGAAGGCACGAGCTTCAAAAAGGATGCGGGGGCCGCAACCGTCGAAAGCGTCAAGGCAGCCTCCGACGTCTACTGCCCGCTCGATGGGGAAATCGTCGAAATCAACCAGGCGATCGTCGACGATCCGTCGCTGGTGAATTCCGATCCGGAAGGCGCTGCCTGGTTCTTCAAGCTGAAGCTCGCCAACCCCGCAGACGCTGACGCCCTGCTCGACGAGGCCGCCTACAAGGAGCTGATTGCGTAATGACCACGGAATTCCAGTTCACGGATTACGATCCTTACGACTTCGCCAATCGGCGCCATATCGGTCCCTCGCCGGCCGAAATGACGGATATGCTGAAGGTCGTCGGCTATCACACGCTCGACGAGCTGATTGATGCCACCGTCCCCGGCTCGATCCGCCAGAAGGTGCCGCTCACCTGGGGTGCGGCCATGACCGAGCGCGAGGCGCTCGACAAGCTGCGCGAGACGGCCAACAAGAACAAGGTCCTGACCTCGCTGATCGGCCAGGGCTATTACGGCACGATCACGCCGCCAGTGATCCAGCGCAACATTCTGGAAAACCCGGCCTGGTACACGGCCTATACGCCCTACCAGCCGGAAATCTCTCAAGGCCGCCTGGAGGCGCTTCTGAACTACCAGACCATGGTGACGGATCTGACCGGCCTCGACGTGGCCAATGCCTCGCTGCTGGATGAGGCCACGGCTGCCGCCGAAGCCATGGCGCTCTGCCAGCGCAGCGCCAAGACCAAGGCCACCGGCTTCTTCGTCGACAAGGACTGCCACCCGCAGACCATCGCCGTCATCCAGACGCGTGCCGAGCCGCTTGGCTGGACCGTCACCGTCGGCGATCCCTTCACCGATCTCGACCCGACGGAAGTCTTTGGTGCGATCTTCCAGTATCCGGGCACGCATGGCCATGTGCGCGACTTCTCAGGCCTGATTGCCCGTCTGCACCAGACCGGAGCAGTCGCCGCCGTCGCCGCCGATATCCTCTCGCTGCTGCTCCTGAAATCACCAGGTGAAATGGGTGCCGATATCGCCATCGGCTCAACCCAGCGCTTCGGCGTTCCCATGGGTTATGGCGGTCCGCATGCGGCCTATATGGCGGTCAAGGATGCGATCAAGCGCTCCATGCCGGGCCGTCTCGTCGGCGTCTCCGTCGATGCCCGCGGCAACCGCGCCTATCGCCTGTCGCTGCAGACCCGCGAACAGCATATCCGCCGCGAAAAGGCGACGTCGAACATCTGTACCGCGCAGGTGCTGCTCGCCGTCATGGCCTCGATGTATGCCGTCTTCCATGGTCCGAAGGGCCTGAAGGCGATAGCCCAGCAGGTGCATCAGAAGACAGTGATCCTCGCCAAGGGTCTGGAAAAGCTCGGCTACAGGATCGAGCCTGAAACCTTCTTCGACACGATCACTGTTGAGGTTGGCCACATGCAGGGCCTCGTGATGCGCGCGGCTGTCGCCGAAGGTGTCAACCTGCGCAAGGTCGGCGAGACCAAGGTCGGCATCGCGCTTGACGAGCGCACCCGCCCCGCCGTGCTCGAAGCCGTCTGGCGCGCCTTTGGCGGCAATTTCAAGGTCGAGGATTTCTCCGCCGACTATCGCCTGCCGACGGATCTGCTGCGCACCAGCGATTACCTGACGCATCCGATCTTCCACATGAACCGTGCGGAAAGCGAGATGACCCGCTATATCCGCCGTCTCTCGGACCGCGATCTCGCGCTCGACCGGGCGATGATCCCGCTTGGCTCCTGCACGATGAAGCTGAATGCGACAGCGGAAATGCTGCCGATCACCTGGCCGGAATTCTCCGACATCCATCCCTTCGCTCCGGCCGACCAAGCGCTGGGCTACAAGGAAATGATCGACGACCTCTCGGAAAAGCTCTGCGCCGTCACCGGTTATGATGCGATCTCGATGCAGCCGAATTCGGGTGCTCAGGGGGAATATGCCGGCCTCTTGACGATCCGCGCCTATCACCTGTCGCGGGGCGACACGCATCGCACCGTCTGCCTGATCCCGACGTCCGCGCATGGCACCAACCCGGCCTCCGCCCAGATGGTCGGCATGACGGTCGTGCCGGTCAAGTCGAAGGACAATGGCGACGTCGATCTCGACGACTTCCGCGCCAAGGCGGAAGAGCATGCGGCAAACCTCTCCTGCTGCATGATCACCTATCCCTCGACGCATGGCGTGTTCGAGGAGACGGTGCGCGAGATCTGCGAGATCACCCATCAGCATGGTGGCCAGGTCTATCTCGACGGTGCCAACATGAACGCCATGGTCGGCGTCTCCCGTCCCGGCGATATCGGCTCTGACGTCTCCCACCTCAACCTGCACAAGACCTTCTGCATCCCGCATGGCGGCGGTGGTCCGGGCATGGGTCCGATCGGCGTCAAGGCGCATCTCGCACCTTTCCTGCCCGGCCATGTCGTGACCGACGGGCGTCCGGGTGCGGTCTCGGCCGGTCCCTACGGCTCGCCATCGATCCTGCCGATCAGCTGGTCCTACTGCCTGATGATGGGCGGCGAAGGTCTGACCCAGGCCACGAAGGTCGCGATCCTCAACGCAAACTACATCGCGGCACGGCTGAAGGGCGCCTATGACGTGCTCTACACCTCGGCTTCGGGTCGGGTTGCGCATGAATGCATCATCGACACCCGTCCGCTGCAGGCTTCCGCTGGCGTCACCGTCGACGATGTCGCCAAGCGCCTGATCGACTGCGGCTTCCATGCGCCGACCATGAGCTGGCCGGTGGCCGGCACGCTGATGATCGAGCCGACGGAATCGGAGACCAAGGCCGAGATCGACCGGTTCTGCGAGGCCATGCTGGCGATCCGCGAGGAAGCCCGCGCCATCGAGGAAGGCCGGATGGACAAGGCCAACAACCCGCTGAAGAACGCACCGCATACAGTGGAAGATCTGGTCGGCGAGTGGACCCGTCCCTATAGCCGCGAACAGGCCTGCTACCCGCCGGGCGCCTTCCGGGTGGACAAGTACTGGTCCTCGGTCAATCGGGTCGACAATGTCTATGGCGACCGCAATCTGGTCTGCACCTGCCCGCCGATGGAAGCATACGCGGAAGCGGCAGAGTAACACCCTGCCGATTTGAACGAGTGGGAGGCGTCGCCATGAAGGGGGCGCCTCTTTTCTTTGTGCCCTTCGCCGCCAGGTCATCGCGACATGATCTCCCGATCGCTCGATACCGGAGACAGGCGCAACGTTTCATCGATCTATGTGCAGGCGGAGGCACAAGTCGAACCGGCCGTCGTGTGATTGCCGCCGCCTTCCCGATCTCCCGAAGCTCAGCGCATCACGGTTTCCTTTGGCCCAGCACGGGCTCGCCCTGGGAGAGAGTCACTGTCCCAGAAGCAAACAGGTCGCTTGAGATCCCGGAGGGTTTGGAAACCATCGTCATTCGGGAAGTGCTAACCGGCCTCGACTATTCTGCTCATGCAACCAGGATATGGGCAGGACCGCATGAGCATTTCCGCCGTCATGGGCATTTCACTCTCAGGCATGCAGGCGCAACAGACGCGCCTTTCCGCGACGGCCAACAACATCGCCAACGCGGTCACGCCCTCCTATGACCGGCTGGAAACACAGTTTACCAGTTCCAAGCCCGGTGGCGTGACGGCCTCGGTTGCACCCTCCGGCGACACGACCTTCGACGACACCTCGAATGTTGATCTCGCCTCAGAAATGCTGTCGCTGGTCGAGACTGAAATCGGTTTCAAGGCCAATGCCGCCGTGTGGGAAACCGGCGCCGACATCTGGGACGTGCTGCTCAGCATCAAGCGAGACTGATTCGTCGACACGCCCAAAGCGCTGGCGAAGCCAGATTCCGGCGTGACGCCCCGCTTTCCCTCGCCCGGACAACCACTGCCGCAAACCCATTTCGCGAGCATTTTTGGGCTACCAAGCCATTCATGAGCAAAAGCGCATAAAATGCGCAATTCATCGATTGCAAAACGGCCTGATTCTGACACAGTCGATGGTTGCATAAGGTTGCATCGAGGATTTCATGTTTAACGACGCGCTCAACCAACTGAAGACTGAACTCATCTCAGCGCAGAGCGACGATGCGCACCGCCTGAAGAGCCTGTTCGATCAACGGATCGACCAGGCGCTCCGCGGCATCGAGCCCAGCAATTATGTCGAGGATTGCCTCTTTCAGATCACGGAGGCGCTGGAGGCGCTTCAGGCACGTCCGATCGACCACCCGAAGCTCCGGATCTATCTATTGGGCGCGATCGAGGCGTTGCGAGACGAACTCCATCTTTGCGACGTCGACACGGATCTGCGCCAGACGGCTGTCGGCTTCTGAGCCACCGCTCTTGCGTCCTCCCCCTGTGCGTCGACGGTCCAGTCCGTCGGTCGCCGCCAGCGAGACCATCTGAAGAAGATGATCCAGAAACAGGGCGTCATCGCTCAGCGGTTCTTTCTGCGACACACCTTTGATGATTTCCCTGAGACTACGGACCTGCTCCTCCACGATCGAGCGCACGTAGATATCGGAGGATGGGAGTTGGCCATCCGTCATGTCATTCTCCTGCCATTCTTGGATATTGCTTGCTTCCATGCTGTTCCTCAACAAAGGGCAGACGTGAAAGCGGGGATGAATCGAAGGGATTTCCAGGCGCCAGTTCGAGATCCAGCACACTGCCGCTGATCCCGTAGAGCTCATGGTGCTTGAGTAGCCCAGCCATGGAGGGCTTGGCCGTGATCGGCACGATGAGTGAACCATCCAGCACGCTGGGCGCGGCCAGCGGCATCACATCCCAGCCGGTGGTGAGCAGGAGGTTCACGAGTTTCGGATGGGTCTCGACCACCAGCATGTCGATGCCAGCCACGAGACAGTATTCCATCACGCCGGTCATCAGGATGTTCGAGATCGGCACCCCTGAGATCGTCTTGTCGGAAATCTCGGCGATGCAGCGGGTCCATTCGAAGATGCGCTGCCCGCGCGGCCATTCTGCACCATCCATCAGATGCGGATATACATCCGAAAGCAGATGCGGCTTCAATGTCGGAAGAAGCCGGCTGTAGCCGACCACTTCACCGTCAAGGATGAGCGGCAGATGGATCGCTTCGTCGCCATCGAACTGATCGATTTCGCGGCTGTCTGCCCGGCGGCATGCTTCCCACCCGAGCCGTTCAACGAACTGCTCGTGGCGAAACCGCCAGACTTGCTCCATGAGCTCGTCATAGTCCCGCGTGTCTGCGCCCAGGATCGTCGCAAGCATTCTGACCCCCAGAAAATCCCTGGAAGACAGTGCGGCATGCAGCACAAATTCGACATAGGCAGTTCTGCCTATTTATCTGATTATTCCTAGCCGAATCGATTCGGCAATCAGTTGTGCACGGTTGACGGAATTCAACTTTCGACTTGCAGACGCAATCTCATGCTGGACCGTTTTTTCCGATATTCCAAGAATTTGGCCGATTTCCCAATTGGTCTTGCCGGCCGAACACCAAAGGATCACCTCGCGTTCACGCGGAGTCACTTTAGCAGCAGCAGCGGCATTGCGCTCGCTGCTATCGGTCATGAAAGCGCGCAACCTATTGTGCGCATAGATTGAAACGATGTGCAGTGCACCACGTTGCTCGTGGGACAGGTCGACCTTGCTGGCGCCGAAGGTCACGATCGCCTGAAAGCCACCGACAGAGTGAAGCGGCACGCTATAGCCATCCATCATGCCAAATTCGGTGGCCTCGTTCATGACCCGCTTGGCCGCCCGGCTCAACGGTTTGTCGGCCAGGGCTTCCGACCAGACAAAAGCCTCGCTCGTCATCTTGGTCCGATAGATGACCGGATCAACATGAACGTAATTTTCCTCGACATAGCGCTCGAACCAGCCGTCCGGCCAGGCGTTCAGCATGAAGTAGGGATCTATGCGCTCATTGGGCAGGGGTATCCCGGACACGGCATAACAATCCATGCCGAAGGCTTTCGCCACTTTTCCAAGGCTGTCCAGAACCTCGCCCTTGTCGCGCGCGCGCGACGATTCGGCGATGAAATCGAACATCGCATTGGCCGTTGCCTGCCTGTCTGACATCCACACCTCGTATTAGCCGCCTGTCATATCAGTCGAGAAGACTAACACAGGCAAGCGGGATCCGATTTGATAAACATTGGATTTCGTGGGGAATTTCAGGACAGCGCTAACTTGACCGCAAGCGATCATCGAGACGCGACAATCGCCTCTCGACGCATCAGCGTCCCATGCCCCCGTTCACTCTCCGCCGATCACGTAGCTGCGTTCGCTTGTGGTCGACAGGGCGATCATGGTTTCGCTGCGGGCAATCAGCCGCTCGCCCTTGAGATCGGCAAGGAATGTCTCGATACCGGTCAGGTCAGCGGTGCGGATTTTCAGCATGTAGGACCAGCTGCCCGTCACGTGATGACATTCCAGCACGGCCGGGTGTGATTCGGCATAGTCGCGGAAGGCAACCTGCTCGGTGTCCTGCGGCAGGGTCACCAGCATGAAGGCCGTGATCGGCAGGCCAAGGGCTGCCGGATCCACCTCCAGCGTGAAGCGCCTGATGGCGCCAGACGCGACAAGGCGGCGAATGCGTTCATTGACGGCGGAAGGAGAAAGCCCTACGACATCGCCTATGCTTGCGAGCGAGCGGCGGGCATCTTCAGCCAACAAATCGATAATCTTGCGGTCACTTGTATCCATGGCCGCAGTTTATTTGCGTAAATCGACATTCCGCAAGATATTTTTTTGTATTTCATCAGAAAATACATAAGCGCAGGCGACAGCGAGTCGCATCACTCCCAAAACACCACCAATCGCATTGGCGATCAGGCCGTTGCGGCCTGACGCTGCTTGGCGAGTTCGGAGAGATCCGCCGCTTTCAGTTCGACCGATTCGCCGCAACCGCAGGCCGAGGTCTGATTGGGATTGTGGAAGGTGAAACCGGACCGTAGCGTCGTCGTCTCGAATCCCATTTCCGTGCCCAGGAGATAGAGAACGGCAGCCGGGTCGATCCACACCGAAGCGCCATCCTTCTCGATGCGGTCATCCCTCGGGTTTGGCTCCTTCACCAGATCGATGGTGTATTCCATCCCGGCGCAGCCACCCTTCTTGATGCCCACCCTGATGCCCTTGGCATCGGGACCGGAATTCTCGACGATCGCCCTGACGCGTGCGGCAGCCGCATCGCTCATGGTCATTACCTGAAAGCCCATCGGCACAGTCTCCAACAACAACCGGGTTCAAGGTCCGGCGTTTCTTCTCCGCAATGTAAGGGAGGCGCCTCGTCGGTTCAATAGCTTAGGCGGGCACCCGGCCCCAGGGGCAGTGCTTTGCGCATATGCCCGATGCTTGATGATGATCAATCCTTGAGCACGATAGGCTCACTCGAAAAACTTGATCTTTATCAGAAGCTTGAAACGCGCCTTTGCATGGCGCTGCCCTCGACCGCGATCAAAAATATTGCAGGGCACAGCGCAAAGGGATGCAAACGCGGGCAAAGGGCGGCAGAATTCCCTGAAATTTTGACCATTCGGTAAATTATTTTCTCTGCCACATCACAAGCTACTGTTTCAATTACGCTTTCTAGACTGGCACGGCGTTTGCTTCACTCTCTGCGACACAAAAAGGGCGCCCGGCGCGCCTCCAGAAGCGGAGAACGAAAAATGGAAATCGGCGTCTTTATCCCGATCGGCAACAATGGCTGGCTCCTTTCGGAGAATGCCCCGCAATACAAGCCGAGCTTCGAACTCAACAAAGCGATCACGCTGAAAGCCGAAGAATACGGCTTCGACTTTGCGCTTTCGATGATCAAGCTGCGCGGCTTTGGCGGCAAGACGGAATTCTGGGACTATAACCTGGAAAGCTTCACGCTGATGGCCGGCCTTGCCGCCGTCACGTCGAAGATCAAGCTCTTCGGTACGGCCGCCACCCTCATCATGCCGCCGGCCATCATTGCGCGCATGGCCACCACGATCGATTCGATTTCCGGCGGCCGCTTCGGCGTCAACCTGATCACCGGATGGCAACGCCCGGAATACAGCCAGATGGGCCTGTGGCCCGGCGACGACTATTTCTCCGACCGCTACGAATATCTCAGCGAATACACGACCGTCCTGAAAGACCTGCTGACAACAGGCCAGTCCGACCTCAAGGGCAAGCATTTCCAGATGGATGATTGCCGGATGAAGCCGATCCCGGAAGGCGATGTGAAGCTGATCTGCGCAGGCTCGTCGAATGCCGGCATGGATTTTTCCGCGAAGTTCGCCGATTACAGCTTCTGCTTCGGCGTCGGGGTCAACACACCCAAAGCTTTCGCCCCAACCAACGAGCGCCTGCTGGCGGCCACCGCAAAGACCGGTCGCGAGGTGCGTTCCTTCGTGCTGACCATGGTGCTGGCCGAAGAAACCACCGAAGAAGCCTTTGCCAAGTGGGAGCACTACAAGGCCGGCGCCGACGAGGAAGCCATCAAGTGGCTCGGCCTGCAAAGTGCCGTCGACACGAAATCCGGTTCCGACACCAATGTCCGCCACATGGCGAACCCGGTTTCGGCCGTCAACATCAATATGGGCACGCTGATCGGCTCCTATGCGGAAGTCGCCGCCATGCTCGACGAGATGAGCGAAGTCCCCGGCACCGGCGGCGTGATGCTGACCTTCGACGACTTCCTCGAAGGCATTGAGAAGTTCGGCAAATACGTGCAGCCGCTGATGAAGAGCCGCGCCCATGTCACCCAGATGTTGGAGGCCGCCGAATGAGCGAGGCCGTTGTTGCAGGCTATCAGCCACGCCCGGAGCTGACGAAGAGCGTCACGCTTCCCGCCCGCCCCGAGCCGATCACGCTGAAGCCGTCGGAAACGGCGGTCGTCGTCGTCGACATGCAGAACGCCTATTCGACCGAAGGCGGTTATGTCGATCTCGCCGGCTTTGACATTTCAGGCGCCAATGGCACGATCTCCAACATCAAGAAGACACTCGATGCGGCGCGCGCAGCGGGCGTTCTGGTCGTCTATTTCCAGAACGGCTGGGATCCTGACTATGTCGAGGCCGGCGGCCCCGGCTCGCCCAACTGGCACAAGTCGAATGCGCTGAAAACCATGCGCAAACGGCCTGAATTGCAGGGCCAGCTGCTCGCCAAGGGCACCTGGGATTACGCCATCGTCGACGAACTCCAGCCGAAGCCCGGCGACATCCTGGTGCCGAAGAGCCGCTATTCCGGCTTCTTCAACACCAACATGGACAGCGTGCTCAGAGCCCGCGGCATCCGCAACCTCGTCTTCGTCGGTATTGCCACCAATGTCTGCGTTGAAAGCTCGCTGCGCGATGCCTTCCACCTCGAATATTTCGGCGTGATGCTCGAGGACGCGACCCATCATCTCGGCCCCGACTTCATCCAGCAGGCGACCGTCTACAATGTCGAAAAGTTCTTCGGCTGGGTCGCGACCGTCAACGACTTCTGCGGCGCGATCGGACAGGCAGCGCCTGCCGATGCAGCCAAGTGATCATCAACATTCCAACAAGACCTCATTGAACCAGGAGAGTGTGAGAATGCCCAAGACCATCGTCGTTCCGGAAGGCACCCAGAAGCCGATCGCCCCCTATTCGCCCGGCGCCCTTGCCGATGGCGTGCTCTATGTCTCGGGGACCCTTCCCTTCGACAAGAACAACGACGTCGTGCATGTCGGCGACGCAGCCGCCCAGACGCGCCATGTGCTGGAAACCATCAAGTCCGTGATTGAGACCGCCGGCGGCACGATGGAAGACGTGACCATGAACCACATCTTCGTCACCGACTGGGCCAATTACCAGGCCGTCAACAAGGTCTATGCCGAATATTTCCCGGGCGACAAGCCGGCGCGCTACTGCGTGCAATGCGGGCTGGTGAAGCCGGATGCGCTGGTGGAAATCGCCACGATCGCGCATATCGGGAAGAAGTGATCAGCGGTTAGGTTGGAGGGCGAGTTACCCCCCTCTGGCCTGCCGGCCATCTCCCCCACACGGGGGGAGAACGGCAAGACGCTGATCTCGGCACTCGTGTCCGGGTTCGGCAAGCTGCTTCCCTTCCGAGATCTCAGCGGGTGGCTAGACATCTGCACTCTCTGCTCTCCCCCCTTGTGGGGGAGATGTCCGGCAGGACAGAGGGGGGTATCCCAAGGCACCCACTTGAAAGCAAACATGCATGCATTACGACATCCACGGCCTCACCTCTCCCGATGCGCCAACCATCCTGCTCTCGTCAGGCCTCGGCGGCTCGGGCGGCTATTGGGCACCGCAGATCCCTGCCCTGTCACAACGCTTCCGCGTCATCACCTATGACCATCGCGGCTGCGGCAAGACCGGCGGCGCAGTGCCCGAAGTCGGTGGCATTTCCGCCATGGCCGATGACGTGCTCGAGATCGTCGAGACGCTGAAGCTCAAGAGTTTCCATTTCATGGGCCATGCGCTGGGCGGTCTGATCGGGCTGGATCTGGCGCTGCGCCGTCCGGAGCTGATCGCAAGCCTCGTGCTGATCAATGCCTGGAGCAAGGCCGATCCGCATTCTGGGCGCTGCTTCGACGTGCGCATCGCGCTTCTCGAAAACGCCGGTGTCGAGGCCTTCGTCAAGGCGCAGCCGCTCTTCCTCTATCCGGCTATCTACATGGCGGACAATCCGGAGAAGATGGCGGTGGAAGAGGCGCATGCGCTCGCGCATTTCCAAGGACGCGACAATATCCTGCGCCGGATTGCGGCACTGCGCGCCTTTGATGTCGACAACCGTCTCGGCGAAATCCAGACGCCGACGCTTGTCATTGCCACCCGCGACGACCTGCTCGTCCCGTATTCCCGCTCATTGCGGCTCGCCGAGGGCCTGCCCAACGCAAATCTCGTGCTCACCGTCGCCGGCGGACACGCCGTCAACGTCACCTATCCGCAAACATTCAACAGCGCGGTCCTCGACTTCCTGTCGACCCTCGAACACGCCTGAAGGAATTGCCCATGCTGGCCACCAAGACCATCGCACCTGTCGCATCTGCACCGGAAACCACCTCACCGGAAAAGAGTGCGACCTATCGCAACGGCATGGCTCGGCTTGCCGCCGCCGTCACCATCGTCACAACCGATGGCCCCGCCGGACGCGCCGGCTTTGCAGCGACTGCCGTCACCAGCGTTTCGGACAATCCGCCGACGCTGCTCGTCTGCCTCAACAAGGGATCTTCCGCCTATCCTGCCGTCAGCACCAACGGGTTCGTCACGGTCAACGCGCTCTCGGCAGAACACGAGCCTGTCAGCCGGCTCTTCGGTGGCAAGACGCCGGTCGAGGAGCGCTTTGCCGCCGCCACCTGGGAGACGACGCCGTCGGGCACGCCGCGCCTCGCCGATGCGCTTGTTTCCTTTGAATGCCGGATCACAGAAGTGCATGACGGCAGCACCCATGACGTGTTGTTCTGCGAGGTTCTCGACGTCACCATCCGCGAGGGCGGCCAGGCGCTCGTCTATTTCGACAGGGCCTATCGTACCGTCTAAACATCTGTACCAAAACGCAAAACGGCCCGCGAATGGCGGGCCGTTTCGTTGGTTGCCTAATTCTCTCAATACCAGCCGACAGCGACCTGCGCCTCTTCGGACATGCGGTCCGGCGTCCACGGCGGGTCAAAGCTCATTTCCACTTCGACGCCCGACACGCCTTCGACCGAACCGACGGCATTTTCGACCCAGCCCGGCATTTCGCCGGCAACCGGGCAACCGGGTGCCGTCAGCGTCATGACGATCTTCACCGTGCGGTCATCCTCGATGTCGATCTTGTAGATCAGCCCGAGTTCGAAGATGTCGGCCGGGATTTCCGGATCATAGACGGTCTTCAGCGCCGCGACGATATCATCCGACAGGCGCGCCACCTCTTCCGGCGGGATCGCCGTGTTGATGATGCCTTCGCGGACATCGGGCTTGGTTTCGGTGTCACTCATGGTGTTCATTCCTCAGGCGAAGAAGCTGCGGGCGTAATCCAGAGCGTCCGCCAGCGCATCGACTTCTTCCCTTGTGTTATAAAGGCCGAACGACGCCCGGCAAGTGGAGGTCACGCCGAAACGCGCCAGAAGCGGCTGGGCGCAATGGGTTCCGGCGCGAACGGCAACGCCGCGACGGTCGATCATGGTCGATACGTCATGGGCATGAATGCCGGCGAGCTCGAAGGAGAAGATCGCTCCCTTGCCCGGTGCGTTGCCTATGATCCTCAGCGAATTGATCGCCGAGAGGCGCTCATGCGCATAGGCGCGCAGGCTCTCCTCATGGGCGGCAATGTTCTGACGGCCAAGCGCTTCCATATAGTCGAGCGCATAACCGAGCCCGATCGCCTGGACGATGGGCGGCGTGCCGGCCTCGAAGCGATGCGGCGGCTCGTTATAGGTGACGCGGTCTTCGGCCACCTCGATGATCATCTCTCCGCCGCCCATGAAGGGGTCCATGTCGCGCAGGCGGTCCATCTTGCCCCAGAGCACGCCGATGCCCGAGGGACCATAGAGCTTGTGGCCCGTCACGGCATACCAGTCGCAGCCGAGATCCTGGACGTCGACGGGCATGTGCACAGCACCTTGGCTGCCATCGACCATGACGGCGATGCCGCGCTCATGCGCGATGCGGCAGACCTCTTTGATCGGAACGACGGTTCCAAGCGCGTTCGACATATGGGTGATCGCGATCAGCTTGGTGCGCTCGGTCAGGCAGCCGACAAAGGCCTCCATGTCGAAGGCACCTTCGTCGGTCACCGGGGCCCAGACGAGCTTGGCACCCTTGCGTTCCCGCAGGAAATGCCAGGGCACGATGTTGGAGTGATGCTCCATGATCGAGAGCACGATCTCGTCGCCCTCGCCGATATGTTTCATGCCCCAGCCATAGGCCACCGTGTTGATCGCCTCAGTCGAAGATTTGGTGAAGATCACCTCGTCAATCGAAGGGGCATTGAGAAAACGGCGCACCTTTTCGCGCGCCGCTTCATAGGCGTCCGTCGCGGCATTGGACAGGAAATGCAGGCCACGATGCACATTCGCATATTCGTTAGAGTATGCATGGCTGATCGCGTCGATCACCTGCCGCGGCTTCTGGGCCGAGGCGGCATTGTCGAGATAGACCAGCGGTTTGCCGTAGACCTCGCGCGACAGGATCGGGAAATCCCGTCTGACGGCTTCAACGTCGTACCCTGTCCGTGCCGCGATCGTGTCAGCCATGATGCTCCAGCCAGTCGGTGATGATCTCTTCCAGGGCCTCGACGAGCGGCTCGTTTTCGAGCTCCTCGACGATTTCGGCAACGAAGCCGTTGATCAGGAGGGCACGGGCCTTCTTTTCCGGAATGCCACGCGACATCAGGTAGTAGAGATGGCTCTTGACGATGTCGGCGACCGTCGCACCATGGGCGCACTGCACGTCGTCTGCGAAGATTTCGAGCTCCGGCTTCACCGAGAACTCGGCATCGTCAGACATCAGCAGCGTGTTGCAGGCCATACGCGCATCGGTCTTCTGGGCATCCGGAGCAACCCGGATCATGCCCTGGAACACACCCTTGGCGCGATCGAAGACAACGTTGCGGATGATCTCCGTCGAGGTCGTGTTCGGCACGTTATGGCCGAGCGTCATGGTGACGTCGGTATGGGTGTCACCGCCGAGCAGGTTGACGCCGCGCAGCATGAAGTCGGAGCCTTCGCCCGCCGTCTTCACATGCACTTCCTGGCGCACCAGCTTGCCGCCGGCATTGACGATGAAGAGGCGGAACTTGGCGTCCGTGCCAAGCTCGGCGCGGATCTGGCCAAGATGGGTGTCGGCATCGCCTTCGCCCTGCAGGATCACCCAGGTGATCTCAGCACCTTCGCCGAGCTTCAGATCGGCGACGACCGAAGCAAGGGCTGCCGAATCGCTCTGGCCGACATGGCGCTCGATGACGGTTGCCTTGGAACCCTTGCCGAAGGTAGCCGGGAAGCGCAGATGCAGCTGGCCGGCGGCATGCACCGACTGCAGCTCGATCGGCGCTTCGATGTCGGCGTCTTCGGCAACCTCGAGCATAAATCCGTCGCGCACGAACGCCCCGTTCAGGCGGCCGATCGTGTCGTCACCGTTGAAAGCGGTCAGGCCTTCGGCGGCGTCACCGTTCGTCAGCGCATCGCGATAGAGCGAAACGGTCAGGCCTTCCGGCAGCGATGCGGGCGCCTGGGCAACACCCTGCAGCACGTTGAGCACGGCGGCACCCGAAACCAGCGGATTGACCGCCTTGGCCACAGCCTGGGGCTCTTCGGCCGGAAGGGCACGCAGCAGAGCCTTGAGGTCCGTGTAGTGGAAGGTCTCGACGCGGCGCGTCGGCAGACCCTGACGCTTCAGCGCGTCGAACAGGCCGTCGCGCTTCAGAAGCACGGCGCCATCGCCGGGCAAGCTGCCGATCTGGTTGGTATAGGCGTCGATGATCTGGGTCTCGGCTGCGGTGAGCCGGTTGGCCGCTTGCAATGTCATCGTTGCAACTCCTTCAAACTCGGCCCGAACTCAGGCAGCCTGCCCCGTGATGTCGGCATAGCCGTTCGCTTCCAGATCAAGCGCCAGCGACTTGTCGCCGGACTTGATGATCTGGCCCTTGTAGAGGACATGGACGGTGTCCGGCACGATGTAGTCGAGCAGGCGCTGATAGTGGGTGATGACGACCGTGGCGCGGTCCGGACGCTTGAGCGCGTTCACGCCGTCAGCGACGATCTTCAGCGCATCGATGTCGAGGCCGGAATCGGTCTCGTCGAGGATGCAGAGCTTCGGCTCGAGCAGCGCCATCTGCAGGATCTCGGCGCGCTTCTTCTCGCCACCGGAGAAGCCGACATTGAGCGGGCGCTTCAGCATATCAGGATTGATCTTCAGCTCGGCAGCGGCTTCCTTGACGCGGCGCATGAAGTCCGGCGTCGTCAGCTCGTCCTCGCCACGCGCCTTGCGCTGCGAGTTCATCGCGACCTTGAGGAACTGCATGGTGGCCACACCCGGAATTTCGACAGGATACTGGAAGGCAAGGAAGATGCCCTTGGCAGCGCGCTCGGCCGGGTCGAGTTCAAGGATGCTCTCGCCGTTATAGAGGATATCGCCTTCGGTGACTTCATAGTCTTCGCGGCCCGACAGGATGTAGGACAGCGTCGACTTGCCGGAGCCGTTCGGGCCCATGATGGCGGCCACTTCGCCGGCCTTCACGGTCAGGTTCAGGCCGCGGATGATTTCGGTGCCGTCTTCGGCGATGCGGGCATGGAGGTTTCTGATTTCAAGCATGTCTGTCTTCCTGTCCATCGGGCGGTTCAAGAGCCGCCTGTCGTTTCCTGTTGCGCCTTCGGCGCTCTTCAATTTCGTCATCCTCGGGCTTGTCCCGAGGATCTACTGCCGTATCAGTTATAGTCCGACCATTGCGGTGAGCTCGGGTGCGGTGAGTAGACATTTTCGATCTCGTAAATCCGGTCGTAGAGATCGAGCCATGTCGGGTTTAACCCTTCGATCAGCTTGATCTTCCAGTCCCGCAGATAGCGCTTCAGAGACTTCTCTCGTCGGATCGCCAGGACGATGTTCGGATGCTGCTCGAACCACACCAAGAGCTTTGCATTGTATCTGGACGTAAAACCTTTCCTCACTTCATTCCGGTGCTCCCATGTGCGCCCCTCAAGGTCGCTGGTCACACCGGTGTAGATCACACCACGTGGCTTGTCCGACATCATGTAAACGAAGCCGGACATCGCGCATCAGCCTTGCCGGCAGTAGATCCTCGGGACAAGCCCGAGGATGACGACCGCCAAAGGCTGATCGAGCCGCCTCATCAGCCGACCGAACCCTCCAGCGAGATGTTCATCAACCGTGGCTTCTAGCCGACCCGCGATAGCTCTGATGCATCCAAACATCAAAATGTTACTCTTTCAGGCGCCGGCATCATGTCAATCACGTGCCACAATGATGATAAGGCCCTGCCAAAGCGTGTACATCCAATCGTTCGAGTAGAAGGTGACGAACAATACGAACAAGGCACCGAAGATGAGAAACAGATATTCAGCGCGGTCGTAAATCCGGACCATCCGATCTCTCAGATAGGTCCACTTCTTCTCCTTGACCTTCTTCGTTTCCATTCAACCAACTTCATTTCATCAGCCGACCGAACCCTCCAGCGAGATGTTGATCAGCTTCTGCGCTTCAACCGCAAATTCCATCGGCAGCTGCTGGATGACGTCGCGGACGAAGCCGTTGACGATCAGGGCGATTGCCTCTTCTTCCGGGATGCCGCGCTGCATGGCGTAGAACTTCTGGTCCTCGGAGATCTTCGAGGTCGTCGCCTCGTGCTCCACCTTGGCCGTCGAGTTCTTCACCTCAATGTAAGGCACCGTATGCGCGCCGCAGGTGTCACCGATCAGGAGCGAATCGCAATTGGTGAAGTTGCGGGCGTTTTCCGCCTTGCGGTGCATCGAGACCTGGCCGCGATAGGTGTTCTGCGACACGCCGGCCGAGATGCCCTTGGAGATGATCCGGCTCTTGGTGTTCTTGCCGAGATGGATCATCTTGGTGCCGCTATCGACCTGCTGATGACCGTTGGAGACGGCGATCGAGTAGAACTCGCCCTGGCTGTCATCGCCGCGCAGAATGCAGGACGGGTACTTCCAGGTAATCGCGGAGCCGGTCTCGACCTGCGTCCAGGAGATCTTGGAACGCGCACCACGGCAATCGCCGCGCTTGGTGACGAAATTGTAGATGCCGCCCTTGCCGTCCTTGTCGCCGGGATACCAGTTCTGGACGGTCGAATACTTGATCTCGGCATCATCAAGCGCCACAAGCTCGACGACGGCTGCATGCAGCTGGTTTTCGTCGCGCTGCGGTGCCGTGCAGCCTTCGAGATAGGAGACGTAGGCGCCTTCCTCGGCGATGATCAGCGTGCGCTCGAACTGGCCGGTGTTCTTCTCGTTGATGCGGAAATAGGTGCTGAGCTCCATCGGGCAGCGAACGCCCTTCGGAATGTAGACGAAGGAACCGTCGGTGAAGACCGCGCAGTTCAGCGTCGCATAGTAGTTGTCGGTGACGGGTACGACCGAGCCAAGATACTTCTTCACGAGGTCCGGATATTCGCGGATCGCTTCCGAGATCGACATGAAGATCACGCCGGCCTTCTTCAGCTCTTCCTTGAAGGTGGTGACAACGGAGACCGAATCGAACACCGCGTCGACGGCGATCTTCGAGGACTGGACGCCCGCCAGCATTTCCTGCTCTTTCAGCGGAATGCCGAGCTTTTCATAGACCTTCAGGAGTTCCGGGTCGACTTCGTCGAGCGACTTCGGACCGGCAGCCGTCTTCGGTGCTGCGTAGTAGTAGATGTCGTTGAAGTCGATCTTCGGATAGTCGACACGTGCCCAGGTGGGCTCGACCATCGTCAGCCAGCGCCTGTAGGCGTCGAGGCGCCATTCCAGCATCCATTCCGGCTCGTTCTTCTTTGCCGAGATGAAGCGGACAATGTCTTCCGACAGGCCCTTCGGGGCCTTGTCGACTTCGATCGTGGTTTCAAAACCGTACTTGTACTGGTCGACGTCGATCTGGCGGACCTGATCGATCGTTTCCTGCACAGCAGCCATGGTCGTTCTCCAATCTTGCCGGGCCAAATTCCGGCAGCTTGTTAACGTTGGGCGGTGACCCGCCATACTTAAGGTTCCCGAGCCATCATTTCACCCCTCTTGGCAAGGGAAAAACGACGTCTGGCCCGGTTTTTCGCCGCCTCAGGCGGCCTGCCCCGCCGGTTTGCGGCGGGCAGCAATCTTTGCAAAGGCGCCCAGAAAGCGATCGATATCGCTTTCCGTCGTATCAGGGCCGATCGACAGGCGAAGCGCCCCGGTCGCGGCATCCTCGCCCATGGCGGTCAGCACGTGGCTTGCACCCACCTTGCCGGACGAGCAGGCGGCACCGGCCGACAAAGCCACGCCTTCGAGATCGAAGGCGATCTGCCCGGTTTCCGCCTTCAGCCCCGGCAGATGGAAGAAACTCGTATTACCGACTCGCGCTTCACCCCGTCCGTAGATAACGGTGTCCGGCGCCACCGACAGCATGGCTTGCTCGGCCCGATCGCGAAGTGCAGACACATGCGCATTCCGCTGAACCAGGCCAGCCGCCATTTCGCGCGCAGCAGCGCCGAAGCCGGCGATCGCCGCGAGATTTTCCGTACCGGCGCGATGCCCCTTCTCCTGGCCACCACCACGCACCAGAGGCTCCGGCATCAAGGTCTCGCCACGCGACACCAGCGCACCGATACCCTTGGGGCCACCCAGCTTGTGGGCCGAGAGGATCAGGAAATCAGCGCCGAGCTCTCGAATCGACAGCGTAATGCGCCCTGCCGCCTGCACGGCATCCACTACCAGCAGCCCACCTGACTTCTTTACGACGGCGGAGATCTCCTGGATTGGCTGAATGATGCCGGTTTCATTGTTGACCAGCATCACTGCGACCAAAGGCAGCCCATCTGCGGGATCATGTGAAGCAAGAGCGGCGGCAAGCGCATCGAGATCGACAAGACCCGAACGGGCAACCGGCACTTCCGTCACATGATCAGCGGCAAAGCGTCCGCCGGCTCTGACAGCCGGATGCTCGATCGCGGAAACGTAGAGCCGACCGAGCGAAACACGCGACTTGCCCATGCGGTAGACCGGCGACAGCACGTGATTGGCGGCTTCGGTCGCGCTTGCGGTGAAGGTCACATGCGCCGGCTCGGCACCGACGAGATGCGCCACCTCGCGGCGCGCCTTCTCGATCACGGCCCGGGCTGCCCGCCCCTCGGCATGCACGGAAGACGGGTTGCCGGGCATGGCGAGCGCATCAAGCATGGCATCGCGCGCCGCGCCCATCAGGGGCGCGGTGGCGTTCCAGTCGAGATAGATGCGCTCAACGGCCATCCTCAGTTCGGACTCCCTTACATCAGGCGGTGCATTTTCCTTGAAATTTCCGCCGGGCTTGCCTTATGACACCTTCACCCCGGATGCGACGCCATCCAGTTTCGAACGGTTCTAAACTTCGTTCTAGAAAAGCTGACTGACGCCGTCAAGTCAGCTTTATAATTCGATGTTGACGAACCGCAAAAATGTCAGGGACCGGAACCTAATGCCCGAAGTGATTTTCAACGGCCCCGCGGGTCGTCTCGAAGGCCGTTATCAGCCCTCCAAGGAAAAGAGCGCGCCGATCGCGATCATCCTTCATCCGCACCCGCAATTCGGCGGGACGATGAACAACCAGATCGTCTACCAGCTGTTCTACATGTTCCAGAAGCGCGGCTTCACCACGCTTCGCTTCAACTTCCGCGGCATCGGCCGCAGCCAGGGCGAATTCGACCATGGCGCCGGCGAGCTGTCGGATGCGGCGTCTGCCCTCGACTGGGTGCAGAGCCTGCATCCGGATTCGAAGAGCTGCTGGGTGGCCGGCTACTCCTTCGGCTCGTGGATCGGCATGCAGCTTTTGATGCGTCGCCCTGAGATCGAAGGCTTCATGTCGATTGCGCCGCAGCCGAACATCTACGACTTCTCCTTCCTCGCCCCCTGCCCGTCGTCAGGCCTGATCATCAACGGTGACAGCGATAAGGTAGCCCCGGAGAAGGACGTCATCGGCCTCGTCGACAAGCTGAAAACGCAGAAGGGTATCCTGATCACCCACAAGACGGTGCCGGGTGCCAACCACTTCTTCAACGGCCAGGTGGAAACGCTGATGGCCGAATGCGAAGACTATCTCGACCGTCGCCTCGACGGCGAACTGGTTCCCGAACCTGCCGCCAAGCGGATCCGGTAACATGATCCGGATCATGGCCGATACAAATGTGCTGGTCAGCGCTTGTATCGGCCAGGGTCCTGCCTCGAAGGTGATCGAGGCGTGTCTGGAGGGGCGCCTCGTCCCTTTTCTGTCCGGTCCACTTCTGCTCGAATACCGCGACGTACTCTCAAGAACAGAGCCCTTTATAAACGGACGACTATCCCCCAAAGAACGGGTAGCGCTGCTGGAGATCTTTGTTTCTCGCTGCCACTGGCGGACAGCGCATTTCAAGTGGCGGCCCAATCTCGTCGATGAAGCCGACAACCATCTGCTCGAATTGGCAATCTCGGCCAACGCGCATATACTGGTTACGTCGAACGTCCGAGATTTTGAAAAGGCGGAACTCAAGTTCCCGCACATCAAGATCGAGACACCAGCGGCAACTGTCCGGAGGCTTGAAGATGAACGCTTTAACCGTTGAGCTGAGTTCAGAGGTTCACGAAAAGGTCGATCTGATCGCGGCAGAGAAGGGTGTCTCCCCTGAACGCCTGGTGTCAGAGATGGCAGCGGAAATGGTCAAGCAACATGAGGCCTACCGGCTGTTCGAGGAAATGGCGGCGCGCGGCAAGGGAAGAGAAGCGGAAGCTCTCGAACTTCTTCGGCGTGATTAAACACTCTTTCGATTTCAGACTGCGATTTTGAATGACCTCACCCCTCACATTTGACGCCGTCGGCCTCGCAGGTGGCGGTAACCGCTGCTACTGGCAAAGCGGCTTCCTGAAAGCCTTCAGCGAACATCAGGCGCTCAATCCGCGCTTCTATGTCGCCGTTTCGGCCAGCGCCTATCACGGCGCGATGCATCTTGCTGGCGTCGGCGACCGTGTCAGGGCTTCCGCCTTCGCCTTTGCGGAACAGGGCCAACGTGGAGTGGACTGGCGGGCGCTCCGGCGGCGGGAATCGCCGCTCGTGGTGGGTAAGCTCTTCCGGCAACTGCTCGCAGACGCATTCGGCGAACAAGAACTCGCCACGCTCAAGGCGGCACCGCCGATGTTGATCCAGCTCTCCGGCCTGCCGGACTGGATGCCCGGTGCGCTCGGGGCCTTGGGCTCGATCGGCGCCTACCAGATCGAGAAGCTTCTGACCGACGGCACCCATTCCAAGGCGGGCCTCAGGATGAAATTGCGCCCCACCTGGATCTCGACGCACAATTGCGACTATCCCGGCGAACTCGTCGATGCACTGATGGCCACCTCGTCCGTCCCACCCTTCATGCCGGTTGGACGTGTCAGGGGCCGCGCCTACCTCGACGGCGGACTGGTCGACAATCCGCCGCTGATGAAGCTCACGGAAGTCGAAGCGAAGGGCTGGAAGACACTGCTTTTGACCACCCGCTTTGGCCGAAAGCCGCCCGCCGCGCCCAATCGCGTGGTGGTCGGCCCGAGCGAAGACATCCCGGTCGGCAAGTTCTCCGTCGGTGACGCCCCCGGCATCCGCCATGCCTATGAAGTGGGCCTGCGGGATGGGCTTGCCTTTGCCCGCCAGCCCAATTCCCCAAAGCCTGCCGCCTGAAATTCACGGATTCGGTTTGCCGGCCACGCGGGCCAGCACTCCGCCGCTGACCGGCTGCCGAACCCCTGTCGTCCCGGGAAAGGTCACCGCAAGCCCCCGCGCCGAGCGCACAGCCAGATAGGCCCAGGCCTCCGCCTCCATGGCATCGCCATCAAAGCCCGCCTGCTCGGCGGTCACCACCTTTGCTCCCTGTTTGCCGGCGAGGCGCACCAGATCCGCCATGATCGTCCGGTTCAGGCGCCCCCCGCCGCAGATCACATAGGTTTTCGGCAGGGTCGGCAGGTGTCCAGCGGATTTGAGGATCGCAGCCGCAGAGACAAAAGCGAGTGTGCGGGCGCCGTCCGACAGTTCGGCCTCGTGGCCTTCAGGCGGACGAAAATCGTTGCGGTCGAGCGAGCGGCGCTTGGTTCCGGTGAAGAAGGGATTGTCGAGATAGCGCTCGGCAAGCGCCACCATGACCGAACCTTCGGACGCGATTCGACCTCCGTCGTCATAGGGGATGCCGGCATGGGTCTCGACCCATTGATCGATCAGTGTATTACCCGGCCCGCTGTCGAAACCGATGATCGTGCCGTCGCGGTCGAGGAAAGTGAGGTTCGAGATGCCGCCGATATTGACGAAACAGACCGGCCAGTCCTCTGCCGGGATCTGGTGCGCCAATGCCTGGTGATAGACCGGCACCAGCGGGGCGCCCTGCCCGCCATGGACCATGTCATTGGCGCGCATGTCATAGACGACGTCGATGCCGGTTTCGGCTGCCAGCAGCGGTCCGTCGCCGAGCTGCACGGTGAGCGCCTCATCCGGTCTGTGCAGCACCGTCTGGCCGTGGAAGCCGATAAGGTCGATCTGCTCGGGCTTCAGCTGCTGCTGCCGCAGGAAAAGCGCGACCGCTTCTGCATGACGTAGAGTCAGGTCCCTCTGCATACGTGAGAGATCACCCGGGCGTTCGGCCCGGTGCTTGATTGCCTTGGCATCATCCAGCGCCTGCTTCAGCCGCTCGCGGAAGGCCGGTTCGTAGGGGACGGAGAGGAAGGGACCGCGCTCGATGATCGTCTCGCCATCGGTGCGGACCAGAGCCACATCGATGCCATCCATCGAGGTGCCGCTCATCAACCCGATCGCCGTCCTGATTTCCGCCATTTGCCACCCGATTCGACTGCCACTCACGCCGGACATTCATGACCGAGACGGGTGCACAATTCAAAAAACAATGCTAAAGCCCGCGCGGATTTTAAGATGTGCCACCGAAAGACCAGAGAAACCGAAAGCAACAGCGTCATGACGAAGTTCAAGTCCGATTTCCTCCGCATCCTCTCCGAGCGCGGCTTCATTCATCAGATGTCCGATGAAACGGGGCTCGACGACCTGCTCGCCAAGGAAAGCGTGACGGCCTATATCGGCTATGACCCGACGGCATCCAGCCTGCATGTCGGCCACCTGATGCAGATCATGATGCTGCGCTGGTTCCAGGCGACCGGCCATCAGCCGATCTCGCTGATGGGCGGCGGTACCGGCATGGTCGGCGACCCCTCCTTCAAGGAGGAGGCGCGCAAGCTGATGACCATCGAGACGATCGAGGAGAATATCGCCTCGATCAAGCGCTGCTTCTCGCATTATCTCGACTACGACAAGGGTCCGAAGGGCGGCGCCCTGATGATCAACAATGCCGAATGGCTGCGCCCCTTGAACTATCTCGAGTTCCTGCGCGATGTCGGCCGGCATTTCTCGGTCAACCGCATGCTCTCCTTCGACAGCGTCAAGACGCGCCTCGACCGCGAGCAGTCGCTGTCCTTCCTCGAATTCAACTACATGATCTTGCAGGCCTACGACTTTGTCGAGCTGAACCAGCGCTATGGCTGCCGGTTGCAGATGGGCGGCTCGGACCAGTGGGGCAACATCATCAACGGCATCGATCTCGGCCACCGCATGGGCACGCCGCAGCTCTATGCGCTGACGGCTCCGCTGCTCACCACATCTTCCGGTGCCAAGATGGGCAAGTCGGCCTCGGGTGCGGTCTGGCTCAATGCCGACCTCTTGCCGGTCTATGACTTCTGGCAGTACTGGCGCAACACCGAGGATGCCGATGTCGTGCGCTTCCTCAAGCTCTTCACCATCCTGCCGATGGACGAGATCGCCCGTCTGGCTGCCCTTGGCGGATCCGAAATCAACGAAGCCAAGAAGATCCTCGCGACCGAAGTAACGTCGCTGCTGCATGGCCGCGACGCCGCCGAACAGGCTGCCGAAACGGCCCGCAAGACCTTCGAGGAAGGTGCACTCGCCGATACGCTGCCGACCGTCGAAGTGGCAGCCGCCGAGCTTGAGGCAGGCATCGGCCTGCTCGCCCTGATCGTCAAGGCAGGCCTTGCCGCCTCCAACGGTGAAGCCCGTCGCCACGTCCAGGGCGGTGCGGTAAAGATCAACGATGCCGGCGTCTCCGACGAACGCATGGCTGTCGGCAGTGCACAGCTGACAGGCGATGGTGTGATCAAGCTGTCGCTCGGCAAGAAGAAGCACATTCTGATCAAGCCTGTCTGATCCCCGATCAGCCTTTACAAACCTCTGCGAAAAGCCCGCAAATGCGGGCTTTTCTGCATTTATAAACAGCCATTAACCCATGGCGCGTTTTTGACCAGTCCTTCAGGCCTGCCACATATCACGGCAACCTCATGCACAAATGCATAGCAGTCGCACATTATTTGCACTGCACAATCTTGTTTTACAGGTGTATAAGAAGCCCAATCGCTGATGCGGGAACGACCGCAAGATCAGCCACAAAGTTTGACCGAGGAAACGACCATGAACCCGATCCGCATTGCCAAGAACTGGATGAGCTACCGCCGCACGATGGCTGAACTGGGCAACCTGTCCCAGCAGACCCTCAACGACATCGGCATCACCCGCTACGAAATCCGCAACATCGCTTCGCGCTCCTTCCGTTAATCGGAACCTGCGCAAAGCAGCCTGTCAGACGGCACCGCATGGTGCCGTTTTTGATTCCGGCGTCACGATTGTGATCGCAAGCCGCATGGCCATCGTCCGCACCCGATGGACCTCGCGCCGCGAGGCGTGATATGGAGCCGCCCATGACAAACAGCTCCTTCTCCCCCATTCATATCATCGGCGGCGGCCTCGCCGGCTCTGAAGCTGCCTGGCAGGTTGCACAATCCGGCGTTCCGGTGATCCTGCACGAAATGCGCGGCGTGCGCGGCACCGATGCGCACAAGACCGATGGCCTTGCCGAACTGGTCTGCTCCAATTCCTTCCGCTCCGATGACGCGACCTCGAATGCCGTCGGCGTCATCCATGCGGAAATGCGGCTGGCGAATTCTTTGATCATGGCCTGTGCCGACAAGCATCAGGTGCCGGCCGGTGGGGCGCTCGCCGTTGACCGTGACGGGTTTTCCGATGCGGTAACCGCCGCCATCCACCAGCACCCGATGATCACTGTCGTACGTGAAGAAGTCACCGGCCTGCCGCCGGAGGATTGGGACCTCGCGATCATCGCGACAGGTCCCCTCACCTCGCCAGCGCTTGCCGAGGCGATCAGGGAGAAGACAGGCAAGGATGCGCTGGCCTTTTTCGATGCCATCGCGCCAATCGTGCATACCGATAGCATCAACATGGACATCTGCTGGTTCCAGTCGCGCTACGACAAGGTCGGGCCCGGCGGCACGGGCAAGGACTATATCAACTGCCCGCTCGATGAGGCCCAGTACAATGCCTTCGTCGATGCCCTGATTGCCGGCGACGCCGTCGGCTTCAAGGAATGGGAAGGCACGCCCTATTTCGACGGCTGCCTGCCGATCGAGGTGATGGCCGAGCGTGGCCGCGAGACGCTGCGCCACGGGCCGATGAAGCCGATGGGCCTCACCAATGCCCATAACCCGACCGTCAAACCCTATGCCGTCGTGCAGCTGCGCCAGGACAATGCGCTTGGCACGCTCTACAACATGGTCGGTTTCCAGACCAAGCTGCGCTACGGCGCGCAGGCGGAGATCTTCCGGATGATCCCGGGCCTGGAGAATGCCGAATTCGCCCGCCTCGGCGGCCTGCATCGCAATACCTATATCCACTCCCCGACGCTGCTCGACCAGAGCCTGCAGCTGAAGGCCCGTCCGGGCCTGCGCTTTGCCGGCCAGATCACAGGCTGCGAGGGGTATGTTGAAAGCGCCTCGATCGGCCTGCTTGCTGGCCGTTTCGCAGCCGCGCAGCGCAAGGGCGAGACACCGAGCATTCCGCCGGCAACCACGGCGCTGGGTTCATTGCTCAACCACATCACCGGCGGCCACATCGTCTCCGACGAGGAACCGGGCAAGCGGTCCTTCCAGCCGATGAACATCAATTTCGGGCTTTTCCCGGAGCTGGAGCCGGGCTCGATCGTCAAGCCTGAGGGCATCAAGCGCTTTCGCGGCAAGGACAAGACGATCATGAAGCGGCAGCTGATTGCAGCGCGCGCGCTCGAACACTGCAAGACCTGGCTTGGTGCTGCCTGAGGGCAGCGTCAGCCGGGGGTGCCGACCGCCGCATCAATCCCCTTGTCGGCATGGCCGACATAGTTGCCGAGCAGCCAGAGCGACACCTCGGCGGCGACAGCCGGGTTGGTGAAGGTGTATTCACCGTTGTGGGCGGGCGCGTCGAGGAATTCGACGGCCATGCCGGTGCCGTTCGGCAGAGGCCGAACCCGAACCGTCCCGGGTTCGATCAGGTGGCAGGCAAAGTGGTTGCGCAGGCTGCGCATGAAACCGGCCTTGTTGTCATGCAGGCGGACGAAGACGGCCTTGCCGTCAGCCGTGGCGTGCAGGTTGCGGATCGCTTCCTGCGGAAAGGCACGACCAAATTCGAGGATCGCGAGGCCCGCATCCTGAAAGCCTTCCTCCTCCTGGCGAACCATGCGCGAGGAGAAGTAGGCAAGCGCCAGTATCAGCGCAAAGACGATACCCCAGGTCACCATGTGTCGCACTCGCCTCCTTTACTGCCATTCTACCGCAAAGGCTGCTAACAGGCGAGCCTTGCGTGAGCGTGGCGTCTGCATCGACGTCAGAGACGACCGGTCAGCAGGAGCCGCATCATGGACAGCTGGCGGCGCCACTGTGCCGGTCGAATGTCGGCCGCGAGGCAGGCAGCCCCCAGCGTCATCGCGCGTTTCAGTACGGGCTCGGCGAGTGTCACAGGCAGATAGGCTGCAAGCAGGCTCTTCGGGAGCGAGCCGGCTGCGCGCGCCTTGCGCAGGTGATCGAGTCCGAAGCCGGCAAAGGCCTGTATGGCTGCGGTCAGGCGCGGGTCGTTTGCCTCGGCGAGAAAGCTTTCGCGGTCGAGCCCGACGGATGCTAGAATCTGTGTCGGGAGGTAGACCTGCCCGCGTGCCCGGTGGATCGGCATCAGGAGAAGCGTCCCGGCGACGGCGAGCGCCACACCCGCGTGACCGGCGATCTCCGATGCCCCCTCGGCAGCCTTGGTGTCCAGCACCAGCGCCACCAGCTGGATGAGCGCGGCAGCCGTCTCCCCGGCATAGCCCTCGAACATCGCCGTGGTCTCCATGGGATCGTCATAGAGATCGAAAACGCGGGCATCGGCCATGGCCACCAGAGGGGCAACCGGGAGCTTCCAGGTTTGGACGGCACGCAGCAGTTCGGCCGCAACGGGATTGGAGGCGGTATCCCCGTGGGCCGAGCCTTCGAGGAGGTCCCGCCAGTATTGCAGGCGAACCTCGCCCGGCAAGGGTTCGCGCACGACGTCACGGACACGGGCGAGTTCTGCATTATAGGCATAAAGCGCGATCACTGCCGGCCTCTTGTCGGCAGGCGTCAGCAGGCTCGCGAGATAGCGGTCACGGTCCATCTCCTGCAGCGTTCGCAGGCACAGAGCCTCATTGGCCGAGGGTAACTCGCTCACGATCCACCTTTCAGGGACAGGGTCAGACTGCGATCAACGCGGCCGCGACCGGCCGCTGCTCGGCCAGCATGATGTTATACGTGCGCACGGCTGCACCGGTTCCCATCGGGTCGGTGGCTATGCCCTTAGCCTTCAGCGCTGCCCGCAGATCCGGATCAACGAGGCGAAGCTGACGCCCCGTGCCCAGCATCAGGAACTCTATGCCGCTCTCTTCGAAAACCCTCGCCAGCGACGCCTTTGTGATCGGCTCCTCTTCGGTCTGCTCCCAGCCATAGACGCCGGAGGGAAGCAGAAGCAGCGAGCCGCGATGCGACATGTCGGCAAAGCGGAAACCGCCGTTTCCGTAGCTGTCGATGCCGGGCCGCCCCGGGAAATGGGCGTCACGAATGGTGACGCCCTTGTCGCCGAAGCCGAAGACCATGGGCTCAGGCTCCGGCCTTGGCGACCACGCCGTCCTTCTCCTTGTCCTCGTCCTTCTGGAAGGCATCGGGACGAAGCTTGAAGACGATGAGGATCGGGCCGGCGATGTAGATCGACGAGAAGGTACCGACCACAACACCGAAGAGCATGGCGAGGGTGAAGGAGGCGATGACTTCGCCGCCGAACAGGTAGAGCGCCAGGAGGGCCAGAAGCGTGGTCGAACCCGTCAGAACCGTACGCGACAGCGTCTGGTTGATCGAGATGTCGATCAGCACATCGAGCGGCATCTTCTTGTAGCGCCTGAGGTTTTCACGCATTCGGTCATAGACGACGACCGTGTCGTTCAGCGAGTAGCCGATAATCGTCAGGATCGCGGCAATACTGGTCAGGTTGAACTCAAGCCCCAGGAATAGATAGAGCCCGAGGGTCAGGATGACGTCGTGCAAGGTCGCGATGATGGCGCCGACGGCGAATTGCCATTCGAAGCGGAACCAGATGTAGATCAGGATGAAGAACAGCGAGACGCCAAGACCGATCGTCGCATTCAGCGTCAGGTCATTCGACACCGACGGACCGACGACTTCGACGCGACGGAACTCGTATTCTGCTTCCAGTTCGCCACGCACCTTTTCAAGAGCCGATTGCTCGGCATTCTCGCCGCCCTCCTGAGCCTGAAGACGAATGAGGGCACTGGTCGGATCGCCGAAGCCCTGGGCCTGGACTTCGCCGAGATTGAGCTGGCTCAACCGCTCGCGAATATCGGCGAGATCGGCATCTCCCTCCCGCGACTTGACCTCGATGATCGAGCCGCCCTTGAAGTCGATGCCGAGATTGAGCCCCGACGTGACGAAGCCCGCCAGCGATGCCAGGACCAGAACGGTCGCGGCGATAAAGGTATACTTGCGGATCGCCATGAAGCGGATGTTCTGCGCATCGAACATGCCGGTGCGGATGCCCTTCGGCAGCGTCTTCGGACGCTTCCAGCGGAACCACATGGCCATCAGCCACTGGGTCATGGTGAAGGCGGTAAAGACGGTGGTGACGATACCGACCGAGAGCGTGACGGCAAAGCCGCGCACCGGACCGGAACCGAGGAAGAAGAGAACCACGGCGGCTATCAGCGTCGTCAGGTTCGCGTCGACGATGGTCGCGAAGGCCTTCTGGAAGCCGATGTCGATCGCCTGGTGGACAGGCCTGCCGGCCTTCACCTCTTCCCTTATTCGCTCGTAGACAAGAACGTTGGAGTCGACCGCCATACCCATGGTGAGCACGATACCGGCGATACCGGGCAGCGTCAGCGTCGAACCGAGCATGGTCAGAACGGCGAGGATCATGGCCACGTTGGCAGCGAGCGCGATGTTCGCCATGACGCCGAAGGAACCGTAGAAGCCGAGCATGAAGACGACAACGAAGATCGCACCGATGGCGCTCGCGGTCACGCCGGCATTGATCGAGTCCTGACCAAGGCCCGGGCCGACCGTGCGTTCTTCAACGACAGTCAGCGTCGCCGGCAGTGCACCGGCACGCAGCAGTACGGCCAGGTCATTGGCACCGTCGACGGAGAAGTTGCCGGAAATCTGGCCGGATCCGCCGAGAATGGGCTCGCGGATAACCGGTGCGGAGATGACCTGCTGGTCAAGTACGATGGCAAACGGCTTGCCGACATTTTCTTGCGTCGCCTGGGCGAAGCGCTGGGCGCCACGGCTATCGAAACGGAAGCTGACGACCGGCTCGTTGGTGCGCTGGTCGAAGGCGGCCTGGGCATCCACGAGGTTTTCACCCGAGATCAGCGAGCGCTTCTCGATCAGGTACGGGACGGCCGGATCATCGGTGGAATAGAGGACTTCCGACTGCGGCGGCGGGCGATTGTTGATCGCCTCGGTGACCGGCATGGTCGTGTCGACCATGTGGAAGGACAGTTTTGCGGTCTGGTTCAGAAGCGCCTTCAGACGCTGCGGGTCGGTCAGACCCGGAACCTGGACAATGATGCGGTCGTCGCCCTGGCGCTGGATGAGCGGTTCGGTCGTGCCGAGTTCGTCGACGCGGCGGCGCACGACTTCCATCGACTGGTTCACGGCAGACGAGACACGGTAGTCGATCCCGGCATCGGTGAGGCTGAGACGCAGGAGCCCGTCGGTGCCGTCCTGCTCTAGGGTCACTTCGGTGACGGTGCCGCCCGTCAGGCCGCCAATGCTGACGGGGTCAGTGATGACCTTCAGCGCTTCGATCGCCTGCGGAACCTGGCTTGAATCGGTAATGCGGACCTGAATCTGCTGGCCCACGCCGGAGAGACCCGTGTAGCGGATATTGGCTTCACGAAGCTGGCTGCGGACATCGCCGACGATCGTTTCAAGACGCTCCTTGACGATGTCCTGACGCTCGAGCTTCAGCATGATATGCGAGCCGCCCTGCAGGTCGAGACCGAGGGTCACTTTCTGGTGCGGGAACCAGGACGGGAGAGCATCCAGCTCTTCATCCGTGAAGACATTCGGCAGAGCGAGGAACAGGCTGACTGCGACAGTCAGCCAGATGAACAATGTCTTCCAGCGGGAAACGTAAAGCATGGAACTCTCGGATCAGTATCGGAAAATGGCGAAGGCCGGCACGAGGCCGGCCCAGCGGGATCAGGCGGCGGTTTCGGTCTTGACCGGTTCGCCCTTGACGCGGACTTCCGCCACATATTGGCGCATCGCGCGGACCTTGACGCCTTCGGCGATTTCAAGCTCGAGTTCCTTGTCGTCGATCACCTTGGTGACCTTGGCAACGATGCCGCCACCCATGACGACCTGATCGCCACGACGGATGGCAGACAGGGTCTCTTCACGCTTCTTCATCTGCTGACGCTGCGGACGGATCAGGAAGAAATACCAGACCACCATCAGCGGTGCGAAGAGCAGCAGCATCTCCAGTCCGGAACCCATGGCGCTCGGGGCGGCAGCAGCGTCCTGGGCAAAGGCCTCAGTGATAAACATGAAAAACTCCCTATTGAAGCATATTGGAAGAGCCGCGCGGCCCCCTCGTCAGGTGGCCGGAATATAGTGAGAGAGCCTGTGAATGCAACAGAAACAGCGTCGCAGCGTACCATTTTCCAGCCTCCTACACTTTATGCCCGCAATTTCGCGTGATACCGCCCCACGCACGGGTTCCTGATCCCGACCGAACGAGGAGGAGGATGGCGATGAATGATCAGACTGTTACGGCGCTTCTGGCGGAAGTCAGGCGGCTCGCCGACGCCGTAGAGCGACTGGCAGGGCCGGCACCCGCCATCAACGACTGGCAGGCCGCCGACTGTTTCGTCTGGGCCCCTGCCCGTCTCCATCTCCAGCCGGTCAAGCGCCCCAACCGCGTCGAACTTGGCCTGATCCGCGGCGTGGACCATGTCCGCGATATCCTGCACGAGAACACCTTGCGGTTCGCCGAGGGCTTTCCGGCCAACAACGTGCTGCTCTGGGGCGCGCGCGGCATGGGCAAGTCGTCACTGGTGAAGGCCGTGCATGCGGATATCATCAAGGTCAACGGCATCCCGCTGAAGCTGGTCGAAGTGCATCGCGAGGATGTATCGACGCTGCCCGCCCTGCTCGACATCATCAAGGACGCGCCGGAGCGGATTGTGGTCTTCTGCGACGATCTTTCGTTCGACCATGACGATACGGCCTACAAGTCGCTGAAAGCGGCACTGGATGGCGGGGTCGAAGGCCGACCCGACAACGTGCTCTTCTACGCCACCTCCAACCGACGCCATCTCCTGCCGCGCCACATGATGGAGAACGAGCAGTCGACGGCGATCAATCCGTCAGAGGCGGTTGAGGAAAAGGTCTCGCTGTCGGATCGTTTCGGCCTGTGGCTCGGCTTCCACAAATGCAGCCAGGACGACTATCTGACGATGATCGACGGCTATGCAGCGCATTTTCAGCTGCCGCTGGCACGCGAGCAACTGCATCACGAGGCGCTCGAATGGGCAACGACCCGTGGCGGTCGTTCCGGCCGCGTGGCCTGGCAATACATCCAGGACCTCGCCGGTCGGCTGAGGATCTCCACCGCTTCCCGCTGAGGCGTCACCTGTTTCGGAACGGAGAAAGGCCCGGAGCGCGAGCTCCGGGCCTTTTCACCAACCTGGTACGCAATACAGTTATTCCAGGTAAGTGATGGGGTTGACCGGGGCTGCATCCTTGCGGACTTCGAAATGCAGCATCGGACGCTTGACGTTGCCGGTCATGCCGGATGTTGCAATTGTCTGGCCACGCTGGACCTTCTGGCCACGCTGGACCGAGAGGCTGTCGGCATGGCCATAGACGGTGACCTTGCCGTCGTCGTGACGAACCAGAACCGTGTTGCCGAGTTCTTTCAGGCCGTTGCCGGCATAGATGACGACGCCGTTTTCGGCGGCCTTGATCGGCGTGCCCTGCGGCACGGAGATCGCGATACCATCGCTGCGCTTGCCGTCGATATTGGCGCCGAAGTTGGCGATGACGGCGCCGCGGACCGGCCAGCGGTACTTGCCGATACCCGTCATTTCCGGAGCGGCGGTTTCAGGCTTGACGGCAGCGACTTCCGTCACCGACTTGGTGGCAGCCGGCGCTTTGTATTCAGCGGGCTGGGCATTTGCCGGAACGGATGCCGTCTGGACCGGGTCTGCGGCCGGGGCAGGAGCCTGGGCAGTTGCAGCCGCTGCGGGCGCAGCCTTGGCCGGGATGGCAAGTGCCTGGCCGATGCGGATGTTGCCGGTCGACAGGCCATTGGCCTTTTTCAGGTCATCGACCGAGACGCCGTTCGCCTTGGCGATGCGCGCCAGCGAATCGCCCGGCTTGACGATGTAGGAGCCTGCACCCGCGCCAGCGGCTCCATCGACCCGGCCGGTTGCGGCCGAGGCGGAGGTCTGCTGCTTTTCACGCGAATTGGGTGCGTTCGGCAGGACGGCCACGTTCTGCTGCTGGTCGCCCGGCAGAACCGGCTTGCGGCCATCGGTCGGCAGACCGCCGGCATCGGTTGCGGCACGGGCCGGATTGGGGCCACCGAAGGTGGGGATGATGACGAGCTGCCCGGGGGCCGCGTCGCTGACCTGGCTCAGACCGTTGGCGCGCAGGATCTCGCGCTGCGGCACACCGTAGCGATCGGCGAGCGTCGCAATCGTCTCGCCCGGACGCAGCGTCACGCGGGCAGCACCTGCTGTCGACCAGCCGCCCTGCTTCGGGGTCGACCCGGTCGTCGCCGGCTCGGCGAGAACCTGGCCGGCATTGGCGGATGCCATCTGGCCAGACTGCTGCTGCGGCGCAGCCGGGAATGGCTGCGAGAGGGCGGCAGCCCGTTCGGAATTGTTGTTAGAGACAGCAGGCGCAATGCCCGAAGGCGCAGCCAGTTCGGCACGCTGGACGGAGGCCGGCGTGCTGGCTGCACGGGCCGAGCCCGACGGCTCATAGGCCGGAGCTGCCGGCATGGGCTGGGCCATGGCCTGGCTCTGTCCATACATGCCACCACCACCGATGTTTTCGGCCGGAACAGGGGGCTGATTGCGCAGAGCGGACTGACGGGGAATGGACGCCGTGGTCAGATTGTCCGTGGAGAATACCGAGCTGAAGCGCGAGGCGTCGGAACTGCAGCCGGCTGCCGTACCGGCCAGAAGGAGCGCACCGCAAACACGAGCGATAGGCAATCCAGCTTTCGGCGATACACTTTTACGCATGACTCGACCCACATATGACACAACTTGATGTGGGTTCATTAAAGCGCGTTAGTATTACCGGTCAGTTAACCCCGTGGATTCGTTATGAACGAATTCGGCGATACGCATATAAAATATGCAAAAACCGGGCACCCGCAGCGAATTTGGACGAGACTTGGACAGACACTTGCAGGCTCGTCAGAGGTGCTGGGCGATCTTCGGCTGCAACGGCAGGAAGGGAACCTCAAAGAGATCCTCGCGCTCGAAACGACTACCGGTCTTGGTCAACCGGACCATGATGCAGCGCTCTTCATCCAGCATCAGCGGTGCCAGCAGCATGCCGCCGGATACGAGCTGTTCGGCAAAGAATCGCGGCATGACTGGATAAGCTGCGGTTGAGACTATACGATCGAAGGTCCCCTCGCCCGGCAGGCCGTTGGAACCGTCCACCTGCCGCAGGATGACATTGCGAATCGACAGCTGTTCGAGCCGGCGCTGCGCACTGGCAATCAGCGTCTTATACCGCTCGATCGAGATCACGCGCTCGGCAAGACGACCGAGAACGGCCGTGACAAAGCCGCTGCCGGTCCCAATTTCCAGCACGCGATGGCCGGGCTTGACCTGAAGCATGGAAAGCAGACGAACGGCGAGATCGGCCCCTTCCATGAACTGTCCGCATTCCAGCGGGAGAGACCGGCTCGAATAGGCATTCTGGCTGTATTCCGGCGGCACGAAGATGGAGCGCGGGGTCTGCTCCACCGCCGTCAGCAGGTCGAGATTGGTCACACCCTCGGCCCTGAGCCTCAGAACCAGCGCTGCAAAACCTTCACGCTCGACGAGCGCCGATCTCACGCCAGGCCTCCCCCGGCAAGGGCCTCGGCGACCATATCCTGTACGGCATAATCGGTCATGTCGAGCTTCAGAGGCGTGATCGATACCTTTTTCTCACGCAGTGCATGGATGTCGGTGCCGGCGCGGAAATTGCCTTTGCGATCGCCGAAACGCAGCCAGAAATACGGCAGCCCGCGTCCGTCCTGGCGCTCTTCGACCGAGAGGCCGAATTCGAGCTTGCCTTGCGAAGTCACTTCGACGCCCTGCACCTCAGCTGGCTCGCAGTTCGGAAAATTCAGATTGAGGAAGGTGCCGGGTGGCAGATCGAGCGTCGACAGCTTCCTCAGCAGATCCGGCGCGAGTGTTTCGGCCACATGCCACGGGATCGGCGAACCCGCCTCGTAGCTGTAGGCCTGGCTGAGCGCAAAGGAGCGAACGCCGTGGACGGTGCCCTCAATCGCGCCAGCGACGGTTCCGGAATAGGTGACGTCATCGGCGAGATTGGCACCGGCATTGACGCCCGAGAGCACCAGGTCAGGCTTGCGATCGAGCACCTTGCGGATCGCCATGATGACGCAATCGGTCGGCGTGCCCCGCAGCGCGAACTTCTGGTGGCCCACTTCGCGCAATCGCAGCGGTTCGGAGAGTGTCAGGGAATGGGCAAGACCGCTCTGGTCGGTCTCGGGCGCCACAATCCAGACATCGTCGGAGAGTTCGCGGGCGATCCGCTCCAGGGAGGCGAGCCCGGGAGCGTGGATACCGTCGTCATTTGTCAGCAGAATACGCATGGTCACTCCGGTTGCGGCGTGATCAGGCCGCCTTCTCGATTTTCTTGATGCCGCCCATGTAAGGCAGCAGCACGTCCGGCACGGTGATGGAGCCATCTTCGTTGAGATAGTTTTCCATGACCGCGATCAGGCAGCGGCCCACCGCCGTGCCCGAGCCGTTCAGCGTATGCACGAAGGTCGTGCCCTTGCCGTCCTTGTTGCGGTAGCGGGCATTCATCCGCCGCGCCTGGAAATCGCCGCAGACCGAGCAGGAAGAGATTTCGCGATAGGTGTTCTGCCCCGGCAGCCAGACCTCGAGGTCATAGGTCTTGCGGGCGCCAAAGCCCATGTCGCCTGTGCAAAGCGTCATGGTGCGGAAATGCAGGCCGAGACGCTTGAGCACTTCCTCCGCGCAAGCGGTCATGCGTTCGTGCTCGGCAATCGAGCTTTCGGCATCGGTGATCGAGACGAGTTCGCATTTCCAGAACTGGTGCTGGCGCAGCATGCCGCGCGTGTCGCGACCGGCAGAGCCTGCTTCCGAACGGAAGGACGGGGTAAGGGCGGTAAAGCGCAGCGGCAGTTTTTCCTGGTCGAGGATTTCGCCCGAGACGAGGTTGGTCAGTGTCACTTCTGCCGTCGGGATCAGCCAGCGGCCATCCGTCGTCTTGAACAGATCCTCGGCAAACTTCGGCAGCTGGCCGGTGCCATACATGGCATCGTCGCGCACCATCAGCGGCGAGGAGACTTCGGTATAGCCGTGCTCCGTCGTGTGCAGATCGAGCATGAACTGGCCGAGCGCACGCTCGAGGCGGGCCAACTGGCTCGTCAGCACGGTAAAGCGCGAGCCGGAGAGCTTGGCGGCGCGCTCGAAATCCATATAGCCGAGGCCTTCGCCGATTTCGAAGTGCTCAAACGGCTTGTGGTTCCAGGTCGGCTTCTGCCCCACGACGCGGGCAACGACATTGTCGTGTTCGTCCTTGCCAACGGGGACATCGTCGAGCGGAATGTTCGGGATGCGCGACAGGGCATCGGTGAGCTCTGCCGTGAGCTGGCGCTCTTCCTCTTCGGCAGCCGGCAGCGTGTCCTTGAGCGAGGCGACCTCGGCCTTCAGCTTCTCGGCCAGCTCCATGTCCTTACTTGCCATGGCGGCGCCGATTTCCTTCGACGCGCTGTTGCGACGCGACTGCATGTCCTGCATCGACTGGGCAACGGCCCGGCGCTTCTGGTCGAGCGCGATCAGGGATGCCGACAGCGGTTCAGCCCCGCGCTTGGCAAGGGCTGCATCCAGAGCTTCGGGATTGTCACGGATCCACTTGATATCGAGCATCGTCGTTCCAGGTCTTCAAGTTCGACCGGGATCGGATTGGCCGGCGGCCAGGTCCGGCCCCATGTCTTGATGGGTTGAAAGTGGCAGGACCAGCCGGCACCTCTCAGGTCTTTTCTGCGGAGCCGACCTCGGCGAGTTGCGTGCCCGCGCGGTTCTTTTCAATGAGTCGCGCCACGTAGATAGCCACCTCGTAGAGAAGGATCGTCGGCAGTGCAAGACCGATCTGGGACAAGGGATCGGGCGGCGTGACGATCGCTGCGACCACGAAGGCGACGACGATGAAATACTTGCGCTTGTCAGCCAGCCACTGGCTTTCAAGCAGACCGACACGGACGAGAAGCGACGTCACCACCGGCAGCTGGAAGACCAGCCCGAAGGAGAAGATCAGCGTCATGATCAGGCTCAAATACTCAGAAACCCGCGGCAGAAGCGAAATCGCGACACTTCCGTCTTCCGGCGCCTGCTGCATGGCCAGGAAGAACCACATGACCATGGGCGTGAAGACGAAATAGACCAGGGAGGCGCCGAGAAGGAAGAGCAGCGGCGAGGCGATCAGAAATGGCAGAAAGGCCGCTCGCTCGTTCTTGTAGAGACCTGGAGCCACGAATTTGTAGACCTGCGAGGCGATCACCGGGAAGGCCAGCACCATGGCGCAGAAGGCAGCAACCTTCACCTGGGTGAAGAAGAATTCCTGCGGCGCGGTGTAGATCAGCTCGGTCTTCGATACATCGAGCCCCGCCCAGCCGACCGCCCATTTGTAGGGCACGACGAGCATGTTAAAGAGCGGCTTGGCGAAATAGAAGCAGACGATGAAGGCAACGAAGAAGGCGCCGAGCGCCCAGATCAGGCGCGAGCGCAGCTCGATCAGGTGTTCGATCAGCGGCTGGGGCTTGTCTTCAATCTCGCCGCTCATGCGCGGTCCTCACTCTTCATCTTGCGCGTCTTGGGCGTTGCCTTGACCTTGATGTCAGCCGCCGGCGCAGGCTCTGCCGTCTTGGTTGCCGACGACTTGGCACGCACGGCCTTGGCTTTCGGGGCTTCGACGGCTGCTGTTGCCGGCGCGGATTTTGCCGTCTTCGCGGCGGGTTTGGCCGGTGCGGCCGTCTTTGCCGCCGATTTGCCGCCAGAGGCCTTTGCTGCCTTGGCGGGCACGGCTGCGGCAGGCGCAGGGCTTGCGGGCGCAGGTGCCGTGGCTGCGACAACAGGTGCGGCTGCGGCTGCGACGGCAACAGGCGTTGGATCGACTGCCGCCGGAACAGGAGCCTGTGCCGGTGCCGTTCCGGCGGCCGGCGCAGACTGAACGGGCTGTGATGCCGGTGCCGGTTGAGCCGGCTGCTGTGCTGCTGGCCTCAGTTCCTGCGGTGGCTCATCGAGGCCGAACGGCAATTCGGGAAGAATGGAGTTCTCTACCCCCTCGTCCTCGGCATCCGACTTCGGCTCGAAGCGGGTCGATCGCTCCAGGTCGGAACGGATGTCCTGCCCCATCTGGCGCAGCGGATTGAGCGCCTCGCGGATGCTGTTGGCCGGATTGAGCGAGCGCACATCATCGACGGATCGCTTGATATCCTCAAGCTCGGCCTCACGCAGCGCTTCATCGAACTGGGCACGAAACTCGCCCGCCGTCTGGCGCAGCCGCTTGGTCATTTTGCCAAAGGCCCGGATCATCGGCGGCAGATCCTTCGGACCAACCACGACGATCAGGATGACGGCGATCACCAACAGCTCGGTCCAGCCAATATCCAGCATGCAAACGGGCTCCTGATGCCACGCCAGGGCGCCATCAACAGGCGCCGGTCTTCCACGATTTCAACGAAGGAAGGGCAGCCGAAATGGCTGCCCGTCCGATCGGCTGATACCGATCACTTAACCTCGTCGGCCTTGTGGTCGACCGTCTTTGTCACCGTGGGCTGGGCATTCGAGGCGGTCTGCGTCTCGTTCTCGTCCTCGTCGCTCATGCCCTTCTTGAAGCTCTTGATGCCCTTGGCCACGTCACCCATGAGTTCCGGGATCTTGCCGCGGCCGAAGAGAAGCAGGACGATCGCCAGAACGATGATCCAGTGCCAAATGCTAAACGAACCCATGCCTGCCACTCCTTAGATTTTGGTTTCCCCGATGTAGGGGCTTTCCGCTGTCTTTTCAAACACCAAAATATCCTTCGGCTCAACCGCAATCGTCACGTCGCGTACGCCAGGCGACAAGATGTCTGCCCGGATCCGGGCGCGGACCGGCCGCTCGGTGCCAGGGACGGCAAGGTCCAGCAGCTCGACGACGCCGAGGAAGCGGCGGGCAATGATGCGGGCCGGAATGGAGCCGCCGCTTTCACGGACGGCAAGACCCGACAGACGCACGGCAACTTCAACCTCGGCCCCCTCGGCAATCGCTCCGGAATCCGCAGCCCCCAAGGGGGTCTCGACGCGTCCGCTGCGCACGCGGCCTGAAAACTCGTTGATCTCAGAGAAGAAGGCGGCCGCGAAAATGTCCTTCGGGCGACGGTAGAGATCGTCGGAGGTTCCGACCTGCACAAGCCGGCCATTCTTGAGAAGCGCGATCCGATCCGCCATGCGCATCGCCTCTTCCGCATCATGGGTGACGACGACGGCGGTCGCGCGGGTTTCACGAAGAATTGCGAGCGTGTCAGCACGCACGGTGTCCTTGAGACGTGAATCGAGACCGGAAAAGGGCTCGTCCATCAGGAGGACGCTTGGCCGGGGCGCCAGCGCCCGCGCCAGTGCCACGCGCTGCTGCTCGCCGCCTGAGAGGGCATGCGGAAACTTCTCGGCATAATGGGCAAGCCCAACCCGCTCCAGGGCAGCCATGGCCTCGGCGACCGCCTCCTTGCGCGGCAGGGCCGTCAGGCCGAAGCGAACATTGTCGAGCACGCACATATGCGGAAACAGGGCGAAGTCCTGGAACATCAGGCCGATGCCACGCTTTTCCGGCGGCAGGAAGGTGCTGGGACCTGCGACCTCCCGGTCATTGATCAGCACGCGGCCGGACGCCTGGGCCTCAATGCCGGCGGCAATCCTGAGCAGGGTCGTCTTGCCGGAGCCGGAGGGGCCGAGAAGACAGAGCACCTCGCCCGGCTCCGCCGTCAGCGAGACCCCACGGATCGTATCCTTGCCATGGTAGCGATGATGAATGTCCTCGAAGGTCAGGCGCGCTGCAAAGGTCACGCCCGCCGTGCGCTGGCCGTCTCCATGCTGGATCTTCGCTGGGTTCATTCTGCCGTCCGCGCGGCTCAGGCCGGATCATCGCGGACATCAAGACCGCAGACGAGCCGGCTGGGACCGGTCACCAATCAAAAAAAGCTGACCCTATTCCTCTGCTTCACCGCCCGGAGTCAAGAGGCCGAGCTCCTCCAGATCAAGCTGGGTGATCGGATCTTCCTCGTCGGTCAGGTCGTCATGGCCCATGGGCAGCGGGATGTTGAAGTTCGCGGGGATGCGACCGGAGAGCAGCCCTGCCCCCTTCAACTCTTCGAGACCCGGCAGATCGCGCAGTTCTTCCAAGCCGAAATGGTCGAGGAAGTCGCGGGTCGTGCCGAGCGTCACCGGGCGGCCCGGCGAGCGGCGGCGGCCGCGAAAGCGCACCCAGCCTGCCTCCATCAGTACATCCAGCGTACCCTTGGAGGTCTGCACGCCCCTGATGTCCTCGATCTCGGCGCGGGTGACCGGCTGGTGATAGGCGATGATGGCCAGCACTTCGAGCGCTGCGCGCGAGAGCTTCTTGACCTCGGCCTCGTCGTTGCGGATCGCAAAGGAGAGATCGGCCGCGGTGCGGAAGGCCCAGTGATCCTCGACCTGCACGAGGTTGACGCCACGTGAAGCGTATTCCTCCTTCAACTGATGAAGGATTTCACCGGCCGAAACACCGCGCGGCAAGCGCTCCTCGATGAAGGCGGTCGAAACGGGCTGGGCCGAGGCGAAGACCAGAGCTTCGGCGATCCTCAGCGCCTCGCGGCGGTCGAGTTCGGCCCGCAGGGATGCGGAATGACCGGTCTCCTCCGCGTCCACGCCATCTTCCGGCTCGAGATCGTCGACATCGGCCATCAGGGGCTCACTCCACCGCTTTCAGCGCTTCGGCCTTCGGACCGCTGCGCATGTAGATCGGCTGGAAGGCGCCCTCTTGGCGAATTTCGAGGCGGCCCTCGCGCACCAGTTCGAGCGAGGCGGCAAAGGCGCTGGCAATGGCCGTCACCCGTTCCTCGGGGCTCGGCAGGTAGCGGAGCAGGAAGTGGTCGAGCGCCGTCCAGTCGGAGATTTCGCCGATCATCCGGGTGAGGATGCCGCGCGCATCGGAAAGCGACCAGACGCGGCGCTTCTCGATGGTGACCTGCGTGATCGCCTGCCGCTGGCGAAGTGCCGCATAGGCCGTCAGAAGATCGTAGAGCGAAGCCTCGTAGGCGCTGACGGCCCGGGAGGGCACATGTTCGGGGGCACCGCGGGCATGGACATCGCGGCCCAGCCTATTGCGATTGATCAGCCGGGTCGCTGCCTCGCGCATGGCCTCGAGCCGCTTGAGGCGGAAGGCAAGCGTGGCGGCCATTTCCTCGCCCGAGGGGCCGTCATCCTTCGGCTGCTGCGGGATCAAAAGACGCGACTTGAGATAGGCAAGCCAGGCGGCCATCACCAGATAATCGGCAGCCAGTTCGATGCGGATGCGCCGCGCACTCTCGATGAACAGCAGATATTGTTCGGCCAGCGCCAGCACCGAGATGCGGGCAAGATCAACCTTCTGGTTGCGGGCGAGATAAAGCAGAAGGTCGAGCGGACCTTCGAAGCCTGCGACATCGATCAGCAGTGCGGGGTCGCTTGCGGCCCTCTCCTCGGCATTGTCCTGCCAGAGGCTGTCCATCGGCGTCGGCGCCGGCGTCTCCCCCTGGGAGGGCCGGTTCAAGATCGTCGGCTGGACCGGGCCGCGCGCCATCAGGCGACCGCCATCAGGTTGGCGAATTCGTCGCGCAGCGCCTGCTCATCGGCATTGTCCGGCTGGCCGAACGCCGCTTCCACGGCATCGGCGCGAGCACGTGCCTTGCCGGAGAGTTCAGAGACGGCTGAAGCAACCGCCTTCATCTCGTCCATATGGCCATGGCAATGCAGGACGACGTCGAGGGCGGCGGCAATACGCACCGCCCGTTCGCCGATCGTGCCCTTGAGCGCATTCATCGAGATATCGTCAGACATCAGCAGGCCCTCAAAGCCGATCGCCTTGCGCACGATCTCCTCGGTGACGATTTTAGAGGTCGAGGCCGGGTGATCGGGGTCGATGTCGGTATACACGACATGGCAGCTCATGCCCATCAATTCGCTGGCGAGTGCCTTGAAGGGCACGAAATCATGGGCCTCGAGTTCGGCACGCGGCACGGTGACGACAGGCAGTTCGTGATGGCTGTCGGCCATGCCTCGACCATGGCCCGGCATGTGTTTCATCACCGGCAGAACACCCCCCGCCTTCAGGCCATCGGCTGCCGCCTGCCCCATCTTCGCCACCACATGCGGGTCATTCGAATAGGCGCGATTGCCGATGACGTTGGAGGCCCCTTCGATCGGCACGTCGAGAACCGGAAGGCAGTCGACATTGATGCCGAGGCGGTAGAGATCGAAGGCATGCAGGCGCGACATCAGCCAGGCCGCGCGCAATCCCTTCTCGGCGTCCTGATGGTAGAGAGCGCCGAGGTCGGCGCCGGAGGGATAACGCGGCGCGATCGGCTCGCGGATGCGCTGCACGCGACCGCCTTCCTGATCGATCAGAACCGGCACATGGGCGGCCCCACCGACCGTGTCGCGCATCTCGGCGACGAGGTCCTTCACCTGCTCCGCTTCGCCGATATTGCGGCCGAACAGGATAAAGCCCCAGGGCTGCTCGTCGCGATAGAAGGCCTTCTCGTCGGCGGTGAGACGCTGACCGAGGCAACCGAGGATCATGGCTTTGGCGGGACGGGAATGTGCTGTCATGGGAAGACCATATCGAGGGGAAGGAAAAAGCCGAAGGGATCGGGTGAAAGCCAGAGAGGCTCATACACAGGAAAAGAGGCGGAACACGGGGTTCCGCCTCTCGATGGCTTGGGTATCGGGTCTGATATCAGCGCGAAACGAGGCAGCTGCCGCCGGCGGCACGATACTGTTCGCAAAGCGCCACGGCTTCTTCCCGGGAGTCCGCGACGATGCGGACGCGGTAGAAGGTGCCCTTGCCGGGAATGTCGGCCTGGCGGATTTCCCAGGGCTTGCCGCCCAGAACATTGGCGAACTTGGACGACAGGCTGCGGTAGCTCTTCTGCGCATCGGCCTCGGAGGGAAGCGACGCGATCTGGACGCCGAAACCGCCTGATGGCGCGGATGCTGCCGGCGCAGGCGCTGCGGCGGCCGGAGGCGCTGCGGCGACTTCGGTCTGAGCGGCAGGCTGTGCCGGGGCTGTTGCAGCCGGTTGGCCCGGACGAAGGTTGCCCTGGTCGGTCACGGTGCCGACAACATTGACCGGCTGATCGGCCGGGCGGGTCGTCGGGATCGGGGCGCGTGGGGCTGACGCATCGACTTGGGCAGCAGGAGCCGCAGGCGGCTGGGCGGCAGTCTGCACGTCGGTCGGTGTTGCGACGGCGGCAGCCACATTTGTCGCAGCCGTCGTGCTTGCCGGGGCTGCCGTGTCGGCGGCACCGCCGGGGGTGACCACACGGGTATCGACGGTCTGAACCGTATCGTTTGCAGCGGTCGCAGGCACGCTCGGTGCCGCCAGAACCGGTGTTTCAGCAGCGGCCTGCGACGGCGTTGCGGCAGCCGTCTCAATCGGTGCGGCCGCAGCGGACTCTTCCGGCGCTTCCTGGGCAACCAGCGTGCCGTCCGGACGAACGATCATGGTGCGCACGCGGCGCGGCGTGATGGTTGCCGGGTCATCGGCGGCGGCCTGCTGGGGCTGGCCATCGGGCAGGAGACGCGGATCCTCGGTCTCGCCGACCGGGGTCGCCATGGCCTGGCTCTCACCTTCCATCGGAAGGCTCTCGGGGATCAGCGTGCGCTGCACGACATCAACCGGCTCTTCTTCCGAGGAAATCAGGCTAGGCTGCTTGGGATCCTCGACACCATTGCCGGCCACGCGATCATAGACCGCCTTGTCCTGGTTCGGCACGGACTTGCCGCCCGGATCTTCCGGAACGATCTTCACGGGGTCATTGTCAGCGGCGATGACCACAGGCTCGCCGCCGGTCAGCGTGCCCACGGCGCCGCTGCCAAGCCAGGCATAGAGGCCACCGGCACCGGCGAGCAACACGATCGCTGCCGTGCCTGCCATCAGGTAAGGCTTGAGCTGGCGGAAGCGGAAGCCACGCCCCTCGCCGGCGATCGTGATGTGCCCGCGGCTTTCCGGCTCGAAACCGCCGGGGGTCGTCATGGTGCTGCGGAAATCTTCTTCCAGCGCTTTCTCGAAAGCGTCGAAGTCGTCGAGCGGTGCCGCCGCTGCACGGGCCGCCGGCGCCGGCGACACAGCAGCCGTTGCGGCGACACGGCTCGTTGTCACCGGCTTTGCCTGCTGCCGCGATATCTGAGGCACCGGCTCTTCGAACAATGTTGCCAGTTCCGCATCGATATCGATGTCGTAATCCGGCTGTGCGGCCTGCGGGGCACGCGTCTCGGTGACCGGAACGTCCGGCACGTCCAGTCCGCTCAGGGTCTCGACGAGATCGTCCTGCTCGGAAATCTCAGAAGGGTCGAAGCCGAAACTGTCGGCAACGGGCGCGGCGGGGCGCACAGGCGCGCTGGCCTGCACGGGCGCAGCCGCCCGGACATCCACGGCAGGCCGGGCCACGGGTGCCGTGAAGGCCGGAGCCGTCAGCGACGGCGCTGCAGCATAGGAAGGCTGAGACACCTGGGGACTATAGGTCGTGGGCGCCATGACCGGCTCGGACCGGACCGGTGCGGGAGCCGCAGCAGCCGCGGCGAAAACCGGAGCTGCCAGAACCGATGCCGGCGGCGTTACAGGCTTTTCAGGCGCAACATCGAGGTCGGAGAGATCCAGCTCGATATCATCGAGCTGCAGATCGAATTCCTGATCATGGAAGGGATCGAAATCATCATCGGCGGCCTTAGGCGCCGTGTTCTGGACAGGAGCGGCTTCAACCTTCGGCGCAGCAGCAACGTCATCTTCGAGCGCGAGATCATCCAAGAAGTCAAAGCTGAAATCGGGCTCTTCGCGCTCAGAAGCGGCTGCAACCTGAACCGGGGTGGCCACGGGTGCAGCAGACACCACGCGCGGCTGCGGCTCGACTACGATGCTTTCGACAGGCATCGAGAATGCCGGCGTCATCACGGGCGCCATCGGTTCCGGCTTGGCAGCGACTGCCGGGATCGGCTCAACCGGTCCCGCAGTCCAATCAAAACTTGCCTTACCGAAATCGAGGGGCGCTGGCTCTTCCGCCACGGAGACCTTTGACACGACGGGCGTATCAAAATTCGGGAACTCGAAGGAAGACGCCGTGCGGGGCGGCTCTGCAGCCACCTCCGGCTCGGAACGACGAACCGGCTGGGCCGAGAAATTGGCCAGCGGCAGGCGCAGGCGCGGCGGCTCGGGCTGGACAGGCTTTTGCGACACAACGGGAGCTGCGGGACGGATATCCGCATCTTCAACAGCGAATTCAAGCTCATCCGCGAGATCGAAGGCGACCTCAGGCTCGACACGCTGGGCCACCGGCGCCTCGCGCAGGTCAACGCGCTGATCGACGTCGGCGGCAGGCAACTCAAAGCCCGACATATCGGCATCATCATAGGATGCGACCGGCACCGGATAGTCGACCGAGCGCATATCGTAAGACGGCTGCTGCGCCGGCTGGAATGCAACCGGCTCAGGCTCGAAACGAGGCTCCTCGCGAGAAACAGACGGCTGATAGGTTTCGACGACAGTCGAACGGGGCGCAACGGGCTCCGGAGCCGCCAGCGGCGGCGCATAGGAGGTTGGCGCCGAAGGGGATTCATACCCCTCGAATTCGCGCATCAACTCGTCTTCGAGATTGAATTCAGCCGAACCCATCTGCGGCGCCTGTGGCAGCGAGACGACGGGCTCGCGCTTCAGCGGCTGATCGAACCCGACGATGCGGGCGAGTTCCGCCAACGGATCATCATCCGCGAAACCATCGCCCTGCGATCGAATGCTGTTTGCAGCCTGCTTCTGTACCATACCTGTTCCACTCACTCACGCGACTCAACGCCTGCCAGCGCAATGTGGGGAATTGGTGACGATACTATCGCATTTCGACCGGTGCTTCGGTGCCAGTAATGGCCAGTCCCGATTTCAACACGGAGGCGACAGCATGCACCAGCCCAAGCCTGGCGATGGTTAATTCTCTATGTTTATCGTTAACAAAGCGTAATTCGGGCGAATCCTTGCCCTTATTCCAGTGAGCATGGAGAGAGCTTGCCAGATCATGCAGGTAGAATGCAAGTCGATGCGGCTCCTGCGACAGTGCTGCCGCCTCGATAATGCGGGGATATTCGGCAAGCTTTGCGACCAGCGACAGTTCCGTCGGGTCTTCGATCTGTCCCATGACGGCACCAGCCAGGTCCAGCGTCTCGATTTCGAGGTCCGGGAAGGCCTCCTTCGCCTGGCGCAGGATCGACATGCAGCGTGCATGGGCATACTGCACGTAAAAGACCGGATTATCCTTCGACTGCTCCGTCACCTTGGCGAAGTCGAAGTCGAGCGGCTCGGAATTCTTCCGGTAGAGCATCATGAAGCGCACCGAATCGCGGCCGACTTCCTCGACCACTTCGCGCAGCGTCACGAAATCGCCCGAGCGCTTCGACATCTTCACCGGCTCGCCGTCGCGGTAGAGCTTGACCAGCTGGCAGAGCAGAACGGTGAGCTTCGACTTGCCTTCGGAGACGGCCCGATTGACCGCCTCGAGCCGCTTCACATAGCCGCCGTGGTCGGCGCCTAGCACATAGATCATCTCGGAGAAGCCACGGTCGAACTTGTCCTTGAAATAGGCCACGTCGGCGGCGAAATAGGTGTAGGACCCGTCCGACTTCATCAGCGGCCGGTCGATGTCGTCACCGACCTCCGTCGAGCGGAACAGGGTCTGCTCGCGATCTTCCCAGTCTTCCGGCAGCTGGCCCTTCGGCGGCGGCAGCGTGCCGCGATAGACGTGGCCCTTGAAGGTCAGATCGTTGATCGCGGTGCGGATCTTCGCGGCATTTCCGGCATGCAGGGTGCGCTCGGAGAAGAAGATGTCGTGATGGACGTTCAAGGTCGCGAGATCGTCGCGGATCATCGCCATCATCGCGTCAATCGCCTTTGCCTTGACGATTTCGAGCATGTCCTCTTCCGGCATGGCCAGGAGCTTTGTGCCATATTCATCGGCAAGCGCCTTGCCCACGGGAACGAGATAGTCGCCCGGATAAAGGCCGGCGGGGATTTCGCCGATCGTCTCGCCCAGAGCCTCGCGGTAGCGCAGGAAGGCGGAGCGTGCGAGCACGTCGATCTGCGCGCCGGCATCGTTGATGTAGTATTCCTTGGTGACCTCGTAGCCGGCAAAGCCGAGCAGGTTGGCCAGCGTGTCGCCGACGACGGCGCCACGGCAATGGCCGACATGCATCGGACCGGTCGGATTGGCCGAGACATATTCGACATTGACCTTGTGGCCCTTGCCAACCGAAGAGCGGCCGAAATCCGTACCCTGCTGGATCATGGTGGCAAGCAGCCGCTGCCAGTAGGCGACCGACAGACGAATGTTGATGAAGCCCGGACCGGCAACGCCGACCTCGGCGATATCAGGATCCTGCTTCAGCTTCTCGCCGATCAGGTCGGCCAGCGCGCGCGGGTTCATGCCCATGCCCTTGGCGAGCACCATCGCGGCATTGGTCGCGGCATCGCCATGGCTCGCATCGCGCGGCGGCTCGACGACGATACGGCTGAAGTCGAGGCTGTCGCGCTTCTCGCGCACCGCCTCGATCTCGTCGAGCGCTGCTTTGATCCGGACTTCGAAATCGGCGAAAAGGTTCATGGCGTGTCCCTGCGCGCCGGGGCTCAGCCCCGGCGTTTCCTTAAGAATTTCGTCGGGTGCCTATCGCAATTCGGGAGTCCGGTCAAACAGCTCGCGATGCGTACGCACCGCATAAGTGTCGGTCATGCCGGCGAGATAGTCGCCCACATGGCGGGCTTTCTGACCGTCATTGAGACCGGAAATGTGGTTCACCCAGAAGTGGCTTTTCATCAGCTTCGGGTCGGCCATATAGGCATTGAAGAGATCGGTGACGATCTCGGCAGCCGCAGCCCGGATGCGCATGATATCCGGATGGCGGTAGATCCGGCTGAACAAGAGCTTCTTGATCGCCTTGTCGGTCTCCGACATCTGCTCGGAAAAGGTGGCGATCGTCATCGAGGCTGCCCTGATATCCTCGACGCTCTGCGGCTCGACTTTTTTCAACCGCTCCTGCGCCACGGAAATCACGTCTTCGACCATCCGCGTGATCTGGCGGCGCATGATCTCGTGGGTGAAGCGATCGGGGTCCAGATGCGGATAGCGATCACGCACTTCCTTCATCAGGCCGGCAAGGAAGGGCACTTCCTCCAGCATGTCGAAAGTCAGGTAGCCGGAGCGCAGCCCGTCATCGATGTCATGGGTATTGTAGGCGATGTCGTCGGCGATCGCTGCGACCTGCGCTTCCAAACCTGCGAAACTTGCCAGTTCCAGATCGTGGATCTCGCAATAGTCGAGGATCGGCTGTGGAACCGGCCCCCGCGTCCCCTGCCCGCCCCTGGTCAGCAGAGGCCCGTTGTGCTTCACGAGCCCTTCAAGCGCTTCCCAGGTGAGGTTCAGCCCGTCAAAATCCGCATAGCGGCGCTCCAGCTTGGTGACGATGCGCAGCGACTGGGCATTGTGGTCGAAGCCGCCATAGGGCTTCAGCACCTCGTGCAGGGCATCCTCGCCGGTGTGACCGAAGGGCGTGTGGCCGAAATCATGCACAAGGGCCACGCCTTCCGCCAGGTCCTCGTCGAGCCTCAAGGCACGCGCCAGTGCACGAGCGATCTGCGCCACCTCAATCGTATGGGTCAGACGGGTACGATAGTGATCGCCATCAGGCCCGATGAAGACCTGCGTCTTGTGCTTCAGGCGGCGAAAGGCGGTCGTATGGACGATGCGGTCACGGTCACGCTGGAAATCGGAACGGGTGAGGCTTCCGCCCTCCTCGAAAAGCCGGCCACGGCTTTTCCACGGATTGGTGGCATAAACCGCCCTCTCGCCGGTGCCGAAACCCAGTGCCGCTTGATCGATCGTCATGCGCGTGCCGCTTGCTCCCCATTGACGCAACTCGTGTGCCTTCATACCTATAGCGGACAAAGCCGCAAGGCGATGCGGGTTCCGAACCGGTTTCGGACCGCCACGCCGGATAAAAAATCGCGCTTTTGCGTGACAATGTGGTGATTTGCAGAGATTAAGACCGTTTTCACCGGGCCTTGAACCCGGCAGGAGGCCAAATGAGCACCGAAACCGTCACCCTTTCCGAAGCCGCTGCAAAGCGAATCGCGGCTATCGTTGCCGCAGATGCCGACAAGCAGGCACTCCGCGTGTCGGTGGAAGGCGGAGGCTGTTCCGGCTTTTCCTACAAGTTCGACCTGGATGGCCAACCCACCGGCGATGACATCGTCATAGAGCGCGATGGCGCCACCGTGTTGATCGACCCGATGTCGCTCATCTACATGGCCGGGTCCGAGATCGATTTCGTCGACAACCTGCTTTGCCAGTCCTTCCAGATCAAGAATCCCAATGCGGTGGCGAGCTGCGGCTGCGGCACCAGCTTCTCCGTGTGAGTGATGATGAAAATAGCCACCTGGAACATCAACGGCGTCAAGGCACGCATCGAAAACCTGTGCCAGTGGCTTAAGGACAGTCAGCCCGATATCGTCTGCCTTCAGGAAATAAAATCCGTCGACGAGGGATTTCCGCGCCTTGAGATTGAAGCGCTCGGCTATCACGTCGAAACCCATGGCCAGAAGGGTTTCAACGGCGTGGCGCTGCTCTCGAAGATCAAGCCGGACGAAGTCAATCGCGGCCTGCCAGGCGACGAGACCGACGAACAGGCCCGTTTCATCGAGGGTGTCTTCTCCGTCGAAGGTGGCGTGGTGCGCGTCTGCTCGCTGTATCTGCCGAACGGCAATCCGTCGGGTGATCCGGTCAAATATCCCTACAAGCTCGCCTGGATGGCGCGCCTTGAGGCCTTTGCGCGTGACCGCATGGCGCTGGAGGAGCCGCTGATCCTGGCCGGCGACTACAATGTTATTCCCGAGCCCTATGATGCGAAGGACCCAAGCCAGTGGGTCACCGACGCGCTCTTCCTGCCGCAGACGCGGGCAGCCTTCCGGAGGCTTGAAAATCTTGGCTTCGTCGATGCCGTGCGCGCAACCAATGACGAGACGCCGCTCTTCTCCTTCTGGGATTATCAGGCCGGCGCCTGGCAGAAGAACAATGGCATCCGCATCGACCACCTGATGCTGTCGCCGGAAGCCTCCGACCGCCTGCGGTCGACCGCCATCGAAAAGCATGTACGCGCCTGGGAAAAGCCGTCCGACCATGTGCCTGTCGTCGGGCATTTCGCCTTCTGAAGCCTTGCGACGAACTGCAGACACACAAATGGGCGCCAGGGCGCCCATTTTTAATTCCGGAACTCGACCGAATGGATCAGTCGTTTTCTTGATAAACCTGCGGCGCCAGTGCCACGGCGACGCGGCGATCATCTTCCGAGGCGAGCGAGAAGGCGCGCTCCTGAAGTTCCTGCATCCAAGGACAATCCTTGGGATTGCAGCGTTCGAGAGCGGCCGTCAGGAAGGCGAGACCGCGAACAGTCTGCCCCTCTTCAAAAAGCACATTGCCGAAGACCGACATGGCGCCCGCATGACCGCTCTTGCGGGCCATGTTCAGCCACTTCTTGGCCTGCTGGACGTTCACGCCACCGCCCTCACCCGCCAGGATCATGCGCGCCAGCTGGAACTGCGCCTCAGGCACCCCGAAGGTCGAGGCCACCTGGAAATAGATCTGCCGCGCCTGGGCGAGATCCGCCTTGACCGGGCTGTCGGGGATGCCCTGACGATAGTAGCGGGCAAGTGACAGCAGGGCATTGACGAAGAAGCCGGTGTCTTCCGAACCGGGCTCGATGCCCTGGTTGGCAATTTCGGCGTAGATCTTGAAGGCTTCGAAGTCGTTCTCGACCACGCCGTCACCGGCCGCATACATGTTGGCGAGAGCCCAGCGCGAGCCCGTATGGCCCTTCTCGGCGGCGTAGCGGTAGGCTTCGACCGCCTCTTCCTTCTGGCCCTTCTTGTAGGCATTGAAGCCGAACTTGAAGAGATCGAAGGGACCGGATTCCTTGTTGACGCCGGTGTTCATGTCGAAAGCGCGGGCGGACGGGCTTGAGGACAGCAGTAGGGCTGCCGTCAGAAGCATCGCGGAAGACTTCCAGTCACGTAGACGCATGGGTCCGCACAATTTCCAAGTCATGATCGACATCAGAGACCCCTCTCCGCTTGCGCGACGAGATCAACTGCGCCCGATTTTGAGAATACACTCAACCGATGAATAGACGGTTCATGATCGCCGATGCGATCGGAGCTTCCGTCGCCGCTCCCTGTCGAATTCTTCTGCATGGAAGAGAGACTAGACTGGATTTCCGGCAAGACCGGGGCGATTGATCGCAACCCTTCCGATTTCCCTTCGAGACAGTGTGGCCGCTCCCCGAAAGCGACCGAAGTCATTGCTATCTGCACCGAATTTTCGCCCCAGAGGCTCATGTGAAACTCTTAACACCACGTCCGGAAACAGCCCCCGCCGTTCCACGCATCACCGGTGCTCTTCGTTTGTGGCGGGAAATGGACAAATGTGTCCCGCGCAGACCCTTGCCGCAACGATAGACCAGATGTTGCAGAATCGTCACATTCCGGAATGCTGAAGGACGCGCAACGCGACAAAACGAAAGAAGCCCGGACAAGCCGGGCTTCTGTTATCATCAGGCCTCAAAGGATCAGAAGCGAACCTTGAGCGAGGTGGATACGGCAGCGGCGAGGTCGGTTCCGAAGTCGTAAGATACGTCGCTGCCGTAGGTTTCACCACCAACGGTGATCTGGCCCGAACTACCTGACGTGAGCAGGCTTACAGCGCCAGCGACACGGAACTCAACATTCTCCGAGGGGTTGTAGGAAACACCCGTGCCGAATGTCCAGGTATCAGTCTGGCTACCAAAGCCCTGCGACGTTCCCCGGTCCCAAGTCACGGAACCCGCAACACTCCATTGGTCGTTCAGTTTGTGACCGATACCACCACTGATCGTCCAACCGTCACGATAGGCGAGATCAAGAGAGGTGCGCTCTGCATTTGTTGTCGAGTTGTAGAAGCGGATTCGCTGCAGCTGGCTCCAATCGGTCCACTTCACCGAGCCGAAGGCCAACCAGTCAGGCGCGATACCCGACTGAAGCTTCATTTCGATGGAGTCGGGCATGGCAGCCGAACCGTATACGTTTTCGATCGAACTTGCCGTGACCTGCCGCAAATCCAAGGTGCCGGTAATGTCGTCCAGCTTCACCTGGCTGTTATAGACGAGGCTTGCACGGAGTGCGTATTCGGGGATCTCGTAGGCCGCCCCGATGCGCCAGCCATAGCCATCCCCCGCAAGGTCAAGGCGCCCGATACCCGTTCTTCCGGGAAAACCGATACCAGCCAGAACCGCAGGAGCGAGGACGATACGCTCCTTGAAGCCATCGACTTCTTGATAGAAGCCGCCGCCGATAATCCGCAATTGACCCGGACCGACGTCAAACTTGTATGAGCATGTCAGCGAATAGTTGTGGCTGTTGACCTTCGTCTCAACATTGCTGTTTGCGCCCGCCCAGTCAGTACCCGGTTTCGTGTGCGCACCCCACGGCTGGGAGTAGTCTGCCATGCAGGCTACACCTTCATTAAGGTTTGCCTTGAAGCCGACGCGCGGCACCCAATAGCCCTCGGTCTCGTCTACTGAGTTTGCACGCGCATTCAGATTACCGCCGCCAATCGCATTGTTCGCCGTGTTGGTATCCACGACATTGTTCAACGTCCTGTCCGGCGCCACATAAACAACGCCACTTTCGAACGTGTACTGGCCCGGATCGAACAGCAGATCGATGTTGTAGCCGGCCCGTTCAAGACCGCCAGCCTGCGCGCCTCCCACGAATGCGCATGCTGCAATCAGACCGAGTGCGGTTGTCTTCATCAAATGGTTCGCCATGTCTCTCCCCAATTCCGGCAAAACTGTGATTTGCATAGTGGACAAGTGCGACCGGATGGCAATTGGGTGATCTGCGTCACAGGCATGTTCCATTACAGAAATTTTTACGTAACGAGTCTTACGCACACGTCAAATCCGACAGCACTTGGATGAATTTTCCATCCGAAGCTGCGCAATGCCAGCAGAAGGGAAATTCATTCCACATCCCGAGCTGAGCGTGGCGCATGCGCCACACATTTGTCGAACATGCAACTGACCTGAAAATATGCAGATGCACCTATTGCAACTCGCAAATGCGGGCTTGAAGGAAAGATACCGGTCAGAATCGTTATCTTTCACAGCAAAACCGTTGCGGAGAGCGTGTTGCAACGCAAAAAGAAGAGGCCGGGCACAAGACCCGGCCTTTGGAATTTCATTTCTACCGCTTGCGGGCTCAACCGGCCTCCAGAACCCGCTTCAACGCCGTTTCCAGGCTCGCCTTTTGCACTTCCAGTTCCTGATATCGTTCCCGCTCGGCGGCAACGACCTCCGGATTGGCATTGGCCACGAACTTCTCGTTGCCAAGCTTGCCGGCGATGCGGGCCATTTCCTGGTCAACCTTGGCAATAGCCTTTTCGATGCGCGCCTTTTCGGCCGCAAGGTCGATGAGACTGCCGAGCGGCAGGCAGGCAGTCGCCTCGCCGACGACGATCTGGGCGGCTCCCTTCGGCGCGGCATCGGCCACGCTGATGGTCTCGACGCGGGCAAGACGCTTGATTGCGGCATCATGGCGAAGAAGACGGTCCTGGGTAACGCTATTGGCGCCGACGACCACGAGCGGAGCCGTCGCGCCTGGCGGCACGTTCATCTCCGACCGGGCCGAGCGGATGCCGGTGACAAGGTCGATCAGCCAGTTGATGTCGGCGGCCGAATTCTCGTCGGAGAATTCCGGTGCCGGCCAGTCGGCATGGCAGAGCAGGGTGTCACGCGAAGCACCCTCGCCCGCCGTGTGCGCCCAGAGCTCTTCGGTCATGAAGGGCATGAAGGGGTGAAGCAGCTTATAGATCTGCTCAAGCACATAGGCCGCGCAGGCCTGTGCTTCCTTCTTGGCGGCCTCGTCTTCGCCCATGAACACCGGCTTCAGAAGTTCCAGATACCAGTCACAGAACTGGTTCCAGACGAAGCGATACAGGCAACCTGCGGCATCATTGAAGCGATAGTTCTCGATCGCTTCGGTGACTTCTCTCTCCGTGCGGGCAAGCTCGGTCAGGATCCAGCGGTTGATCGCCAGCGACGCCGTTTCGGGCAAGAAAGCCGGATCGGCCTTCACACCGTTCATCTCGGCAAAACGCGTGGCGTTCCACAGCTTGGTGCCGAAGTTGCGGTAGCCGGCAATGCGGGCCGGGTCGAGCTTCACATCGCGGCCCTGGGCCGCCATGATCGCCAGCGTGAAACGCAGGGCGTCGGCACCATACTCATCGATCAGCTCGAGCGGGTCGATTACATTGCCCTTCGACTTCGACATCTTCTGGCCGTTCTTGTCGCGAACCAGCGCATGAACATAAACCGTGTGGAAAGGCTCGACCGGGTTGCCGTCCTCATCCTTCATGAAGTGCAGGCCCATCATCATCATGCGGGCGACCCAGAAGAAGATGATGTCGAAGCCGGTGACGAGAACGTCGGTCTGGTAATACCTGGCCAGTTCCGGCGTATTGTCCGGCCAGCCGAGTGTCGAGAAGGGCCACAGCGCCGACGAGAACCAGGTGTCGAGCACGTCCTCGTCGCGGGTCAGGATCTCGCCCGGCTTGAAGTTTTCGAGCTTCTCCTCGACCCATGCCTTCCACGGACCTTCATGGGCAATGTAGTGCTGGATGGCGGCGTGCAGCGCCTCTTCCTCGGTCTTCTCGACGAAAACCTGGCCATCGGGGCCATACCAGGCCGGGATCTGATGGCCCCACCAGAGCTGACGCGAAATGCACCAGGGCTCGATGTTTTCCATCCACTCGAAGTAGGTCTTTTCCCAGTTCTTCGGGACGAACTTGGTGCGGCCCTCACGAACCGAGGCGATCGCCGGTTCTGCCAAGGTCTTGGCATCGGCAAACCACTGATCGGTCAGCATCGGCTCGATGACGACACCGGAACGGTCGCCGAAGGGCTGCATGATCTTCTTGGATTCGACATAGGGAATGTCGTTGCCTTCGGCGTCCTTGGTGGTGACGGCGAGACCTTCGGCATTGATCGCCTCGACGATCCGCTTGCGGGCTTCGTAGCGGTCGAGACCGCGATACTCTTCCGGCACCAGATTGATCTCGTCGACTTCAGCCTCGTTCGGCAGCTGACCAGTTTTCGCGATTTCCAGCGCGCGGGCGGCGTAGACGGCATAATCCTCGCCATCGGCGCGCATCTTCGCCTGGGTATCCATCAGACGATAGAGCGGGATCTTGTTGCGGCGGGCGACCTGATAGTCGTTGAAGTCATGCGCGCCGGTGATCTTCACCGCGCCCGAGCCGAATTTCGGATCCGGATATTCGTCGGTGATGATCGGGATCAGGCGGCGATGTTCCTTCGGCCCAACCGGGATCTCACAGAGCTTGCCGACGATCGCGGCGTAACGCTCATCCGAGGGATGGACGGCCACCGCGCCGTCGCCGAGCATGGTCTCGGGCCGCGTGGTGGCGATGGAGATGTAGTTGCGCTCCTCCTGGAAGGTGACGTTGCCGTCCTCGTCCTTCTCGACATAGGTATAGGTCTCTCCACCGGCGAGCGGATATTTGAAATGCCACATATGGCCTTCAACTTCCTTGTTCTCGACTTCGAGGTCGGAAATCGCGGTCTCGAACTTGGGATCCCAGTTGACCAGCCGCTTGCCGCGATAGATCAGGCCTTCCTTGTAGAGCGTGACGAAGACTTCGAGCACGGCAGCCGACAGGCCTTCGTCCATGGTGAAACGCTCGCGCGACCAGTCACAGGAGGCGCCGAGGCGCTTCAACTGGTTGAAGATCAACCCGCCCGATTCTTCCTTCCACTCCCAGACCTTGTCGATGAAGGCTTCGCGGCCAAGATCGCGGCGGGTGACGTTGCTGCCGTTTTCGGCCAGCTTGCGCTCGACAACCATCTGGGTGGCGATGCCGGCATGGTCCATGCCCGGCTGCCAAAGCACATCCTTGCCGCGCATGCGCTCGAAGCGAACCATGATGTCCTGCAGCGTGTTGTTCAGCGCATGGCCCATGTGCAGCGAACCGGTCACGTTCGGCGGCGGGATCACGATGGTGAAGGTGTCCTCGCCCGGCTTGGCGTTTGCACCTGCACGAAACGCATCGGCGTCTTCCCATGCCTTGGCGATTTTCGGTTCAACGGCGGCTGAATCATAGGTCTTTTCGAGCATTTTCCGACCGGATTTTCGAGTTCTGGATGGGGGTTTGTAAATAGGACTGGCAAAACCAAGTCAATAAAAAAGGCCGCCCTTGCGAGCGGCCCTCAATCCCGGATGGCGTTCCGGTCAGCGTCGCGGACCGCGGGCGACGCGTTCTATTTCCTCGCGCACGAGGCGCTCCACCAGCGTCGGCAGGTTGTCGTCGAGCCAGTCCTTCAGCATCGGACGCAGCATTTCCTCGGCCATCTCGTCGAGCGAACGGCGCTCGGTGCCGTCAAAGGCGGCGGCAAGTTCGGAGAAGGAGCGCGAGACCTGCTCGACGGTCGCGGCGGATACCAGCGCCGTCAGATCGCGGCCCTCTTCGGCACGTTCGGGGCCGAGCTCGACCGAAGGCATGACTGTTTCGATCTCTTCCTCGCGCGTGTCGTAGGCCGTCTCCATCGGCTGATCGAGGAAGGTCGGCTCCTTGCGCTCGACCCGCACTTCGACCGAGGCGATGCGCGCCATCGATGATTCCATGGCGGGAGCGGCCGGCTGCTCGGCGACGGGCGTCGCCCGCTGCTGGGCCGGTTCCGGCGCTTGCGCCGCCAGCGACGGGCGAAGCTGCTGGTCACGCATTTCCGACAGACGCGTTGCCATCAGGGGTGCTGCGGCCCTTGCCTGTTCTTCAGCGCCGAGCGGCATTTCGCGGCGCGGCTGCATGACGGTGGCCTGAATCGGAGCGGCCGAAATCGTCGGGGCCTGCTGTTGGACCGGACGCTCCATACGCTCGGAGGCGGAACGGACACGTGCGGCAAGATCGGCAAGCGAGACGCTCTTCGGTGCCTCGATTGCCGGTTCCTGCGCCGGTTCGCGACGCTCAACGGTATCCGCCTGCGGCAGCGCGCGCTCGAACATCGGGAACGACGGGCCCGCATCGTTGGCAGCGACGAAATCGCCGCCGTCATAGGCCAGATCTTCGTCGCCCGAAGCATGCCCCTCGGACCGTCCGGAGGCGTCCTGTGACGGGTTGCCGCCATTCACCGGATCGTTGCTTTCGATGATCCGGCGAATGGATGCCAGGATCTCTTCCATGGACGGTTCACGCGCTACGCTTGGCTGAGCCATACTAATCCCCGTTGTCCTCAGAAACTGTCGGCTCGCAGACATTCCGCCGGGCCGATTCGCGCTCACCCTAGGATACGCGCCTCTTTAAAAAAATCACGCCCCGATCAGGAATTGCCGTGATGCACAGCTTTGTTGCGCCGGCACGAAAAAGCCCGCACGCGGCGGGCTTTTTCAAAATGCGCTCCTGGCTTTCGCTCAGAAGACGAATTCGGCAGCCTTGCGGAAGCCCGGCAGCGGCTTCACGGCAGCGTTGAAATATTCCGTATAGGAGGTGATCCCGCCGTTCTTGACGTAGAGACGGGCGCGCGCGGCATTGCCGTAGCCGACGACGGCCACCAGACGACCACCTTCGCGCAGCTGCGCCAGAAGAGCCTCCGGCACGTCCTCGATCGACCCGTTGACGAAGATCACGTCATAGGGCGCCTCGGCCGGATAACCGTCTTCCAGCCGGGCGGAGACCACGGCGACATTGTCATAGCCGAGTTCGGACAGCTTCTCGGAACCCTTGGCGAGCAAGGTTTCGTCGCTTTCGGTCGCAACCACCGAGCCGGCCAGCAGCGACAGAAGGGCTGCGGCATAACCGGCCCCACAGCCGATCTCGAGCACGACATCGTCCTTGGTGATCGCCGCCAGCTGCAGAAGCTTGGCAAGCGGCGACGGCTCCATGATGTAGCGCGGGGGATTGCCGTTGGCAGCGGGCACCACCTGCATGTCCTCGTCGATATAGGCGAGTGGCTTCAGCTCGGCCGGAACGAAGGCTTCGCGCGGCACCGAAAGGAAGGCGGTCAGCACGGAATGGGACGTGACGTCCGTCGTCCTGATCTGATTGTCCACCATCTTGGTGCGTGCTGCTGCGTAATCCATCATTTCATTCGCGCCCCGTGTCGACCGGCCATAGCGGCTTATTCATCCCGTGTCTTTAATTGCAGCCCGAGACGCTTTCAAGCCGGTCTTCCCGTCGCGCACCAGAATATCGCGGTTGCGAAGTGACGCAACCGCGCGGGCAGTTGCGCAAGGCTGCTGATGCGGCAGCGAATGAACGTCTCGATCTGAGGAAGTTCGGATGGAGGCCTCGCCCGGAATTGAACCGGGGTACAAGGATTTGCAGTCCTCTGCGTCACCACTCCGCCACGAGGCCATCCGAGTAGAAAAGTGCGTGTGGTGGCGCGGATTTAGACGCGTTCCAAAAAAACCGCAAGACCCATTTTCTGAAAAGAGGCCTTTTAATTTTGTGAAATGATGTTCGCGATGGGTTCTCGGCATAACCAATTTATGCCCAGCGTGTCATTGATTAAGTGCGCCTTAGGTGCTGCGATAAGAGGAGTTATCTTGGAGGTGCGCAGCCATGCCATTCAACATGCAACTGATCTCAAACCATGGCTCCACGAATCCGATCGTTGCTAGACTAACGCTACAGACCTTTGAACTTCTCAAATGGATCGAAATATCTGACGCGCAACAGAATCGTTTGACCGGGCTGATGCATCAGACCCACTTGCGCCTTCTCAGGTGTTACGACCACGCATACCGCATAAAATTGGCAGAGCGTGACCAACTCGAGCACTGGCAAGCCAGCGGTCCTATCAACCCCAAGAAACTCCCCTACGTGATAGATCTCGAGGCGGATGTCGAAGGGTTCCTGATGACCGCTACGCAATACCTCAGAGATCTGGTCCCTGTCTTCAATACTCTCTGGGGAGCGTCGTTAAAACCAGAAGCTCGGCGATTTTGGCGCATGCGAAGTCAATCAAGCGAGGCTGAGAAGTGGAGCATCAAGACGCTCGGGCCCGACCACCCGCTAGTGCCATTTCTACAGGCAAACGAGCCATGGATTGCCGAACTGATAAAGAGAAGAAATGCAGTGGAGCACCGTGAGGATGGTCGGGATCGACTAGTCATAGATAACTTCCGCGCGCTCGGGCCGACCATAGCACCCCCTGCATGGGGTCGGGAAACTCAGGCGCGGAAAGCTGTGATGAGCCCCATCGTCGCCGGGATGGAAGAGTTGCTTTCTTTGCTGCTCAGCTTCGGAGAAGAGCTGTTTGTTATCGCTGTTATGGCGCGACCTCGATGGAAACACGTAGTTGTCCGGGAGATTCCTGAGGAGATGAGAAATCCCAACTGCCCAATCCGCTTCATAACAACGCTTGACGAGGAAATGGCTAAGCATTTGACCGAGGCCGCATCGAGAACAAACTAGGGCTTCGACGAAGAGAAGAGGCTCAAGGCCATATCGAAGCGAAAGATTTTAAGTCTCTCGCGTCTACCAATTTCTTTACGCGCTGCAAAAACGGCGAGCGCGCGTAGGACAAGCGAAGGTCTTGGAATTCAAAAACCGACGCGCACGTGCTGATCCCCGCTCAGGCGGAGGCGAACCTAGCCAAGATTACGTGCTGCGGCGTACCAATCGTTGCCAGAAGAGCGGACGCCAATTCAACGATGCGTCATGCATGTCCTTTGGAGGGCCTCCTCAGCCGTCGCCGCGCCATCGACGACGGTCGAGAAGCCTGATGGCCGCCATGGCCATGGCCGCATCGGCCAGTCGACCGGGATCGGTCATGCCTGCCGTGTAAAGCCGGATGACGGCCTTGCCGACCGCTTCGCGATGCCCGTCATCAAGCGTGATCCGCCCCTTGATCGGTGTGGCGGCCCGCATGGCGTCCTCCATGATGGTGAAGTCCGCGGGCGTCAGGATCGTCGTCATGTCGGGCGTTGAGCTCATCGGGTAACGCTCCTTTGTCCGTCCGGGAACCAACCACGCGAATCGCAGTTCGGTTTCCCCGTCCGGTCCGGGCAGCCTAGGCCGCCGTCGCCCATGCGGTCATTTCACTATGACATGTGCTGCTCGCCACTCGATGGCCGGTCGGTCGTCCAGCCTTTGCCTCAGCCTCGTGCGCCGGCACCGGCTTCTGTCTTGCGGCGATACCACCAGATGGTTGCCCGTCTGCGCTTGCGGCGGACGAAGGACAGATCATGGGAAAGGACGAGCAGCCCGAGCGGCACCATCCAGAAGCCAAGAATGGGAAGAAAACCGAGGAAACCACCGCCGACCAGCGCGGCACCGGTTGCGATTCTTCCCGTACGGGAGCGCGGCACCGGAATCTCGACACTGCCAAGGACCAGACGGCCCCGCTTTTGATCGAGGCGGTAACGGCGTTCAGACATCTAGGAAACTCCCTGCATTTCGGCGGTTCTGCGTCCCTCTCTCCGCGCCATCCAGATGGTGAGCCCACGATTAAAAACAAGGTGATGACATTTTTTTTGAAAAACCGCTTGGCAAACGGAGCGAGCATCAGTATTACCCCGCTCACACCGCGCCAAGCGGCTGTTCCCTGGTAGCTCAGCGGTAGAGCATTCGACTGTTAATCGACAGGTCGCCGGTTCGAATCCGGCCCGGGGAGCCATCTAATTCCAAGGCCCGCGCTGAACACAGCGGCGGGCCTTTTCTTTTCCGGTCTTTCTTTTCCGGCCGCTTTGCTTGCCCGCCAGATCTGGCGGTGGTGTTTCAGACAACACCCTCGAAACCCCGTCTTCACATTTGCCTGTTATCTCCTTGCCTCAACAGACAGGCATTGAAGGAGGACGGCCGATGTGGCTTGAGCTTCACGACGGGGACGGCTTTCCCTTCTACGTCAACATGGACAATGTGGTGGATTTCCGCTGGTACGAGCGGGAGGGCTATACCTGCCTGCTGACGACCGCCCCGGTCGCCGAAAAGCTGCACCGCCTTTATGTCCGCGAAAACGCCCAGCAGATCATGGCGATGATCCGCGCCGAGCAGGCGCGTCGTGTGGCCCCGGGTCGCTCTGCCGCCTGAAGCGCGTTGAGCGACGACCATCACCTGCACCTTTCGACGCGCAGATTCGTGATTGCCGCGTGATCCCCTCCCCCTCCGGCTTCGTATGGCAGGGAAAGCCAACGAAGAAGATATTGCATGCCCCATCCGGATAAGACGCTCATCCTCTGGTTTCGCAAGGACCTGAGGCTCGCCGACAACGCAGCCCTGTCGACCGCCGTTGACGACGGTTATCGCATTCTTCCTCTCTATATACGCGAGCCCGAGCATGCCGGTACCGGGCCGCTCGGGGCAGCACAGGCCTGGTGGCTGCATCATTCGCTTGAGGCGCTGGCCGAGGATCTCAAGGCTTTCGGCTCGCAACTCATCCTGCGCAGCGGCTCGGCGGCAGAGGTCATCGGCGAGGTCATCGCCACGACCGGCGCGAAAGCCGTGTTCTGGAACCGGCGCTATGATCCGCCGGGCATTGCCATCGATAAGGCATTGAAGGCCAGCCTGATTGCCGAGGGCATCGATGTGCGCACCTTTGCCGGCCAGATCCTGCATGAGCCGACCAAGCTGAAAACCGGCGCGGGCGGCCATTTCCGCGTCTACACGCCGTTCTGGAAGGCGCTGGACGGCGCCGGCGAGCCGCCCGAGCCGATCCCGGCGCCGAAGACCATTGCCGCGCCCGATCGCTTTCCCGACAGCGAAGCGCTTGAGAGCTGGGCGCTTCTGCCGACCAAACCCAACTGGGCCGCATCCTTCGACGGGCATTGGCAACCGGGCGAGAAGGGTGCGGAGAAGCGCCTGGCCGCCTTTGTCAAGGACGGGCTGAAGAACTATCGCAGCGGCCGCGACCTGCCGGCGAGCGAACATGTCTCCCGGCTCTCGCCGCATCTGGCCCTCGGCGAAATCTCGCCCTTTACCGTCTGGCATGCCACGCGCGGGCTGCCCGAGAGCTACCCTCTGGAGGACATCGTGCATTTCCGCAAGGAACTCGTCTGGCGCGACTTCTCCTATCACCTGCTCTTCCATTTCCCGGATCTGGCACGGAAGAACTGGAACGCCAAGTTCGACGCATTCCCCTGGCGAGAGGCGCCGGATCTGCTTCACAAATGGCAGCGCGGCCAGACCGGCTATCCGATCGTCGATGCCGGCATGCGCCAGCTGTGGCAGACCGGCTGGATGCACAACCGCGTGCGCATGATCACCGCTTCCTTCCTGATCAAGGACCTGCTGATCGACTGGCGCGAAGGCGAGCGCTGGTTCCGCGACACGCTTGTGGATGCCGACCCGGCCTCGAATGCCGCCAGTTGGCAATGGGTCGCCGGCTCCGGCGCCGACGCCGCCCCCTTCTTCCGCATCTTCAACCCGACCAGCCAGGGCGAGAAATTCGACCCCGAAGGCACCTATATCCGCCGCTTCGTGCCGGAACTGAAGGACATGCCGGCCAAATTCATCCACAGGCCATCGGAGGCGCCGCCGACGTTGCTGAGGGATGCGGGCGTGAGCCTCGGCAAGACCTATCCGCTGCCGATCGTCGATCACGGCAAGGCCAGGGATGCGGCGATGGCGGCGTTTCAGGGGTTGAGGGGGGAGTGAGGGGTGGTCGAGTCGGCAGTCCATCGGCGGCACCGAGACCCCTGTTATAGCCGCGCCTGTCCAAGTCCATTTGGCGACGTAGACACTAACGGGTCTTTCTTAAATAGCCGATTTCGCCCGGCAACGTGTTCGTAAAAGGATTGTTACTGATTGTGCGGTAGTCACTCAAAGAGTTGATCCACCCGAGCAATCCCTTCAGCACGCCCTCGGTCAGCGGCTCATCCGTGATCGACAGGGTGATGGCATTGAGCCGATAGCCGGGGCCGAATGTAGCCGCGAGATCGCCGGGACTGACGCGGCGCACCGAGGCCGGGTCGTTGATGTTGTCAAAGGTCACCAGCAGCGGATAGTGCTTGCGCGGCACGTCGCGCGACTGGCCGAGGCTCGCCACCATCTGGTCGAGATAGGGAAACATCTCCTCCTTCAGCATCGCTTTTCCCTCAAGTTCCGGAAAGAAGGCGGTATAGGCCGTCCATTCGGTATAGTCCTGCAGCAGCGCGAACAGATAGCGACCCTGGCCCAGATCGACCGCGACCGCCTCGCCAGAGACGCCGCCGCGCTGCATGCCCGCCGCGTCGCCCACCCCCGTCCATTTCGGCGGAAACTCGATCCGCGCCGATGTCACCGAACTGCCGGACTTCATCCCCTCCGGCGTCATGACCGACACCGTGAGTTTCTGATGCCATTGCCATTCCGGGAAATCGAAGAACAGATCGCAGCCTGATAGCGGCAGACACAGGGCCAAAGCCACGAGAACCCTCAGCATCACCCCTCCCCGCACAACCTTGTTCCGCATCATCAGCAGACTTCCCGGTCAGGCGTGAAGATCCGGTGAAGAGAATGTTTCAATTTGTAACGATTGGTAGACAATCCGGCTCTCAAACCCCCGCTTGCCCGATCCTCCGCCACGCACTAAACTGACCACATATAGTCATTTTTGGAGATCCACATGTCGAGCATGAGTATTGCCGATGCCAAGGCTGGATTCGCCAGTCTGGTGGACGAAGCCGCCAACGGCGAATTCGTCACAATCACCCGCCACGGCAAGCCGGCCGCCATGCTGGTCAGCGTGGAAGCCGGAGAGGCGGCAAAGCGGGCGATGGCAAAGCCGAGGCCGAACTTCGGCGAATTCCTGATGTCCTATCCCGGCCCCGCCGATCTCGAACGCAACCCATCCCCCATGCGGGACGTCGAGCTTGAATAACGGCTTCCTGATCGACACCAACATCATCTCCCTTTTCTCGCCCGACCGGAAGCAGGTACCATCCGAAGCCGTGAAAGTCTGGTTCCGGGACCAGAGCGAATTGCTCTATGTCTCTGCCATCACGCTGGCGGAGATCGAGAAGGGCCTGCGCAGGCTGCATCGTCGCGGCGGCGTTGAACGGGCGCAGCGTTTGAGCGACTGGCTCGACCAGATCACTGAAACCTTCGGGGATCGAATCCTTCCTGTTGATCCCATCACCGCCCGGATCGCGGGCGGGCTTGATGATGTCGCCACCGCGAGCGGTGCGCATCCGGGCTTGGCCGACATCCTGATTGCCGCCACGGCAAAGGCCTACGGCCTGACCGTCATCACCGCCAATCTGAGACACTTCATGCCTCTTGACGTGGCCTGTGATTTTCCAGAAGCCTTCAGGACCTAGCGCCCCGAACGCATTTTCCCTCCCCTCGCCCCACCGCGAAAAGCCATTCCTTGCCATTGCCTACCCCGAGGCCGAAAAGACCGGTTCACGTTCCGCGCTGACCGCCCTCCGCATAATCTTGTCCAGAAGGACAAATTCATGTGGTTTTCCGGTTTTCTTCCCCGCGCTTTTGGTTCTAGTGTCCGCGTCAGACAAAAAAGGCAGACATCATGGCATTCCACCCTTCCGTGCTCGAGGCGATCGGCAATACGCCCCTCATCCGGCTGAATGGCGCCTCTCAGGCGACCGGCTGCACCATTCTCGGCAAGGCCGAATTTCTCAATCCCGGCCAGTCGGTGAAGGATCGTGCCGCCCTCTTCATTATCCGTGATGCCGAGCGGCGCGGGCTGTTGCGTCCCGGCGGCGTGATCGTCGAGGGCACGGCCGGCAATACCGGCATCGGGCTGACGCTGGTTGCCAAGGCGCTCGGCTATCGCACCGTGATCGTCATCCCGGAGACCCAGAGCCAGGAAAAGAAGGACGCGCTGAAACTGCTCGGCGCGGAACTCGTCGAAGTGCCGGCGGTGCCTTACAAGAACCCGAACAACTATGTGAAGATCTCCGGCCGCCTCGCCGCCGAGCTTGCGAAGAGCGAGCCCAACGGTGCGATCTGGGCCAACCAGTTCGACAACACCGTCAACCGTGACGCCCATATCGAAACGACCGCGAAGGAAATCTTCGAGCAGACCGGCGGCGCCGTCGATGGCTTCATCTGCGCGGTCGGCTCGGGCGGTACGCTGGCCGGCACCGGGATTGGCCTTCGCAACATGAAGCCCGGCGTGAAGATCGGCATCGCCGATCCAGAGGGTGCAGCGCTCTTCGAATACTACAAGAATGGTGAGCTCAAATCCTCGGGCTCCTCGATCACCGAAGGCATCGGCCAGGGCCGCATCACGGCCAATCTCGAAGGTTTCAAACCCGATTACGCCTATCAGATCCCCGATTCCGAAGCGCTCGACATCGTCTTCGACATCGTCGAAAACGAGGGCATCTGCCTCGGCGGCTCCTCGGGCATCAACATCGCCGGCGCCATCCGTCTGGCGAAAGATCTCGGCCCTGGCCACACGATCGTGACGATCCTCTGCGACTATGGCAATCGCTACCAGTCGAAGCTCTACAACCCGGACTTCCTGCGCTCGAAGGGTCTGCCGGTTCCGGCCTGGCTCGAAAAGCGTCCGACCTTCGATCTGCCCTTCGAGACCGTCTGATATCCATCGAAAGCACTGCCATGACCACCATCGCCCTCTACCGCGACGATTTTTATCTCTCGACGGCGGAGGCGGTGGTGACGGCTGTGCATGAAGACGGCGCGGTCGAACTCGACCAGACCTGCTTTTATGCCGCCTCCGGTGGCCAGCCAGGCGATACCGGCTTCTTCGAGCGGGAGGACGGCAGCCACATCCAGCTCGGTGAGACCCGCCACGGCGCCACCAAGGACGTGATCCTGCACCGCCCTGCCGAAGGCGAGCCCCTGCTCTCCCTTGGCGAAAAGCTCGTCCTGCATGTCGACTGGCCGCGCCGCTACAGGCTGATGCGCATGCACACAGCCTGCCACCTGCTTTCCGTCGTCTGCCCCTATCCGATCACCGGGGCTGCCGTCGGCGAAGAGGAAAGCCGGGTCGATTTCGACATGGGCGAAACCATCGACAAGGATCAGGTGACGTCCGACCTGATGAAACTCGTCGGCGAGAACCATCCGGTTTATCTCCAGTGGATCACCGACGAGGAGCTTGCGGCCAACCCCGGCATCGTCAAGTCGAAGAATGTTCGCCCGCCCGTCGGCCTTGGCCGGGTCTCTCTCGTTTGCATCGGCGAGAACTCCGCCGTTGACAGCCAGCCCTGCGGGGGCACACATGTTTCGGAGACCCAGGAGGTCGGTGCGATTCATATCGCCAAGATCGAAAAGAAGGGCAAGGAGAACCGCCGGTTCCGCATTCGCTTTGGAGCCCCGGAGACCTAAGCCCAAGGAACGTCACGGGAGAAGTGCATGTCGGGTGAAAGAAGCCGTTTCGTCGTCTCGGCGGATTGGGTCGAAAAGAACCTCGGGGCGCCCGGTTTCAAACTCGTCGACGCCTCCTGGTATTTGCCCGCCCAGGGGCGCAATGGCGCCGTCGAATATGCCTCCGGCCATATTCCGGGTGCGGTCTTCTTCGATCAGGACGTGATCGCCGACACCTCGACCGGCTTGCCGCATTCACTACCCTCGCCCTCCTTCTTCGCCCAGGCCGTCGGCCAGCTCGGCATTTCCGCCGAGGATACGATCGTGGTCTATGACGGTCCCGGCTTCTTCTCGGCCCCGCGTGTCTGGTGGATGTTCCGTGTCATGGGTGCCCGCCGCGTCTATGTGCTCGATGGCGGCATCGACAGCTGGAAGGCGGAGGGCCGCAGGCTCGAGACCGACCTGCCGGAACCGGCGCCCGTCACCTTCGAGGCACAGTTCGACCGGGCAAAGCTCACCTCCTTCGACCAGATGTCGGCCATCACCGATCATGGCGACCGGCAGATTGCCGATGCCCGCCCGGCCGGCCGTTTCACCGGCGAGGAGCCGGAACCGCGTGCCGGCATGCGCTCCGGCCATATGCCAGGTGCACGCAGCGTGCCTGCCGCCTCGCTGTCGGAAAACGGCCGCCTCAAGGATCTCGCCACGCTACGCTCGATCTTCACCGATGCCGGCATCGATCTCAACAATCCCGTCGTCACCAGCTGCGGTTCAGGTGTGACGGCGGCCGTCGTCACGCTGGCGCTTGAAAGCCTGGGGCATACCGACAATTCGCTCTATGACGGCTCCTGGTCGGAATGGGGCTCGAAGACCGACACGCCGGTCGTCACCGGCAAGGCCGAGCCGCTGGGCTCCAAGACATCGGGGCCGCTGACGGCCCATGTCACACGTCTCGAAATGAGCGCACCGCCGAAGTCCAGCCTGCCGGTGCCGGTCAATATCCAGACGGCGATCATGCGCACGCATGAGGTCCCGCTGCCCTTCTACCGCTTCCTGCATCGGCAGGTCGGCACCCGCTGGCACTGGTATGAGCGGCTGCGCATGCCCGACGACCAGCTGAAGGCGATCATCCATGCCGATAAAGTCTCGATCTCGGTTCTCTATGTGAATGGCGCGCCGGCCGGCTTCTACGAGCTGTCGCAGGAAAGCGACGATCTCGTCGAGCTCTCCTATTTCGGCCTGTTCGAGCATGCGCTCGGTCTGGGTATCGGCAAGTGGTTCCTGCTGCAGTGTCTCTATGCCGCCTGGTCGAGCAATCCGAAGAAGGTCACCGTCACCACCAATTCGCTCGACCATCCGCGCGCGCTGCAGCTCTACCAGCAGTTCGGCTTCTCGCCGGTCGGGACTTATGACGCCCTGGTCGATCCGATGACCGACCAGGAGCTTCTGGCTCTGATCAAGCGCGACGGCTGAGGGCTTTCGCCCTCACTCCTTCTTCTTGACCTTGACTGCCGTCGCGTCGGTATCTTCCGACGTCGCGTCGTCGCCGGTTGCCTCTTCCGTGCCCTGGTTGTTGGCGAACCAGGTTGCGATCAGGTCGGCATGGAAGGCCGCCATTTCGTAGCAATAAGTGATCTCGCGGGCCTCGGGATCCCAGAAGGCGTTCTCGACACCGCAGCTCTTGCCGGTGATCTTGATCCCGTCCTTCAGATCGTAGCCCTCACCGAAAACGGTGGCGATCGTCTCCAGCGCACCGGCACTCTTCAGCAGATCGGCAAAACCCTGCAGGTCTTCGTTGCCGGCCGGCTCGTAGCTCACGTCGAACCGGGTCTTGGCGCCTTCCTTCATGTTGGCAGCCAGCAGGCTCATCCAGCTGTCGCGCGCCTTCTGGTATTCATAGACGCATTCCTGGCGGCGCTCCTCGGGGAACTCGAGCGAATCGGCGAAGACCTTGAAGAATTCGGCATTGGCGCCGGTCATCATGCAGACGATCGCATAGGCGCGCTGACGATCCAGGCCATGGGTACCCATGAAGTCGTCTTCCTGGGGACCGTCCTCATTTGCCTCGTCGAGCAGGAACCAGCCATCGGCCGCGTCCTGCATCGTCGTGTTCAACTCCTCGTCCTCAGCGCCCAGCAGCAGGACCGCCGAGAGGGCGTCAACGGCATCCTCTTCACGGCCGAGCACCGGCAGATTGAATTCGGAAACCAGCATATGGCCGGCCTCGTGGAACAGGATGAAGATCGCGTTGTTGATGACGAATTGCTGGCCTTCCTGTACCTGCTCTTCCGTCAGTTCCTCAGCCTTCAGCTGTACCGACGACATAGACAGCATGGCCATGCACATGACGAGCGCCGCCACCCATGCGGACTTCAAAGATTTCATGGAATCCCTCACCCGATATTCTGAATGGCCGACATCTAACGCGAAGTTTGCTCGTCAGAGAACCATTATTTTTGGATGAGACGCCGCAGGAATCGGGTGGCGGAAAGAGCAGCGGGAGGTGAAGACGAACGAGACCTGATCATGGAGGCTTTGATGACATCTGCCATTCGTTTTCTCCCCATGCCCTCGGCAGAGGCTGCCGCCTACCGGGACGGCGCGCCGGACGCCTATGGACTTGTTCCCGAACGGCGCGTCTCTCCCGGCGGTTATCCCTGTCGCCATTGTCTTGGTGAAATCGCTGCCGGCGAAGCCTATCTGACGCTGGCCTATCGCCCCTTCCCGGCGCTCCAGCCCTATGCGGAAACGGGCCCGATCTTCCTGCATGCGGAGGCCTGCCCGCAATACGAGGCGACGGAGGTGCTGCCGCCAATGCTCGGCAGCCCGGATTACATCGTCCGTGGATATGGCCATGACGATCGCATCGTCTATGGCAGCGGCGGCGTGGTGGCGACCGAGGCGATCATGGCGCGGGCTGAGGTACTCCTCGGCAATCCCGACATCGCCTATGTGCACGTGCGCTCTGCCCGCAACAACTGCTATCAGTGCCGGATCGAGCGAGGCTGATGCCAGGCATGAAAACGGGCCGGCCGATGGGAAGGCCGGCCCGGATGACCGCTCTCTGGGATCGAGTGGCGGTCCTGGCGTTGCGTAAGGCGACCGGAGAGTGCGACCTTACGCTACGTTCAGCACGGATTCCGGTGCATGGGCGGGATAGCCCAGCGCATCGGCGACCGGCTTGTTGGTGATGCGGCCCTTGTGGACGTTCAGGCCGTTGCGCAGGTGACGATCCTCGGCAATGGCGCGCAGGCCGCGGTCGGCGAGCGCCAGACCATGCACCAGCGTCGCGTTGTTGAGGGCATGGGCCGAGGTGATCGGAACCGCACCCGGCATGTTGGCGACGCAGTAATGCACGACACCATCAACGACATAGGTCGGGTCGGAATGGGTCGTCGCATGCGAAGTCTCAAAGCAGCCGCCCTGGTCGATCGCGACGTCAACGATGACAGCGCCCTTCTTCATGCCAGACAGCATCTCGCGGGTCACAAGCTTCGGGGCAGCGGCACCGGGGATGAGGACCGCGCCGATGACGAGATCGGCAGAGAAGACTTCCTGTTCCAGCGCGTCGATCGTCGAATAGACGGTATGAACACGGCCGCCGAAGATATCGTCGAGTTGGCGCAGGCGCGGCAGGGAGCGGTCGAGGATGGTGACGTCGGCGCCGAGGCCGACAGCCATCTTGGCCGCATGCAGACCGACCACGCCGCCACCGATGACGGTGACCTTGGCCGGCAGAACGCCCGGCACGCCGCCGAGCAGGATGCCGCGGCCGCCATGGGCCTTCTGCAGGGCCGTCGCACCCGCCTGGATCGCCAGGCGGCCGGCCACTTCCGACATCGGGGCGAGCAGCGGCAGGCCACCGCGCTCGTCGGTCACGGTTTCATAGGCAATGGCTGTTACGCCCGAGTCGATAAGGCCCTTGGTCTGCTCCGGATCCGGCGCCAGGTGCAGATAGGTGTAGAGGATCTGGCCTTCGCGCAGCTGCACCCATTCGGAAGGCTGCGGTTCCTTGACCTTGACGATCATGTCGGACTTTTCGAACACGTCCTTGGCTGTGGCTGCGATCTTCGCGCCGGCAGCGATATAGGCGTGGTCGTCGGCGCCGATACCGGCGCCTGCACCCGTTTCGATCAGGACGTCATGGCCATGTGCCACATATTCGCGGACCGCACCGGGGGTGAGACCGACACGGTATTCATGGTTCTTGATTTCCTTCGGGCAACCGACGCGCATCGAGTGTTCCTCTCTTTATTCGCAGCCAAAGCCGCTTTGTTTCAGATACGGAAATTGAACCACCACGGACGCAAAATGTCCTTGCAAAGTGAGGGGTTCGGCGCGAGACAATTCGAAGCTTCTTGCGTGAATCCGCTATAAAACGGAGAATTCTACGAATGACCGAACTCGACGCCATCGATCGTGCCATTCTGAAGGCACTTCAGGAGAATGGCCGGATGACCAATGCAGAGCTTGCCGAAAAGGTCGGGCTGTCGCCTTCGGCGTGCTCGCGCCGCCACGACATGCTGGAGAAGGCAGGCGTCATCAGCGGCTATCACGCCCGCCTTTCGCACAAGGCGATCGACTACAAGATGATGGTCATCGTCCACATCTCGCTGTCGGGCCAGTTTGCCAAGACGCTGACGGAATTCGAGGCCGCCGTAAAGCGCTGTCCCAATGTGCTGGTCTGCTATCTGATGTCGGGCGAATACGACTATATCCTACGCGTCGCCGCAAAGGACCTGGAAGACTACGAGCGTATCCACCGGGACTGGCTCTCCGCCCTGCCCCACGTGGTGAAGATCAATTCCAGCTTTGCGTTGCGCGAAGTCATCGATCGACCCAATGTGGGCCTATAAAGGTCGATCCTGAAAATCCTAATGAAATGATTTAGACCATTCTCACGGATGGGGCGTAAGCATGGGCCATTCCTTCACTTCAGGACGGCATCATGAGCAATAATCTCGGAATGGATGTTCGAAAATCGCCTCGCAGCCGCTGCCGGCTCGACAGCAAGATCCGGTATTTCCAGCAGGAAGCGGTTGGACGCGTGATCAATATTTCGCGCACCGGCCTGGCCCTCGAAATCGCCGGCAAGCTGCCGGCCGCCGCGGGCAGTCAGGTGGTGATCGAGAATGACGATATCGGCCATCTCGAAGGCGTGGTCCGCTGGAACTATGGCGGTCGAATCGGCATCATGTTCCGCCCCAACAGCAATTCGATCGCCAAGGTTGCCGCCTATTTCCGCAACTTCCACCAGGAAGTCCGCCCGGTCCTGAAGGGCTGAAGCAGCGTTTTCAGCGCTCCAGTTAACGGTAAATCGGGGCCCCAACGCGCCAAATACCTAAATTCTCCTAGGGCGAATGCTTGCATTCTAACGATCTTGGCCAGTTGCCGTTAAGGCGGCTGGCCGAGGTTTTACGCGTTTCTTTCAATCAATTTGATGGAGCGCGACGGAATGCTTGCCGCCAAACTCAATACCGACGGACGTAGAACCCAACGTATTCGCTGCCGCATCCGTGGCACCCTGCAGTTCATGGGCCAGACCCTCGACATCCGCATCCTCGACATATCCCGCACCGGCATGGCCTTGCAGCTCGAAGGCTGGATCGAAGCCAAGCGGGGCGCGACGGTCGCGATCCGCTGCGCCGAACTCGGCCATATCGAAGGCTCGGTGCGCTGGTACAGGGCCGGCAAAATGGGGCTGGAATTCGAGCAATCCAGCAACACGGTCGCCCAGATCACCGCCTATTTCCGCAATTTCCACCGGGATCCCCGCAATCTCGTGCCGGCGTGATCGAGGATGCCGATTGAGGCACGACACGTGTTCGCCAAGGTTTGGCTGACACGTTGAACGTCCCAGTCCATACGACCGCTCTGACCGCTCAAGAGGCAAATCGATTCAAGCCCTTGAATCGATTCCTTAAACCGCTATTGCAAGTGGCATCGAAGCGAGATCGATGGGGCAATTCGACAGGCGTTCCTCGAAGGCGCGGATCAGCCAGGTGCCGGCCGGCCCCGGCGGACTGTCGGTCCGCCTGATGGCGTAGAGATTATAGGTGCCCTGCTCGTAAGCCGGCAGGTCAAGATGCACGATGCGGCCCTTGGCGAGATCATCGCGGATGACCGAGGCTGGCAATCCGCCCCAGCCGAGGCCGCCCCGGATCAGCTGATGTTTGGTCGCCATGTCGCTGACCCGCCAGGTCTTGAAGGAAAGGACGTTGAAGTCGCGTCCGGAGGTCAGGTCCGAGGCATCGCTGACGACAATCTGGGTTTCCTCGCGCACATCCTGCAGGGAAAGCGTGCCCTTGAGCCGGGCCAGCGGGTGGTCGCGGGCGGCCGCCGGCAACAGGAAATTATGACCGATACGCTCGACGATCAGCGTGTCGTCCTGACGGGTCGGCGCACCGCCGATGCCGATCGCCGCCTTGCCGCTGACCACGAGTTCGACCAGACGACCAAGTTCGCCGACTTCCAGACGCAGCGAAACCGAGGGAAAGCGGCGCTGGAAGTCACGGAGCACGTCCAGCAGGGCCGCTGTCGGCACGAGGACGCTGATGGCAATCGACAGCTCCGCTTCCAGCCCCTGGCGCATGCCGCGGGCCTTGGCACGCATCACCTGGAGATCGCCGACGATCCGGCGGGCATCGGTCAGCATGGCCCTGCCCTCCTCCGTCAGGCGCGGCTGGCGCGTGCCGGTGCGCTCGAACAGGGATACGCCAAGCTGGCTCTCCAGATTGCCGATCGTGTAGCTGACGACAGACTGGGCGCGGTTGAGCTGCCGGGCGGCGGCCGAAAAGCTGCCGGTATCGGCAACGGTCAGGAAGACCTGCAGCTGGTCGAGGGTCGGGTTGGCATCCATTGCGACGGGCATCCATCCAGTTATTCGATACAACCGATCTAGATTATCACAGTTTTATCGATGCGTGGTCAGGCATAGATGCATGGCAGGCCTGCTCCCAAGGGCCTTCCACCATTCGAGGAACTGCACATGTCTTCCATCCTTCTCGTTACCTCCAGCCCGCGCGGCTCGGAATCCCTCTCCAATGCGATCGCGACCGAGCTCGCCGAGAAGTTCGCCGGCCAGACCGGCGGCAGCCTGGTGCATCGCGACCTCGTCGAAAGCCAGCTTGACCATGTCGACGGCACCTTCACCGCCGCCATCCGCAAGGCGCCCGACGCCCGTACCGCCGAAGAGGCCGAAGCCGTGGCGCTGTCCGACGCGCTCGTCGCCGAGCTTATGGCCGCAGACACGATCGTCATCGGCACCGGCCTGATCAACTTCAACATCTACTCGTCGCTGAAGAGCTGGATCGACCACGTGGCCCGTGCCGGCCTGACCTTCAGCTATACGGAGAATGGCTCGGTCGGCCTCGCCAAGGGCAAGAAGGCCTATCTCGTGCTCGCAGCCGGCGGCATTTATTCCTCCGGTCCAGGCGCGCCGATGAACCATGCCGAGCCCTATCTCAAGACCGTGCTCGGCTTCCTCGGCATCGAGCTCGTCGAGACGGTCTTTGTCGAAGGTGTCGCCTATGGTCCGGAAGCGGCCGAAAAGGCTGTTGCCTCGGCCAAGGCCAAGGTCGAGGAACTGGCGCGGGCTGCCTGAGGCAGTCTTGCTCTGAGGCGCGGCCCCTGGGCCGCGTTGTCATCCTTCAGGCGCCGGCGACCCTGGCCGACGGCGCCTCTCTCTCGGCTGAAGCAAGCCGTCTTTCCCGATGGTTCGGCAGACGTGCAATCTTCTTCAATTCGGCGACGATGCCGTCACTGATGGCGTCCTCGATCTCGGCGACGGGTTTCGGCCTGCCGAGCAGGTAGCCCTGCAGTTCGTCACAGCCGGCTGCACTCAGGGTGCGGGCCTGATCCACCGTCTCCACGCCCTCTGCCACCACCCGCATGCCAAGCCCGTTGCCGAGATCGATAATCGTGCGGACGATCGCATCCGCCGTCTCCTGCGTGCCGAGCGCTGAGACGAAGCTGCGGTCGATCTTGATGACGTCGAAGGGATAGCGGCTGAGATAGCTGAGCGAGGAATACCCCGTGCCGAAGTCGTCGAGCGCGATCCGCAGGCCCAGCGACTTCAGGTGGGCCAGGATGAGCCGCGCCCGCTGGTCGTCGTCGATCAGAACGCTTTCGGTGATCTCAAGTTCGATTTGGTGCGGCGAGACGCCCGACGCCGACAGGATGGCCTCGATGCGATCGAGGAATTGCGGATGGCGGAATTGAACGGGCGAGACATTGACGCTGACATGCAGTTGGCCAGCGAAACCGGCCGCCAGCTCACAGGCTTTTGCCAGCACCCATTCGCCGAGATCGATGATCTTGCCCGAGACCTCGGCGACCGGAATGAAGTCGCCCGGCTGCACCATGCCGCGCTCCGGATGCCGCCAGCGCACCAGCGCCTCGTAACCGACGATCGCCCCATCACGGGCGGCGACCCGCGGCTGCAGATAGAGTTCGAACTCGCCACGCTCCAGGCCGCGTTCGATATCTGCCTCCAGCGCCCGTCGCTTTTCGATCAGCTCATCCATGCCGCGGCGATAGGTGCGGAAGGTGTTTCGCCCCGATTTCTTGGCATGATAGAGCGCCACATCGGCGCGACCGATCAACTCGTCGAGGGAGGCGGCATGTTCGGGGCACAGCGCACCACCGATCGAAATGCCGCATTTGATGCGCTCGCCCTGCCCGGTGTCGAAAGGCTGGCGGAAGACTTCGATCAGACGACGGCTGACATCCTCGATCTGGGCCTCGAAATGGCAGTTGCCCAGGATGACAGCGAATTCGTCGCCACCCAGGCGGGCTGCCAGAGCGGAGGGACCGACAACGTCCGCGAGGCGCCGCGCCGTCTCGCGGATCACCTCGTCGCCGGCCGGGTGGCCATAGAGATCGTTGACGTCCTTGAAGTGATCGAGATCGACCAGCAGCACGCCGCAGCCCCAGCCATCATTGGCTTGCTCGACATGGACGGCCAGCGTTTCGGTGAACAGCGCGCGGTTTGCAAGACCCGTCAGGGGATCGTGCTGCGCCAGATGGCGGATACGGCCTTCGGCGGCCTTGCGCTCGCGAAGATCGACGAGACAGCTGATGCGGATGTGACGTCCGCGATATTCGATGTTGCGACCTCGCGCCTCGATCGGGATCATCGAGCCGTCAGGCCGTACCACCTGAAATTCTCGCGACACATCGGGGGCCGGCTCGGGATCGTCGATCAAGAGCCGCCGGCCGGTCTCGTCCACGAGATCGAGGATCGAGGTTCCCTTCAGCTCCTCCACAGAGCGCCCCGTCAGGACTTCCAATTGCTCGTTGCCGTCGATGATGATGCCACGCTCATGCATCACGATGGCTTCGAATGTGGCATTTGCGAGCGCTGTCACACGCTCCGCCTCTTCCTGGTCACGAACCTGGGCCTCCAGTTCGCTGCGGCTGCGTTCCTGATGCTGGATATTGTCCATCAGGCTGTTGAAAAGGCGGGTCAGCTTTTCGGCCTCGTCGCCCGGATCGACCGCCAGCCGGTCGCCGAGATCCGCCTTGCCGGATACCAGCTTCGAGAGTGCGTCCTCGACATGGCCGACGCCGAGCCGCGTTCCGTGTTCGGCAATATTGAGACCGATGTCTTCGACCTGGGCGGTCACGCGCACCGGCACAAGCCTGTCGAGCGTCCAGAAGAAGGCATAGCCCAAGCCGAAGGCCCAGTAGAAATTCAGCGCCGAGCCGAAGATCTGGATGTAGAGCTGGTCGAAACGTCCGCCGGTCGGCAGCTGATAGACGGGCGCCAGCAGCGCCAGCGACAGGGTGCCCGCCACACCGGCAAAGGCATGCACGCCGACGGCGCCGACGGCATCGTCCACCTTCAGCTTCTCTTCGACATACTGGTTGCCGAAAACCGCGACCACCGAACCGAGCGCTCCGGTCAGCAGCGCGCCGCCCGGTTCGAGGATATGGCAGCCCGCCGTCACGGCGACCAGTGCGCCCAGCATGCCGCATAGGGCCTTTTCCGGCAGGACCACGCCATCCTGCTTGGCGCCAATGACATAGCCGACGCAGGTGCCCATGCCGCCAGCCAGCACCGTGTTCAGAATGATCGGGGCGACATCGGCATTGGCCGCGAGCGTCGAGCCGCCATTGAAGCCGATCCAGCCAAAGAAGAGGATGAGGCCGCCCGTGGTTGATAGCACCGGATTGTTACCGGCGATGCGAACCGGGCGCCCCTCGGCATCGAAACGACCACGCCTTGCCCCGATGACAAGGCAGGCGGCGAGCGCGACCCAGCCGCCCGTGGCATGAACGACAGTTGACCCGGCAAAATCGACAAAGCCCAGGTTCCCAAGAAAAGCCCCCGAATTGGGTCCGATCGCAGCACCCCAGACCCAGTGGACGAACACCGGATAGATCAGCGTGGACAGGACAATCGAACCAAAAACATAGGCCGAGAGCGTCATGCGTTCGGCAACCGCACCGGAGACAATGGTGGCGGCCGTGCCGCAGAACATCACCTGGAAGACGAAGAAGCCGGCAAGCCAGCTGTCGAGGTTCTGCAGCAGAAAGTAGTCGCTGTCGAAGCCAAGCGGAAGGAAGCCGGATGCGCCGAAGGCGAACATGAAACCAACGACCGCGAAACCGACGACGCCGAAGACGAAATCAAGCAGGTTCTTCTGGGCGACATTGATCGAGTTCTTCGAGCGGACCATGCCGGCCTCGAGGAGCAGGAAGCCGATCTGCATCATCATGACCATACCGGCCGCAGCCATCAGCCAGGCAAGGTCGGCGGATGCCTTGGCGACCTCAACGGTGGCCTCCTGAGCCTGGGCCGTTGCACCCGGGATCAGGCTTATTGCCAGGCCATAAAAGGGAAGAAAATAAGCAGATCTCAATGCAAAGATCACTGGAAAACCCGGACAATATCACCGGGTCAGTGTTGCGCTGCATCATTAACATTCGGTGACCGCAAAAAGCGATTCTTCGCGATAAGCCGGTACTGCCTGGGGCATCGGCGAGACGACCGCCGCTGATTTCGGCGGAAAGATGCCCGGCCCTTCGGGTTGGCTGCAACGGGCCGCATGATCGCCCGGCTGGCTTGGCCCGCATGCCGTGGCCACGACAAGCGCCAGCCGGGTGACCATCCGACTGCGTTTCAGCCAACAGAACTCACTCCATTTAGAAATGAGCGGCGCTTAAACTATGCGCATCTCTTCGCCATCGCCGAAAAGCGCGGGGCCGTTCTGGTCGATGATCTGCTGTGCCTTGCGGAAGGTGCAGTCGAGCGCGTCGTCGAGCGATGTGAAGACATCGGCCCGGATGAACTTGCGCGTCAGCACACGACCATCGACCTGCCGCTCGATGCGCCCGGCAAGCCTGTACTGGCTGCCTTCGCGGATCGGCTCGGCATGAATGGTGCAGTCCTTGTAGGTCTGCGGTTCGGCCAAAGGCTTGGCAGGGCTTTCGGAGGAAGAGCCACCGGTGAAAATCGAGAGGATACGGGACAGGATCGACATGAGCGTTCCCTAGCACAGCGAGGACCGGCGAGGAAGAGCAGGCAACACCACTTCCCGCCTAACGACAGCGTGATAAGGTCGCCTTCGGTCTTGGGGGACCGGGGAGGAAATGGGATGCGGATCATGGGCTTTTCGCTTGCCGTCATTGTCGTTGCCGCTGCAGGCCTCGCCTTCCTGTATCTCAGACCCCCGATGCTTGCGCTGGAGCGCGCGGCAGAGTTCGGGGCGGATACCCCGCTCGAATCGGTCGAAGCCCTGATCGCGGCAAACGAGACGAAAGCAGGAGCCATCCGCGAGGGGCTCGGCAAGCAGATCGTCTGGGCGGACCCGACTTCCCGGCAGAGAACTCCGATCTCGGTGATCTATGTGCACGGCTTTTCCGCCTCGCCTGCCGAAGTCCGGCCGCTGCCCGATCTCGTCGCAAAGCGCCTCGGCGCCAATCTCTTCTTCACCCGGCTTTCAGGCCACGGGCTCAAGGATCCCGATGCCCTCGGCCAGGTGACACTTGAAGACTGGACCGGCGACATCGGCGAAGCGCTTGCCGTCGGCCGGCTGCTCGGTGACCGGGTGGTCGTGATCTCGACCTCGACTGGTGCATCGCTCGTCACCTGGGCGCTGGCGCGCCCCGCCCTTGCGGAAACCGTCGCAGCCTCCGTCTTCCTGTCGCCCAATTACGGCGTCCAGGCCGCCGGCAGTTTTCTGCTGACGGGTCCTTTCGGCGCACAGCTTGCCAGGCTGTTGCTGGAGCCGCGTCGCGGATTCGAACCGATCAGCCCGCTCAATGCGCATAACTGGACTACCGATTACCCGGTCGAAGCTCTGATACCCATGGCCCAGTCCGTCCGGCTGGCCACCCATACGCCGGTTGAAGACATCCGCATCCCCGCGCTCTTCATCCAGTCGGCCAACGACAAGGTCGTGCGGCCCGATCGAACGGCTGAGGTCGCCGCCCGCTGGGGCGGTCCGCATGTGCTTGTTGATCCCGGCCCGACCGGTGACGCCAACAATCATGTGATCGCCGGCGACACCTATTCGCCCGACACCACAGAGCCGATCGCCGGGATGATTCTCGACTGGCTGTCGCAGCAAGGCATCAGATGATCAGGTTGGCGAGGATCTCGTTTTCGGTGATGTCCTCAAAACCGAGCCCGGCCTGATCGAAGCGGTCGAAGAGTTCGGCAAAATTCTCGCGTTTGCCGGTCTCGATGCCGATCAGGATGGAGCCGAAATTGCGCGCCGACTTCTTCAGATATTCGAAGCGGGCGATATCGTCCTCGGGGCCGAGGAGATTGAGAAAGTCGCGCAGGGCACCGGGACGCTGCGGCAGGCGCAAGATGAAGTATTTCTTCAGGCCGGCGTAGCGCATGGCGCGCTCCTTGACGTCCGGCAGACGCTCGAAATCGAAATTGCCGCCGGAGACGACGGCAACGATCGTGCGGCCACTCAGCGCCACGCGCGGCAGGAGGTCGAGGGCCGCCAGCGCCAATGCGCCTGCCGGTTCCAGCACCACGCCCTCGACATTCAGCATATCGGTCATGGTCACGCAGATCGCGTTTTCCGGCACGATCAGCACCTGGTCGGGGCGGAAACTCTTCAACGCCTCGAAATTGTGGTCGCCGATCCGGGCCACGGCAGCACCATCGACAAAATTGTCGACCTTGGGCAGCGTCACGACTTTGCCGGCCTCAAGGCTCTTCTTCAGGCTCGGGGCGCCCTGGGGTTCGCAGAAGATCATCGCTTCGGGCGAAACCTTGCCGGCCATATAGCCGGTCATGCCTGACGAAAGCCCGCCGCCGCCCACCGGCATCACGACGAGATCCGGCGTCACGCCGTCCGGCAGCTGCTGCATGACTTCGGCCGCAACCGTCGCCTGGCCCTCGATGATATCGGGGTGATCGAAGGGTGGCACCATATAGCCGCCGATCGCCTCGACATGCTCGCGGGCGGCCTGATAGCACTGGTCGAAGATGTCGCCGATCAGGCGGATGGTGATGAATTCGCCGCCGAAGATGCGGGTCTTGTCGATCTTCTGCTGCGGCGTCGTCACCGGCATGAAGACAACGCCCTGAACTCCGAAGTGGCGGCAGACATAGGCAAAACCCTGGGCGTGATTGCCGGCGGAGGCGCAGACAAAGGTCGTGCCGGAGGGGCTATCGGCGACGATCTTGCGGAAAAAGTTGAAGGCGCCCCTGATCTTGTAGGAGCGAACCGGGGTCAGATCCTCGCGCTTCAGGTAGACATTGGCCCCGTAGCGGGCGCTCAGATGTTCGTTGAGCTGCAGCGGCGTTTCGGGAAAGAGGCCGCGCATCGCCTCCAGCGCTTCATCGACTTGACTGGGGGTCACGTCACCCTCCGTTGAATTTTGGACTGAGCCCCGCTATGGCATAGAGAACGGGCAGAGACAAAGCCTCTTTCAGCTGCAACAGACGGAAGAAATTCCTTGAATACCAATCTGCTCCGCGCCGTCGTCTATATCGCAGGCCTTTGCGGTCTCTATCTCTCGACGGCGATGCTCATCCCCGCCATGGTCAGCCTCTATTATGGGGACGAGGCCTGGTCGGTCTTCACGGTCTCTGCCGCCATGGTCGGCGGCCTGTCGCTGACCGCTGCGATGGCGACGCGCGGCCCCATGCCGACCTTCACCAAGCGCATGGGCTTCCTGCTCGTCAACGTGCTCTGGGCCGTGTTTTCGGTGGTCGGCGCGATTCCGTTCTATTTCTCCGATCTCGGGCTGACCTTCGCCCAATCGCTGTTCGAATCGATCTCGGGCATCACCACGACGGGCTCGACCGTCATCTCCAACCTGCATCAGGTTTCACCCGGCATCCTGATGTGGCGTGGCCTGATCGCCTGGCTCGGCGGCATCGGCATCGTGGCGCTCGGGCTCTTCGTCCTGCCCTTCCTGCGCGTCGGTGGGGTCTCCTTCTTCAAGATGGAATCGTCCGACATCGGCGACAAGCCATTTGCCCGCATCGCCACCTTCACGCGTGCCTTCATGGCAGTGTATGTCGCCATCACATTTGCCTGCATCATCGCCTACGACCTGACCGGCATGGGTCATTTCGATGCGATCGTGCACGCCTTCACGACAGTGGCGACTGCCGGTTTCGGCAATTACGACAATTCCTTCGCCGCCTTCGACAGTCACTCGCTGCTCTGGGTGTCGACCTTCTTCATGACACTTTGCAGCCTGCCCTTCTCGATTCTCATCGTTCTGCTGGTCCGCGGACGGCTCGACGCGCTGCGTGATCCGCAGATCTTCGTGTTTCTTGCCTATCTCGGTGCCTTCGCGATCGCCGGCGGGCTCTACAATCACCTGCGCAACGATGTTGCTTTGCCGGAAGCGCTGACCCATTCCTTCTTCAACTTCGCCTCGATCCTGTCCACCACGGGCTATGCCAGCCAGGATTACACGCTCTGGGGACCGTTCGCCGTGGCGGCCGCCTTTTTCGCCACCTTCATGGGCGGCTGCTCCGGCTCGACGGCCGGCGGCATCAAGGCCTATCGCTTCGTCATCCTGTTCAACATCATCGTGACGGGCCTGAAGAAGCTGATCTATCCCAATGCGGTCTATTCCGTGCGCTACGGCAACCAGATCGTCGATGCGGATACCCAGCGCGCCGTGTTCCTGTTCGTCAGCGCCTATATCTTCATCTGGGCAATCGGCTCCATGGCCATGGCGCTCGCCGGCTACGACTTCGCCACCGCCACGTCCTCCGTCATTACGGCCCTGTCGAATGTCGGCCCCGGCATCGGACCGCTGATCGGCCCGGTCGGCAATTTCGCGATGATGAACGATCCGGAACTCTATGTCCTGTCGCTTGCCATGCTGCTTGGGCGTCTGGAAGTGCTGACCGTTCTCGTGCTCCTGGTGCCGATGTTCTGGCGTTCGTAAGCTTCAGCGCTTCGTGAAGGGCAGGCGTCGGTACCGGCGCTTGACGGCCCGTGCCGGATTTCCCCACACTCGATGCATCGAATCGCAGGAGAACCCCGTGTCGCCGACATCTGCCGCCCCTGCCCGTCGCCCTGCCCGTCGCCCTGGCCGCCGCTTTGCCCTCGCCCTCATCGGCACATTGCTGTCCACGGCGCCGGTTGCCGCCGGCCCGCTCCTCGATGCGGCCATCGAGGCCGAGCGGCTGGCTGCGGCCAATGATGCGCGCGGTGCCTTCGAGGCGATCCGCTCGGGCCTTGCTGCCTTCTCGCAGACCCTGCCGCTGACGGTGCCGCGTGCGCTTTTCGTCACCGAGGTGCCGAAGGCCTACCGCGCCTATGTGCCAAAGGCGGAGCCGGTCTTTCTCACCGGCGAAAAGCTGATCACCTATGTCGAAGTGACCGGCCTCCAATGGCAGCCGGCCGATGGAAACCAGCGGCAATCGCATTTCACCGTCGATCTGGAACTGACCGACGACGAGGGCAAGACGCTGGCCCTGCAGAAGGAATTCGGCAACTTCACCTTCACCAGCCATTCGGACGCGGTCGAGGTCTATACCCATTTGACGCTGGATGTCGCCGGCGCCAATCCAGGCGGCTATGTGCTGCGCTACACGATCAACGACGTGATCGCCGAGCGTTCCACACCCTTCGAGCTGCCGTTCACCCTGAAGGAGAAGAGCTGAGCGCCCGCCTCGGGCACCCAGCTTTTCCCGTCAATTGGCCATGGTCGAGCGGTGCGCCCAGCCGGTCATGCGCTTTTCGAGCCAGGCCATCAGCGCATACATGGCGATACCCTCGACGGCGAGCGCCAGAAGGCCCGCAAACACCAGGGGCACGTTGAACTGGCTCTGGGCCGAACTCATCATGTTGCCGAGGCCGTAGTTCGACGCCACCGTTTCCGACACGACGGAACCGACAAAGGCGAGCGTGATCGCGATCTTCAGCGAGCCGAAAAAAATAGGGCATCGAGCGGGGAATGCCGACCTTCAGCATGATGTCGAGTTTCTTCGCGCCCAGGGCTCGCAGCACATCCTCGGTTTCCGGCTCGATGGTGGCGAGCCCCGTCGCCACGTTCACGACGATCGGGAAAAAGGAAATCAGGAAGGCGGTCAGCACGGCCGGCACCGTGCCGATGCCGAACCAGATGACGAGGATCGGCACCAGCGCCACCTTGGGGATGGCGTTGAAGCCGATCATCAGCGGATAGAGCCCGGCATAGATGGTCTTCGACCAGCCGACGAAGAGCCCGAGCGCCAGGCCCGCGACCACCGCGATCAGGAAGCCGAGCGTCGTCGTATAGAGCGTCTGAAGCGAGTTCTTCCAGATCGGCGACCAGTATTGCACCACCGCCTCGAAGACGCGGGTCGGCGCGGGCAGGATGGTCGGCGGCATGGCGAGCGCGATCACCGTCAGCTCCCAGATGAGGAAGAGACCGAGCGTGTAGATGAAGGGGGCGGCCCGAACCCAGTTGATCCGCTGCATCAGCGGCTTGGGGGCAAGCTTGGCGGCCGAAGTATCCATGGTCATCGTCATGCCGCCACCCTCGCCTTCGCGATCTCACCGTGCAGCACATGCACCATGTCGTTGAATTCCGTTTGATACATCAGTTCGAGGTCACGCGGTCGCGCGAAGGGCACGGTGTGTTCCTTGACCACCTTGCCCGGCCTCGCACTCATCACGAAGATCCGGTCGGCGAGGAAGACCGCCTCGCGCAGATCGTGGGTGACGAGCACGATGGTCACGCCCTGGGCTGCATGCAGATCGCGGATGACGCACCAGAGCTCTTCGCGGGTAAAGGCATCGAGCGCACCGAAGGGCTCGTCGAGCATCAGGAGTTCCGGCTCGTGGATGAGCGCCCGGCAGAGATTGGCGCGCTGCTGCATGCCGCCGGACAATTGCCATGGGAATTTCGAGCCGACGCCTTTCAACCCGACGATCTCCAGCAGGTTTTCCGCCTTTTCGACATACTCCTTCTTGTTCGCCCTCAGGCGATGCCGATGCTTCTCGACGATTTCGAGCGGCAGAAGAATGTTTTCGAGCGTCGTGCGCCAAGGCAGCATGGTCGGGTTCTGAAAGGCCATGCCGACGATCGAAACGGGCTTTGTCACCTGCTGGCCGGCGACGACGACGACGCCGGATTGCGGGATATGCAGCCCGGTCACGAGCTTCATCAGGGTCGACTTGCCGCAACCGGACGGTCCGACCACGGCGGCGAATTCACCCTTGTCGACGCGCATGGTGAGGCCTGATACGGCGAGCGTTCCGTCCGCACCGCCATAGCGCATGTCGACATTGTCGATGGAAACGAGATGGGACATGGGGGCTCCGGTCAAAAAGGAATTTCCCAACCTCCCCTTGAGGGGGAGGTCGCTGCGAAGCAGCGGGTGGGGTGATCTCGCGAAAGGTCACCCCACCCCGAACCTGCGGTTCGACCCTCCCCCTCAAGGGGAGGGTGTTGCCATCAAGGCAGCATCCGCGCTTCCTTGGCCGGCAGGTAGCTGGCATCGAAGACCTGTTCGGCCTTGACGTTGCCCTTCAGGCCCATCGACACCTTCAGCGTCTCGATCGAGGCGGAGAGCCGGGCCATGTCGACGGTGCCCATGCCGTTTTCGACGACATAGGGCGTCTTGATGTTCATGGCCGTCGCCATCTCAAGACGCTCCTTCTCGATGTCAGGATTGAGCGTCTCATTGCGCTTCAGGACGGCCGCGACACCCTCTTCCGGATTGGCGACGGCATCGGCAAAGCCCTTGGCCAGCGCCTTCAGGAAGCCCTTGACGGCCTCGGGGTTCTCGGCGGCGAAGTCGGTGTTGACGAGAACGCTGTTGCCATAAAGGTTCAGGCCGTGATCGGCCATCAGGATGGTGGCGATGTCGTCCGCCGGAATGCCCTGTGCCTTCAGGTTCAGGATGACGGAGAAGGCAAAGCCGAAGACGGCATCGACGTCACCCTTGGCGAGCATCGGCTCGCGCACGGGAAAGCCAATGCTTTCGATGGTGATCTTGCTGTCATCGATGCCGGCAACCTGCTTGAAGGCCGGCCATTGGGCAAAGGCGCCATCCGGCGGCGGCGCGCCGAGCTTCTTGCCTTCCAGCGACTTCGGATCTTCCGTCACGCCCAGCGACTTGCGACCGACGACCGAAAAGACCGGCTTGTCATAGACCATCATCACGGCCTTGATCTTCTGGCTCGGATCCTCATCCAGGAATTTGATGACCGAATTGATGTCGCCAAAGCCCATCTGATAGGCGCCGGTTGCCACGCGCGGGATCGCCTCGACAGACCCGTTGCCGCTGTCGATCGTCACATCCAGGCCTTCGGCCTTGAAGTACCCCTTGTCCAGCGCCAACAGGAAGCCGGCCGCAGGGCCCTCGAACTTCCAGTCAAGGGTGAACTTGATGGCGGTTTCGGCATGCGCCTGGCTCACCGGCAGCGTGACGCCGGCCAGCAGGCCGGCTGCAACCATGGCGGCGGAAAAGAGACGTCTTGAGATCATCGATTTTTGCTCCCCTTGTTTTTTGATGCAGCGCATCAAAGCAGGAAACCGGAGAGCCGCAAAGCGGAAAATGCTCAAACTTTCGTCAAAAAAAGATCTGCACAAATTTGGCGCATCCCGATCTGATCTGCCGCGGAGCGCGATGGATCCAGAGCAGGACAAACACCGTCTCCTGTCCTCTCGCCGCCTGAAGCAGGAACGCCCGGGATGCCCGGGCGTTAAACGGATCTGCAGAACCGGGTCACTGGCTGCGGCTTCAAGCCTTTCCCTGGATATTCATGGCGCGGAAGGATATGTGGTCGAGGCCTATGCAGCGCTGCCACAGAGCGATGCCGGCCATGACGTTTGGAGATGATAGGCCCACGGATTGGGCCGCGCCGCCTCTTGGCAAGACTGGACAGACATCGATACTACGAACGACCGAACAGATTGGGAAACTTATGGCCACCGGACTTCTTGCACTCCTCGACGACGTTGCAGCCATCGCCAAGCTCGCGGCCACGTCACTGGATGATGTCGCCGCGCAAACCGCTAAAGCAGGAACGAAGGCTGCCGGCGTGGTGATCGATGATGCGGCCGTCACACCGACCTATGTGGTCGGCCTGTCGCCTGCGCGGGAACTGCCCATCATCGGCAAGATCGCGCTTGGATCGCTGCGCAACAAGCTCCTGTTCCTGCTCCCCGCCGCTCTGTTTCTCGGCTATTTCGCGCCCTGGTCGATCACGCCGCTGCTCATGCTGGGCGGTCTCTACCTATGCTACGAAGGGGCGGAAAAGCTCTATGAGGTGGTGATGCCCCATGGCGCCCATGACCATGAGGCGGCCGTTTTGGGCACGCTCGACCCGGTTGCTCTGGAGGATGAGAAAGTGTCCGGCGCGATCCGAACCGACTTCATCCTGTCGGCGGAGATCATGGCCCTGACGCTTGCCAGCGTTGCCTTGTCCAACATCTATACGCAGGCTGCGGTCCTCGCTTCCGTCGGGATCCTCATCACCATCCTGGTCTATGGTGTCGTCGCCTTGATCGTGAAGGCGGATGATGCCGGCTTGGCACTGGCCGGATCCTCGCACGGCATCCTGAAACCGATCGGTCGTGGTCTCGTGGTTGGCGTTCCTTACCTGCTCAAGATCCTGGCTATGATCGGAACCGCGGCCATGCTCTGGGTCGGAGGCAGCATTCTGGTCCACGGGATCGCCGAGTTCGGCCTGCACGGCCCCGAACACCTGATCGAGGCCCTGGCAACCCGTGTCGCGGCCGCCTCCATTTCTCTCTCGGGCGTCTTGCATTGGTTCGCAACATCCGCAGCACAGGCCGTGCTCGGCATCCTCGCCGGTGCCGTGACAATCATCGTGGTCCAGATTGCCGCCCCTCTGATCCGCCGCCTGCGCGCAAAAGCTTGACGGCCACGCGGCGCGAAACCTGGCTCTCGCCTGATATCGTCAGAACAATGACTAATCGCGGGGGCCGGGACTGAGACCCAATTCTGCCGAAAGTCTGAGCCTGGATCGCGGCTTGAGAACGGATTCCTGGTGCGGACGGCGGGGATCGAACCCGCATGACCTAAGGCCGAGAGATTTTAAGTCTCTTGCGTCTACCAGTTTCGCCACGTCCGCGCGGGCTCTGTTTCGATCAGTTCGGCGGACGCGTCAAGGGCGGGCTGCGCGTCTTGCCCCACCCTGCGTGTCATCGATCACTCAGCTGGCGAGCGCATCCACGAATTCAACCCCGATCTCGCGGGGATTGCGCCATTTGACCGCACAGTCACGGGTCGTGCCGTCCTCAAGGCGCAGGCGAAACTGCCGGGGAATGTCAGCGGTCGATTCGAAGGTCACCTTGGCGCCGATGGGCGACAGGTTGCGAATCATGCAGTCAAAGGTCGAGTGGCCGCCCGGGAGAATGGCGCGGCCGGCCTTCAGGGCCCGCAAGCGCGGCTGGCGACGGCGTTCTGGCTGGGTCATGGCATGCATCCGGTTATTCATTATAACCACATCATGCATCACAAGGCCGAAGAGACCTTTACAAAAATCGCTGGCATTTGAACGATCACCCGCGCTGCGCCGGAGCGCGCAATAAAAAAGGCGGAGCCGAAGCCCCGCCATTTCCTGCATCGGATTGCCGTTGATCAGGCGAGCTTGGCAGCCAGCTTTGCAACATGGGCGCCCTGGAACTTGGCGGCCTCCAGTTCGATTTCCGAAGGCTGGCGCGAGCCGTCGCCGTCGGTGATGGTGGAGGCGCCATAGGGCGAGCCGCCCTTGACCTGCTCGACACCCATCTGGCCCTGGAAGGCATAGGGCAGACCGGCATAGACCATGCCGTGATGCAGGAAGGTCGGGACGAAGCCGAGGATCGTCGATTCCTGGCCGCCATGCTGGGTCGCGGTCGAGGTGAACATCGAGCCGAGCTTGCCGACGAGCTTGCCCTGGGCCCAGAGGCCACCGGTCTGGTCCCAGAAGTTGCGCATCTGCGAGGCGACCGTGCCGAAACGGGTACCGGCGCCGACGATGATGGCATCATACTGGTCGAGCTCGTTCGGATCGGCGATCTCGGCCTTCTGGTCGACCTTGTAGTAGGAAGCCTTGGCGACATCTTCCGGCACGAGTTCCGGAACGCGCTTGACGGTTACGTCTGCGCCAGCCGACTTTGCACCTTCGGCAACGGCATAAGCCATGGTTTCGATGTGACCATAAGCCGAGTAATAGAGAACCAGTACCTTCGCCATGTCGTATCTCCCTTTGAACATGCGGCCCCGCCGCGCTGTGGATGTGCGACATGTAGCGCATTCGCGGATTGCGACCAGTCACGCGCATGGGAACGCAGTGTTCAATCAATGAGCGCCTTTACTTCTCTTCTCGGACACAAAACGGTAACTTCTCTCCTCCCGCCTGCCCCATCCCATAGGACGTACATCATGACCTCGACGATCCAGACCGCCGCCATGCTCGCCATCGGCGACGAACTCCTGTCCGGCCGCACCAAGGACAAGAATATCGGCCATCTCGCCGACCTCCTGACGGTTGCCGGCATCGATCTGAAAGAGGTCCGCATCGTCGCCGACGAGGAGGATGCGATCGTCGAGGCGCTGAATGCGCTGCGGTCCAAATACACCTATGTGTTCACGTCGGGCGGCATCGGGCCGACCCATGACGATATCACGGCTGACTCGGTGTCGAAGGCCTTCGGCGTGCCCTGCCTGCATGATCCCGATGCGATGAAGCTGCTCGGTGACATGTATGCAGGCCGCGGTCTCGAATTCACCGAGGCGCGCCAGCGCATGGCGCGCATGCCTGAGGGCAGCCGGCATATCCCCAACCCGGTCTCGACCGCCCCCGGCTTCATCATCGGCAATGTGCATGTGATGGCCGGCGTGCCGCAGGTCTTCCAGGCGATGATGGCGCATGTCATCGAAACCCTGCCGGCCGGCCAGCGGGTTCTCTCCCGCTCGATCGCCTGCCCCTTCGGCGAAGGCGATATCGGTACGGCACTCGGCGCGATCCAGAAGGCGCATCCCGAAACCTCAATCGGCTCCTATCCGCATTTCGACGGCCGACGCTTCTCGACGGAGCTCATCGTCCGGGCGCGCGATCAGGCGATCGTCGATGCGGCCGCCGCCGATGTCGAGGCGATGATCGAGGCGATCCGGAACGAAAAGGATGCCGCCGCCAAACGCGATCTCGGCACCGGCGAGGTAGCCTGACGTGCTGGCCACTTGACTGAGGTCAAGGCGGAACCGCCCACCGGAACCCATAGTTATCTCATGCGGACATTGGATAAGGGCCGCAAGAGGAGACGACCATGGGTTACCGCACACTTCTTGCCATATTGGACACACCAAAAACCACGAGACAGGTCACGGATTTTGCCGTCGCACTCGCCAATCAGTTTCAGGCGCATGTGATCGGCGCGCATGCCGAGGCCATCGCTATGGTGCCGCTCGTGGCACCGATGGAGATCCCCGACCCCGCGACCGTGCAGGCCCTGCAGGACATGGCGCATCAGGAGACCGAGACCGTCGAGACGATGTTCCGCGAGATCGGGGAGCGTGAAGGCCTGTCGCATGAATGGCGCAGCTTCGTCACCTCGTCCGGCTTCAACTCTGCCGCCCTGATCGACAGCGCCCGCAGCGCCGATCTGGTCATCGCCGCCCAGGGTGACAGCGGCCTTCTGTCGGACAGCCGGTCGGAGCTTGAGAGCTTCCTCTTCGAGAGCGGGCGGCCTGTGCTGCTTATCCCGCATATCCTGAAAGAACCGAAGCCGATCCGCCGGGTGCTGGTCGCCTGGAACGGATCGCGCGAGGCGGCGCGTGCGACCTTCGACGCCCTGCCCTTCCTCAAGGCTGCCGAGGCGGTTGAGATCTTCACCGTCGATGCGGCGGATACAGCACTTCAGACCGGCGCCATAGCCGGCGCGGAAATCGCGGCCGCGCTTGCCCGCCATGGCATCAAGGTCACGCTCACTGCCTCTGAGAAGAGCGGGCTTGATCCGGCGATGGCGATCGAGAACCGCCTGTCGGACAGCTCCATCGATCTTCTGGTGATGGGCGCCTATGGCAACAAGCGCTGGTGGGAAATGCTGTTCGGCGGCGTCACCCGCACATTGCTCGATTCGATGACGGCGCTCACGCTTCTGTCGCGCTGATCCCGCCCTTGCCCGGCCGGGAAGAGGAGGCCTTGCCAGAGGCTTCGGATTCCCGCTAATAGCAACGGCCAAAGACTGGAGCCCTCAAGGGAACGAGCTTCGCGCGGCAAAAGCCGCGCGAAACGCGTTTGAGCACCGCCTCATGGCGGCCTGCCAAGAGGTTCCGGTCCATGGCGCCGCAATCCGGCGCGGACGATACCATCCAGCCAGCGGAGCCCTCTTCCCATGTCTCTTCCCGATAAAGCCTTTCCCGTCTCCTGGGATCAGTTCCACCGCGACGCCCGCGCGCTCGCCTGGCGCCTCGCCGGTCTGAACCAGGACTTCAAGGCCATCGTCTGCATCACCCGCGGCGGCCTCGTGCCGGCGGCGATCATCTCCCGCGAACTCAACATCCGCCTGATCGAGACGGTCTGCATCGCCTCCTACCATGACTATGTCAACCAGGGCGAAATGAACCTGCTCAAGGGCATTTCTGCCGATCTGACGGTCAATGGCGGCGAAGGCGTGCTTGTCGTCGACGACCTGACCGACACCGGCAAGACGGCGCTCGAAGTGCGCGAAATGATGCCGAAGGCCCATTTCGCCTGCGTCTATGCCAAGCCGAAGGGCGTTCCGACCATCGACACTTTCGTAACGGAAGTCTCCCAGGATACCTGGATCTATTTCCCCTGGGACATGGGCTTCACCTATCAGGAGCCGATCGCCAAGGGCTCCAAGGGCTGATCACAGGCAGCACCGACCGTATAAAACCCGCCTCCCCCGAGGCGGGTTTTGGCGTTCAAGGGAGGGTGTGGGGAACCAACCTGGCACAATATCTCCCATATGCGTTCATTTTCATATCCGAACTTTAGCAAGCATTAATTTTCGAGTATTAAAAATAGCCGTGACGGTCGGGAATCGCTCCCGCCTCGCGGAGCGCCTCCGGCCCGGGGGCCCCTTCCATTGATTGCCTGCTGCGATGGGAGGTCGCCTGCCACATGTTGCGTATGCTCAAGTCATTCTCCCTCACCACGAAACTGGCTATGCTGATCGTGGGCATCAATCTCGTCGGCATCGCAGGCCTCTCGAGCTACAGCTGGATCAGCCAGCGCAACACCATCCTGGCGCTGGCCGAGGCCGGATGGGGCAAGGACTCGACACAGTTCGCCGACCTGGCCGCCGGTGGCGTCAAATGGGGCAAGGCCGATGCGGTCGCTGAGACCTACAAGGTCTATCGCGACGACGTATCGCTCGACCTCGTGCAGTTCGCCGCCCTCAATGCACAGATGGCATTCGTCGATAGCTGGCGCCGCGACGGCGTTGAAGGCCTGGCAACAGACGAGACGATCACGGCTGCGCTGAAAGCGGCACCGGACAAGCAGCTGATCGACGAAAGCAATATCGGCGCGGGTCTCGTGTCCTTCGTGACACCGCTGCCCGTCGACAAGAGCGGCAAGATCCCCGGTTATGTCTACACCACCTGGTCGGCCGAGCGCGTGATGGCGACCGCCCGAAACAGCGCGCTGATCTCGCTTGCCATCCAGGCGGCCGTCATCACCATCGCGGTTACCGCCTTTCTGGTTGCCATGCGGCGCCTTGTCGGACGTCCCCTCGGCGCGATCAGCAGCCGTATCACCGCCCTGCAGCAGGGTGACATGGACACTCCCGTGCTCTTCCAGAACAAGGGCGACGAAGTCGGCTTTCTTGCCCGGGCGCTCGAGCAGTTCCGGCTGGATGCCATCGAAACCCAGGCCCAGCGCGATCGGGCCAACCAGCAGCAGATCGTTCTTGATCAGGAGCGGGCCCGCAACACGGCAATGACCGAAGAAGCCGCGGAGACGCAGCGGCGCATCATCGCCCGCGTCGGCGAAGCGCTGTCTCTGCTCGCCGGCGGCCAGCTCGCCACCCGCCTTCAGGATCTCGGACCCGATTTCGAACAGCTGCGCGTCGACTTCAACGGCATGGTCGACAGCGTCGCCCTGGCGATCAGCTCGATCAAGACCGCCTCTCTCGCCGTCGAAAACGGCGCAGGCGAGCTTGCGAGCCAGGCCGAGCAACTCGCCAAGCGCACGGAACAGCAGGCTGCGTCGCTCGAGGAAACGGCGGCCGCCCTGGACGAAGTCGCCAGCACCGTCGAGACCTCCTCCAAGGGGGCCGATCATGCCGGTCGCATGGTGAACGAGGCCAAGACCGAGGCGCGCGAATCCGCAGAGGTGGTGCGCCGGGCGATCGGCGCCATGGACCGCATCCAGTCCTCGTCCTCGCAGATCGGCCAGATCATCTCCGTCATCGACGAGATCGCCTTCCAGACCAATCTGCTGGCCCTCAATGCCGGCGTGGAAGCCGCCCGTGCCGGGGAGGCCGGAAAGGGCTTCGCCGTCGTTGCCCAGGAAGTTCGCGAACTCGCCCAGCGTTCGGCCAATGCCGCCAAGGAGATCAAGCAGCTCGTCGCCACCTCGAATGCCGAGGTCGCCGGAGGTGTCAGCCTGGTCAACGAGACCGGCACGGCGCTTCTCAAGATCGAGGAGCGGATCGGCAATATCGCCGAAACCATCGTGGCGATCGCCTCGTCCTATCGCGAACAGTCGTCGGGCCTGAAGGAAATCAACCACGCGATCAACGACATGGATCAGGCGACCCAGCGCAATGCCGCCATGGTCGAGGAAACCTCGGCTGCCTGCCACGACCTGTTGAACCAGAGCCGCCTGCTGCAGGAGGCCGCAGGCCGCTTCAGCCTTGCCGCCGATCATCCGGCATCCCGGGCTGCCTGAGTTTTTTCACCTCCCAAGGGGACCCGGGGGAGTTCTGGGGGCCCGACTTCATCAACACGAGAGGAGACATTTCGATGAAGAGCATTTTGAAAAGCATTCTCGTAATCGGTAGCTTCACGATGACGGCCGGTCTGGCATCCGCAGAAGAGGCGCATGTCGCGCCCGTCACCGCCTTCGTCCAGGAAAAGGTCGTGCCCTGGCTTAGCGATCCCGTGGTGATTGCCGCGATCAAGGCGCAGAACGAAAAGAACGCCGCGCTTGCCGCAGCCGATATCGAGGCACTCGACCAGAAATGGCGCGCCGAGGTGGAATCCGCAGAAAAGCCGATGATCGACGAGATCCTCGGAAATGACCTGTCGAAATTCCTGCAGGAAAAGCAGGCCGGTTCTGAAGGCGCCTTCGCCGAACTCTTTGTCATGGATGCCAAGGGCCTCAATGTCGGCCAGAGCGACGTCACCTCAGACTACTGGCAGGGCGACGAGGACAAGTTCACCAAGAGTTTCGGCGCCGGCAAGGATGCGATCTTCGTCGATGCGGTGGAAAAGGATGAATCGACCCAGGCACTGCAGTCGCAGGCCTCCGTCACGATCAGCGACGAGACCGGCGCCCCGATCGGAGCCATCACCATCGGCGTCAACATGGACGCACTCTAAGATCCGCCAATCCCTCCCGAGCGGAAGGCCGTCCCCCCGGGGGCGGCCTTTTTTTGTCGCGGCGCTTTACCGGCGGATACGGAACAAAATCACCGTTCGACCGGATCGCTCTCGTGTGCTTCGGCTGGACAGCCTGGATGGTCACCCTCGTCTATCGATCGGCCTAGAGCAGGTCCTCAGACGGCACGACCGTCACGCCCGGCGGGGCGTCGATGGCGGCATCGAGCATGGCGCGGGCAATTCGCTCCGGCGGGTTGGCCCGCATCGAGGCCGGCAGAACCGGTTTCAGCACCGAGAGCACCCTGCCTGCCCATTCCTCCATCGGACGGGGCTGCGAACGCGGACCGTCGATCAATCCCGGACGGACGATCACGGTGCGTTCGAAACCGAGGGCCAGGATGTCACCCTCGATCTCGCCCTTTACCCGGCTGTAGAAAAAGAGCGATTTGACGTGCGAGCCCTTGGCCGAATTGAGGACGAAGGTGCGTGCACCATGCGCCCTCGCCAGTTTTGCCGTATCGAGCGCATAGTCGTGGTCAACGCGATAAAACCGCTCGCGCGATCCGGCCAGCTTCAGCGTCGTGCCGAGCGCACAAATCACGGCATCGGCGGTCCAGATCGAAGGGTCCTGTGGCAGGCTGTCGAAATCCACCACGGGCGCGACCAGACCGGGGCGCGATGGCAGCGGTCTGCGGGTCGGGGCCGTGACGGTCGTCACCCGCGGGTCGGCGAGCGCCAGATCCAGGACATGACCGCCGACAAGTCCGGTCGCGCCCAACAACAACAGCTTCATCAACCCTTACTCCTTCACCTGAACGACTCTGACCATGCGCGATGCCAGCCTCAATGTCTGGGCCACTCTGCCTGTTCCACGACACCCATGACAAGAAGCGCTCCATCAATGCGACGGCTTCGTCATTTTGGTATTTACCGAACTTACGAATCTACGAGCTCAAGCTCGCGGTCTCCTGAGCAGGCCCCACCCCTTGCCGGCATGACGCCGATCAGACGCCCCGGCGATTGCCCCACAGGAGCACATGCAATTGCGGCAGGACGATCGCCTCATGCCAGGCATCGGCCATCACGGCATCAACAAGCCAGTGCATGCGCGCCATCACGCCGGCCATGTCGATGGCCGCATCCTCGGCCTCCGGCGGCGGAGGCGTGTGGTTGCCCGGCTGGAGATAGACGGGAAGACCGGCAAAACGCCGGGAGACGTCGCGCGCAAATTTCAGGTCGAGCTCGTCGAAAACGACAAACTTGAGAACCACCTGAGGTCCCTTGCCCGCATCGGCCAGACATTCCCGCAACCTGTCCTCGTCATAGCCCATACCGCTGGATGGCGGCTTGGGCGACAGGACAAGCGTGTCAAGATCGCGGAACCAGGGCCGAGACAGCGAAGCCTGCGTCTCCAGCGCAAAGCGATAGCCCCGTTGCCGGCCATGACGGATCAGCGGCCCGAGGGGCTGGATCGCCGGATTGCCACCCGAGAGAGACACGACGAGCGGCCGGCCCTTTGACAGGGTCTCGATCTCTGCCCAGATCGCCTCGACCGTCATCGGACGCCAGCTGTCGCGGAAACGGCTCTCGACCGCATGCAGACTGTCGCACCACAGGCAACGATAGTCGCAGCCGCCGGTACGCACGAAGACCGTCGGCTGGCCGATCAGTGCGCCCTCCCCCTGGATCGTGGGCTCGAAGATCTCGCTGACGCGGATCAGCGCAGCCTCGTCACCGCTCACGGCCGATACTCCGCCCAGGTCTTCGGTGTTTCGCTGACCTTGACGGCTGCCGTCTCGGGGAAGCGGCTTTTGCACCAGTCATAGAAGTGCTTGGCGAGGTTTTCCGCCGAGGTCGGTCGATCCTTGATGATGTCGTTCAGGTGCCGATGATCGAAATGCGTGTCGATATAGGTCTTGAGCGCTGCGAGATCCTGGTAATCCCGAACGAAGCCGTCGGCATTCAGCGCCTCACCGGCGAGCTCCACCACCACGATATAGTTGTGGCCATGCAGGCGGGCGCATTGATGGTCTGAGGGGAGATGGTCGAGCTGGTGGGAGGCCGAGAAATGGAACTCCTTCATGATGCGAAACATGGTCAGACCGCCTCCGCCTTGAAGCCGCCTGTCGCGTGCCGCCAGAAATCCGGATCCTCGTAAGCCGTGGGATCGGCGACCCCTGCCAAGTGGAACGCTTCCTGGCGCTCGACGCAGGTGCCGCATCGGCCGCAATGCTGCTCGCCGCCCTTGTAGCAGGACCAGGTCTCGGCAAAGGGCGTCGCATGGCGTGCCCCTTCGGCGACGATCTCAGCCTTGGAGATCGCAACGAAGGGCGCCAGCAGCCGGACATTGGCATAGCCTTCCAGCGCATGGTCCTGCATGACCTGGAAGCTGTCGACGAAACCGGGACGGCAATCCGGATAGATGAAGTGGTCGCCACCATGCACCGCAATTGCGACGGCGTCGGCCCCTTTGGCTGCGGCCAGGCCGAAGGCAATGGTCAACATGATGGCATTGCGATTGGGTACAACGGTGATCTTCATGATCTCTTCGGCATAGTGACCATCCGGCACATCGACATCGTCGGTCAGCGCCGAGCCTGTCAGATGGATGCCGATCGGGCGGATATCGATGACGTGATGGGGAACGGCAAGCCGCTCTGCCGCGCGCGCGGCATAGTCGAGTTCCTTTCGGTGGCGCTGGCCATAATCGAAGGAGATCAGACCGAGAAGGTCGGTTTCCGCCGCCGTCTTATAGGCGAGCGCAACAGAATCGAGTCCGCCGGAGCAGACGACGAATGTCTTCATATTCAGGTGTCCTTGTTTTGACCGGGTAGGCTGCGACCGGATAGTGCGGGCCGGCTTTTATCCGAAATCCCGGCTGGTGCAAGGCACTTCTTCGGGAGACGAACAGCCGACGGCGACAGGCAAGGGCATGAAAGACGAAAGAAGCGCCGCATCGCTGCGGCGCTTCTTTAGTTCGCCAATTTGCAAAATCTCGAAAGATCTCAGGCTGCCGTGCGATAGCCAGCCGAGGCCGAAGACGCGCCCCCTTCCAGCTTGAAGCGGGCGAGCTGCGCCTGCAGCTGGCGGGCTTCGCCGGCGAGCACCTGGCTTGCAGCCGTGGTCTCTTCGACCATGGCCGCGTTCTGCTGGGTCATCTGGTCCATATGGTTGACCGAAGTGTTGATCTCGCCGAGCGCCAGGGACTGCTCTTCGGCCGCGCGGGCAATCGTGACGACATGGTCGTTGACGCGGTTGACCAGCGCCTCGATCTCCTTCAGCGCATCGCCGGTCGACAGAACCAGCGATACGCCGCCCTTGACCTCGTCGGCGGACGTATTGATCAGCGCCTTGATTTCCTTGGCCGCATTGGCCGAGCGCTGGGCCAGTTCGCGCACTTCCTGGGCGACAACCGCAAAACCACGGCCGGCTTCACCGGCGCGCGCGGCCTCGACGCCGGCGTTCAGCGCCAAGAGATTGGTCTGGAAGGCGATCTCGTCGATGACGCCGATGATCTGGCTGATCTTGCTTGAGGACTGCTCGATGCGGCCCATGGCGTCAATCGCATTGCGCACGATGTCGCCCGACTTGCCGGCGCTGTTCTTGGTCTCCTGCACCATGTGCGAGGCTTCCTTGGCGCGCTGGGTCGAGGTCTTCACGGTCGTGGTGATCTCTTCGAGGGCTGCCGCTGTTTCCTCGAGCGAGGCGGCCTGCTGTTCGGTGCGGCGGGCAAGCTGGTTGGCTGCGGAAGAGAGCTCGCCGGAGTTGTCGGTGATCGTGCCGGCGGCGCTCAGAATGTTCTCCATGGTCTGGCGCAGGACTGCCATCGTCTGGTTGACGTTGCCCTGGAGTTCGGCAAAGGCGCCCTGGAAATGACCCTGCATCTCATGCGTGAGATCGGCATCGGCAAGGGCGGCGATCACGCGGCGGACTTCGGTGACGCCGCGATCGACGTTTTCGACGAGTTCGTTGACCGAACCGGCAAAGCGCTGCAGGTCCGCATCGTCATAGGTCTTGGAAATGCGCTTGGAGAAGTCACCGGCAGCGGCAGCGGCCACGATGCCGCTGATCGAGGTCTGCAGGTCCTTGCTCTGGGCGTGCAGCGCCGCTTCCTGGGCTTCCATGGCGCGCATCTGTTCTTCATTGGTGCGGAAGACTTCCAGCGCGCGGGCCATTTCGCCGATTTCGTCCTTGCGGTCTGTGCCCGGAATGCTGCTGCCGAGCTTGCCGGAGGCCATTTCGGACATGATCGCGGTCAGGCTGCGGATCGGATTGACGATGCCGCGACGGGCAAGCAGGAAGCTGATCGCAACGCCGGCGACAATGCAGACGGCGGCCGTGACGATCTGGACCAGCATGGTGAAGCCGGAGGCGGCAAGCGCGCCCTCACGCGAACCTTTCAGGCTTTCGGCAGACGAGGTCGAGTATTCCTTGACGACAGCGGTGACGACCTTCTGGGCTTCGAGCGCCTTGGCAAGCTCGGCCTTCATCACGGCCGGATCCTGGCCGGCGGGCGTCGCAGCCACGGCGACCATGGCGCGGATCTGGTTGAAATAGGCGTCGAGCGCGGCCTTGGTGCGGTCGAGGATCTGCACTTCGGCCGGGCTTGCGGTCGTTGCGATCTTCGGCAGGCGGGCCAGCATCTCGCCGGCGCGCTTGTCGGTCTCAGCGGCGAAATCCGCAGCCTTTTCGGGCGCCAGGGCCAGCTGGTAGGTCATGCGCGATATCGCGATGATGTCGATGCGCAGGTCCATGGCCTCACGGGCCACCTCCTCGCGTGCGCCGGTGTCCTTGAGGGCGGAACCAAGCGAGGACAGACCACTTGCGCCAACGGCGGCAATGGCGGCGGCTGCGACGCCCATCAGGACGACGACAAGACTCACCTTCTTCAGAATGGAAAGATTTGCAATGCTCATGGGTGATACTCCGTCAATCCCGCCATCCTGGCAGGTGGCCCAATACGGCCGTGAATGGAGTTCATTCCACACTCTGCACTTTTCCTACCCTCTACATCTTTCGATTTCATTGATGCGCAATGAAGGAAACATGCAGATTGCATATGGGCACCGCTGCGGCGAATGGTGGCAGCCCCCGCCCCGCCCCCCCCCCCCGCAAACCCGTGTCAAGCGGTGGTGGTTGCGGCGCACATCATCCCCAGGTTTTTGCGCCAGAGTCGGGCGGCCCCAGGTATCGTTCTCAAAACCCGCCCTGAGGCCGCCTGTACGGGCCAATTCGGGACGAAATCTCGCCCGGCAGAATTTGTTCGCCAAGAGACATGCGGGTGGGCTTGCGTCACACCGTTCGAGAAAGCTGTGTCATTCCCGTGACTTCGCTCTTTTGCCCGTTATCCACAGTCTTGCACCACAACATATAGCGTTAACATTTCCTTCACAGACCACCCCTTGACGGAATCAGTCGGCCCGATGTTAATGGACCCTGTTGCGGCGGCGACTGGACCGGGCATTAACGAGGCCGGGTTTCATCAAACATTGTGGCGGCTTTCTTCGAGGTGGAATGGCGTTCTGACGACGCCCTCCGCGCCAGGAAAATTGTGCGATTTTTGACCGCTGGGCGGGGGTCTTGGATCTGGCGGCAATAACTTGTTAGTACTATATTTAGTGTTTGCAGCCACCATCTCTACCATATACAGGGTTCTCATCTCCGGATGAATCACCTGACGGACGAACAAATGAGCGGCTGCGCGGTTGGACGTGTAGCCGAACGAAATTTCTCGCGCTGATTATCAGCGCCCAAGATCGAGGGACACAGGCAGATGCGCATTGAACGTCGCTTCACCAAACCGGGACAGTCCGCTTATGCGGAAATCGAGTTCCGCAAGGCCATCAGCGAAATCAAGAACCCCGACGGCTCAATCGTATTTCGTCTTGCCGACATCGACGTCCCGGCCCAGTTCAGCCAGGTCGCGGCGGACATTCTTGCCCAGAAGTATTTCCGCAAGGCCGGCGTGCCGAAGATCCTGAAGAAGGTCGAGGAGAACGACGTTCCCTCCTTCCTCTGGCGCTCGGTTGCCGATGAAAAGGCGCTTGCCTCGCTTCCGGAAAACGAGCGCTACGGCTCGGAAACCGATGCCCGTCAGGTCTTCGATCGCCTGGCCGGCACCTGGACCTATTGGGGCTGGAAGGGCAAGTATTTCTCGTCCGAGGAAGACGCCGCCGCCTTCAAGGACGAGCTTGCCTACATGCTCGCCACCCAGCGCGTCGCACCGAATTCCCCGCAGTGGTTCAACACCGGCCTGCACTGGGCCTATGGCATCGACGGCCCCGGCCAGGGCCATTTCTATGTCGACCCCTTCACCGGCAAGCTGGTGAAGTCCAAGTCGGCCTATGAGCATCCGCAGCCGCATGCCTGCTTCATCCAGTCCGTCGAGGACGACCTGGTCAACGAAGGCGGCATCATGGACCTCTGGGTCCGCGAAGCCCGTCTCTTCAAGTATGGCTCCGGCACCGGCTCCAACTTCTCTTATCTGCGCGGCGAAGGCGAAAAGCTCTCCGGCGGCGGCCGTTCGTCGGGCCTCATGTCCTTCCTGAAGATCGGTGACCGCGCGGCGGGCGCCATCAAGTCCGGCGGCACCACCCGCCGTGCGGCCAAGATGGTCGTCGTCGACATCGATCATCCGGATATCGAAGCCTATATCGACTGGAAGGTGAAGGAAGAGCAGAAGGTTGCCGCTCTCGTCACCGGCTCGAAGATCGTCGCCAAGCACCTGAAGGCGATCATGAAGGCCTGCGTCAATTGCGAGGCCGACAACGGCGCCTGCTTCGACCCGAACGAGAACCCTGCCCTGAAGCGCGAAATCAAGGCCGCGAAGAAGGACCAGGTTCCGGAGAACTACATCAAGCGCGTCATCCAGTTCGCCCAGCAGGGCTACAAGGATCTCGAGTTCAAGACATATGACACCGACTGGGATTCGGAAGCCTATCTGACGGTTTCGGGCCAGAACTCGAACAACTCCGTCTCGCTGAAGGACGATTTTCTGCGCGCCGTCGAGAATGATGGCGACTGGAACCTGACCGCCCGCAAGGACGGCAAGGTGATGAAGACGCTGAAGGCCCGCGACCTCTGGGAAAAGATCTCCTATGCAGCCTGGGCATCGGCAGATCCTGGCCTGCACTTCAACACGACGATGAACGACTGGCACACCTGCCCGGCTGCCGGCCCGATCCGCGCGTCGAACCCGTGCTCGGAATACATGTTCCTCGACGACACGGCCTGCAACCTGGCTTCGCTCAACCTCCTGCAGTTCAAGGATGCCAAGACCAAGAAGATCAACATCGCCGATTACGAGCACGCCGTTCGCCTCTGGACCGTCGTTCTCGAAGTCTCCGTGATGATGGCGCAGTTCCCGTCGCGCCAGATCGCCGAACTCTCCTATGAATACCGCACGCTCGGCCTCGGCTACGCGAATATCGGCGGCCTCTTGATGTCCTCCGGCATCCCCTATGATTCGGCCGAAGGCCGCGCCATCTGCGGTGCGCTGACCGCCATCATGACCGGCGTCTCCTATGCGACGTCAGCCGAAATCGCCTCGGAACTCGGCCCCTTCCCGGGCTTTGCGCCGAACCGCGACAACATGTTGCGCGTCATCCGCAACCATCGCCGCGCAGCACTCGGCCTGTCGGACGGCTATGAAGGCCTCTCCGTCAATCCGGTTCCGCTGGTTCATGCCGACTGCACGGATCCTGATCTGATCGCCCATGCCACGGCGGCCTGGGACAAGGCGCTGGAACTCGGCGAGAAGCATGGCTACCGCAACGCCCAGGTCTCGGTCATCGCACCGACCGGCACGATCGGTCTCGTGATGGACTGCGACACGACCGGCATCGAGCCCGATTTCGCCCTGGTCAAGTTCAAGAAGCTCGCCGGTGGCGGCTACTTCAAGATCATCAACGCTGCCGTTCCGGAAGCGCTGCGCACGCTTGGCTACTCCGAATCCCAGATCGCCGAGATCGACGCCTATGCCGTCGGCCATGGTAATCTGAACCAGGCGCCGGGCATCAACCCGTCCTCGCTCAAGGCCAAGGGCTTCACCGACGAGAAGATCGAGGCCGTCAACGGCGCCCTGAAGAGCGCCTTCGACATCAAGTTCGTCTTCAACCAGTGGACGCTCGGCGCCGACTTCCTCAAGGACACCCTCAAGGTCTCCGACGAGCAGCTCGCCGACATGAGCTTCAACTTGCTTGACCACATGGGCTTCTCGAAGAAGGACATCGAGGCCGCCAACATCCATGTCTGCGGTGCGATGACGCTCGAAGGCGCCCCCTTCCTGAAGAAGGAGCACCTGCCCGTCTTCGATTGCGCCAATCCGTGCGGCAAGATCGGCAAGCGTTATCTCTCGGTGGAATCCCACATCCGCATGATGGCGGCTGCCCAGCCGTTCATCTCGGGTGCGATCTCCAAGACGATCAACATGCCGAACGAAGCCACCGTCGAGGATTGCGGCTCCGCCTACATGCTGTCCTGGAAGCTGGCGCTCAAGGCCAACGCGCTTTACCGCGACGGCTCGAAGCTCTCCCAGCCGCTCAACGCCTCGCTGATCGAGGACGAGGACGACGAGGACGGCGTCGAGGAACTGTTGGCCCAGCCGGCGGCAGCCCAGGCCGTCACCATCACCGAGCGCATCATCGAGCGCGTGGTGGAGCGTGTCGTGCGCGAGCAGGAAAAGCTGCCGACGCGGCGCAAGGGTTACACCCAGAAGGCCAAGATCGGCGGTCACACCATCTTCCTGCGCACCGGCGAATATGATGACGGCCGTCTTGGCGAAATCTTCCTTGACATGAACAAGGAAGGCTCTGCCCTTCGCGCCTTCATCAACAACTTCGCCATCTCCGTCTCGCTCGGCCTGCAATATGGCGTGCCGCTCGAGGAATATGTCGACGCCTTCACCTTCACCAAGTTCGAGCCGGCCGGCATGGTCACCGGCAACGACGCGATCAAGAATGCGACGTCGATCCTCGACTACGTCTTCCGCGAACTGGCGATCTCCTATCTCGGTCGCCACGACCTCGCCCATGTCGACACCTCTGATTTCTCCACCACCGCGCTTGGCCGCGGCATGAAGGAAGGCAAGGCGGATGTCGTCTCCAAGGGCCTGACCCGCGGTTACAAGCCGACGCTCGTCTCCAGCCACAGCCCAGCCGCCGTCGGCGCCGAGCCCAAGGGTGCAGCCACCGCCGCCCCCGCCAAGGCCTCGGCCACCGTCACCGCCTTCTCCACCTCGGGGGCAACCGCCCGCAAGTTGGAAGTGGCCACCGCCATCTCCACCCATGAAGTCGTGTCCTTCAAGCGCGACTACGAGGAGCGCGCGGCTGAACTGGCTGAGGAAATCGCCGAAGAAAGCGTCTTCACCGACGCCGCCGCCGATGAAGCCGCTGCCGCCAAGGCCGACGCCAAGAAGCTCGAGGCGACCCGCCGCATGCGCTCTATTGCCCAGGGCTATACGGGCAACATGTGCTCGGAATGCCAGAATTTCACGATGGTGCGGAATGGCACGTGTGAAAAGTGCGATACTTGTGGTGCGACGAGTGGGTGCAGCTGATTGGCTGAGAATTGAGTGTGGATGGCCCCCAGTGAAAAGTCATAAATTGGGGGTATGGAGTCATAAAAGTCCGACCTGCGGAGTCACAAAATCGTAGCAAAGGTTCAGAGTTAACTCCGCAATTGCCAAAAACCTTAAAATTTCCAGGCACTTAGGTGCCTGGAAAATACTCTACAGAACAAACAGTGAAACAAACGCCAGAGTTGGAATCAGTCCACCAAGTTCACGCGTAACCATGAGGACTCCCAGTCATGAACGTGCATGTGAATTCCATCGAGACATTCCTCGAAGCTCTCCGCAAGGAACTCGAGGTTCCGGACCATCGCTACGAGCAGGCAGAGCAGAGCTACACTTCCCTCGGAAGATGGCTGCACCGAGAAGCGAGCACGGTTCGCCAATATGATCCGCAGGTCTACTGCCAAGGCTCTTTCCGGCTCGGGACCGCCATCCGTCCGCACACAGATGCCGAAGAATACGATGTCGATTCCGTCGTCGAGCTTCGTTCGCTGACGAAACGGGACAAGACACAGGCGCAGCTCAAGGCCATGCTCGGCATCGAAATCGTGGCCTATCACGATGCCATGGCGATGGTGAAACCAGTTCGTGAGGGAAACCGCTGCTGGATCCTCGACTATGCCGACGGTGCCCAGTTCCACATGGATATTGTCCCCGCCGTTCCGAACCACGACCAGCAGTACAGGATCCTGACTGCAAGTTTTCTCGACGCGCGATGGGCATCCACGGCGATTTCGATTACGGACAGGCGTGAACCTAATTACAGGATCCTCACGGATGACTGGCCACGCTCGAATCCGAAAGGCTACGCCAACTGGTTTGCGTCACGGCAGGCTGAAGTGTTCGAGCGCCGCCAGCGCGTAATTCTCGATTCCCTCAGAAAGCAGGGGCTCGTGACTGCAAGCGTGGAGCGACTTCCCGCTTTCAAGGTAAAGACCCCACTCCAGTCCGCGATCATGATCCTGAAAAGGCATCGCGACAACATGTTCGCGCGCGAACTGGACATGCGCCCGATCTCCGTGATCATCACCACGCTTGGGGCGCACGCCTACAATAATCAGGACACCATTGCCGGGGCGCTATTCGCGATTCTGAACGACATGGACAAGTTCATCGTTCACCACGGCGGCAGGTGGATAGTCGCAAACCCCACCGACGCGTTGGAAAACTTCGCGGACAAATGGAATCGGGATCCAAAAATGAAGGAAGCCTTCGACGCTTGGCTTCGTCAAGCCCGAGCCGATTTCTATGCGGCAGCACAGGCCGCGACCTACAAGGAGATGGCTGACGCACTCAACCCACGCATGGGTTATGCGTTATCGATGCGCGCGATGGATCGGCTCACCGGTGGCTATCGTCTGCTACGAGCTGCCACTGGTGCGTCAGCAGCGGCGGGCGCGGTCGCGGCGCCGAGCTTTGCGAACGCCGAGCGTCGTCCATCGAAGCCCCCGGGCTATGCATGATCTGGTGGTGGCTCGATCAGCAGCGGGCGAAAGCTGAGAAGGCAGCATTTGTCGCCCTCCAGGAAGAGCATGATTGGCTGGCAAGCGTGCGTACGAGGCACTTGGCCGATTTCCAGCTCTGCGTGGATGTCGAGGTCATACATGCTGGCGAAACGTTGAAGCTGGCCGTGATCTATCCGAGGACGTTTCCCGATACGCCACCCGTCGTGATGCCCTACGGGGAGAAGCGGTTGTCCTCCCATCAATATGGCCCCGGAGGCGAGCTTTGTTTGCAGTGGCGGCCTGACAACTGGGATCCCTCGGTCACCGGTGCGATGATGGTCGAGAGCGCCTATGGCCTGATCGCGGCCGAGCGTCCGTCGGACGGTGCGTCCGGTGCGGTCCTGTCAGAGCATCGCTCAACGCTTGCGGGAGAATTGCGGTTCGAGACCTGGCGGCTAATGGTTCCGGAAGGTGCCTGGCGATCACTCGATGGCCAGCTCCCGGAAGCTTTTCTTCAGATCGCGGTCACAATGACCGTCCGTAGGACACAGAGAGTAGCTCACTTAGTAGCTATTGGCGCGAAGGGTAACCAGATCTGGAAAACACCGAGGCCTGCTCCCGATGCTCCAGGGGAGCGTTTCGGATATCTGATGCGGACCGCGCGAAACTTGGATTTGCTGGCTCAGCATCCAGGCGGACACTTCAACGATCTCAGCAATCTGTTTCCTGAACTCGCTTCGCTCCTTGCGGGGCCGCAGTTACCGTTCATCGTTCTCGTCGAACAAAGTGGGCGGCGTACTGCGTTCGATATAGTGCGCAAGGACGGCCAGCCGTTCTTTATCCCGTACCGGATTATCGAAGAGCAGGAGCTATTGAAACGGTCGGCTTCGAACCGCGAGGCAGTTTCCAGGAAGCGCGTGGCGATAGTCGGTTGCGGTTCGATCGGGTCGAAAATAGCTGCCTCTCTCGCACGAGCGGGTTTGAGGAAATATGTTCTTGTCGACGAAGACATTTTTTTGACCGGAAACCTTGTGCGCAATGAACTCGATGCCTGGGCAATTGGATGGCACAAGGTCGATGCTTTGGCCGACCGCATCGGACAGCTCGCCACAGATACCGACATAGTGGTGCATCGGGTCGAACTGGGAAGTCAGACGTCGTCCCTAATGCTTGAGTCCGTGCTTGAAGCAATTGGTGACGCGGATCTCATAATCGATGCGACAGCCGACCCAACCTCGTTCAATCTGTGTGCGGGCGCGGCAAGAAGGCATCTGAAATCCATGATCTGGGCCGAAGTGCTCAGCGGCGGGATCGGTGGCCTAGTTGCTCGATCGCGTCCAGATGTTGATCCGCCTCCCTTAGAGGGGCAGAAACAGATCGCTGCGTGGTGTGACGACCGAGCCACGCCTTGGGAATTCCGTCCAGGTGCAAACTATGATGCCGTCGGGCATGACGAGGTTCCATTTGTGGCGGATGATGCTGATGTCTCTGTCATCGCAGCTCATGCGACGCGGCTCTCGCTCGACATCCTACAAGAAGGGCAACCAGCCTTCCCCAACTCGGCCTACATGATCGGCCTGAAGAAGGCGTGGATATTCCAGGCTCCATTCGACACATGGCCGATAGACCTCGTACCGATCGGCCCGTGGCATGATCCGCGCTCGAACCCCGATGCCGGAGACATCGGCGGATTGATCGCTGATTTGATTGATAAGGAAGTGACGTGACGGTGGAGCTTGTCCTCCCTTTTCCGATCGTCGCCCGGATGAAAGTCAGTCTCGCCAGAGCTGTCGAGCGTGAAATCGGCGGTGTGCTGATGGCACGACAGATCGTGCCAGGAAGCTTCGAGATCGTGGACTTCTCCGTCGACGAGCTGACAGGTGAACGGGCGCATTTTGTCCGGGACCCTGCCCTCCATAATTCCTTTCTGGACGAGTTCTTCGCAAAGACGGGCCATGATTATGCGAACTACAACTACATCGGTGAATGGCATTCCCATCCCCGTCTCCCAATCACTCCAAGTCTCACCGACCTTGGAAGCATGGAAGACCTCGTCAATGGCGAGCGAAACATACCCTTCGCGGCCCTTCTTGTGGTCAGGTCCGACACCCCTTCAGAGTTCTTTGCAACCGGAACCTTTCATCAGCGGGGAATGAACCCCGTTCCTTTGCACATCAGGTCCACGAACCAGAGGCAGCAATGAACAAAGAAACACTCGACTGGGCCTTCCGAGAATTCATTCGTTTCCTGTTCCGTCCGAAAGGATTCGAAGGGCGGATTGCCGCTGCCTGCGCGCTGATCCTCGTTACCCTGCTGGGTTGGAACTGGGTCGTCCGAGCGACCGCTCCGGATGGCTATTCAATCGAAGTAGGGTCTACCAACGCAATTCCCGAATGGGTCCAGTGGCCGTTGGTCGCGATCTTTTCGACGATCTTCGTCTTCTGCGTCTTCATGGGATGGAGGCGGTTCAGCCGAGAAAACGAACTCCGAAATAGGAAAAAGGTTATCGTTATCGAAGGACGCGGGCTTCGAGAGGATGATGGCTCGCCCCTGACGGAGGCAGTCCCCGCCGACATCGTCGGTAATCGCATCGGAGTGCTGCTTGACCTTCGGCAGCACAAAGACGGCGTTGTCATTGATCCTGAAGAACTGCTGCTCGATGTCGACAGCACCCGCAGGCAGGTCCAGCAGCATGCGAAGCACGGCGATAGCCGCGACGTGACACTGGTCTACGGCGGCCTGACCCCGGTTCCTTTCACCTTTCTCTCAGGTGTCGTCTTCGATGACGAGGGCCGGATTGTGGTCATGGACTGGGACAGGACGCGCGAAGCATGGCGCAGTCTCGATGGCGATGATGATGGGCGGCGGTTTCAGATCGAAGGACTCGACGGCATCGGCGGTGCGAAGGAGGTCGTGCTTGCAGTCTCGTTCTCATACCAGGTGCGATCCGAAAACATCGCGACGACCTTCAGCCACCCGGTCGTCCGCATGACGATGCCGGATCAAGCGTCTTCTCATTGGTCGCAGGCGATGCAGAACGAACTGGCGGCCCAGTTCCTCGACGTTGCGAAGCAGCTAGAGGCGAACGGTGTGAGTACCATCCACCTGCTTTTGGCCGCGCAGAACAGCGTGGTCTTCAACCTCGGCCGCAGATACGACAAGCGGAACCTGCCGAGCCTGATCGTATATCAGTATGAGGCGAACAGGGAGAAGCGGTTTCCTTGGGGTGTAAGGATGCCAGTCAGCGGCGAGCGAACCCCCGTGATCGTAGGCTCCTGAAACAGGTGTGGAGCCGCTCTAGTGCAAGGTCGAGCGGGAATTTCATCCGGACGGTTTGAGGTCCCTTCTGCTGGATCGACTCAATCCATAGCCTCGGAAACAGGAAGGCCCGGCATTGAGCCTTGCGAGGATGGCTCCTGGGACCGTCAGAAAGCCGCTGTCCGAACCATACTCGAAGGGACATCCGACAGTAAGTCCCCATCACGCTGCATCATCGATCCTCCAGGCTCTCGATAAACTCGACGAAGCCGGATCTTTGATCGTGTCCCGGCGAGTGGTGTAGCTGGGTGATAGCGAAGCCGCTCGCGAGCGCGCCCTCCAATGTGCTGTAGGGAGCGGGCGGCGTAGCGGTGGTCACCAGTGTTTTCCGGTAGGGTCGGGTTGCTTAGAGCCAACC
>JAPZUE010000016.1 GCA_027533385.1 Rhizobium sp. | reverse complement strand
CCTTCAGATATAATTCCACGGTGTAGATCCCCAGCCCTCCTGCAATCGTCGCAGAAGGTAAATAGGTGGCCGACTTTTACGCCGCCCGAAGCAGGACAATCCCGCCGCTACCGTGGACTAATTTTGCACCGCCGCTCTCAGCCGAGGTAGCAATCATCAAAATTCGATACATGGTGACATTCCTTCTTGTTCGAGGCCAGCTTGATCGTTTCGCAGGCTGGACTATGGGTTTCGATGGTTACTATGTAGCTGCGATCATCGATCAGAAAATCCAATGTGAATTGCCATCAGACATAAAATCCCTTATGGCTAGGCACATGTCTCTGCTCCAACTCCGGACCTTCATGGAAGTTTACCGCCGCCGCGGTCTCAGCAGCGCAGCCAGAGCGCTCGCGATCACGCAGCCAGCAGCTTCCCAACACATAGCGTCCCTTGAGGCGCAACTTGGTTATCCGCTGTTCGAGCGGCACGCCCGTGGTGTCAGGCCGACGGCGATCGCAGATGACCTTGCCGCTGCGATCGGTGGTAGCCTGGACACCGCGGAAAGTGCACTCGCGGCCGCGCGAGCACGTTCGCAGCGAGTCTCGGGTACGGTCCACGTCGCCGCGCCGTCGGATTTACTTGGAGCGCTAATTGCACCAAGGCTGGGGCCTCTAGTGAGAGCCGGCCTAGATCTCCGGCTTCACATAGGGGGCCGCGAAGCGCTTTACGCTATGCTATTGGAAGACAAGGTCCACCTCGGTATCACGGCGTCAAAGCCGGAGGACAACCGTCTCGCTTACCTTAAATTGGGAGAGGAACAACTCCGTGCCGTGGCAACACCTTCGGTGGCCGAACAGATTGCCCTCACCCCGCTGGCAAAAGCACTCGATTCTGTACCCCATCTTGCATATGATTTGGATCGCCCTCTGGTGAGGACATGGCTTTCATTAAACGAACTTGAGATATATGCGCTTCCCGTGTTGACCGCTCCCGATCTGCGCGTGTTGCGTTCTGCTCTATGTGCGGGGATTGGTTGGACCGTTATGCCAACATATCTGATCCAGACCGAGCTTTCGCTGGGCAGTCTGGTCGAGATTGAAGCGCCGATAGCGATTCCGACAAACGACTTTCACCTTGTTTGGGCAAAATCTTCTCTTCGGCACTCCCGCGTAGCAATCGCTCGTGACCTCCTTGCGGATGCCATACGGATCTGACGTTCTCGGCAACATGGTCGGGTTCACAGAGGGAGCTTCGCCAGTCGCAATTGTGGAAGGACTGACTTGTTTTCTTTGGACGAGGAATACTAGGTCCCATTGACAAAGTGTGGTAGCCATAATTTGCGGCAGCCAGGGCGAGGAATGCTGACAAGGATTTTCGCGTCTTCTCGTATCGGGTCGCAACGCTACGGAACTGCTTGAGGCGGTTGAACATCCGTTCGATGCGGTTCGGGTCTTTGTAAGCCCGGAAATCGCAGGCGGGCGGGCTCTTTCGGTTGGCCTTCGGTGGAATGACCGGCCTGATCCCGTGGATCAGGAGTTCCTCCCGCAGAAAGTCACCGTCGTAGCCTTTGTCGGCAATGAATAGCCTCGCCTTGCTGACTGGTATCGCCAGCAAGTCAGCAACGACGTTCTAATCCGATGCCTCACCGCCTGTCAGGACAAAGCCAAGAGGGCGTCCTCGACCGTCTGCGTGGGCGTGGATTTTCGTAGTAAAGCCGCCGCGTGATCGACCAAAAGCCTCCTGATAAGTCCCCCTTTAGCGCCCGCAGCCTGAGAGTGACCGCGAACCGTGGTGCTATCGATCATGTGCTGCTAGCCATCCGCCAGCCCAGTTCGACCAGGATTTGAAGCAAAGCGTCCCAAACGCCTTGTTCTGCCCAACGGCGGAAGCGCACATAGACCAAACTCCACTTGCCATAGCGCTCATGCATATCGCGCCAGGGGCATCCGACCCGAAGAACATGCAGCATCCCGTTCAGGTATCGTCGATCGTCGTGCGAGGGCCGGGACTTCCTACCGCGTTCGGTAGGCAGTAACCCCTCGATGATCCGCCATTCCATATCCGTGAGGTCGCCGCGAGCCAGAACCGCCTCCTAAAAGGTAGTGTTGAATCACGCTTCCGCTGATTTGGGAAATCCACTTTGTGAACAGGGCCTAGACGGGCGGGTTTCGCATTAAAGCGGCGAGCGTCGCGTTCCCGTTTGACTCAAGACCAAGGGCAGCTCCATCACGCGCCTCTGCAGACTTATTCTGTCCGAGCTTCCAGGTAGATTCGAGAGAGCTAACGTTCATCCGACATGGCACAATGCCGCGCATCATGCGCGACATCACGCCTTCACTCATTTTATCCGATGTCCAAGGCTTCTTGGGTGCAAGACGGGCCTCGAAATGGGCTGACAGCCGATCGAGAAGGTTACGGAATCCGGCTTCGCTGACCACTCGCGCTTCACCGACAAGGTGGACTGCGACATAGTTCCACGTAGGCACCTGATCTTCCGCCCCATACCAGTCGGGTGATACGTATCCTTCGGGGCCCTCGACTATGAGACGCGCCGGCACACCGTCAGCGATCGCAAGTGCCATTGGTGAGTTGCGAACGAGATGAAACTCGACGAGCCCCTCGTCCGCAGAGAGGATGAAGGGAATGTGGCTTGCCAATGGCTCATTCGGACCAGCTACCGTGAGGATTCCGAAAGAGCGGTTGCGGACAAAGGCGACACTTGAAGCGTGTGCCACGTGACGAAACACTGGATTAGGATGCATGCAGGGCTCTCTTTAATTCGTGAGTCTGGACCAGCTTTAGCGGATGGCCTCGGTGCTGCTTCACCGAACAAGCTTCAGCGCTTGCCACAGCCTTGCAGGCGGTAGCAGCTACCACCGAGACGCACCATCCAGAGCAACCGTCATTTGACTTTGGTTCGATGTCGCACCATATAGTTCGACGTCGAACCAAAGGAGATGGTGATGAACCTGACACGGCGCAAGATGATTTTCCTTGTTGGCGGCGGGGCTGTTCTGGCAGCCGGCGGTGCCTTCGGATACGCGGCA